>CAVUBY010000006.1:0-235482 GCA_963739925.1 uncultured beta proteobacterium | reverse complement strand
GAAAATTGGTTTCGGCCTAAAATGGCCCAGTTCAGGAATTGGCCGCGTCTTGTTGCAGTCCTGACCTGAAAAAGAGGAATTTTATCCCGTACCACCGGAGGGGAGCCGGCATGGACCGCACCGCCAAGGAAGACACGGGTGGCAAGCAGCAAATCTTACGGCGCATTTATCTGTTTTCCGGGATTGGCGAGGCGGATCTGGAGGTCCTGGCCCGCATGGCGGTAAAGAAAACCTTCCCCCGGCAAGCCACCATCTTTTCGGAGGGGAAAGAGGCCCAGGGGTTTTTTCTGCTCATCACCGGTCAGATAAAACTGGTAAAGAGTTCCCTGGAGGGCAAAGAATACATTATCCGTCTGGTGGGGCCGGGAGAGAGCTTCGCCGAGGCCGCGGTGTTCGGAGAAATTCCTTACCCGGCCACGGCCATCGCCTTGGAGGACTGCCACACCTTATTCTTCCCCAAGGGGCCGTTTTTGCAGCATCTGGCCGCCTCCCCGGCGTTGGCCCGCAACATGCTGGCCACCTTGAGCCGCTTGATGTTTCACCTGACCAAACAGCTGGAGGATCTCTCTTTGAAAGAAGTATCAGCCCGGCTGGCCCGGTATATATTAGAGAGATGCCAGCATACGCACGGCGAAATCGCGGCCGGACTGCAGTGCGAATTGCCCACCACCAAAACGCAGCTGGCCGCTTACCTGGGTACTATCAGCGAAACATTGTCTCGCACTTTATCCCGATTTAAGAGTTTGGGCTTAATAGAAGTGGATAAGGGCAAGATAACCATCGTTGACCCCGTGGCATTACACAAGATGGCCCAGGGAAGTAAATCTTGAGTTGTCCCATTCCATTTGGCGGTCGATTAATTAATGAAAAAATAGGTAGGGTGTATAAAAAAAGTTAAGTTAGACAAAAAATCTCTTGACAAGAGAAATGACACTTACATATAACCATCCATAAAGGTTGCATCAAAATTAATTCAGACGCAATAATACAAAACGATTCAGAGAGGAATGACGTTTATGGCGACTGAGGCACTCAAATTAACGGCCCAGATTGTGATTTCCCACGCGTCGATGAGCGAACTCACCCCTAAAGAATTAGTCGATGAGATTAAAAGCATCCATAATGTTTTATCCGCGCTTGAAACCGCCGAGGCCTTGCTGGAGGCCGCCATGGGGGTTGACGAGCCGGAGCTGGAGGCGGAAGTAGTCAAGAAACCTTCGATTCCGCTGGATGAAATTGTCAAAGAAAAGTATGTCGTCTGTCTGGAATGCGGCAAGAAGATGCGGACTCTCAAGGCTCATCTGCGCAAGTCCCATCAATTGGCCCCGGCTGAGTATTTCCGCCGGTACAGCCTTGACCCCAAGAAGTATCCTCTCGTTTGCAAGGAATACTCCGCACAGCGGAGTAAACTGGCCAAAGAAAAAGGCCTGGGGGAACGGGGCTTCCGGCGCAAAAAAGCCTCAGCCTAAAGAGGGGTAAGCCGGAATCAGGCCGCGGTTTAGCAACCAGGCGGCGCGGCAACGTTGGCCCTAAAATCCGGGTTATCAAAACGAGGTGCGACAGGGACCGGCAGCGGTCCCTTTTCATTTGGTGACCTCCCGGTGGCGGCCGGGGACGGCCGCCCTAAGAACCGCCCCTATGCATGAGTTGGGGCAGATCGGCTGAACGGTCTAGCCTGAGCCGACAGGCTGGAGCCTGTGCCCCCTTTGACTCACCCCAGGTTTTGAGAGCATCAAGGTTCTTGAGTTTTGTGGTTAGGGAGGTTAAATTAAGCCATTATGCGATTGTCTCTCAACTGGCTGGCTGATTTTGTGGACCTCACCCTGGGGGCTCAGGCCCTGGCAGATCGACTGACCATGGCCGGCCTGGAAGTCGAGGCCGTGGAGGAAGTGACTCCGGGATTTTCCGGAGTGGTGGTGGGCAAGGTCTTGAACGTGGAACGCCACCCCCAGGCGGACCGGTTGCAGGTGGCGGAGGTGACCACCGGCAGCCAGACCTACCGGGTGGTGTGCGGCGCTCCCAATGTTGCGGCCGGGGTTCTCTACCCCTTTGCGCCCCCCGGGGCCATCCTGGCCGGCGGCCAGAAGCTCAAGCCCGCCAAGCTGCGGGGCGTCCTCTCCGAAGGCATGCTCCTGGCGGAAGATGAGCTGGGGTTGTCTGCCGATCATGTGGGTCTGATGGCGATTCCCCAGGATCTGGCGCTGGGCCGGGATTTCGCCGAGGCCATGGGGCTGGCGGACACGGTCCTGGAAGTGGCCATCACCGCCAACCGCGCCGACTGTCTGAGCGTCCTGGGTCTGGCCCGGGAGGTGGCGGCGTTGTTGGATGCGCCCCTGCGCCATCCCGAGGTCAACGTGGCTGCGGCCGCGGCGCCCGGGCTTGAGGCCCGGGTGACCATCCTGGACCCGGTGCACTGCCCCCGTTATGCCGCCCGCCTCATGACCGGGCTGACCGTGGCGCCCTCGCCCTTCTGGATGCGCCGCCGCCTCCACATGGCGGGCTTAAGGGCCATCAACAACCTGGTGGATGTCACCAACTACGTGCTGCTGGAGTTCGGCCAGCCCCTGCATGCCTTCGACTTCGAGCGCCTCCGGAGGGGCGAAATCGTGGTGCGCCTGCCCAAGAGCGGCGAGCGCCGTTTCACCACCCTGGACGGCGTCGAGCGGGACCTGGACCCCGAAACCCTGCTGATTTGCGATGCCGAGGGGCCCGTGGCCCTGGCCGGGATCATGGGGGGGCTCGATTCCGAGGTCACCGGGTCCACCACCCAGGTGTTGCTGGAAAGCGCCTATTTCAATCCCCGCACCATCCGCCGGACCGCCAAGCGCCTGGGGCTCAGCACCGAGGCCTCCTACCGGTTCGAGCGGGGGGTGGACCCCGACGGGGTGATCCATGCCCTGGAGCGGGCCACCCAGCTCATGTGCGAGGTGGGCGAAGGCGTTGTGGCCGCCAAGCGCCTGGATGAGTATCCCGCGCCCATACAACACCCCCGGCTGAACCTCAGGGTTTCCCGGACCAACCAGGTGCTGGGCACCGAGTTCAGCCCGGAGCAGATGCTGCACCTGCTGCGGCGTCTCCATCTGCCCGCCCTGGCGGTGGATGAAGAAAACCTGGTGTTGCAGGTGCCCCCCTTCCGGGGCGACCTGGAGCGGGAGGTGGACCTCATCGAGGAGATCGCCCGCCTGGCCGGGTTTGACGCCATCCCCGTGACCCTGCCCCGGGGGGTAGTGGCCACGCCCCGGCCCGGCCCCGAGGTGCGCCTGTTGGCCGCGGCCAGGCAACTGCTCGAGGGCCTGGGTTTCTTCGAGGTGATCACCTATTCCTTCCAGCCGGACCGCCTGGGGAGCCTGCTGACCGCGGCCGGGGCGCCGGCGGCGCTGCGCCTGGCCAACCCCTTGAGCGAAGAGCAGGCCATGATGCGCACCTCGCTCTTGCCCGGGTTGCTGGACACCCTGCGCCGCAACACCTTGAAGCAGGCCCAGGATGTGCGCCTGTTCGAGATCTCCAAGGTCTTTGCGCCCCGGGCCGGGGAAGACCTGCCCCACGAGGAGCACTGGCTCACCGGGCTGATGTACGGCGCCCGGGAGGAGGCGGCCTGGAATACCACCCGGGACCCGGTCAATTTCTTTGACCTCAAGGGGATGGTGGAGACCTTGCTGGAGGGGCTCCGGAATCCCCGAGGTGACCTTTACCCCCGACGGCCTGCCCGAATACCTGCGCTATGGGGCCCGGGTCTTTTCCGGGAGCCGGGAACTGGGAGTCCTGGGGGAACTCCGGCCGGACATCGGCGATCAGCTGGACCTGGAGGGCGACATCTTCGGGTTCAATCTCAATTTTGCCGCCCTGGGCCAGGCCTCCATTCCCCCCCGGTTCACGCCCTTGCCCCGCTATCCGGCGGTCTACCGGGACATCGCGGTCATGTTGCCGGAAAGCGTGCCCGCGGCCCAGGTGGCCGAGGCCTTGTACGCCTATGGCCGGCCCTGGCTGGTGGACGCGGTCCTCTTTGACGTCTACGTCGGCGACCCCGTGCCGCCGGGCAAGCGGAGCCTGGCCTTCCGCCTGTCTTATCGCGACCCGGAGCGGACCCTGACGGATGATCTGGTGAACCCCCATCATCAGGCCCTGGTTGCGGCCCTGGCAAAAGATCTGGGGGCGGAACTGCGTTAAGATTCCGTAGGGCGGGAAAGTGAAGCGCATCCCGCCTTTAGGCTTAAGTCTTTTTCTGACCACTAACCACTGGCCACTGACCACTGTGGAAGAGGATTTCCCCCGCAAAGCTTTTTATAGCATCGGTGAGGTGAGCCGCATCACCGGGGTCAATACCCATGTGCTGCGGTACTGGGAAACCCAGGGCAAGCTCCTGAAGCCCAGCCGCCGCGGCTCCCGGCACCGCCTCTACCGCCCTGCCGATATCCAGCTCATCTTGGAGATCAAGCGCCTGCGGGAAGAGGAAAAACTGAGCCTGGCAGCCATGCGCCGCCAGATGAACCATAAGCCCGAGCAGCACCGCCTGCCGCCCCGGCCCTTTACCCCCGCCCCCCTGGACCACCAGGTGTTGACCCTGCTGAAGTCCATCCGGGACGAACTCCTGGCCCTGAAAGAACTCCTGGAATAAGGTTGCCGGGCCGCACCCTCCCTGCAGCTCGGTTCCGCCCACCGTTCCTGCCTGTTTAATACCAATCTGAGGCCTCAAGTAAAGTCTTATGGATACCATTTCAAGAGCGTAGGGCCTGCACCGCCTTTATGCAGCCCGGATTGCGCGCCGCTCCTACATGATTTCAATACCAATCTGCGCTCAAAAAGGTAATTTCCATTGTAGGGTGCGTCTTACGCACCAAGGATGGCGTGAGACGCGCCCTACGACGGTTTCAGTGCCTTGGAAAACCATTCTCCGGACCTGCAAAATACTTTTCTGAGATGGAAATGAATTATGAACCAACCCGCCTGGCATGAGAAAAAAATCTTCCCAAAGGATGACTTTTTAAAATGGATGCCTATTTTTAGCATTAACAATTTTGTGAACCCTTTTGAAGGAGGCAGCCTCATATCCTGCAGTGCGTCAGTCCGCCCACGGGGTTCCGGAAACTTCACCACCGAAATGGCATATCCGAAACCTGGAGAATTTCTGCAATTTTTGTCTTAAGTCAAGGCGGCCACATCGAGGCCGGAAGTAGATTAAGAGCCACAAGGGTTTTGGCAAGCCAAACCACAGGGTTTTAGAAATACAAAATTTAGGAGGACAACAATGTTTTGTTATCAGTGTGAACAAGCGGCCAAAGGTGAGGGGTGCACGGTTCTGGGCGTATGCGGCAAGAATGCCGAGGTGGCGGCCCTGCAGGATTTATTGATTTACAGCCTCCAGGGGCTGTCGCAGGTGGCCGTGGAAGGCCGCAAAGTCGGCGTCAGCGACCGGGATATCAACGCCTTTACCTGGAAGCGGCGTTTTCGACCCTGACCAACGTTGATTTCGATCCCCAGAGGCTCGTCAAACTCATCAATCAAAGTGTATTTTTGCGGGATGGCCTCAAGGCCGAAGTCATGGCCAAAGGGGGCAAGGCCGATTTTGCCGCCGGTCCGGCCACCTTTAAGCCCGAAGCCAGCCAAGAGGGACTGGTCAAGCAGGCCGAAGCCGTGGGCCTCAAATCCTATCCCGCCGCGGATGCCGATATCCTGGCCCTGAAGCACACCCTGCTGTTCGGCATCAAGGGGGTCTGCGCCTATGCCGACCACGCCCGGATTTTGGGGCAGGAAGACGACAAGGTCTATGCCTTCATCCACGAGGGTTTGGCGGCCACGGCGGCTAAAGACCTGGGCCTGAACGACCTCCTGCCTCTGGTGCTCAAATGCGGCGAGATCAACTTGAGGGCCATGGAACTGCTGGATGCGGGCAACACCGGCCGGTACGGCCACCCGGTGCCCACCAAGGTGCCCCTGGGGCACAAGAAAGGCAAGGCCATCCTGGTTTCCGGGCACGATCTCCTGGACCTGGAAGAGATCCTGAAGCAGAGCGAAGGCAAAGGCATCAACGTCTACACCCACGGCGAGATGCTCCCCACGCACGGCTACCCCGGCCTCAAGAAGTACCCCCATTTCTACGGCCACTTCGGCACCGCCTGGCAGAACCAGGCCAAGGAGTTCGCCCAGTTCCCCGGGGCCATCGTCATGACCACCAACTGCATCCAGCGGCCCCAGGAAATCTACGCCCCCAACCTGTTCACCCGGGGCCTGGTGGGCTGGCCGGGCATCACCCACATCCCGGACCTCAACTTCAAGCCGGTGATCGACAAGGCCCTGGCCATGCCGGGCTTTAGCGAGGACAGCAATGGGAAATCCGTCATGGTCGGCTTTGCCCGGAACGCGGTTCTAGGCGTGGCGGGAGCGGTCATCGAGGCCGTGAAGAACAAGCAGCATCCGCCACTTCTTCCTGGTGGGCGGCTGCGACGGGGCCAAACCCACCCGCAACTACTACACCGAGTTCGTGGAGAAGGTGCCCAAGGACTGCGTGGTCCTGACCCTGGCCTGCGGCAAGTTCCGCTTCTTTGACAAAGAAATGGGCGATATCGGCGGCATTCCCCGGCTCCTGGACGTGGGCCAGTGCAACGATGCCTACTCGGCGGTGCAAATCGCCGTGGCCCTGGCCAACGCCTTCGGGGTGGGGGTCAACGACCTGCCCCTGTCCATTATCTGTTCCTGGTACGAACAGAAGGCCGTGGCCATCCTGCTGACGCTCCTTTACCTGGGCATCAAGAACATCCGCCTGGGGCCGAGCCTCCCGGCCTTCATCACCCCCAACGTCCTGGACGTGCTGGTGAAAAACTTCGACCTCAAACCCATCTCCACCCCGGATGCGGACCTGAAGGCCATCCTGGGCTAACCGGATACGACGCCAACCGCAGGGGGTCTGCTCTTCTCCGGGCCCCCTGCCCCACCGCCACGGTTTCTCCAACCACCTTTTCGATCCTCACCCCGTGAGTCCCGGTTCCGGTGAGGCACGGTCGGACCGGCCCGCGGTCCGGGCCGGCGGCGGTTCGCCGATTTTTTCACCTCCGGGGCCCGCCAAAAAGCTTGCCGGCATGACAAGCCCCAATCGATGGTTATATTTAGACCAACACCGTTCGGCAGTTGACCCTGACCAGGAACCCCGGTTTTTTCAAATTTTTCATATTTTCATATTTTCATAAATGGATAAAACCCGCGCCGACCTTGCCATGAAACCGCCCCCTGCCGCCACCTCGTCCTGGAGTCCCTTGCATCATCCGGTATTCCGGGCGTTGTGGCTGGCCACCCTGGTTTCCAATATGGGCACCTTTATGCAAAGCGTGGGGGCCGCCTGGCTCATGACGTCGCTTTCCACCTCCCCGGCGATGGTGGCCCTGGTGCAAGCCGCCAGCATTTTCCCCATGTTCCTGTTATCGCTGCCGGCCGGGGCTTTGGCCGACATCAT
Organism: uncultured beta proteobacterium; assembly: GCA_963739925.1. Classification (GTDB taxonomy): domain Bacteria; phylum Pseudomonadota; class Gammaproteobacteria; order Burkholderiales; family Burkholderiaceae_C; genus CAVUBY01. Next base: position 228,038 of record CAVUBY010000006.1, on the reverse strand, counting down.
CGACCGGCGCCGGCTCTTGCTGGCTACCCAGGCCTGGATGATGGTGGCGGCGGCGCTCCTGGCCGCCCTGACCCTCCTGGGGGCCGCCTCGCCCTGGGTGCTGTTGAGTTTCACCTTTCTGCTGGGCCTGGGCGCGGCCATGAATGCGCCCGCCTGGCAGGCGATCATTCCCGAACTGGTGCCGCGCCGGGAGCTGGCCCAGGCCATTTCCCTGAACAGCGCCGGGTTTAACCTGTCCCGGGCCGTAGGTCCGGCCCTGGGCGGCGCCATCGTGGCCGGGGCGGGGGCCGGGGCCACCTTTATGCTGAATGCGGTTTCTTTCCTGGGGGTGATGATCGTCCTGTACCGGTGGCAGCGGCCGGTCACCGACACCGCGTTGCCGGCCGAACGCATGGTCGCCGCCATCCACACCGGCCTGCGTTACGTGCGTCATTCCCGGGGGTTGCAAGCCATCCTGTGGCGGACCGGCATTTTCATCTTATTTAGCAGCTCTCTCTGGGCCCTTCTGCCCCTGGTGGTCCGCTACGAAATGGGCGGCAGCTCCGCCGACTACGGCATCCTGCTGGGATGCTTCGGCGCCGGGGCGGTGGCCGGGGCCGGGCTCTTGCCCCGGATGCAGCGCCATCTCCCCGTCGAGGCCCTGTTGGCCGGCGTGACCCTGGTTGCCGCCGCCATGATTGCGGTCACGGCCCTGGTGCCCCACATGGCGGCCCTGGTGGCGGCCATGGTTCTCAGTGGGGCCGCCTGGCTGGTGGTGGTCTCCCTCTTCAATGTGGCCATCCAGATTGCGGTCCCAGCCTGGGTCCGGGCCCGGGTCCTGGCGGTGTATATGCTCGTTTTTGCCGGTGGTTTCAGCGCCGGGAGCGCCGTCTGGGGGACGGTCGCCACGCATCAGAGCCTGAAGGCGGCCCTGCTCTGGTCCGCCGGGGGCCTGGGGCTGGGACTCCTGGCCGCCATCCGCTATCGGGTTAACCTGGACGATGAATCGGACCTGACCCCGTCTCTCCACTGGCCCGAACCCCACCTGATTCTCGAGCCCCGGCCGGAGCAGGGGCCGGTGTTGGTAACGATGGAGTACCTTATTGACCCGCCGCAGTCAGGCCAGTTTGCCCAGGCCATGCGGGCCTTAAGTGTCATCCGGCGCCGGGACGGCGCCATCCGGTGGGGCTTGTTTCAGGATACGGCCAACCCGGGCCGCTTCCTGGAAACCTTTATCGTGGAGACCTGGATCGAGCACCTGCGGCAGCACGAAAGGATGACGGTGGCCGACCGCAGCATTGAAGAAAAGGCCTTCTCCTTTCACGTCGGTGGTGAGCGGCCGCAGGTCCAGCATTTGATCTATGCCTATGGCCGGCGGGGCCGGGAGCGGAAAAAGTTTATCAGAAGCCTCAAATGACCGGGCCAGGCGGGAAGCAGAAGCCCATGATGGTTAGCCGAACTCCGGTGGGCATCTACCGGGCGCACGTAATTTCTCTTGAAGGAGGATGCCATGAACCTGACGATGAGAAACCTCTCCCTGGTTTTTGTGGCCGGATGTTGGGGGGGCCTGTGGAACAGCCTGGCGGTATGGCTCGGCGGATATCTCGGGATCGCCCCGGCCCTGGGGGTCCATATCGCCCCGCCGTTAACCCCGGCCTTCCTCTATGCCAAGCTGGTGTGGGGCGGGCTCTGGGGTCTGCTGTTCCTGTTGCCTATGGGCCGGTGGTCATTTCCGGCCCGGGGCCTCCTCTTCAGCCTGGCCCCCACCCTGGTGCAACTCTTCCTGGTTTTTCCCGTGATGGCCCACAAAGGCGTTTTGGGTTTGCAACTGGGCTATCTCACTCCCCTCCTGGTAGTGTTCTACAATGCCATCTGGGGGTATGCCGCGGGCTGGTGGTTAAACTGGGCGGCGATGAATAACCGCGACCGGGAAGGTTGGCTAAGGGTGGCCGGTTTCCCGATAGGAAAACCTGTTGGAGCTCCGGCTGAAAATATTCTAAAATTTTCGTCAATCAGTCCCCTGGGATGAACCTGAGATTTATGGGGGCCCCTCATTGCCGGCGGCCAGCCCCCATTCTGGAGGAATAACCACTCAGATGAACAATTTTTTCCGGAATTTCAGTCTGATCTTTGCCGCCGGGGCCTTCGGCGGTTTGGTCAAGGCCATGGTGGCCTGGGGCTTCGGCGCCGCCGGCCTCAACGCCGTAATGGGATCAAAAATGGCTATGGGGTTGACCCCCATGTGGATTTATGCGCACGTGGTCTGGGGCGGCGTCTGGGCTTGCTTGTTTTTCCTGCCCCTGCGCGGTTCTTACTACGTGAGAGGGGCGTTATACAGCCTGGCCCAGACGCTGATCCAGCTGGTGATCATTTTCCCGAAAATGGGGAAGGGCATGTGGGGCCTGGAATTGGGTTATATGACGCCGGTTCTGGTCACCTTCTTCGGGGTGATTTGGGGTCTGGCCACGGCGTTCTGGTTGAAATTTTCCCGGGAGGGTTCAGAAAGCCCGGGGGTTTCCCCGTAAAAGACGTCCCTGATCCTTAAGGCAGAGGAGAGAGCAATGCCCGGTCATCGAGCCACAGCAGCAAAGTGCAGGCTGGCAACCCTGCTTGGTTTGTCATGGATAATCTTCGGTCTGGTGGGGCCGGCTGGGGCGGAAGTGGTCAATTTCAAAGAATTGTTGCCCTTTGTGGATATGAAAATCCCCGGCTGGACCATGGAAGGCAAGCCCAGCGGCACCACCCTGAAACAGGGCAAAGTGATGGTGAGCGAAGCCCGGGTCTCGTTTAAGGCCGGTGACCAGACCCTGGAGGTTATCATTATGGATTTCCTGGGGAAGACCATCCCCTTCCTGACCGGGCAACAGCTGCAAATGGAGAGCAGCGAAGAGACCGTGCGCACCACCGAGGTGCAGGGTTTCAAGGCCTTTGAAACCTTTCGCCACCAGGACAAAGCAGGGTGAGCTGAACATCAGCGTGGCGGACCGGTTCTGGGTGAAAATCGACGGTGAGGGCATCGATAATCTCGAGGTATTAAAAAAAGTCGCTCAACAGATGGATTTGAAAAAACTGGCCACCCTGGCCAAGTGAGATTTTTAGAACAGAAAGAGAGCGGCAGCCGATCTCCCTTCGAGCTTCGGCCTCTTTCCCAGAAGGCTTGTTCGGCAGAGGTCGCCATCCGGCAGTAAACCCTAAATCCGCCTGGTTCATCGGCGGAGCCGGAGGGGCTCTTCCCGGGCCAGGCCCAGGCAAGATGACCAACATGTTACGCACGCTGGAAATCTGGGGCGACCCTCAGGAGCGGGGACGCCGCCACGGACAAACCCTGGGCGGCCGACATCCGCCTGCTGCGCCGGGCGATCCTCACCTACCTGGCCCGGATCAGCCTCTATGCCGGGGCCCTGCCCCTGTACGGCCTCCTGCAGTGGTTGGCCCGGGGGTTCTGGCCCTATATCCCGCCCCACCTGCAGCAGGAGATGGTCGCCCTCGCCGCCGGGGCCGAAGTAAGCCTGGGGAGCATACTGCTCCTGAATGTGGTGGATGACCTGGCCAATAACAGCCCCCGGTGCTCGGCCCTGGCGGTGGGGGACCGCCACACCGCCCAGGGCGACTATGTGATGGGGCGCAACCTGGATTATCCGGTGTTCACCGAGCCCCTGACCGCAGCTTCCAGACCCTGTTTCTCATTTCGCCGCATCAGGGTCAGCGCCTGGCCTCCCTGGCCTGGCCGGGATATGTGGGGGTATGCACCGGCATCAACGCCTCCGGCGTGGCCCTGGCCCAGCTCTCGGCCATGAGCCGGGACCGCACCCTCAAGGGGACCCCGGCGGCCCTGCGCTTCCGGCAGGCCCTGGAAGACGGGGACACGGTGGCCGCGGTGGCCGCCCGCGTCCTCGAAGCGCCCGGCACCATCGGCAACAATCTCATGCTCTGCGGGCCCCGGGAAGCCCTGGTGCTGGAGATCTCGGCCCGGCAGGGGGCGGTGCGCCGTCCCGACCGCGGGTTGCTCACCACCACCAACCACTATCAAAGCCCGGCCATGCAGGGACTGAAAGGGCGCTTCCCCCCCGCCCCCCCTATTCCGTGCTCTCCGCTTATCATTTCACCGAGGCCTACAGCCAGGCCCGCAACCACCGGCTCCAGGAGTTGGCCTCAGACCGCCGCCTGGGTCCCGTCGACTTACAAAAAATTCTCGCCGACCCCGACATCGCCAATGCCGGCACCGCGGTCTGCACCGTCTTTCACCCCGCCGACCGGCGTCTTGTGGGTGGCCCAGGGGGAGACCCCCCCGGTGAACCGGGGACCCTTTGTGGCCATCAAATTATGGGATTGACCGGGCCTGGTAACGGCCCCCAGACAACGTATGACTGGCGCCGGTCAGGTCAAGACCACTTTCTCCTTCACCCCGGCCCGGACGGCCTCCGGCTCGTCGTGGCCCATCCCAGGAGATTGGATCTGGCTCCCCTACCCGCAGTCCCTGGCCAACCCGGCGCCGGTCCGATCCGCCTTGACAGAGTGCCTGAATTTGATATGATTTTTTCGTGGGCGATTAGCTCAGGTGGATAGAGCGTTGGTCTCCGGAACCAAAGGCCGGGCGTTCGAGTCGCCCATCGCCCACCAAATAATTTCAAGGGGTTAGCTCAAAAAGCTAACCCCTTTTCTTTTGCTCAAAAATCATTCCCCACACTATTCCCCACATGACAGGTCCATAGAGAGGTAAAAAGGGCAAAGTTGCGTGCTTGTGCCTGGCCGGATCGTCTCTCCTGGGGGTCGCTCTTGCTGCCGCCTCTCGGGGTGCTGTCTCCCTGCCTCACATTGCCCTGGAAAAATCTTCTCCCCGCCCGCCCTTGACGCTTCCCCCGGGGTGAAGGGATAAGACAAGGGGGCCGCCCTCACTGTTCAACCTGGGGTTTCTCAGAGGGTCGTTTGAGAGGAAGGGAGCCGGTCAAAGGTAAACGGAGACGAAGGGGGGCATTGAGATGGGGTGCCTGGTGCGCCCCTGCCGGCCCGGGTTGCGGTCCACCCCCTGCCACCGTTCCACACGGTCACCCTTCCCCATGCAGCCACCTTATGGGACCCCCGGTCCCCTGGCGCCGTCTCATCCCGCAGGATTTCCGGCCCCAGAAGGCAAATCCCTAGGGGGACTCCTGCCCGCCCCCTACCTTGTAGGCACCCTACAGCAATTTTTTCAAAATTTCATTCCGGTAAATCGGAAGTGCCCCCCGGGTGATGGGACCCAGGGCAAAAAATTTATAACTAATTTTTGAGCGGAGGATAATCCAGGGGGCAGGCTTGATAACACGCCATAAAAAAGCGTGTACACGCTTCTGTGGCGGGTCCAAGCTTCGGGCAAGGGGTTAGCCCAAGGTTGGGGGGCGTTATTGCTGGAATTGCTTTCGGGGGGCGAGGGCCGCCATGAGAAGAACGGCGCCACCCTGGGCCGATTTCTTTCTGCCTGCTTCTTCCAGTGTCAGCCTTATTTGCAAGGGTTCCGATATACGAACGATATGGAAAAATTAGCGGAAGGGCGTATAGTGGCAAGCTATATTGAGGTTTCACCTCCTCGAGATAGCTCTAAAAACTTCCCCATCCCCTGAGAGTTCGACCACCCCATCTTGCACCAGGCCTCAAGGATCCATTTCGGCAGTCGACAATTTTTGCAGACCCCCTTGACAAAGATAAACATGTGTTACATATTTAACTCATGTCACAAAATATCTTCAAATGGCTCCTCTTCTTTTATACGGTCCCGGCCAAGCCGGGGAACCTGCGGATGAAGGTGTGGAGAAGGCTTATCAAGATGGGGGCGGCCTCCCTGAAGGGTTCGGTCTATATCCTGCCTTATTCCGAGGACCATCTGGAAGCCCTGCACTGGCTCACGGGAGAAGTCTCCAGTCTGGGAGGGGAAGCCGCCTTCGCCAAGGTGGAGCGGATTGAAACCATGGGAGATGAGGAGATCGTGTCCCTGTTCCAGGCGCAGCGAGCCAATGACTACGCCCCCATCGCCGCAGCCCTGGAAGCTCTGGAGGTCCAGCTGAGTTCCCTGGAGCAACAGCAAGACCCCAAGGGACTGGAGCGGGTCAAGGGAACCTTCCAGAAGCTGCTCAAAGACTACCGGGCCGTTCAGGGCATCGATTTTTTCCATTGTCCCCAAGGGTCTGACCTTCAGGAACGGCTGGAACGCTTTGAAGAGAGATTCACGAAGCTCACCGCGCAACCCGCAGGCGGAAAGGCCGAAACCGGCAGGTCCCCGGAGCAAGGAAGACTACCAGGGCAGGGTCTGGGTAACCCGCCGGAACCCCTTTGTGGACCGCATGGCCTCGGCCTGGCTTATCCGTCGATTCATTGACTCCCAGGCCCGGTTTGAGTTCCTGGAGACAGACCGGATGGTTGCCGCGGTTCCCAACGGCGTGTCGTTTGACGTGCCGGAGGGTGATTTTACCCATGAACAGGATCGCTGCACCTTCGAGGTGTTGCTGGAGGCCTTCGGCCTGCGGGGGAAAGTCCTCCGGAAGATAGCCGAGGTGGTCCACGATCTGGACCTCAAAGACGGCAAGTTTGCCAATCCCCAGGCCAGCGGCGTGGAAACCATCTTGCTGGGCATTCGCAGGACAGCAAAAGACGATCGCGAAGCCCTGGAGGAAGGCATCAAGACGTTTGAACGGCTCCATGCAGCCTTATCTAAATGAATGATTGAAGGAGAAAAGCAATGAAAGATGTCTCCATAATGGTGGCCCAACTCATGGCCGCCTCAGCCCGGACAGCTCCCAAGGCCGGGGGCAAGGATTTCCTGGAAATCGTGGTGGTCGAGGATGATGCGGATCTGAAGAAAATCGCCCAGGCCATGAAAGACTATGCTCCCCGGAGCACCAACGAAGCGTATTGGCTCAGAGACGCGGCCAATATCGAGAACTCCCAGGCTCTGGTGCTCATCGGCTTGGCCAAACCGAATCTGGCGGGCTACGACTGCGGCGGCTGCGGGTTTTCCACCTGCAAAGAGTTTGAGCAAAACCGGCGGATGCAGGAAAAAGAGATGGGCTATACCGGCCCCCACTGCATCATGCGGATGATGGACATCGGCGTGGCCCTGTCCTCCGCGGCCAAGACCGCCTCCCTGCACAATGTGGACAACCGGGTGCAGCAGCGGGTAGCCGCCGCGGCCCGGGCCCTGGGTTACATCAAGGCGGAAGTGGCCATGGGCATCCCGGTGAACATCAGCGGCAAGAGCATCTACTACGATAGGCCCACTGCGGCTAAACACTAAGATGATTTGGGAACTACCATGGCACTGCTGAATCAGTATAATTCTCTGTGCGCCGTGGGTTTCCTGGCCCGGTTTTCCTACGCCCTGGCCCGGACTCCGGTGCTCCCCTTGTTCGCCCTCTACTTGGGAGCCGGCCCCGAGGCCATCGGCTTGGTTGTGGGCATCTCCACGGTCACCGGCATCTTTTTCAAGTTGCCCGCGGGCGCCGTCTCCGACCTCATCGGCCGCAAGAAGACGTTGCTGGCGGGCCTGGTGGTCTTCGCGGTCATACCCTTCACCTACCTTCTGGTGAGTAACTATCAGCTTCTCATCCTGATCCGGTTCCTGCACGGCTTCGCCACCGCCATCTATGGGCCGGTGGCCATGGCGGTGGTGATGGACGCGGCAGGGGGCAGAAAAGGCGAGATGCTCTCCTGGTTTTCCTCGGTCACCATCATCGGCAACCTGGTGGGGGCCCCGGTGGGCGGGTTTATCCTCTATCGCCTGGCCACCGGCGGCCCGGCGCTCTTTGATTTCCAGGTGGTTTACCTGGCCAGCGGGGCGGCCGGTTTTCTCTCCCTGGTCCTCGCCCTGATGGTCTTGCGGGGCAAAGAAACCGTGGAACGGAGCAAAGGTCTGAAGGAATCCCTGCGCCGCTTCGCCTCCGGCATCAAAGAAGTGCTCAGCGACCGGCGGGTGGTGGTCACCTCCTCCATGGAGGGCCTTCAGAACCTGACGGTGGGGGCGCTGGAAGCCTTTCTGCCCATTTATGCGGTGAAGGTGGCGGGATTGAACGAGTTCCAGGCGGGTCTTCTCTGGGGGGTGCAGGTGCTGGTGACCATCCTGTCCAAGCCCATCATGGGCCGGACTTCCGACCGCTACGGACGCCGACCCCTGATCAATGCGGGCATGGTGTTCTGCGCCCTATCTTTTGGGGCCATTCCCTTGCTCCACAACTTTTACCTGCTCCTGATCACCGCCACCTTCTTCGGGCTGGGGGAGGCCCTGGTGACCTCATCCACCGCCGCCCTGGTGGCGGATATCTGCCAGGAGCGCCACTTCGGCACCGCCATGGGCACCTTCGGCACCATCTTCGACGTGGGCCACGCCGCGGGGCCCATCGTCGCCGGGCTGCTCCTGGCCCGGATGGATTACCTCCCGGCCTTTTGGATCATGGGGGCCGTCTTCCTGGCGTCCATCCCGGTTTTTCTGCTCACGGTGACCCATGAAGGCCACGTTGAGCCGAAAGAAGTGCCAAAGATTGTTTAAGAGAGGTGCGTCAAAATGAAATGGATAACCCGTGAACGGGTCAAGGTGGACCGGGTGGCCTGTCCCTGGCTCATAAAGAAGTTTATCGACCCGCAGGCGGAGTTCCTGTTCGTCCCCAGGGATAAGGTGCTGGAGGTAGCCGACCATGAAGGGGCCATCCCCTTTGATGTGCCTGGGGTCGAACTGGGTCACCATGGGGGCAAATGCAGTTTTGAGGCCCTGGTGGCCAAATACAAGATCGATAGATCCGGCGGTCCATCTGCTGGCGAAGATCGTCCATGGCGCCGACGTGAAGCAAGACCTGTTTGGCCGTCCGGAGGCGCCTGGGCTGGAGGCCATCGCCGAGGGTTTCCGCTACCTGGGCCTTAAAGATGACCACGAGGTCCTGGAGAAGGAATTCATCGTCTACGACGCGCTCTATGCCTATTGCCGGCAAAAAGTGCAGGAGGAAAAATCATGAAATCAAGATTGAAGGCCTTAAAGCCCCAGAACTTGCTCTGCCTGGCTGCGTGCCTATTATTACTGGTAATGGGCCTGGGAGCGGCTATCGCCCAGGATGGCAAGAGCAGTTCCGCACCAAGAGCAGTCAAGTTTAATTTTGACCAAGATACCGTCGGCCAAACGCCGGCGGGATTTACGTCCTATGCCACCGGCGACGGGCCGGCCGGGAAATGGGTGGTCCAGGAGATGGCCGACGCCCCCAGCGGCAAGCAGGTGGTGGTGCAGACCGACGCCGACGACACGGACAACCGCTTTCCGGTGCTCATTGCCGATAAGGAAGATTACGCCGACGTGGATGTGAGCGTCAAAGGCAAGGCCATCTCCGGCAAGGGGGACCAGGGGATCGGGCTGGTGTTTCGGTTCCGCGATCCCCAGAGCTACTACGTCGTCCGGGCCAACGCCCTGGAGAACAATGTCCGGCTCTACAAGATGGTGAATGGCCGCCGGAAACAATTTGCCGGAGCCGAGGTGCAAGGTGACTTCCGGCCAGTGGCACACCCTGCGGGTGGTGGCCCGGGGCGACCACATTGTTTGCTATTTTGATGGCCAAAAGCTCATCGACGTCCATGACGCCACGTACACGAAGGGCAAAGTCGGCCTCTGGACCAAGGCCGACAGCGTCACCGCCTTCGATGACCTGACGGTGGTGAAGCCATAGAACGAGAGAGGGGCTCACACCCCTCTCTGAGAAAAAAGCCGAAAAGAGAGGAACGCCATGGCCATCCGGGATCTGTTTTCGAGAAAGCAAGTCTGCCACTTCCTGGTTACCGATGAAGGGGAGATTGCGAAAAAATACAACCATTTCATGGAGTTTCTCACCAACAACCGGGCCGCGCTGGGGATCATCTCGGAGTTGGAGCAGCTCTATTATGGGAGTGGCCCCTTCACCATGGCCGGGGTGGAGACTCAATACGGCAAGCTGGCGGCGGCCACCGGCAACCTGGTGGAGGCCCTGAACGGCTTGGCGCCGGGGAAGTACGAAGAACTCTCCCGGGTCTCTGACCGCATCGCCCAGGACATTGCGCCCATTTTTGCCTCCGAGCCTCCCCCGCCGGTGGGGGAACTGGTGCTCCCCCTGGAGGCCCTGAGCCCGGACATGGTGAAAGTCGCCGGCAGCAAGGCCACCAATCTGGCCATCATCCATAAATATCTGGATGCGCCCATCCCCCCGGGTTTCGTGATCACGGCCGGGGCCCTGGAGCTCTTTCTCCAGGAGACCGGCCTGGCCAGGCCCGTGGAGGAGCTTTTGGACGGGCTCTCCCCCGATAACCTGGAGGACCTGGAAGAAAAGAGCCAGGCCATCCAGGACATGATTCTTCAGGCGCAGGTCCCGGCCGCCCTGGCAGGGGAGATTTTGAAGGCTTACCAGGAGTTGGAAGCCAAGACGCACCCGCAGGTGCGCCTGGCCATGCGCAGCAGCGCCGTGGGGGAAGACACCGAGGCCTCCTTTGCCGGGCAGTACGCCACCGAACTGAACGTCACCCGGGACAACCTCCTGGAAGCGTACAAGGCGGTGCTGGCCAGCAAGTATTCTCCCCGGGCCATCTCCTACCGGCTGCGCTACGGGTTGGAGGACCGGGACACCCACATGTGCGTGGCCGGGATCGTCATGATCGACTCCCGGGCCAGCGGCGTGCTCTATACGGTGGATCCCTCCCGCCCCGACTCGAACCTGCTCAAGATCAACTCCATTTGGGGCCTGGGGGAACACCTGGTGAGCGGCGAAGCTTCGCCGGATGAATTTTACGACCTCCTGCGCCGTGAAGCTTCCGGCCACGTACGGACTGCAGCGCTCCTGGAGGGCGCGCTGCACGCCGTTGAGCTTGATGCAGGGTGCAGGGTCTCCCTCGGTGACGCGGTCGTACATGTGCATGACCACCATCGTCGTGGTGCAGCCGCTGGAAAGCAGCGAGCCGACCAAAACCGTCAAGACCGCGCCGAGGTGTTGCAACTGTTTCATGGAAACCCGGGGAGACAGAGTGCGCAGGAGCGCTGGCGCTGTGTGCATCAAGAAGCATGCCCTGGGTTCTGCGACCAAGTCTGTCGCATCTCAGGGCTGAGCAAGGTGCTCCGCCCTGGCAGCGAATGCCCTTGACGTTGCCAGTCGATGGTGACACCTTCAGCCCTTCGGTGCGAACCTGAAGGGATACGAGATGCTGCTGCTTCGACTGTGGTTGGGCGTGTGTCTCGCCAGTGCGATGCTGCCAGGGCTTGCGCAGGAGCGAGCCATCGCTCGCGAGATCGTCGTTGCAGCGCCGATCGAAGCGGTGTGGGATGCCTGGACCACCCGCGCCGGCATCGAATCGTTCTTCGCACCGGAAGCCGAGATCGATGCCCGCGTCGGCGGTGCGTTCCACATCCACTTCGACCCGACCGCGCCGGCCGGGAGCAAGGGGGCGGACGACATGCGATTCCTGGCGCTGCAGCGACCACGCATGCTCAGTTTCGACTGGAATGCACCTCCCCACCTGCCGCAGGCGCGTGCCCAGCGCACCTTTGTCGTCGTGCGGCTGGCCCCGATCGACGCATCCTCGACCCGCGTGACGCTGCACCACACCGGCTGGGGCGACGGCGGGGAGTGGGACCAGGCGTACGCTTACTTCGACCGCGCCTGGGTTTCGGTGCTCAACAACCTCAAGAAGCGCTTCGAGAGCGGACCGCAGGACTGGAGCGCCTGGATGGAGCAGTTGCGCAAGATGCGCGCGTCGCCTCCGGCGAAGTAGGCACCTGCTCAGCTGGGGCGTTGCTCGAGCAGATAGTTCGCCCCGTCGTACTGGCCCAGCACCTTGACCAGGTAGGGCAGCACGCGTGGCCAGCTGGTCGTGCAGGGTGTAGGGCGGGTTGATGACGAACACGCCGCTGCCGGCCAGGCCGAAGCCCTGCGAGTCGGGCTGCTGCACCGTCAGCTCGGCGTGCAGCCAGCCCTTCGGGCGCCAGGGCTTCAAGCCGTCGCGGCAGCTGGGCGGCCTCGAGCTTGCTGCACCTGCGGGTACCAGACCATGTAGACGCCTTCGGCGAATCGCGGCAGCGCTTCGCGCAGCGAGGCGACCACTCGGCCGTAGTCGCCCTGGCCTTCGTAGCTCGGGTCCATCAAGCACCACGGCCGCGGCGGGTGGACGGCGGCACCTGGCCCTTCAGGCCCTCGAAGCCGTCGGCTGTCGTCACCTCGGCGCCCTGCACGTCGTGCCCAGGTAGGACGCGAGGATGCGGTGGTCGGTCGGGTGCAGCTCGAACAGGCGCAGCTGGTCCTGCGGGCGCAGCAGCATCTGCGCGAACGCGGGCGAGCCGGGGTACTGCTCGAGCCGCCCGTCCGGATTGAACTGCGCGCACCAGCGCTCGACGTAGTCGGCCACCGGCGCGGGCAGGTCGTCGCGCGCCCACAGCCGCGCGATGCCTTGCTCGAACTCGCCCTTCTTCTGGGCGTACCGGCCTTCCAGCGAGTAGCCGCCCGCGCCGGCGTGGGTGTCGACCAGCGCGGTAGGGCTTGTCCTTGCCGTTCATGTAGCGCAGCACCAGGTGAGCACCGTGTGCTTGAGCACGTCGGCGTGGTTGCCCGCGTGAAAGGCGTGGCGGTAGGCGAGCATGGGCGGCGGGCGACCAGGAAGGCAGAGCACGCACTGTAAGCGTTCGGCCTGTCGCACCGCGGCCCGGCGACCCGCGGTGCGATGGCACCGGGGTCGCGGCACAGACGATCAGGCCGGCGGAATGCGCAGCAGCTGGCCCGGATAGATCTTGTCCGGGTGCGTCAGCATCGGCTTGTTCGCCTCGAAGATCTTCGGGTAGGCGTTGGCATTGCCGTAGTGCTTCTTGGCGATGGCCGACAGGGTGTCGCCGCGCACCACGGTGTAGTACGCGATTCGTCGGCCGGCTCGCTCACCGTCAGCAGGTCGTTGACCTGGCCCACGCCGGTGACGTTGCCGCAGCACAGCACGATTTTTTCCTTGGTGGCCTGGTCGGCCGCCACGCCCGACACGGTGACGCTGCCGCTCGCGCCGTCGAACTCGACGCTCAAGCCGTCGGCGTTGAGGTTCTGGGTGCCGATGTAGGTCACGATCGCGCTCGGCGGCGGCTTGGTTGGCCTGCGCCGCCTGGGCCTGCAGTGCGGCGTTGTCCGGGGCGGCCTGGGCCTGCTGCGGCGGCCGCTTCGGCGTCCTTGTGCCGAACAGTTTTTCGCCGGCTTCCTTGAAGAAACTGATGATGCCCATGGTGTCTCCTGGTCGATGATCGAGCGGCCGGTGCCGCGCCCCTGCGCGGATTCTGCGCGCGAATGCGCCTGCACGGGCGTGCGGCGACGTCACGGCGCGCCGACCGCGACGCACGACCGGGCTCAGCGTCGCGGTGCGGCCACGCGTGCGCGAAACAGTTCCGTGATGCCCACTTCGCGCGGCCCGGGAATCAGCTCGAAGCGCTCGCCCGCCTGCAGGCGTGCCGGCCACCCGCACCGCCAGGTAGAAGCCACACCAGGCGTTGGCGGCCATCAGCTTGGCGGCCTGCTCGAAGCCCATCGCGGCGTTGAACTTGAAGCAGGGAAAGCGCGGCTCGCTGACGGCCAGTTCGCAATCGGGAAAGCGCAGCACATCGCCGATCCAGACCTGTGTTCTCCAGCAGGCCCGTGCAGCGTGAGGTTCTCGCCCATCGCCCCGGGCGGCAGCGCCTCGTCCCACGGCGACACGCGCGCCTGAGCGCGCACCGTCTGCCAGAACGGGTAGTGCTCGCTCGGGTAGGCGTACACCGCCTTGCGACAGGCCGCCGTGCACCGACAGGTCGGCCTGCTCGTCGCCCTCCAGGCCCAGCGCGCTCACCGTCACGCGCTCCACGGTGGCGCTTGCCGATGGCGGTCATGACCTGCCGCCCCTTGATCTCGACCGGCCGCGCGCTGGCGCGGTTGACGCTCAGCAATCGCACGGTCATGTCAGGCCTCTCAGGCCGGTGCGCGGTAGCCGCGCTGCGCCGGCCACGACGCGCGCGGCCCTTGGGCCCGGTGATCCAGGCGACGAAGATCTTGCCCGCCGGGTGATTGACGCGGAACGAGCGCATCACATGCACCGGCAACGCCAGAAGCGGGTCGCCGTCCACGAGCACGGCCAGAGGAGTGCCCGCCTGAGCGGACCAGGCACCCCGCTCCACCAGCGCATAGGCGCCTGTGGCCCGGCCTGCGCCGCGAGCGGCGGCGGCCGGCAACGGCTGCTGTACCAGGGCGCCGCCGGGCGCCACCTTGGCCGCCCGCCACAGCGCCTGCTCGGCCGCATGCAGCCCGGACCGTCGCCCGGCGACAGGAAGGCGACGGTGCCCGGCGCTGCCAGCGCAGCATCGCGGAACTTGCGCAGCGCCTCGGCGATGTCGCGCAGGCCCGCGACGCCGGCGGGATCGGGCTGCTTGCGGTTGGGTGCCGGGTCCGACCAGCACCAGCCCGCGCCTCGGCGATGGCACGCCGGTCGTGCACCAGCCCTTGTTTGTCGAGCTTCAGCTTCGACTCGGGGGCGTTGGTCAACGCCGCGTCGAACTCGCCACGCTCCAGCGCCTCCAGCAACGGCAGCGCGGTGCCCGGCACCACCTGCACCGCGATGCCCGTGTCGCGACCGAACGCTCGCTGCAGTGCCGACCGCCAGGCCCGACTCGACCAGGGCGACATCGACCCCCAGCCGCAGCGGATCCTTCAGCGAGCGCTTCTGCTGCGCCCATGCCATCGGCACCGCCAGACAGGTGGCAGTGCCGGCGATCAGCAGCGATCGGCGTTGCGTCATCCGCGGAATTATTGCGGTCGCTTCCGTTGCGAAACTGAAGCCTGTTCACGTCGTGCCGCGGTTGGTGAAATCTGTCATGCATCAAAGTATTCCGGATACGCATGACCCCCCGGACATCGGTGGTTACGGCGGCAATTACACTGGATTCGACAATCGCTTCGCAGGGGCTTTCGCAGTGCGTGCGGCCTCGATCAGGCGCAGCACATGAAACCGGTCGCCAACCACCCGCCAGCGACCTGCGCGACAGCGGCATTGGGCAAGCTCTCCGCAGCCCGTCCACGGCTCTGGTCGGCTTGCCCAATCCCGCTTTTTTGACTTTGACGATTGGAACCATGATGAACCGTCCGGTGATGGAAGGCCTGCGCCTGAACGCTCCCGCCTATGTGCGCCACGCCCGCCTGCGTCGAGTGGGTCGCCGAAATGGCGGCGCTCACCGAAGCCCAGGAGGTGTACTGGTGCGACGGCAGCGCGGCCGAGTACGACCGTCTCTGTGCGCCAGCTGGTGGACCGCCGGCACCATGAAGCGCCTCAACCCCGCACTGCGCCCGAACAGCTACCTCGCGTGCAGCGACCCCAGCGACGTGGCACGCGTCGAGGACCGCACCTTCATCTGCTCGCAGCGCAAGGAAGACGCCGGCCCGACCAACAACTGGATGGCGCCCGGCCGAGATGCGCGCGCTGCTGCAAACCGGTGAGCAGGCCCTGTTCCGCGGCGCGATGCGCGGCCGCACGATGTATGTCGTGCCGTTCAGCATGGGCCCGATCGGCTCGCCGATCGCGCACATCGGCGTCGAGCTGTCCGACAGCCCCTACGTGGCCGTCAACATGAAGATCATGACCCGCATGGGTCGCGCAGGTGCTCGAGTGCTCGGCAGCGACGGTCATTTCGTGCCCTGCATGCACACCGTCGGGCGCGCCGCTGCAGCCGGGCCAGAAGGACGTCGCCTGGCCATGCAACAAGACGAAGTACATCGTCCACTACCCCGAGACCGCAGGAAATCTGGAGCTATGGCTCAGGGCTACGGCGGCAATGCGCTGCTGGGCAAGAAGTGCTTTGCGCTGCGCATCGCCTCGACCATGGGCCGTGAGCAGGGCTGGCTGGCCGAGCACATGCTGGTGCTGGGCGTGACCTCGCCCGAGGGCAAGAAGCACCACGTCGCCGCCGCTTTCCCCAGCGCCTGTGGCAAGACCAACTTCGCCATGCTGATCCCGCCGGCCGGCCTGAACGGCTGGAAGGTCACCACGATCGGTGACGACATCGCCTGGATCAAGCCGGGTGCGGACGGTCGCCTCTATGCGATCAACCCGGAGGCTGGCTATTTCGGCGTTGCGCCGGGCACCAACGACAAGACCAACTTCAACTGCATGGCCAGCCTGAAGCGCGACGTGATCTTCACGAACGTGGCGCTGACCGACGACGGCGATGTGTGGTGGGAAGGCATGACCGACACGCCCGCCCGCGCACCTGATCGACTGGCAGGGCAAGGACTGGACGCCGGCGCTGGCCAAGGAAACCGGCGCCAAGGCCGCGCACCCGAACGCCCGCTTCACCGTTGCCGCGGTCAACAACCCTGCGCTCGACGCCGAGTGGGACAACCCGGCGGCGTGGCCATCGACGCCTTCATCTTCGGCGGCCGCCGCTCGACGACCGTACCGCTGGTGACCGAGGCGCGTGACTGGACCGAGGGCGTCTACATGGCGGCCACCATGGGGTCGGAAACCACCGCCGCTGCGGCGGGTGCGCAGGGTGTCGTGCGGCGTGACCCGTTCGCCATGCTGCCCTTCACCGGCTACAACATGAGCGACTACTTCCAGCATTGGCTGGACCTGGGTGCCAAGCTGCAGGCGGGTGGTTCCAAGCTGCCCAAGATCTACTGCGTCAACTGGTTCCGCAAAGGCGCCGACGGCAAGTTCGTCTGGCCCGGCTACGGCGAGAACATGCGCGTGTTGCAGTGGATGGTCGAGCGCGTCGAAGGCCGTGGGCGAGGCCAGGAGCATGTCTTCGGCGTGTCGCCGCAGTACGGCGATCTCGACTGGTCCGGTCTGGACTTCACCCGTGCGCAGTTCGACCAGGTGACCCGGATCGACGCGGCCGAGTGGAAGGCCGAGATGTCGCTCCACGACGAACTGTTCGCGCAGCTCGCTCATCACCTGCCGGTGGCCCTGCGCGACACCAAGCAGAAGATCGAGGCCCGCCTGGCGGCCTGACCTGCCGCCCCCCGCCGGCGCCGGTCAGGCGCGGCGCTCGGTCTCGCGTGCGCAGTCTCGCAACTGTGCCGCCAGTTCGGGTTGACTCAACTCGTAGGAGCGGGCCAAGCGGCGCATTTCGGCGCCTGCACGACGCTCTCCGAGCTCGAGCATGAAATTCCAGAACGCGCTTCCGGAGCGCCTCAGCCACGCCCAGGCTCGGTCGCCTGCGGCGTGTGCAACGCTGGAAGGTGCGTTCGCATAGGTCGTCATCGTCAACTCCTTGGTGTGCACGTGGGCTCAGCGACGGGGACCGTCGCCGCGCTCCTGCATGGCGGCCGCCGCGCGCAGATCGGCGGCGTAGCTCGGCTGGGTGGATTCGTAGCTGGCCGCAAGACGCAGCAGCGCGGCAGTGGTTTCGGGCACGCCAGGCGCAGGCATGCGGATCAGCCGTGGCGAGGTGCTGGCCGGCAGTTCCCACGAAGGCCAGAACCTCATCGGTCAGGGACGTCGTCGGGTTCAGGGCGGCGGTATGGGTGTTCATCGAGAGACCTGCAATCAAGTGGATGACCGGGCCGGCAAGCGGCGCGGTCGAGAGCTCAGGCCTGGCCTGCGGTTTCGTGCCGGTCGGCAGCGGACATCAGGTCGGCTGCGAAGCCGGGATCGGTCTTGCGATAGGCAGCGGCCATTTCGCGCACCTCGTTGGCTTCTTCGATCAGGCTCAGGCGATGGTGGGCGCGGGTGGGGCGGCGCAGGGCGTCGAGCAGGGCGACGCTGAAGCGAACGGTGCCGACGGCCATGCGGCGCAGCGCGTTGCCCAGGCCCAGCGGTGCGGCGGGCGAAACGACTGTGAAGGCAAAGAGTGGCTGGTCATGAGAACTTCTCCTAGACATCGGAAGTGATGTTGCAGCGCAGTATAGGGAAACTACTAATGCCATGTCGTGAATGTTGTGAATACTGATCATTCACTATGAATATGCTATACACGTCCGTGAACTTCCGCACGCTCGACCTGAATCTGCTGCGGGTCTTCGACACTGTGATGGTCGAAGGCAACATCACGCGGGCGGCCGAGCGCTTGTCCATTACCCAGCCCGCGGTCAGCAATGCGCTGAAACGCTTGAGGGACGCTGTAGGTGAGGACTTGCTCACAAGAGCGCCTCGGGGCGTCGCACCCACGCCGTTCGGCGAGGCCCTGTGGCCTCAGGTCCGCGCGGCGCTGGGCCAATTGCGGCAGGCGCTGGAGCCAGGCGCCCACGATCCCACCGCCGACGGGCGGGTGTTCCGCCTGACCATGGTCGATGCGGTGGCCTTGTTGCTGCTGCCGCCGCTCATGTCGCGGTTCGAAGCCCTGGGTGCTCGCGCGCAGATCGAGGTCAGGCCGCTGATCGACCGCGACCCTCGTCCTTTGCTGTCCCAGGGGGACGTGGACTTTGCGCTCGGCCACTTTCCCGAGTCGGTCGCGTCGCTGGTGTCCCAGGGAAAGCTCGCGCCGCTGCGGCACCGGCGCCTGGCCGAAGGCCGCTACGTGTGCGCCATGCGGCGCGATCACCCTTTGGCCGAGGGGCCGCTCACGCTCGATGCCTTCTGCCAGGCCAGCCATGTGCTCGTGAGCTTTTCCGGCCGCGCCCATGGATTCGTGGACCAGGCGCTGGCCGGCCTGCAGCGCAGCCGGCGCATCGCATTGACGGTGAACCAGTTCTACACCGCGGCGCAGGTGGCGGCCACATCGGACCTCTTGACGGTCCTGCCCGAGGGCTTCGTCTCGGTGACGGGACTGGAAGCCCGCCTGACGCTTCGCGAGCTGCCCGTGGAACCCGGCGCAGTCTTCGTCGATGCTCTGTGGCACGTGCGCCATGACCGGTCTGCGGCCCACCACTGGCTGCTCGACCGCTTCGCCGAAGTGGGCCTCGCGGCCACGGCTTGACGCCCGCGGCCAGTTCTTGCATGCTCCGCCAAGTGGTCTAGACCACTTGGCAAACTGCCTGCGCCGACATCGCCCGGCGCTTTCCATCGCTCGAGGCCCGCCATGAACTCACCCGCCGATACCCGCCCTGTCGCCGAGGCTGCGGCCCACGCAGCTGCCGAGGCGGCACGCCATGCCCCGGGGCGCGTCGTGCGCGCACCGCGTGGCAGCCAGCTCAGCTGCAAGTCCTGGCTCACCGAGGCTGCGTTCCGCATGCTGCAGAACAACCTCGATCCGGACGTGGCCGAGCGCCCGGAGGATCTCGTGGTCTACGGTGGCATCGGCCGCGCCGCGCGCAACTGGGCCTGCTTCGACAGGATCCTCGAGTGCCTGAAGGTGCTCGGAGACGACGAGTCGCTGCTGATCCAGTCGGGCAAGCCGGTTGGCGTGTTCAAGACCCATCCTGACGCGCCGCGGGTGCTGCTGGCCAACTCCAACCTCGTGCCCAAGTGGGCGACCTGGGAGCACTTCCACGAGCTCGACCGACAAGGCCTGTTCATGTACGGCCAGATGACCGCAGGTTCGTGGATCTACATCGGCACCCAGGGCATCGTGCAGGGCACCTACGAGACCTTCGCCGAAGCAGCACGCCAGCACTACGGCGGCAGCCTCGCCGGACGCTGGATCCTCACCGCCGGCCTGGGCGGCATGGGCGGCGCCCAGCCGCTGGCCGCCACCTTTGCAGGTGCGGTGTCGCTGAACATCGAGTGCCAGCAAACGAGCATCGATTTCCGCCTGCGCACCCGCTACCTCGACAAGCAGGCCCGCGACCTGGACGACGCGCTCGCGCTGGTGCAACACCACACGGCGCGAGGCGAAGCGGTGTCCATCGGGCTGCTGGGCAATGCGGCCGAGATCCTGCCCGAGCTCGTGAGGCGCGCGCGTGCCGGCGGCCCGAAGCCCGACCTGGTGACCGACCAGACCTCGGCGCACGACCTGATCAACGGCTACCTGCCGCTGGGCTGGAGCGTGGCGCAATGGCGCGCCGCGCAGGCCGACGGCGCGCAGCACGCCCGCCTGCAGCAGGCGGCGGCCGAGTCCTGTGCCGCGCACGTGCGCGCCATGCTCGACTTCCACGCGATGGGCGTGCCCACCGTCGACTACGGCAACAACATCCGGCAGGTCGCGCACGACCAGGGCGTGAAGAACGCGTTCGACTTCCCCGGCTTCGTGCCGGCCTACATCCGCCCGCTGTTCTGCGAAGGCAAGGGCCCGTTTCGCTGGGTGGCGCTGTCGGGCGATCCGGAAGACATCCGCAAGACCGACGCCAAGATCAAGCAGCTCTTCCCCAACAACACCCATGTGCACCGCTGGCTCGACATGGCGGGCGAGCGCATCGCCTTCCAGGGCCTGCCGGCGCGCATCTGCTGGCTGGCCCTGGGCGAGCGCCATCTGGCCGGCCTGGCGTTCAACGAGATGGTCCGCACCGGCGAGCTCAAGGCGCCCATCGTCATCGGCCGCGACCACCTGGACACCGGATCGGTGGCCAGCCCCAACCGCGAGACCGAGTCGATGATGGACGGCACGGACGCGGTGTCCGACTGGCCGCTGCTCAATGCCTTGCTCAACGCCTCGGGCGGCGCGACCTGGGTGTCGCTGCACCATGGCGGCGGCGTGGGCATGGGCTACTCGCAGCACTCGGGCATGGTGATCGTGGCCGATGGCACCGAGGCCGCTGCCAAGCGCCTGGCGCGCGTGCTCGTCAACGACAGCGGCAGTGGCGTGATGCGCCATGCCGATGCGGGCTATGAGCTGGCGGCGCGCACGGCGCGCGAACAAGGCCTGAACCTGCCGATGCTGCGATCGTGATGGGCAGGCCCGCACCGCTCGGGTCTGCGCCGCCGGAGCTCGCACCCGCAGAGCGGTTCGACTGGACGCAACTCCCCGCGCGGCCGTGGAAGAACGGTGCGGGTCTCACCCGCGAGATCGCCAGCAGCCCGCGCGGTGCCACGCTCGACGACTTCGACTGGCGCATCAGCGTGGCCGAAGTGGCCGTGAACGGAGCGTTCTCGGCCTATGCCGGCATCGATCGCACGATCGCCTTGCTGCGCGGTGCCGGCATGCGCCTGCGTTCTGACGATGGCAGGCTGGACCATCGGCTCGACACCGTGGCGGCACCGTTCAGCTTCGACGGCGAAGCTGCGATCGAGGCGACGCTGCTCGATGGTGCCTGCAGCGATTTCAACGTGATGACACGCCGCGGCCGTTGCAGTGCCAAGGCACAGGCGGTCACGACGGACACGGTTCTGGCGCCGGCCGATGCGCTGTTGCTGCTGTGCGTGCGCGGTGTGTGGACGATCTCAGCGTGCGCAGGGCAGCCGTTGCGGCCAGCGCAGGGTGTTCTGTGGCGTCAGCCCGTGGGCGCTCTCCACGTGCGCCCGGCACCCGATAGTGTCCCCGCTCTCGAGGCGCAGAGCCCGGAGGCTGCCTGCCTGATCGCCGTGCGGCTGTGTCAGCATCGCTCGCCATGAATGCCATCGCCCGGAGACGCCACCGCGTCGAGTCTGTTCGCGCCGCACGCTCTGCTGCCGCAAGGCTGGGCCGAGAACGTGCGGCTGCACTGGAACGCGCAGGGCACGCTGACCAAGGTGCAGACCGCCGCGTTGCCCGCTTCCGGGGAGCCGCAAGCGCCGGGACCGTTGCTGCCGGGCCTGCCCAACCTGCATTCGCACGCCTTCCAGCGCGCCTTTGCCGGCCTCACCGAGCTGCGCAGTGCGGGCGAATCCACGGTCACCGGCGACAACTTCTGGAGCTGGCGCGAGCGCATGTACCGCGTGGCGCTGGCGGTGTCGCCCGAGCAGCTCGAGCACATCGCCACCCAGCTCTACATCGAGATGCTGCTGGCCGGCTACACCTCGGTGTGCGAGTTCCACTACCTGCACCACGATGTCAGCGGCCAGCCCTATGCCGACCCGGCGGAGATGTCGCTGCGCCTGGTCGCCGCGGCACGCCGCGCCGGCATCGGCCTCACGCTGCTGCCGGTGCTCTACCAGCACGGTGGCTTCGGCGCGGCACCGACGTCGCCCCAGCAACGGCGCTTCGTGCACAGCGTCGACGGTGTGCTGCGCCTGGTGGAACGGTTGCGCGCGGATCGTGTGCCGGTCGGCGTGGCGCCGCACTCGCTGCGTGCCGTCGGACCAGAGGCCCTGGCCGCGCTGCTGCAGGGTCTGCACGCGATGGATCCGCTCGCACCCGTGCACATCCACGTGGCCGAGCAGCAGCAGGAGGTGACCGACTGTCTCGCCTGGAGCGGCGCACGCCCGGTGCAATGGTTGCTCGACCATGCCGAGGTCGATGCGCGTTGGTGCCTGGTGCACGCCACCCATCTGGATGCCGACGAAGTGCGCCGCCTCGCGGCGGCCGGCGCAACGGTCGGCCTGTGCCCCACCACCGAAGCCAACCTCGGTGATGGCCTGTTCAACCTGCCCGCCTTCATGGCGCACGGCGGCCACTGGGGCGTCGGTTCCGACAGCCACGCGAGCGTTGATGCCTTCGAGGAGCTGCGCCTGCTCGAGTACGGCCAGCGCCTGCGCCAGCAGCGTCGCAACGTGCTGGCCGATGCCGCACACCCGCAGGTGGCCGACGCGATGTGGCTGGCGGCGAGCGACGGTGGTGAGCGAGCGCGTGGCGGCGAACGCGGCCCGCACGGCGCGGCCGGCCTCAGCGTGGGCGGCCGCGCCGACTTCGTCGTGCTCGCCACCGATGGGGTCCACGCAGGCCTCACCCCGGCCGAAAGACTCGCCACAGCGGTCTTCGCGCCGCGAACGCGGGCGACGGTGTGCGAGGTCTGGGTGGCCGGTCACCGCGTGGTGCATGCGGGCATTCATCCGCAGGCCGAGCAGGCTTGCGAGAATTTCGTCGCCGCGCGCCGGCAACTGCTGGCCAGCGGTTGAGCCATGGCACCCTTCCTCGACCTGCTGGTTCGCAACGTCCGCATCGTCACCTGCACCGATGCGGCGTGCGCCGTGTCGCCGCTGGCCTATCTCGGTGTGTCGCTCGGGCGCATCGTCGGCTTCGGCCCGATGGCGCGAGCTCGATCCCAAGGTGGAGAGCCGGCATGAGATCGACGGCGAAGGCGCGCTGCTCACCCCTGGCCTCATCGACTGCCACACCCATCTCGTGCACGCCGGACACCGCGCGCAGGAGTTCGAGTGGCGCCTGCAAGGCCGCAGCTATGAAGAGATCGCCCGCGGCGGTGGCGGCATCGCGTCCACCGTGGCCCACACGCGTTCGGCCTCGGTGGCCGAGCTGCTGACCGCCTCCGCGCAGCGCCTGCAGTCGCTGATGCGGCATGGCGTCACCACGGTCGAGATCAAGTCGGGCTACGGGCTGTCGCTGAAGGACGAACTCAAGTCGCTGCAGGTGGCGCGCGAGCTCGGCCTGCGCCACCCCGTGACCGTGCGCACCACGTTGCTGGCCGCGCATGCGCTGCCGCCGGAGTTCGCCGGCCGCGCCGACGACTACATCGAGCTGATCGTTGCGCACATCCTGCCCGAGGCGGCACGGCAGGGACTGGCCGATGCGGTGGACGCCTTCTGCGAGGTGATCGGCTTCACGCCGGCCCAGACGCAGCGGGTCTTCGAAGCCGCGCGGGCGCACGGCCTGCCGGTCAAGCTGCACGCCGAGCAGCTGTCCAACCAGGGCGGCGCGGCGCTGGCCGCACAGTTCGGCGCGCTCTCGGCCGATCACCTGGAGCACGTCGATGAAGCCGGCGTGGCCGCGATGGCGCGCGCCGGCACGGTGGCGGTGCTGCTGCCGGGCGCCTACTACTTCCTGCGCGAAACCCACCTGCCACCGATCGACCTGCTGCGCCGCCACGGCGTGCCGATGGCGGTGGCCACCGACTGCAATCCCGGCACCAGCCCGACCACGCACCTGCCCTTGATGCTCAACATGGCCTGCACCCTGTTCAGGCTCACACCGGCGGAAGCCCTGCTGGGTGTCACGCGCCACGCGGCCGCCGCGCTTGGCCTGCATGCGACCCACGGCAGCATCGAACTCGGCAAGGTGGCCGACCTGTGCCTGTGGAACGCCGAGTCGCCCGCCGAGCTCTGCTACGCCATCGGCGCCAGCCCGCTACGCGCGCGCATCCAGAACGGCGCGCAACATGCGCTGTAGCAGCGGCTGCAGACGCGCGGCGATGTCGGGCCGGTAGGCGAAGGGCGCGGTCTCGTCCATGTAGGTGGACTGGCAGATCTCCAGCTGCAGCGCGTGGATGCCGCGCTCTGGCCGGCCGTAGTGCCGCGTGATGTACCCGCCCTTGAAGCGCGCGTTGCTCACGTGGGTGAAGTCGCTCTGCTGCTGCATCTGCGCCTCGACGGCCGCCTGCAGCGCCGGCGCACAGGCCCGTCCTTCGGCCGTGCCCAGGTTGAGGTCGGGCAGCTTGCCGGCAAAGAAGCGCGGCAGTACGCTGCAGATGGAGTGCGCGTCCCACAGCACCACCCGCCCATGCAGCGCGCGCAGGCGCTCGAGCTCGCTGGACAGCGCCGCATGGTAGGGATGCCAGTAGTCCGCCACGCGTTCGCGCACTTCCGCGGCGTCCGGCAGCTGCCCCGGCCGGTACAGCGGCTCCTTGCGAAAGGTGTCGATCGGGATCAGCCCGGTCACGTCCTGGCCCGGATAGAGGCTCTCGTCTTCGGGCGGGCGGTTCAGGTCGATCACGTGGCGCGCGTGGTGCGCCACCAGCAGGCTGGCGCCCAGCTCGCGGGCGAAGTCGTACAGCAGCGGCAGGTGCCAGTCGACGTCGGCGCGCTGCAGGCGCGGCCGGGGTCATGCGCTGCTCGAGCGCTGCCGGGATGCGCGTGCCCACGTGCGGAAAGGACACCAGCAACGGTGCAGTGCCCCGCGTGAGTGCGAAGATGTCCGAATCCATGCGTGACAACCCTTGGCGAAGTGGTCTAGACAAGTGGGTGCCCAAGTGTAGACTGCCGGGCACGCCGATTGCATGATGCCGCGGCACCCACTCCCAGGAGCAACCATGGACTTCAAGCGACCCTTCTCCACCCTGCTGGCGGCCGGTGCACTCGCGGCCACCGCGACCGCGACATCGACGGCCCTCGCGCAGGAAACCAAGGTCGCGATCGGCATCTCCGGCTGGACGGGCTTCGCGCCGCTCACCCTGGCCAACGAGGCCGGCCTGTTCAAGAAGAACGGCCTGGACGTGAGCATCAAGAAGATCCCGCAGAAGGACCGCCACCTGGCCATCGCCTCGGGCGACATCCAGTGTGCCGCGACCACCGTCGAGACCTGGGTGGTCTGGAATGCGAATGGGGTCGCCACCACCCAGATCTTCCAGCTCGACAAGAGCTACGGCGCCGACGGCATGGTGACCAAGCCCGGCATCGCCAAGATCACCGACCTGAAAGGCAAGACCGTCGCCGCCTCGGCCCCGGGCACCTCGCCCTACTTCGCGCTCGCCTGGATGCTCAAGAAGAACGGCATGTCGGTCAAGGACGTGAAGGTGGCCACGCTCGAGCCCCAGCCCGCGGCCAACGCCATCATTGCAGGCACCGCCGACCTCGACGCGGCCATGACCTACGAGCCCTACCTCTCGGCCGTGCGCGCCAAGCCCGAGGCCGGCAAGATCATCGCCACCACGCTCGACTACCCGATGGTGATGGACACCTTCGGCTGCACGCCCAAGTTCCTGAAGGAGAACCCCAAGGCCGCCAAGGCCCTGGCCGACAGTTACTTCGCCGCGCTCGACCTGATCAAGAGCGATCCCAAGAAGAGCTTCGAGGTCATGGGGGCCGACGTCAAGCAGAGCGGCGAGGCCTTCGAGAAGAGCGCTGCCTTCCTGCGCTGGCAGGACCGCGCCGCCAACCAGAAGTTCTTCGCCGGCGAGCATGCGCAGTTCAGCAAGGAGGCCGCCGACCTGCTGCTCGAGATTGGCATCATCAAGCAGTTGCCCGACATGAACGCGCTGGCGGACACCACGTTCATCAAGTGAGGCGGGTCACGAAGCGCCGAACCCACCGGGCCACCGCTTGAAGCCGCTGCGCGAGGTGTCGCCGGCGCGACGCATCGCGCTGGGCACCCTCTTCTTCGTCCTGTTCTTCGCGGTGTGGGCCTTCGCCACGCTGGGTGGGTATGTCTCCAAGACCTTCCTCGCCGACCCGCTGACGATGCTGCGCTCGGGCTGGACGCTGCTCACCGAACAAGGCTTCGCCACCGACATCGGCTACACCGTCTGGCGCGTGGTGGGCGGCTTCGTGCTGGCGGCGGTGCTGGCCGTGCCACTGGGGGTTGCGATGGGCGCTTACAAGCCGGTCGAAGCCTTCTTCGAGCCCTTCGTCTCGTTCGCGCGATACCTGCCGGCCTCGGCCTTCATTCCCTTGCTCATCTTGTGGGCCGGCATCGGCGAAGCGCAGAAGCTCTCGCTGATCTTCATCGGTTCGTTCTTCCAGCTGGTGCTGATGATCGCGGTGCAGGTCGGCGCCACCCGGCGCGATCTCGTGGAGGCCGCCTACACCCTGGGCGCGAGCGACTGGGGCATCGTGCGCCGCGTGCTGATCCCGCTGGCGGCACCGCAGATCGCCGAGACGCTGCGGCTCGTGCTCGGCTGGGCCTGGACCTATGTGATCGTGGCCGAGCTGATCGGCGCCTCGCACGGCATCGGCCACATGATCACCGACAGCCAGGCGCTGCTGGCCACCGACCAGATCATCTTCGGCATCATCACCATTGGCGTGATCGGGTTGGTGTCCGACCTGGCCTTCAAGCGCGCCAACCGCGCGATGTTCCGCTGGGCGGCGCTGTGAGCGGCTGTTCCTTGAGCGTCATGCCATGAGCGCCATGCCATGAGCAACTCTCCATCCAGGGTGTGGGCCGCACCTTCCCGGGCGTGAACGGCGGGGCGCCCACGCTCGCGTTGCAGCCCACGAGCCTGGACATCGCGCACAACGACTTCATCACCGTGCTCGGGCCATCGGGCTGTGGCAAGTCCACGCTGCTGCGCATCGTCGCCGGGCTGGACGAACCCACCGAGGGTCGTGTGCTTCTCGACGGCCAGCCGGTGCGCGGCCCCGGGGCCGACCGCGGCATGGTGTTCCAGAGCTACACGCTGTTCCCCTGGCTCACGGTGCGCGAGAACATCTGCTTCGGCCTGCGCGAGAAAGGAATGCCGCTGGCGCAGCAGACCGAGATCGCCCAGCGCTTCATCGGCGAGGTGGGTCTCACCGGCTTCGAGGCGCACTATCCCAAGCAACTGTCGGGCGGCATGCAGCAGCGCGTGGCACTCGCCCGCGCGCTGGCCAACGACCCCAAGGTGCTGCTGCTCGACGAGCCCTTCGGCGCGCTCGACAACCAGACCCGCGCATTGATGCAGGAACTGCTGCTGTCGATCTGGGAGCTGCACAAGAAGACGGTGCTGTTTGTGACGCACGACGTCGACGAGGCCATCTTCATGGCCAACCGCTGCGTGGTGTTCAGCGCGCGGCCCGGCCGCATCAAGAACGAGCTGGCCATCGATCTGCCCTACCCGCGCCACTACACCGTCAAGACCACGCCGCGCTTCTCGCAGCTCAAGGCCGCCGTCACCGAAGACATCCGCGCCGAGAGCCTCAAGGCCGCGCAGATGGAGCGCTGAGGGCCAACGCCCGTCGTGAGCGGTTGGACATCTCCGGGGCTAGGCTGGTAGCTCGGCGCCGTCCATCACCAGCGCCGTGGCGGCTTCGATGTCGGGCGTCATGCGGCGGTCGATGGTGAGCCGGGGCACCTGGGCGCGCAGGCGCGCATGCAGCGCCTCGAGCGCGGGCGACGATCGCAGCGGGCGATGGAACTCCAGTCCCTGCGCCGCCGCCAGCCACTCGATGGCAACGATGCCGGCGGTGTTGTCGAGCATGGTGTGCAGTCGCCGCGCCGCAAAGGTGGCCATCGACACATGGTCTTCCTGGTTGGCCGAGGTGGGGATCGAGTCCACGCTGGCCGGGTGGGCCAGCGACTTGTTCTCGCTGGCCAGCGCCGCCGCCGTCACCTGCGCGATCATGAAGCCGGAGTTCAGCCCGCCTTGCTCGACCAGAAAAGCCGGCAGGTTGGACAGCACCGGGTCCATCAGCATCGCGGTGCGGCGCTCCGACAACGCGCCGATCTCGGCGATGACCAGCGCCAGGTTGTCGGCCGCGAAGGCCACCGGCTCGGCGTGGAAGTTGCCGCCCGACAGCGCCTCCATGGTGTCGGCGAACACCAGCGGGTTGTCCGACACGCCGTTGGCTTCGCGCAGCAGGACGTCCCAGGCGTGCGCCATCTGGTCGAGGCAGGCGCCCATCACCTGGGGCTGGCAGCGCAGGCAGTAGGGGTCCTGGACCTTGTCGCAGTCGAGGTGCGATTCGCGCAGCGCGCTGCCCTGCAGCCAGCGCCGGTAGCGCGCCGCCACCTCGCGCTGGCCGGGCTGGCCGCGCACCGCGTGGATGCGGTCGTCGAAGGGTGTGTCCGAGCCCTTGGCCGCGTCCACCGTCATCGCACCCACCGCCACCGCGGCGTCGAACACCTGCTGCAGCCGCAGGGCCGCGTGCAGCGCCAGCGCGGTGGAGGCCTGCGTGCCGTTGAGGAGGGCCAGGCCCTCCTTGGGTCCGAGCTGCAGCGGCGCGAGCCCGGCATGGGCCAGCGCCTGGATGGCGGGCATGCGCTGGCCGCCGACGAAGGCCTCGCCCTCGCCGATCAGCACGCCGGCCAGGTGCGCCAGCGGCGCGAGGTCACCCGACGCGCCGACCGAGCCCTTCTCGGGGATCACCGGCAGCACATCGGTGGACAGCAGGGCGAGCAGAGCCTCGATCACTTCCAGACGCACGGCCGACACGCCATGCGTGAGGCTCGCGGCCTTGAGCAGCAGCATCAGGCGCACCACCGGCGCGGCCAGCGGCTGCCCCACGCCCGCGCTGTGCGACAGCACCAGGTTCTTCTGCAGTTGCGCCAGTTGGTCGTCGGCGATGCGCGTCTGCGCGAGCTTGCCGAAGCCGGTGTTGATGCCGTACACCGGGGCGTGCCGCGCCACCAGCTCGGCCACCGTGCGCACGCTGGCGGCGATGCCGGCCTTGGCGCGGGATGCGATGGTGAATCGGGCACCACCCGCCGAGGCGGCTTGCAGCAAGGCGCGGTCGAGGCCGCCGGGAACGAGAACGTGCGGGGTCGAGGACATGGCCGGAGTGCCGACGAACGGCGCAAAGTGGTCTAGACAACTTTAGCACGCGCGTGTCTAGAATGGGACGATGACATCGCCTGCGAACGCGGCTCCCCGTCGGCCGCTGGTCCCCTACGAAACCGTCAAGGCATCGCTGCGCCAGCGCATCGCCGATGGTGGCTGGGAGCCTGGCGTGCGCCTGCCCTCCGAGCGCGAGCTGGTGCAGCAGTTCGGCTGCGCGCGCATGACGGTTCACCGGGCGCTGCGCGAGCTCGAGGCCGAGGGCCTGATCGAACGCCGCCAGGGCTCGGGCTCGTACGTCGCGCAGCTGCACCCGATCTCCAACCTGCTGCAGGTGCGCGACATCCACGACGAGATCGCCGAGCGGGGCCATGCCCCCCTGACGCGGGTGGTGACCGCCGTGCGCGAGAAGGCGAGCGCACCGGTGGCCGCGGCGATGCGCCTGCGCAAGGGCGCCGCGGTGTTCCATGTGCAGCTGGTGCACCTGGAGAACGGCCTGCCGATCCAGCTCGAGGATCGGCACGTGAATCCCACCCTCGTGCCCGACCTGCTCGATCGCGACCTCGCCCGCGTCACACCCTCGCATGTGCTGTTCGAGCACGCACCGCTCACCGAGGCCGAGCAGGTGGTCGAGGCCGTGCTGGCCACGCCGGAGCAGGCCAGGCTGCTGGAGGTGGCGCCGGGCAGCGCCCTGCTGATGGTGTCGCGCCGCACGGTGTCGCAAGGGGCGGTGGCCTCGGTGGCGCGCCTCTACCACCCGGGCGAGCGCTTCCGGCTGATCGGCCGCTTTTCGGTCTGACGCACAAGGCCACCGGGCCCAGCGGCGACAATCGGGCTCGCTACCGGTGTTCACCATGTCCGCATCCTCTTCCGTTCCCAGCCTGCGCCCGCCAACGCAGGACCTCACCGATGCCGAGTTCGCCGAGCTCGACGAACTGCTGGCCGCCACGCCCGAGCCGCTGGAGCCGCTCGACGCGGTGATGCTCGACGGTTTCCTGTGCGGCGTGCTGGTGCAGCCGGTGGCGCTGGAGCCCGGGGCCTGGTTGCCCCATGTGTTCGACTTCGATGCCACGCCGCTGGCGGAGAACACCGACCCCGCCTGGCGCGAGCGCTGCACTTCACTCATCCTGCGTCGCCATGGCGCGTTGAACCGCAGCATGGTCGAGGACGGCTGGTTCGACCCGCTCATCCTCGAGCTCGACGAGAACAACCCGCCCCGGCCGGACGAGCCGGCAGCGAGCCTCATGCCGGTGTCGCAGGCACTGATGCCCTGGGTGGCGGGCTTCCAGCACGCCGTGCAGTCGTTTCCAGACCTGCTGGAGATGCCCGACGACGCCATCGACCTCGCACTGGCGCGGTTGTATCGCCACCTGCCAGCGCAGACCGACGAAGAGCGCGAAGTCATCGCCACGCTCGACCGTGAGCACCCGCTGAACACGCTGGACGAGGCGATGGAAGACCTGGTGGTGACCGTGGCCGACCTCGCCGACCTGACGCGTGAGCGCCGCTACAAGGTGGACACCGTCAAGCGCGAGACGCCCAAGCTGGGCCGCAACGACCCCTGCCATTGCGGCAGCGGCAAGAAGTACAAGCACTGCCACGGAGCGACCTGAATGCCGGTGGTGCGCCGCGCTGCCCAAGACGTCGCGCCATGATCCTGCAGCTGCTGTCGGACCTGCACCTCGAGACCGAGGCCTTCGATCCTGCCCCTGCGCCGGGCGCTGAGCTGCTGGTGCTGGCTGGCGACATCGACAGCAGCTGGGCGGGGTGGGAGCGCTTTCGCGGCTGGCCGGTGCCGGTGCTGGCGATTGCCGGCAACCATGAGTTCGACGCCCGCGACCTCACGACCGCCTGGCCGGCCTTGCGCTCGCACTGCGCGGCACTCGGCATCACCCTGCTCGAGTGCGAGAGCAAGGTGCTCGTGGACCGCCAGGGCCGGCGCATTCGCTTCGTCGGCACGACGCGCTGGTGCGACTTCGATCTCTACGGCGCGGCCCAGCGCGAGCGGGCCATGCGCGCGGCCAGCTACTACATGCGCGTCATGCGCAGCACACGCGACGGCCGCCCGTACGGCCCGGAAGCGGTGCGCGAGGACGCGCTGGCCTGCCGGGCCTGGCTGCAGTCGGAACTCCAGCGGCCCCGCGCCGGGTGGGATGCGACCGTGGTGGTCACGCACTTTGCGCCGAGCCTGCGCAGTGCCGATCCGCGCTACGGCGCGCAGCCCGGCACGGCGAGTTTCTGCAACGCCGACGACGATCTGCTGCCGTACGCCGATCTCTGGTTGCACGGGCATCTGCACTGTCGGCACGACCATGCCGTGCCGCATGCCGCAGGGGTCACCCGCGTGGTCTGCAATTCTCGAGGGCACGCCCGCAAGGGCGAGGCCGAGGGCCACGATCCGCTGCTTTGCCTGAGCGTCTGAGGCGACGCACAATGCCTGCGCTGCGCCCACGACAGCCCCAGCAGGACTTGACCCGCATCAGTGCTTGTCGGTGCGAGCGTGGGACACTTTTCTGTCTTTCACCCTTTCGATCGAGAACCAACCGATGAAGATCCTCCTCGCTGTCGATGGAAGCTCCTACACCAAGCGCATGCTCGCCTACCTGGCCGCGCACGACGAGTGGCTCGGTGCGAACCACGAGTACACCGTGCTGCACTCGGTGGCGGCTGTGCCAGGCCGCGCCGCGGCGGTGATCGACCGCGATGCGCTCAAGTCGTACTACGACGATGCGAACGAGGCCGTCTTCAAGCCGATCCGCACCTTCTTCAAGAAGCAGGGAATCAGCGCCGACTACGTCGGCAAGGTCGGCCACGCGCCGGAGATCATCGCCAAGATGGCCGATGCGCAGAAGTTCGACCTGCTGGTGATGGGCTCGCACGGCCACAGCACGCTGGGCACACTCGTCATGGGTTCGGTGACCACCAAGGTGCTGGCGCACTGCAAGACGCCGGTGCTGCTGATCCGCTAGCTGGCGCAGCGGCCAGCGCTGTGGCTCAACGGCCGCGCAGGCCGTCGAAGCAGGTCTTGAGCAGCATCTCGATGATCTGCTCGTCGCTGTACTGGCCGGCCAGCTTGAGCAGGCCCAGCACCGGGTCGCAGGCCCGGGCGAACAGCGTGTAGAGCATCACCTCGGGCGGCAGCGCCGCGTCAAGTTCGCCGCGCTGCTGCGCCGCGCGGATCCACGTGCCGAGGCGCTCGCTGACCTCCATCAGGCGGTCCAGGTAGACCTTGTCGGTCATCAGGGCCGAGCGCAGCGTCGAGTTCTGAGACGGCAGCGAAGGCATTTCTCCGGCCAGCTGCACCTGCATGGTCCAGCGCGCCACCGACTTCAGCTGGGCCAGCGGACTCGCCTGGGTATCGACCTGGAGCGTGGCCAGGAAGTCCAGGGCCCGTTCCAGCACCCGCACCATCGCCGCCGCGGCCAGTGCTTCCTTCGAGGTGAAGTGCTTGTAGAGGCTTGCCTTCGCGATACCCACATCGGCCGCGACCTCGTCCACCGTCATGACGTCGAAGCCCTTTTCGGCCAGCAGGCGGTTGACGGACGAAACGATCGCCTCTTCGCGCGCTTTCAGCACCTGTTCGCGGAAGGAGACCTTGGCCATCCGAGGATTCTAAACCCAGCCGCCTTGTCGGGTACTGCCCAGTCCAAGTACAACCCAAAGGTCTTCTGAAAAACCACACAGTTCACAAGAGATACTGAACAGTCTACATTGCAGCCTCCCGAGTTCGTGACCTCCATCACGGCCTCTTCCTGGCAGCCCGCGCAAGCGTGCGTCACCCCTTTCTGGAGAAACGCAATGATTCATTGGCTCAAGAAGATCCTGGCCGTTTCCGCACTGGCCGCTGTGGCCGCCTGCGGTGGCGGCGATGACGAACCGCCCCCGGGCACGATCGCTCAGGTCGCCACGCAAGGCGGCTTCACCGCCCTGGTGGCGGCGGCAGACAAGGCTGGGCTGGTGCCGGCGCTGAGCGCAGCCAACGCCAACCTGACGGTGTTTGCGCCCACCGACGCGGCTTTCACCGCTTTGGCCACCCGCCTGGGTTTTGCCAGCGCGACCGCGATGGTCACCGCGCTGGACGGCCCCACGCTCGCGAAGATCCTGCAGTACCACGTGCTGCCGTCGATCAAGCTGGCTTCTGACCTGGAGTCCGGCGGTCCCACGCAGGCCACGATCTACAGCTTCGAAGGTGCCGCCGACAACGCTGGCGATCAGCACCACCGGCGGAGTGAAGATCACCGACGAGGTGCTCAACGAAGCCACGGTGACCTCCGCCAATGTGCCCAGCCAGCAACGGCGTCATCCATGTGATCGACAAGGTGCTGGTGCCCCCGGGCGTGCTGAACGTGGTGCAGATGGCGCAGGCCAACCCGACCTTCTCGGTGCTGGTCGAAGCGGTGGTTGCTGCCAATCTGGTGACGACGCTCAGTGGCACCGGACCGTTCACGGTCTTCGCGCCGACCGACGCTGCCTTCACCTCGGCACTGGGCGAACTGAACCTGACCAAGGCCCAACTGCTGGCGAGCCCCGACCTGGCCGGCATCCTGACCTACCACACCGTCGCCGGGAACGTGCGCGCGGCCGATGTGGTGGCCCTGCCCAAGCCGGCTGCTGTGACCACGGTCCAGGGCGAGACCTTCAGCGTCGGCACCACGCTGGGCATCACCGACCAGCGCGCCCGCAGTGCCACCCTGCTCGCCACCGACGTGATCGCCAGCAACGGCGTGATTCACGTGATCAACAACGTGATCCTGCCGTGACCCTGAGTTTCAACCGTCGATCCAACCCGGGTGCTCCGGCACCCATCCATTTCTCAACCCAGGAAGTACCCATGAAGAAAATCCTCGCTCTGACCGCCCTGTCGTTCGCTGCCCTGTCGGTGCAAGCCAAGGACATCGTCGACACCGCCGTGGCTGCCGGCAGCTTCAAGACCCTGGCCACGGCGCTGCAGGCCGCCGGCCTGATCGACACCTTGAAGGGCCCGGGCCCGTTCACCGTGTTCGCGCCCACGGATGAGGCCTTTGCCAAGATCCCGAAGGCCGACCTGGATGCCCTGCTCAAGGACAAGGCCAAGCTGACGGCCGTGCTGACCTATCACGTCGTGCCGGGCAAGGTGATGGCCAAGGACGTGAAGGCCGGCAAGGTCAAGACCGTGCAGGGCTCCGAACTGACGATCGGCACCACCGGTGGCGTGACGGTCGATGCAGCCAAGGTCACCAAGACCGACATCGTGGCTGACAACGGTGTCATCCACGTCATCGACAGCGTCGTGCTGCCGAAGTGATCCGCGGCTGACGAGCCGGTCGGGCCTGCGCCCGTCCGGTTCAGCGATTCCGGTGCCGGCCGCTCCCGTCTGTCAGGGGGTGGCCGGCATCGCCGTCTGTGGCGCCGGCATCGTGGGTGGCGGGCAGCGTCTCCATGCTGGCGTCGAGCCCGAAGGCGGTGCCCATGTCGGCAAAGTCGTTCTCGACGACGTCGCTTCGCTTGCCGAAGCCCAGCGAGGACCACCACGAAGTCGAGAAGCGCTTGCTCATGGGACCCTCCGCCCAATCGGTGGTGAACAACGTGTCACCGTGTCCGAATCATCTCAGTGTGCGGGCCTCAGGAAACGCCGATGCAATGAACAGACGGGTACCTTCCGTGCATTTCGTTACGCGATGTCACGATGCTGTACCGCAGCAATCCATCGCGATCCTTCAGCACATCGCTACGCCATGTGGACTCCGGCGTGCCCCGCCTCCACCAGACACTTCGCCTGGCTCACCAACGGTACGTCGAGTCGGGCCGGAAACGGCGTGGCCCGGAAGTCGCAGCGCGCTGCCGCAGGCGTGATCTCGATGAAGGCGTAACCGCGCTCGTCGCTGCGGGCATGCACCAGGTCCGGATTGCCGCTGCGCATGACTTCGGTGGCCGACTCGGGCAGGCCACGGCTGGTGATCGAGCTGCAGACGAATTCGCTGGCCACGATCGGCGATGACGGGTCGTTGGGGCGAAGCCGCAGTTGCGATGCCAGATGCCGGTGCACGTCGCCCCCCAGGTTGATGACGTTGCCGACCCCGGGCTCGGCGATGGCCCGCAGCAGGCGTTCGCGCGCCGGCCCGTAGCCCTCCCAACCGTCGGTGAAGACCCGTCGCCCCAGCGGCGTGTCCAGCCCGCTCGGGCCCAGCTGGGTGCCCTGGCCGAGCAGCTTCCATTGCCGGTCGCTGCGCGCCAGTCCAGAGGCCAGCCAGCGCTCCTGCGCTGTCGCCGAAGACGCTGCGGCGCGCATCCGCGAAGTCATCGCATTGGTTCAGCAGCCGGCCGCCCGCGCGATCGTCCGCGGCACAGCCTTGACGGCTGCGGTACTGCCGGTTGTCGAGGGTCAACAGTTCGGCAAGCCGACCCCAGACATAGCGGTCGTGGATGCGCATCGCCGACCCGACAGGCGCCATGCCGGCGCCACGGGCAGGTGCTCGAAGTAGGCCTTGTAGGCGGCCGCGCGCCGCAAGCAGGAACTGTTCAGGCGTGGCGCGCGCGGACTCGCGGTCGCCGGCGTAGTCGTTCTCGACCTCGTGGTCGTCCCAGGTCAGCACCCACGGGTGGGCGGCGTGCGCGGCCTGCAGGGCGGGTCGAGCTTGTAGGTGGCGTGCCGGGCTCGGTAGCCGTCGAGCGTGGTCGGGAACCGGCCCTTCGTGCGGACGAAGCCGGTAGCGCGGGTTGGTCGATTCGTAGATGTAGTCGCCGACGAACAGCACCAGGTCGAGATCGCGCCCGGCGATCTCGCGGTGGGCGGCGTACTCGCCCTGCTCGTAGTGCTGACACGAGGCCAGCGCGATGCGCAGACGGGAAACCGCGGCGTCCAGCGGCGGGCGCCGTGCGCGTGCGGCCGACCGGGCTGACCGCGTCGCCCGCCATGAAGCGGTAGAAGAAGCTGCGGCCGCTCGGCAGGCCGCTCACCTCCACATGCACGCTGTGGGCATGCTGCGGGCTGCGCCTGCACCTGGCCCTGCCGCAGTCCAAGCGCGAAACGCTCGTCGTCGGCCAGCTCCCAGCGCACCTCGATCGGGGCGCGCCGGCAGCCCACCGCAGTGTCTCGTGCGGACGTGGTGCCAGCCGCGTCCACAGCACCACCGAGTCGGGACGTGGCATGCCGCTGGCCACGCCCAGTGTGAAGGGGTCGCTGCTCATCGCCGGCAGGGGTGCTGCGCGCAGTGTCGAGATCGGGATGGCGAACAGCTGAGAGGCCGCAAGCGCGGCGGCGCGGCGGCTGAGTGCGTGAAGAAGTTCGCGGCGGTTCATGGGAAAGAGGCTGCTCTCGGGCTCGTGGTGCCGACTTGGCGCGGCATGTGCTTGTGCGGCAGGACCGCGACGCCTGACGCGTCCGATCCTAACCATGAAGACTCTTCTGCCCGCACACACGCTCACCTGGGGAACGGCCTCCGCTGCCGTGGCCAGCGCCCTGGTTCTCGCGTGCATCGGTTGCCTGGTGCCGGTGGCACAGCGAACAGCCGCCACGGCCCAGGCGCCACGTGCCGGCAGCACGGCAGCTCAGCTCGGTCGAACTGCCAGCCGACAGGTCGATCGCGCTGCGACCGCGTCGCGCTGAAGCCGGCCGGTCAGGGCTTGGTGACGTACCGGTTGCCGGCGGCCTTGAACCGCGCCACGGCGGCCTTGAGGTCCGAAAGTTCCTCGCAGGGGGCGGGGCAGGCCTTCTCGAGCGCGCTCAGTCGTTGCTCGGCACGCGGGAGTTCGCCCTTCATCAGGTAGAGCTCGCCGGAGTATTCGAGTGCGCCGCGGTGCCGCGGATCGATGCGCAGCGCCTCGTCGTAGTAGCGCTCGGCGGCAGTGAGGTCGGGCGTGGCCGACTTTCGCCAGGCGTAGCCCATCAGGTTGTTCCAGTCGGCGCTCCTGGTGTCGTTCACGCGCTTGAGTTCCTCGATCGCTGCGGGCCACTGCTTCTGGGCGATGCGCGCACGGGCCGTCGCCAGCTTGTCCACCGGCGCCGGCGCGACGCTCGGTGTGTCGGCCGCGACCACTGCGCCCGACGCCAGGACAAGGAGCAAGGTCGCCACGAGGCGCTGCAGGGGTCGGGACATGGCGAAGACTCCTTTGGTGATGTGGCCGTGAGCGCGGGCTGGATCGCATCGCCTGGCACCCCGGCGGTGCCGAGGCCACTGCAGTGTAGGCAGCCGCGGCCCGGCCTACAATCGCGCCCCTTTCGGGGGTCCGCCATGCACTGCGCCATCGACTTCGGCACCTCCAACTCGGCCATTGCGATTCCCGAGGCCCGCCCCGAGGGCATGGGAATGCGCCTGGTCGAGCTCGAGCCGGGCCAGGCGACCATGCCCACCGCGGTTTTCTACTTCGTGGACGGCCCCGAGCGCGACGGACCGCCCCGCGCCTTCGGTCGCGCGGCGGTGGCGGCCTATGTCGACGGCACTGGACGGCCGGCTGATGCGCTCGATGAAGAGCATCCTGGGCAGCAGCCTGATCGACCAGACCACCGACGTCGGCGGCGGCCGTGGGGTGAAGTACCTCGACATCGTCGCCGGTTACCTTCGCACCTGAAACGCTGCGCCGAAGCGCAGGCCGGCGCGCCGATCGAGCGCGCCGTGCTCGGCCGGCCGGTGTTCTTCGTCGACGACGACCCGGCGCGCGACGCCCAGGCCCAGGCCGCGCTCGAGACCGCAGCGCGGCAGGTCGGCTTCAAGCGAGGTGCATTTCCAGTACGAGCCGATCGCCGCAGCGCTCGACTATGAGCGCTCGGTCGCGCAGGAGCAGATCGTGCTCGTGGCCGACATCGGCGGCGGCACGTCCGACTTCTCGATCGTGCGCGTCGGCCCGAGCGCGCGCAGCAGCTGGAGCGCAAGCGCGACATCCTCGCCAACCACGGCGTGCACGTGGCCGGCACCGACTTCGACCGGCGCGTCGAGCTCGCCGCCATCCTGCCCCTGTTCGGCTACGGCGCCCTCGGGCCCAGCGTGGCCGGCGCGCCGGCGCGCGAGGTGCCCAGCGGCGTGTACTTCGACCTCGCCACCTGGCACCTGATCAACACCGTCTACAACCCCGCAGCGTGTGGCCGAGCTGCGCAGCATGCGCGGCTTCTATGCCGATGCGCGACACCACGAGCGCCTGATGACGGTCGTCACCGAGCGGCTGGGCCACGAGCTGGCGGCGCGCGCCGAGGCCGCCAAGATCGCGGTGGCCGACGGCGGCGCACGCGCATCGACCTGTCGCACGTGGAGCGCGACCTGCGCGTCGACCTCGACGAGGCGCACGCGCGCTGGCTGCGCTCGAAGGCCGACATCGAGCGCATCGTCGGCGCGGCGCGCGAAACCGCGCGCCAGGCGGGGCTCGCACCCGGACGCGATCGACGCGCTCTATTTCACCGGCGGCTCCACCGGCCTGCGCCTGCTCGCCGAGCGCATCGCCGCGGCGTTCCCGGCGGCGCGGGCGGTGCGCGGCGACCGCTTCGCCAGCGTGGCGACCGGCCTGGGTGTCTACGCGCAGCGCTGGTTCGGCGCGCGCTGAGACGCATGCCGCATCGGCCGGGACTGCGCCCTCAGCGCAGCACCTCGGCCATGGCGAGGGCCGTGGTCTCCACGTTGTGACGGTTCAGCCCGGCCACGCACATGCGGCCCGAGCGCACCAGGTACACGCGCGAACTCCTCCCGCAGCCGGTCGACCTGCTCGGCGCGTCAGGCCGGTGTAGCTGAACATGCCGCGCTGGGTCAGGAAGTAGTCGAAGTTGCGCCCCGGCACCTTGGCCGTCAGCACGGCGTGCAGGCGCTGGCGCATCGCCAGGATGCGCTCGCGCATGGCGGCGAGCTTCGGCCTCCCACAGCGCGCGCAGTGTCGCGGTCGCCCAGCACGTGCGCGACGATCTGGCCGCCGTGGATCGGCGGGCTGGAGTAGTTGCGCCGCACCGTGAACTTGAGCTGGCCGAGCACGCGTTCGGCCTGCGCCGCAGTCGGGGCAGACCACGCTGAGCGCGCCGCAGCGCTCGCCGTAGACGCTCATGCTCTTGGAGAACGAATTGGCGACGAAGAAGCTCAGGCCCGCCGCGGCGAGCGCGCGCACCGCGTAGGCGTCCTGCTCGATGCCATCGCCGAAGCCCTGGTAGGCGAGGTCGAGGTAGGGGATCAGGCGGCGCTCGCGCAGCACCGGGATCAGCTCGTCCCACTGCGCGCGGCTCAGGTCCACGCCGGTCGGGTTGTGGCAGCAGGCGTGCAGCAGCACCACGCTCTGCGCGCGGCAGCTGCGCGCAGGGCGGCCAGCATCGTCGGCGAAGCGCACGCCGCCGCGTGGCGGCGTCGTAGTACGGGTAGGTCTTCACCTCGAGGCCGGCGCCCTCGAACATCGCGCGGTGGTTGTCCCAGGTCGGGTCGCTGACCCAGACGCCGCTGTCGGGGAACCAGCGCTTGACGAAGTCCGCCCCCACCTTCAGTCCGCCCGACGGAGCCGACCGACTGGATGCGTGGCGATGCGCCCGCTGCGTCACCGCTTCGTGGCCGGCGCCGAACAGCAGCTGCTGCACGGCCATGCGGAAGTTGGCCGCGCCCTCGATCGGCAGGTAGGGCTTGGGGCCACCCGCGGCCACCACCTTGGCCTCGGCGCGCCGCACCGATTCGAGCACCGGGATGCGGCCCGCGTCGTCGAAGTAGATGCCGATGCTGAGGTTGATCTTGTTGGGCCGCGGGATCGTGCTGGAAGGCCTCGTTCAGACTCGAGGATGGGATCGCCGGCGTAGGGGTCGATGTGCGGGAACATGGGCGTCACTGCCGACGCAGGGCGGCTTCGATGTCTTTGACCAGCGCCTTCGCGGCGCATCGTTCGGCGCGTAGCGCTTGATGACGCTGGCCGTCGCGGCCGACGAGGAACTTGGTGAAGTTCCACTTCACCGCCGCGCTGCCCAGCAGTCCGGGCGCTTCGTGGTGAGCCACTTCCACAGCGGGTGGGCCTGCGCGCCGTTCACCTCCACCTTGGCCATCATCGGAAAGCTCACGCCGTAGTTGAGCTGGCAGAACGAGGCGATGTCGTCGTTGCTGCCCGGGTCCTGGCCGCCGAACTCGTTGCTCGGAAAGCCGACGATGACCAGGCCCTTGTCGCGGTAGGTCCTTCCAGAGCGCCTCCAGCCCGCCGAACTGCGGCGTGAAGCCGCAGGCGCTGGCGGTGTTGACGATCAGCAGCACCTTGCCGCGCTGCGTCGACAGATGTGCGGGTTTGCCCTCGATCGAGAGGGCCTCGAAGTCGTAGATGGAGGTGGCCGGCATGGTGAGTTCCGAGTCGGGATGTGCGATGGTATCGCCCGCCGTGACGAATCACCGGAAGCCCGTGGCGTGCGACCTGCGGCTCGATTGACGGCACCGGCCCGCGCCCCGACGATTGCAGGACTCCAGCACCCCGACATGGCCGCGTCCCTCGACTTCCCCCTCGAAAGCCTGGGGACCTACACCGTGGGCTTCGAGGGCTTCAGCGACTTCGAGCGGGCGGCCATTGCCTCCTACTTCCGGCTCACCTTCTCGCGCACGCCGTCCTACCGGCAGGCGACGTCGAGTGCCACTGCCGACTTCCTCGTGGCCGACGCCGACAACGGACCGGCACTCGAAGCCGTGCTGCGCGAGCGCCGCATCCGCGACACGGTGTTCATCGGCGCGCGGGTCCGCCGTCCGCGTTGGCGTGGCTGCCGCGGCCCATCGATCCCAAGCAGATCGTGCGCGAGCTCGATTCGCTGGTGGAGCACAAGGGCATGCCGCAGCAGACCGACTTCGGCTTCGCACGGTGCCGGGCAACGACTGGCGGCCATGGCCCTGCAACTGCCGGAACAGGACACGAGCTTCTACAACACCGAAGCGGCGGGACTGCGGAACCGGAGATCGGTGGTCACACGTCGCTCGCTGTGGGACCAGGCGCATCCGGAACACGAGCCCGAGCCGGTGTCCTTGCTCGAACCCTCGATGCACCGCCGGCCGACCGGCCCGGTGCGTGACGTGCTGGTGGTCGAGGACAGCGCCATCGCGCGCAAGTTCCTGGCGCGCCGGCTGCAGTTGCTGGGTTACCGCGTGCACACCGCCGACAGCGGCGAAGCGGCGCTGACCAAGCTCGAGCAGCGGCGCTTCACCATCGTCTTTCTCGATGTCATGCTCGGGCCGGCGGGCAGCATCGACGGCTGGCATCTGTGCCAGACGCTGCGCAAGCTCGGCGCCGACGACCCGGCGCGGCGCAGCGCGATCGTCATGGTGACGGGGCTGGCGGGGCCGACCGACCGCGTGCGCGGCTCGCTGGCCGGCTGCGACGCCTATCTGACCAAGCCGCTGCATCGAAAGCGACTTCATCGCCGCGCTGCGCCGGGTCGATCCGGCGTTCCAGTTCGAGCCACGCTCGCACGCCTCAGTGTGAAGGCGCCGGGCCGCGGGCGGCCAGCAGGGCGGCAGCGCCGCCAGGATCAGCGCACCGCCCAGCATCAACGGGCCGTCCAGGCGACCTCCGCCCAGCGCGAGCGCCGATGCCGATGCGAACAGCACCTCGGTGAGCATCACCACCGCGGTCACGTTCGCCGGCAGGCGCGCCGCGCCGTACTGCAGCGCGAGATTGCCGATCAGGAACAGCAGCGCCAGTGCAGTCGCGCCAGCCAGCCAGCCAAAGGCCGGCGCCGGCGGCCAGGGCACGGCGCCCTGCAACGGCCAGCGTCGTCGCCAGCACGCCGGCGATGGCCGCGCCGCCGGCGAACATGGCCAGCGCACGGCCTTCCTCGGGTTGTGCCGACTCGCGCCGCAGCATCACGTTGTTCAGGGCGAACGCAAAAGCCGCCGGCCACGCCCAGCCAGTCGGGCAGCGAGCGCGGGAGTGGCAGGGCGTCCCAGCCGCTGCGATCGGCGGGCCACAGCACGATGGCCGCGCCCGCCAGCGCCAGCACCACGCGCAGGACCGCGGCCGCCGGTCAGCGGCTCGGCCAGCAGCAGCCGCGCCAGCAGCACCGCCCACAGCGGCATCAGGTAGAACAGCAGGATCACGCGCACCACGTCGCCGATCACCATGGCCCAGTTGAAGGCGGCGTTGGTGATGCCCGAAGCGACGATCAGCACCCACAGCGCCGGCGTGCGCAGCACCTGCATCACGGCGCGCGGACGCAGCGCCAGGATCACGGCCACCGCCAGCAGGTAGATCAGCACCGTGGCCCACAGGGGTGCAGCCCGTGCGCCTGCAACTGGCGAAAGGGCCACCACGACGTACCCCAGACCAGTGCATTCACCATCAGCGCCAAGGCGGGCCACATCCATCCGCGCGCCGCGGAGGCGCTT
Organism: uncultured beta proteobacterium; assembly: GCA_963739925.1. GTDB lineage: Bacteria > Pseudomonadota > Gammaproteobacteria > Burkholderiales > Burkholderiaceae_C > CAVUBY01. The sequence goes on along the minus strand of CAVUBY010000006.1, from coordinate 185,731 downwards.
GAAACGAGGGGACATCGTCATGCAGGCATTGTGGCCGGCGAGGCACGCACGTCGCCGCTCCGCAACCTGTCGGATGGCGCGGCGCGCCGCGCGCGGCTAAGGTGGGCTTCCGTTCACTCACGAGGATCCGGACATGCAAGCCTTGGCCGTCTACACCCCCGGGCACCTGTTCTCCAGCGAACCGCCGGACCTCTCGTCGCGCGCGTACCGTTTTCTGGCCGAGGGCGATTCATGGTTCTCGCTCGGCTCCCTGAATCCGGCGAAGAACTCCAACCTGCTGTTCGAGATGGCCTTCGAGCGGTCCGCCTGCGCCGTCAACTGCGCTTCGCCCGGCGACACGCTGCGGCGCATGTCGCAGGTCAACCGCGACCCGGTGTTCACCGACCTGCTGTGCGGTCGGCGTGCGCACATCTGGGACGGCGTGCTGCTGTCCTGCGGCGGCAATGACCTGATCGACGCGGCGCAGGCGCGTGGCCCCGGTGTGGTCCCGGCCTTGCGCCTGCTGCTGGAATCGGACGAATGGGGCGCGGTGGCGGAAGGCCCGGCACGCTACCTCAGCGACGCTGGCTGGCAGACCTTCTGCACCTACTTCGAGGCCAACCTGTCGCACCTGCTCGGCTTGCGTGACCGCGGTCCGTCGCGTGGCTGTCCGGTGTTCATGCATGGTTATGCCTTTCCCACGCCGCGTCCGGCCGGCGCCGGCCTGGGCATCGGGCCGTGGCTGTTTCCATCGGTGCAGGCCTACGGCATTCCCGCAGCCGACCAGCCCGGAGTCGCGCGCGCAGCTCGTGCAGCGGCTCGCGGCGCTTGATCGCGCGCTGCGCCGCCGATGCGGTGCGCTTTCCGAACCTGCACTTCTTCGACACCACACAGCTGGCGGTCGGTGCCGGCCCGACCTGGCACGACGGGCGAGACGGCGACTGGATCAACGAGATCCACCTCACCTGGCGCGGTTGCGAGAAGCTCGCGCTGCCGTGGTCGGCGGCAGATCGAGCGCACCGTCCGCGCACAGCGCGGCGAGGTCTGAGCCGGCTCAGTGCTTGTCGGTGCGGGCGATCATCAACAGGTGATCGACCTCGTCCTTGTGGTGGATGCAGTTGCTCGCATGCCAGCGGCGGATCAGTTCCATCATGCCCGCCACCACCACGCCGAACAGCGTGATCGCCACGAAGGTCGACATGCCCCACACGCGTCAGTCCGGCATAGAACGCACCCAGCCCGAGGATGCAGGCCTGCTCGTTGAAGTTCTGCACGGCGATGGAGCGTCCGGCGCCCATGAGGTTGTGGCCGCGGTGCTGCAGCAGCGCGTTCATCGGCACCACGATGTAGCCGCCGATGCCGCCCAGGACGATCAGGAACGGCACGGCCACCCAGACATTGCTGATGAAGATCATGCCGATCACCAGGATGCCCATCGCGATGCCCAGCGGGATCACCGCCGTGGCCCGGTCGAGCCGCATGCGCATCGATGCGACCACCGCACCCACCGCGGTGCCGATGGCCACCACGCCGGTGAGCGACGAGGCCTGGGTCGTCGAGTAGCCCAGCGCGGCGGCGGCCCAGGCGAGCACGATGTAGCGCAGGTTGCCGGCCACGCCCCAGAAGAGCGTGGTGGTGGCCAGCGAGATCTGGCCCAGCTTGTCGCTCCACAGCCGCGCGTTGCACGCCGAGAAATCGCGCACCAGCGCCACAGCGCTGTGGCCCAGCGGCTGCAGCGGCGCTTCGGTGCGCGGAATGTAGAGATTGAAGATCGCAGCCAGCGCGTAGATCAGGATCAACGAGGCGATCGCGGCTTCGGGGGCCGTGTCGATGTTGGTGCTGATCACGGGCACGTCGAAGCCCAGCAGGAAGGGACCCACATGCGGCCCCACCAGCTGCCCGCCGAGCAGCACGCCCAGGATGATCGACGCGATCGTCAGGCCCTCGATCCAGCCGTTGGCCTTGACCAGTTGCGAGGGCGGCAGCAGTTCGGTGAGGATGCCGTACTTGGCCGGCGAGTAGGCGGCCGCGCCCAGGCCCACGATGGCGTACGAGAGCAGCGGGTGGGTGCCGAACAGCATCATCAGGCAACCGACGACCTTGATGAGGTTCGAATAGAACATCACCTTGCCCTTGGGCACCGCATCGGCAAACGCGCCCACGAAGGGCGCGAGCACCACGTAGAACAGCGCGAACATCGGCACCAATGCCGCCCGCTGCCACTCGGCGCCGCCGGACATCCGGATCAGCTCCACCGCAGCGACGAACAGCGCGTTGTCGGCCAGCGAGCTGAAAAACTGCGCCGACATGATCGTGTAGAAGCCTCTTTTCATTCGCTCCGATGCTCGCGCGCGCAGCTCAACGGGCTGTCTCCTGCGGCGCGGGTTATAGCACGCGGGTCTTCACGACCGCGGCAAGCGTCCCCCGCGACCGCGGGTGTGGTGGCGTCGTTGCGCTGGCAGAATCGATCCACCATGCCGCGTCCGATCGAAGCGCTGATCCATACCGAAGCCTTGGCGCACAACCTGCGCCGCGCCCGGCAGGCCGCACCGGAGGCCAGGGTGTGGGCGGTGGTCAAGGCCAACGCCTACGGACACGGCATCGAGCGCGCCTATGCCGGATTGAACGGCGCCGATGGCTTTGCGCTGCTCGATTTCGACGAGGCCCAGCGCGTGCGTGCGCTCGGATGGCGCGGACCGATCCTGCTGCTCGAAGGCTGCTTCGAGCCCCGCGACCTGGAGCTGTGCTCGCGCCTGTCGCTGTGGCACACGGTTCACCACGAGGCGCAGATCGACATGCTCGCCGCGCACAAGACCAACACGCCGCACCATGTCTTTCTCAAGATGAACAGCGGCATGAACCGGCTGGGTTTCCGCCCCGAGGCCTACCGCGCGGCGTGGCAGCGGCTGTCGGGCCTGACGCAGGTGGAAGACGATCACGCTGATGACCCACTTCGCCGAAGCCGATGGTCCGGCCGGTGTGGCCGAAGCGATGGCGCGCTTCGAAGCGGCCACGCGCGATCTCCCAGGCGACCGATCGGTGGCCAACAGTGCCGCCACCTTGCGCTTTGCGCCCGCAGCAGTCCGCGGTGCGCGCCGACTGGGTGCGGCCGGGCATCCTGGTCTACGGCTCGGCGCCAGACCATCCGCAGCACAGCGCCGCTCAGTGGCAGTTGCAGCCCGCCATGACGCTGCGCTCGCGTCTCATCGCGCTGCAATCTCTGCAGCCGGGCGACCGGGTCGGCTACGGCGGATCGTTTCGGGCCGAACAGCCCATGCGCATCGGCATCGTGGCCTGCGGCTATGCCGATGGCTATCCTCGCGTCGCCCCCACCGGCACACCGGTGCTCGTGAACGGCGTGCGCACGCGCACCGTCGGGCGGGTGTCGATGGACATGATCACGGTCGATCTCGGTCCCGTGCCCGATGCCGCGCTCGGCGCCGAGGTCACGTTGTGGGGAAGCGGGCCGAACGGCACGGTGCTCTCGATCGATGAAGTGGCCAGCGCCGCCGGCACCGTGGGCTACGAACTGATGTGCGCATTGGCCCCCCGCGTGCCGGTGAGCGTGGCGTGAGCCGCGCCGGCGCGGCACAGCTTCGAGCGCGCGGTGCGCGCCGACTTGCTGCGCAGGCGCTGGATGCGCTGGCACGCCTTCCTGCTCGGCAGCGTGTGCTTCCTTGCCTGCTGGGCCCTCTCGACGGGCCTGATGCGGGCGGGTCTCGATGCCCTCGCGTGGCGCTGGAGCCTCGCGCTCCTCGGTGGCTATGCGGTGTTTCTCGGTCTGTTGTGGCTGTGGTGCCGCTGGCTGCTGTCGCATGAACAGGCCGATGGGGATCTGCCGCTGGATGTGTCGACCTGGTGGCCGTTCACGCGTCCGAACCTTCCGAGTCCCGCCGATGCCGATCCCTCGCTCTGGCGGCGGGGGAGCTTTGCCGTGCGGCAGCGAAGCGACTTCGACCTCGGCGGGCCGCGAAGCGATCGCCGAAGGCGCTGGACGGGCGGTGTCGGGTGTGCTGGATGCGGCCTCGTCGGCCGACGAAGGCGCGGTCGTCGTCGTGCCGCTGGCCGTGGTGATTGGCATTGCCGCGCTCATCGCCGCCGGCTTGAGCGTGGCTGTGTTCGGCCTGTTCAGCGTCGAGGTGCTGCTGGGCGTGGCGGTGGAGATTGCGTTCGCTTCCGCCGGCGGGGCGTTGGCGTTCCGGGCGCGTCGCGAAGGCTGGCTGGCGCAGGCGGCCTCGCGCACCTGGCGCTCCTTTCTTGCGCTGCTGCTGGTGACCATTGCCCTGGCACTCGTCATCGACCATTGGCTGCCGCAGGCGCGATCGTTGCCGCATGCAGTGCAGCTGCTGCGCAGCAGCCCCTGACATGGGCACCGGCTTCACCTTGCTGCCCGAGGAGATGGAGCTCAGCGCCATCCGCGCGCAAGGCGCCGGAGGCCAGAACGTCAACAAGGTGTCGAGCGCGGTGCATCTGCGCTTCGACATCCGCGCCTCCAGCCTGCCCGAGCCCCTCAAGGAACGCCTGCTGGCGCTGCGCGATCAGCGCATCACCGACGAGGGCGTGGTCGTCATCAAGGCGCAGCAGCACCGCAGCCAGGACAAGAACCGCCAGGACGCGATCGCGCGCCTGCACGAGCTGGTGGAGAGCGTCGCCACGCCGCCGCGGGCGCGGCGCGCGACGCGACCCACGCGCGCCTCCAAGCTGCGCCGGCTCGAGGGCAAGGCCGTGCGATCGCAGGTGAAGGCCGGGCGAGGCAAGGTCTCGGACGCTGGCTGAGCGGCTCAGGGGCACCGCGGCCGGGCGCGGGGGTCGCTCCGTCTAGGGCACGTCGCCTGGCTCCGCAGCGGGCTTGCGGCCGGTGAACATGCTCAGCACCAGGTTCTCGCGGTGCTGGCGCGACGACCACCACACGCCGGCCACATGCAGGGGCACGAGAACCGCGAAGGACCATGACGACACCTGGTGGATCGCATACAGCCAGCCCACGCCCCAGAAGGTGTCGGTCACATACAGCGCGCCACTTCCGCCGGCAAGTGCGCCCAGGCACAGCAGCGCGATGATCATCCAGCCGCCCAGCGGGTTGTGGCCGAGGTGGCGCGGCGCCTGGCCTTTGCGAAGGCTCGCGGCATAGGCCAGAGCGCGCGCCGGCCCGACGACAAAGCTCGCAAAGCGCGCATGGCGCGGCCCGATCAAGCCCCAGACGGTGCGGCCGACCACCAGCACCAATGCGCCGTAGCCGAGCCACTCGTGCCAGCGGCCGCCTTCGTACAGCACCAGGCACCCCAGAACGCATGCAGCGAGGCACCAGTGCGAGACCCGCACGACAGGATCCCACACCGCCACCTGACGCGCAGGCGTACCCATGGGCGCGAACTCAGCGCGACTTCGTGGGCACCGGCGCCAGGGTCACCGGGTGGAAGTAGGCCTCCACCCGCTCACCCTTGTCGTTGAGGGCATAGACCTCGTAGCAGCCACCGTCTTCCTTGATGCGGCGCACCTTCCAGCCCTTCTCGGTGAGCAGCTGCTCGAGCTTGGCCTCGGGCTGCCAGCCGCTTCTATGGCCGGAGTCGCAGGTGGCCAGGCCCGTCGCGTGGGCGGCACTTCCGGCCGCGACCAGGATCGTGGCAGCGAGCAGGCGGGTGATCGAGTGCATGGTCATGAGATCTCCTTGGCAAGAATGCTGGGCGGCCATTTTGTGAGTTCGACGTTTCTGTCGTGTTGCAGCGCCCGGGCTCGATGCGGGCTCAGAAGCTCAGGAACGTCACACCGGCGCCGAGGCTGGTCTGGCGGAAGTTGTAGTCGGTCAGGGTCTCACCGTAGCCGCGAAACACCTGCACAAACCAGCGCAAGCCGTTGGGTTGGTCCTGGTAGATCGGGTAGGTCCACTCCAGCTGCAATGCCCCGTAGCGCACGTCCTTGAGCGTGCTGCGGTACAGCAGCGATGCGGTGGCCGGGCCCGAGGCCCAGTTGAGCTGCACGTCGGCGCGGCCGCGGTAGTCCACCAGGTCGGGGTTGTTGTCGGTGACCAGCGGCTCGCCGAGTCGCCGCAGGATCCGCAGCGACACCGTCCATGGCGCGCGCTCGAAGCCGGCGCCCAGGAACAGCCGGTTCCAGCTGCGCGACAGCGGGTCCGACTGGCCGTTGCTCTGGTGCGCGATGCCCAGCATCGCGTAGCGCCACTGCCACTCCCACGGCAGCGGCCGCCACCGCGGCGTGGTGGGCAGCACGTACATGGCTTCCGGTTCGTAGTCGCTGTTGCGAAAGGGCTTGGAGTCCTTGCCATTCCAGATCTGCCACATCGCCTGCTGGGTGAACCCCAGCCACACATCTCCGCCGGGAAACAGCACGTCCTGTGCGACCTTGGTGCGCAGCGAGAGCTGGAACTTGGCCTCGATCTCGCGGTAGTTGGGCAGGACACCACCGCCTGCGTGGGCGATTGAGGCGAGCGGTTGATGCGGCTGGTGATGTGCACCGGCAGGATGTAGTTGGGCCGGTAGCCGGTGAAGTTGAACGTGCCGCGCTTGTCCTCTGCATCGAGCTCCCAGTACTGCGAGAGCAGGCTGCGCTCGCGCGGCGGCTCCAGCGCGGCAGGCGCGAGCGAGCCGCTGGGTGCGATCTGGGAGGGCACCGCCAGCGCCGCCGAGGCCGAAGCCGCCGGCGCCACCACCACCGGAGGAGGTGCGCGACCAGCCACACGGTCGTAGCAGGCGAGGCGATCGGCGGGTGCGCCGATCTGCGCGCAGCGGGCCAGCGTTTCGGTGAGCGGCGGTGCAGCAGCGGGAGCCGTCCCGCTGGAAGGCGCCTGTGCCGCAACCGCGCAGGCCATGCCTGCCAGAGCGCCTGCGAGCAGATGTTCGATGGGTCGGTTCACGCCGGCGATTGTGGCGCCACGCCACAATGCAGCGATGGCCAAGGACAAGTCGATCTTCACCTGCACCGAATGCGGCGGCACCGCGCCGCGCTGGCTGGGCAAATGCCCCAGCTGCGGCGCCTGGAACACCCTGGTCGAATCGGTGGCCGAGAGCGGCGGCACAGGCAAGAACCGCTACCAGTCGCTCGCCAAGTCGCAGCCGGTGGCCACGCTGTCGGAGATCGAGGCGTCCGACGTGGACCGCCAACCCACGGGAGTCGACGAGCTCGACCGCGTGCTGGGCGGCGGCATCGTCGCGGGCGGCGTGGTGCTGATCGGCGGTGACCCCGGCATCGGCAAGAGCACGCTGCTCCTGCAGGCGCTCGACGCGATGTCGCGCAGCGTGAAGACCCTCTACGTCACCGGCGAGGAGAGCGGCGCGCAGGTGGCCCTGCGCTCGCGCCGCCTCGGCCTGGACGGCTCGCAGGTGCGCGTGCTGGCCGAGATCCAGCTCGAGAAGATCCAGGCCACGCTCGACGTGGAGCAGCCAGCGGTCTGCGTGATCGACTCGATCCAGACCATGTACTCCGACCAGCTCAGCTCCGCGCCCGGCTCGGTGGCACAGGTGCGCGAGTGCGCCGCGCAGCTCACGCGCACCGCCAAGTCCAGCGGCACAGCGATCGTGCTGGTGGGGCACGTCACCAAGGAGGGCGCGCTCGCCGGGCCGCGCGTGCTGGAGCACATCGTCGATACCGTGCTGTACTTCGAGGGCGACACGCACAGCAGCTTCCGCCTGGTGCGCGCCATCAAGAACCGTTTCGGCGCGGTCAACGAGATCGGCGTGTTCGCCATGACCGAGCGCGGCCTCAAGGGCGTGGCCAACCCGAGCGCGATCTTCCTGTCCACCCACGGCGACCCGGTGCCCGGCTCCTGCGTGCTGGTCACGCTGGAGGGCACGCGGCCCATGCTGGTGGAGATCCAGGCCCTGGTCGACAGCGGCGGGCCCAGCCCGCGGCGGCTGAGCGTCGGCCTGGACCGCGACCGCCTCGCGATGATGCTGGCGGTGCTGCACCGCCATGCCGGCATCGCCGCCTTCGATCAGGATGTGTTCGTCAACGCGGTCGGCGGCGTGCGCATCAGCGAGCCGGCGGCCGATCTGGCGGTCATGCTCGCGATCCAGAGTTCGTTGCGCGGCCGGCCGCTGCCACGCGGATTCTTTGCGTTCGGCGAGGTGGGTCTGGCCGGCGAGATCCGCCCCGCACCCCGCGGACAGGAACGGCTGAAGGAAGCCGCCAAGCTCGGCTTCAGCGTGGCCCTCGTGCCCAAGGCCAACGCCCCCAAGAAGCCCATCGAAGGCCTGACCATCCACGCCGTCGAGCGCATCGAGCAGGCGATCGATCGGGTGCGTGAGTTGGGGTGAGGGGCGACGGTCGAGGATCGTGCGGGGATCAGGGCGACGGGTGTTCCGTTGCGCTCATGTCCCCCGGGTCGGCCTGCGGCCGCCCCTCCTCCTTTACTTCGCTCCACAGAACACCCCGCCACCCTGATCCAAACCACCGTTGCGTGTCGTGTCGTCGGTGGCAGAACTCCATGTCTCGGGCCTGGATGGCGGGTGAGTGTCGCGGCGAAGTAAAGGAGGAGGACTGGGCACAGCCCAGTCCGGGGGACATGAGCGGCGGCACTCACCCGCCATCCAAGGCAGGCGCGACCGCGGCGAGCTCAGCTACCGACGGATCGTCGACCGCGTGACCACCGGCTGCCCTGGTGCGGCCAGCACGAAGAAGCCCGGAAGTCCGTCGGTCTCGAAGCGGCCGAAGGGGTGGTTCTCGAGCAGCGAGTCGGTGATGGACATGGTGCCGGTCAGGTTGTTGCTGACGAAGAAGATCGCGCTGCCGCCTTCGTTGGCGGTGTTGTCGTGCAGGTGGCTGCCGCACACGCTCAGGTCCATCGCGTCGCCGTCCTGGTAGATCGCCCCGCCGCTGCCGCCGCCGGGCGTGCCAGCCCGCTGCGGATTCGCGCCATTGCCCACCGCGGTGTTGTGGCTGAACAAACTGTTGATCACGCTGAACGAGGCGCCCAGGCCACTGAGCGCGGCGCCGTTGGAGCAGGTGTTGCCGTAACCGGCGGCGCCACCGAAGGTGCTGCCGACCACGTACACCGGCCCGTTGGTGCCGAAGGCACGAACCGCGGCTCCGCCCAGGTCAGGCCCGGTGCTCTCGCACTGGTGGTTGAAGAAGCGCGAGTTCACGATCTTGAGCTGGCCACCCCGCACATAGATGGCGCCGCCGCCGTACACCTCGCCCAGGCCGTAGCTCTGCGCGCTGCCGGCCGAGTTGCCCTGGACCATGGTGAGGTTCTGCACCGTGAGCCGCGGAGTGTTCTGCAGGTCGCAGCGTGCGCTGGTCCACACCTGCGCCTGATCGCAGGTGTTCTGGTACAGGATGCGGCGCACGCCGCCGCCGCTGAGCGTGACGAGACCGCCGCCGTCGATGGTGACGTCGGGCTTGTCATTGAAGACCTTGGCGGTGGCGGTCATCGTGATGGTCACCGGGTCGGGCCCGCAGTTGAAGCGGATGCTGCCGCCCTGGGCCACAGCGGCGACGACGGCTGCGGAGGTGCAGCTGGCCGCGGTGCCGGTGCCGATCACGTGCGTCGGGCTGCTGGTATTCACCGCCTGCGCAGCGGTGGGCACCGCGCAGGCGCCGGTGGGGTTGCCCGCCGCCGGGCCGCTGCCGCTGACCGGAGTGGGCGCGGGCGACGCCGGCGCGGGTGAAGTGCCCGGCGTGCTGGCCACCGGCGCCGAGGCGTCGGATCCGCCGCCACCGCAGGCGCTGAGCACCCCCACGAACAGCGCCGTCAGGGCGAGGCGGGTGGCGACAGTCGGGTGGGCCGGGCACGAGCGGTTGGCATCGAGGGGTGAGGAGCAGCGCGAGGTCATGGGTGCAGTGTCGAGCGGTTCGAACATGGCGGAGTCAGCATGAAGACTAGTGCGATCCGTCGACCGGCATGTGAGCGCATGTAGCCTGCCACCGGGCGCTGCGAAGCACCCTTACCATGCGCGCCATGAATCCGATCCTTGGTTGGGCCCTGGTGGTGATCCTGTTCGCGGCGTCCTGGCAGGGTTATGGCTGGCAAGGGGTGCTCGCCGCGCTCAGTGCGACCGTCTTCTGGCTGCTGCTGCAGTTCAATCGGGCGGTGCGCGTGATGAAGAACGCTGGCGGCGCGCCGGTGGGCCACATCGGCAGCGCTGTGATGTTCAATGCCCGTCTCAAGCCGGGCATGACGATGCTGCAGGTGGTGTCGCTGACCAAGAGCCTGGGCCGCAAGGTCGACGAGGTTGGCGACACCTGGGCCTGGCGCGACGCCAGCGACAGTGAGGTGACGCTCTACTTCGTCAACGGCAAGCTGCAGCGGCATGTGCTCGACCGTCCGCCGCAGGCCGATGCCGCCCCCGAAGCGCAAGCCGCGCGCCCGCCGGGCGATGCGCCGCCCGCGCCGTAAAATCGCGCTCTCGACGAATCCTGGAGAAGCGCCATGTCCATGGCCGACCGCGACGGAAAGATCTGGATGGATGGCCAGCTGGTGGAGTGGCGCGATGCCAAGATCCACGTGCTGAGCCACACGCTGCACTACGGCTGCGGCGCGTTCGAAGGCGTGCGCGCCTACAACACGGTGAATGGCACGGCCATCTTCCGCCTGCGCGAGCACACCGAGCGGCTGTTCAACAGCGCCAAGATCCTGCGCATGAAGATCCCGTTCAGCTTCGAGCAGGTGGTCGAGGCGCAGCGCGAGGTGGTGCGGGTCAACAAGCTCGAGAGCTGCTACCTGCGTCCGCTCACCTGGATCGGCTCGGAAAAGCTCGGTGTCAGCCCCAAGGGCAACACCATCCACCTGATGATCGCCGCCTGGCCCTGGGGCGCCTACCTCGGTGAAGAAGGCCTCAAGCGCGGCATCCGCGTGAAGACCAGCAGCTACACGCGCCACCACGTCAACATCACGATGACGCAGGCCAAGGCGGTGAGCAACTACACCAACTCCATCCTCGCCAACATGGAAGTCACCGACGAGGGCTACGACGAGGCGCTGCTGCTCGACTCGGCCGGCTTCGTGAGCGAAGGCGCGGGCGAGAACCTGTTCATCATCAAGAAGGGCGTCGTCTACACGCCCGACCTGTCGGCGGGTGCGCTCAACGGCATCACGCGCGACACCATCCTGGCGATCTGCAACGACCTCGGCCTCAAGCTGGTCGAAAAGCGCATCACCCGCGACGAGGTCTACATCAGCGACGAGGCCTTCTTCACCGGCACCGCCGCCGAAGTGACGCCGATCCGCGAACTCGACCGCATCGAGCTCGGCAAGGGCTCGCGCGGCCCGATCACCGAGAAGATCCAGACCGCGTTCTTCGACATCGTGAACGGCCGCAACCCCAAGTACGCCGAGTGGCTGACGAAGGTGGCCTGAACATGAGCGACGCCAAAGTCAGCGACGCCAAAGCCCTGGTCGAGGTCACCGCCAAGGACCTGCAGGGCCACGGCGTGGTCTTCTGCCCGAACCCGAAGATGGCGCTGTGGAGCAACCACCCACGTGTGTTCATCGACGTGGCCACCACTGGCGAGGGCAAGTGCCCCTACTGTGGCACCGTCTACCGGCTCAAGGCTGGCGAGAAGCTGCACAGCCACTGACCCGCGCGTGCTCGTCGATGTGGCCAGCCGCCTGCGCGGCACCTCATGAACCGCACCCTCGTCATCGCGCCGCAGTGGATCGGCGATGCGGTCATGAGCGAGCCCTTGCTGGCCCTCCTGGCCGGCCGAGGTGACGATCTCACCGTGGCCGCCCTGCCCTGGGTGGCGCCGGTGTACCGAGCGATGCCCGCGGTGGCCGAGGTGATCGAGCTGCCCTTTGCACATGGGCGCCTCGACTGGTCGGCGCGTCGCCGGGTCGCGGCCACGCTCCGGGGCCGCTTCGACTTGGCCTACGTGCTGCCGAATTCGATCAAGTCGGCGCTGATTCCGTGGATGGCCCGCATTCCCGAGCGCATTGGCTACCACGGCGAGGGCCGCTGGGGTCTGCTCACGCGGCGCATCCCTTCACCCGGCGGGCGCCCGCCGATGGTGGCGTTCTATGCGGCTCTCGCGGGCTTGCCCGTGTCCGCCGAGGCACGCCCGCAGATGCGCTTCGCCCCGGAGTTGAGCGAGGCCGCGCTCGCCAGCGCCGAGGTGACGGCGGGCCGCTACTTCGTGTTCGCGCCGGGGGCCGAGTACGGACCGGCCAAGTGCTGGCCCGCCCATCACTACGCCACGCTGGCGCAGACGCTGCACCGCCAGCATGGCCTGCCGGTGCTCTTGCTCGGTTCCGGCAAGGAGGCTGCGCTGTGCGACGAGATCGCGGCGGCGGCGCCGCAGGCCTGCCGCGTCCTGGCTGGCCGCACCCGCTTGCAGGATGCGATGGCCCTGATCGCTGCCGCCCGCGGCGTGGTCACCAACGATTCAGGCCTGATGCATGTGGCCGCGGCCTTCGGTGTGCCGCAGGCCGCGGTGTTCGGCTCGACCAGCCCGGAGCACACGCCGCCGCTGAACCCGCGCGCGCGCGTGCTGTGGCTCAAGAACGAGCTGCAGGGCGAACTTGCAGCCGGGAAGGGTCTCGACTGCATGCCGTGCTTCGAACGCACCTGCAGATACGGCCACTACCGCTGCCTCACCGAGGTGAGCCCGCTGCGGGTGCAGGCCGCGCTGGAGCACGCCATCACCGCCGTGTGAGCGCGGCGCTGCCCGCCGCCGCGCGACCTCAGATTCCGAGCTTGCCGTAGAACAGCACCGGCCCGGTGGGCGCGCCCGTGGGCGATCCCCCCGGCGGCTCCAGGCTCACGGCCAGGTGGTCGGTGCCGGCGGGCAGCGAGGTGCGCGGCACCACCGTGGCACCGGCGGCCGAGATCAGCCCCAGCGAACGCGGCGCGCCGCTGCCCGCCGCGGCCCAGAGCTGCAGCACGCGATCGGGCGCCACGCTCACGTTCATGAGCGGCCGGGTCACCACCGAGCGGCCATCGCCGCTGATGCTGGCCACGATCGACGACGGTGCCACGCCCGCACCGGCCGACGCAGGCGTGGTTTCCATCACCACCACGATCGGCGGCAGGACAGGCGGCGGGCTCGCCAGCAGCACCGCCAGGCTCACGGCGGCCACGCTGGCCAAGGCCGCGAAGCCGCGCCAGAACGCGAGCTGCGCCCACCAGCGCACCGGTGACGGTGTGCCGGTTCCTGCGAACGTTTCCGGGCTCGTTCGCGGCGCGGTGGAAGTCATGGCGTCCAGGCGCGCTTCGATGCGTCGCCACACCTGCGGTGAAGGCGGCTCCGGGGGCAGCGCCGCGGTCAGCGGCATCAGGCGATCCTGCCAGGCCCGCACCGCGGACCGCAGCGCCGGATGCGCCGGCAACAGCGCCTCGAAGCGCCGGCGCGCAGGGCCACGCAGCGTGCCTGCCACGTAGTCGGCAGCCAGGCGATCGGCGAGTTCGGGGCGGCTGTAGTCCATGGTGTCCTACCCTGCGCCCGTGGTCGAATCGCGCTGCACCGCGTGCTCGAGACACGACTTGAGCGTCAGCAGCGCGCGCCGCACCCACGACTTGACCGTGCCAAGCGGCTGGCGCAGCTGCTCGGCCACCTCGGCATGGCTCAGGCCGTCGAAGAACGCCAGCGCCACGCTCTGGCGCTGCTGGGCGCTCAGCCCCTGCATGCACTGCGACAGCGCACGCGCCTCGCTGGCGCGGCTGAGCAGTTCGAGCGGTCCTGCGCTGTCGTCGGCCACGGTGTCGTACACGTCCGGCTCCTCGGAATCGTCGCCGCCGGAGGTGCGGGCGGCCTGGATCTGCGGCTGGGTCTGCGCGCGACGCAGGCTGTCGATGGCGCGGTTGCGCGCGATGCTGGTGAGCCAGGTGAGCGGCTGGCTCTGGGCGGCATCGAAACTCTGCGCCGAACGCCAGACGTTGACATACACCTCCTGGAGAATGTCCTCGGCCTGGGCCCGGTCCTTCTGGATGCGCAGAACCACGGCCAGCAGATGCGCACTGGTGCGGTCGTAGAGCGTGGCAAATGCCGCGCGATCGCCCAGTCCGGCGCGGCCGAGCAGCCGCCCCACCTCGCGGCTGCGTTCAGACCATTCGGATTCAGGCGTGGCCATGGGCGTCAGCGGTGCGCTCTCAAGGCGTGCAGCGGGGTGATTCGTACAATGCGAGTCTACTCACACCGCGCCCATGCCCAGTTCCCGCGAGTTCGTCCTCACGCTGTCTTGCCGAGATACCAAGGGCATCGTCCATGCCGTGTCGGGCCTGTTGTTCCAGGCCGGCTGCAACATCATCGACTCGCAGCAGTTCGGCGACGTGCTCAGCAGCGACGCGACCGGCCTGTTCTTCCTGCGCGTCCACTTCGAGGCGCCCGAGCACCTGGCCGACGTGGCCACGCTCGACCCGCTGTTCACCCACCTGCGCCAGCAGTTCGGCATGACCACCGGCCTGCACGCGCTGGCGCGCAAGTCGCGCGTGCTGATGATGGTGAGCAAGCACGGCCACTGCCTGAACGACCTGCTGTTTCGCGTGCGCACCGGGCAGCTCGAGATCGAGGTGCCGGCCATCGTGTCCAACCACCCCGATTTCGCCGACCTGGCCGCGAGCTACGGCATCGCCTTCCATCACCTGCCCCTGGCCGCTGGCGCCACCGCCCAGGCCAAGCGCGAGCAGGAACGGCAGATCGAGGCGCTGATCGAGCGCGAGCGCATCGACCTGGTGGTGCTCGCGCGCTACATGCAGATCCTGAGCCCCGAGTTCTGCGAGTTCCTGCGCGGCCGCGCGATCAACATCCACCACAGCTTCCTGCCCAGCTTCAAGGGCGCCAAGCCCTACTACCAGGCGCACGAGCGCGGCGTGAAGCTGATCGGCGCAACGGCCCATTACGTCACCGCCGAACTCGACGAAGGCGCGATCATCGAACAGGACGTCGAGCGCGTGGACCACTCGCTCAGCCCCGAAGATTTCACCGCCGTCGGTCGCGATGTCGAAAGCGTCGTGCTGGCGCGTGCGGTGCGCTGGCACGTCGAACACCGCGTGCTGCTCAACGGCCGCAAGACGGTCGTCTTCCGCTGAGCCGACCAACGCCTCACGACCATGGCGCGCACCAAGGCCTCCCTTGCCGATCCGACCTCGCCCGATGAGATCGAGCAGCAGTTCTACGAGGCGCTGCAAACCGGCGACATCGAGCAGCTCATGGGCGTGTGGGCCGACGACGACGAGATCGTCTGCGTGCACCCGGGCGGCGCGCGCTGCGTCGGGGCCGCGGCGATCCGCGCCAGCTTCGAGGCCATCTTCGGCCAGGGCGTCGTCGATGCCCGGCCTGAGAAGGTGCGGCGGCTGCGTTCGCCGGGCTGCGCGCTGCACAGCGTGCTCGAGCGCGTGCCGGTCGCCACCGAAGCCGGGCCGCGCTCGGCGTGGGTGATCGCCACCAACGTCTTTGTCGAGACCGCGCGTGGCTGGCGCCTGGCCGCGCATCACGCCAGCCCGGGCTCGCCGCACGAGCTGCTCGAGAGCGACGAGCCCACCTCGGTGCTGCATTGAGCGCGGCCTGAGGTGAAGAGCTACCGCCCGCCCACTTGGCTGCCGGGCGGCCATGCCCAGACCATCTGGCCGGCGCTGTTCGGCCGCACCTTCGTTGGCGCGCCTCCCACCTTCCGCCGCGAGCGCTGGACCACGCCGGACGACGACTTCGTCGATGCCGACTGGCTGGGCCAGGACTCGCAGGCGCCGCTGCTCGTGCTCTTCCACGGCCTCGAAGGATCGTCCGCGAGCCACTCTTCGCAGGCCTTTGCGCACTGGGCGCGTGCGCCACGGCTGGCGCTTCGTGCTGCCGCACTTCCGCGGCTGTTCCGGCGAGATCAACCGCGCGCCCCGCGCGTACCACTCGGGCGACTTTGCCGAGATCGGCTGGATGCTCCAGCAAGCCCGCGCCCGCCACGCCGGACCGATGGTGGCGGTGGGCGTCTCGCTGGGGGGCAATGCGCTGCTGCGCTGGGCCGAGGAGAGCGGCGAGCGCGCCGCCGACACGGTTCGGGCCGTGGCCGCCGTGTGCTCGCCCATCGACCTGGCGGCCGGCGGCCATGCCATCGGGCGCGGCTTCAACCGGCAGGTGTACACGCGCATGTTCCTGCGCAGCATGGTGCCCAAGGCCCTGGCCAAATGGGACCAGCATCCGGGGCTGTTCGATCGCGACCGGCTTCTGGCCGCGCGCGACGCTGTACGAGTTCGACAACGTCTTCACCGCGCCGCTGCACGGCTTCGTCGACGCCGACGACTACTGGGCGCGCGGCTCGGCCAAGCCGCTGCTGCACACGCATCCGCCTGCCGGCCCTCGTGCTCAATGCGCGCAACGACCCCTTCGTGCCGGCGCAGCAGCCTGCCGCGGCCCGAGGCAGTGGGCGAGCACGTCACGCTCTGGCAGCCCGAACACGGCGGGCACGTCGGTTTCCCCGGCGGGCGCTGGCCGGGCCATGTGCTGACCCTGCCGCGAGCAGGTGATGGGCTGGATGCAGGCGCAGCTCGTGCGGCCGATCTGACGCAAGATCGCACCATGG
Source organism: uncultured beta proteobacterium (assembly GCA_963739925.1). Classification (GTDB taxonomy): domain Bacteria; phylum Pseudomonadota; class Gammaproteobacteria; order Burkholderiales; family Burkholderiaceae_C; genus CAVUBY01. The sequence continues at coordinate 169,293 of CAVUBY010000006.1, read as the reverse complement.
ACCCCATCGTCGAAGCCGCGCTCCGGAAGTGGCCCAACGTGCCGCACTGCTATGGGTGGCTCGCGCTGGATGCGCGCGGCGACTGGTACATGCGCGACGACCGCGTGCAGGCCGCCGGGCCCTTCCCGCAGGTCAAGGGCAGCCGCATCCTGCACGACAAGCTGCGCGAGTTCATCCACCGCAACTACGCCTGTGACGCGGCACGGCTGCTGGTTCTTCCAGAACGGGCCGCAGCGGGTGTACGTGGAACTCGAGGCCGCGCCCTGGGTGTGGCGCCTGCAGCGCCAGCCCGACGGGTCGACGAGCCTGACCAGCCACACCGGCACACCGACGCGGTTCGAGTCCGCCGTGCTCGATGAGCACGGGCGGCTCTTCGTCGCCACGCCGCTCGGTCTGGGCCTGGTGCATTCGCTGGACATGGAAATCGCCTCCGACCTGGTCGAGAGCGGCGCATGGCCGCTCGACGAGGCCCAGTTCGAGACGCTGCCCGCGCGCTTCGGCTATGCGCTGAGCCCGGCGACATTGCGCTGACAGCTCAAGCCCTCAGGAGCTGTAGAACACGTAGTCGGCCTCGTAGGCGACCTGCTGGCGTTTGCCCTTGGCACCGGCGTCGCAGGCCATGGCCGGTGCGACACCACCTTTGGTGTTCAGGCGCTGGATGTAGCTCACGCCTGTCATGGCGCCCATTGCCCATGGCCGGCTCGGCCTTCACCAGCTGCAGCGGGATGCTGCCGGCCATCGCCGGGGCCACTGCCACCTGCTTGCCGGTGACCTTGGAGCCGTCGTTGGCCTCCCAGGTCGGGCCGGCGTAGTACTTGCCGACCACCTTTCGGTCGGGCGCGTACAGCGTCGCCACCGGCGCGACGAAGGCCCATTCGTGGGCACCCGCCATGTCCTTCTTCTCGCGGCACTCGTAGGTGATCTCGCCCACGCCGGTGGTGGTCATCACCACCTTCTGGCCGGCAGGCACACGCACGGGCTCGGGCAGCATGGCGTTGTCGACCTTGGCCATCATCGGACCGGCGGCACAGGCGCTGACGAACGCCGCCAGACCGAGCAAAGAGAGTGATTTGTTCATGGTGAGGATCTCCGGGTTGTTGCGTCTCTGGGGTCGGGTCGCCGCCCCCTCGGCGGCTGCCCTGACCCGCTGATACGCAGCCCGCGCCGGACTGGATGCACGCACACGCCAGAAACGAAAAAGCCGGCCCTCAGGCCGGCTCTTGTTCCAAAGCGGAGGCGCTTACTTGACCGTGCCGACCATGTAGGTCACGACGGCCTTGATCTCGGCATCCGTCCCTTGCGAGCCACCGCGCGGCGGCATGGCGTTCTTGCCCTTGATCACGCTGGCGGTCAGGCCGTCGATGCCGAGCGCCAGGCGCGGTGCCCAGGCCGCCTTGTCGCCCAGCTTGGGCGCGCCGGCCACGCCTGCCGCATGGCACACGCCGCAGGCCTGGGTGTAGAGCGCGGGCACGGCCGCTCCGGCGGCGGCCGGCGTCGCCGCGGCCACCACCGCCGGCGCCGCCGCGGCGGCAGGCGCTGCGGCCGTCGCCGGCGCGGGTGCGGCGGCCGGTGCCGCCGAGGTGGTGGCAGGCGCAGCGGCAGCGGCCGGCGCTGCGGGTGCCTTGGGTTCGTCGAACTTCGCGCCGCCCTGGTTGGCCATGTAGACCACAGCGCGGCCGATTTCCAGGTCGTTGTACTCGCCGCCAGCCTGGGCGGCCATCGCGCCCTTGCCCTTGAGCGCCGAGGTCAGAAGCGCCTCGTAGCCCGTCTTGACGCGCGGCGCCCAGGCGGCGAGATCACCCAGCTTCGGTGCGCCTGCGGCGCCTGCGGCGTGGCAGGCGGTGCATTGAGCGGCGTACACCTGTTCGCCGGTGCGCAGGACGGCGGGTGCGGAGGCGTCACGGATCACCACGCGACCCACCGGCTGGATGCGTTGCGCCACGGCTTCGGCGCCGAGGCCATCGCTGCCGGCCGCCGGGCGAGAGTCGGCCCCGACGTACTTCACCAGCAGCACGATGACGAAGATCGGAATGATGAAGGAGAAGACCACCGCCACGATGAGCTGCTTGGGCGTCTTGATCGGGCCTTCGTGGGGGCCGTCGTGGTCGTGGGGGTCGCTCATGAATTCCTCAGTGGCAATGGCTCGGCAAACTCGGTCGGGCGCTGCGTTTTGGGCGCAAAAACCCGCGAATTATAGGGGGGTCGCTGCGCTGTCCGTTCGCTGCCTGCTCGGCCCGCATGGCAACATGCCCAGTCCATGCCGACCGCACCGAATCCCCTGGCGTCGCTGCAGTCCGGCGCCCTCGCCGGCGCCCGACGTCTGCAGTTGCGCGCCGGGCTGACCGAGTTCCCCGCGGCGATCTTCGATCTGGCCGACACGCTCGAGGAGCTCGACCTCTCCGGCAATGCCCTCACCGCCCTGCCGGCCGACCTCCACCGCTTGCGTCGGCTCAAGGTGCTGTTCGCCTCGAACAACCCTTTCACCGAGTTGCCGCCTGCGCTCGGGCGCTGTCCACAGCTCGAACTGGTGGGCTTCAAGGCCTGCCGCATCGACCGGGTCGGGCCCGAGGCGCTGCCCGAGCGGCTGCGCTGGTTGATCCTCACCGACAACCGCCTCGCCGACCTGCCCGAGGCACTCGGGCAGCGCCCCCGGCTGCAAAAGCTGATGCTGGCCGGCAACCGCCTCAGCCGTCTGCCCTTGGGCCTGCGCAGCGCGGCCCAGTTGGAGCTGGTGCGCATCGCCGCCAATGCCTTCGAGCGCTTTCCGGCGCTGCTGGCCGAGCTGCCCCGGCTCGCCTGGCTGGCGGTGGCGGGCAATCCATTCAGCGACGCACTCGAGGCGCAGGGCGTGGCACGCCATCCGGGCGCCTGCATCGACTGGTCGGCCTTGACGCTCCATGAACGCCTGGGCGAAGGAGCCTCGGGCCTGATCCACGCGGCCACCTGGCGGCGCGTTCCGCCCGCCGACGTGGCGGTGAAGCTCTTCAAGGGGGCCGTGACCAGCGACGGCCTGCCCCGCAGCGAGATGACGGCAAGCATCGCAGCGGGCACGCACCCGCACCTCATCGGCATCGAGGGCCGCATCGTGGGGCATCCGCAGGGCGTGGACGGCCTGGTGATGGCGCGTGTGGGCCGAGAGTTCCAGACCCTGGCCGCACCGCCCAGCCTGAGCTCCTGCACCCGGGATGTCTACGCGGCGGATCTGCGGCTGGCGCCCACCGTGGCGCTGCGCGTGGGCCAGGGCCTGGCTGCAGCGGTGGCGCACCTGCATGAGCGCGGCATCCTGCATGGCGACCTCTATGGACACAACACCGTCGTCAACGACGACGGCGATGCGCGCCTGGGCGACTTCGGCGCGGCGTCGTTCCTGCCCGTGGGAGATGCGACGCTCTCGGGCGCGCTGCGCCGCATGGAGATGCGTGCCCTGGCGGTCCTGCTGGGCGAGCTGATCGAGCACCTGGCCGACGGCAACGACCCGACACAGCAGCGCGCCCGAGCCGATCTGCAGGCCTTGCATGAATCGGCTTTGACATGGAATCCGTGAGTCGATCGCACGGGTAGTCGCGCGCCTCCGCTCGTCTGGCGTGGCCGACGCATACGATCGGCTCGCGCGAGGCTGGGTCTGCAGGGAACGTTGACGCATCGAAGGGCTCCAACCCGCGACTTGGTGTGCCGAGCGCCGCCTCTGGTGGCTCGGGCGACATCGCCCTTTTTCCCCCTGGAGGTATCGCCATGACATCGCATCGATCCAAGCCGGCCATCGCCGTCGTGGGGGCCGGCCTCGCCGGTGCCGCCTGTGCGGCCAGCCTCGCAAGCAACGGCATGGCGGTCACGGTGTTCGACAAGTCGCGCGGCGTCGGCGGTCGCATGGCGACCCGGCGAATGCGCTGGAGTGCTGCACCCGCGGCCGGCGACGTGCTCGAAATGCACGCCGAGGTCGACCACGGCGCGCCGTACTTCACCGCGGTTCACCCGCGCTTCCGGGCGGCCATGCGGCGTGCGGCCAGCGCCGGTGTGCTGGTGCCGTGGCAGCCGCGGGTGCACGGCACCTGGGTCCCGGCGGGCACGCACAGCTTCGTGCCGGTGCCGACGATGACAGCGCTGGCGCGGCACCTGCTGGCGGGCGTCACCCTCCAGCTCGATCAAGCCGTGCAGCGTCTGCACCGCACCGACGATGGCTGGCACCTGGTGCTGGCCGACGGCGGGCAGGCCGGTCCCTTCGATCAGGTCGTGCTCGCCATGCCGCCGGCTCAGGCAGCCGTGCTGCTGGCGGGCCACCACGATGCCTGGGCCGACGCGCTGGCCGAAGTCCGCATGCAGCCTTGCTGGACCCTGATGGCCGTCACCGACGAAGTCGATTGGCCGTGGGACGCAGCCGAGCCCGATCGCGGGCCGCTGGCCTGGGTCTCGCGCAACGACCGCAAGCCCGGCCGCACGGCGCCGCGGGGCTGTGCCACCTGGGTCGCCCAGGCCACGGCCGCCTGGAGCGCGGCCCACCTCGAAGAGGATCCGCAGGTGGTGGCTGTGGCGCTGCGCGCGGCGTTGCAGCAGCAGCTCCCCGCGTCGGCTCCGGTGGTCTGGCACACCAGCGTCGTGCACCGCTGGCGCTATGCCGTGCCCGTGGCGCCGGTGGCCGACCAGGCCGTCGTGGTTCAGCCCGACTACCGTTGGGACGCCGAGCATGGCCTCGGCGTGTGCGGCGACCATCTGGCCGGCGGAGGCGTGGAAGCCGCGTGGCGTTCCGGAGACGAACTGGCCGACGCCGTCGTGGCCTGGCACGAAACCCAGGTTGAACTCGCCACGACGCCCTGAGCCCCGCGTGGCCGAACGCGGTGCGATGCGATAATCCTCCGCGCGCGCCCGTAGCTCAATGGATAGAGTACTGCCCTCCGAAGGCAGGGGTTGCTGGTTCGATCCCAGCCGGGCGCACCAACCGCCCGACGGCCTTTCGTTCATTGCCTGCAGCGGCAAAGCTCCCCAAGTCAGCTAGACGAACTGCCCCTGGCCGCCGCGAGTCGATATGCTCCGCGGGTGATGGTCAAGCAGGACTCAGCCCCAGCCGCAGTCGGTCAAGCACCGCTGGCCAAGCTGGCGCCGCCACGGCTGGGCCGCGTTTTCCCGCGAGAACGGGTGTTTTCCGCGCTCGATGCATTGGCTGCGGCACCTGGGGTCTGGCTGGCGGCCGCGCCGGGGGCCGGCAAGTCGACGGCCATCGCCACTTGGCTGCACGCGCGGTCGCGCCGCATGCTGTGGCTGCAGCTCGACACTGGGGATGCCGATCCGGCGACCTTCGCGCAGTCGCTCGACGGGCTCTTCGCCGGTACGACGGGCCAGGGTCCGCGCTGGCCAGCCTTTGGCGCTGACGATGCGGCCGATCTCTCGGGATGGCTGCGCCGACGCGTGCGCGCGCAACTGCTGGCGTTCGCCCCGCCGTGGACGCTGGTGCTCGACAACGTGCACGAGCTGCCCGCAGACGCCGCGCTGCAATCCGCGCTGGCACAGGTGCTGGCAGAACTGCCCGTCGGTGTGCAGTGGGTCTTCGTCAGCCGCGAGACGCCGCCGCCGGCCTTTGCGGCGGCATTGGCACGCCAGCAGCTCGCCTTGGTCGACGCCTCGCTGCTGCGTTTCGATCACGCCGAAACACTCGCACTGACCCGGCTGCACAGCCGTCCCGATTCGATGGCGGAAGCGATGGCCGCGGCCAACGGCTGGGCCGGCGGGCTGACGCTGATGCTGCTGGGATCGCCTTCGGGCGCGGTGGCACCCGTGCCGTCGGCCCGCGAGCGTCTGTTCGACTACTTCGCCGAGGAGGTGCTCGCGCAGTTCGAGCCCGACGAACAGCACACGCTCGGCCAGCTGGCGCTGCTGCCGGGCGCCGACGCCGCACTGGCCGCTGAGCTGACCGGCCGCAGCGATGCCGGGGCCTTGCTGGAGCGGCTGGCTGCTCAGGGACTGTTCACCGATCGCCGCAATACCGAAGAGGCGGTCGTCTACGTCTTTCACGCGCTCTTTGCCGAGTTTCTGGGTCGGCGGCTCGAGCGCGCCCTGAGTCCGGCGGCGCTCGGCGACCTGCAACGGCGCGCGGGGCTGTTGCTGGTCGCGCACGGACAGCCCGATGCCGGTCTGCAGCGACTGGCCGATGCCGGCGCCTGGGACGAGGCGGCCGCGGTGCTCGCGCGGCTCGCGCCTGTCTACATCGGCACCGGCCGCACCGCGGCACTGCGTGCGCACCTCGAGCGATTGCCGCTGCCGCAGCAGCGCCCGTTCACGTACTGGCTTGCGCTGTGCCTGCTCGACGTGGATCCAGCAGCAGCTCTGGCCGCGCTGGACCTCGCGCAGGCTGACGTCGGCGCGGAGGCGGACGCGGCCCTGGCCATTGCCGCCGCGCGTGCGGCGGCCTTGCTGGCGCTGGGACGACCCGCCGCCCTCGACGGCTGCCTGCGGGTACTCGACGCGCACCCGGATCGTGCAGCGCAGATTGCCGCCCTGGCCGACGCGCCGGCGGTGCAGGGCAGTTCCGCGGTCGAGCTCGACCTGGCCATGCGCGTGGTCCCGGGCCTTCTGGCCGCGGTCATCACGCGCGCGCCCTGGCATCCACTGGCCGAACCGCTGGCGGCGCGTGCCGAGCGGCTGCTGCACAACGCATCGGCACCTGGCCAGCGCCTGCTGCTGGGCACGCTGGCACTGCACCTGCTGTGGCGCGGCCACCTGGAGACGGCTCGAGCGCATCGTCATGCACGTCGATGCGCTGTGCGCGCACGAGGCGGCGGCGCCACGGTCGCTGTTGCGCTGGTGGAGCGTGGGCGTGCTCGTGAAGACGCTGCTGGGCCAGAGCGACAGCGCTCGCATCGATGCCGCGCGTGCGTTGGCGCTGGTGGAGCGTGACGCCACGCTCGCACCTCAGCGGGCGGGCGCGGAGTTGCAGGCCATGCTCGCGGCGCTGTCTCAGCGTGACGCTCCTGCGGCTCGCCGGCATCTTGAGGCCGCGTCGCGTGCCCTGCACCCGGACCAATCGGTCGAACGCAGCACGCTCGAGCACCAGCGTGGCATCCTGGCCCTGCTGGAGCAGGACGGACCGACCGCGCTGCGACTGATGCGCGAAGCGGTGGCCAGCGCGCGCGGTGGTGGCTCGGCGCTGCGCGAACACATCGTGCTCATCGCGCACGCCCTCGCGGCGGCCTGCGCCGGCGCCGAGGACGAGGCACAGGTGGCACTGCGCGCGGTTTTCGCGCACCCTTTCCACGCGGCGTGCCGCTGGCACCACTGGGTCGCAGGTTCGGTGGCCGCGTATGCGGCGCTGCGGCGCGGCGACCGCGACGACGCGCTGGTGCATTTGCAGGGCGCGATGTCGGCCGCCGCTGAACATGGGTTCCGCCACGCGCCGATGCTCTTTGTGTGCGGCGACATGATGGCCCGCCTGATGGCCCTCGCGCTGACGCATGGCATCGAACCGGAAGTCGCCCGCGACGTGGTCCGTCGCAACGCGCTGACCGCGCCGCCCGAGGCCGATGCGAAGTGGCCGTGGCGCTTGCGCGTGCAGGCGCTGGGGGGCTGGCGCGTCCAGCTGGACGGCGCGCCGCTGCCCACGGGGCGCAAACCCAGCCGTCGGCTTCTCGAACTGCTGAAGCTGATCGTCGCGCAAGGCGATGCGCCGCTGTCGCAGGAGGAGGCGGCCGATTTGCTCTGGCCGGACGCCGACGGCGACGCCGCGCGCAATGCGCTCGACAACGCGCTTCACCGCCTGCGCCGGATGCTGGGTGACGAGAGCCTGCTGGTGGTTCGCGACGGCGCCCTGTCGCTCGACCCGGGGCGCTGCTGGAGCGACGTGGTCGGCCTGGAACGCCAGCTCGCGCGGCTGGCGCAGGCGGTGCCCGCCGCGCTGGCCACTGAAGCCCAGGCCGTCAGCGACGCCTGCGCGGGCGTGTTGCTGCCGACCGACGACATCCCAGGCGTGGCGCCCCGCCGGGCGCGGCTGCAGCAGCGCGTCGTTCGTGCGCTTCGAGACGCGTCCGCGCGGCTGGTGTCCCAGGGCCGGACCTCGGAGGCGGCCGCTGCCGAGGCCGGCGCACGGGCCGCAGAGGCAGGCCTCGTTCCGCTGCGGTCGACCCAATCCCTACCCGATTCCTAAGGCCGCCTGCCGCATCCTGCGACCACGGCGCCGACGTCCGGCGCCTGTCTAACAAGGAGAAGCGTCCGATGAGTCCCGATCATTGCCCCACCCGCCGCGCCCTGCTCACCCGTGGCGCCTGCGCAGCCCTGATTCCCTGGACCGGCCTCGGCGCGGCCACGGGGGCGTGGGCCCAGGCAGCACCGGCCGCACTGCGAATCCTCGCCACCGGACCGGGTGGGACCATCCCCGACATCGTCGCGCGGCGCTACGCGGAGCAACTCGCCGCGCCGTATCCCGGCGGAATCGTCGTCGACAACCGGGTCGGCGCGGCCGGCCGCCTGGCGGTCGCGGCGCTGAAGCAAGCCGCGGGGGATGGCCGCACGATGCTGCTGGCGCAGGGGGCGGTGGCGTCGGTGTACCCGTTTCTCTACCCGAAGCTCGCCTACGACCCGGTGACCGACTTGCGCCCGGTGTCGGTGGCGGCTGAAGCCGTGCTCGGGCTCGCTGTCGGACCGCGCGTGCCGGAGTCCGTGGTGGATCTGCGTGGCCTGGTCGACTGGGTGCGCGCGAATGCTTCGCAGGCCAGCTACGGCTCGCCCGGGGTCGGGACCCTTCCTCATCTGATGGTGGCGCTGCTGGCCGCCGAGCAGCGGCTGGACTGGACCCATGTGCCTTACCCAGGCGGTCCCGCCGCGTTGGTCGACCTCATGGCTGGGCGGCTCGCCGCCCTGGCGCTGCCCGAGGGCTTGTTGCGCCCGCTGCAGGCGGCCGGCAAGCTGCGCGTGCTCGCTGTCTCGGGGCCGCGTCGAAGCGACTTCCTGCCCGGCGTTCGAAGCGTGGTGGAGCAGGGCTTCCCGATGCTCGAGATGCGCGAGTGGTTCGCCTTCTTCCTGCCCGGCGAGGCCTCGGCTGCCACCGCCGAGGCTGCATCGCGCGCCGTGCGCGATGCAGCCCAGCAGCCCGCGCTGCAGGCGGCACTCGCCGAAGCGGGCATGGTCGCGGTGGCGAGCACGCCAGACGGGCTGCGGCAGCGCATCGCAGACGAGCGGCCGTACTGGCAGCGCGTCATGGCCACCACCGGCGTGAACGCCGAATGAGCACCTCCGATCCGCAGACAGCAGGCAATGCATGGGACGCCGCTGCCGCAGGCTGGGACCGGCACGGTCCGCTGGTTCGCACCTGGCTTCAGGACGCCAGCGCCGCGATGCTCGACGCCGCGGGGATACGCGCCGGCGCGCGTGTGCTCGATGTGGCCGCTGGTGCCGGTGACCAGACGCTCGACATCGCTCGCCGCGTCGGTCCGACGGGCGAGGTCCACGCCACCGACCTGTCGGTGGCCATCCTCGAACGGGCAGCGCAACGCCTGGCGAAGGCGCGGGCGGACGGCGAACCGCTCGCGCCGGTCAGCACGCAGGTCGCAGATGCTCAGTCGCTGGCACTGTCCGGCCGCGGGTTCGATGCCGCCATTTGCCGCCTCGGTCTGATGTTCTGTGCCGACCCTGGCGCCGCGCTGCGCAGCGTTCACGCGGCTTTGGCTCCCGGTGGTCGCTTCGCGGCCCTGGTGTTTGCAGGGCCGAGCGGCAACCCCTGCATCACGACGCTCGTGCGCACTGCGCTCGAACACGTCGGTGCGCCGCCCGGCGACCCATTCGCACCGGGCACGCTGCTGAGCCTTGGCCGACCCGACCATGTGCGCGCGCTGATGTCGGAGGCCGGCTTCGACGACATCAGTGTGCAGGCGCTCGACACACCGATGTGCACGGCGAGTGCAGCCGAGTACGTGCAGTTCGTGCGCGATGCCGGCGCGCCGGTGATTCAGCTCCTCAACGCGCTGCCGCCCGCACGGCGTGACGCCGCGTGGGCAGAGATCACACAACGTCTCGCGCGCTTCCAGGAAGGCCGCGGCTGGGTCGGGCCGAATCAACTGCTGCTGGTCGCGGGCGCAAAGGCTCGGCACGAAACCTCACCGGGGCGGTTTGCTGCCTGACGCCGCGTCCTGCATCGGCGCCGCCACCGGTCGGGACTCAGCGGTGCGTGATCACCGGCACCAGGCGGTCCCCGGCCTGGATCTCTGCGCCGCTGTCGAGTTCGATGGCAATCTGGGTACAGACCGCCCGGCACAGCGTGGCCACCCGCTCGCTTTGCAGTCGGTAGTAGATCTGCGTGCCTTCCCGCCGTTTGGCCAGCACGCCGCAGCGGTAAAGCGTGGCCAGGTGCTGCGACATGTTCGGCTGGGTGGTGTCGATCCGCGAGAGCAACTCGGAGACGTTGCGCTCCTGCTCGCAGACCGCACTGATGATCTTCAACCTCACGGGCGTGGCCAGCAGGCCGAAGAGCTCGGCGGCCGAATCAAAGATGCGGTCCTGCGTCGAGGCGTCATCGACCGGCGCGGTCGGCGTGTTGGCTGTATCCATGCTGAATCTTATTCGCACGCAGTGATGAATGCATCCCCCGAGTTCACGTCCGGGCAGGGGCGGCGAGTGTGGCCAGGGCCATCACGTCGTCGCGCGACATCTCGCCCGGGATGACCTGAACCCGGCGGCCGCGGCGATCGACCAGCCCGGTCATCGGTACCATCCGGCGGGTGGTGAACTGCGCGCGCAGACCGACGTCCCCTGCCACCATGGGGAAGTGAAGTCCGTTCGCTTCCGCGTAGCGGCGAACGGCGTCTCGGTCGGCATCGACGCACACCCCCAGCACGCGCAGGCGCCGGTCCAGCGTGGCCTGGTGCAGCTGCTCGAGGTGTGCGTTGTGCCGCCGGCAGAAGCCGCACCACGTGGCCCAGAACACCACCACCGCGGCCGTGTCCTGCCATGCACGGACGTCGAGGCTGCTGCCATCCACCAGGGTCAGTGCGGGCCACGCGATCAACGGCAGGGTGTCGGCCAAGGGGGCGCTCTGCGCGATGACCGACGTGGTGCCCAGGCCGGCGACCATGCCCGCGCTTCCGGCCAGCAGGCCCTGCTGCAGGAGCCTGCGGCGCGAGAGCGGCTGCTTGGCGCCGATGTCGGCCGCGTTCATGGGCCACCCTGCTGTTCCATCAGCAGGTAGGTGTTGTAGGCATTCATGCGGTTGGCTGCGCGGAAGAGCGGGAGTGTCTCGAATCTCGACCAGTCGGCCTTCTGGTAAGCCTCGTCGAATGGTTCGAGGTTGCGTGCAGCCTCGCCCATGGTACGTCGCAGATGCACCAGGTAGTCACGCGTGAGCTGGAGGTCGGCCAGAGGATGCTGGGACACCGGTCCGTGGCCCGGCACGACGAGTCGCGGCTTGAACTCCATCAGACGCTCCAGCGAGCGGATCCACTGCCGGCTGTCGGCCTGTCCCACGAAAGGAATGCGGCCGCGAAAGAACAGATCGCCGGAGAAGAGCACGCCCAGCTTGGGAACGAAGACCACCAGGTCTTCCGGCGTGTGAGCGGGCCCGACGCGGCGGATGACGAAGTCGAACGTACCCGACCGGAGCACCATCTCGTCGCCCTCCAGCCAGCGGTCTGCCGGGACCAGGCGGGTCTGCGCATCCACCCAGGGTGCGAGCTCCTCGCGGCTGGCCTGCAGGCGCAGCTGCGCGGTGTCCGAGTTCAGGTACTCGCGCGCCGTGGCGTGCGCGATGATGCTGGCGCCGGCCGCCTGGAAGGTCTGCAGCCCGTAGACATGGTCCGCGTGGTAGTGGGTGGCAATGACGTGGCGCACGGGCTGCGTCGTCACGCGGCGGATCTCGGACAGCATCTCCTCGGCCAGCCGCGGCGAGCCCAGGGCATCGATCACGATCACGCCATCGTCGGTGACCACGAACGCCGCGTTGGAGATGAAGTTGCGATTTGCCGCCGATCCGAGCGCCGGCACACCCTGGAAGAACCAGACGCCCGGAACCACGGGCTGTGCCACCAGCCGCGCCTCGTCGGCCTGTGCGCCGAGCGCGACGCACAGCGCAAGCCAGCCCGCGGCACGCTGGCACGCGCGCGCAAGAAGGGCAGCGTTGAAGAGGCGACTGGCAGACATCGGGAAATCAGGGAATACGTTAAATCGGAATACACGAATATTAGCGACACTGCAACGATTCAGGGTCAGGGAAGACCACCATCCGCGACCGGCCCGTGTGGCAAAGTCCTGCGCAGTCCGCCCTGTCAGGCCGACGATTGCGCACCCAGAGGAGACACCATCAGATGACGACGACCTCATCCACAACCCGCGCCCTGCGCACCGCGTGCTTGCTGGCGATGCTGGCCACGGGCACCTGGGCACAGGCGCAGGACGCCAACCTCGCCAGGAACCTGGCCGCCACCTGCGCCAATTGCCATGGCACCAACGGTGCCGCACGCGGTGACATGAAGCCCCTGGCCGGCGTGTCCGCCGAGAAGATTCTGGCCGCCATCGCCGACTACAAGAGTGGTGCCCAGCCCGCGACGATCATGCATCAGATCTCCAAGGGCTACACCGACGAACAGATGAAGCTGATTGCGGCGTACTTTGCCGCGCAACCAGCGAAGAAGTGAGGCACAGACACATGAACACATCGAATCTGAGCGGCTTGAATCGCCGGCGTGTCCTCGGCGCTGGCGTCGCGACGGCCGGTCTGTCGCTGGCAGGCTGTGCCAATGTGGCGTCCGGGCCGTCGATCGGCCGGGTGGTGGTCGTGGGTGGTGGCTTTGGTGGCAGCACGGCCGCGCGCTACCTGCGCCTGTGGGGTGGCAATGTCGACGTCACCCTGGTCGAGCGCAACGCGCAGTTCATTTCCTGCCCGATGTCCAACCTCGTTCTCGGTGGTCACCGGCAGATGTCGGAGATCACGCTGGGCTACGACAGCCTCAAGGCGGTCGGCGTGAAGATCGTGCAGGGCGACGTGATCGCGATCGACGCTGCCGCCAAGAAGGTGCGGCTGGCTGGCGGAGCGGAACTGCCGTACGACCGGCTGGTGGTCTCGCCAGGCATCGATTTCATGCTCGACCAGGTGGGCGGGCTGTCGGCTGCGCTGGACCGCGGCGCGGTCACTCACAGCTGGAAAGCTGGCCCGCAGACGGTGGCTCTGCGCCGCCAGCTCGAGGCGATGCCCGACGGCGGCGTGTTCGCGATGTCCATCCCGAAGGTGCCCTACCGCTGCCCGCCCGGGCCGTATGAGCGGGCGTGCATGGTGGCCAGCTACCTCAAGACCGCCAAGCCACGCTCCAAGGTGCTGGTGCTCGATGCCAATCCGGAAATCCAGTCGAAGAAGGCGCTGTTCGAGCGCGCCTTCCAGCAGCACTACGCGGGCATGCTCGAGTACCGTCCCAACGCGGAGATCAAGGAGGTCTCTGGCACGCTGGCGAAGTTCGAGTTCGAGGACGTGAAGGCCGACGTGCTCAACGTGATTCCGCCGCAGCGCGCCGGTGACCTGGCGCGCACCGCCGGTCTGATCACGGTCAACAACCGCTGGGTCGGTGTGAACTGGCAGACGATGGAGTCCACCGCCGTGCCGGGCGTGCACGTGCTCGGCGATGCCACCTTCCCGGCGCCGCTGATGCCCAAGTCGGGACACATGGCCAACCAGCATGCGAAGGTGGCGGCGGCCGCGATCATCCAGCTGCTGCAGGGCCAGCCCGTGAATGCGACTCCGGTGGTGATGAACACCTGCTACAGCTATGTCACCGCGCGCGATGTGATCCACGTGGCGTCGGTGCACCAGTACGACGCTGCCGAGAAGACCTTCAAGACCGTGGCGGGCTCGGGTGGCGTGTCGGCTGCCGCCAACCAGGTGGAGGGCCGCTACGCGTGGAGCTGGGCCCAGAACATCTGGGGCGACATGCTGGCGGCCTGATCAGCGCAGGCCGCTGATGTAGGCGGCCACCGCCTTCACTTCGAGTTCGGTCAGCTTGGCGGCCACGCCGTGCATGACGGCGTTGTCGTTGGTCCGCTCGCGCTTGTTGAAGGCCTTGAGCTGGTTCTCGGTGTACTGCGCATGCTGGCCGGCCAGACGCGGCAAGGTCTCGGTGCCGTGGCCGGTGGGACCATGGCAGCCCGCGCACGCAGCGACGCCCGAGTACGGGTTGCCACGCGAGAAGATGAAGCGCCCCATCTGCGCCAGTTCGGGGTCTTCGACGGGGTGAGCGCGCACCGGCCGGGCCTCGAAATAGGCGCCGAGAGCCTTGAAGTCGTCGGCGCCGAGTTCCTCCACCATGGGTTGCATGGCGCTGCTCTTGCGCTTGCCCGACTTGTAGTCGGCCAGCTGGCGGGCGACGTAGTTGGCGTGCTGACCGGCCAGGCGCGGAAACACCGGGCTCGAGCTCTCCCCGTCTGCGCCATGGCAGATGAAGCATTTGCCCTGCACGATTTCTTCGGCGCGTGCCTGGTCGGCCGCCCCGGCGGACGGCGCACATGCCGCGCTCGCGGCAACGAGCATCCCGGCGAGAGTCCTGAGTCGATGGATGAACTTCATGCGCGGTCGAAGGTGTGAAGTCAGGGGTGGCGGACGGTGTCAGGCCGGGCGCGACAACCCGGGCATGGGCTGGTCCATGCTTTCGGTCGGGCGCTGGTCGACGAAACGATCGGTCAGCGCTGCCGCAGCCCACATGGTGCACAGCGTGACCCAGGAGGTCATGGTGAAAATGGCCGCGCCGGACAGACCGGCGCCGACCGCGCAGCCACCGGCGAGCATGCCGCCGAAGCCCATGCACGCGGCACCGATGATGTAGCGGCGCATGCTCGCGCCGCCCTCAAAGCCCTCGAGCTTGAGCTCCCGGAACAAGGCGGCGGCGCAGAAGGAGCCGAGGAAGACGCCGGGCACCAGGCCCACGTCGAAGTTCAGGGGCTTGTCGCTGGTGAAGAGCACGCGGCTGAGGATCTCTGCCGAGGGGCCGGTGAAGCTCAGGGCCTGCACCGGGTGCGGGTCGAAGCCGACCTTGGAGACGGCGTAGGTGAACCACCATGCCGCGGCGATGCACAGGCCCACCCCGATGGCACCACCCCAGCCCCAGACCTGCACCTGCTGACGCCGCGCCCACACCACCGCCGCCGCCAGCCAGACGAGCGCAAAGACCACCGCGCCGCCGTGTCCGATGCCGGTCAGCGCAATGAGATCACGGGCCGAGCCGCCGTCGATCGTGGCCCATTCGGAGATGGCCAGGCGCGCGGGCGAGAGGATGCCGGTCCAGGCCGACTGCGCCGTGACGGCGAACACCAGGCCACTGATCACCGAGCGCAGATTGCCCTGCGCAGCCAGCACCAGCAGTCGGCTCGAACAGCCGCGCGCGAGGATCATGCCGATGCCGAACAGCGCACCACCGATGGCGGCACCCGAGAGGCTGCCGCGCGCCGCGATCTGCCGCGCGTCGCGGGCGTCGAACGCGCCCATCCAGGCCAGCAGCTGCGTGGCCAGGACTGCCGAGGCAAACGCGAACAGCCAGACCGTGAGCTTGCCACCGCCCAGATTGCGCGAGAACTCCACCACCGCCGAGCGCAGGCAGAAGCGCGATCGCTGTGCCAGAAAACCGAACAGCGCCGCCGATGACCAGCCCGCCAAAGGCCAGCGCGCCGGAACTCGCCCATCCATTCCACCAATGATTCGACACCCATGGTCCGGACCCTCCGCCGCCAAGCCGCTGAGACAGCCCGACTGTGGGGCGTCGTGCGCCGGGAGGCCTTGACCGAACGCATGGGACCCGCCGGCAGCCTCAGGGCTTGATGTAGGCCGCGCCCTGCTTCTGAAGCTTGGCCACGCCGCACCACGCCGGAAGGCGTGAACTCGGCCTCCTGGATGAACTGCTCCTTCTTGAGGTTGCGGTTCTTCAACGTGATTTCGCAGACCTCGAACTTGACGCCACGGCTCTTGAGGGCCGACACCAGCGGTGCGTACTCCGTGCCGTTGGCGGTCCTTCTCGCCTTCCATCAGGAAGTCGACGCCGTTGGCGTGTGTCACGGCCGTGATCTCGCGGCCTGGGATCGATATCCAGGTGGTTGCGGATGTTGCGCAGACCCTTCAGGCCCTGCGCGGCGGTGTCGTCGAAGTGGTAGACGACCATGTCCTGGGCCGCAGGCAGCCTGCGGCGCAAAGAACCAGGCTGGCGGCACACCAGCAGTTGATCGCAAGGAAGTCATTGAAGTCACCTTCTGTGGGTGGGGTCAGAACTCGATCGCGTCCGCGATGGCCTTCATGCCCGCGGTCGCACAGGCATCGTCGGCGTCGCCCCCCGGCGCGCCGGACACGCCGATGCCGGCCAGGGTGCTGCCACCGGCCTCGATCACCAGCCCGCCGCCGATTGCCATCACGCGCGGCACGGCGCGGATGCCACTCATCGGCTTGCCGGCCTGCGTTTCAGCGGCCAGGGTGGTGGTGGGTATGCGAAAACTGGCCGCAGTCCAGGCCTTGTGGGTGGCCACCTCCACGGTGTGGGCGCCGGCGAAGCGATCGCGCAGCAGCACCTGCAGCACGCCCGACCGATCCACCACCGCCACGGCCACCTGGTGACCGGACTTTCGGCACTGCGCCAGCGCGGCCTGCGCCGCCGCCAGGGCGGTTTCGGGCGTGAGCAGTTTGACGCTGAAGGTGGCCTGCTGAGCCTGGGCCGCGACGCAGAGCAGGGCAGCGCAGGCTCCGATCGACCAACGCGGGACTCGGGAACGCTTGAGGGTCATGAGGGATCTCCGTGAAGGGCCGTTGGGGCTGCTTGTGTCTACGCGATGCCGGGATTGCCGCGCACGTCCACCAGCTTCGGTGTGTTGATGCGCCGCGGCTTGACGCGTCCGCCCGGTTGCGACTTGAGCCAGGATTCGACCACGTCCCAGACGGGCTTGACTGCCCGGGGCCGTGCGCGCTTCCTCGGCCACCGGTGCCCAGCCGGCCACCTTGTACTTGCCGGAGGCTTCGATCGGTCGGCCGCCCAGGCGCATGTCGCTGATGCGCTGTCCCATCTTCTGCGCCGGTGCGCAGGTGTAGGTCAGCCCGCCCACGCGCACCATGTCGCCGCCCTGCTGGTAGTACGGGTCGGGGTTGAAGAGGTTGTCGGCCACGTCCTCGAGGATGGTCTTGATCGTCTCGCCGGACATCTCGTTCACCGTGGCGTAAGGGTAGGTGATGGCCAGCTGGTCCATCATGAGTTCGCGCGTGATCGTGTCGCCCGGCAAGAGCGATGTGCCCCAGCGGAAGCCTGGCGAGAACGCGATCTCGGCGCCCTGCACCTCCATCAGGGCATCGCAGACCAGCTGGTCCCAGCTGCCATTGAAGTTGCCGCGGCGGTAGAGCAGGCCGTCGGTGACCGCCAGCTTCTCGGCCAGCTTGGCTTCGTAGGGCGCGCGCAATTTGGTGATGAGCGCATCCATCTGCGCATCGGGCTGCAGCATGTTGGCAAACACCGGCAGCAGTCGGTAGCGCAAGTTCGCCACCTTGCCGCCCTTGACCTCGAAGTCCATCACGCCCAGGAACTTGCCGTTGCTGCCGGCGTTGGTCACCAGGGTTGTTCCTCCGGGGTTGCTCACCGGGATCGCCACCGGCACGCCGTCGTGCGTGTGGCCACCGAAGATGGCGTCGATGCCGCGCACCCGTGACGCCATCTTCAGATCGACGTCCATGCCATTGTGCGAAAGCACCACCACCACCTGGGCACCCTTGGAGCGGGCCTCATCCACGACCTTCTGCATGTTCTCGTCCTGGATGCCGAAGGCCCAGTCGGCGACCATGTAGCGCGGGTTGGCGATGGGGGTGTACGGGAACGCCTGACCCACGATCGCGACCGGCACGCCGTTCATCTCGCGGATGACGTAGGGCTTGAACACCGGGTCGCCGAAGTCGTTGGTCTTGATGTTCTGGGCGACGAAATCCACCTTGCCCGCAAAGTCCTTCTCGACGATCTCCTTCACCCGCTCCATGCCGTAGGTGAACTCCCAGTGCCCTGTCATCACATCGACGCCGAGTGCCTTGCAGGCGTCGACCATGTCCTGCGCGTTCGTCCACAGTGACGTGGCCGACCCCTGCCAGGTGTCGCCACCGTCGAGCAGCAAGGCGCCGGGGCGGCTCGCTCGCAGACGCTTGACCAGCGTGGCCAGGTGCGCGAAGCCACCCACCTTGCCGTAGCGTTTGGCCGCCCGCTCGAAGTCGATGAAGGTGTAGGCCGCGGCCAGGGGCGTGCCGGGCCGCACACCGGCCTTCTTGAGGAGATGCTCGCCCACCAGGTGCGGCAGCTGGCCCTGCATCGAACCGAAGCCGAGATTGACGCTGGGCTCGCGGAAATGGATCGGCTTGAGCTGCGCATGGCAGTCGGTCATGTGCAGGAAGCTGACCTGACGCCCGTGCCCAAGGGCGGCAGGTCGTAGAGCCCTTCTCAGCCGTGGCTGCATCGGCCTCTTCGTACCGCGCCAGGCCCATGCCGGCCGCCGAGGCGGCGGCCAGGACCTGCAGGAATTCGCGCTTGCTCATGCTCATGATAAGACGCCACTTATATTTGTCGGCAGAAAAAGCCCGGCGGGGCCGGGCGGTGCGTGGAGCTGCGCGCTACTGGTTGACCGGTGACTTCGGGTCCAGCAGCAAGGCCATCACGTCGCGGATCTGCTGCTCGTTGAGCAGGCCCATGTGACCGAATCGCGGCATGTTGGAGCACGCCGAGTAGGCCTTGCTGTTCCAGAGCTTGCCCCAGGTGTACTGCACGATGGGGGCGCTGGTGGGATCGGCCACGTTCTTCACCCCGCGGATCTTTCCGTAGTTCCACAGGCTCGGGCCGATGGTGCCGTAGGAAATTTCCTTCTTGTCGATCTCGTGGCAGTTGTAGCACTGAGCGCCGTTGGTCTTGGGGTCGGCCGACGCGTCGGTCCAGGTCATGCCTCGACCGTTCTGCGCGAGCTGCTCGCCCACCTTCCAGTCGCCGATGTACTGCCCGCCGGCTGGCCACTTCACCGTGGCCAGCGATGCCGCCTCGACCTGCTTGGCCACGGTCTCGCTCGGGGCCTTGTCGGACGAGCAGGCGGACTGGCCGAGATCCTGCTGGATGCGGTCGGCCTTGGCGATGCCCTCGCTGCGGAAGCTGGCCTTCATCATGGCGGAGGCCTGCGCGTCGAGCTCGGCGGGCGACGGGCCGGTGGCGCAGCCCGCGACGACGACAGCGGTGGCAATCAGAGTGAACTTCTTCATGTGCATGGACCTCGTTCAGCGCTTGATCGCTGGGGCGATCGACTCGGCACCCTTGGCATTGACGCCCATGTAGCTGCCCAGCGCGATGGTGACTTCAGACGCGAAGCCGGGGTACGGGAAACGCTGCTGGCGGAAGCAATCGTTCAGGCGCAGCTGCATGCTCCACATCTGGCCGTTGCTGACACGCGGTAGGCCGGCCAGGCGGCGAAGCCGATGCCATCTCCCGGGTTCTTGGTGAGGTTGGGCAGGTCCTGCAGGCGGATGCGCTTGCCGTCCTCGCCGTGGCACGAGGCGCACGAAAAGTCCATCGGCCCGCCGCGGAAGAAGAAGGCCCGCTTGCCGAGTTCGTAGAAGCGGCGTTCCTCGGCGTGCGCTACCGGCAGATTGAATTTCATCCCGCGCGACGAGGCGGCGATCCAGGTGGCCATTGCCGTCACGTTGGCCATCTCGCCGCGGCCGAACGGCGTCTTGGCGATGGCTGCGGCGTCGAAACCCTGCAGCGTGGACATGCAGGTCACGAGGCGGTCTTCGAGGTCCTGCACGCGGCCCGTGTCGGCAAAGAACCGCGGCAGCTCGACGAATGCACCCTTCACCACGCCAGGGCCCTTGCCCAGGTCGCAGCGCTCGAGCGTGACGTTCTTGGGCCCGCGGCGCTGCTTCCAGAGGTCCTCGCCCTTGGCCTCGAACAGATCGGCCGGGTTGCCGTCCTCGAGCATCTTGCGGTACTCCGCAATGCCATCGGCAGCGGACTTGGGGGCGGTCGTCTGGGCAAACGCGCCCAGCGAGAGGCTGGCAGCGAGGCCAGCCAGCAAGGACAAGGGCTTCATCGTGTCTCCGTCATGCTTCTGATCGGCCGCGCCGGACCGGCGCGGCATGAGGTGCCGTGTTCAGGACACGGTCGCTTCGTCGGTGCGCTTGTCGCCCTTGTTGTCGATCCAGTTCACCGTGATCTTGTCGCCGGCCTTCGCGCCCTTGACGTTGAACTGCAGGAACGGGTTCTTGGCGATCGACGGTCCCCACTGGGCGCTGAGCACCTGTTTGCCGTTGTGGGCCGCAGTCACTTCCTGGATGAACCAGGCCGGGACCACCTTGCCGGCGGCGTCCTTGCGCAGGCCGGTTTCCATTTCGTGGCTCATGAGCACGCGCACGGTCGCTTTGTCGCCGGCGGCTTGTGCGCGGATGCGCATCGGGTCTGCCATGTCTTTCTCCTTGAGATCCAGTTGAATGTTTGTCTGATCTGCTGCAATCCACGGCCTCGCTGAGCTCGGCCGGTTCGTCAGGCGTTCAGCAGTCCGCAGGGACTGCTGACTCGGACTCACCCACCGCAGCCGCCCAGCGTGACCTTGACTTCCTTCTGGGCGAACAGCACTTTGCCGTCGTTCATGACCGCCACGGCCATCACGTTGGAGGACTGGCCCATCTTCGCGCGGGTGTTGAAGTTCGCCTCGACCGCGTCGCTCACGTCGAACACGGCGGCCAGCACACTCGGGTTCTTCTCGACCAGCAGCAACAGGTGCTTCACGCCGGTCAGCGTTGTCGCACAGGCCAGCGGCACGACGGCGCCGTTCTCGGCGATGTCCGGACCGGTGACGGTGACATCCTTGCTCTCCACCGGCGCGCCACCCCCCAGCGCCTTGACGGCATCGGCCATGGTCTTGGCATCGAAGGCGGCCTGTGTCCAGGCGGCCTGCGCGGCCTGCGGGCAGCATTCCGATTCCGGCCAGCAGGCTGGCGACGGCCGCGCTGCGGCTGAGCATCTCGGCGTGTGTGGACTCGGCGTGTTTGCATCGTGATCTCCTTCGTTCGTTGAATCATGGTCAGTTGGCGGTGGCTGGCGCAATCGGGCTTACCCTGCGCCACTGTGTCGGGGAAGGCCTGTCATTTCTTCGCACCGTCGGCCAGCCATTGTGCGAGCAGCTTGGCATCCGCGTCCGAGAGCGTCTGCGCCGGCATGGGAATCGCGCCCCACACGCCGGTGCCGCCCGCGCGGATCTTGCCCATCAGATAGTCGACAGAATCGCCGCGGCCACTGTATTTCTTGGCGATGTCGCGGAAAGCCGGACCGACGATCTTGTTCTCCAGGCCGTGGCACACGCTGCAGCCCAGCTTGCCGGCCAGCGCCGAGTCGCGACGCGGCCGGCCCTGGGTCGTTGCCGGCGGCGGTCGGGGCGGCTGCCGCGCTGGCGGCTGCCGGTGCCCCGGCAGGGCGCGTGGTGTCCGCGCCGTGCTGCGCACCCACCAGGCGGTTCTGCTCTGCCAGGTTGCCGTGCGCGTTGCGGGCAAAGTCGGGCAGGAAGGATGCGACGGTGGCCTCGGTGGCGCAGTTGTTCATGCAGGCCACCGCCTGCACATCGGGCTTGCCGCCCTTGGCCAGACCCTTGCCGGGCCACAGGCTGTGGTTCAGGTTCATGCCGTTGCGGTTGGGCAGCAGCGCCTGGACTTCGGCCATGTTGCGGTTCGAGAGCGTGAAGTTGTCGGGCAGCACGCCAGCCATGTTCAGCAGGTAGGCGGTGACTGCATAGACCTCGTCGGGCTTCAAGGACTTGGGCTGCGTCCACGGCATCGCGCGGTTGATGTAGTCCCACAGCGTCGAGACGGTGGCAACCTTCATCACCGTGGTGCGGCCCGGGTAGGCAGGATCGGTCAGGCGGGCGACGCGACCGGTGCGCACGTCGTCCTTGGTGGTGCCGCCGACGAGGGGCGAGAACACCTCGTTGGATTCGCCGAACACGCCGTGGCAGGACGCGCACTTGGCTCTCCCACACGTCCATGCCGGCGGCCACCGTGCCCGAGCCTGCAGGCAGGCCCTTGAAGTCCGGGCGCACGTCGATGTCCCAGGCGGCGACCTCTGCCGGCGTGGCGCCGCGACCGATGCCGGGGAAGGCGCTGGCCGTCTGTGCGAGGACACCCGCAGTCATGCCCAGGCCGCTCAAGGCCAGCAGGGACCGAATCAGCAGCGCCTGGACGGCGCGGGGCTCACGAGAGCTGGACATTCTTGACCTCGCCACTTTCCTGCACGAGCCACGTCTGCACGGCGTTGTTGTGATAGATCGATCGCGTGCCGCGCACGGCGCGCAGCTGGCGCAGCGACGGCTGCACATAGCCGGTGTCGTCCATGGCGCGGCTCTGGATGAGCGCCGGCTTGCCGTCCCACACCCAGTCGAGGTTGAAGCGCGTCAGGCACTTGCTCAGCACCGGTGTCTCGAGCCGGGCGCTGCGCCAGCTGCGCCCACCATCGACCGACACATCCACGCGCTTGACCTTGCCGCGGCCGGACCAGGCCAGGCCGCTGATGCTGAAGAAGCCCTTGTCGAGCAGCACCTGGCCGCCCGACGGCGTGGTCACCACGCTCTTGCATTCCTGCGTGCTCGAGTACTGGCGATGGCTGCCGTCCGGCATGAGGTCGATGTAGTGGATGGCCTCGTCCTTGGTCGCGTAGGGCTTGTCGCCCACCTCGATGCGGCGCAGGTACTTGACCCAGCTCACGCCCTGGACCCCAGGCACCACCAGGCGCAGCGGGTAGCCGTTTTCGGGACGCAGCATCTCGCCGTTCTGGCCGTAGGCCACCAGCACCTCGCCGCTCTCGATGAGTTCCATCGGGATGGTGCGGGTCATCGACGAGCCGTCTGCCCCTTCGGCCAGCACGTAGCGCCCGCGCTTGTAGTCGGCACCAGCCATGTCCAGCAGAATCTTCAGCGGCACGCCAGTGAACTCGCTGCAGCTGAGCATGCCGTGGGTGTACTGGCAGGTGGGCACGGCCACGTTGCCCCACTCCATGCCGGTGTTCGCACCGCACTCGATGAAGTGGAAGCGGCTCACTGCCGGCAAGCGCATCAGCTCGTCGAGCGTGAACACCAGCGGCTTGCGCAGCAGGCTGTTGTCCGAGCCGTTGAGCATGAGGCGGTGCTTGGACGGGTCGATGTCCCACCAGCCCTGGTGATGCCGCTCGAAGTGCAGGCCGCTGGGCGTGACGATGCCGAACAGCGACTGCAAGGGCGCGAATGACACCGACGACTGCGCCGTCTGCGTCAGGCCCGGGCTGGGTCGGCGCTGCACGTTGCTCTCGAACTTCGACGGCTTGCCGTAGCCGTCGGTGGCCACCGGTTGTCCCAGTCCGCGCGAGTGCTCGGGCAGTTCCAGGATGTTGGGGTCGCCGCCCGAGGCCGGTACCGGGTTCGCTTGCGCGCTCACCAGCGGGGTCACCGCGGCGGCACCTGCCGCAGCGAACGCCTTGCGGATGAAGTCGCGGCGGCCGGCCTTGGCCTCGCCGAACACCTGCTTGACGCCGGCGGTGTCGATGAAGTTTTCCGGCGCCTTGCGCAGGCGTCCGGCGGAATGAGCTTCTGAATCCAAGAGATGGCCTCCTCGCGAGCCGCACGGGAGCGATGCGGTCCGCCACTTTCGGGTGCGAAAGAGTCGTGCATCTATGTATTCGGCTTTACTAATATAAGTCGATCTCCGCGCCAACGGATACGGACAAACCCGCGGTCCGGCGCCTGTGACAATGCGCCCTGCCCGAAGCCGGCCGCCTTCCTTCGCGGTCCGGCGATCTTCGTTCGCATCTGTCCCGACCCCAGCCCCGAGCCATGACACTGCCCTTGACTCCCGACACCGCCATCCAAGTGGTTCTCTGGGGCGGGCTGGCGCTGGGCATGGCCCTGGGCGCCGTCGCTCAGGCGACGCGTTTTTGCACCATGGGTGCCCTGGCCGACTGGTTCAGCTATGGTGGCACGGCGCGTCTGATGATGTGGGTCCTGGCGGTGGCCGTAGCGGCGGTGGGCACGCTGATCCTGATCGACATCGGCTGGCTCGACGCCACCCGCACTGTGGCCTGGAGCGACCGCTTCCTGTGGCTGTCCTACCTGGTCGGCGGCAGCCTGTTCGGCTACGGCATGGTGCTGGCGTCGGGCTGTCCGCAGCGCAACCTCGTCAAGGCCGGCGGTGGCAGCCTGAAGGCCTGGGTGGCGCTGATCGTCGCTGCGCTGACGGCCCAGATGACCCTGCGCGGCGTGCTGGCCGAACCGCGGGTGCGGTTGCTGGACGCCGCCGGCGTGCAGCTCGCGCATCCGCAAGACCTCGGCTCAATGCTCGGCGCCGCGCTGGGTGCGCCGGCCGGAACCCTCCGCTGGGTGATGCTGGCGCTGCTGGTGGCGGTGACGGTGGTCCTGCTGTGGCGGACCCGTCGCTCATTCGAGCCCAGCCACTGGGTCGGCGGCCTGGTCGTGGGTCTGCTGGTGTGCGTGGCCTGGGTGCTTACCGGACACCTGGGATTTCTCGCCGAGCACCCGGACACGCTCGAGGCCCGCTGGATGGGCACTGCGTCAGGCCGACCGGAGGCGTTGACCTTCACCGCGCCGATTGCCCACGCGCTGGATCTGCTGACCTTGTGGTCGGACAAGAACAACACCGCGACCTTTGGCGTGGCAGTGGCCGGGGGCGTGCTGTTGGGCAGCGCGGTCAGCGCTCTCTGGCGCCAGGAGTTCCGCATCGAGTCCTTCCGCGGCACGGAAGACCTCGTCAATCATCTGGCCGGTGGCGTGCTGATGGGCTTTGGCGGCGTCACGGCCATGGGGTGCTCGATCGGTCAGGGTGTGACCGGTCTGGCCCTGCTCTCCACCGGCGCCTGCCTGGCAGTGACTGGCATCGTCGCGGGCACCTGGCTGGCGCTGCGCGTGCAGGCACGGCGCCTGGAGCGAGACCTGTAGCGCGACCTCCAGCTCAGCGCGCGATCACCATCGCCGCGTCCTGCGGGAACACCAGCGCCACAGGGTCACCGCGGTTCCAGGTGTGGCGCACATCCGCGTCGAACACCAGCAGCTCGCCCCAGGGCGTATCGACGATCAACTCATGGCGGCTGCCGAGGTAGGCGCTGCGCTTGCAGGTGCCCATCAGGGCATTCGGCCCCGACGCGGCCGCGCCGGCCATCGGCTGCAACCGGTGAGGCCGGATGGCCAGCGTGGCCGGCCCGGGCGGGTGCTGCGGCGCATTCACCGGCGCGCTGGCGCCGCCGGCGCTGAACCACAGGCCACTGTCGCGCGCCACCAGCTCGCCGTCGATCAGGTTGGCGTCGCCGATGAAGTCGGCCAGGAACCGGTTGGCCGGCTTCTCGTACAGCTCGTGCGGCGTGCCCTGCTGGGCGATGCGTCCGCTGTCCATGACGATGATGCGGTCGGAGACGGCGAGCGCCTCTTCCTGATCGTGCGTGACGTACAGCACCGTGAGCGACAGCGATTGCTGCAGCTCGCGGATCTCCTGGCGGACGCGCCGTCGCAGCTTGGCGTCGAGGTTGGACAGCGGCTCGTCGAACAACAGCACCGCGGGCTCGAGCACCAGCGAGCGCGCTACCGCCACGCGCTGCTGCTGTCCCCCGGACAGCTCGGACGGCAGCCGGTCTTCGAGGCCGCCCAGTCCCAGCATCTGCAGCTTGTTGCGCGCCAGTTCGCGCGCGCGGCCCACGTCGGGGTTCATCGACAGCGGCCCGTAGCAGACGTTCTCCAGCACGGTCATGTGCGGGAACAGCGCATACGACTGGAACACCATGCTGACGTCGCGCTGGTTGGCGGCATTGCGGGTCACGTCCACGCCGCCGATGCGGATGTGGCCGTCGCTCGCGCCCTCCAGCCCGGCCACCATGCGCAGCGTGGTCGTCTTGCCGCAGCCCGACGGGCCGAGCAGCGTCACCAGCTCCCCGGGGGCGATGTGGAAGGACACCCGATCGACGGCCGTGACGGCGCCGTAGCGCTTGCTCACCTGATCGAACTCGACACCACCACCGCTTGCTGCCATCGCCAGTTTCCTCAATGTCCGGTCACGAGTTCGCTGCTGCCGCGGCGGCCCAGCCGGGCGGCCCCCGTCAGGCGCTGCACCACGAACAGCACCAGCCCCATGAAGAGGATCAGCACGCCCGAGTAGGCGATGGCCAGCGAGTACTCGCCGGCCTCCACCCGACCGATGATGTAGACCGTGGCCAGGTTGTACTTGGCCGTGGCCAGGAAGATGACCGCGCTCACCGCCGTCATGGCGTGGGTGAAGCTGAACAGCAGCGTGGTCACGATCGCTGGCTTGAGCAGCGGCAGCACCACGCGGCGCAGCGTGCGCGCGGTCGAAGCGCGCAGCGTGGCCGAAGCCTCGTCGAGCGTGCCGTCGATCTGCGCGAGTGCCGCCACGCCGGCGCGCACGCCCACCGGCATGTTGCGGAACACGAAGCACAGCACCAGGATCAGCAGCCCGCCGGTGAGCTCCAGCGGCGGCGCATTGAAGGCCACGATGTAGGCCACGCCGATCACCGTGCCCGGCACCGCGAAACTCACCAGCGTCATGAACTCGAAGGTGCGTCGCCCGGCAAACCGATGGCGCGTGATCACGTAGGCGGCCAGCAGACCGATGACGGCGGTCAGCGGTGCCGCGATGGCCGCCACCTCGACGGTGGTGAAGAAGCTGTCCCATGCCGAGCCGGTGAATCGCACGCCCTTTTCGAAGTCGATGCCGAAGCCTTCGCTCAGGTGCTTGAACGAGATCGCCATGTCGCCCCGGCCAATGTCCTTGACGAAGCCACCCACCGCGATCACCGCGTAGCAGGCCAGCGTGAAGACAATCCACACCAGCGAGAAGGCGGCGCAACCGCGGCTCACGCCGGTGGGCAGTGGCACGGCCAGCCCGCCGTCCCCCTTGCCGCCGACGGTGACGTAGGAGGCGCGACCCAGCCAGCGTTGCTGCAGCCAGAAGGCCACCAGCGTGAACGCCAGCAGCACGCAGGCCAGAACCGCCGCCCGGCCGGGCTCGTGCTGCGCACCGGCGATGGCAAAGAAGATCTTGGTCGACAGGACCTCGAAGTTGCCGGCCAGCACCACCGGGTTCGCGAAGTCGGCCAGGCTTTCGACGAAGCCCAGCAGGAAGGCATTGGCCAGCGCCGGCCGCAGGAGCGGCAGGGTGACGGTGCGGAACACCCGCAGCCGCGAGGCGCGCAGCGTCTGCGCGGCTTCTTCCAATGCCGGGCTCACCGCGTTGAGCGCGCCCTGCAGCAGCATGAAGGCGATCGGCGTGAAGCTCAGCACCTGGGCCAGCGCCACGCCCGGCAGGCCGTAGATCCAGCGCGAGCGAGGCACGCCGAAGGTCTCGCTCAGGAAGGTGGTGACCAGGCCGGTGCGCCCGAACAGCACGATCAGCGCCAGCGCGATCACGAACGGTGGCGTGATGAGCGGCAGCACCGACATCAGCCGCACCATGGCGCCGCCACCGGGCACGTGCGTGAGCGCCCCGCGCTGCGCGGCCAGCGCCAGAATCAGCCCGATCACCGTGGTGAGCACGCCCACCAGCGTGGCCAGGATGGCCGAGTTGATGGCCACGCCGCATCGGCCTGCGCCGGCGAAGCAGCCCAGTCCCCAGATGTCGCGGGTGAAGAGGCGCTCGAACGCCACCCCGGGGGCGAAGTTGCCCTGTGCATCGATCACCGCGGCCAGCAGTGCGCGGCCCACCGGGTAGAAGATGAACAGCAACAGCAGCGCGCCGATCACCACCACGATGGTGGCAATGGTCGGGTCGCCGCGGAAGGCGCCGCGGCGCGCCGCCAGGCGCGCCCCCGCCACCAGCAGCAAGGCCAGCACGACCGCGCCGAGGGCGGTCATGCGAGGGGCTTCATGCGGTGGTGGGGTGCGACCGTCACGCGATCACTTCGGCAGGTTGGAGACTTCGGCGTCCCACTTCGAGAGCAGGCGCTTGCGCTCGGCCGACGAGCCGTACTTGGCGAAGTCGTAGTTGATCAGCTTGATGTCACCCAGCTTCGGCGCCTGCGGCGGCACCGGGGCAGCCTTGTTGGACGGCACCTGGTAGCTCACCTTGTTGGCGGCACCCACGGCCTGGCCTTCGGGCGAGAGCGCCCAGTCGTACCACTTCTTGGCGTTGTCCAGGTTCTTGGCGCCCTTGATGATGCTCATCGAGCCGATCTCGTAGCCCGTGCCCTCGCAGGGAGAGACGATCTTCACCGGCGCCCCTCCAATGGCCTGGATCACCGCGTCGTGCTGGAAGGTGATGCCCACCAGCGACTCACCCGTCGCCGCCGCGCGCGCTGGCGCGGCGCCGCTCTTGGTGTACTGGTTGACGTTCTTGTGCAGCGCCTTGAGGTAGGCGAAGGCCTTGTCCTCGCCCATGATCTGAACCAGCGTGGCCAGCATGGTGTAGGAGGTGCCCGACGAGTTCGGGTTGGCCACCTGCACGTCGTCCTTGAACTCGGTCTTGACCAGATCGGACCAGCACTTGGGCTCGGCCAGCTTGCGCTTGGCGAGTTCGGCAGTGTTGAAGCTGTAGCCCAGCGCCCCGGCATAGATGCCCACGGTGCGGAACTTGGCCGATTCGGCCTGGCGCACGGCCCAGTCCTGCAGTTCGGCCAGGCGCGGCGACTTGTATTCGAGCGTCAGGCCTTCCTCGGCCGCCTGCATGTGCGGGTCACCGGTGCCGCCCCACCAGATGTCGCCCTTGGGGTTGCTGGCCTCGGCCTTGATCTGGGCGTAGGTCTCGCCCGAGCTCTTGCGCGTCATCAGCACCTTGATGCCGGTGGTCTTCTCGAATGCGGCCACCATCGGGCGGCACCACTCCTCCTGCACGTTGCAATACACCACCAGCTCGCCCTGGGCCTTGGCGGCCAGCGGACTCAGCAGGCTGAGGGCGGCGAACGTGGCGCCGAGCAGTTTGCGTGTGTTCATCAGTCGTCTCCTTCGTGATTCGGACATCAGGTCAGCGAGGCCAAGCCGATCGCGTCGGCCAGCGGCTTCGCCAGGGCGTGGTTGGTGGCCACGAGGACGTTGCCGGACCCGACGGCATCGCCCGAGAAAAAGTCATTGGTGTGTCCACCCGCTTCGCGCACCAGCACGATGCCGGCGGCACAGTCCCATGAGTTGATGTGCAGCTCGCAGTAGGCTTCCATGCGGCCGGCAGCCACATCGGCCAGACCGAGCGCGCCCGAGCCGGCGCGGCGCATCGCGCAGCCCGCATTCATCACCCGCGTGACCATCGTCAGGTAGTCGACCGTGGTCCGGCGCGTGGACCAGCCGCATTCGACGGTGGCCGCGCCCAGGTCGGCGCAGGGGCTCACCGCGATGCGCTGGTCGTTCATCCAAGCGCCCTGACCGGTTTCGGCGATGTAGAGCCGCTCATGGCTCGGGTCGTGCAACGCGCCGATCACTGGAACGCCGTGACGCAGCACGCCGATGGACACGCAGTAGTGGGCGATGCCGCGCGCGTAGTTCGCCGTGCCGTCGATCGGATCGATGATCCACAGCCACTCGGCCTGGGCCACGCCCGACGAGCCGCCTTCTTCCTCGCCCAGCACCGCGTCGTGCGGGTAGCGCGCGGTGATCGACGACCGGATGAAGCGCTCGACCGCCGCGTCCATCTCGGTGAGCACGTCGTGTCGGCCTTTCATCGAGGTGGGTGACGTGCCGAACCCGACATGTGCGCGCCGTCCGGCTTCCTGGGCCAGCTGGCGGCAGAACAAGGTGCGGTCATCCAAGAAAAAATGCTCCCTGCGCGTTGGGCTGCGCGCCAGCCAGCGTCGCAGGAGCGCGGCACCGGGGAGCAGAGCATCGTCGCAAACCGGCACCGGGCGTCAGAGGATCAACCCCAGGGCCGGACGCACCCGTCCCAGCCCAGGCATGCCGGTGGCGCATCCCTAACCGGTAGGTCGCTTCAGGCAGGGAATCCCCCAAGTACGGGGGTAGCATTGCGGCATGCGTGATTTCGATGAATCCACCCTCTGGCGCGTGAGCGAATTCGAGCGGGTGCGCAAGGCGTCCGGATCGAGTGGTTTCGTGGGCCTGCCCGAAACCACGGTGCTGCCTTCCACCCTGCTGTCGGACCTGCAGAAGCTGGAGTACTCGCCCGAGAACAACGATGTGCTCGAGGTGCTGGCGGCCTGCCAGCGGCACCGCGAGCCGGCGCTGCTGCTGATCCGCTACGACGAGCTGCTCTGGCCGGTCACGGTGTTCCCGCAGCACCAGCTCTACCACTCGCCGCGCGATCTGCTGCTGGCCGAGCCCGCAGGGCTCGCGCGCGTGCAACTGGTGGAATGCGAGCCCCCCGGCGTGCGCCCGCCCGGCCACTGGATGCACGAGCGCGTCGGTCAGGCCACGCACTACCGCCCGCTCGCGCCCATGCTCTGGCAGATGGCCATGAACGGCCCGCGCCGCACCCTGCTCACCGAGATCGGCGGCCATGCCGCGTACCGCGTGAGCACACCGGCCGACGAGCGGCCCAATGCGCCTGGGCGCAATGGGGGCGGCGGCCGAGCGGCTCCGCCGCGAAGCGGCGTCGCTGCGCGAGATCGCCAGTTGGCCCGGCATGACCACCGAGCGCGCCAGCCGGCTGCTGAATGCGCTCTACCTGTGCGAGAGCCTGATGGTCACGCGCACGCATCCCGCAGCGCGCGACGAGACCAGCCTCGCCAGCCGGCTGTTCGGCGCGCGCAAACCCAAGCGCTGAAATGCCTGCCGGCCCGGCGCGCCCGATGGCCGATCCTGTCACGCGCCTGCTCTGGTGCCTTCCCGTCGCAGTGCTGGTCGGCTGTGCCTCGGGGCCGAAGACGGGGCCCTCGGCCTGGAGCGGACGCGACGGCCCGGATGCCAATCCCCCCGCCCACCTGGCCAGCGTGCCCGACGCCGAACCGCGCGTCGAACCCATCCGCAACGGCGGACCGAACAAGCCCTACGAGGTGCTGGGCCAGAGCTACACGCCCTTCACCCAGGACCGGCCCTTTGCCGAGCGTGGCCTGGCCTCGTGGTACGGACGCAAGTTCCATGGACGGCGCACGGCCAACGGCGAGGTCTACGACATGTACGCCATGACCGCGGCGCATCCCACGCTGCCACTGCCCAGCTACGCGCGCATTCGCAACCCGGCCAACGGCCGTGAGGTGATCGTGCGGATCAACGACCGCGGCCCGTTCCACAAGGGCCGCATCGTCGACCTGAGCTACACCGCGGCCCTCAAGCTCGACCTGCTGCGTGGCGTGGCCCCGGTGGAACTGGAGCGCCTGACCTTCGACGCCATCCGCAGTGGAGCGTGGCGGCGTGGCGCCACGCCGGTGGCGAGCGCGGCGAACGCGCCCGGTGCGGCAGGTGCATCGGGCGCTGTGGTCGTTCCGTCTTCGCCACCGCTGCCAGCCGCCACGGCCGCCACACCGACCGCCGCCTCCGCAACATCCGAGGACCGCGACGACAGCGCCGAGCCCACGCGTGGGCCGGACGACATCGGCACGCCCGTCCGCGCGCTCACCACCGCCGCGCGTGGGCATTGGATCCAGCTGGGCGCGTTTCGTCAGCGTGACGGGGCCGAGAGCTTCATGCGCCGCGTGCAGAGCGATCTGGACTGGCTCGCGCCGCGGCTGGTGGTGTTCCAGGACACATCGCTCTTCCGACTGCAGGCCGGGCCGTATGCCAGTCGCGACGATGCGGGTGCCCAGGCCGAGCGCATCCGCGAGGCACTGCAACTCGTGCCGGTGATCGTCGAGCGACGCTGAGCGGCCTCCGGACCGCGCCGACGCGGTCTGTCCGTCTGCGCGTTACCGAGTGATACATCCCGACCCGGCGTCACGCCCACAGTCGAGCGGAGACGGGTGCTTGCCGCGGTCCAGGCTCGCGACCATCATCGGCATCCCGCCGCATGGCATGGCAGGCACGATGGAGAACGCTCATGGCCCGAACCCAGGCACGGTCGCTGCACATCGGTCTGAACGCGGTCAAGCCCGCGGCCTATGGCGGCTGGGACGGCCCGCTGGCTGCATGCGAGTTCGACGCCCGCGACATGGCGGCCATCGCCACCGCGCGTGGCATGAAGCCCACCGTGCTGCTGACGGCACAGGCCACGCGGGCCAAAGTGCTGGCGGCGCTGCGCGCGGCCGCCAAGGCGCTGCGCTCGGGCGACTACTTCCTGCTCACCTACTCGGGCCACGGCGGCCAGGTGCCCGACGTCAGCGGCGACGAGCCCGACAAGCAGGACGAGACCTGGTGCCTCTTCGACGGCCAGCTGATCGACGACGAGCTCTACTTCGAGCTCAGCCGGTTTGTCGCGGGCGTGCGCATCGTGGTGCTGTCCGACAGTTGCCACAGCGGCACGGTCACGCGCGAGGCCGCGCCACCACCCGCCCAGCCCCATGCGCGTCCCAAGCTGCTGCCCGCGGCGGTGGCCATGCGCACCTACCGCGAACACCAGGCGTTCTATGACGGCCTGCAGCGTGAGGTGGCCCGCGCCGCGGGCGGCAAGCCGGTGGACCCCGACACGGCGCTGGCCCAGGTGGTGGTCAGCGGCAGGCTCAGCGCCATCGTCAGGAAGTTCAAGCCGGCGGTGCTGCTGATCTCCGGGCTGCCAGGACAACCAGGTGTCGCTCGACGGTGACCACAACGGCGCCTTCACCGAGCAGCTGCTCAAGGTGTGGAACGACGGCAAGTTCGATGGGAACCACGCGCTCTTCCACGCGCGCATTCGCGCGCGGCTGCCGGCCACGCAATCGCCCAACCTGTTCACCCTCGGGCCGGCGGCTCCGCTGCTCGCGCAGCGTCCCTTCACCGTCTGATCGCCCGAGCGCACTGCGCGCCCGCCGTTGCCGAGGAGAGCCCCATGTCCGACCTGTTCGAGCTGCGCCTGCAAGGCCAGGAAACCACGGCGCGACTGCCGGCGCTGCTGGCCCCGAGTGCCCGCGCGGCCGGGCGCAGCGATGACCTGTTCCTGCCGCCGGGCTACCTCGTGGCGACGCGCAGCTTCGACGTCGGCGTGGCAGCGCGCAGCGGCAGCGGCGGTGCCGCCGAGCGCGCGCACTCGGCCCGAGCCGACGAGGTGGTGGTGCTGGAGCTCGCCGATGGCAGCACGCTGATCACCAGCGCGGCGCGGCTGCGCGACGCGCTCGAACAGACCCGACCCGATCTGCTCGGCGCCGACGGCGCGGTGCTGCTCGAGAAGCTGCGGGCTGACGGCGCGGCCACCGGCCGCGGCTTCGGCGAGGCCGTCGGCGGACTGATCAGCAAGGTGTTCACACTGGTCGCTGGCGAGGTGCCGGATGCGATCCTCGGTGATGCGCTGGGGCAGCTCACCGATCGCGCCGAGCTCGGCGTGAGCTGGGCTGGCACGCGCGCGTTGATGTGGGCCATCGAGAAACGGCTCGACCGCGAGCCGGGTCTGTACCAGTGGACGGGTGCCAGCGGTCAAGCCGGCGACCTGGTGGCACCCGATGCGCGCCAGTGGCAGGCGGTGACCGATGCCCCGGCGCAGCACCCGCTGCTGGTGTTCGTGCACGGCACGGCCTCGAACACGCTGGGCAGCTTCGGTGACCTGCGCCTGGCCGATCGCGATCTGTGGGGTGCGCTCGAGCGGCGCTTTCGCGGCGGCATCTTCGGCTTCGAGCACCGCACGCTGTCGCAGAGTCCGATCGAGAACGCACTGCAGCTGGTCCGGGCCTTGCCGGTGGGTGCGCATGTCAGTCTGGTGTCGCACTCGCGCGGTGGCCTGGTGGCCGACCTGCTGTGCCTGGGAGATTTCGATGGCCTCGTCGATGCGTACCGCCACGACTATCCCGGCACGGGCGATGCCGATGCCCGGGAGGCGGCCCGCGTCAAGCGCGAGCTGGCCGACGCGCACGCCACGCAGCGCGGGCAGCTGCGCGAACTGGCGGCACTGCTGCGCGAACGCCGCCTGGTGGTGCAACGCTACGTGCGCGCCGCGAGCCCGGCCAACGGAACCCTGCTGGCCAGCGGCAACTTCGATGTCTTCCTCTCGGGGCTGCTCACGCTGATCGGGCAGGTGCCGTTCTTCTTCGGCAATCCGCTGTACTCGGCGTTCAAGCGCGTGGTGATCGAGATCGCCCGCCACCGCACCAACCCGCACCTGGTGCCGGGCATCGAGGCGATGCTCCCGGATTCGCCGCTCGCCCGCCTGCTGCGCGAGGCCCCCCTTGCCGGGGTCGCCGGAGCCTCGGTACCGCCCCTGCAGATGGCGGTGATCGCCGGCGACATCGAGGGCGGTCACCTGCTCAAGCGCCTGGGCGTGCTGCTCACCGACTTTCTGCTGTTCGACAACGACGACAACGACCTGGTCGTCAACACCACCGCCATGCTGGCAGGCGTCGCGCCGCAAGCGGGCGCGCGGGTGCTGTTCGACCGCGGTGCGGATGTCTCGCACTTCCGCTACTTCGCCAACCTCGACACGCGCGCGGCGCTGCGCGACTGGCTCACGAGCGAGCAGCCGCAGGCGCTCGAGATGTTCCGCGCGTTGCCGGCGCCGGGCGAATTCGACGCGGCCCTGGCCGCCGCCACGCGCGATGTCGGTGGGCCGGACCGCCCCGTGGTCGTGGTGCTGCCTGGCGTGATGGGATCGCACCTGCACGTGGGTCGCGACGACCGCGTCTGGTTCGATCCGCTGGACATCGCCGCCGGCGGGCTGGCCAAGGTGGTGTGGGGGCAGCCCGACGTGGAGGCCGACACGCTCTTCGGCATGTTCTACGGCCGGCTGTGCACGGAGCTGTCGTCCAGCCACCGCGTCGAGACCTTCGCCTACGACTGGCGCCAGCCGCTGGACGTGCTGGCCGAGCGCTTCGGCGAATTCCTCGACCGCCTGCTCAGGCAGACGAAGCAGCCGGTGCGCATCCTGGCGCACAGCATGGGAGGGCTGGTCGTTCGCGCCACCATCCACCAGCGTCGTCCGGTGATGGACGCACTGATGGCGCGTGACGGCGCGCGGCTGGTGATGCTGGGCACGCCGCACCAGGGTGCGCACTCGATGGTGGAAAACCTGCTGGGCAAGGGCGACATGCTGCGCACGCTGGCGCGCCTGGATCTGCGGCACGACATGCAGGCCGTGCTCGACATCGTCGCCGGCTTCCGCGGTGCCCTGCAGCTGCTGCCCAAGCCGGGGTTCAAGGACATTTTCCAGGGCCAGAGCGACGGCGGGGAGCTGCACGACTACCAGCAGGCCGCCACCTGGCAGGCGTTCAGGCAGCAGGTGCGAGACCCATGGTTCGGCGATGGCAAGGCCGGCACGCCGGAACAGGCGGTGCTCGATGCGGCCTCCTGGCTCTGGCGCCAGGACGGCCCGGAGCGGCCGTCCCTGCCCTCGGCCTACGAAGCGAAGAGTGTCTACATCGGCGGCGTCGCCCCCAACACCCCCTGCGGCGTGCGCACCGACGAGCGCGGCCGGCTCAAGATGGTCGGCACCTCGCGCGGCGATGGCACCGTGACCTGGGAATCGGGTCGCATCGGCGGCATCGGCCGCTGGTACTACATGCCGGTGGCGCACGGTGACCTGACGGCCAGCCCGGAGCACTTTGGCGCGCTGGTGGAACTGCTCACCACCGGCGCCACCTCGCAGCTCGCGACTTCTCCGCCGGCGGTGCGGGCGATCGAGGAGGCTCGGCCGGTGAGCTACGACGCCAGGCCCCCGACAGCCGACGATCCGGACGCGCTGCAGCGCCTGATGCTCGGTGGTGCGCTGCGCAACCGCGTGCCGCCGCGGCCCAAGCGTCGCCTCGAGGTCACGGTCAAGGCCATGGACCTGCGCTTCGTCGACCAGCCGCTGATGGTGGGCCACTACGAGCAGGACCCCATCGCTGGCCCGCAGGCGCTGGTCGACCGCGAACTGCTTGCCGGTGACCTGAGCGAGCGCCACAGCCTGGGCCTGTACGCCGGCCCGCGCGGCACCGCGGTGGTGGTCCTGCGCGTGCCCGGCGAGCAGGAGCGCCTGCGTGGCCGCGTGCATGGCGCGGTCGTGACCGGACTGGGCGCCTACGACGGCGCGCTGAGCCTGTCGAACCTGACCGAGTCGGTGCGCGCCGGCGCGCTGCGCTACCTGCTGCAGATCATCGACGTGCTCGGCAAGGCCGACCGCGAGGTGTCGCTGGCCACGCTGCTGATCGGCTACAACTCGTCGGCCAACCTCACCATCCCCGCGTCCGTCGAAGCCCTGGTGCGCGGTGTGACTGAAGCCAATGCCCGGTTCTTCGAGACCACGCGGCTCAACATCCGCATCGCCCGGCTCGACATCGTCGAGCTCTACCTCGACACCGCGATCACCGCCGCCTATGCGCTGCGCCAGCTCGCACCTCGCCTCGAAGCTCATGCCGAGCGCCAGGGCGCGCGACTGGTGTGCCGCGGTGAACTGGTGCAGCGGCGATGGCGTGCGCCAGCGTCTGCTCGACCGCGGTGCATCGGTCTACTGGCCGCGGCTGATCGTGACCGACGCCGACGCCGGCCTGCCACCGATGGCGGGTTCCGGCCTGCCAGGCGCTGCCGCAGCGAGCGCCGCGGCGGCACCGATCGCCGACCGCCTGCGCTTCCTCTACGTCGGCCAGCGGGCGCGCGCCGAGTCGGTGATGCAGCAGCGCCAGCCGGGCCTGATCGAGGCCCTGGTGCGCCAGCAGATCCAGCACCCGGTGTGGCAGGAGGACTTCGGCCGCATGCTGTTCCAGCTGATGGTGCCGCACGGACTTCAAGGACGCGGCCCGCCAGCTCGATCGCCTCGTGCTGGTGGTCGATGCGACCACCGCCAACCTGCCCTGGGAACTGATGCTCGCCGACGACCCGACGCGCCGCGACGGCGACAAGCGCCCGCTCGCGTTGCGCATGGCCGTGGTGCGGCAGCTCGCCTCGACGCAGCTTCCGCGCCAGGTGCGGCAAGCCATTGCGCGCTCGGCGCTGGTCGTCGGCAATCCCGTCGGTGCGACGGCTTCGAGCAGGCGTTCCCCGATCGCGCAAGGCGGCGCGCCTGCCCGCACCTGCCCGCGCTGCCGGGAGCGCAGGCCGAGGCCGAGGGCGTGGCGGCTCTCCTGGGCAGCATGGGCTACCAGCATGTCGAGCAGGCGATCGGCGACGGCGTGCATGCGGCGGCGGTCCTGGGCAGCTCTACCAGCAGCCCTGGCGGATGCTGCACATCTCCGCGCACGGCGTGTCTACGGCCTGCCGCACGTCGACGGCCGGGTGCGCAGCGGCGTGCTGCTCTCCGATGGCCTGCTCATCACCGCGGCCGAGATCGCGGCGATGGAGGTGGTGCCCGAGCTCGTGTTCCTCAACTGCTGCCACCTTGGCCAGATGGATGCCGCGCCGGGCTGGCAGCGCGAGGGCAACAAGCTCGCCGCCAGCGTGGCGCGCGAGCTGATCGAGATCGGCGTGCGCTGCGTGATCGTCGCCGGCTGGGCCGTCAACGATGCCGGGGCGCAGCGCTTCGGCCAGGTGTTCTACGAGCAGCTGCTGCTGGCGCGCCGGACCTTCGGCGACGCCGTGTTCGCGCGCGCGCGAAGCGGTCTGGCAGGCCGATCGCGCAAGACATCACCTGGGGCGCGTTCCAGGCCTATGGCGATCCGGGCTGGCTCGCCGAGCCCCGCGCCGACGGGCGCGGCACCGGCACGCCGGCGCGCTATGTGTCGCCGGAGGAGATGCTCGACGACCTCGCCCGCTTGCGCGTGGACCTGTCGCGCCAGAGCGATCAGCTCAATGCCCGCGAGCTGCGGGCTCAGGGCGACTCGGTGGAGGCCATGATCGCGCAGCGCTGTCCGCCGGGCTGGCGGCAGCTGCCGCAGCTGCAGTCGGCCCTGGGGGCCACCTGGCGCGACCTGGGTGAACTCGATCGTGCGCGCGAGGCCTTCGTGCTGGCGATCCAGGCCGAAGACCAGCTCGGGCAGGTGCCCATCCACGATATCGAGCAGCTTGCGCAGATCGAAGCCCGCCTGGGCGAGCAGCAGGCCGAGGCCGCGATCGCACGCGGCACCGACCTCGCCGATGCACAGGCCTGGATCGACCTGGCGTTGCGGCGACTCGACGGGCTGGACGCCTTGGTGTCCGCGCAGCCCAAAGCCAAAGTCAATCCGACGCCACCGTGCCTTGGGTTCCGAACAGCCCCCGCAGTGCGGCACGCGGCGGCGCCTGGAAGCGCAAGGCCAGCCTGCAGGCCCGGCTGCTGCTGCGTTCGGCGGCGGAGCCGCGCCCCGATCCGGCCCTGATCGACCGCCAGCCGCGTCGCCATGGACGACGCGCTGGTGCGCAGCATCGACGCCTACCGCGCGGCCGAGGGCCAGCCTGGCAGCGCGCACTTCTCGCCGGCCTGTGCCTTGAACCGCCTCGCGCTCGATGCACTGACCGCGTGGTCCGAACCCGCCGCCCGCGATGCCGCCATCGCGCTCGCCCGGCAGTGTGCTGCGCAGGAGCCGCCGCCGGGTGCAGCGCGTTCGGTCTGGGAGGTTCTGCGCGGACCCCAGGCCCTGCTCGCCGAGCGCCTGCTCGACGGCAGTCTGGGTCGGCAGGACGACACAGGCCAGGCGCTGTTCGAGGCGGTGCTGCAGGCGTTCGGAGATGCGCTCGCGCACGTCACCATCAAGCCCCAGCAGATCGACTCGCTCGCGTCTCACCTGGAACTGCTGTCGCGCTTTTTCGACGCCCAGTCGGTGGCCCAGCACGACGATGCGGCAGCGCACCTCACCGCCACCCGGCTGCAGGCGCTGGCCCAACGCCTGCAGCCCGGCCGTGCGGCGCGCAGCGACCGGCCCGGCACGCCGGCACCCTCGCGTCCTCGTGCGCCGCGCGTCGCGCCCCGGCCCAAGCCCCCGGCCAAAGCCAAGCCGCAGGCCAGGACCAAGATCCAGCCCGAGCCACAGCCCAAGACCGGTGGACCGGCGACCCGCCGCAAGCCCAAGGGCTCGCGGAGTTGACGCTCTCGATGCCAGCGCCGCCAGCCGGATCGTCCTGCCCTGGCCCAGCGGCGCATCGATGCCTCTGCACCCCCCAACCTCCCGAGGAGCTGCCATGCCATCCGCCCACATCGTGAAGACCGGCGAGACGTTCGAGAGCGTCGCGGCCCTGCGCCTGGGTGACCCGGCACAGGCCGTGATGCTGGCGGACTTCAACGCCTGGCCCGCTGGCTGGCCACTCGCCCCGGGCACGGCGCTGCAGATCCCTGGCGCCCGTGAGCGTCGCGCACCGCCGCGTTGGCGGACCTCGGCCGTTCCCTGGCCAGCACCGCCCCACGGCATGGCCGCCATCACCCAGACCTTCGGCGACATCCGCCGCTTCGTGCGTGAGGATGGCACCGCCGACCCGGCCTGGGAAGCGCAGCACATGGGCCGCGCACAGCTGCCCTTTGCGATCCCGCTCGACTGGAACCCGACGCAGTCGGCGCGCAGCATCCGCTGCCACAAGCTGATCGCGCCGCTGCTCGAAGCCGTGTTTGCGGACATCGTGGCGCAGGGCCTGCAGCCGGCCGTCAAGACCTACGGTGGCGGCTACAACTGGCGCATGAAGCGCGGGCAGGCCAAGCCCTCGACGCACAGCTGGGGCATCGCCATCGACCTCAACGTGCGCAGCAATGCCATGGGCACGGCCGGTGACATGAGCCCGGCGCTGGTGGCCCTGTTCGAGGGCCGTGGCTTCGTCTGGGGCGGTCGCTGGTCAGGGGCCTTCAAGGACCCGATGCACTTCCAGTACTGCAGCGGCTACTGACGCTGGGCGAGCCAGGCCCCGCGCGTGTTCGCGGGCGCTGCAGGGCTCGCCGCGGCCTCAGTCGAGCATGACCACGGTGTCGTGCTCGCCAGGAACGCATCCTTCGGCAATCGGGTCCCAGCCGCGGTGGATCACCACGCGCGTGTCGGCCTGACAGAACTCCAGCCGCGTTGCCGCGGGCACGGTGTCGCGCACGAAGGTCTCGATCGACCCCGGCATGCTGACCCGGAACAGCAAGCCGGCGAGATCGTCGGCGGGATGGTCGTCCTGGCGCAGCCAGGGCACGAAGTGCGTCACCCACATCAGCGGCCGCCAGCCGACATCGAAGGCGGTCGGTCGGTAGCCCTTGGCACGCAACCAGTCCTGAGCCCGCGCACGGGCGTCCGGGCCATCGCTGTGGTCGAGCGCGCCCCAGGCCTGCGCGAGCATCTCCATCACCCACTGGTTGCAGTTCTGGTAGCTCAGGCTGAACGGGTAGGCGTTGGCGCTGTAGGTGCTGCCGAGCACGCGCAGGGCCTGGCGGCCGTCGAGCACGGTATCGCGCAACGTCGCAGCAGCGTCCTCGGGAAGCAGAACCACCGAGATGTAGCCCGCACCGGGATCGTTCAGACCGAGGAGGAAGCCGGCCACGCCCTGGTCGAAGACGCGCGGGCGGCGCTCGTCGCAGGCGTAGTAGAGCTGGCGCACGGCCCAGGGCGTGTCCAGGCCGGTTTGCAGGCCCACGCCCGCGTGCGAGTAACGCACGCCAAAGCGACTGAGATCGAGCCCAGAGCGTGACACCAGCGCGACCGATCGGCCACTGGCATCGAGCTCCGCCTTGATGACGGCGGCAAAGCGAAACAGCCGGTCCTTCTGCGCCGCGCTCAGGGCGGCGGGTTCATCGCAGTAGCGCAGCGACGACGCACTTGCCGACGTCACGCCGAGCCACAGCACCACCGCGAGCCCGAGGCCCGCCCTGAACTGGCGAGCGGCCGCGCGCGTGGCGGCGAACAGCCCGCCGTGGGTCAAAGCACCACGGGCGTGGTCTGAAGCTCCCGGTACCAGCTATCGCTGAGCACCAGGAAGAAGGCCTCGCGTGTCTCGGCCTGGGCGAATTCGATGCCGTAGGGACGCGGGCGTGCGCTGACGACCTGGCCGGTGGCCAGCCGACCCTGGGCCACCGCCGCATCGGGCACCAAGAGGAAGAACTCGCTGTCGGCCTGCTGCACTGCCGGTCCGGCCACAGCCCGCAGCGTCAGGCGCTGCAGGCCGGGGCGATCGGCCACGGCCGCCATCTCGATGATCTTGTAGTCGCCCTCGGCCACGGGGGTGGTGGTGGAGCTGTTGCTCGAGCGCTGGATCGAACCCGAGACGCTGCCCACCGACGCGCCCACGCTCTCCGAGGCGGAGGAAGCGGTCGAACTGGCGGCGTGCACAGGCAGGGACAAGGCCACACCCAGCAGGGAAAGGCAGGCGAGACGGAGGGAGAGGGAGGACATGCAGGACTCCTGACGGTGGGCAATGCCGCGCATGCTAACGCCGCCGACCGTGAACACTGCACGCGAATGTATCTGCGCCGCAGTGCGGGCTGCAGAAAACGGCCGACCTCGGGCGTTTGCCGGTACCGTGCGTTGGAGGGTGGCCTGAGAATGCCGTGTGCTCACGCCGTCCACACCCCCCTCCGAACACGAGACCTTTCTCGCGGCCGAGCTGGCACGCACGCGGCGCGCGCTGCGCCGTTCCGAGCAACGGTTTCGTGCCGCTTTCGGGCATCAATTCCAGTTCATGGCGATCCTGTCGCCCGACGGGCGGGTGATCGATTTC
This sequence comes from uncultured beta proteobacterium, assembly GCA_963739925.1. GTDB lineage: Bacteria > Pseudomonadota > Gammaproteobacteria > Burkholderiales > Burkholderiaceae_C > CAVUBY01. The sequence goes on along the minus strand of CAVUBY010000006.1, from coordinate 127,833 downwards.
AACGAACAGCTCGCCGGCGGCGCCGGGCTGCCCCGCGACGAGGTCATCGGCCAGCTGTTCTGGGAGACCGCATGGTGGCGCGGATTGCCGGAGCAGCAGGCGGCCTGGCCGCAGCGGCTGCGCGATGCACAAGCGCTGGGCAGTGTGCTGATTGAAGAGGACAGCTTCACTTCCTCCAGCGGCGAACAGCGCTGGGCCCGGGCCTCGGTGCACGCGGTGCGCGACGACAGCGGCGCCATCGAATGCTTCATCGTGCAGGCCGCGGATGTGACCGATCGCAAGCAGGCCCTGGCCGCGCAGAGCGCGCTGGAAGCGCAGCTGCGCGAGACCCACAAGCTCCAGGCCATCGGCACCCTGGCCGGCGGCATCGCGCACGACTTCAACAACATTCTCGGCGCGATCCTCGGCAACGTGGCGCTGGCACGCGACGCGCTGAGCCCGCAGCACCCCGCGCTCGAGTCGCTCCAGCTGATCAAGCGCGCCGCCAGCCGCGGTCGCAGCCTGGTGCAGCAGATCCTCGCCTTCAGCCGGCAGCAGCCGCAGACGCTCAGCGTGCAGCCCTTGCAGCCCGTGATCGAGGAAACCCTGGCGCTGCTGCGCACCACGCTGCCCCGGACGGTGAGTCTGGAGCAGGACCTGGCGCCTGCGGCGCTGTGGGTGCGCTGCGACGCCACCCAGATCCAGCAGGTGGTGATGAACCTGTGCACCAACGCCTGGCACGCGCTGACCGAGGGCCACGGGTGCATCGAGGTCGGGGTGGAACGCCACACCGACGGTCGGGTGCGCCTGTGGGTGTCCGACAACGGTGCGGGCATGGACCTGGCCACGCAGCGCCGCGTCTTCGAGCCCTTCTTCACCACCAAGCCTGTCGACCGCGGCACCGGCCTCGGTCTGTCGGTGGTGCACGGCATCGTGATCGACCATGGCGGCGAAGTCCGCATCGACAGTGCGCCTGGGCGTGGCAGCGTGTTCCACGTGCTGCTGCCCAGTGCCGACCCGGACCCGAACACGCAGCCCGCCAGCGAGAGTGTCCTGGGCGGGCTGGATGGCGCCGTGCGCCACGTGCTGTACCTCGATGACGACGAGGTCATGACGCCGGTGGCGCGGCAGCTGCTGCAGCGCGCCGGCTACCGCGTGACCACCCATCGCGATCCTCAGGCGGCCATCGCCGAACTCGCCCGACCCGGCCACGGCATCGACGTGGTCGTGACCGACTTCAACATGCCGGGATGCAACGGGCTGGAGGTGGTGCGGCGGCTGGCCGAGGCCAATCCGGGCCTGCCGGTGGTGCTCTGCTCGGGCTACTTCGATGCGCCCTTGCGGGAGCAAGCGGCAGCGCTGGGCGTGCGGCACTTCCTTCCCAAGGAAGACACCCTCGACGATCTGTGCCGTCTCGTGCGGCGTGCGATCCGAGACGAAATCACGCCCTGACGGCGGCTGGGCGCGGTGAGAGCCACGGCAGGTTGACCGGCGTCAAGCAGCGCGCCGGGCAAGGTCGATACAACGGGCGCTCAGGCCGGGGAGTGGGCGTTCAGGTCGGCGCCACTCGCTTCGGCATCGCGTCGCGGTCCCGGCCCAAGTCCAAGCCCAAGAGGGTGTCATCATGAATTCCAACTTCACGTCACGGACACCGCGCTCCAAAGGGCTGGCCCACGTCGCGCTGCGCATGCTCAACCTCGAGGCACCCTCGCCGCGGTCGGGTGCGCCGGTGCTGAGCGACTTACCCGCGGCGCCTCCATCGCAGTTGCCGCGGATGGTTGTCGACCCGCTCCTGCCGCTGGAAGATGCCGCCGCGGCGGTCCGTGCGCGCCGGACGCGCTCGAGCGACGTGAGTGCCGAGGAGATGGAAGCGATGCTGCGGGCCGTGATCGCGCGCCTGACGCTGACGGTCGATGAACGCTACTTGCCCACCCACGATGCACGCAGCCGTGAACATTCCAATCGCATTCGCGCCAGCGTGCTCGAGTGCGTGACGGCACTGGAGCACATCAATCAGTCTCTGGTGCACGAGTTCGGAGGTCGGGGTCCCGTGCGCGGGCCCGTGCTGCCGGTGGCACAACGCTGAACGCGCCAGGCCAAGGCCAGACCCGCAGGAGCGCTAGCGGCCGCCCGTGACGTCGATGACCGAGCCGGTGGTGTAGCTGGCCTCGTCCGACAGCAGCCATACGATGGCCCGCGCCACCTCGTCGGCGCTGCCGGCGCGCTGCATCGGCACCTGGGGCACCATCTGCTGCACTCGATCGGGAACGCCGCCGCTGGCGTGGATCTCGGTGTCGATGATGCCGGGGCGTACCGCGTTCACACGGATGCCTTCGGCGGCCACTTCCTTGGCCAGGCCGATGGTGAAGGTGTCGATCGCGCCTTTGGCCGCGGCGTAGTCGACGTACTGACCCGGGGCACCGAGGCGCGCCGCGGCCGATGTGAGATTGACGATCGCGCCGCCGCGGCCACCATGGCGTGTGGAGAGGCGTTTCACCGCCTCGCGCGCGCAGAAAAAGCTGCCGAACACGTTGACCGCGAACATGCGCTGCAGGCGCGCCGCGCCCATCGCATCGACCCGCGCGGGCAGGTCCACCACACCGGCGTTGTTGACCAGGCCCGCCAGCGGCGGAAGCTCGTGGTCGACACGGGCGAACAGGGCCAGGACCTGGGCTTCGTCGGCCACATCCGCCTGCATGGCCAGCGCCTGTCCGCCGGCAGCGCGGATGCGATCAACCACCGCGTCGGCCGCAGCCGCATCGCGCGTGTAGTTGACAGCCACCGTCGCACCCCGCGCGGCGCACTGCAGCGCCACGGCTGCACCGATGCCGCGGCTGCCGCCGGTGACCAGCACGGTACCGGTCAGCGAGCTCACTCCTGGGCATCGTCACCTCCCGCACCGTCGCCACGCGTTGGCTCCAGCGCCTTCTCGTCGACCACGGTCTGCAGTCCGAAGAGGCTGTCGACCAGGGTGTCCACCGACACCGGCTTGGCGATCCGCGCCGCCGGTGGCAGCAGCTGGCTCATGTAGAGGTCCGAGCCATAGCGGTCGGTGCGCTGCTGGTTGAACCACAGCTGCAGGCCCACGGCCGTGACGAGCGCCACGGTGGCCACGCCACGCAGCAGCCGCGGCCGCGCCGGCTCCACCGCCAGCAGGTGAAGGTAGAAGGCCACTGCAGCGACCGCGTACAGCGGCGCGAACGAGAAGTCGCTCAGCCAGGGCCAGGACAGCGCGAAGGCCAGGCTGTCGGCGAGGGCCTCGGTGACCATCCAGGCCAGGCTGGCCCAGGCGAACACCTTGAGGTGCCAGGCGAACTGGGTCTGGCGTGTGAAGGTCTTGGACACCAGGGCCCAGAGCCCACACCACACGGCAGCAGCCACCAGCGAGGCCAGCAGCATGCTGCCCAGCGCCCGCAGGAAGGTGTCCGGATCGCTGTCCAGCCAGGTGTCGAAGGCGAGTGCGGCCACGAGCAAGAGCACGCCCAGGGTGACGCTGGAGGCGCGCCGCAGCCCGGTGACCGCGGAGATGGCCAGCGGCATCTCGGGGGGCAGGTTGTGGCCTGGCAATCGCAGGCGCAGGCGCGTGCGTCCGATGCCGATCTCCACCGGCTCGCCCGTCTCCGGCAGCGACTGCCACATGCCGCCGCGCAGCTGTCGCCGGGCGGTGCGCGCGCCGTTGAGCGTCTGGCCCACGTGCAACTCCAGGCCGTTCTCTCCAGGGACGATGCGCAGATGGTGGCGCGCGACGTGGGGATCGGGCAGCACCACGTCGTTGTCGACTGCGCGGCCGATGTGCAGCGGCCAGTCGGCGATGACGTGGGTCTGGCCGACCTGCCCGTCGCGCTCGAGCACCTCGAGCACGCCGAGGTTCATGCCGACACCGCGCTCGCTGGCCTGCCACTTCATTTCGCCCATGCGTAGGCTCCGAGGTAGTGGCGGGTCAGGCGCTGGGCATTGGCGAAACTCACGCCCTGCGCGTCGAAGCGGCCCTGCACGCCCGCGGTGGCCTGGTCGAGCGTGGCCACGAGAATCGAAAGGTCGTAGAGCTGCGGCAGCTTCTTGTAGGCACGCAGGCAGACCACCGCCCGCAGCACCAGGCCCTGGCGATCGATGAAGCGCTCCTGGCACTCGGGCCGGGTCTGCAATTCGGCGCGCAGGCGCACGAAGGACTCGTTGCGAAAGCTCGCGGAGTGGCGCGCGGCGAAGCGCATCGCGCCGAGCTTCGTGCCGTCGTAGCTTTCGTGTCGCACCGAGATCGCGCCGGTTGAAAAGTCGCCCGCGAAGATGCGCGTGTCCATCACGCAGTCGGAGCGTTCGAGGTCCATCCCGCCGGTGCGCGAGGCTTCGCTGCTGCCCCAGCAGCGCATGAACTCGTCGGGCGGTACCGGCACCTGGTAGCGCGGCATGCGTCTGGGCCTTCCAGCCCTGGCGAGATGAAGCGATCCACCAGCGCCGCCTGGTGCGCCATCAGCTGCGCGCCGAGCACCGGATGGGCGGGCGTGGCCAGCGGCGGCGCATCCCGCCCGCGAGCTCAGCAGCGCAGCGGCGAAGCTCGCCGGCACAAGGAAGCTCACCTGCTCGCCATCCACGCGGCGCGCGACGTTGATGCCGATCACCTGTCCGTCCTGGTCGAGCGCCGGCCCGCCGCTCATGCCGGCGCTGAGGGCGCCGCCGAAGAAGATCTGCGGATAGAAGCTGCGCCTGACCAGGCCGTTGTAGGTGCCTTCCATCACGGCAAAGCCGACGTCCAGCGGATTGCCGAGCGAGTAGATGCGCTCGCCCTGCGCCAGCGCGCGGCTCTCGGGGCGGAACTCGAGCGCGTCGAAGCTGCGGGTGGCGGCGTCGCCCGCCTTGAGCAGCGCCAGGTCGTGCAGCACGTCGATCTGCACGATGCCAGCGGCGCCTCGCGGCCGTCGGCGGTGACGTAGACCAGGTCGTGCCGCTGCGGCTTCGAGCGCGGCCTGGCTGATCACGTGGAAGTTGGTGATGATCAGCCCGTTGCGGGCGACGAAGAAGCCCGAGCCCACCGAGGTCTGGCTGGCGCGGCCCTTGAGCACCGTGCGGATCTGCACCAGCCGCGAGCGCGACTGTTCGTAGACCGCGCCGCGCGGTGGACGACACCGGGGCCGAAGCCGCCGCCTCACCGGCCGCGCGGCGGGTTGGCCGCCTGGGAGGGCGCGAGCCCGAGCAGGCCCATCAGCCCGAGCAGTGCGCTGGCTGCGGCCCTCCAGCTTCGCCAGCCTGTGGCGTGGCGCGCCACGAGCATCGGCGAACGGGTGGTCATTCATCGAATTTCATTCTACGGGGTGTGTTTCCCCCGGTGCAGACCGGGGTCGGGGCGCGCCACAATCGCCGCTCTTCCACTGACCGTTCCATCGCCATGCAACGACGTCATCTCCTGATCGCCGCTCCGTCCCTCTTCGCCCTCAGCCCTTGGGCGCTGGCGCAGGGGCTCGAGAAACCCAAGCTCACCATCGCCGTGGGCGGCAAGAACCTGCTGTACTACCTGCCGCTGACCATCGCCGAGAGCCTGGGCTACTTCAAGGCCGAAGGCCTGGACGTGACCATCGCCGACTTCGCCGGCGGCTCGCGCGCGCTTCAGGCGGTGATCGGTGGCAGTGCCGACGTGGTCTCCGGCGCTTTCGAGCACACGCTGAACATGCAGGCCAAGGGCCAGAAGCTTGCGCGCCTTCGCGCTGCAGGGGCGTGCGCCGCAAATTGTGCTGGGCGTCAACCCCAAGACCCTGCCCAACTTCAAGACGGTGGCCGACCTGAAGGGCAAGAAGATCGGTGTGACCGCGCCGGGCAGCTCGACCAACGTCATGGCGAACTTCGTGCTCGCCAAGGCCGGGCTCAAGCCTGCCGATGTATCGATCATCGGCGTGGGTGCGGGCAACGGCGCCGTGGCGGCCATGCGCTCTGGCCAGATCGATGCGATGAGCAACCTCGATCCGGTGATCACGCTGCTGCAGCGCTCCGGTGACTTGAAGATCGTGTCCGACACCCGCATCGTGGCCGAGGCCGACAAGGTGTTCGGCGGACCGATGCCCGCGGGTTGCTTCTACGCACCGCAAACCTTCATCGACAAGAACCCGGCCACCGTGCAGGCCCTCACCAACGCCCTGGTGCGCGCCAACAAGTGGATCCAGGCGGCCGGCCCCAGCGACATCGTCAAGGCCGTGCCGGAGAGCTACCTGCTGGGCGACCGCGCGGTCTACATCGATGCCTTCATGGCGAGCAAGGGGGCCTTGTCGCCCGACGGCATGATCCCCGATGCCGGAGCACCCACCGCGGCACGCGCGCTGCAAAGCGTCGACGACACGCTGAAGGACGTGAAGTTCGACTACGCCGCGGTCTACACCAACGACTTCGTCAAGAAGGCGAACGCCAAATACCCGAAGGCATGAGCGCGCCGGGCCGCTCCCAAGCGCGAATTCCGCAGCGCGCAGCACGAAGGGTCGTCCAGTGAGCCAGGCTGCGGCAGCACTCACGCTGGACAGCGTGAGCTGCACCTTCATCGACAAGCACCACCCCGGCCAGCGCTACACCGCGGTGCAGGATGTGTCACTGACGGTGGGCGCCGGCGAGTTCGTCTCGGTGGTCGGGCCCACAGGCTGCGGCAAGAGCACCTTGCTCAACGTGGCCGCAGGGCTGCTGGCACCCAGCACCGGCAGCGTGCAGGTGTTCGGTCAGCCGCTCGTGGGCATCAACCCTCGGGCGGGCTACATGTTCCAGTCGGAGAGCCTGATGCCCTGGCGCACCGCGCTGTCCAATGTGATGGCGGGGCTGGAGTTCCGCGGTGTGGCCGATGCTCGGGCGCAGGCCGAGGCCTGGCTCAAGCGCGTCGGGCTCGGCGGCTTCGGTGACCGCTATCCGCACCAGCTCTCCGGTGGCATGCGCAAGCGCACCTCGCTGGCACAGACCCTCGCGCTCGACCCGGACATCATCCTGATGGATGAGCCCTTCTCGGCGCTGGACATTCAGACGCGCCAGCTGATGGAAAACGAGGTGCTGGCGCTGTGGGCCTCCAAGAAGAAGGCCGTCTTGTTCATCACGCACGACCTGGACGAAGCCATCGCGATGAGCGACCGCGTGGTGGTGCTGTCGGCCGGGCCGGCGTCGCACCCGATCGGCGAGTTCATCATCGACCTGGCCCGCCCGCGCGATGTGGCCGAGGTTCGCACCACACCACGCTTCATCGAGCTTCACCAGGCCATCTGGAGCGTGCTGCGTGACGAGGTGCTCAAGGGCTACCAGCAGCAGTTGGCGGCCTGAGGCGGCTGAGCATGTGGTCTGCGATCAAGCCGAGTGCGCGCAACCTGCGGGTCTGGCAGGTGGGCGTGTTGCTCGCCGTGTTCGGCCTGTGGCATGTGCTCACCAAGCCCGGCCTGATCCCACCCTTCGTGTTCGAGAACGAGCGCCAGGCGGCCTTCTTCTTCGGCGAACCGCTGGTCATCTTCAGCCGCATCGGGGCCTGGTTCTTCACCAAGGGCGACATCTACGAGCACCTGTGGGTCACGCTGGTCGAGACCGTGCTCGCCTTCGGGATCGGCACCGTGCTGGGCCTGGCCTGTGGCCTGTGGCTGGCGCTCAGCCCGCTGGCTGCAGCGATTGCCGAGCCCTACATCAAGGCGCTCAACAGCATGCCGCGCGTGATCCTGGCGCCGATCTTTGCGGTGTGGTTCGGGCTGGGCATCGCCAGCAAGGTGGCGCTCGGTGTCACGCTGGTGTTCTTCATCGTCTTCTTCAACGTCTACCAGGGCGTGAAGGAAGTCAGCCCGGTGGTGCTGGCCAACGCCCGCATGCTGGGGGCGACGCAGAAGCAGTTGCTGCGGCATGTGTACCTGCCGAGCGCCATGAGCTGGGTGTTCAGCTCGCTGCACACGAGCGTGGGCCTGGCCTTCGTCGGCGCCGTGGTCGGCGAGTACCTCGGCTCGTCGCGCGGCGTGGGCTACCTGATCCTGCAGGCCGAGGGCGCGTTCGACATCAACACCGTGATGGCGGGCATCCTGGTGCTCACCGGTTTCGCGCTGGTGCTAGATGCCGCCGTCGGCCAGATCGAGCGTCGCCTCATGAAGTGGCAGCCGCGCGCCGGCGAGACCGAGAAGCTCTAAGCGGCATCTTCGGCCTTCAGGCCAACGACACGCGGTTGCGTCCGCCCTGCTTCGCGCGGTACATCGCCGCGTCGGCGCGCTCGAAGAGCTCCTTGCGAGGCGTAGGGCGGTGCATGGGCGACGCCGACGCTGAGCGTCACGGCCAGGCCGCCAGCCAGCTGATCCCACGCGTAGTTCTGAACGGCCAGGCGCAGCCGCTCGCACACCTCGGCGGCGCGTTCGGGCGCAGTGTCGGGCAAGGCCACCAGGAACTCCTCGCCGCCGATGCGTGCCAGCAGGTCGGAGGCACGGGTCTTCTCGCGCAGCATCTGCGCCAGGGCCACCAGCACCTGGTCGCCCACGGCATGGCCAAACCGGTCGTTGACGCGCTTGAAGTGATCGACGTCGATCAGCGCCAGCGTCACCGGCAGCGACAGGTCGTTGGCGGCCTCCAGCACCACCGGCAGTTCGCGGTCGAGGCTGGCGGCGATTGCCCAGGCCGGTGAGCTGGTCACGCAGCGCATGCGCCTCGAACTCGGCGGCGCGGGTGCGCTGGGCCTGCGCGTCCAGGCGTGCACGCTCGGCCATCTGGCGCGACTGTTCAGCCTCGAAGCGGGTGACGAAGAGTTCGGACTGGGCCTTGAGCTGCTGCGTCGTGCGGTGGCGCTCCATCTGCTGGTAGCGCTCGAGGTGACGCAGTGCCTCTTCGTGCCGGCCCAGCTGGCGGCAGGCGCGGTACAGGCCGTGCCGCACCCGGATCAAGGTGGAGCGCGTGTCGCCGGGCTGAACATCGACGAGCAGTCCTTCGAGTGAGATGCGCGCCTGTTCGGCCTGGTTCTGCTCGATCAGCATCTCTCCGATGGAGCAGCGCACGCGCCAGGCAGGCGTCGCATAACCGTGCTGCAGCGCCATTTCGAGCGCGCCGTACAGCAGCCGAGAGGCCTCATCGAGCTCGCCCAGATGCACCAGGATCTCGCCCAGGTTGCCCTGCGCGATCACGCTGTAGATCGGCTCGGCCAGATGCTCGGCAAAGGCCACGGCCTCCTGCGCCCAGCCGCGGGCGCTTTCGATGCTCACCCGCGCCTCGGACTCATCCTGGCTGTCTCCGCCGCGCAGCAGGTAGAAAGTGCCGATCAAGGTGGCGGCCATGCTGTTGTGGACGACGAAGCGCTCGTGCAGCGGACCCGCGGGCGCGACGAGCTCCAGGGCCTGGTTCAGCAGCCGCATCGCCTGCCATGGGTCCCTCATGCGCTCGAAGCACGCCGCCAGTCCCGTGAGTGTCATGGCGCGCTGGGCCGGCTCGCTGGAGTTTTCGGCCAACACGCTGGCCTCGTGAGCGTACTTCAGGGCGAGATCGAAGCGGCCGGTGTCGCAGGCGCACAGCGTGAGCCAGCGAAGCAGCTCCGACCGGCGTGAGGTGTGATGCTCACGGCGCAGCATCTCCAGCGACTGCGGACCGCGCTGCAGCAGTGACTGCATCGCGCCCATGCGGTACTCGAAGAAGCACAGGAAGTAGCACGCCTCGGCCTGGGCCGCGCTGTGCTGCTGCGCGATGGCCTGGCGCAAGCGCCTGCTCGGCCAGCGCGCGGCCGGCGGCCACATCGGTGCCTTGGCGTGCGAATTCGGCGATCTGACGCAGCAGATCTTCCATCGGGTCCGGAATGGTCATGAGAGCCTGAATGTTGAGCTGGCCGCAGGCTACAACAGCACCCTCGCGCCAGGGCCACCGCGTTCGAGGTGTGAAGCCGCGCCATCCGCCAGCATGGGGGGTGCCTGACCGTGCACAATTCTCAGCCCGGCGCGCCGCCGGCCTCCTTCGCCCGACCCACGTCACCTCAGGAGCGCTCTATGGCCAAGGACTTCAGCACGATGGAGGACAGCAATCGCTCCTCCAATCCGAGCATCCACGGCATCAGTGCAGTGTCGCGTCGGACGGTCGTGCGCGGCGGTCTCGGCTGGGCCGTGGGCCAGCTGTTTGCGCCGGTGGCGGCCGCGGGCGCTGCCACGGCCCTGCCAGGGTGTGCGAGCTTGCGAGCTGCCGGGCCGCTGCTCGGCTTCAAGAGCGTGCCGATTTCGACCGCCGACACCGTGGTCGTGCCCGAAGGTTATGTCTCTGAGGTGATTGCGCCCTGGGGCGAGCCTGTGGGCATTGCCGGGGCCATGCCGGCGTGGCGCGACGATGCCACCAACACGGCCGCCGACCAGGCGGTGCAGATGGGGATGCACCACGACGGCATCCACTTCTATGCGCTCCAAGGCAGCGAGCGTGGCCTGCTTGTCATGAACCACGAGTACACCGACGACGGGCTGCTCCATGCCGATGGCCTGGCCACCTGGTCGGCCGAGAAGGTGCGCAAGGGCCAGGCAGCCCACGGCGTGTCGGTCATCGAGGTGGCGCTGCGGGACGGCCGCTGGCAGATGGTCCGCCCCAGCCGCTATGCGCGGCGCTTCACCGCGTTCACGCCCTTTGCGGTGCAGGGTCCCGCCGCCGGGCATGCGGCCATGCGCACGGCGGCCGACCCGGCGGGCCGCCTCGTGCTGGGCACGCTCAACAACTGCGCCAGCGGCCAGACACCCTGGGGCACCTACCTGTCGGGCGAGGAGAACTGGGCGGGCTACTTCGACGGCGGCGACAAGATCGATGCCGACCAGGCCCGCTGGGGTCTGCGCAAGGCGGGCTGGTACCGCTGGGCGGAGCACGACGAGCGCTTCGACACCACCCGCCATCCCAACGAGTTCCACCGCTTCGGATGGGTGGTGGAGATCGATCCGATGGACCCGACCAGCACGCCGGTCAAGCGCACGGCGCTGGGCCGCGCGGCGCATGAAGGCGCGACGGTCGCGGTCACGAAATCCGGGCGTGCGGTGGTGTACTCCGGCGAAGACGCACGCTTCGAGTACATCTACAAGTTCGTCAGCCGCGATGCCATCGCCCCGGGCGGTGCGCGGGCCAATCGCGAACTGCTGGATCACGGCACCTTGTACGTGGCGAAGTTCGAGGCCGATGGCACGGGTCGCTGGCTGCCGCTGGTTCACGGCCAGGGTCCGCTGACGGCGGCGAATGGATTTGCGGACCAGGCCCAGGTGCTCATCAAGGCGCGTCAGGCCAGCGACGCGCTCGGCGCCACCAAGATGGACCGCCCCGAGTGGATCGCCGTCGACCCGCAGCGGCGCGAGGTCTACGTCACCCTCACCAACAACAGCAGCCGCGGTGTCGAGAAGTTCCCGGCCGTCGACCCCGCCAACCCGCGGGCCAACAACACCATGGGTCACGTGCTGCGCTGGCAGGACGAAGGCGACTTCGATGGCACCACGATGCGCTGGAACCACTACGTGCTGGCAGGCGACCCGGCCAACCCGCGCTCCGAAGCGCGCGGCGACGTGAAGGGCGACATGTTCGGCTGCCCGGACGGCGTCTGGGTGGACGCACGTGGCGTGCTCTGGATCCAGACCGACATGTCCACCTCCGCCATGGGCAAGGGCGACCTGGCGCGGCTCGGAAACAACGCCATGCTGGCCTCCGATCCCGCGACCGGCGAGATCCGGCGCTTTCTCACCGGACCGGTGGGCTGCGAGATCACCGGGGCCACCACCACGCCCGATGGCCGCACGATGTTCATCAACATCCAGCACCCGGGCGAGAGCCCCTCGGAGCGCAGCGATCCGCTCGCACCCTCCAAGAACTCGCGTTGGCCGCTGGGGGGCAGGCCGCGCAGCGCCACCGTCGTGATCCGCAAGCGCGATGGTGGGCTGATCGGGACCTGATCGCGTGACCTGAACCGGTCAGCGTCGCGGCCGGTCTTCAGGTGATGCGGTAGAGGTCCAGCTTCACCAGCCGCGCCTCGCGCTCGCCGCAGGCCAGAGCCATCACCTTGTTCAGGTGCATCCACGCGGGTGACCCGGTGGTGAAGCGCACCAGCGTGCGGAAGAAGTAGGCCTCGCGCGGCACCGGCTCGCCGCGCGCCAGCCTGGCCATCACCTCGGGGGGGCCATGGCGCAGGCCGTCGCTGCGCACCTCGATGAGCCCGCCATCGGTGGCGCGGATGACGTAATGCGCCGCAATCTCCAGCGCCCCATCGCTGCGCTGGACCTGCCAGTCGATGCCGCCCTCCACCAGCGTTCCGTCGAGCTCGGGACCGCGCGCCGTGCCGAACCCCAGCGGCACATAGCGCCGCTCACCCTGCGGCGCTGCGCCAAGCGACACCAGGGCCCCCACCTCGCAGCGGATCTGGGTCATCGGCACCAGCGCGGGTGCGGCGGGAAAGGCGCTGTTCATCGCGGGCTCCGGATCGTGGCGGTCAGGGTCGGGGCAGGCTTGCGGCGAATCCCCGATGGACAGGGTGCCGCAGCCGGGCATCATCGCACCGGCGCTGGCGTGCTGATCGCGACAGCGTGTCGCCCCAGAGGATGACCGCAGCGATGTCGCCGGTGTTCGGCCAATGCTGCGTCACAGGAGACCCAGGATGCAGGCGTGGACCGTGAATGAGTGCGACGCCGTGGGCGAGCAGGCTGCCAGCGCGGCCGTGGTCGGTGCCATTGGCGCCATCGGCGCCGCGGACTTTGCCGATGCGGCCCTGGGCGCGCTCAACCAGGCGTTGTCGGCAGCGTCATGGTCGGTCTACCGGCTCTGGAGCGACCGCGCGCCGCGCCTGCATCTGTCGGCCAGTCTGGGCGTGCCCGACACGACGCAACGCTGCTTTGCCGCCTACCAGGATGGGCTCTACCGGCGCGATCGCAGCTTCGATCGGGTGCGCGGTATGCAACGTCCGGGGCATGCGGCCGTGCTGCACATGCGCGCCGACGAGGCGCCGAGCGCCGAGCACCGCGACATCATCTACCGACGCCATGGCCTGCTCGAGCGCATCTCGGTCGCGACTCTCGAGGCCGATGGCTCGCTGCTCGCAGTGAACCTCTACCACCACGAGCACCAGGGACGGTTCAGCGGCATCGAGCTGGAGGGATTCTCACGCCTGGGCGGCGTGCTGCTGGCTGTGGTGCGTCGCCATCTGGCGTTGACGGAAACCTCGCCGGGCGGAGCGCAGACCGACCCGCGCGCCCGGCTGGAGAGCCGGTGCCCCGCGCTCACGCCACGCGAGCTCGATGTGTGCGAGCGGCTGCTGCGCGGCTGGACGCACGATGGCATCGCCGCCGATCTGGGGCTGAGCGTGGCGACGGTCAAGACCTACCGCGCGCGCGCATTCGAGCGCCTCGGGCTGCACTTTCGCAGCGAGCTGTTCGCGCAGTTCGGCGGACGGGTGGGCTGAGGCAGCGCTCCACTGCTTCGAGGCGGTACAGCCCGCATCGTTGTCGACCTCTCGGATGACAAGGCGCCGCAGCGGGCGCGTCACACTGGTTCATGAGCCTGAAGGGGTCGGCGTCCGCCGTGACGTCACTTTGCGCGACCCTCGGCAGCTCATTCACTGCCCCATCCGAACAGGCGCCTGCGCCGACACATCCATCGACGGAGACACACCATGAAGTCCGCCTCCCGCCGCCGCCTCGGTGCGCTCGCCCTGGCTCTGATGCTCACGCCGGTGGTCGCCACCGCACAGGCCTTCCCCGACAAGTCGGTGCGCCTGAGTGTTGGCTTCCCGCCGGGCACCGGCCCGGACGTGGTGGCGCGGCTTCTCGGTCAGAAGCTCGGCGACCTGCTCAAGCAGCAGGTGGTGGTCGATAACAAGGCCGGTGCTGGCGGGCAGATCGCTGCGCAGGGCGTGGCCAAGAGCGCGCCGGATGGCTACAGCCTGCTGCTGGGCGAGGTTGGCTCGATCAGCATCGCGCCGCCGGCCTTCAGCAAGCTGCCCTATGACCCGGCCAAGGAACTGGTGGGCATCTCCGAGGTGGTGCGTGCCGATTTCCTGCTGGTGGTGCCGGTGAGCTCGCCCCACCAGAGCGTGGCCGATTTCATCAAGGCCGCGAAGGCACGCGGCGACAAGGTCAACTTCGCGACCTTCGGTGCCGGCACGCCAGGCCACTTCGGTGCCGAGTTGCTGGCCGAGGCTGGCGGCTACAAGATCGAGCCGGTGCACTACCGCGCCACCGGCGACGCCGTGACCGCCATCGTGGCGGGCGACGTGCAGGGCGCGTTCGTGTCCACCGCGCTGGGCGCTGCCCAGATCAAGGGCGGCAAGATGCGCGCACTGGCCACCACCGCAGCCACGCGCTCGCCGCTGCTGCCCGACGTGCCCACCTTCGCCGAGGCCGGCCTGCCCAAGATCGACTTCTCGGCCTGGTTCGCGGTGTTTGCACCGGCCGGCACGCCGGCGGCAACGCTCGATGTGCTCAATCGCCAGATCGTCGCCGCGATGCAGTCGCCGGAGACCAAGGCCAAGCTGCAGGAGGCGGGCTTCTCGGTGCTGGGCACCAGTCGCGCCGACACCGAGCGCATGCTCAAGGCCGAGGCATCGCGCTGGGCCGCGGTGGTCAAGGCCACCGGCTTCAAGGGCGACTGAGCGCCGGCTGGCGTCTACTTCGAGGTCGGCATCACGAACTCGGCGCCCTTGCCGATGCTCGCCGGCCAGCGCTGCATGATGCTCTTCTGCTTGGTGTAGAAGCGCACGCCCTCTTCGCCATAGGCGTGCATGTCGCCGAACAGGCTCTTCTTCCAGCCGCCGAAGCCGTGCCAGGCCATCGGCACCGGGATCGGCACGTTGATGCCGACCATGCCCACCTGCACCCGGCGGCTGAATTCGCGCGCCACGTTGCCGTCGCTGGTGAAGCAGGCCACGCCATTGCCGAATTCGTGGGCGTTCACCAGGGCCAGCGCCTCGGCGAAGTCCTTGGCACGCACGCAGGCCAGCACCGGGCCGAAGATTTCTTCCTTGTAGATGCGCATGGCCGGCGTGACGTGGTCGAACAAGGTGCCGCCGGTGAAGAAACCGCCTTCCTTGCCCGCGACCTTGAGGCCGCGGCCATCGACGACGAGCTTCGCACCTTCCTTGGCGCCCAGCTCGATGTAGCCCTCGATGCGCTCGAGCGCCTGGCGCGTGACGATCGGTCCCATCTCGGCGTCGAGCGCCATCGGGTCCTTCACCTTCAGCGCCTTGGCACGCTCGGCCAGCCTCGGCACGATCTTGTCGGCGATGTCGCCCACCAGCACGGCCACGCTGATGGCCATGCAGCGCTCGCCCGCCGAGCCGTAGGCCGCACCGATCAGCGCGTCGACCGCCTGCTCGATGTCGGCGTCGGGCATCACCACCATGTGGTTCTTCGCGCCGCCGAGCGCCTGCACGCGCTTGCCGTGGTGCGCGCCGGTTTCGTAGATGTACTGCGCGATCGGCGTGGAGCCGACGAAGCTGAGCGCCTTCACGTCGGGGTGGGTGAGCAGTCCGTCGACGGCGGTCTTGTCGCCTTGCAGCACGTTGAACACGCCGTCGGGCAGGCCGGCCTGCTGCAGCAGTTCGGCCATGAACAGCGAAGCTGACGGATCGCGTTCGCTGGGCTTGAGGATGAAGCTGTTGCCACAGGCAATGGCCACCGGGAACATCCAGCACGGCACCATGCACGGGAAGTTGAACGGCGTGATGCCGGCGGTGACACCCAGCGGCTGGCGCAGCGTCCAGTTGTCGATGCCGGTGGAGACCTGGTCGGTGAAGTCGCCCTTGAGCAGCTGCGGAATGCCGCAGGCGAACTCGATGATGTCGATGCCGCGGGTGACTTCGCCCTGCGCGTCGGTGAACACCTTGCCGTGCTCGGCGGTGATCATGGCCGCCAGCGTGTCGCGGTGCTGGTTCATCAGCGCGAGGAACTGGTTCATCACACGGGCGCGTCGCAGCGGCGGCGTGTCGGCCCACGCGGGAAAGGCGGCTTGCGCCGACGCCACCGCGGCGTTCACGTCGTCCTGGTTCTGCCAGCGCCACCTGGCGCGCCGCGGCGCCCGTGGCGGGGTTGAACACCGGCCTGCGAGCGGCCGCCTGGCGCCGCTGCGGCGGGCGCCGCCGATCCAATGGCCCACTTCGGCGGTGGCGGTGAAGGCTTCGGGTGCGCCCATGCTCGGTCTCCTGTGTTTCTGGCGAGCCGGCATTGTCGTGCATGCGCAGGAGCCCGTATAAATCCGGTGACGACGACGGCGTGGGCGATGAGGCCAAAAAAAAGCCCACCCGCGTGAGCAGGTGGGCTGTGTCAAGTCCTTGGGTAAGGACGTCGTTGGGACGTGTGCCGATCTCTCACCTTGTCATGGCGCATGGGCGCTGCAGGCGTCGCGGATCTTGAGCGCGCGGTCTGTGAAGACCCCGTGTGACAGCTATGCGGTGCACTGTAGGGAGGGCTGTATGTAACCGCTATCCCCAATACGAGGTGAGTGGGGCGATCGATGGCATGCACGCCACAATCCAGGCATGAGCGCCGCTTCGCGAACTGATGGTTTTCCCTTGAACGATCGCGAGATCGACGAATTGCAACATGCGCTCGATCGCGTTCCACCGCCGCTGGAGCCGCTCGACGTCAGCATGCTCGACGGATTCCTGTGTGGCGTGCTGCTGCAGCCGCAGTCCGTGCCGTCGCCAGCGTGGCTGCCCTTCGTCACCGATGCCGAGGGCCGTGCTCTGCCGCGTGACTTCGACGCGCGCGTGCTGCACACGCTGGCGCAACGGCGCCATGCCGAGCTCGAGCAGGCGATCGCGCGACGCCAGTGGTTCGATCCCTGGGTGTTCGAACTCGAGGGCGAGTCTGAAGGCGGTATGCCGACCCACGCTGCTCCAGGCTCGAACGAAGAGGACGGTGCCGCGCCGGTCATCGAAGCCGCCTACGCCTGGGTGGCCGGCTTCGTGACCGCGCTCGAAGCCTTTCCGGGGCTGCTGCGCCTGGACGCCGCGGCACTGTCGGAACCTCTGGCCCTGCTGTACCGCCACCTCGATCCCGATGACCTGGAGGATGCGGACGAGCTGCTGGAGGTGATCGAGTCGCTCGAACCGCCGGCCACGCTCGAAGCCGCGATCGAGGAGATGGTGCGCGCGGTGTTGCTGCTGGCCGATGTGTCCCGACCGCTGCCGTCGGCCGCGCGGTCCGCGCGCGCACCGCGGCGGCCGACTCGGCGCCAACGCGGCGGTCGGCGCGGCGCGGCGTCAGATCGTGAGAGGGTCCACGTCCACCGCCCAGCGCAGCACGCGCTGAGCCGCGTCCTTGCGCTCACGCCGCAGGCTGTGCAGCGCCGGCAGCCAGTGCGAGAGGAACTGCTGCAGCGCCGGGCGCGACGCCGACTCGACCAGCATCTGCATGCGCTCGACGTCGGCGACACGCGCCACGGCCGGCGGCACGGGCGGGTACACCGCCACCGCGTCGGCGCCGGGCAGGCTTGCTGCCAGGTCGGCCGCAGCCTGCAGGAAATCGCGCGCCGCTTCCGGCGTGCGCGCGTCGGCGCGCAGCAGCGCGAGGTGGGAATAGGGCGGCAAGCCAGCCGACTGGCGCTCCTGCAGCTGGCTCGCGGCGAAGGCGGCGTAGTCGTGCTGGCGCAGCGCTGCGTAGATGGCATGCCGCGGATGCCAGGTCTGCACCCACATCTCGCTGTGGGCGGCGTGCGCCGCGTCGCGTCCTGCCCGGCCTGCGGCCTGCAGCAGCAAGGCGAACAGGCGCTCGGGCGCGCGGAAGTCGCTGCTGAAGAGGGCGCTGTCCGGATCGACCGCGGCCACCAGCGTGATGCGGCGGAAGTCGTGCCCCTTGGTCACCATCTGCGTGCCCACCAGCACGTCCACCTCGCCGGCGTGCACGGCACCGAGCTGGGCCTGCAGCGCGCCCTGCAGCCGTGTGCTGTCGGCGTCGATGCGGGCGATGCGCGCCGCCTGTCCGCCGGCGCCCACCAGCACCTGCGCCAGCTGTTCCTCCAGGCGCTCGGTGCCGCGACCGAGCGGGCCGATGTCGAGATTGCCGCATTCCGGACAGGCGCGCGGCACGCGTTCGGTGAACCCGCAGTGGTGGCAGCGCAGGGTCCGGTCGAGCTTGTGGAAGACGCGCCAGGCGCTGCAATGCGGGCAGCCGCTCTTCCAGCCGCAATCGGCGCAGTGCAGCACCGGCGCATAGCCGCGCCGGTTGAGGAACACCAGGCTTTGCTCGCCGCGGTCGATGCACGCCTGCAGCGCCGCCACCAGCGGCGGCGACAAGGCACTGGCGCCAGACTTCGCCTTGGGCTGCTGGGCCATGTCGATCAGGCGCACCCGTGGCAGCGCGCCGCCGCCGATGCGCGAGGGCAGGGACAGGCGCAGGTAACGGCCGCTGTCGGCCCGGTGCCAGCTCTCGAGCGAAGGCGTGGCCGACCCCAGCAGCACCGTTGCGCCCTCGAGTCGGCCGCGGTAGACGGCCAGGTCGCGCGCCGAGTAGCGCGCGCCCTCCTGCTGCTTGTAGGACGGGTCGTGCTCCTCATCGACCACGATCAGCCCGAGCCGCGGCATCGAGGCAAACACCGCCAGCCGCGTGCCCAGCACCAGGTCGGCCACGCCCAGGTGCGCGGCCAGCCAGTGGCGCAGGCGGCGCGCTGGCGTCAGCGCGCTGTGCAGCGACACGATGTGGCGACCCGCAAAGCGCCGCGCGAAGCGCTCTTCGAGCTGCGGCGTGAGGTTGATCTCCGGCACCAGCACCAGCACCTGTCGACCCGGTCGAGCGCCTGCGCGGCGGCCCGCAGATAGACCTCGGTCTTGCCGCTGCCGGTGTTGCCGTGCAGCAGCACCGTGCTGGCCGGCGCCGCCGCGGCGAGCGCCTGAAGCGCGCGAGTTTGCTCGTCGCTCAGCACCGGCAGCGGTTCCGGTCCGCTCTCGGCGCCGGCCGCGACGGCCGCCAGCCGTGCTTGATGCAGCTTGCGGATGCGGTTGGCCAGCTGGGCGTTGTCGAGCTTGCGCAGCTCCGGCGGAAGCACCGACAGGGCCACCTCGCCGAGACCGCGCTGGTAGTAGCCCGCCGCGAAGCCGACGAGTTCGCACCACGCGGCGCCGAAGGGCGGCAAGGCGTCGAGCACATCGCCCACCGGTCGCAAGTCTTCCGGCGAGGGCGACGTGTCGCTGCCACTCTGCTCATGCCAGACCAGACCCGCGACATCGCGTGATCCCAAGGGCACGCGCAGCAGCGTTCCAGCGGCAAGCGGCTGCTCACTTGTGTAGTCCAGGGTACCGGCCAGCCCGGTGTGCTGGGGAGTCTCGACGATCACCGGGACGCGATGAAGCTCAGCCATGAGCGACCCGAGGCGACAGCGCGACCAAAGCTCGAAAACTTGTCATCAAGATGCGCCAAGTACCTGATTTCAAAGCGCTTTCGAAGCTTTCCACTCCGCCTGTGGATAACATTGTGCAGAACCTGCCAAAAATGCGGCTAAACCGTTGATGCGCTTGGGCTGGCGCTGCGTTGCCCACTTTCTCAGCATTCAGGAACACCCAGCAAAATCAACAACTTGGCGAGGTTTGCTGGAATTTGCATGGTGCGGCGCAATAGCCAGATCGCCGAAAGCAGCCAACGCCGATTTTGGGGATAAGTCAACCCCTGAGCGCTCACTCACCGGAAAAGTTGGTGCGGCCTTGACGGGCCCGGATCTGGTGCGCTTCAGTGCCTGTGTCAGGCGGCGCGCCGCATCCGCCGCGACACCTCGTGCACGCAGTCGACGAGCACGGTCACCGCCTCCGGTGGCGTGTGCTGGCTGATGCCGTGGCCCAGGTTGAACACATGGCCACCTTGGACGCCGCCCGGACCTTTGGGTGGGCCGAAGCTCTCGAGCGTGCGGGTGACCTCGGCGCGGATCTGCTCCGGGCCGGCGAACAGCACGTTCGGGTCGAGGTTGCCTTGCAGGGCCACGCGGTCGCCGACGAGCCGGCGCGCCGCGCCGAGGTTCACCGTCCAGTCCAGGCCGACGACATCCGGCGCGGCACCTTCGGACTCGGCCGCAATCTCCGACAGCCACAGCCCGCCGCCCTTGGTGAAGACGATGTGCGGGATGCGCTGCCCGCCGTGCTCGCGCTTGAGCTGGCGCAGCACGCGGCGGGTGTAGGCCAGGCTGAATTCCTGGAACGCGCCATCGGCCAGCACGCCGCCCCAGCTGTCGAACACCATGACTGCCTGGGCGCCGGCGTCGATCTGGGTGTTCAGGTAGAGCGCCACCGCGTCGGCGTTGATGGCCAGCATGCGGTGCATCAGGTCGGGCCGGCCGTAGAGCATGGACTTGACCAGCCGGTAATCGTCCGATCCCGCACCCTCGACCATGTAGCAGGCGAGGGTCCACGGGCTGCCGGAGAACCCGATCAGCGGCACGCGGCCGTTCAGCGCCTTGCGGATCGAGGTGACGGCGTCGAACACGTAGCGCAGCTTGTCCATGTCAGGCACCGCCAGCCTGGCGACGGCCGCTTCGTCGCGCACCGGGTGCGCGAACTTCGGGCCCTCGCCAAGGGCGAAGCTCAGGCCCAGCCCCATGGCGTCGGGCACCGTGAGGATGTCGCTGAAGAGGATCGCCGCGTCCAGCGCATAGCGGTCCAGCGGCTGCAGGGTCACGTCGGTGGCGAACTGCGTGTTCGTGGCCAGCCCCATGAAGCTGCCGGCCTTGGCCCGCGTGGCGCGGTACTCCGGCAGGTAACGCCCGGCCTGGCGCATCAGCCAGACGGGGGTGTGATCGGTGGGCTGGCGCAGACAGGCGCGCAGGAAGCTGTCATTGGCGAGGGGTGCAAACATCGCCCGATTATCACGCCCATAATTGCTCCTCCCTCAGAGGAGAAGCCATGCGTGCCAGCAACATCCTGCAGACCATCGGCAACACCCCGCACGTCCGGATGAACCGCCTTTTCGGTTCGTCCCACGCCGTGTGGATCAAGAGCGAGCGCGCCAACCCCGGCGGATCGATCAAGGACCGCATCGCGCTGTCGATGATCGAGGCGGCCGAGGCGTCCGGGGCGTTGAAGCCCGGCGCCACCATCATCGAGCCGACCTCGGGCAACACCGGCGTGGGGCTGGCGATGGTGGCGGCCGTCAAGGGCTACCGACTGATCCTGGTGATGCCCGACAGCATGAGCGTCGAACGCCGGCGCCTGATGCTGGCCTACGGCGCCAAGTTCGTGCTGACCCCGCGCGAGAAGGGCATGAAGGGCGCCATCGCCAAGGCCCAGGAGCTGGTGGCCGAGACCCCGGGCGCCTGGATGCCGCAGCAGTTCGACAACCCGGCCAACATCGACGTGCATGTGCGCACCACGGCGCTCGAGATCGCTGCGGATTTTCCCGAGGGTGTGGATGCGCTCATCACCGGCGTGGGCACGGGTGGCCACATCACCGGCTGTGCGCAGGTGCTCAAGGCGAAGTGGCCGAAGCTCAAGGTGTTCGCGGTCGAGCCGTCGGCCTCGCCGGTCATCAGCGGTGGTGCGCCCAGTCCGCATCCGATCCAGGGCATCGGTGCCGGATTCATCCCCACCAATCTGCACACCCAGCTGCTCGACGGCGTGATCCAGGTCGACGCCGAGGCGGCCCGCGAGATGGCCCGTCGCTGCGCGCGCGAGGAAGGCATGCTGGTCGGCATCTCCTCGGGCGCCACGCTCGCGGCCATTGCGCAGAAGCTGCCCGAGCTGCCGGCCGGTGCGACGGTGCTCGGCTTCAACTACGACACCGGCGAACGCTACCTCTCCATCGAGGGCTTCCTGCCCGCCGAGTGATGACCGCCGTGCGTCCGCGGCGTCCCGCGCCCCGTGCGCTGCTGTCTCGCCTCGTGTGGTGAAGCCGCGCATCCTCATCGTCGAGGACGAGCCCGGCATCGCCGACACGCTGCAGTACGCGCTGCGCACCGATGGCTTCGAGCCGGCGCTGGGTGACCACCGGCGAAGCGGCGGTCCGCGAGCAGCAGGACACGCCGGCCGCGCTGGTGATCCTCGATGTCGGCCTTCCCGACCAGAACGGCTTCGAGGTGTTCAAGCGGCTGCGCGCGTTCAGCGACGTGCCGGTGATCTTCCTCACCGCGCGCGCCGACGAGATCGATCGCGTGGTGGGCCTGGAACTGGGCGCCGACGACTACGTGCCCAAGCCGTTCTCGCCGCGCGAGCTCGTGGCGCGGGTGCGCACCGTGCTGCGGCGCAGCGCCCGCGCGCCGCTGGCGCCTGGCCTGTCCGGCCCGCCCGCGGCCTCGCCGCCGCCTTTCCAGGTGGATGAAGGCCGGCGCCAGATCCGCTTCTACGGCGAACTGCTCGAGCTCTCGCGCTACGAGTACGGCCTGCTGCGCACGCTGATCGAGCGGCCAGGCCATGTGTTCCGGCGCGATGTGCTGCTCGACAAGGTCTGGGACGAGCGCAGCGACAGCCTCGACCGCACCGTCGACGCCCACGTGAAGACCCTGCGCGCCAAGCTCAAGGCGGTGGCCCCGCAGCTCGAGCCGATCCGCACCCACCGCGGCAGTGGCTACGCGCTTGCCGAAGACCTGCCGGCCCAGCGCTGAGCGGCCGAACGATCGCTACCGCGCCATGACGCACCCCATGAGCCGCACGCCATGAGCAGGCGAACCCGTGTCTTCATCGGCATCCTGCTGGCCTACGCGCTCGGCGTCGGGCTGCGCTGATGTACCGCCTGCTGGGCGACATCGACCCGCGCTACCGCGAGTCGGCCGAAGAGTCGCTGGTCGAAACCGCGCACCTGCTCGCCGCGACGCTCGAGCAGTCGCTCAGCGACGGCGCCATCCAGACGCAGAGCGTTGCACCCGGTGTTCCGCGTCGCTCTACCAGCGCCGCTTCGAGGCGCGACATCTTCGGCTTCGAGAAGACCCGGCGTCGAGATGCGCGTCATGGTGGTCGACCGCGCCGGCATGGTGCTGTTCGACTCGCTCGGTCGGCATGAAGGCGAGGACTTCTCGCAGTGGCGCGATGTGCGGCGCGCGCTGCGGGCGAGTACGGCGCACGCACCACGCCGGACTTCGACGACGACGCCAACAGCTCGGTGATGTTCGTCTCCGCGCCGGTGCGCGCCGGACCGGAGATCGTCGGCGCTGTCAGTGTGGGCAAGCCGGTGCACAGCCTGGGCCAGTTCGTCGAGGCTGCGCGCCGCAAGACCATGCTGGTGGGCGCTGACCTCGGTGGTGGCGGTGCTGCTGCTGGCGGTGATCCTGTCGGTGTGGCTGGTGCGGCCCTTCGGCCTGGTGGCCGACTACGTGCGCTACGTGCGCGCGCAGCGCACGTTCAGCCTGCCGCGGCTCGGGCCGGCGCGCGCTCGGCGCGCTCGGCGCGGCCTACGACGAGATGCGCGACGCGCTGGCCGGCCGCAACTACGTGGCCGACTACGTGCAGACGCTCACGCACGAGCTGAAGAGCCCGCTGTCGGCGATCCGCGGCGCGGCCGGAGCTGCTGCACGAGCCGTCGATGCCGCAGGCCGATCGCCAACGCTTCCTCGGCAACATCGAGCGCGAGACGCAGCGCATCCAGGAACTGGTCGACCGCATGATGGAGCTCGCCGCGCTCGAGTCGCGTCGCAGCCTGGACCGCGTCGAGCCGGTGGCGCTGCAGCCCCTGCTGGAGGAGCTGGTGGCCAGCGCACAGGCCAGCGGCGCCGCGCGCGGCATCGGCGTGGTGCTCGAGCCCGTGCCGCCGTGCACGGTGGAAGGCGATGCCTTCCTGCTGCACCGCGCGGTCGAGCAACCTGCTCGACAACGCGCATCGACTTCTCGCCCGACGGCGGCACAGTGCGGGTCTCGCTGACCCTGCACGGCCGCACGCGTCGACATCTGCGTGCGCGACCAAGGACCGGGCATCCCGGACTACGCCGACGAAAAAGTGTTCGAGAAGTTCTTTTCGCTCGCGCGCCCGCACTCGAGCAAGAAGCAGCACCGGCCTGGGCCTGACCTTCGTCAAGGAGATCGCCGAGCTGCACCACGGCCGGGTCAGCCTCAGCAACGCGTCCGAGGGCGGCGCCCTGGCGCTGCTGTCCTTGCCGCGTGGTGAAGCGGCCGCGCCGTCCTAGGCTGGTCGCACTAGATTGCTGCAACGCAGCAAAAAGTGCTTGATCTTCCCGTCAGCGGCTCTACACTAGAGTCATGTTGCAGTGCAGCAATCAGCATGCAACACCCGATTCTCAACCGCAACCTCCGGAGTTCCCACCATGCTGACCACCGAACAGATCCTCGCCGCCCAGAAGTCCCAATTCGACAGCCTGATGGGCCTGTCGTTCAAGGGTTTCGACACCGTCGAGAAGATTCTCGAACTGAACCTGCAGACCGCCAAGACCCTGCTGGGCGAAGCCCAGGAGTCCGCCAAGGCCGCATTGGCTGCCAAGGACATGCAGGCGCTGTTCGCCCTCCAGGGCAGCCTGATGCAGCCGTCGGCCGAGAAGGCCACCGCCTACGGCCGTCGTCTGTATGACATCACCAGCGCCGCCACCGCGGACGTGAGCAAGGTTGCCGAGGCCGGCGCTGCCGATGCCAAGAAGAAGCTGCTGGCCCTGGTCGACAGCGCCGTGAAGACCGCGCCGGCGGGCTCGGAGAACGCCGTCTCGATGGTCAAGGCCGCCGTCACCGCCGCCAACGACGCCTTCGAGAGCGCCCAGAAGGCCGCCAAGCAGGCTGCCGGCGTCGCCGAGGCCAACTTCGCCACCTTCACAGCGCAAGCGCTGAAGTCGGTGCCGGCCACCGGCAAGGCCAAGCGCGCCGCCTGAGCGCGCTGAGCCAACCCAACGGGAGGACACTCCCATGAGCAGCGCCGGACGCGACAAGTCGCGGGGTTCTCCTGGCGCTGAGCCGGGCACGGACGTCGGCGGCCCCGAAAACGGCGAGCACGAGGCGGCAGGCTTTCGGCCCGTGCTGCCCCGGCCGCCGGCGGGTGACCGCTGGATCGGTACGCGCGAGCTCCCCGGCTACCGGGCGGGCTCGCTCGTCGTGAAGCTCGCCGACCTGCCCGGTGTGGACGCCGAGCACCTGTACTGCGACCTGATGCTGCTCGATGCCCAGGGACGCACCGACGACACCCTGTCGGGGCCCTGTCGCGCCATCGATCGTCGCGCGCCGCTCGACGATCGTTCGGCATTCGTGCGCGTGGTCGCCGAATTGCTGCGCCACGCGGTCGACGAGGAGCGCGGCATCGCGCCGCTCGGCCCGGTGCTCGCACACATCCGTGAACACGGCATCCAGCCCCCGCGGCTGGCCGCTGCGGCGCTGCTGCTCGACAAGGCCAGCAGCGAGCAGGCGTTGATCGCCAGCCTCACCACCGTGCTGGCGCTCAGCCTCGGTGAGGAAGAGGCCCACGCCGTCCTGTGCGGTGTGGTCGAACACCTCGCCCGCTCGCGCGGTTTTGCCGGCGACATCCATGCCGTGAACGAAGCCGGCCTTCCGGCCCAGGTGGCGGCGGTGGTGAACACGCTCGGGCGGGCCCACGCCCGCCGCTATCTGCGCGAAGTGACCGACTTCGAGCTGCTGCCGCGCCCCGAAATGTTCGGACTCTTCCCCTAGCGCCGCACGATCGTCCCGCCGGTGATCTGCTCCTGCGCCTCGACCAGCGAAGGCGCGCACTTCTTCCCATGACCCAGCGCGCTGGCCAGCGCCAGCGTCTTGGCCATGGCCTGGAAAAGGCCGGAGTTCACTGCGCCGGCCGACACCAGCTCCGCCAGCTTGTGCGGATCGATCCCGGCGCGCTGACCCACGGCGAAGGCCTCGGCCGTGGCCGTGCAGATGGCCTGGGCGATGAAGTTGTTCAGCACGCGTGTCCCCCGGGCCGCCGACGTGAAACACGTTCTCCCCTCACCGGCAAGAGCGTGGCGAACGCTTCCGGTGTCACACCGACCATCACATTGAGGCGGCCTTGTTCGGCCTCGACCGGCGTGCGCGCCAGCGGTGCGTCGAGCAGGCCCACCCCGGCCGCCGCGCATCGCTCGCGCAGGCGGGCGGTGGAGTCCGGTTCGGCGGTCGAGCAATCGACCACCAAGAGGCCGTGCGGAGCACCCTCGAGCAGTCCCTTCGGACCCCCGAGCGCCGCCTCCACCTCCGGCGAGCCGGTCACGCACACAAGGACGATGTCAGACTGCCGCGCCAATTCGGCGTGCGACGCCGCCAGCGTGGCCCCGGCGGCCAGCAGATCGGCCACACGCCCCCGATTGCGGTGCACTGTGATCGTCATCGGGTGACCCTTGGCGAGCAGGTTCTTCGCCATGCCATGGCCCATGAGTCCCGAAGCGCCGATGAATCCGATCCGTTGCATATGCAGTCCTGTCCGGTGAGCCGAGGGCGCCAACCTTAGCGGTCGGCCTGGGCACGCAGGATAGGCGCAAACCCGATCGGCTCCTTGCGTCCGGGCGGGCCGGACCGCCATCGGAAGCCGTCACTCAGGTGGCTGAAGCGCGCGGCGTCTCTACGGGCGTGTCCGCTGCCGTGGCGGGGCGCAGGTCTGCAGGCGGCGGCGGCATCCAGAGTGCACAGGCGCCCGCCAGCAGGCTCACGCCCACCAGCAGCTGGGTGCGGCTGCGGCCGCGGCTGCCGACGCGGCGTGGCGAACGGTTCGCCGAGCCCAGGGGGCGTGCCGGGGTTTCGATCATCGTCATCAGGGTCTCCTGCGAAGGGGGTGTGGCGTCACCCGATGGGTTGCGGGAAGTCCCCGATCGGTTCAATCCCGTGCACCTGCTCCCCTCGCCGCACAATGCCGCGCACCCTCCCACGAACTGCACGCCGCAGCACCACCATGACCCAGCTCAGCGACTTCGGACTCATCGGCCTGGCCGTGATGGGCCAGAACCTGGTTCTCAACATCGAGAGCCGGGGCTTCCAGGTGAGCGTCTACAACCGCACCGACGCCGTCACCGACGCCTTTGTGGCGCAGCATCCGGGCAAGCGTCTCGTGCCCGCCCACACGCTCGAAGCCTTCGTGGCCAGCCTGTCGCGCCCTCGCAAGATCCAGCTGATGGTCAAGGCGGGAGCTGCGGTGGACGCGGTGATCGAACAGCTCATCCCGCTGCTCGAGCCCGGTGACATCGTGATCGACGGGGGCAACAGCCTCTACACCGACACCGAGCGGCGCGACGCCTACCTGGCCGCCAAGGGCCTGCGCTTCGTGGGTGCGGGCGTGTCCGGTGGCGAGGAGGGGGCGCGCAAAGGCCCGGCGATCATGCCCGGCGGCCCAGCTTCCACCTGGCAGGAGATCCGGCCGATCTTCGAGCGCATCGCGGCACAGGCCGAAGGCGAGCCGTGCGTGATCCACATCGGGCCCGGCGGCGCGGGGCACTACGTGAAGATGATCCACAACGGCATCGAGTACGGCGACATGCAGCTGATCTGCGAGGCCTATGCGATCTTCAAGGCCGCCGGCTTCAGCAGTGATGAGATGGCCGCGATCTTCGAGGAGTGGAACCAGGGCGAACTGCAGAGCTACCTGATCCAGATCACCGCCAAGGCGCTGGCCCAGAAGGACCCGGAGACCGGGCAGCCCGTGGTCGAGCTGATCCTCGACAAGGCCGGTCAGAAGGGCACCGGCCAGTGGACGCTGCTCAATGCGGCCGAGAACGCGGTGGTGGTGAGCACCATCAACGCCGCCGTGGAGGCACGCGTGCTGTCGTCGCAGAAGGCGCAGCGGGTGGTGGCCAGCCGCGTGCTCCAGGGCCCGAAGCCCGAGCTGCGTGCGCAGCGTCAGGCGCTGGTGGCCAAGGTGCGCGACGCGCTGTACGCCTCCAAGGTGGTGAGCTACACGCAGGGCCTGGACCTGATGCGCACCATGAGCGACAAGAAAGGCTGGGGCCTCGACCTCGGGCGCATCGCGGCGATCTGGCGTGGGGGCTGCATCATCCGCGCGCGCTTTCTCAATCGCATCACCGATGCCTACCGAGCCAACCCGCAACTGGGGAACCTGATGCTCGACCCGTTCTTCCGCGACCTCCTCAACCGGACGCAGCAGCCCTGGCGCGAGGTGGTGGCGCTGGCGGTGTCCAACGGCATTGCGGTGCCGGCCTTCAGCGCCTCCCTGGGCTACTACGACAGCCTGCGCAGCGAACGGCTGCCCGCCAACCTGCTGCAGGCCCAGCGGGACTTCTTCGGCGCGCACACCTACGAGCGCGTCGATCGTCCCGCCGGGGAGTGGTTTCACACCGAATGGCCCGAAGTGATCGACTGAACTACCGTTCCAGGGTGGATCGGGCTGAATCGCTTCGGTGATGTAATCGAGGCCCATCGTTTCTGGTTCTGGTTCAGCGCAGCACATGCCTGTCATCGCAGTGGTCAACCGCAAGGGCGGCAGCGGCAAGAGCACGCTGGCGACCAGCATCGCTGGCTACTGCGCCAATGCCGGCCTGCGGGTGATGCTGGGCGATCTCGACCGGCAGCAATCCACCCAGACCTGGCTGCGGCGTCGCGCGGCGCAACCCTTGCCGCGCAGCCAGCCCATCGTCGGCTGGGCGGTGGATGCCAAGAGCGTGCTGCGGCCGCCCACCGGCATCAGCCATGCGGTGATCGACACGCCCGGCGGCATGCGCGGCTTCGAGCTGGCGCGGGTGGCAGTCTGGGCTGACGCCATCCTCATGCCCGTGTGCCACTCGGCCTTCGACCGCGAGTCGGCGATCGAGTGCTACGAGGAGATGATGACCCTGCCGCGCGTGGCCAGCGGTCGCTGTCGGGTCGCCGCGGTCGGCATGCGCCTGGACATGCGCACCAAGGCCGCCGCCGTATTGGCCCTCTGGGCGATGAACCACAAGATTCCCTTCATCGGCGCCCTGCGCGAGGCCCAGGCCTATGTGCAGTGCGCCGACACCGGCCTGACACTGTTCGACCTGCCGCAGTCCAAGGCGAAGGCCGACCTTGAACAGTGGCGGCCGATCCTCGACTGGCTCGGGCCAGCCATCGAGCCCGTGACGGCGCCCGCCAAGGCCACCGATGCCAAGGACACGTTGGCCGGTTCGCCCGCCGGGCCGACGCCGCTGCGGCCCACGACGGTGCCGCCCCGGCGTCCGGCTTCGACACCGCCGCGCCACCACGATGTGCCCGACGGCGTTCTCGAAGCCCCGCCCAGCAGCGGCCTGGCCACGCGCCTGAGCGGGCTGCTCGAGAGCCTGTCGCTGCGGCGCCGTCCGCGCTCCGGCCGCTGACACTCAGCCTTCCCTCGCCCGCCCCTCAGCCTTCGCGCGGGCCGGTCAATGTCTGCAGGATGTCGGCGTACCAGGCGCAATTCAGGCCCAGCGACTCGTCGAGCAGCAGGTTGCGCCCGCCCATGTCGAGTCGGGCGGAGTGCACACCCAGCAGCATCCAGGGCAGCGGCTCGGCAGCGCCGTCCGCGCTGCGCGCCATGCGCATCAGCACCGGTGCGCCGCTGGTGCCGCGGTGGGTGCGGGCATCGGTGAGGAAGTAGCCCTGACCCTGAAACCGCAGCCCGAACGACGAGGCCACCGCGGCGACCCGAACCACCGGCAGGTGGTGCAGGGTGTCGTGAAAGCCGAGCGGAAAGCCCACCACGACCAGCGGCGTGCCGATCTCCACGGTCTGGAGGTCCTGCTGCAGGTGGCGGCTGTCGAAGCTGCAGTACAGGGCGTTGGCGGGCAGTGCTGCGTGGTCCAGTTCGATCACGGCCACGTCGATGTTGCCGCCGGCATCGCCGCCTTGGCGCCAGACACTGCGCCGGTCCTGGTAGAGCGGGATCGAGAAGGCCACCGATTCGCTCAGGTGTTCCGCGTTGGTGTGCAGCTCGATTTCGAGCCGGTCGGGCAGGTGACCGCTGGGTTCGTCGGCGACCACGTGGCGGCTGGTCACCAGGAACAGCTGCTCGCCGCGGCTGTAGAAGAAGCCGCTGGCGTGCGTCAGCAGGCGACCGCCCATGAAGGTGGAAACCCGCGTGACCGTGAGCAAGACGGCTTCGATCAACGCGATCCTCCAGCGATGGGCCGCCGGCAGAAGTGCCACACCTTCGGCGAAGGGTGGGCGGCGCGTCGATTGTGACCGCCCTGGCGCCTGCCATTCCGTCGAGGCGCCCTTGGCCACCGGTCCGACGGCGTACCATGGCCCACACGGTCAGATCGCGACCCGACCCCTCTGAAAGTGCGCCATGTGGCTACTCACCTCCGTCGTTCGCGGCAGCAAGCATTTCGACGGTGACTCGCGCATCGACAACCAGGTGCTCATCTGCGACAGCAGTGACATGGTCATCTCTGGCCGCTCCTTCGGCGTCGACACCTACCGCTTCGAGGCGCGCAAGGGCAACGAGAGTTTTACGGTGGCCGACTTCGGTCACTCGAGCCCGGCGCCAGCCTGCTGCTCGAGTTCGGTGAACTCGCCCAGCGCTTGGGCGCCGTTGGCGCGCCCGCAAGGCGCTGCAGGCGCCCGGGCGTCCCGTCGGCAGCCGGCCGCCCCGGGCTATCAGCGTCCCCCCGAGGTGAGGGAGTTCGTCTCGTTCGAGCACCGGCGGTGTCGTTTCTTCCCGGTTTCCGCGCCGCGGACGGCCCATGGCGGCCGACACGCGCCAAAATGGCGTCGGGCGAGTGTGTTCGCCCGCGGACATCCGAGGATTCCCCATGAAACGTTCCGCCCTGTGGGTCGCTGCGGCGATCGCGAGCTCGAGCCTCCTGGCCTTCGGCGCCCATGCGCATGGGCGCCATGGCGGTGCGGTATGGATCAGCCCGAGTGTGCATGTCGGCGGTGGCCATGGCCAATGGCGTGGTGGTCGCGTGGGCATCGGCATCGGGTTGGGCGTGCCGGTCTACGCCTACCCGAATGTCGTCTACGGCTCGCCGGTGCACGTGGCGCCGGCGCCCATGGCCTACGGTGAGCCCTGGCAGGCGCCTGCGCCGATGGCATCGCCCGATCCCGTGTTCGTGCCGCGCCAGGGCCAGTCCGCCGCCCGCCTCGAGGCCGATCGCCAGGATTGCAACCGCTGGGCCATTGGCCAGCCCGGTGCCATGCCGGACGCACGCATCTTCCACAACGCCACGCTGGCGTGCATGGAGAGCAAGGGCTACGCCATTCGTTGAGCGAGTCTGGAACCTTCTGCGCGGCGGCCACCGCCGTGACCGAGGGGGTCCTGCACCCGAACTGCGGGGTTGAAGCGGGTGCAGGGCGGATGGAACATTCGCCCATGGACGCCGCACCCACCCCCCGCCAGCCCTCCCCCAACTCGTCTAATGACACCGCCAGGGTCAAAGCCTGGATCGAACTGCGGCACGAGCTCGAACAGCTCCATGCCCGGCTCGAATACTTGCGCTTGATGCTCAAGCTGGGCGTTCGGCAGTAGCCTTCGCGTTCAGCGAGCCTTGCGGGCTTCGGTGGCTGCGCCGCCGACGGCCGGTCGTCCCGACCTGACGATTCGCTTCGGGACGCCCACAGCGCGCTTCACGCTGACTTCACACAGCGCGGCGCCACTTCCCACTCCCTTCGCACACGCCCTCCATCCTGACGTCCATGCCGCTGTCTCGCGGCACGCCTCAGGAGGAGTCGCATGTCGCGCCGTGTTCGTGTCCCGCTGTTCCGCTACCCCGTAGCACCCCTCACCCGCACCGGCCGCGTGGTCGTGTGCGTGCTCGTCGCCATCTGGGCGTTCCTGCTCACGGTGGCCTGGTCGCCGGCCTGGGCCGATGACGCGCAGGCGGCCAAACCCGAAGGCCCCTACTTCCAGATCGCCGGCAGCGATCCGTCGATCGACCGGCTGCCGCTCAAGTCCACCCAGGTCGATGTGCGCCTGGCCGGCGTGATCGCCAACGTCACCGTCACCCAGCGCTACAAGAACGAAGGCCAGCGCCCGATCGAGGCGCGCTACGTGTTCCCGGGATCGACCCGCGCCGCCGTGCACGCGATGCAGGTGCGCCTGGGCGGTCGGGTGCTGCACGCCAAGATCGAGGAGAAGCAGCGCGCCCGCATCCAGCACGAGGCCGCCAAGCGCGAGGGCAAGACCAGCGCCCTGCTCGAGCAGGAGCGGCCCAACGTCTTCCAGATGAACGTGGCCAACATCCTGCCCGGCGACGATGTGCAGGTGGAGCTGCGCTACACCGAGCTCGTCGCGCCCACCGAGGGGCAGTACGAGTTCGTCTTCCCCACCGTCGTGGGCCCGCGCTACCACCGGCCGGTGGCCGAAGGCGGGAGCAGCAGCTTCCCGGCCACGCCGCATCTGCAAGACGGTGAGGCCTCGCCTTCCGCCTTCGCGCTGAACTTGCGCTTTGCCTCGCCGCTGCCGGTGAGCGAGCTGCGTTCGCCCTCGCACGGCATCGAGGTGTCGGGCGAAGGCACGGCCCAGGCCGAGGTGGCGCTGCAACGACGACGACGCCGCGCAACAACCGCGACTTCATCCTGCACTACCGCCTGGCCGGCGAGCGCACGGCCACCGGGCTGATCCTCTTCCGTGGCGACGAGTTCGACGGCAGCGCCGACGCCGCAGGCCAGGAGAACTTCTTCCTCGCCGTGGTCGAGCCGCCGCGGGCGATCACCACGGCGCAGATCAACCCGCGCGAGTACGTGTTCGTGGTCGACATCTCGGGCTCGATGCACGGCCATCCGCTCAACACCGCCAAGGTGCTGCTGCGCAACCTGATCGGCCACCTGCGTCCCACCGACACCTTCAACGTGCTGCTGTTCTCCGGCAGCAGCCAGATGCTCAACGAGCGTCCGGTGCCGGCCACGCGCGCCAACATCGAACGCGCCATCGCGACCATCGACCAGTCGCGCGGCGGCGGCAGCACCGAGATCGTGCCGGCGCTCAAGCGCATCGCCGCGCTGCCCAAGAACAGCGACGTGTCGCGCAGCGTGATCGTGGTGACCGACGGCTATGTGACGGTGGAGAACGAGGTCTTCGCGCTCATCCGCAAGAACCTCGGCAACAGCAACGTGTTTGCCTTCGGCATCGGCAGCTCGGTGAACCGGCATCTGATCGAAGGCATCGCGCGCGCCGGCCAGGGCGAGCCCTTCATCGTGACCAAGCCGGAACTGGCAGCGGCGCAGGCCGAGCGCCTGCGCAAGATGATCGAGGCGCCGGTGCTGACCCAGCTGCGCGCGCGCTTCGACGGCCTGGAGGTCTACGACGTCGAGCCGGCCGCGCTCGACAAGCTGCCCGACGTGCTGGGCGGCCGCCCGGTGCTGATCCAGGGCAAGTGGCGCGGCGAGCCGCGCGGCCAGCTGGTGCTCGAAGGCCAGGCGGCGGTCGGCACGCTACACCGAGGTGGTGCCGGTGCGCGCGCCCGATGCCGAAGCCGTGGCGCTGCGGCACCTGTGGGCCCGCAGCCGCATCCAGCAGCTGTCCGACCAGGAGGCGCTGGAAGGCGGCAGCGCGCAGCGCGACGCCATCACCGCGCTCGGCCTGCGCTACAGCCTGCTGACCCAGTACACCAGCTTCATCGCCATCGACCAGGTGGTGCGCACCACCGAGGCGGCCGAGACGGTGAACCAGCCTCTGCCCCTGCCGCAAGGCGTGAGCAATCAGGCGGTGGGCAGCGGCATCGGCGCGGTCGTGCCCAGCACGCCGGAACCGGCGGCCTGGCTCGCGCTGCTGGTGGTGCTGGGCCTCGTGGGTACGGCGCTCTTCAACCGTCGGCTGTGGTGAGGCGGGCCATGGGCGTGTTGTGCTGGAGTGAACGCACCGAGGGCTGCGACGACGTGCACGCGGGCCTCGGCAGCGACGCGACCCGATCGTGCGGATCGACGCGAAGTGCCGCTGCGCGCACATCGGCACAACCTCCGCTGCGTCCGGACCGTCCGTGCTGTGGTCACGACCGCGCGCCGCGCTGGCCGGCCTGCTGTGGCCGCGGCCGAGTGGCGGGGCGCAGATCGTGGCCTGCCGGCCCGCCTACCTCGCGCCGCTGGGCTGGCTGGCCCTGCAGGCGGCCGCGCTCTGGCCGCACGGCCTGTGGTTGCTGCGCCGGGTGCAGGACGGATCGGACGACCCGCTGGGCCTGGCCGCGCTCGCGATGCTGGCGCTGCTGCTGTGGCGGGCCGCGCCGACCCTGCGCGTGGCGCCGCACACCGGCTGGCTGGCGCTGTCCGCGGCACTCACTGCTGGTGCCACCGCTGGCGCTCGCCTTCGCGCCGCCATTGCTGTGCGCCGCGATTGCCGCGCTGGCCCTGGCCGCTGGCGGGATCGCCTGGCTGCCGGCCCGCGCGGCCGCGCGCTGCCCTTCGCCGGATTGCTGCTGCTGGCGCTGCCGCTGGTGTCGTCGCTGCAGTACTACGGCGGCTACCCGCTGCGCGTGCTCACGGCCGAGCTCAGCGCCTGGCTGCTGCAGGGGGCGGGCTTCGCCGCACAGCGCAGCGGCGCGTCGATGGTGGTGAACGGGCAACTGGTCATCGTCGATGCGCCCTGCTCGGGCGTGCAGATGGTGTGGATGGCCTACTTCTGCGCCTGCAGCGTGGCCGTGCTCGCCGGCCTGCGCGACGCGCGCTTCCGCGCTGCGCCTGCCGGTCGTCGGGATCGCGGTGCTGGTGGGCAACGTGCTGCGCAACAGCATGCTGGTGGCGCTGGAGTCGCAGCCGCAGGGCCTGTCGGAAGCGCTGCACGAGGCCATCGGCCTGGGCGTGCTGGCGGTGGTCTGTGCTGCGGTGCGTGATGTGGATGCACGGAGGTCGCGATGCCCCTGCGCGCTGATCTCCTGCTGCACGCGCTGACGACGGGGTGGACGCGTCACTGGCCCGCCCTGATGGCCGCCTTGCTGATGGTGTGCGCCGCCGTGCCCTTGGCCCTGCCGTCGCACGATCGCACGGGCGGCTTCGCCCGCCCACACCGAGTGGCCCACGCAATGGGACGGCCGTGCGCTGCGCCCGCTGGCCACCAACGCCATCGAGCAGCGCTTTGCCGCGCGCTTCCCCGGTGCGCATCGGGCGCTTCACCGACGGCGATCGGGTGCTGGTGCTGCGCCAGCGTGAACCGGCCCACGCGCATGCTGCACCCGGCGGCCGACTGCTTCCGCGGCCTGGGCCACCGCATCAGCGCAGGCGCGCCTGGAGCGCGATGCGCGCGGTCGCCTGTGGCGCTGCTTCGAGGCCGAAGGTGGCGATGGTTCCGAACGCCTGCGGGTCTGCGAACGCATCGAAGCGGCCGACGGCACGGCATTCACCGATCCGTCGGCCTGGTTCTGGGCCGCGTCGCTCGGCTCATCGTCCGGCCCGTGGCTGGCCGTCACGCTCGTGGAGGCTTTGTGAAGACACTGTTCAAGACCTCATCGCGCGTTGCAGGGCTTCGCGCGCTGGTGCACGCGTTCGCCTGGATCGGGCTGGCGGGCGTGCTGAGTGCGGCGGCCCTCGTGGCCGCGGCGCTGCACGCGCTCACGCCGCGCGAGGGCGAGTGGCGCACGACGCTGCGCTGGGGGCCGTGGCAGCGCGAGGCCAGCGTGCCCACGCTCATGCGTTGGGCCACGCACCCACTGGTGCTGCCGCACCTCGATGGCCATGCCCTGCGCACGCGAGCGGGTGACTGGCGCTTCGCGATGCGCGCCGACGGCTCGATCGAGGCCGTGTGTGCACCTTGCGCCGTCGCCCTGGTCGCCCTGGGGCCCGAGCCGGTGGCGCTCGATCGGGTCCGCGTCACGCTCGCCGTGCGCGGGGCCGATCGTTTCGACGGTGCCTTGTGGCTTGGCGGTGCGACAGAGGCCACGCCGGTGGTGCTGCCGTGGCGTGCCGAGTTGCAGCGCGACGCGCTCCAGCTGCAGGCCGAGCTGCCGCCGGTGCCCTTGGCCCGCATGGTGGCGGTGTTCGGCGAGGCGGTGCCCGAGGCCGCGAGGGCACGCATCGATGGCCGCTTCGCGCTCAAGCTCGAGGCCACGCTGAGCGCGCAGGGCCTGCGCTTTCAGAAGCTGCAGCCGCGCCTCGATGACGTCGGCGTGGCGGGGCTGGGCACCGAGGCGCTGATCGACGCCGACCCCGCGCAACGCTGCCGTCCGCAGCCGGGCGCGGGGCGCGTCGAAGGCTGGATCCAGAACGCGGTGGTGGCCGCCGAAGACCAGCGCTTCGCCGAGCACCCCGGCTACGAACTCGATGCCTGGCTCAAGGTCTGGAAGAGCAACCAGGCCGATCCCCAGGCGCTGCAAGGCGCCAGCACCATCACGCAGCAGCTTGCCAAGCTGCTCTACACCGGCGACGACCGCAGCGCGGCGCGCAAGCTGCGCGAGTGGCTCTATGCCGTCGAGATGGAACGCACCCTGGGCAAGGGCCGCATCCTGCAGCTGTACCTTGCGGTGCTGCCCTGGGGCGATGGCATCTGCGGTGCCGAGGCCGCGGCGCGCCACCACCTGGGCAAGCCGGTGAACCAGCTCAAGCCGCGTGAGGCGGCGTGGCTCGCCAGCCTGCTGATCAACCCCGATCAGCAATTGCGCCGCTGGGCACAGGACGATCCCGCGGCGCGGGCCCGCGCGATCGGTGTGTTGCAGGGCATGCGTCGACTGCCCCGCGAGCGTCGCGAGAGCGAGGTGGAGGCCCTGGCCGACTGGCAGCCACCGATCGCGCGGCCGCTGCTCGCCGCACCGCTGCTCACATCCGCGGCACCTTGATGCCAATCGCCGGCAGGGCCTCACCGGCGAGCCAGGCCTGCACCAGCCCATGCGGCTCGCGCAACTGCGCGGCGTGCCAGACGACCTCAGGCGGCAGCACCCGCGTGCCGGGCGCGCTGCCGCGCAATTGGTGCGCCAGTGCGGCAGCCAGCGCCGCCACCTTGCGGGCCCGCACGGGCTGCTGTTGTTGCGGCGTCATGAAGCGCAGTTGCGCGAGCACCATGTCGGCCACGCGCTGCAGCCCGCGGCTGGTGAGTCGCTCTTCGGGCGGCGCGGCGGAGCGGACGATCACCACATGCTCGAAGCCCATCGCCGAAACGGCCTGCTCGTCGAGGTTGGCCAGACCGACCTTGAGGGCCTGAGGCAGGAGCGCGGCCTGGTGCGGCAGCACGACGATCAGGTGGCGCACACCGCGCCGTTGCAGCCATCGCGCCATGGCGGGCAGCTGCTCGGGGGTCGGTCGAAAGAAGGCGGCGTCGCGGCCATTGGCATGACGCTCGCGGTCGAAGACCACGAGCGCGGTGTCGGCGAGCACCGGACTGGCGATCGGAGCCCCTGCGGCGCGACGCAACCCGTCATCGGGCGCGCCATCCAGCGTGTCCACCACCACGGGTTCGAGGCCCTGTACCGTGGCGTGAAAGCCTTGCGCTACCAGCACCCGCACCGGGGCGAAACGGCGCTGGGCGAGCAGCAACTCGAGCACCGCCGAGCCCAGTGCGCCGGCTGCACCCGCCATGACCACTGCACTGCCGGAGGCGCGTGCCTGGCGGGTCCTGAAGCGCCGCCGCGCAAGGCGTGATCGAGCAGGTCCATGGCACCGATTGTCGCGGGCGGCCATCAGGCGTCGGAAGCGCGGGCGGTCGACGACCACGCTCTGCCGCCGCTGGGTCACATCGCGCCGGCGTCCGCTGCGCCGTGGGCGAACTCAGGCGAAGGTGTTGACCTGTGTGCCCACGCGCCGGAGGTGGCCAGTGCCGGTGGCGGCAGCGACTCGAGCAAGGTCGCGGCCGAGCTGGCCTGCAGGTCGAGCGCCTTCTTGAGCACCGAGGTGGCGGCTGCGCCCTGCAACGTGCCTGGCGTGCTGGCCGAAGCGTTTGCCGTGACCGAGCCGACGATCGCATCCATGGGGATCCTTTGGCGAAATGAAGCGGATATCGGGTCATATCGGCCTCGCCGCCTGAAACTGAAGCGGCGGCGCCACTGAGGTGACGCGGCGCGTCAGCAGACACACCATTGAAATGCGGCGCATGGGTGCCACATCCCGTCCCACGGGGTACCATGCGCCCGCTTCATCACGGAGAACAACATGACCTTGCTGATTCGCTCTTCCCGGACCCTGCGCGCGGCGGGGCTCGCTCTGCTCGCGGCCTTCGTGCTCAGCGGCTGCGGCTACAACGAATTCCAGAGCCTGGACGAACAGACCAAGTCGGCCTGGTCCGAGGTTCTCAACCAGTACCAGCGTCGCGCCGACCTGATCCCCAACATCGTGGCCACCGTCAAGGGCGAGGCCAATTTCGAGCAGGAGACGCTGACCAAGGTGGTCGAGGCGCGTGCCAAGGCGACCTCGATCCAGGCCACGCCCGAGCTCATCAACAACCCCGAAGCCTTCAACAAGTTCCAGGCCGCGCAGGGTGAGCTGTCGGGCGCCCTCAGCCGCCTGCTCGTGGTCAGTCGAGAACTACCCCAACCTGAAGGCCAACCAGGGCTTCCAGGACCTGCGCGTGCAACTCGAAGGCACCGAGAACCGCATCACCGTGGCGCGCAATCGCTACATCAAGGCGGTGGCCGACTACAACGTGCTGGCCCGCAGCTTCCCGAGCAACCTCACGGCGATGATCTTCAGCTACAGCGTGAAGCCCAGCTTCACCGTGCAGAACGAGGCGCAGATCTCGCGCCGCCGGCGGTGAGCTTCGACAAGCCGGCATCGAAGTAAGCCGGATGCCACTGCGCCGGGGGTGCGCGTCATGAAGCGCTGGTCAGGTGCCTGGGCCTGGCTTCCCGCCTGGCTGCTGGCCTGGTGCCTCGGCCTGGCCGGGCTCGGCCCTGCCGCGGCGCAGGACGTGCAGCCCGTGCCCGCGCTGTCGGGCCGCGTGATCGACCAGACCGGCACGCTCACGCCGGAGCAGCAGCGCGCGCTCACCGACAAGCTCGCCGGCATCGAGTCGCGGCGCGGCTCGCAGCTGGTCGTGCTGATGGTGCCCAGCACGCTGCCCGAGGACATCGCCGCCTACGCGCAGCGCGTGGCCGACAGCTGGAAGATCGGTCGCCTCGCGGTGGGCGATGGCGTGCTCATCGTCGTCGCCAAGGAAGACCGGCGCATCCGCATCGAGGTGGCCAAGACGCTCGAAGGCGCCATCCCCGACCTGATGGCCCGGCGTGTGATCAGCGAGACGGTCACGCCCGCGTTCCGCGCCGGCGACTACGCGGGTGGACTGAACGCCGCGGTCGACCGGCTCGACAAGCTGATCGGCGGCGAGGGCCTGCCCGAGCCCGCGCCCGCGGGCGGCCAGCGCGGCGTGGGCGGCTTCGAACTGCAGGACCTGGCCATCTTCATGTTCGTGGCGGTGCCCATCCTGGGCGCGGTGCTCACCGGCATCTTCGGCCGCAAGCTCGGCTCGCTGCTCACCAGCTTCGCGGCGGGCGGCATCGGCTGGTGGATCACGGCCAGCCTGCTGGTGGCGGGCGGCGCGGGTTTCCTGGCCTTGATCCTGGTGGGCGTGCTCGGCATCGGCGCGGCGCGGCGCGGTGGCAGTTCGCACGGTGGCGGCCCGATCATCTGGGGCGGTGGTGGTGGGGGCGGTGGCTGGAGCTCGGGTGGTGGTGGCGGCGGATTCAGCTCCGGTGGCGGCGGTGACTTCGGCGGCGGTGGCGCGTCGGGAGACTGGTGATGCACGCGACACCGAGCCGACACACCTCATGCGCAAGCCTTCCCGGGAGACCCGCTGCTGCGTGCCGTGGGGAGCACCCATGAACCGACTGCTGCGCATCCTCAAGCACCGCTGGCTCGACGAGAGCGACACTGCGCGCGCGCTCGGTCCCGAAGCGCTGCGCCGCATCGAGGCCCGCGTGGCGGCCAGCGAGAAGCGGCACCGTGGCGAGATCCGCGTGTGCGTCGAAGCCGGCCTGCCCTGGAGCTATCTCTGGCGCCATGCCACCGCGCGCGAGCGGGCGATCACCATGTTCGGCAAGCTGCGGGTGTGGGACACCGAGCACAACAGCGGTGTGCTGATCTACCTGCTGCTGGCCGAGCACCGCATCGAGATCGTGGCCGACCGCGGCCTGAACCAGCACATCGATGCTTCGCAGTGGGCGCAGAGTCATGGACACGCATGCGCAGCGAGTTCCGCAAGGGCCAGTTCGAGCACGGACTCGAGCTCGCGATCGACGCGGTGGACGAACTGCTGGCGCGTCACTTCGCCATCGACGCGACGCAGGCCAACCCGAACGAACTGCCCAACGCGCCCTACGTGCGCTGACCTTCATGGCGGAGGCTTCCATGCAACGACGACACATCCTGCTGCTGCCCGCTGTCCTCACCCTGGCCGCCTGCGGCAAGCCCTCCGATGCGCCGACCAATGCGGCGGCCCCGGGAGCATCGAACGACAAGTCGGGCACGGCACCGCCGAGCGCACCTCAGGCACCCACCCCGTCGGCACCCAGCGGCACGCCCTCGCCCACCGAGGCGCTGACGCTGGCCGCCCAGGGTCACGGCTTCACCGTGGGCGTGGCGATGGCGGCCAACCCGGTCTACGTGTTCTTCGACGCTGCGTGTCCGCATTGCGCCCAGCTGTGGACCAGCGCCAAACCGCTGCTCAACCGCATCAAGATGGTGTGGATGCCGGTGGGCATCCTGCGTGCCACGTCCGGACCGCAGGGAGCGACCATCCTGTCGGCACCGGACCCCGCCGCGGCGATGGACACCCATGAAGGCAGTGTGCTCGCCAAGGGTCCGGGCATCGCGGTGGATGCGGCACGGGCCGAGTCGGTGATGGCCCAGGTGAAGAAGAACACCGAGCTCTTCAACCAGCTGGGAGCGGACAGCGTGCCGTTCATCGTGTTCCGACAGGCCGGCAACGGCACGCCCGCCACGCATGCCGGCGCGCTCGACACCGCCGGACTGAGCAGCCTGCTCGGCCTGTAAGCCCGATCTCAGCGTGTGGCCGCGCCGCTGGCGATGCCGCGGCGGAACTCCGAGAGCTTGGCCTTGAGCCGAAGCTCGTTGTCGTTGCCCATGCGCACCATCACCTTCTGACCGGCCGACAAGGCCTGCAGCCCCGCATCGGCGAACTCGTAGTGCGTCCAGGGCTGCGCCGATGGGATCGGGCCCTTGATCTCCGCGAGCTTCACCTCGATCGGGCCGCTGGGCACCGGTGACTCCAGCAGGTGATCGATGGCGGCCACAAGCTTGTCGTTGAAGTAGTTGCGCGGGTAGCCGAGCTCGGAGTACGCCTGCTGGAACAGTGGGTAGAGGCGCACATACAGCGCCACCGCGCGCGGCGTGTCGATGGTCTCGATCATGCGCACCAGCGGTGCGTAGCGCTGCGCGTTGTCGGGCGCGATCATCGTGCCGTTGGTGGTCTGGATCACGCTGAAGCGGCCCGGCGTCGGGTGCACTGGCCACAGGCGCGGCGATGCGCGATCGAGGCTGAGGTTCTCGACGGTGGCGGCCACGCGCGCGACGAAACCGTCGGCCTGCACGAAGGTGAGCATCGATCGCTCACCGAGGAGTTCGGTGAGCGCGGCACGCACGCTGCCGTCGGCACTGCTCAAGGGCGGCAGTGCGGCGGCCGAGGCCGGCAAGGCCGGCAGGGTGTCGATCGGGTAACGGATGGCCGGTGGTGCCGGCGCTGCCGCCACGGCCGGAGCAGGCTCGGTGGCAGACGCCTGCGATGCTTCGCGGACTGGAGCCTGGCGCTGTTTCCACCACCAGTACCCGCCGCCGGCCAGCCCGAGCAGCAAGGTGGCGGCGATGACGGCAATGAGGAGTCGCTTGTTCATGGGGCTCGCTTCCTTGGAGGCGCGCTGGACGGCTCGCCTCCAGCCTCCGACTCGGAGGCCTGGTGAGGGTTCAACACTTTGCGTTCACATCGTGGGCCCAGGATGGCTTTCGGTGTATCGGTTTGTCAGAACTGCGGGCTTCGCCCGTCTCAGGCCGGATGGACCGCCGCAGCATCCTGCGGCACCGGCCGGGCGCGCAAGCCCCACAGCACCCCGGCAATCAAGAGCGCGATGCCGACGAGCGTTTCGATCTGCGGCGCGCGGCCCCGCAACACCAGAGCGTAGGTCAGCGCCGACACGGTTTCAAACACGATCAACTGACCGGCCAGCGACGGCGGCAGCCGCTGACTGGCTTCGTTCCAGCACAGCGTGCCCAGCCACGAGGCGAACAGGCCGATGGCGAACATCAGCAGGATGAAGTCCATGGCCCGCGGCCCGAATGGCATGGCAAACGGCTCGCCGCGCCACGCGAACCACGCCCAGGTGGCCGCATAGCCCACCAGCGCGAGCGGCAGCGTGGCCAGCCCTTGCGCCGTGGCCCAGCCGCGCGGACTGCGGTCGGGGTGCGCGCGCAGCCACTCCGCGTTGCGGATCGGGTACCAGGTCCAGCAGATCACGGCGCCCACGGCCAGCACCGCGCCCCAGGCATAACGCGTCACATCGGCCTGCGGGTCGGCACGCAGGTGCTCGATCTCCACGTGATTCACGAGCCCGATGCCCAGTGCAATC
Source organism: uncultured beta proteobacterium (assembly GCA_963739925.1). GTDB lineage: Bacteria > Pseudomonadota > Gammaproteobacteria > Burkholderiales > Burkholderiaceae_C > CAVUBY01. The sequence continues at coordinate 85,692 of CAVUBY010000006.1, read as the reverse complement.
AGCAGCAACGAGGGCAGCAGCCGCATCCACGGCAGACGCGCCTCGACGCGCATGCCGGCCCGCGCGGTGCGCAGGTTGGCGGTGATCGCGATCACCACCGGCAAGGTGCCGATGATCATGGTCGGCAGCGGTCCGCCAGAGCGCTGGATGGCGCTCGCGAGAAAGAGGTAGTAGACGATGTTGCCCACCAGCGCCAGCCGCAGTGCTTCGCGCCAGTCGGCGCGCGTGAGCTGCGCCAGCGTGCGGCGGTCGAACCAGGCCAGCGGCAAGGCGATCAGCCCGAAGGCCACATAGCGACCGAAGGACTGCAGCGTCGCCGGGTACTCCGGCAGCAACAGCGGGCCGACGAACACCAGGCCCCACATCAGCCCGGCGGCGAGGGCGAAGAGCGAGCCGCTGAAAAGTTGTGCTGAAGACATGAGGACGGGAGTGTCGCTCACGGCAGCACCTCAGGTGCCGTCGCCGCGCTCAGTTCACCGGCTGGGCGATCCAGGCGGCGATGGCCTCGACCGTCTCCTGCTCCATGCCGATGAAGCCGTGCCAGTGCAGCGCGTCGCACACCGGACCGCGCGGATCGGCGCCGCCATCGAGCATCAGCAGCTTCTTCACGGGTGCGTTCGTCAGCCCGCGCAGCAGCCACGGCACATCCGCGGGCCGGCACAGACCGCAGGCATCGCGGGCGTGGTGCACCACCAGCACCGGCAGGCGGAGGGCGGCCAGATCCTGCTGCATCAGGGCGCCCGGCCGATTCATGTTGACCAGACTCGCTGTGAGCACCACCCCGCGAACGCTGGCCGGCGGCAGACCGATCGCAGCCGCCGTCACCGACACCGTGCCGCGGCTGGTGCCCACCAGCCACAGTGGCGCGGAACTGCGTTCGCGCACCGCGTCCACGGCGGCGCGCACATCGGCCAGGTGCGCGGCGCTGGTGCGCTCGGCCACATCCAGCTCGGGCATGTCGGTGGGCTTGCCGAACACGGCCACGTTCAAGCCTTGGGCGCGAAAGTGAGTGATCGAGCGCACCAGAAAATTGGCGCTCGAGGGCAGACCGTTCTCGATCCGACCGAAGCCTCCACCACCGCCGGGAAAGAGCAGCACCGTGGCGCGGGCTGCGTCCACAGGCGCCCAGTAGAGCGCGAGCGTTACGCCGGGCCGGGTTTCCAGGCGCAGCACGCTGGCCTGGGCCAATGCGGGCCGGGGCATCGCCAGAAGCCAGAGTGCAAGCGCGCAGAACGCACTGCGAGCGAACGATGTCATCGACACCCCTTTCAAGATCCGCGCGCCGCGCTCGCGGCGCTGTGGTCAGGGCACGCGTGCGTCTGCGACGCGCTGCTGCGGCGGCAGCTTCCACGCCCCCGAGCGGATCTCGTCGTGCGTGAGGCGCCGCACCTCCACCGGCGCAATGCCTCGGATGCCGAGCTTGCGCGCCGCAGCGTAACTCAAGTCGATGACGCGTCCGTTCTTGAACGGCCCTCGATCGTTGACGCGAACCACCACCTGTCGCTTGTTGGCCGGATTGCGCACCACCGCGTAGCTTGGCAGCGGCATGGTCTTGTGCGCGGCGGTCATGGTGTGCATGTCGTAGACCTCGCCGGTGGCGGTGCGGCGACCGTGGAAGGGCTTGCCGTACCAGGAGGCGATGCCGGTCTCGGTGACCGGCACATCGGCCTTGAGCGGCTCGTAGCTCTCGCCCTTGATCTCGTAGGGCACGTTGGGTGCGCCTTGCGGGATGCGCGAGACCCGCGGTACCGCATCGGCCGGCTCGCGTGGCGGGCTCGGCTTGGGCGTGACCACGGGCGGTGCCACAGCCACTGGCGGTGGCACGCTGGGGGCCGGCGCAGGTGCGGCAGTTCGGTCGCTACCGGGCAGTTGCAGTGAACCGCAGCCCGTGAGCACCACGGCCGCGAGCAGTACCAGCAGCGGGGCGATGGGCAGGCGATGCAGCGCCGGGAGAAGGGGCGCCGGCGTGGCCACGAGAGTCCGGTTTTCCATGCCCGCTTTGTCGGCGAGCCGCGAGCCGTGTGCCCGTCTCGAAACGTAAGCTGGATGGCTGCTGTGAGAAGTGCACGTGGTGCATGCCGCAGCCCAGAAACTGAAGCGGAGAATCGAAAGAAGTCGTTACGACGCGCCGTCGATCGGCGTCCCGCAGCGCAGGCGCGCCCGACCCCAAAAGAAAGGCCCCCGGTGCCGAGGCAGCCGGGGGCCCGAGGCGGCCGGTGAGCGTGTCACCGCGCCCACGCGTTGACGACGATCAGCGCACCTTGCCGGCCTTCCAGGCGTTCAGCAGCGTGTCGTAGGCGATCGTCTCGCCCTTGGGCTTCTCGTTGGCCAGCTTCGCCCACGGCGCGCCCTTGTCGCTCAGGTACTTGTTCGGGTCGCCCTTCGGGTTGAGCTTGGGCGCGCAGCGGGCCATGCCGGCGCGCTCGAGGCGGCGCCATCACCTGGTCCATCTCCTCGGCCAGGTTGTCCATCGCCTGCTGCGGCGTCTTCTCGCCGGTCACGGCCACGGCCACGTTCTTCCACCACAGCTGCGCCAGCTTCGGGTAGTCGGGCACGTTGGTGCCGGTCGGCGTCCAGGCCACGCGCGCCGGGCTGCGGTAGAACTCGACCAGGCCGCCGAGCTTGGGCGCCAGGTCGGTCATCGCCTTGCTCTGGATGTCGCTCTCGCGGATCGGCGTCAGGCCGACGATGGTCTTCTTCAGCGACGTCGTCTTGGCCGTCACGAACTGCGCGTACAGCCAGGCGGCGGCGGTCTTGTTCGCGTCGTGCTTCTCGAAGAAGGTCCACGAGCCCACGTCCTGGTAGCCGTTCTGCATGCCCTGCTTCCAGTACGGGCCGTTCGGGCCGGGGGCCATGCGCCACTTCGGCGTGCCGTCGGCATTGACCACCGGCAGGCCCGGCTTGGTCATGTCGGCGGTGAAGGCGGTGTACCAGAAGATCTGCTGCGCGATCTGGCCCTGCGCGGGCACCGGGCCGGCTTCGCCGAAGGTCATGCCGGTGGCTTCCTTCGGCGCGTACTTCTTCATCCAGTCGACGTACTTGGTCAGCGCGTAGACGGCGGCCGGCGAGTTGGTGGCGCCGCCGCGCGAGACCGAGGCGCCCAGCGGCGTGCAGCCGTCGGCCGAGGCGCGGATGCCCCACTCGTCGACCGGCTTGCCGTTCGGGATGCCGATGTCGGCGGTGCCGGCCATCGACAGCCAGGCGTCGGTGAAGCGCCAGCCCAGCGACGGGTCCTTCTTGCCGTAGTCCATGTGGCCGTAGATCGGCTTGCCGTCGATCGTCTTCACGTCGTTGGTGAAGAACGCGGCGATGTCCTCGTAGGCGCTCCAGTTCAGCGGCACGCCCAGGTCGTAGCCGTACTTGGCCTTGAACTTGTCCTTCAGGTCCTGGCGCGCGAACAGGTCGGCGCGGAACCAGTACAGGTTGGCGAACTGCTGGTCGGGCAGCTGGTAGAGCTTCTTGTCGGGCGCGGTGGTGAAGCTGGTGCCGATGAAGTCCTTGATGTCGATGCCCGGGTTGGTGTACTCCTTGCCCTTGCCGGCCATGTAGTCGGTCAGGTTCATGATCTTGCCGTAGCGGTAGTGCGTGCCGATCAGGTCGGAGTCGCTGATCCAGCCGTCGTAGATCGACTTGCCCGACTGCATCGAGGTCTGCAGCTTCTCGACCACGTCGCCTTCCTGGATCAGGTCGTGCTTGACCTTGATGCCGGTGATCTCGGTGAAGGCCTTGGCCAGCGTCTTGCTCTCGTACTCGTGCGTGGTGATGGTCTCGGACACCACCGAGATCTCCTTCACGCCCTTGGCCTGCAGCTTCTTCGCGGCGTCGATGAACCACTTCATCTCGGCCATCTGCTGGTCCTTGCTCAGCGTGGAGGGCTGGAACTCGGTGTCGATCCACTTCTTGGCCTCGGCCTCGCCGGCCCATGCGCCCTGGCCGCAGGGCCAGGGCGGCGGCCGCAAAGGCCACGGCATTCAAGCGCAATTTCATCTCGAGTCTCCTCAGTGTGTACTTCCCGTGTCGTTGTCATGGACACGCCGGCTGGGAAGCGATGGCCGGCGTCGTTTCTCCTCAGTGCGACTCAGCCCTTCGCATGACCAGCGCGAGCAGCGCCATCGAAGCGACGAAGCTGAACCAGATCGACGGCTCCTGCTCGAGGCCGAACCAGTCGATCATCTTTTCGCTCACCGCCGACGAAGGCCAGGTTGACGTAGGCCGCGCCAGCAGGCCGATGAACAGCCGGTCGCCGCGCGTCGTCGCGATCGGCAGGAAGCCCTTGCGCATGCACCGTCGGCGACCTGATCTCCCACACCGTCATGCCGACCAGCATCAGCACGATGCAGCTGAAGAACACCGCCACCGGCAGGGTCCAGGCCATCCACTCGAACATCGTCGAGCTCCTTCAGACGCGACCCATCGCGAAGCCCTTGGCGATGTAGTGGCGCACGAACCAGATCACGATCGCGCCCGGCACGATGGTCAGCACGCCGGCCGCGGCGAGCACGCCCCAGTCCATGCCCGAGGCGCTGACCGTGCGCGTCATCGTCGGCGACGATCGGCTTGGCGTTGACGCTGGTCAGCGTGCGCGCCATCAGCAGCTCGACCCAGCTGAACATGAAGCAGAAGAACGCCGCCACGCCGACGCCGGCCTTGATCAGCGGAATGAAGATCGTCAGGAAGAAGCGCGGGAACGAGTAGCCGTCGATGTAGGCCGTCTCGTCGATCTCGCGCGGGATGCCGCTCATGAAGCCTTCGAGGATCCACACCGCCAGCGGCACGTTGAACAGCAGGTGCGCCAGCGCCACCGCGATGTGCGTGTCCATCAGCCCGAGCGTGGTGTAGAGCTGGAAGAACGGCAGCAGGAACACCGCCGGCGGCGTCATGCGGTTGGTCAGCAGCCAGAAGAACACGTGCTTGTCGCCGAGGAAGCGTGTAGCGCGAGAACGCATAGGCCGCCGGCAGCGCCACCAGCAGCGAGATCACCGTGTTGATGGCCACGTAGATCATCGAGTTGATGTAGCCCGAGTACCAGGACGCGTCGGTGAAGATGGTCCTGTAGTGTCCAGCGTGAAGTGCGCGCGGCCACAGGCTGAAGACCGACAGGATCTCCTCGTTCGTCTTGAACGACATGTTGACCATCCAGTACACCGGCAGGATGGCGAACACGAGGTAGAGCGATCAGGAAGAGCGCTCCGCTTCTTGAAGCCGCTGCTTATCCATGGCCAGGCCCTCCGTCTTGTCGGCCGTGCCCACGCGCTGCATCCAGTTGTAGAGGATGAAGCACAGCAGCAGGATGATCAGGAAGTAGATCAGCGAGAACGCCGCCGCCGGGCCGAGGTCGAACTGGCCGACCGCCTTCTGCGTCAGGTACTGGCTGAGGAAGGTCGTCGCGTTGCCCGGGCCCGCCGCCGGTCAGCACGAAGGGCTCGGTGTAGATCATGAAGCTGTCCATGAAGCGCAGCAGCACGGCGATCATCAGCACGCCGCGCAGCTTGGGCAGCTGGATGTAGCGGAACACCGCGAACTTGCTCGCGCCGTCGATGCGCGCGGCCTGGTAGTAGGCGTCGGGGATGGCGCGCAGCCCGGCGTAGCACAGCAGCGCGACCAGCGGCGTCCAGTGCCACACGTCCATCACCAGCACGGTGAGCCAGGCGTCGGTGGCGTTGCCGGTGTAGCTGTAGTCGATGCCCAGCTTCGCCAGCGTGGCGCCCATCAGGCCGATGTCGGTGCGGCCGTAGATCTGCCAGATGGTGCCGACCACGTTCCAGGGGATCAGCAGCGAGATCGCCACCAGCACCAGCACCGCCGAGGCCTGCCAGCCCTTGGCCGGCATCGACAGCGCCAGCGCGATGCCCAGCGGGATCTCGACCGCCAGCACCGCCAGCGAGAAGCCGATCTGGCGCAGCAGCGCGCCCTGCAGGTCGTCGTCGCGCATCACCGCCTTGAACCACTCGGTGCCGACGAACACGCGCCGCTCGGGCGAGATGATGTCCTGCACCGAGTAGTTCACCACCGTCATCAGCGGCAGGATGGCCGAGAAGGCCACGCACAGCACCACCGGCAGGATCAGCAGCCAGGCCTTCTGGTTGACCGGCTTCATGCGGCTCCTCCGCGATCAGCGATCAGCTCCTCGTTGCGGTAGTAGCAGGTGTGCGCGCCCGACGACCTGGCAGCCACACCGCGCTCGCCGACCTGCGGGATCGCCTGCTCGGGGCTCGAGGCGCGCGCGCACGAGTCGCGCTCGCCGGCCAGCTGCGCGGTCACCAGCCAGTAGGTGCCGATGTCCTGCGCCTGCGTCACCGTCGCCGGCACGGCGCCGGCCGCGTCCGGCTGCGGCCAGCGTCACGTACTCGGGCCGCACGCCAGCTGAGCGCCGTCGGCAGGCGCCGGCGCGGCGCGCGCCGGCCCGCGACGTCGAGCCGTCGCCGCGCGCGGCAGGAAGTTCATGCCCGGCGAGCCGATGAAGTGGCCGACGAAGGTGTGGCGCGGGCCGCTCGAACAGTTCGCGACGCCCTGCCGACCTGCACCGCGCGGCCGCGCGTCATCACCACCACCTGCTCGGCGAAGGTCAGCGCCTCGACCTGGTCGTGCGTGACGTAGACCAGCGTGAGCTTGAGCTCGTGGTGGATCTGCTTGAGCTTGCGGCGCAGCTGCCACTTCAGGTGCGGGTCGATCACCGTCAGCGGCTCGTCGAACAGCACCGCGCTCACGTCCTCGCGCACCAGGCCGCGGCCGAGCGAGATCTTCTGCTTGGCGTCGGCGGCCAGGCCGGCGGCGCGCAGTGTCGAGCTGGCCGCTCAGCTCCAGCATCTCGGCGATCTGGCCGACGCGCTGCTTGATCCGGTCGGCGGCCACGCCGCGGTTCTTGCAGCGGGAAGGCCAGGTTCTCGGCCACGGTCATCGTGTCGTAGATCACCGGGAACTGGAACACCTGCGCGATGTTGCGCTGCTGCGGCGTCAGCCGTGTGACGTCGCGGCCGTCGAACTGCACGCTGCCCTGCGACGGCGTGACCAGGCCCGAGATGATGTTGAGCAGGGTCGTCTTGCCGCAGCCCGAGGGGCCGAGCAGCGCGTAGGCGCCGCCGTCGTCGAAGCTCATCTTCAGCGGCAGCAGCGCGTAGTCCTCGTCGCGCTGCGGGTTCGGGCTTGTAGGCGTGCGCCAGGTCGAGGTCGATGCGGGCCATGTCAGTGACCTCGGCTCGGCTGGGCGCGACCAGCAGCTCGCCGGCGCGCGTCGAACACATAGACCTGCGCCGGGTCGCAGGTACAGCGTGATCGGCGCGCCGAGCGTCGAACTGGTGCACGCCGGTGAGCTGCGCGACCAGCTCGCCGACCGGCGGTGTCCACGTGCACGAAGGTGTCGGAGCCGGAGATCTCGGCCAGTTCCACGCGTGCCGGGCAGCGCCAGCGTCGCCCGGCGCGGCCGCTGCACGCGCAGCGCGCTGGCGCGCACGCCCACCGTCAGCGCCGTGCCGGCGCGCCGGCCGGCAGCGGCAGCGCGAGCTTCACGCCGCCGGCAGCGTCACGCCGTCGCGCCGCGGCGTGGCGGCGAGCAGGTTCATCGGCGGGTCGCTGAAGGCGCGCGCCACGCGCATCGACTTCGGGCGGTGGAACACCTCGGCCGTCGGGCCGTACTGCAGCAGTTCGCCGGCGTCCATCACCGCGGTGTAGCCGCCGAGCAGCAGCGCCTCGGTGGGCTCGGTGGTGGCGTAGACCACGGTGGACTCGCCGGCGCGCGAACAGCTGCGACAGCTCGTCGCGCAGTTCCTCGCGCAGCTTGTAGTCGAGGTTGACCAGCGGCTCGTCGAGCAGCATCAGCGGCGCCTTCTTGGCCAGCGCGCGCGCCAGCGCCACGCGCTGCTGCTGGCCGCCCGACAGCTCGGCCGGCAGGCGCTTGCAGGAAGGGCTCGATGTGCAGCTTCGCGGCCAGCTCGCGCACGCGCTGCGTCGATGCCCTTGCTCGCCGCGCAGCTTCAGCGGCGAGGCGATGTTGTCGGCCACCGTCATCGACGGGTAGTTGATGAACTGCTGGTAGACCATCGCGACGTTGCGCTCGCGCACCGGCACGCCGGTGACGTCGACGCCGTCGGCCACGCACCCGGCCCGCGCTGGGCTTGTCCAGCCCGGCCATCACGCGCATCAGCGTGGTCTTGCCGGCCTGCGTGGCGCCGAGCAGCACGGTCACGGCGCGCGGCACCAGCGTCAGGTCGAGCGGGTACAGGTGCGTGGCCGCGCCCGACCCGCTGCTCGATGCGCTTCGAGCTTCAGTTCCATGCCGTCTCCGTCGACGGGCCGGCGCCGACGTCGCGTCCAGCGCGCCGCGCACCAGGCTCGCCACCGCGGCGCGCTCGGCGTCGTCGTAGTGCAGGCCGAGCTTGCTGCGGCGCCACAGCACGTCGTCGGCGCTGCGCGCCCATTCGTGCGGTGCAGGTAGTCGAGCTCGGCCTCGAACAGGCCGGGCGCCACCTCGGCGCCCAGGCGGCCGTCTGCGAGCAGCAGCTCGACGCGCGCGCCGTAGGCGCGCGCCAGGCGGCGCAGCAGCGCGCCGGGCAGCTCGGGGTGGCGCCGCGCCAGCGCCTGCACGAAGCGCTCGAAGTCGGTGTCGGGCCGCTGCGGCGCGCCGATCGCAGGCGCGAGGTCGCCGCCGGGCAGGAAGGCGCCGTGCGGTCCAGGCGCCGCGCTGTCGCGGCGCAGCGGTGCCGCGAGCAGGTCGGCCGCCTCTTCGGCGAGCTTGCGGAAGGTGGTGATCTTGCCGCCCCACACCGACAGCAGCGGCGCGCCGTGCGCGGTGTCGAGCTCGAGCGAGTAGTCGCGCGTCACGGCCGAGGGGTCGCCCGACTCGTCGTCGAGCAGCGGGCGCACGCCGGAGTAGCTCCACACCACGTCGGCCGGCGCGACCGGTCGCGCGAAGTAGCGGCTCGCCTGCTCGCACAGGTAGGCGATCTCGCTCGGCGTCGATGCGCGCGTCGCCGATCGCGCCGCGGTGCTCGACGTCGGTGGTGCCGATCAGCGTGAACTCGCCCTCGTAGGGGATCGCGAAGATGATGCGCTTGTCGGGGTTCTGGAAGATGTAGGCATGGTCGTGCTCGAACATCTTGCGGCACGACGATGTGGCTGCCCTTGACCAGCCGCAGCGCTTGCGCTCGCGGCGCGTGCGCGTGCTCGCGCGAGGAACTGCGCCGCCCAGGGCCCGGCGGCGTTGACGAGCGCGCGCGCCGTCGACCGTCGCGCGTCGCGCCGCCGTGCGCCGCTGCAGCGTGCACCTGCCAGTGCGTCGGCGCCGCGCTGCGCGTCGACGCAGGCGGCAGCGCGTCAGCACCGTGGCGCCGCGCTCGGCGGCATCCAGCGCGTTGAGCACCACCAGCCGCGCGTCGTCGACCCAGCCGTCGGAGTAGACGAAGCCCTTGCGTGAACCGCGCTTCAGCGGCGCGCCGGCCGCGTGCTGCGCGCAGGTCGACCGTGCGCGAGCCGGGCAGCACCTCGCGCCGCGCCAGGTGGTCGTACAGGAACAGGCCGGCGCGGATCATCCACACCGGCCGCATGCCCGGGTCGTGCGGCATCACGAAGCGCAGCGGCCACATGATGTGCGGCGCGCTCGCGCAGCAGCACCTCGCGCTCGGCCAGCGCCTTGCGCACCAGCGAGAACTCGTAGTACTCGAGGTAGCGCAGGCCGCCGTGGATCAGCTTGGTCGACGACGACGAGGTGTGCGAGGCCAGGTCGTCCTTCTCGCACAGCACCACCTTCAGGCCGCGCCCGGCCAGGTCGCGCGCGATGCCGGCGCCGTTGATGCCGCCGCCGACGACGAGCACGTCGCAGCGCGCGGCCGGGCGCGTCGCGCAGTGCGGGGCGGGGGTGGTCAAGCGGTCTCGAGGGTGGGTCGGCTCGCGGCTGACGGGAGCGGCCGCGCTGTCGTTGGACAGCAGAGTGTTCGTTTCTGTTCGTTTGCGTTCGCTTCGATTATGTTCTTTTTAGCTCAGCTCGACGCCTATGCAAGATGGGATTACCCTCGTGGTCGTTCCGCTGCATGGCTCGCTTAGCATGCCGGAGTGCCGCATGACCCCCAACCCGCGCCAGGTCCAGCTGCTCGACGAGGTGCGCGCGCGCGGCAGCGTGTCGGTCGAGGCCCTGGCCGAACACTTCGGCGTCACGCTGCAGACCGTGCGGCGCGACGTCAAGCTGCTCGCCGACGCCGGCCTGCTGGCGCGCTTCCACGGCGGCGTGCGCGTGCCCGAGCTCGACCACCGAGAACATCGCCTACCGGCAGCGCCAGCAGCTCAACGAGGCAGGCCAAGCAGCGCATCGCGCGGGCGGTGGCGCAGGCGGTGCCCGACGGCTGCTCGCTGATCATCAACATCGGCACCACCACCGAGGCCATCGCGCGCGAGCTGCTGCAGCACCGCGGCCTGCGCGTGATCACCAACAACCTGAACGTCGCGGCGATCCTGTCGCGACAACCCCGACTGCGAGCTGATCGTCGCCGGCGGCGTGGTGCGCTCGCGCGACCGCGGCATCGTCGGCGAGGCGACGGTCGACTTCATCCGCCAGTTCAAGGTCGACATCGGCGCTGATCGGCATCTCGGGCATCGAGGCCGACGGCACGCTGCGCGACTTCGACTACCGCGAGGTCAAGGTGGCGCGCGCCATCATCGAGCACTCGCGCGAGGTCTGGCTGGCCGCCGACCACAGCAAGTTCAACCGCCCGGCGATGGTGGAGCTGGCCGCGCCTGGACCAGCTCGACCGCCTGTACACCGACGCCGCAGCCGCCCGACCCGTTCCCCGCCCTGCTGGCCGAGGCCGGCGTGCAGTGCGTCGTGACCGACGCCTGACGCCGCCATCATGAAGACCTACCTGCTCGCCCTCGACCAGGGCACCTCCAGCTCGCGCAGCATCGTGTTCGACGCCGCACGGCCGCATCGTCGCGATGGCGCAGCGCGAGTTCCGCCAGATCTACCCGCAGCCCGGCTGGGTCGAGCACGACCCGCGCGAGATCTGGGCCACGCAGCTCGCCACCGCGCAGGAGGCGCTGGCCAAGGCCGGGCTCACGGCCGAGCGACATCGCCTCGATCGGCATCACCAACCAGCGCGAGACCACGGTGGTGTGGAACCGCCGCACCGGCGAGCCGCGTCTACAACGCCATCGTCTGGCAGGACCGCCGCGCCGAGCCCACCTGCGCCGCGCTGCGCGCCGCAGGGCCACGAGCCGACCATCCGCGCACAAGACCGGCCTGATCGTCGACGCCTACTTCTCCGGCACCAAGCTGAAGTGGATCCTCGACCACGTGCCCGGCGCGCGCGCCGCGGCGGCAGCGCGGCGAGCTGGCCTTCGGCACCGTCGACACCTGGCTGATGTGGCAGCTGACCGGCGGCGCGGTGCACGCCACCGACGTCAGCAACGCCTCGCGCACGATGCTGTTCGACATCCGCCCCAACGCCTGGGACGACGAGCTGCTGGCGCTGCTCGACGTGCCGCGCGAGCTGCTGCCCGCGGTGCATCCGTCGAGCCACGTCTACGGCCACACGCGCGCCGAGCTGCTGGGCGCGGCGCTGCCGATCGGCGGCGTGGCCGGCGACCAGCAGAGCGCGCTCTTCGGCCAGGCCTGCTTCAAGGCGGGGCTGGCGAAGAACACCTACGGCACCGGCTGCTTCATGCTGATGCACACCGGCGCGCAGTTCCAGACCAGCAGCCAACGGCCTGATCACCACCAGCGCGGCGCAGCCCGGCACGCACGCCGGAGTTCGCGCTCGAAGGCAGCGTCTTCATCGGCGGCGCGGTGGTGCAGTGGCTGCGCGACGGGCTGCAGCGCCATCCAGGGCCAGCGGCGAGGTGCAGGCGCTCGCCGAGAGCGTGCCCGACGCCGGCGGCGTGATGTTCGTGCCGGCCTTCACCGGCCTGGGCGCGCCGTACTGGAACGCCGAGGCGCGCGGCGCGATCGTCGGCCTGACGCGCGGCAGCACGGTGGCGCACATCGCGCGCGCGGCGCTGGAGAGCATCGCCTTCCAGAGCGCCGCGCTGCTGCAGGCGATGAGCCGCGACGCGGTGGCCGCCGGCGGCGCGCCGGTGAGCCGAGCTGCGCGTCGACGGCGGCGCCTGCGTCAACGACCTGCTGATGCAGTTCCAGGCCGACCTGCTCGGCATCCCGGTGGTGCGGCCGCAGGTCATCGAGACCACGGCGCTCGGCGCGGCCTACCTGGCCGGCCTGGCCTGCGGCGTCTACCGCAGCCTCGACGAGCTGGCCGCGCAATGGCAGGTCGAGCGGCGCTTCCACCCGACGATGCCGCGCGAGCGCGCCGCCGAGCTGATGCAGCGCTGGGAGCACGCGGTGGCCCAGACCACGCTGGAAGCGCGCAGCGCCACGGCTAACGATTCAGCAGCCTGCTGACACCACGTTGTCAGCAGCCCCCGCGCAGCATGGGCGCTCCAACCACTTCAGCCCAGGAGCTGCCCATGACCACCGCCCACCACGCCATCGACTGGTTCGAGATCCCCGTGACCGATCTCGACCGGGCCCAGGCCTTCTACGAGCGCCTGCTCGGCGCGCCGCTGCGCCGCGAGCCGATGGGGCCTGCCAAGACGCTGGCCGTCTTCACCTGCGACGAGCACGGCGTCGGCGGCTGCCTCATGGCGGGTGAAGGCACGCCAGTGCCCAGCGCGCAAGGCACGCTCGTCTATCTGAACGCGGCACCCTCGCTCGATGCGGCCCTGGAGCGCGTGGCCGCCGCGGGCGGCCGCATCACCACGCCCAAGGTGCAGTTGCCGGGCGACATGGGCTGTTTCGCCCATGTGATGGACACCGAGGGCAACCGGGTGGGCCTGCATGCGCTGCGCTGAGCCCACGGTGGCTGCGTTACCCTCGGCGGCGATGACCGAACATGCTCCCAGAAACTGGATCGCCGTGGCCAGCGCCGACCATGTGAGCGCTGGGTCGGCTCAGGCGGCTACATGCAGGTCGGCCACGGCAAGCGCGCGCCGCTGGCTCGGATTCGACCCGGCGACCGGGTTGTCTACTACTCGCCTGCGCAGCAGCTGGGCGCGCGCGCACCGCTGCAGGCCTTTACGCGCGATCGGTCAGGTTCTGGAGGGCGAGCCTTACGCCTTCGACATGGGTGGTGGCTTCGTGCCGTTCCGACGCAATGTGGCGTTCGTGGCGTCGCAGCCGGCTGCGATCCGGCCGCTGCTCGATGCGCTGGGTTTCGCGCAGCCGCGCGCGCAGTGGGGCGCGAAGTTCCGCTACGGCCTGTTCCCCGTGGACGACGCAGATCTGCTCCACATCGCCCAGGCGATGCGGGCCGACCTCCATGCGCTCGGGCTGGCGCACTGACCCGCATGCGCCGCGCCGAGCGTCTGTTCCAGATCGTGCAGATCATCCGCGGGCGGCGGCTGAGCACGGCGCGCTTCCTCGCCGAGCGCCTCGAGATCTCCGAGCGCACGGTCTACCGCGACGTGGCCGACCTGATGGCGCAGGGCGTGCCCATCGAGGGCGAGGCCGGCGTGGGTTACCGCATGCGGGCGGGCTTCGACCTGCCGCCACTCATGTTCACGCGTGACGAGGCTCAGGCCCTGGTGGCTTCGGTGCGGGTGGCGCGCTCGCGCCTCGACGTGGCGCTGGCGGCGCAGGCCGATGCCGCGCTGTCCAAGATCCTTGCCGTGCTGCCGCCGGCCGCGCGCGCGGCCGCCGAAAGCCTGGCCATCTACGCGCCGACGACGGGTCTCGACCTCGCCACCCGCGAGCGCCTGCGGGTGCTGCGCCAGGCGGTCGAAGCCCGCCAGTGGGTGCAGTTGAGCTACCGCGACCTGAAGGACCGCCGCAGCGAGCGACGCGTTCGACCGCTGGGCTGCTTCTTCTGGAGCGAGGTCTGGACTCTGGCGGCCTGGTGCGAAGTGCGTGCCGGCTTCCGCAACTTCCGCGTCGATCGCATCGATCAGCTGCAGGCGCTCGACGCTCACTTCCGGGACGAGCCGGGCAAGACGCTGGCCGACCTATTCCGCCAGGTCGAGGGCGAGGTCGGGGAGGACATCGATCCCCGTTGAACCTGTAAAACCGGCGCGGGCACGGGCCTTGCTGGCCCTTGGGTTCAGCAACCACCACCCGCCGAACCCAAGGCGCCATCGGAGACCCGACCATGACCTTTCGCCGTTCCATCGTTGCCGCAGCCCTGGGCATCGCCGCGCTCTTGCAGACCCCGCTCGCCATGGCGCAGAACGCGCTGGATGAGGTGCTCGCCAGGAAGGTGATCAACATCGCCATCCCCACCGATTTCCCGCCCTACGGCTTCGTCAGCACCGACCTGAAGCCCCAGGGGCTGGATGTCGAGATGGCCAATTACATCGGCGCCAAGCTCGGTGTGGCGGTCGAACTGGTGCCAGTGACGAGTGCCAACCGCATTCCGTACCTGCAGACCAAGAAGGCCGATCTCGTGATCTCCACGCTCGGCAAGAACCCGGAGCGCGAGAAGGTGATCGACTTCACCGCCGCCTACTCGCCCTTCTTCCAGGCGGTGTTTGCCGCCAAGTCGCGTGGCGATCAAGGGCCCGGCCGACCTGGCCGGCAAGACCGTGGGTGTGACCCGCGGCGCCATCGAGGACATGGAACTCACCAAGCTCGCGCCGGCGAATGCCGACGTCAAGCGCTTCGAGGACAACAATGCCACGGTGTCGGCCTTCGTCTCGGGCCAGGTGCAGGCCATCGCCACCGGCGCATCGGTGGCCGGCAACATGATGGCCCGCAACCCGCAGCTGGCCACCGAGTACAAGTTCCTGCTCAAGGACTCGCCCAACTTCATTGGCGTGGGCAAGGGCGAGGACAAGCTGCGCCTGAAGGTCAACGAGATCATCGCCGGCGCCAAGGCCTCGGGCGATCTCGACAAGATGGCGGTGAAGTGGCTCGGCCGGCCGGCCGGCGACCTGCCGAACTGATCGCCGCGTGGACCGCGTGAACGCAGCGCCGACGTGATCGCCTTCGACTTTCCGGCGGTGCTGGAGGAGTGGCCCTTGCTGCTGCGCGGCGCCGCCTTCACGTGGGCCTCACGGCGGTGTCGGCGGTGCTCGGCCTGGGCGTGGGCGTGGCCTGCGGCTGGGCGCGCTCGCTGGGGCCCGGCGTGGCTGGCCCGCCTCGTGGCGGTGTATGTGGAGCTGATCCGCAACACACCGTTCATCGTGCAGCTGTTCTTCATCTTCTTCGGCCTGCCCAGCCTGGGCGTCAAGCTCACGCCGGAACTTGCCTCGGTGATCGCGATGGTGGTCAACCTCGGCGCCTACGCGGCCGAAATCGTGCGTGCCGGCATCGAGGGCACGGCGCGCGGGCAGTTCGAGGCTGCACGCAGCCTGGCGATGACCGAGGCGCAAGTCTTCCTCCGTGTGGTGCTGCCGCCATCGCTCGCGCGCGTGTGGCCCGCCATGGTCAGCCAGATGATCATCGTGATGCTGGGCTCGGCGGTGTGCGGCCAGATTGCGGCGCAGGAGTTTTAGCTACTACGCCAACCTCATCCAGAGCCGCAACTTCCGGGCGTTCGAGTCCTTCATCGTCGTCACGGCTGATCTACCTGGTGCTCTCGATCGCATTGCGCAAGGCGCTGTTCTGGATCGGCCCGAAGTCGCTCTTCGGGCGCATGCCGCAGGCCGGCCGCTGAGCACCGTACCCGAACACCGCAATGGTCGACTTCAGCCTCTGGGACATCTTCCGCAACCTGCTGCTGGCGGCGCGCTGGACGGTTGCGCTCTCGCTGATCGCCTTCATCGGCGGCGGCGTCGTGGCACTCGGGCTGCTGCTCGCGCGCCTGGCGAAGCTGCGCGGTGCGGAGCTCGGCGTGGCCGCCTATGTGCAGCTGTTCCAGGGCACGCCGCTGCTGATGCAGTTGTTCCTCGCCTATTTCGGCCTGGCGCTGTTCGGCGTCAATGTGTCTGCATGGGTGGCGGCCGGCCTGGCGCTCACGCTCTACACCAGCGCCTTTCTCGCCGAGATCTGGCGCGGCTGCGTCAACGCCGTGCCCAAGGGGCAGTGGGAAGCGGCCGACAGCCTCGCGCTTTCGTTCAGCGAGAAGATGCGTCACGTGGTCGGGCCGCAGGCGCTGCGGGTTGCGTTGCCGCCCACCGTGGGCTTTCTCGTGCAGGTGATCAAGGGCACCGCGCTGGCCTCGGTGATCGGCTTCATCGAGCTCACCAAGGCCGGCACGATGATCACCAATGCCACCTTCCGCCCCTTCACCGTTTATGCCTGCGTGGCGCTGATGTACTTCGCGCTCTGCTGGCCCATCTCGGCCTGGAGCCGACAACTCGAACGAAAGATGCGCCGTGGGCACTGAAGCCATCGTCAAGATCTCCGGCCTGCGCAAGCGCTTCGGCGACAACGAGGTGCTCAAGGGCATCGACCTCGACGGTCCAGCCAGGCGAGGTCATCGCCATCATCGGCAAGAGCGGCTCGGGCAAGAGCACGCTGCTGCGCTGCATCAACGGGCTCGAGGTCTTTCAGGAGGGCGCGCTGGCCGTCGATGGCCAGGCGCTCAAGCACGGCGATGCCAAGGCCATGCGCGCCTTGCGGCAGCACGTCGGCATGATCTTCCAGAGCTTCAACCTCTTCCCGCACTTGAGCGTGGGCCGCAATGTGATGCTCGCGCCCGACGCTGGTGAAGAGACGCACGCGGCCGCGACGGCGAAGCGCGCGCCCGCAAGCTGCTCGAGCGCGTCGGACTGGCCGAGAAGTTCGACGCCTAGCCCGATCAGCTCTCGGGCGGCCAGCAGCAGCGCGTGGCGATCGCGCGTGCGCTGGCGATGGAGCCCAGCGTGCTGCTGTGCGACGAGATCACCTCCGCGCTCGATCCCGAGCTGGTGGGCGAGGTGCTGCGCGTGGTCGAGACGCTGGCCGACGAGGGCATGACCTTGCTCATGGTGACCCACGAGATGAACTTCGCGCGCAAGGTGGCCGACCGCGTGGTGTTCATGCACGCCGGCCGCATCCACGAGATGGGGCCGCCCGAACAGCTCTTCGGGTCACCGGCCACGCCCGAGCTGAAGCAGTTCCTCTCCGCGCTGCACTGAGCCTTGGGGCCCACCCGGGCGGGTCGGCGCGCCAAGTCGGTCACAAGCCCGGACAGGGCGTGCGAGGTGCACGCGAACTTTGGCACGGGCTGCCGCCCTGCCCCTCTCCTGGCACGGCAGATCCGCGGGCTTCGGCCGATACTGGCTGGCGTCGCCTTGCGTCGGCCCGGCGGTGAAGCGCTTTCCGGAACGTCGCCAGCAGCCGAGCCCGTTCTCTCGACCTCATGCCCTTTTCGCATTGCCCCTGCCCTTGCCCGCCTGCCGCATCGATTCGGCGCGGGACGGGTGTGTGCGCAGTGCGCAGGCTGATCATTTCGTCGGCCGGCGGTCTGGCAGGCGCGGTGGCCCTGCTCGTTACGCCGGTGGCGCAGGCCCAGGCCTCGGTGCCCGGCAGCAGCGCGTCGGCCGCCACGGCCGTCAGTGCGCCGCGCAGCGGCCTGTCCACGGCGGTCGCCGGCATCCTGGCCTACACCCGCTGGCCGGCGGAGACGCTGCCGCTGCGGGTGTGCACCCTGGGCCGCGGCGCCGGCGTGGACGAGCTCCTGCGCGGCCCTGACCTCGGATCGCCGCAGCGGCCGGTGAGCCTGCGTCCCAGCCCGTCGGTGAGCGATGCCAGCCAGAACTGCCAGGCCATCTACGTCGGCGCCGTCGAAGGCGCACAGTGGCAATCTCTGCTGCAGGCCGTGATCGGCCGTCCTGTGCTGTTGCTGGGCGACGGGCTGGGGTTCTGCACCGATGGCGGCATGTTCTGCATGGAGGCGGGACCGCAGTCGGTGCGGTTCAACGCCAACCTCGACGCGATCGCGCGCAGCGGTCTGCGCGTCAATCCGCTGGTGCTGCGGATCGCCCGCAATCCGGCCGGAGGCGGATCGTGAGCGGCGACCTGCGTCACCCACTGGTCGATGCGCTGCGCGCAGCGCACGTGCGGCTGGGCCTGGCCGCCGTCGTTGCTGCCAGCCTGGTGCTCACGGGCGTGTCCTTCTTCACGCTGCGCACCTACGTCAATCAGAACCTCACGCTCGTGGCGCGCTCGATCGCCTACACCGCCGAGGCGGCCACGGTGTTCCGCGACGGCGGTGCCGCCACCGAAGTGCTCACCATGATCGCCAAGCAGGAAGACCTGCTCTCCGCCGACATCTACGATGCCAAGGGCTATCGGCTCGCCACCTTCGTGCACGGCCCGGCCAATCCCATCGACGCCGGTCTGGCGCAGATGGGCAGCTTCATCTTCCCCCTGCAGGCCACCAGCCCGATCACCCAGAACGGCACGCTGTTCGGCCAGGTGGAGGTGCGCGGCAATGGCGGCGTGTACCTCGCCTACATCCTGAAGGTGCTGCTGGCCGTGGGCCTGTGCGCCGCCGTGCTGGCCGCGCTGGTGGCACGCCTGTCGCGGCGGATCGAGCGCGAGGTGGTCGCACCGCTCAAGAGCCTGGCCTCACTGACCCGGACCGCACGCATCACGCGGGCCTACGCGTTGCGCGCGCCGGAATCGGTGGTCAAGGAGATCCACGAACTCGGCGAAGACTTCAACGCCCTGATGGCCGAGATCCAGAGCCGCGAAGCCGAGCTCGTGGCCAAGCACGACCGGCTCAAGACCGCCAACGAGTCGCTGTCGCACCTGGCCTTCCACGACGGCCTGACCGGCCTGCCCAACCGGGCGAGTTTTCTGGAGCGCGCCTCGCGTGCCGTCGGCGGTGCACGCGCCGCGGACGACAAGGTGGCGGTGCTGTATGTCGACAGCGATGGCTTCAAGGCCATCAACGACAGCCTCGGTCATGCCGCCGGCGACGAGCTGCTGGTGGAAACGGCGCGCCGCATCCGGGCGCAGCTGCGCGAGGGCGACATCGTGGCCCGCATCGGCGGTGACGAGTTCGCGGTGCTGCTGTCGCCGGTGCGCACCGTCGAGGATGCCACCCGCATCGCCGCCAAGGTGGCGACCAGCATCCGCCTGCCGCTCAAGAGCGCGGCGCACGGCACCATCGTGTCCAGCGCCAGCATCGGCGTGGCCCTGTTCCCGGACCATGGTTCCAATGTCGAGGCCCTGCTCTCGGCCGCCGATGCGGCCATGTACCGCGCCAAGGCCACCCGCCAGGGCTCGTACGAGGTGTTCGACCCGGCGGCCGACGGTGAACAGCGCGCCATGCTGGCCTGACGAATGGAGATCGCGATGCCGACGCCCCACCGACCTTCGCGGCGCCACCTGCTGATGCTCGTGCCGGCGCTCGCCTTGGCCGCCTGCCAGACGCCGCCCGCGCCGCCGCCCGCGCCTGCGCCTGCGCAGGCACCCACGCCGAAGGAGCAGCGCATCACGGCGCTCAAGTCATTGGGTTTCGTTCCGGCCGACGACGGCTGGGAGCTCAGCCTGGGTGTGAAGCTGCTGTTCCCGACCGACGTCGATGTGGTCTCCGATACCGGCCGCCAGGCGGTCGAAGAGGTCCTGCGCACCCTGCGCAAGGTGGGCATCGAGAAGGTCCGCGTCGAGGGTCACACCGACAACGTGGGGTCGGCCCGCTACAACGCGGCGCTGTCGCAGCGCCGGGCCGAGTCGGTGGCGCAGCTGCTCGTCGCCGCCGGCTGGAAGGCCGACTCGATCGAGCGTCGCGGGCTGGGCTTCGACAAGCCCGTGGCCGACAACGCCACCCCCGCCGGACGCGCGCAGAACCGGCGCGTGGTGATCATGGTGAAGGTGGACTGATCCCGCCGCGGTCGCCGCGAACCGCGCGCCCGACCGACGGCCGGGCTACTTGACCAGCATCACCCGCATCCCGAGGAGCCTGCCCTCGGGGCGGTCGAGCACATTGATGGTGGTCTGGCGCGGCTTGAAGCCTTCGGGCAGCGCCACCGTGCCACGCAGCGTCTCGTGGCGGCCGACCGTGATGGCCACGGGCTTGAGTGTCACCGTGGCCTCCGGGTTGCGACCCGAGTCGCCCGCGACGACGAACTGCATCACGCCGCTCAAGGGCTTGTTGCCCGCGCGTTCGCGCGACAGCACCACGTCGTAGGCGAGCGCGCCACCCTCCATCGCGAAGCGGGCGGCGCGGACTTCCACCGTGCCGCCGCGCGGATCGGGTGGCAGCGCCGCCACCAGCGAGGCCACGTCCTCACGCAGCCGCGCCACCGTGTCGCGGCTGGTGGTGAGTTCGTCACTCAGGCGCTTCTGCTCGCCCAGGGCGGCATTGAGCTTCTGCGTGGTGTCGCTGAGTTCGCGGCCGAGCCGCTGCCGGTCCGAATCTGCCTGCGCGAAGGACTGACGCAATTGCGCTGTGTCAGCGGCCGACAGGCGAGGCGGCAGGTAGCGTTCCTGCACGAGCACCACGCCCGCGCCGCCGAGGGCCACCCCGAGGAGCAGCAACACCAGCCAGCGCGGCGGGCGCCAGCGCGAGCGGCGCTTGCCATAGTCAAGGATGACCGGTTTGGAGGAGCCGAACATGGAATTCCCGAGAGCCGCGATCCAGACGCAAGGTTACAACCCTCCGGCCCATGATCCGACCCTCCATCTGAAACACGATGTCGCTGCGGGCCGGTTCGTTCCTAGCCGTGGTGGATGGCCACCGTCTTGAGCGTCGAGAAGCCGTACAGCGCCTCGAAGCCCTTCTCGCGACCGTGCCCTGAGTGCTTGACGCCGCCGAACGGCAGCTCCACCCCGCCGCCGGCGCCGTAGTTGTTGATGAAGACCTGGCCGCACTGCAGCGCGTGCGCCAGCCGCATCTGCCGTCCGCCGTCGCGCGTCCACACCCCGGCCACCAGGCCGTAGGCGGTGCCGTTGGCGATCTGGATCGCCTGCGCTTCGCCCTCGAACGGCATCACCACCTGCAGCGGGCCGAAGACCTCTTCCTGCGCGAGGCGGTGGCTGGCGTCCACGCCGCCGACCAGCGCGGGCGCGGACGTAGTGGCCGCCGCGCGGCGCGTCGGCAACGATCTCACCGCGCGCCACCAGGGCGGTGCCGGCCGTGCCGGCCAGCGCCAGGTAGCCCGAGACGATCTCGTGCTGGCGCTTCGAGATCAGCGGCCCCATGTCGAGATCGGCCAGCGCCGGTCCGACGCGGATCGCGCGGTAGCGATCGGCCATGCGGGCCAGCACCTGCTCGTACACCGGCCGCTCCACCAGGATGCGCGAGGCCGCCGAGCAGGTCTGGCCGGCGTTCTGCAGGCCGGCGTTGACGAGGAAGGGCAGCGCCGCATCGAGATCGGCGTCGGCGAAGACGATCTGCGGGCTCTTGCCGCCGAGCTCCAGCGTCACCGGGATGGTGTTGCGCGCCGCGGCCGCCTGGATCAGCCGGCCGGTGGCCACCGAGCCGGTGAAGGACAGGTGCTGCACGCCCGGATGCGAAGACAACGCAGCGCCGGCCTCTTCGCCCAGGCCCGGCACCACGTTCAGGGCACCGTCCGGCAGACCGGCCTCCTGCGCGATGCGGGCGAAGGCCAGCGCGGTGAGGCAGGCCTCTTCCGCCGGCTTGAGCACGCAGGCGTTGCCCATGGCGAGTGCGGCACCGACGCTGCGGCCGATGATCTGCATCGGGTAGTTCCAGGGCACGATGTGAGCCGTCACGCCATGCGGCTCGCGCAGCGTCAACGCGGTGTAGCCGTTGGCGAACGGGATCGTCTGGCCGTGCACCTTGTCGGCAGCGCCGCCGTAGAACTCCAGGTAGCGCGCCAGGGCGATGGCATCGGCGCGGGCCTGCTTGAGCGGCTTGCCCACGTCCAGCGCTTCCAGGCGGGCGAGTTCGTCGACGCGTTCGAGCACGCGCCGTCCCATGGCCGCGAGCACGCGCCCGCGCTCGGCGGCCGTGAGGCGGCCCCACGCGCCGGCGCGGGCCGCCTGCGCTGCGGCGACGGCGGCGTCCACGTCCTCGGCGCGGCCGCGGGCGATGCGGCACAGCACGCTGCCGTCGGACGGGTTGTCGAGCGGCAGCGTCTGACCGGCCTGCGCGGCGCGCCATTGGCCAGCGATGAACAAGTGCTGCGTTTCGAAGGGCAGGGCGGGGGCGGTCATGGGTGTCTCCGGCGTCGGGCGCCACATGGTTTTGGGCCATCATAGGCGGACCGTTGCACCCCTCAAAGGCGCCACCATCGGCTTCTTCCTGTTCAAGCGCTTTGCCACCTTCGTCGCCACCTTGCTGGTGGCGTCGCTCGTGGTGTTTGCGGTGCTCGACCTGCTGCCCGGCAATGCCGCCGAGGTGATGCTGGGCGAATCGGCCACGCCCGAAGCGGTGGACGCACTGGCCCGCCAGCTCGGTCTGGATCGCCCGGCCTGGCAGCGCTACCTCGGCTGGATCGGCGGCATGGCGACGCTCGATGTGGGCAACAGCTACTCGTACAACACGCCGATCACCGAACTTGTGGCCGAACGCGTGGTCGTTACCGTGCCGCTGGCGTTGATGGCCATGGCGCTCACGACCGTGATCGCTCTGGTGCTCGGCCTGTACGCCGCCTCGCGCCACAACCGGTTGGGCGACGTGGGCGTGATGGCGGCGAGCCAGGTGGGCATCGCGATCCCGAACTTCTGGTTCGCGATCCTGCTGGTGCTGGTGTTTGCCGTGCAGCTGCCCTGGTTCCCGGCGGGTGGCTTTGCCGGCTGGACCGAAGAAGAGGGCGGCGGCTTCTGGGACGGCCTGCACTCGCTGGTGCTGCCGGCGGTGTCGCTGGCGGTGGTGCAGGCGGCGATCCTGACGCGCATCACCCGCTCGGCGGTGCTCGATGTGCTGCGCGAGGATTTCGTGCGCACCGCGCGCGCCAAGGGCCTGTCGCAGCGCGCGGTGCTGTGGCGCCATGTGCTGCGCAATGCGCTGGTGCCGGTGCTCACGGTGATGGGCCTGCAGTTCGCCACGCTGGTCACCGGCACCATCGTCGCCGAGCAGGTGTTCTCGCTGCCGGGGCTGGGCCGGCTGATCTTCCAGGCCATCAGCAACCGCGACGTGGTGCTGGTGCAGAACATCGTGATGCTGCTGGCCGCGACGGTGATCGTCATCAACTTCGTGGTCGATGTGCTCTATGCGGTGATCGATCCGCGCCTCAAGCTGCACGCGGCATGAAGCTCACTGCCCCTGCCGTTCCCGCGGCGCGCCGCCCCATGGGTTTTGCCGCCCGCGCGCTGCGCCACAAGAGCTTCGTCGTCGGCGGCGTTCTGGTGGGGGCGCTCGTCCTGCTGGCGCTGCTGTCGTTCGTGTGGACGCCTCACCCGGCCACCGAGATCGACGTGCCCAACAAGCTGATGCCGCCCTCGGCCACGCACTGGCTGGGCACCGACAGCCTCGGCCGCGACATCGCCTCGCTGCTGATCGTGGGCGCCCGCTACTCGATCGCCGTGGGCCTGATCGCCGTGGGCATCGGCATCACGGTCGGCGTGGCGCTCGGCCTGTGGGCGGCGGCGCGGCGCGGCTGGGTGGAAGAGCTGGTCATGCGCGGCGCCGACTTCACGCTGGCGTTTCCGGCGCTGCTGACGGCGATCATGCTGACCGCCATCTACGGCCCGGGGCTGCTCACCTCCATCATCGCGATCGGCATCTTCAACATCCCGGAGTTCGCACGCATCACGCGGGCCTCGGCCAATGCGGTGTGGACGCGCGAGTACGTGCTGGCGGCGCGCGCCTGCGGCAAGAGCCGGCTGCGCATCACCCTCGAACACGTGCTGCCCAACATCGCGTCGATCGTGATCGTGCAGGCCACCATCCGCTTTGCCATCGCCATCCTGGCCGAGGCTGCGCTCAGCTACCTGGGTCTGGGCACGCAGCCGCCCATGCCCAGCTGGGGCCGCATGCTCAACGAGGGCCAGAGCATGATGTACCAGGCGCCGATGCTCGCGGTCTGGCCGGGGCTGGCCATCATGCTCAGCGTGCTCGGCCTCAACCTCATGGGCGATGGCCTGCG
This sequence comes from uncultured beta proteobacterium, assembly GCA_963739925.1. Taxonomy (GTDB): domain Bacteria; phylum Pseudomonadota; class Gammaproteobacteria; order Burkholderiales; family Burkholderiaceae_C; genus CAVUBY01. The sequence continues at coordinate 61,794 of CAVUBY010000006.1, read as the reverse complement.
CGACCTGCTCGATCCGCGCCTGGCGCGCCAGCGCTGAGCGGGCGCTGATCCTGCGCAGCCTTCCCGCCGCACCCACCCCTCGGCTCCGAAGCGTCCCATGCCCCGCAACATCGAGATCAAGGCCCGACTGCCCCACGGCATCGATACCGTGCTGCCGCGCGCCCTCGCCCTGGCCAGCGGCCCGCCCCAGGCCATCGCCCAGGACGACACTTTCTTCCCGTGTGCGCACGGCCGCCTCAAGCTGCGCGACTTCGGTGATGGCCGCGGCGAGCTGATCCAGTACGAGCGTGCCGACGACAGCGGCCCCAAGACCTCGACCTACGTGCGCGCGACCACCGACGCGCCCGACAGCCTGCGCGAGGCCCTCACCCGCGCGCTTGGCCAGACGGGGCGCGTGCGCAAGCAGCGCACGCTGCTGCTCGCTGGCCGCACGCGCATCCACCTCGACCGCGTCGATGGCCTGGGCGACTTCATCGAGCTCGAGGTGGTGCTCGCCGACGGCGAGCCCGAGGCCACCGGGCAGGCCGAGGCCGAACAACTGATGCAAGCGCTCGGGATCTCGCCCGAGCACCTGCTGCGCGGCGCCTACCTCGATCTGCTCGCCGCGCGCAGCGAGGCTTCGGACGCCAGGTAGCGCCGTACCAAGCATGCGTCGTCCAGCGCTCCGCGGGCCGCGCCCGTCGCTCGCGCCGTCACAACGCAAGCTCGGCCGGCAGCGCCTCGGCGAGGAAGTCGTACACCCGCCGCACCAGCCGGTTGGAGCGGATTTCGCGGTGCACCGCCAGCCAGCACGGCAGCGGCGGGATCTCGAGCATCGGCAGCAGCGCGCTCACGCCGGGCCAGTGCTGCAGGTTGTACTGCGCCACGAAGCCGATGCCCGCGCCCGCGGCCACCAGGCGCCCGTAGGCGACCTGGTCGTCGGTGCGCAGGGCGAAGCGCTCGCGCGCGAGCGGCAGGCCGAGCCGCGCGAAACCGCGCTCGATGGTGTCGTCGCGGTCGTAGCCGATGAGGCGGTGCTGCGCCAGGTCCTGCGGCTGGCGCGGCGTGCCGGCGCGCTGCAGGTAGCTGCGGTGTGCGGCCGCGACGACGGGAATGTCGCCGAGCTTGCGAGCCACCAGCGAGCTCTGCGCCGGACGCACCATGCGCACGGCGATGTCGGCCTCGCGCCGCAGCAGGTTGGTGAGCTGGTTCGACGCCACCAGCTCGATGGCAATGCCGGGTTCGGCCTGCTGCAGGGCGGCGATCACCGGCGGCATCAGCCAGGTTGCCGCCACCTGGCTGGTGGTGATGCGCACCGTGCCCGTCTCGGCGCTGCGTGAAGTGGCCAGTCCGCGGGCCAGGGCCAGCGCTCCGGCTTCCATCTGACGCGCCGCGTCGGCGATGGCCAGCGCCGCGGCGGTGGGCGTGACGCCGCGGCCGGTGCGTTCGAACAGCGGCGCGCCGAGCTGGGACTCGAGTTCGGCCACGTGGCGGCTCAGCGTCGGTTGCTGGGCATTCAGCCGCCGCGCCGCGCCCATCAGGCTGCCGGCGTCGAGCACGGCAAGAAAGCTCCTGACGAGCGCCCAGTCGAAGCGGTTCAATGCAGGTTCTTGAGTCATGCAAAAGTGTATGGCTGTCTTGTCGAGTTAGGCAATTGTCGAAGGTGCTGGGATTGTCGAGACTTCTCCCATCGCCACTTCGGAGCCGCTCATGTCCTCACCCTTTGTCACCCGACCTCTTCCGCTCGAGGTCCGTCCCACCGTGCTGATCCTCGGTGCCAACGGCCGCCTGGGTACGGCGGCGGCGCAGGCATTCGACGCCGCCGGCTGGCGTGTGCTGGCCCAGGTGCGCCGCGAGCCGGCGTCAGGTCTGCCGCGATCGGCGACCCCCCTGCGTGCCGGGCTCACCGATTCCGCTGCGCTGGCCGACGCCGCCCGGGGAGCCCGCGTCGTCATCCACGCGGTGAACCCGGTCTACACGCGCTGGGACGCCGAAGCCATGCCGGCGCTGCAGGCCGGGCTGGACCTGGCCGAGCGCCTGGGCGCGCACTTCATGCTGCCGGGCAATGTCTACAACTTCGGCGCCGGCATGCCCGCGCTGCTCGGCGAGAACACGCCGCAGCGACCGACCACGCGCAAGGGCGAGATCCGGGTGGCGATGGAGCGTCTCATCGAACAGCGCAGTGCCTCAGGGCGGTTCACCGCCAGCGTCGTGCGTGCGGGCGACTTCTTCGGCGCCGGCACGGGCAACTGGTTCGATCAGGCCATCGTCAAGTCACTTCGCGCCGGCAAGCTGGTCTACCCCGGACCGCTGGACCGGGCCCATGCCTGGGCCTACCTGCCCGACCTGGCGCGGGCCTTCGTGCGCGTGGCGCAGCAGACCGATCGGGCGCCCTTCAGCTGCTGGCACTTCGAGGGCCACACGATCACCGGTGCCGAACTGCTCGCGGTCATCGAGGCTGAGGCCACGTCCCTCGGCCTCGCGCCCGCACGCGGCTTTCGGCGGGGCCGTCTGCCTTGGGGGCTGATCGCCGCCATGGGCGTGGTGGTGCCGTTGTGGCGCGAGCTGGCACGCATGCGCTACCTCTGGGAGGTGCCGCACGCGCTGGACGGACAGCGGTTGGCTGCGCTGGCCAGCCCGGCGTCGCCGTCCACGCCCATCCACGCGGCCGTGCGCGAGTCGCTGCTCGCGCTCGGTCTGTCTGCACCGGCCCTGGGGCAGCCCGCCCACTGAGGCGACCCGTGCCGGCGCCGACTTGTTGCCGATCGCTGCCGCGGTCACGCTTCAGTCCGTGTGGATGTTCGCGGTTGGCGTGTGGACAATGCGAAGCCGGGCCTGACGGGCGAAAATCGACGCTATCGTCACGCCCTTGTCGCAACCCCCACCGGAAAGCCCACCATGCCTGCCCTGAAGATCGACTTCATCTCGGACGTCGCCTGCCCCTGGTGCGCGATCGGGTTGCAGTCCCTCGAGACGGCGGTGGAGCGCATCGGCCGCAGTGTGCAGGTGGAGTGGCACTTCCAGCCTTTCGAGCTCAACCCCCAGATGGGACCGGAAGGTGCCGACGCGGCCGAGTACCTGCGCAACAAGTACGGTCTCACCGACGTCCAACTGGCGCAGAACCAGCAGAACCTGCGCGCCCGTGGCGTGGCGGTGGGCTTCGAGTTCGGGCCGCGGCTGCGGGTGTGGAACACCTTCGACGCGCACCGTCTGCTCTACTGGGCCGGCAAGGAAGGCCCCCGCGGCAGCCAGCGCGCGCTCAAGCACGCGCTGCTGTCGGCGTACCACACGCTGGGGCGCAACCCGGGAGCCACCGACGTGCTGCTCGAGCTGGCCGCCACCGTGCGGCTGGACGTGTCGCGGGCGCGCGCCATCCTGGCCAGCGACGAGTTTGCGCCCGAGGTGCGGGCGGCCGAGTTGCGCTGGCAGCAGGTGGGCATCCGCGCCGTGCCGGCGGTGGTGATCAACGACCGCCACCTCATCCAGGGCGGCCAGCCACCCGAGGTGTTCGAGCAGACGCTGCGCCAGCTGTCGGGCGAATCGGCCTGGGCGACCTTCGACGGCGCTTGAGCCGGTGCCTCATCCGGTGCCGGAGCCGCTGCTCCAGGTCCGCGACCTGCGCGTCACCCTGCCCACGGCGCGCGGGCCGGCGCAGGCGCTGAGAGGCGTCTCCATCGAACTGCAGCGCGGCCAGACGCTCGGCCTGATCGGCGAAAGCGGCTGCGGCAAGTCGATGACCGCGCTGGCTCTCATGGGCCTGCTGCCCGTCGGGGCCGAGGTCAGCGGCAGCATCCGCTTCCATGGCCAAGAACTTGTCGGCCAGCCCGACGCCACCTGGTGCGCCTTGCGCGGTGACCGCATCGGCATGGTGTTCCAGGAGCCGATGACCGCGCTCAATCCGCTGCACACCATCGCCCACCAGGTGGGCGAGCCGCTGCGCCTGCACCGCGGCATGGACCGCACGGCGGCGCGCGCCGAGGCGCTGCGCCTGCTCGACCGCGTGCAGCTGCCGCAGGCGGCCCAACGCCTCGATGCCTATCCGCACCAGCTCAGCGGCGGGCAGCGCCAGCGCGTGACCATCGCCATGGCGCTGGCCTGTGGCCCCGACCTGCTGATCGCCGACGAACCCACCACCGCGCTCGATGTCACGCTGCAAGGCGAGATCCTCGCGCTGATCGGCGAACTGGTGCGCGACAGCGACATGGCGCTGCTGCTCATCAGCCACGACCTCGGCGTGATGGCGCACACCGTGCAGCGCCTGCTGGTGATGTACGGCGGTACGGTGGTCGAGGACGGGCCGACCGAGGCGGTCTTTTCCCGCCTGGCCCATCCCTACACCCGTGGTCTCTACGGCGCGCGTCCCCGGCTGGGGGCCACCCGTGGCACGCGTCTGGCGACCATTCCCGGGCGGGTGCCCGAGCTGGTCGACCTGCCGGCCGGTTGTGCCTTTGCCGACCGCTGCCACCTCGCGGTGGACGCGTGCCGCCAGGCCATGCCGCCGGCGCTGCCCGTGGGGCCGGGCCACAGCGCGCGCTGCATCCGCCTGGATGCGATGGCGGGAGCGGGTGGCGCCTGAGCGCAGGCGGCGAGCAGGCACGCGACGCGCGCCTGCCCTGTCACCGTGCCATCGGACTTCAGCGCACCTCGTCGACAACCACCGCCTCGGGCTCACCGCGCGCGCGGCGATCGGCGTGGTCGCGCACATGCGCCGGCAGGCGCTTGAGCATCCAGCGGATCGCGGCGGGCACCAGCACCAGGTCGTCCACCACGCCGAGCATCGGCACGACGTCGGGGATCAGATCGATCGGCGAGACCAGATAGAGCACCACGCCCACGGTGCCGAGCTTCAGCCAGCCCGGTGCGTCGGGATGCTTCAGGGCGTACCAGAGGCGCTTGGCGTCGCCCCGCACCAGCAGCCACAGCATCGACAGGCGTTTCCACATGGTCATGTCCTTTGCGAACCCGCGCGGCCCCCGATGGCTGCGCGACCCCTTCACGTGCGGGCGGCCTCGGCGGATGACAAGAGGCGAACCCGAACCATCGAAAGATTGCGCCGCCGGCGCACCAGCCACCCCCTGGACGGTGCAATCCCGCAGTCGCAGCGCGGGTTTGAAGGACTATGCTCGCCGCCACCCGACCTCACCCGCCGCCTCGCCTGGTGGCCCCCACGCCTGATGAGCACACTCTCGCTTCGCGGCATCGTCCCGCCCGTGGTCACCCCCTACACCGCCGACGACCAGATCGACGTCGCCAGCCTGCGCCGCGTGATCCGGCACCTGCTCGATGGCGGCGTGCACGGCCTGTTCATGCTGGGCAGCACCAGCGAGTGTGTGTTTCTCAACCCGCGCCAGCGCGCCCAGGTGCTGGAGGTGGCGGTGAACGAGGTCCAGGGCCGCGTGCCCATCGTCGCCGGGATCATGGACGCCACCACCGACCACTGCATCGCGCATGCGCGGCAGGCTTGGTCGATCGGGGTCCAGGGTCTGGTGTTGACGGCGCCCTACTACACGCGCACCAGCCAGCCGGAAACGGTGGATCACTTCGCCTATGTGCACGACGCGGTGGACCTGCCGATCATCGCCTACGACATCCCGGTGTGCGTGCACACCAAGCTCGCGCGCGAGACCATCGGCGAGCTCTACCGCCGCCAGCTGGTCTGTGCACTCAAGGACAGCAGCGGCGACGACGGCAACCTGCGCATGGTGATGCTCGACTTCGCCGGCAAGGACGACTTCGCCATCCTCACCGGCTCCGAGATCGTCGTCGACTACGCGCTGCTCGGCGGCGCCGACGGCTGCGTGCCGGGCCTGGGCAACGTCGACCCCGCAGGCTATGTGCGCCTGTACGACGCGGCGCGACGCGGCGACTGGGTAGCCGCACGGCAAGAGCAGGAGCGCCTGATCCGGCTTTTCCAGATCGTCTTCCAGGGCCTGCCGCACACCAGCATGGGCGCGTCGGGCGTGGGCAGCTTCAAGACGGCGATGCAGCTGATGGGCCTCATCACGCACCGTCACATGGGCCGCCCCAACCGCCTGTTGCCCGACGAGGGCGTCGCGCGCGTGCGGGCGATCCTGCAGGAAGTGGGCTTGCTCTGAGCGCGGTGGCGGGCAAGCGGCGCGCTACCGCCTGACGCGTCAGCTGCCGCGCAGCGCCTGCGGCAGCCACAGCGTGAGCGGTGGGTAGACGGTGATCGCCGCCAGCACCACCAGCAGCGGGATCAGCCACGGCAGGATGGCGCGTGCCATGGTCTCGAAGCGGATCTCGGCGATGCGCGTCACCACGAACAGCACCACGCCCATCGGCGGCGTGATGGTGCCGATGATGAGGTTGAGCACCACGATCACGCCGAACTGGACCGGGTCGATGCCATAGCTGGCCGCGGCCGGCGCGAGGATGGGGATGAGGATCAGCATCGCTGCCAGCGCTTCCATGAAGCAGCCGACCACCAGCAGCAGCACGTTGACCAGCAGCAGGAACACCAGCGGGCTGTCGATGGCCGCCAGGATGATCGGCGTCGAGCGTCTGCGGCACGCGCGAGATCGAGATGCACCAGCCCAGCGCCGCCGCCGCCATCACGAGCACCATCACGATGCCGGTCGTGACCGCGGTGTCCACGAGGATCGGGCCGAGCTGCTCGAACTTCAGCGTGCGGTAGACGACGAAGCCGAGGAAGAGGGCGTACAGGCACGCGACCGCAGCCGCCTCGGTGGGCGTGAAGAAGCCGCTGAACATGCCGCCGAGGATGACCACCGGCGTCATCACCGCAAAGAAGCAATCGAGGAAGGTGCGGCCGATGACGCGGAAGCCGGCGAAGGCCTGGCGCGCCATGCCTTCGCGGCGCGCCACCACGGCCACCATGGCCATGAGCGACAGGCCCATCAGCACGCCGGGGATCACGCCGCCCATGAAGAGCTTGCCGATCGACACGTCGGCCATCACGCCGTAGATCACCATGGGCAGCGAGGGCGGAATGATCGGGCCGATGGTCGCCGCCGCTGCGGTGATGGCCGCGGCGGTCTCGGGCTTGTAGCCGGCCTTCTTCATCGCCCGGATCTCGATGGCGCCCGAACCCGCGGCGTCCGCCACGGCCGAGCCCACCATGCCGGCGAAGATCATGCTCGTGAGGATGCTGGCGTGTGCATAGCCGCCCCGCACCCAGCCGATCACCGCGCTGGCGAAGGCGACGATGCGGTCGGTGATCTTCGCCGCGCCCAGGATGTTGCCCATCAGGATGAACAGCGGCGCCGCGACGATCGGGAACGAGTTCATCGACCCCGCCATCTTCTGCGGCAGCACCGTCAGCGGCATGCCGGCGAGCCACAGGAATGCCAGCGCGGCGAGCGCCATCGAGGCGTAGAGCGGCAGGCCGGCGAGGATGCTGACCAGCCACGCCCCGCTCAGCTTGGAGATCAAGCCGATCACAGGGACGCCACCTCCTGGACCGGGAGCTCAGTGACCGGACCGCCGTGGCGCGTGAACTGCAGCCACAGCTCCACCGCCGCGTGCGCCAGCGTCATCAGTCCGGCGGGCAGCATGGGCGCGTACATCCAGGCGGTGGAGATGGGCAGGGCCAGCGCTTCGATGTCGGCGTTGGTGCGCACGAGATGGATGCTGAACCAGGCAATCGTGGCGCCGAGCACCAGCATGGCGGCCTGGATCACGCCCTCGGTCACGCGCCAGGGTGCGGCGGGCAGCAGATCCTGGAACACGCGGATGCGGATGTGGGCCTGCTGGCGCGTCGCGATCATCCAGCCCAGGCACGCCAGCCAGACCATCAGGAAGCCGCTGGCTTCGTCGGTCCAGCTGAGCGGACTGGTTGAGCGCGCGCGACACCACGCCGGCCATGACCGTGCCCAGCAGCACCACCACCAGCGCACCGCCGCTGAGCTTCAGCAGCATGTCGAGCGCGGCGACCCAACGCGGCGTCGCCGGCGCCGCCAGGGCGCCGGGCACGGTCGGGGCCATGCTCACAGCGCCAGCAGCGACTCGAAGGTGCCCTTGCCCCACTTGTCGGCAAACAGGCCCGGCACCTTGTCGAGCACCGGCTTGCGCCAGGCCGCGACGTCGGGCTCGATCACCGTCATGCCGGCGGCCTTGAAGGTGCCCACCAGCGTGGCCTCCTGGCCGAGCAGTTCCTTGTCCTGCCAGGCGGCGCCGGCGGCCAGGGCCGCCTGCATCACGTCGCGGTCGGCCGGGCGCAGGCCCTTCCAGAAGGCCTCGTTCACGATCACCATGCGCGGCGTGATGATGTGCTCGGTCAGCACCAGGAACTTCTGCACCTCGAAGAACTTGCCGCTCTGGATGGTGGGCAGCGGGTTCTCCTGGCCGTCGACCGCGCCCTGGCTCAGCGCCAGGTAGAGCTCGCCGAAGGCGATGGGCGTGGCGCGCGCGCCCCAGGCCTCGGCCATGGCGCGGAAGGTGTCCACCGGCGGCACGCGCAGCTTGAAGCCGGCCATGTCGGCGGGCGAGCGCACCGCCTTGCTGCCGGTGGTGAGGTGGCGCTTGCCGTAGTAGGTGATGTTGAGCATGCGCATGCCGCGCTTGGCCACCAGGTCGTCGTTCATCTTGGCGAACAGCGGCGTGCCCGCGGCCTTGGCCATGTGCGCGGCGTCGCGCCACAGATAGGGCGCCTCGATGACCGAGAGCTGCGGCAGGAAGGCGCCGAGCGCGCCCGCGCCGTCGGTGGTCATCTGCAGCGCGCCGGCGGACACGCCTTCGATCATCTCCTTGCCCGAGCCGAGCTGGCTGTTGGCGAACACCTGGATGTCGATGCGGCCGGCGGTCTTCTCCTTGACCTCCTTGGCCACGCGCTCGGCCATCTGCACCTGCGGGTGCGAGGCCGCGAGCGATTCGCCCCAGCGCACGACCGTGGTCTGCGCACGCAGCAGCGTGGGGCTGGCCAGGCCGGCCGCGAGTGCCGCTGCACCCCCCATGAACTGCCGCTTGTTGATCCGGTGTCGGATCCGCTTGTCCTTGCTTTCGTTCGTCATGACCGTGTCTCCGTTGTTGTTCAAGTCACTCTCGTTGCGCACGCTTGCCGCTCTCGTCAATCAAGGCCTGCACTTCGCTTCGCACCGGCATGGCCAGGGCCGCGCCGTGCCGCGTGGTGGCCAGGGCCGCCGTGGCGCTGGCCCAGCGCGCCGCCTGCGCCAGCGTCCGCCCTTCGGCCAGTGCCACGCACAGTCCGGCGTTGAAGGCATCCCCCGCGCCGACCGTGTCCACAGGCTGCACTGCGAACACCGGTATCGGCAAGGGGGCTTGCCCTCGCTCGAACACCCAGGCGCCGTCGCCGCCGCAGGTCATCACCACCGCGCCCACCCCCAGGTCGAGCAGGCGCCGGCCCAGCTCCGCCGGGGTGCTGGCGTCGTCGCTCGGCAGGCCACACAGCTGGCGGGCTTCGAGCCGGTTGGGCGTGAGCACGTCGACGAGCCCCAGCCAGGCCCGCGGAAGCGTGCGCGCCGGCGCCGGGTTGAGCACGGTGCGTGCACCGCAGGCGCGTGCAAGTTCGAGTGCGGCGCCGACCGCATCGTCCTGGATCTCGAGCGGCATGGCCACGATGGCGGCGGTCTCGAACACCGCGCGCGCGGCCCGCACCTGGTCGCCGCCGAGCCGGAAGCCGGCGCCGGGAAACACGGCAATGCTGTTCTCGCCATCGGCCGCCACCAGGATGGTCGCGACCGCATTGGGTTCGCCCGGGGCCACCTGCACCTGGCTGCAGCCGATGCCCTCGTCGCGCCAGAAGGGCAGCGCGCGCCGGCCGAAGTCGTCGTCGCCCAGGCGGGCGATGATCTCCACCTGGGCGCCCAGGCGCGCCGCGCCCACCGCCACGTTCGCGCCCTTGCCGCCGGGGCCGGTGGTGAAGCTCTGGCCCAGCACGGTCTCGCCGGCCGCGGGCAGCCGGGTCACGGTGGTGGTGAGATCGACGTTCCAGCACGCCACGCAGACGATGCGTGGGCGCCCGGCCCCGGATGCGCCCATCACTTCACCCCGTAGCCCATGGTCTGCGGCAGCCACAGCACGATCTGCGGGAACAGGTCATGGCCAGCAGCAGGGCCAGCAGCATCACGAGGAACAGCCAGCCCTCGCGCATCATGTCGCCGATCGGGATGCCGGTGAGCGCCTTGGTCACGAACAGCAGCATGCCGAAGGGCGGCGTGATCAGCCCGATCATCATGTTGAGCACCACCAGCACGCCGAAGTGCACCAGGTCGATGCCCAGCAGCTTGGCCGCGGGCAGCAGCATCGGCACGAACACCAGCAGCATCACCGAGACGTCGAGAAAGCAGCCCAGCACCAGGAACACCACGTTCACCAGCAGCAGGAACTGCAGCTGCGACAGCTGCAGGCTGTCGACCCATTGCGCCATTGCCTGCGGCACGCCCTCGGACGTGAACGCATAGTTCAGCATGAAGGAGCCGGCCAGGATCATCGTGATCACCGCGCTGGAGCGCGTGGACTCCAGCACCACGCCGCAGAGCGTGCGCCAGCTGAGCGCGCGGTACACCACGCCGGCCAGCATCAGCGCATGCAGGGCGGCCACCGCCGCGGCCTCGGTGGGCGTGAAGGCGCCGGAGTAGATGCCGCCCAGCAGAACGATGGGCATCGACAGCGGCAGCGCGCCGCGCAGCAGGATCTGCGGGCCACTCCGAAAGCGGCACCGGGCTCGTCGCGCGGCATGTTGCGGCGCGTGGCGATGATCTGCACCACCACCATCATCACCACCGCCATCAGCAGGCCGGGAACGACGCCGCCGAGGAACAGCGCGCCCACCGAAGCTGCCCGACACCAGCGCGTAGATCACCATCGGGATCGACGGCGGAATGATCGGGCCGAGCGTGGCGCTGGCCACCACCACCGCGCCGGCGAAGCCGGGCGTGTACTCCGGCTTCTTGAGCATCTGCTTGATCGTCACCAGGCCCGGCCCGGCGGCATCGGCGATCGCGCTGCCGCTCATGCCGGAGAACATCACGCTGACCAGGATGTCCACCTGCGCCAGCCCGCCGCGCATGCGGCCGACCAGGATGCGGCAGAAGTCGAAGATGCGTTCGCTGACCGTGCCGGCGTTCATCATGTTGGCCGCAAAGACGAACAGCGGCACCGCCAGCAGCACGTAGCTGTTGTACAGGCCGTTGCGCACCTGCTCGGCGACCAGGCCCATGTCCTGCCGCTTGACCACCAGGTAGGCGATGCCGCCGGCGAGCATCGAGAAGGCCGATCGGCAGCCGCAGCAGCATGCCGACGGCCAGCACCCCGAGCAAGGTCCACAGGCCGAGGGTCATGAAGGCAGCCTCGGGGCATCGGGCGCGTCACCGCGCAGCAGGCGCCAGGCCTGCCACGCATTGCGCGCCGCCAGCGCCACCAGCAGCAGCACGAAGGGCACGAACACCCACGCGAACGACCAGCCCAGCACCGGTGTGCCTTCGCGGGCCATGAAGCGCACGTAGTCCCAGCTGCCAGGCAGGGCCCAGGCGGCGAGCCAGCCGATCATCACGCAGCCCAGCAGCAGCATGCCGCGCTGCACCGAGGTGCCGGCCATGTTGCACACCAGGTCGAACACCACGTGCTCACGCTAGGGCACCATGAAGGCCGCGGCCCACAGAATCACCCACACGTACAGGATCACGGCGAGTTCGTCGGTCCACGGCAGCGGCTTGTTGAAGCCGAAGCGCGCGGTGATCTGCACGATGAACACGACGAACAGGGCCGCGAACAGGCCGGCGCCGATCGCGTCGGCGCCCCGCTGCAGCCAGGCGCGCATGGACCTACTTGGTGTTGTTGATGCGCTCGAGCAAGCCGGCCGGCCAGGCCTTGGCCATGTCGGAGCTGCCGTAGGCGGTCTGCACCGCCTTGCGGAAGGCGTCGACGTCCGGCGTGGTCACCTGCAGGCCCTGCTGCTTGAAGAAGTCCACGATCTGGCCTTCTTCCTTGATGCGGTTCTCGTTGTTGTATGCGGCCGCAGCCTGCGGCGGCGGCCTGCACCTTCTGGCTGTCTGCGCCGGCGCTCATCGCGTTCCAGGCCTTGTTGGAGATGGCGATGAAGATGCCGTCCACCAGGTGGCTGGTCAGCACGATCTGCTTGGTGACCTCGTAGAACTTGGCGGCGCGCACGGTGGGCAGCGGGTTGTCCTGGCCGTCGATGGTGCCGGTCTTCAGGCCCAGGTAGACCTCGCCGAAGGCCAGCGGCGTGGCGGTGGCGCCCAGCGCCTCGCCCAGGAACAGCCACTCCTTGCTGCCGGGCATGCGCAGCTTCACGCCCTTGAGGTCGGCCGGCGTCTTGACGTTGCGCGCCTCGCGCAGGTTGAGCTGGCGCGTGCCGAGGTAGCATGGGCGTCAGGATGGTGACGTCCATCTTGTCGGCCGACCGAGCTTGAACATCTCCTGCGCCGATCGGGCCGTTGAACACCTTCTGCTGGTGCTCCGGGTCGCGGATCACGTAGCCGGCGGTGAAGATCGAGAACTCCGGGACGATCTTGGCGATGTCGAAGGCCGAGATCGAGCTCAGCTCCAGGTTGCCGCGCGCCATGGCGGCCGGCTCGGTGCCCTGCTTGAACAGCGACGCGTTCAGGTTGATCTGCACGTCGAACTCGCCGGGCGCGCTCTTGTCGAGCGACTCCTTGAAGACGGTCCACATCTTGCCGTGCCAGTCGTCGGGCACGGCCGGCGTGGAGATGCGCAGCAGCGTCTTGCTCTGGGCGATGGCGCTGGGCAAGGCCGCGACGCCCAGGGCGAGGGCAGCGCCGGTGGCGATCAGGGTGCGACGAAGGATCGATGAGGTCATGTCAAGTCTCCGCAAGGTCTTGTGGTGTTGAGAGGAAAGTGAGATCGGGGATGAGAGAGGTTCAGGCGGTGGCACGCGATGCGGTGGCTCAATCGCGCGCCGGGTCGATGCCGAAGGCGCTCACCTGCCGCTCGAGCGCGCTGTACTGCGCCGGCGTCAGCGCCACCAACGGCGGGCGAACGCGCAGCCACGCCTGGTCGCCGCTGAGCATGGTCATGATGCCCTTGAGGGCCGGCATCAGGGCATACCCGCCCAGGATGGCCAGCAGCGCCTTGGTGCGCTCGAGGTCCTGCGCCGCTTGCGGCTGGTCGTACTGCGACACCAGCCGGTGCACCAGCCGCGGCACGAAGTTGGCCAGGCCGCTGACGGCGCCCGTGCTGCCGCGGCGGCCCATCTCGGGCAGGTCCGGCTCGTTGCCCACGTGCACCGTCACCGTGGACATGAAGGCTTCGGCCAGCGCCACCGAGTGCGCGCGATCGCACTGGCTGTCCTTGATGCCGACGATGACTTCGGGGTACAGGCGCTTGAGTTCGGCGATCACCGCGTGCGACAGCCCGATGCCCGCCACCTGGGGGATGTGATACAGCATGACGCGCAGGCGCGGATCGGCTGCGCCGTCGATCACATAGCGGTAGGCGTCGACGATGCCCTGGTCGCTCACGCCCTTGAGGAAGAACGGCGGCAGCATCAGGCAGCCCCAGGCGCCGATGGACAGCGCGTGCCGCGTCAGCGCCAGCGTGTCGGTCAGCGCGGTGCACAGCGTGCCCACGAGGATGCGTGAGCCCGGCACGCCGCCCTCGACCAGCGCATCCAGAGCGGCGCGGCGTTCGTCCACGCTGAACGAGGTGCCTTCACCGGTGGTGCCGAAGGGCGTGACGCCACCGCAGCCCGCGGCCAGCAGCGACCGCGCATGGGCGGCGAAGCGGGGGTGGTCGATGTTGAGGGCCGCGTCCAGCGGCGTCAGCATGGCCGGCCAGATGCCGGGCAGAGAAGAAGGGGAGGGCAAGTCAGTGCTCCAGGAGTGTTCGTGGGGTGGGTGGGCCAGCGTCAGGCGGACCGCGGCAGCGGCGGCCGGGGCAGACCGAGCACACGCCGGTGGGCGCTTTCGATGTGGTGGCCGAGCCGGCGCGCGACTTCCGCGGTGTCGCGCTGGCGCAGGGCCTCGATGAACCACAGGTGTTCTTCCATCGCCGGCAGCAAGGCGTCCGGCGACAGCATCGAGCTCTCGAGCTTGATGAGGCGCACCCGCAGGCTGTTGATGCGGTAGGCCTCGGAAATGAGCTCGTTGCCCAGCGCATCGACCATCAGGTCGTGCAGGCCCCAGTCGACGGTGGTGGCGTCTTCGAGCAAGCGGTCGTCGATGCGGCCGCTGCGCGCACGTTCGACGATGCGGCGGTGGGCGTCGTCGATGGCGGCGAGGTCGGCGTCCGACACCGAGGTGCAGAAGCGGGCAGCCGCCTCGCGCTCAAGCACCAGGCGCAGCTGGAAGGCGTTGTTGATCAGCTTGAGGTCGACATGGGCGATCTGCAGGCCGCGCTGCGGCACGGTGCGCAGCAAACCCTCGGCCTCCAGGCGCGGGATGAGTTCGCGCACGGCGCCCAGCGGCATGTCCAAGAGCTGCATCAGCTCGCGTTGCGAGATGAACTGCCCGGGCCGGATGTTGGCCTGGAGGATCTGCTGCTGGAAGTTCGCGTACGCCTGCGCGCGCAACGATGGCGCGGCGGGGCGAAGCGGAGCGACGGTGGCCATGACAGCGGGCTGGATCCCTGGGTTGTTCCGTATGTACGGGGTGACATGTTAGTCAGAGACTAGTCGCCGATCACCCGGACTTACCCGACCATGACCTTGCCTGGCCGCGAGCCCCTGTTCCCGCCCTGCGCAGGCAGCGGCCTGCGGCTGGGCCTGGGGGTGCGCCGCTCGGCAACCTGTTCGAAGCGGTGACCGATGACGAGGCCCGCACGGTGCTGGTCACCGCCCGAGCCAGCGGATGCCGCAGCTTCGACACTGCCCCGCACTACGGCCATGGCCGCTCCGAACGGCGCTTCGGCGATGCGCTTCGTGATGTGCCGCGAGACGACTTCGTGCTGGCCAGCAAGGTCGGCCGCCTGCTGAACGCGCGCACCGATGCGCCGCGCGACCAGCATGGCTATGTCGACACCCTGCCGTTTGTGCAGCACTGGGACTACAGCGCCGGCGGCGTGCGCCGCAGCCTGGAGGACAGCCTGCAGCGCACCGGGCTCGCACGCATCGACGTGCTGCATGTGCATGACCTCGACGCCGCCACGCACGGCGAGCGCGCGCCGCAGGTGCTGCGCCAGGTGCTCGACGAGACCCTGCCCGCCTTGCAGGCGATGAAGCGCGAAGGCCTGATCCGCGCCATCGGCCTGGGCGTCAACGACGTCGGCGTGGTGCTGCAGGTGCTGGCGCATGCCGACATCGATGCGCTGCTGCTGGCCGGTCGCTACAGCTTGCTCGACCACAGTGCGCTGCCCGAGCTCCTGCCGCGATGCCTGCACCGCGGCGTGCACATCGCGCTGGGCGGGGTGTTCAACTCCGGCATCCTCGCCACCGGCACGGAAGGCATCGCCGAGGGCAAGGCCACGTTCAACTACGCTCCTGCGGCGCGCGAGTGGGTCGAGCGCACGCAGCGCATCGAAGCGCACTGCACGTCCCATGCGGTTCCTCTGCGCGCGGCAGCGCTGCAGTTTCCGCTGGCGCATCCGGCCATCGAGCTGGTGATGCTGGGCGCGCGGCGCGTGGGCGAGTGGAATGACGCCGTCGCGATGCTGCGTCACCCCATCCCGCCGGCCTTCTGGCAGGCGCTGCGCCGCGATGGGCTGGTGCCCGAAGACGCGCCCACGCCAGGACCCACGCCATGATGGTCGTCGACAGCCACTTTCATTGCTGGCGGCTGGACCGCGGCGACTATGGCTGGCTCACGCCGGCGCTGGCGCCCATTCATCGCGATGTCGCGATCGCGGATTGGCAGGCGCAGGCGCAACCGATGGGGGTCACTGGCGGCGTGCTGGTGCAAGCCGCGCCGACCGTGGCCGAGACGCAGTTCCTGATCGCGCAGGCGCAGGCCCATGCGGCGGTGCTGGGCGTGGTGGGCTGGACCGAGCTGCTTGCCCCCGATGCGCCGTCGCAGATTGCCCAGTTGGCGGCCGAGCCCAAGCTCAAGGGCCTGCGCCCGATGCTGCAGGACATCCCCGACCCCGACTGGGTGCTGCAACCCGCGCTCGCACCGGCATGGAAGGCCATGATCGCGCACGGCCTGGTGCTCGATGCGCTGGTGAAGCCGCTGCACCTGAGCCGGGTGCTCAAGCTCGCGCGCCGGCATCCGGAGCTCAACATCGTCATCGATCACGGCGCCAAGCCCGACATCGCCCAGGCGCAGTGGCAGCCGTGGGCCGACGACCTGGCCCTGATCGCCAGGCAGACGCGCGCGGTGTGCAAGCTCTCCGGCCTGCTCACCGAGGCCGGGCCGTCGCCCACACCCGACGCAGCCCGCCGCTGGTCGCAGCACGTGATCGCCAGCTTCGGTCCGCAGCGCGTGCTCTGGGGCAGTGACTGGCCGGTGCTGGAGCTCGCCAGCGACTACGCCTCGTGGTGGCGCGAGGTGCAGGCACTGCTGGCGCCATGCAGTGAGCAAGACCGCAGCGCCATCCTCGGCGGCAACGCGAGGCGTGTCTACGGCCTCTGAGCTGCCGCGAGCTGCCGTGTGCTGGTGTATCGAGACCGCGTCGAGTCCGCGCCGATTCAGGCCGAGACGCCGGCAAGTCGATCGAACGTTGCCGGATCGCGCCCGAGCTTGGCGGTCGCCGCGCGCAGTTCGGCCCAGGTGGTGGCATCCACCGGAATGCCCTCGGCCAGTCGCCGTTTGCGCATGGCGCGCTCGGGCTCGCCGGCCACCAGCACCCGGTCGGTGCCTTGCTGCGGCGGCGAGGCGCGCACCCAGTCGAGAAACGCCGTCATCTGCGGGCCGAACACCTCGCCGTTGCCCAGGCGCGCCGGGTCGAACAGGATCGTGAGCATGCCGTTGAGCACGCGCTGGCGGCTGTCGCCCTTGCCCTGCGCCGCCAGGCCACCGGCCAGCGCGCCACCGAGAAGCTCGCACACCAGCGCGAGGCCGAATCCCTTGTGCTCGCCAAAGGTGCGCAGGGCGCCCACGGGCTCGACGACGCCGAACTTGGGGTCGGTGGTGGGCTCGCCGTGGTTGTCGAGCAGCAGGCCGGGCGGCAGGCGTTCGCCCTTGTTGTGCGCGACGCGCGTCTTGCCCTGCGCGATGACGCTGGTGGCCAGGTCCAGGATCACCGGCTCGCGCCCCGGCACCGGAATGCCCACCGCAAACGGGTTGGTGCCAAAGCGGGCATCACGCCCGCCCCAGGGCGCGACGATGGGCCGCGCGACCACGTTCACGAAATGCACCGACACCAGGCCCTGCGCCACGGCCATCTCGGCCCAGGCCCCGATGCGGCAGAGGTGGTGCGAATTGGCCAGCGCCATCACGCAGCTGCCGTGGCGCTGCGCGCGCTCGATGCCCAGCAGCATCGCCTCGTGCCCGATCACCTGGCCGAAGCCGGCACCGCCGTCCAGCGCCAGCAGGGTGCCGCTGTCCAGTGTGGTCTTCACATGGGCGTTGGGAACCAGGCCGCCTTCGAGGTAGGCATTCGCGTAACGCGGCAGCATGCCGATGCCGTGCGAGTCGTGACCGGTGAGGTTGGCCTGCAGCAGGTTGTCGGCCACGAGTTCGATCTCGTGCGGCGAGCTGCCGAAGCCCATCAGAAGGTCGCAGACTGCGGCGCGCAGCCGCTCCAGGGGGATCGAATGCAGTGAGGCCATGCAGCGATCCTACAAGCGGGCGGTGCGTGGGCCCAGCGGTCTGACCCGTAGACGCATGTCGCTTGGCGGGCATGATGGAGGACAACAAGACGATGGAGGACCAAGCATGAACCAGGCGACATCCGAAATCCGGCATCCCCCGCTTCGACGCGTGCTCCAGGCGATTGCGGTGGCACTGGTGTTGCTGGCCTGCCTGCCGTGGGTGCCGGTCGCCGTGGCGCAGCCGCGTTTCTCGTTCGCCACCACCCCGGGCGCGCTGAGCAAGTCGGTCGTGCCGCTGCGCTATGCGCTGGCTTTCGAACTCGATCCCGCGCAGACCCGCTTCAGCGCCCAGGCCACGATCACGCTGCGGGTCGACCAGCCCGTGCCGGCCCTGGTGCTGCACGCCCACCAGCTCGACGCCGACGAAGCCACGCCTCCAGGTCTGCTGGTGCCGCACCGCAACCGCTGCGGGTGAGCGCCGGCAAGCTGCCGCAGACCTGGCAGCTCGAGACACCCGACGCGGCGCCGCTTCCCGCGGGCGAGTACCTGCTGCGCATCGCCTATCGCGGGCAGGTGCAGCGCACGGGACAGGGCCTGTACGGGGTCGAACACACGGTGCGCGGCGAGAAGCAGCGCATGCTGGCCACGCAGCTGCAGGCGGTGTTCGCGCGCACGGTGTTCCCGTGCTTCGACGAGCCGGCTTTCCGGGCGGTGTTCGAGATCTCGGTCAAGGCGCCGGAGGGCTACACCGTGCTGTCCAACATGCCGTCGCTGACCTCCGAGCCGGTAGCGGCCGGACAGCCCGGGACAGCCTGGACACGGCATCGGTTTGCGCCGACCCCGGCGATGCCGAGCTACCTCGTGGCGCTGGCGGTCGGCCGCTTCGACGAACTGTCGGGGGCGGCAGCGGGCGTGCCACTGCGCATCTTCACGGCGCCAGGCAAGCGCGAGCAGGCCCGTTTCGCCATGACCGCCACCGAGCAGGTGGTGCCCTACTTCAACGAGCTACTTCGGCGTGCCTTACGCGCTGCCCAAGCTCGACCAGCTGGCGGTGGCCGGTGTGCGCGACGGGGCCATGGAGGACTGGGGGCTGATCTCCTACACCGAACCGGCGATCCTCTTCGATCCCGAGCGCAGCAGCCCGCTCACCCAGCGCTGGGCCTTCGACACCATCGCCCACGAAATCGCGCACCAGTGGTTCGGCAACCTCGTCACCGCCGCGTCATGGGACGAGATCTGGCTCAACGAGGCCTTTGCCACCTGGATGGCGGGCAAGGCCACGGCCCGCTTCAACCCCGCGTGGAACACCGAGCTGCACCGCCGCAAGTGGATCGACCGCGCCATGGCGCGCGACGCCACCACCGCCACCCGCGCCATCCGCTCCGGCCCGGTGCGCGAATCCGCGGTGTTCGACGTGTTCGACAACATCACCTACACCAAGGGCGGCGCGGTGCTCTCGATGCTCGAACAATGGATCGGGCCCGATGCCTTCCGCCGCGGCCTGGCGGCGTACATGCAGGGGCAGCGACTGTCCAATGCCACCGCCGGCGACCTGTGGTTCCACATGGGCAATGCCTCGGGCGAGCCGGTGGCGGCGGTGGCCGCGAGCTGGACGGACCAGCGCGGCTTCCCGGTGGTGACAGTGTCGAGCCGCTGTGCTGCGGGGCGCACCGAGGTGTCGCTGACCCAGGCGCGGTTCTGGACCGGCGCCGGCACGCGCGAGCGCGCGCTCTGGAAGATTCCTGTGACCCTGTCGCGCGGCTCGCAACGCAGCCAGACCCTGATGGACCGCGAGAGCGCCCGCGTGCAGTTCGAGGGATGCGGCTCCGAGCCGGTGCTCGCCAACGCCGGTGGCGCGGGCTTCTACCGCGTGGCCTACGCCCCCACCGACCAACGCCGTGCGGCAGCGGCCTTCGGTGCACTTGCCGCCGCCGACCGCGTGGCGTTGCTGAGCGACACCACCGCGCTGGTGCTGGCCGGACCGGCTGCCGCTGCCGGCCTACATCGACCTGCTGGACACCCTGCCGACGGTGCAGGACGCGAGCCGCGGCACGCTCTACGGCATGGCGATCGAGTCGCTGCAGTTCTATGACCTGGTGCTTCGCGGCACGCCCGCACAGGCCCGGCTGCGTGCGGCCGGGCGGGGCTGGCTCGCGCCCGCGCTGCAGTCGCTGGGCTGGCAGCCGCGGGCTGGCGAGGCGCACGACGACACCGTGCTGCGCGCCGAACTCATCGCCCAGCTGGCGCGCTTCGACCATGCCGACACGCTGCGCCGCGCCCGCGATGCCTTCGATGCCGACGCCGCCGGACAGGCGTCGCTGCCGGCGTCGATCCGCGAGGCGGTGCTGGTGGCGGTGGGCGTGCAGGCCGACCGCGCCCGTTTCGATCGGATGCGGGCTGCCCTGCTCGCCGCCAGCGGCGAGGAAGACCGCTGGATCCTCGCCAGCGCCCTGGCTCACACGCGTGATCCGGCACTGGCCGACGAACTGCTGCAGCTCACGATCTCCGGTCAGCTGCCCAGCAATATCGCATCGGAGCTGCCGGGCATCCTGAGCAACCGGTCGCCGTTCGCGGATCGGGCCTACCGTTTCGTGCTGGCGCACTGGGACGCGATGGCGGCGAAGGCCGGGGGCATGTTCGGGGCGCGCGAGTCCTTGCTGCCGCAGGCCGCGGTGGGCTTCAACCAGGCGGCCGATGCGCGCCGCCTGGTGGCGGACCAGCGCGCCCGGTCGGGACGCGATGGCGAGGCGTCCGCGGCCCGTGCGGCCCGTCGCATCGAGCTGGCAGCGCAGGTGCGCGAGCGCGATGCTGCGGCTCTTGCGCGCCTGCTGGCCAGGCGTTCAAGTGGGTGATCGCTGGTGTCGAAGAGGCAGCAGGCCCAGCCGCTGCGGCATGATGCGCAGCCATGACACAGGCGTCGCCCTTGCTCGAACTGCGAAATGTCAGCCGGCGCTACACGCTGCCGCGGGAACACCTGTTCGGCCCCGCGCCCACGGTCGACGCGGTGCGCGGCGTGAGCCTCACGCTGCAGGCCGGGCGCAGTCTGGGCGTGGTCGGTGAGTCGGGCTCGGGCAAGTCGACCCTCGCGCGGCTGGCGATGGCGCTCGAGCCGCCCACACAGGGCGAGGTGCTCTTCATGGGGCGCGACCTGAACCGCCTGAGCGCCGCCGAGCTCACCACCGCGCGGCGCGACTTCCAGATGGTGTTCCAGGACCCGTACGGCTCGCTCGATCCGCGCCAGCGCGTGGGCCGCATCGTGGCCGAGCCGCTGCTCGTGATGCCCGCGGCCGAGCGCGACGCGCCGCGTGGCCGAGTCGCTGGACGCCGTCGGCCTGCGCGCCAGCGATGCCGCACAAGTACCCGCACGAGTTCTCCGGCGGCCAGCGCCAGCGCATCGCCATCGCCCGCGCGCTCATCACCCGCCCGAAGCTGATCGTGGCCGACGAGCCGGTGAGCGCGCTCGACGTGTCGGTGCAGGCGCAGGTGCTCAACCTGCTGATGGATCTGCAGCAGCAGTTCGGCGTCACCTATCTTTTCATCAGCCACGACCTGGCCGTCATCGACCATGTGTGCGACGACGTTGTGGTGATGCAGTCGGGCGAGGTCGTCGAGCGCGGGCCGTGTCAGCAGGTGCTGAGCGCGCCGCAGCACCCGTACACCCGCACGCTGATGGCTGCGCACGCCCGCACGTCACTGGGTGCGGCGGCTTCCGCTAGAGTGACGACCGCCGACTGAACGCCCCGAGCCAGCGGCGCTCTCCCGTCCACATCGCAAGAGGAAACGACGATGACCAAGACCTTCCGTCCCGCTGTCTACGCAGTGGCCTGCGCCGCCCTGCTGGCCAGTGCCGTGCTGCCGGCGTCCGCCCAGGGCCGCAAGGACAGCGTCGTGCTCGCCATGGTGCTCGAGCCCGCGCCGGGCCTGGACCCGACGGCGGCCTCGGCCGCGGCCATCGGCGAGGTGGTGCACTACAACATCCTCGAGGGCCTCACCAAGATCAACCTCGACGGCAGCGTCAGCCCGCTGCTGGCCGAGAGCTGGACCGTCGACCCCGACGGCAAGCTCTACACCTTCAAGCTGCGCAGCGGCGTGAAGTTCCACGACGGCGAGGCCTTCGACGCCAGCGACGTGAAGTTCAGCTTCGAGCGCGCCAAGGCCGACGGCTCGACCAACAAGGCCAAGAAGGCGGTGTTCGACAACATCAGCCGCATCGAGACGCCCGACCCGCACACCGTGATGCTGGTGCTCAACAAGCGCGGACGGCAACTTCCTGTTCCGCATGGGCGAGAACACCGCCGTCATCCTCGACCCCAAGAGCGCCGCCACCACCGCCACCAAGCCGGTGGGCACCGGGCCGTTCAGCTTCGAGGACTGGAAGAAGGGCGCGTCGATCACGCTGGTGAAGAACGCCGGCTACCGCAACGCCGCGGCGGTCAAGCTCAAGAAGGTCACCTTCCGCTTCATCAACGACCCGGCGGCGCAGGTGGCCGCGCTGCTGGCCGGCGACATCGACGGCATGCCGCGCTTCGGTGCGCCGCAGAACCTCAAGCAGTTCCAGGCCGACAAGCGCTTCACGGTGGAGATCGGTGGCACCGAAGGCAAGACCATCGTCGTCGATCAACAACAAGAAGAAGCCCTTCGACGACGTGCGCGTGCGCCGCGCCATCGCCGCGGCGATCGACCGCAAGGCGATCATCGATGGCGCGATGGAAGGCTACGGCGCGCCGATCGGCAGCCACATGGTGCCCAGCGACGCGGGCTATGTCGACCTGACCGAGGTGAACCCCTACGACCCCGAGAAGGCCAAGGCCCTGCTCAAGGAAGCCGGCGTGACGACGCCGCTGAACGTGACGCTGACGCTGCCGCCGCCGCAGTACGCGCGCAAGGGCGGCGAGATCGTGGCCGCGCAGCTGGCCAAGGTGGGCATCGACGCGAAGATCGAGAACGTCGAATGGGCGCAGTGGCTGTCCGGCGCCGTTCAAGGGCAACTTCGACCTGACGATCATCAGCCACGTCGAGCCGCTGGACTTCGACCGCTACGCCGACCCGGACTACTACTGGGGCTACGACAGCAAGGCCTACCGCGATCTGCTGGCCAAGTACAACGCCACGCACCGATCCGGCGGACCGGCTCAAGCTGGTCGGCGACATCCAGAAGCATGCTGGCCACCGATTCGGTGAACGCCTACCTGTTCCAGCTGCCGCAGTTCGCGGTAGCCGCAAGCCGCTCAAGGGCCTGTGGAGCAGCTCGCCGATCTTCGCCAACGACATGGCTTCCGTCAGCTGGTGACTGCACTGCACACGCTCGGCGCGGTCGAACTCGCGGCGCTGTACCGCCGCGGTGAGGCCTCGCCGGTGGAGGTGACGCGCGCGGTGCTGCAGCACATCGCTCGCTGGGAACCCCAGCTGTGCGCCACCTATGCGCTCGATGCCGACGGCGCCCTGGCGCAGGCCGCAGGCCTCCCAGGCGCGCTGGCTGGCCGGCGCGCCGCTGGGTGCGCTCGACGGCGTGCCGTGCCTGATCAAGGAGAACATCGCCACGCGCGGCGTGCCGGTGCCGCTGGGCACGGCCGCGACCGAGCTCGTGCCGGCCGCGCAGGACGCGCCGCCCGCGGCGCGCCTGCGCGAAGCCGGCGCGGTGATCCTCGGCAAGACCACGATGCCCGACTACGGCATGCTGTCCTCGGGGCTGTCGAGCTTTCACCCGCTGACGCGCAACCCCTGGGACCTGCGCAAGAACCCGGGCGGCAGCAGCGCCGGCGCGGCCGCCGCCGCCGCGGCCGGCTACGGGCCGCTGCACCTCGGCACCGACATCGGCGGCTCGGTGCGCCTGCCGGCCGGCTGGTGCGGCATCTTCGCGCTCAAGCCCAGCCTGGGCCGCATCCCGATCTACCCGCCCTACGCCGGCCGCGTGGCCGGGCCGATGACGCGCAGCGTCGCCGACGCGCGCGCTCATGATGGCGGCGCTCGCCGCCCGACGCGCGCGACACCATGAGCCTGCCCCGGCAGGACATCGCCTGGAGCAGCGCTCGAGCGCGACGTGCGAGGGCCTGCGCATCGGCCTGCAGCTCGACGCCGGCTGGGGCCTGCCGGTCGAGCCGGAGGTGCGCGAGCCGCAGTCGATGCCGCGGCGCGCCGCTTCGAGGCGGCCGGCGCGATCGTCGAGCCGCTCGCGCCGTTCATGACGCGCGCGATGATCGACGGCATGGACCACTTCTGGCGTTGCCGCTCCTGGATGGACATCTGCGCGCTGCCCGCGGAGCGCCGCGCGCGC
The DNA here is from genome assembly GCA_963739925.1 of uncultured beta proteobacterium. Lineage (GTDB taxonomy): Bacteria > Pseudomonadota > Gammaproteobacteria > Burkholderiales > Burkholderiaceae_C > CAVUBY01. The sequence goes on along the minus strand of CAVUBY010000006.1, from coordinate 37,939 downwards.
GTGCTGCCCTTCATCCTCGACTGGGCGCGCGGCGGCGAGGGCCTCAGCGGCGAGCAGGTGTTCCGCGGCTACAGCCAGATGGGCGCGATGCGCGAGGCGGCCGTGGCGGCGTGCGCAGCCCTTCGACTTCGTGCTGTCGCCCACGGCGCCGATCGCCGGCCTTCGCGGCCGAGCTGCCGTGCCCGACCAACGACCCGTGACGCGCCCGTTCGAGCACATCGCCTTCACGCTGCCCTACAACATGAGCGAGCAGCCGGCGGCCAGCATCAACTGCGGCTACACGGCGGCGCGGCCTGCCGATCGGCCTGCAGATCACCGGCCGGCGCCACGACGACCTGGGCGTGCTGCGGCTCAGCCGAGCCTGGGAGCGGTTGCGGCCCGCCCAGCGGCCCTGGCCCGCAGCCGCCCGGGGCCTGATCGCGACACGTCGACATGGAAGACGCGCGCGGCATCGCCCTGGACACGACGTCGGCGACGGCGCTCGAACACCATGAGCGCGCGCTGTGGCGCATGGTCTCCTTCTATGGCGACCCGGCGGCCGAGCTCGATGCGCTGATCGCTGCCGACCCGGACTGGGGCCTGCCGCGCGTGATGAAAGCCGGCTTCCTGCTCTCGCTGACCGAGCCCGCGCTCGTGCCGCAGGCCCGCGCGCTGCTCGAGCAGGCCGAGCCGATGATGGCGCAGTCGCCGGCGCGCGAGCGCGATCACCTGCACGCTGCGCGAGTGTGCCTCGCCGGCCGCTGGGGCGAGGCAGTGCGGGCTGTGGGAAGAGATCCTGCTGGAGTTCCCGCGCGACCTGCTGGCGCTGGCGCTGGCGCACCTGTTCGACTTCTACCGCGGCGACGCCCGCAACCTGCGCGGCCGGGTGGCGCGTGTGCTGCCCGAGTGGGCGAGCGCGACCCGCTCTATCCCTACGTGCTGGGCATGCTCGCCTTCGGCCTGGAGGAGTGCAACTTCTATCCGCAGGCCGAGCTCGCCGGCCGCCAGGCGCTGGCGCTCAACGCGCGCGGGCCCTGGGCCATCCACGCCGTGGCGCATGTGATGGAGATGCAGGGCCGCCACGAAGAAGGCGCACGCTGGCTGCGCAGCCGCCGCGCCGACTGGGACGAGGACAACGGCCTGCGCGTCCACCAGTGGTGGCACCTGGCGCTGTTCCAGCTCGAGACGCTGGACATCGAAGGCGCCCTCGAGGTCTACGACGCCGCCATTGGCGGACCGGCCTCGGTGGTCAACCTGCAGTGGCTGGACGCGGCGGCGCTGCTGTGGCGCATCCAGCTGCTGGGCGGCGACGTCGGACCGCGCTGGCAGGCGCTGGCGCAGGCCTGGACCGATCCGGTCGCGCATGCCGGCCACTACGCCTTCAACGACGTGCATGCGCTCATGGCCTTGCTGGGCAGCGGCGATGCGACACGGGTGCGCGCGCTCGTCGCCGCCTGCAGCGCGGCCGTGTCGCGCCCCGCCCCCGAGGGCGCGCCGGACAACCGCCGCATGGCCCGCGACATCGGCCTGCCGCTGATGTTCGGGCTGACCGCCTATGCCCGTGGCGAGCACGCCGAAGCGGTACGTCGCCTGCTGCCGCTGCGGGGCACGGCGCATCGCTTCGGCGGCAGCCATGCGCAGCGCGACGTGATCGAGCAGACGCTGCTCGCGGCCTGCGCCGGCGTCGGCGGCGACCGGGCGCTGGGCCGCGCGTTGATCAACGAACGGGTGCTGACCAAGGCCCACACGCCGCTCACGGCGCACTGGGCCCACAAGCTGGGCATGACCGGCTAGCGGCTGGTAGCTGGCGCGGGCCACGGCGCTCAACCCGCGCTGGTGCAGGGCGTCGTCGAGCACTTCCACCCAGTGCCGCACCGGTGTGGTCGTGCCGGTCCCCAGGTGCTGGATGCAGCCGATGTTGGCCGACACGATCACGTCGGCCTGCAGCGGTGTGAGGTTCTCGAGCTTGCGGTCGCGCAGCTTGTAGGCGAGCTCGGGTTGCAGCACGCTGTAGGTGCCGGCCGACCCGCAGCACAGATGCGATTCGCTGCCCGCCACCTGCACTTCGAACCCCAGTGCGGCGAGGTGCGTCTCGACGCCACCTCGCAGCTGCTGACCGTGCTGCAGCGTGCAGGGCGGGTGGTAGGCCAGCTTGCCGCGGACTGCCCCCTTCTCCTGGCGCGGCAGGCGCTTCTGCAGGGCCGGCACCATGTCGGGCAGCAACTCCGACAGGTCGCGCGTGAGGGCGCCGATGCGGCTGGCCTTCTCGGCATAGGCCGGATCGCGCGCGAGCGCATGGCCGTAGTCCTTGACGGTGACGCCACAGCCCGAGGCGTTCATGACGATGGCCTCTACCGCGCCGGCTTCGGTCAGGCCCTCCACCATGGGCCACCAGGCGTCGATGTTGCGTCGCATGTCGGCCAGCCCGCCTTCATGGTCGTTGAGGTGCGTGCGCAAGGCACCGCAGCAGCCTGCGCCATCCGCCACCAGCGTCTGGATGCCGGCGGCGTCGAGCACGCGGGCGGTCGCGCTGTTCACGTTGGGCATCATCGCCGGCTGCACACAGCCCATCAGCATCAGCACCTTGCGGTCGTGCGGACGTGTCGGCCAGCGGTGGGCACGCGGCGGCGAGGCCGCCGGCACCTTGTTCTTCAAGGACGCGGGCAGGAGCGGCCGTGCCAGCTGGCCCAGCTTCATGGCCGGTGCGAACAGCGGCGAGGTCAGCCCTTCCTTCAGCAGCCAGCGAACCGCGCGCTCCCCGGCCGGGCGCTCGACCCGTGCTTCGACGATCTTGCGGCCGATGTCCACCAGGTGCCCATAGTCGACACCGCTCGGGCAGGTGGTCTCGCAGTTGCGGCAGGTCAGGCAGCGGTCGAGGTGCAGCTGTGTGCTGCGCGTCACCTCGCCGCCTTCGAGCACCTGCTTCATCAGATAGATGCGGCCGCGCGGTCCGTCGAGCTCGTCGCCCAGCAACTGGTAGGTGGGGCAGGTGGCGGTGCAGAAGCCGCAGTGCACGCACTTGCGCAGGATCGCTTCGGCATCGGTGCCGTCCGCGGTGCCCTTGAACTCGGTCGCGAGATTGGTTTGCATGGGCGGTGGCTTACTGCAGGGAGGCGTGCGTGTCGTGTGGATCGGCTCGGTGGGCACGACCAGCCCGCTGCCTCGGGCCAGCAAGCGCTGCGCAGACCGAACCAGCGGTTCGTCATCACAGGCCGGGGTACATCCGCCCCGGGTTGAACACCCCCGATGGGTCGAATGCCTTCTTCAGCTCGCGATGGATCCGGTCCAGCGGCGACTTCAGCGGAGCGAACACGCCGCCCGACTTGTCGTGGCCGCGGAACATCGTGGCATGGCCCCCGGCCTTGGCCGCCACTTCACGCAGCGCACTGCCAGCCAGCGTCGTGCAGACCCAGCGCTGCCCGCCTCCCCATTCGATCAGTTGCTCGCCCGGCAGGGACAGTGGCGGCGCGGTGGGCGGCACCGACAGCCGCCACAAGCGCCGCGCCGGTGTCGACCGCCGCTGCGGCCTTCATGAAGAACTCGTCGCTGTGGTCACGCAGGCCTGTCCAGAAGGGCGACGCGTAGTCCGGGCTGATGACTTCTCCCCCGAGCTGCGTTCATCGCGGCACGCACGGCGGCGAGCGCGCCGCGCAGCCGGACCACCAGGGTGCCGTCCCACCACGCGCTGGCGTTCAAAGGCAGCGGCTGGCCGCCCCAGCGATTGAGCTGCCCGAGTGCCTGGGCCTGCGACATCTTGAAGCGCAGCGTCGCCGTGGCCGGGCGCCATGGGCAGCACCTTGAGCGACACCTCGGCGATCAGCCCCAGCGTGCCCAGCGAGCCCGCCAGCACGCGCGCGACGTCGTAGCCCGCCACGTTCTTCATCACCTGCCCGCCGAAGCTCATCACGTCGCCGCGGCCCGTCAGCAAGGTGGCGCCCAGGACGAAGTCGCGCACCGATCCGACGGTGGCGCGCGAAGGCCCGGCCAGCCCCGCGGCCACCATGCCGCCCACGGTGGCACCGGGCGCGAAGTGAGGGGGTTCGAACGGCAGGCACTGGCCCTGCTCGGCCAGCACGGCCTCCAGCTGCGCGAGCGAGGTGCCGCAGCGCGCCGTCACCACCAGCTCGGTGGGCTCGTAGCTGGAGATGCCTTCGAGCACGCGCGTGTCCAGAGGCTCGCCCTGCAAGGTCTCGCCATAGAAGCCTTTGGTGCCGCCGCCCTGGATGCACAGCTGGGCCCCGCTCGCCTGGGCACTGCGCACGCGATCGATCAGGATCTGCAGCGCGGGATCGTTGGCGGTGACCGTCAAGATTCAGAACCTCGGGATGTCTGCGAAAGGCAGCAGGCCACGCTTGACGTGCATCTTCCCGTACTCGGCGCAGCGTTGCAGCGTGGGGATGACCTTGCCGGGGTTGAGCAGCTCCTTGCTGTCGAAGGCGCGCTTCAGGGCATGCATGAGCTCCAGCTCGGCCGGCGCGAACTGCACGCACATCGAGCTGAGCTTCTCGACACCCACGCCGTGCTCGCCGGTGATGGTGCCGCCGAGCTGCACGCTGGTCTCGAGGATGTCGGCACCGAACAGTTCGCAGCGGTGCAGCTGATCGGGGTCGTTGGCATCGAACAGGATCAGCGGGTGCAGATTGCCGTCGCCGGCGTGGAACACGTTGGCGCAGCGCAGTCCGTACTTCTTCTCCATGGCCTGGATGGCCAGCAGGATGTCGGCCAGGCGCTTGCGCGGGATGGTCGAGTCCATGCACATGTAGTCGGGGCTGATGCGACCCGAGGCGGGAAAGGCGTTCTTGCGCCCGCTCCAGAACTTGAGGCGCTGCGCCTCGTTCTCGCTGACCGTGATGGCCACGGCGCCGCTGGCGCGCAGCACCTCCACCATGCGGCCGATCTCTTCGTCCACCTCTTCGGGCGTGCCGTCGCTCTCGCACAGCAGGATGGCCTCGGCGTCGAGGTCGTAGCCGGCATGCACATAGTCTTCGACGGCCGCCGTCATGGGCTTGTCCATCATCTCCAGGCCGGCGGGGATGATGCCGTCGCCGATGACGCGCGCCACGGCGTCGCCCGCCTTGCGGATGTCGTCGAAGCTGGCCATGATGCAGCGCGCCAGCAGCGGCTTGGGCACGAGCTTGACGGTGACCTCTGTGGTGATCGCGAGCATGCCTTCGCTGCCGACCAGCACGCTCATCAGGTCGAGCCCTGCACAGTCGAGCGCCTCGGAGCCGAACTCCACCGCTTCGCCTTCTACGGTGTAGCCGCGCACCCGCATCACGTTGTGCATGGTCAGGCCGTACTTGAGGCAGTGCACGCCGCCCGAGTTCTCAGCGACATTGCCGCCGATGGTGCAGGCGATCTGGCTGCTGGGGTCGGGTGCGTAATAGAGCCCGTGCCGGGCCACCGCCTCGCTGATGGCGAGGTTGCGAACGCCGCACTGCACCGTGGCCGTGCGCGCAGCCGGGTCGATCTTGAGGATGCGGTTGAACTTGGCCAGGCTCAGTGTCACGCCCAGCCGGTGCGGCAGCGCACCGCCGGACAGGCCGGTGCCGGCGCCGCGGGCCACGACCGGCACGTTCAGGCGGTGGCAGGTGCGCAGCACGGCGGCCACCTGCTCCTCGCTCTCGGGCAGCACCACCAGCAGCGGCTGTTGGCGATAGGCGGTCAGGCCGTCGCACTCGTAGGGCACGGTGTCTTCACGGCGCGAGAGCAGTGCGTGGGCCGGCACGCATTCAGCCAAGGCGGCACTCACCTCGGCGCGGCGCTGCACGAGTTCGGCGAGTTCCTGATGTAGGCCTGGGTCCGGGGCGTTCACGGCCTGTCTCCTGTGTCGCACAAAGGCGATCTCATTAAGGCGCTCAATGTAGCGCGCTTCGCCGGCCCCACCACGCGCGGGCCTCCAGGTGCGGGGTCAAAGCGGTTTTGACCGGAGCGCACTCAATCCGGCCGGGTCGCTCAGCTGGCGCCAGCGAGAAAGACGGTCAGGACGCCGGTGTAGCCGTAGAGGTGGTGCCGGGCGATCTCGCCCGCGGCAAAGAAGCCGACGAGCGGCACGTCGCCCAGCGCATGCCGCACGATCGCCAGTTCGGCCGACGGCGCGCCGAAGTGCGGCCCGCCGCGTCCGGAGCAGCTCACGTAGACCGCCCCTGCGATGCCCTGACCGGGCAGGCGCACCTCCGCCGCGCCAGGCAGCGAGGCCAGCGCAGCTGGGCGGGTTTCGGACTCGACCTCCTCGCGGATCTCGGCACAGATGCGCATCAGGTCGCGCCGTGCGGCTTCGGTGTTGCGCTGGCAGAAGGCGAGCTGCATGCCCGGCCGGGCGACGTCGCCGATGGCCAGGCCGCGGCGTCCCGGGTCGAGCCCGACCAGATGCCGCACCCGCGTGTCGGCACCGAACGCGCCACGGCGTGCCGCCAGCGCGGCGCTGTCGTCGCCTTCGGCCGGGTCGGTGAGGCCCACGAGCGTCTGGCGGATCTGCGGCAGCGCCTCGCGCGGCTCGCGGCCGGTCAGGCCGAGATCGGACAGCAGGCAGTCGAGCGCGCCCTCACCACCCAGGCGGGTGATGACGTTGTGGTCGCAGGCTTCGACCGTGCGCAGCGGCCCCACCGGCCGGCAGCCTTGCGAGACGCGTGAGACCAGCGTGATCCCGTCGCCGAACGCCACGCCCGACAGCCCACCTTCCAGCACGGCGTCGGCGATGTGCAGGGTGCGGCTGCGCCCCGAGGCCAGGCCGCCGAACAGGTAGCCGGTGGCGGTGCGTTCGCTCAGGTCGGTGATGAGCTCGGCGATGTCGGGGGTGGACGGGTCCGCGTGGACCTGGGCGGTGTGGGCAGCAAAGTCGCCCAGCGGCTGGGCGCCCGAGAACAGCCGGAACTGCGAACGCGGCAGGTCGGCCAGCATCAGCACCAGCGCCGGCTCGTCGAAGTACTCCACGCCACTGGCCGCCACCCCGACGCCCACCGCGCCCACCCAGGCCACTTCGGGCCAGCGCTGGCGCAGCTCCCCCAGCAGCGCCTCGGCCTGCTGGGCATAGCGGTCGGTGAGGTACACCCAGCCGAGCGTGGCCACGAACCCTCCTCGATCGCGCTGGCGCGTCTGGATCTGCGCCTGCAATTGCGCTGCCGCCAGCGCCAGCGCCATGTGGGCATCCGGGTGGGTGGCGTGGGCGTGGAGGAAGGGTCTCACGAGACAGGGTGTTGGGGCGTGGGCGAGGTGCTGAAGAGCCGTGTCAACGGCGGGTCGGGGTGCGCTTGGGCGGAGACGCCCGACGAGCCGGCGTGGCCGGTGTCAGGCCCGGCGTGGCCGCGGACGCGGACGCCGAGCTCGCTGCGGCGGCCGTCGCATTGCGCGAGATCGCTTGCGCGCTGCGGCCGACGGCCTGTGTGGCCGTGCGCGTCACCGCAGCCGGCATCGCGGCCGCCTTCTTCAAGGTCTGGCCCGCCGCATCGACACTCTGCTTGACCATCGTGCCGGCCAGGTTGCGGGCGGCGTCGGTGGCGGTGTCCTTCATGGCCGTCGTGGCGAGCTGGGTGAATTGCTTGGTGAGCGCGCCCCACCACTGCATCGGGTCGACCACGGGCGGTGCGGCGACAGCCGCGCTGCCGCGCTTGGCGGCCTTGCGCGCGGGCTTGCGCGCCGCCGGCGCGTCGGCTTCCGCCCGGGCGCTCTCGGTGGTGCCGGGCACGCGGATCTTCATCGACTCGCGCAGATCGTCCATCTGCACGTTCATGGTCTTGAGGGTGGACAGCGTCATGCGCTGCACCTCCAGCGCCTGGATCGTCGCGCCCAGCATGCGGGCGTTCTGCTCGAGCCAGAACTGCACCGTGCGCAGCTCCTCGATGCGCTTTTCCAGCTCTTCGGGATTGAGCGTCGGAGCCACCCACTGGCCGATGTTCGGCAGCGCCGAGCCGGCGTTCTTGACCAGACTCTGCAGGAAGTCGAAACCGGGAACGAGCTTGGTGAAGGCGTTGGGGTCGGCCATGGTCGGTCTCCTCGTCGTTGTGGGTCTTGCTGTGGGTCTCGCCGGCAGGGGCTGGCACGCTCCCATCCGCCGGTTGTCAAGCCGCAACGATTGTGCCTGCGGCGCCGCGGCGCCGGGCGCTGGTTTACCGCATCGAGCGCAGATCGATGCGCAGCACGCCGTCGGTCTGCTGCCACTGCAGGCGGCCCAGCACGTCCATGCCCAGCAGCGGGTGGTCCTGCAGGCCGGGCAGCGCCACCACCCGAAGGCTGCGCGCTGCCAAGCCGCCGCGCAGTTCGATGTCGGCGCGCACGATCTCGCCGGTGACCACACCACCCGCGGTGCTGGACTGGACCGAGCCGATGGCGCTCAGGCCCAGTTCGCGGGCGAGCTCCATGGGAATGGCGGTGCCGGTGGCGCCGGTGTCGACCAGGAAGTCGACCGAGCGGCCCGCGATGCGCCCCGGCCAGTGGTAGTGGCCGTCCGGCCCGCGCCGCAGCTCGATCACCTGGTCGCCGGCCGAGAACCGCGCCTGCGCCTGCTGGTGCAGCCACCACTGAACCCCGAGGAACAGCGCCAGGCCGAGCAGCAGCCAGACGGTCACGACCTTGAAGGTGCGGGGCAGTTCGGTGCTCATCGCGACCCGCGTCAGCCCGGCGCGCGCACGGTCTGGCTGATCGCGCCGAAGAGGCTCTGGCCCTCGGCGTCCTTCATCTCGATGTGGATGCTGTCGCCGTACTTCATGAAATCGGTGACGGGGGCGCCGGTCTCGATGGTCTCGATCGCACGCTTCTCGGCGATGCAGCAGTAGCCGTGCGACCAGTCCTGGTTGCTCACCGTGCCGCTGCCGATGATGCTGCCCGCGCGCACGTTGCGCGTCTTGCACAGGTGGGCGATGAGCTGGCCGAAGTGGAAGGTCATCTCCGGACCGGCATCGCAGCGCCCGACCGGTCGGCCGTTCCAGCGGCACTCCAGGGGCAGGTGCAGGCGGCCGCCCTGCCACGCGGCGCCGAGTTCGTCGGGCGTCACCGCCACCGGGCTGAAGGCCGTCGCCGGCTTGCTCTGCACGAAGCCGAAGCCCTTGGCCAGCTCGGCGGGGATCAGGTGGCGCAGGCTCACGTCGTTGGCCAGCACCACCAGGCGGATGCCTTCCAGCGCGGCGTCGGGCGTCGTGCCCATGGCCACGTCACCGGTGATCACGGCGACCTCGGCCTCGAAGTCGATGCCGAAGGACTCGCTGGCGCAGACGATGGCGTCGGTCGGGCCGAGCAGGTCGTCGCTACCGCCCTGGTACATCAGCGGGTCGGTGTAGAAGCTCTCGGGCACGGTCGGCGCCGCGCGCCTTGCGCACCAGTTCCACATGGTTGATGAAGGCCGAACCGTCGACCCACTGGAAGGCGCGCGGCAGCGGCGCCATGCACTGCGCCGGCTCGAACGCGAACGCGTGGCGCAGCTTGCCGTGGTTGAGCGAGGTCGACAGGTCCTCGAGCTGCGGCGACAGGAAGTTCCAGTCGTCCAGCACCTGCTGCAGCCGGCTGGCGATGCCGCTGGCATAGTGGGCGGTGGTGAGGTCACGCGAGACGACGACCAGCTGGCCGTCGCGCGATCCATCCTTGTAGGTGGCGAGTTTCATCGGTGTTGTCGGGGATCGGGGTGAGCGCTGAAGAGGGCGCAGTGAAGTAGGCTGCCATGGAGCCGGGTTCGATGCAGCAGTTGGTGATTGTCGATGCAGTCGGTCGGGGCTGAAATGCCCCTCGCGATCGCCGCGGGGATTCGGCCCGGCCTGCGCCACGCCCGCGTGCTGGCCGGGCTGGTGCTGGCGGTGCTGCTGGCGCACCTGGCGCTGCTGGGCGGCGTCGAGTACCTTGGTCGTGCCGACACCGCAGCCCTCGCCCGCGGCGGTGCAGGTGCGCAGCATCGTGCCGGCGCCTCCAGCGGCTTCGCCTGGCACCGCCCAGGTTGGCACAGCGCCGGCTGCCCCGCCGACAGCGCGCGAGAAGCGTCCGGTCTCCGGCCGGCGCCCACCCGCCGAAGCGGCCGCGGCGCGCACCGAGGTGGCCAGCGAGGGGGCGTTGGTCGAGACATCGGCCGGCCTCGCATCCAGGATGCCCTTGGATGTCCCCGTCGCGGCAGTGCCGCAGACCCAGGCGTCGACGCCGGCCAGCACGGCGATGGTCGATCCTCCCGTGGCCCTGAGCATCGCCGCTGCGGAGCCGGCGCGCGGTGCCGAGTGGCCGGTCTATGCGACACGGTTGTCGCCGTCGATCACGCTGCGCTACCAGCTCGCCCGAGGCGCACTCACCGGCAGCGGCGAGCTGCGCTGGTTGCTCGACGGCGCACGCTACCGGCTGCAGCTCGACGGTGCGGTGCTCGGCGTCAACGTGCTCACGCAGACGAGCGAAGGTGCCATCGACGCCGCCGGCGTCGCGCCGCTGCGCTTCACCGACCAGCGCGCGCGACGCTCGCTGCAGGCCGCGAACTTCCAGCGCGAAGCCGGCAAGGTCACCTTCTCCGGCCCCTCGCTCGAGCTGCCCCTGGTGCCTGGCGTGCAGGACCGGTTGAGCTGGATGATCCAGCTGGCCGCCGTGGTCGATGCCGACCCGCTGCGCTGGCTCGACCCCAGCCAGCCGATCACCCTGCAGGTCGTGGGTGCCCGCGGCGACTCGGCGAGCCTGGGTGTTCCACTGGGTCGGTCCGGCCAGCCTGCAGCTGCCCGAAGGCAGTGTGCAGACGCTGCACTTCCGGCGCGAACCCCGCGGGCCCTACGAAACCACGGTGGACGTCTGGCTCGATCCGCAGCGGCACCACCTGCCGGTGCGCGCGTTGCAGCGCAGCGCCGGCGAGGGCGACGGGTTCGAGCTGCGCCTGCGCGAGGCCGTTCCCGTCCCTTGACGGGCGTGCAGGCGCCGGGGGCGCACCCCGTTTCGCGGGGTCTCGCCGGTCTCCGGTCGGCCGCGGGCTTGAAAGTTGCGTTGTCGGACTCAGCTACGGGCTCAGGAGAACTCACCATGCTGATGCTCTACAACTCGGACAACTTCGCGATCGTGCAGATCGACCTGCCGGCCGTCGCCCAGGCTGGAGTCGGTGCGAGCGCGGGGTCCGGCGTGCACCAGCCGCTGTCGCGCGGGGGCTACGAGATCGTCGACAAGTTCGCGCGCAAGGAGATCTTCATCGAAGGCGCGCTGGCCGAAAGCTTCAAGCAGGGTGTCGAGGCGCTGATCCAGACGCAGCCCTCCGAAGAGGAAATGGACGCTTACATCGAGCGCTACTCCTCGCTCATGCACCAGCCGGTGGTGATGCACTGATTCTTTTTCACCGACCCGGTCCTCCAGACCCGAGCCCGCGCGTTACGGACACCTGAGCCCCTGAACGCGCAAGGGCTTGCCGCCTGGCGCACAGTGCGCCAAGATGGCCTCGAGCAGGAGGTGCGCCATGGTGAAGAGCCAGAGTCTGGTGTCCGGTGAAGGCAAGCTGCTGTTGTCCCCCGGCCTGAAAGAGGCGCCGGTGCTGGACCGCATGTGCTCGCAGTTCGTGCTCACGCTGACGATGCGCAACGTGGCGCGCTTCAACCCGCGCCGCGACTGGAACAGCCTGCTCTCGCTGACGGGCAAGCATCTCGTCTGGCCGGCCACCGTGCTCACGCGCCTGCGCACCTTCCTCAAGACACGCTGCAAGGGCAACGAGCACTGGCGTGGTCACGAGGCGCTGGCGGACGAGGCCTTCATCGAACGCCATGGCGTCTGGCGAGGCCCCTACGAAGAAGGCACGCTCTTCTTCTACATCGACGAGTACATCAAGGACGCGCCCAAGGACCTGCTCGCGGTGCTGGGCGCCACCGCCGAGTGGCTGGACCGCAGCCTCAAGAAGGAATCGACGCTCGTCGAGAAGAACATCGACGCGCTCGCCGGCCTGCTGCAGCTCAACCCGGCGGAGCGGGCGTTGCTGCTGTACGGAACGCTCGCACGCTACCAGCGTGACCTGCGCGGCCTGCTGGTGGAGTTCAAGGTGTCGAGCGCGCAGGAGGCCTATGCCGCCATCGCCCGCGTGGCCGGTGTCAACGAGGCCGACGTGGCCGAGGCCTTGCGCGCCGGCTCGCGCCTCGAGCGCATCGGCATGGTCGAGAACCTGATTTCCGAGCACAACATCACCGACCTGGCTGATCTGATGAAGGTCAGCGAGCAACTGCCCCCGGTACTGATGCGCAAGTACGAAGGCCCCTCGGACCTGATGGCGGTGTTCACGCGGCCGGCCAAGCGCAGCGAACTCACGCCCGCCGACTTCCACTACGTCGGCGAAGACCAGCGCACCATGACTGCGCTGCTGCGCAACGCGGTCGCGCGCAAGGAGCCGGGCGTCAACATCCTGATGTACGGCCCGCCCGGCACCGGCAAGACCGAGCTGGCGCGCGTGGCCGCCCAGGCCGCGGGACTCGAGCTGTACGAGGTCGAGTACGCCGACCGCGACGGCAACTCGCTGTCCGGGCGCGACCGCTACCGGTCGCTGCAGATCAGCCAGGTGTTTCTCAAGAGCAGCGCCAACGTCGCCTTGCTGTTCGACGAGGTCGAGGACGTTTTCCCGCCGATCTCCACCGATGCGGCGCAGGTGATCGCGCGCCTGGACAGCAGTGATGCCGCGCCCACCGGCAGCGTGAGCGGCAAGGCCTGGGTGAACCAGATCCTGGAGACCAATCCGGTGCCGGTGATCTGGGTCACCAACCGCATCGAGCAGATCGATCCGGCGTTCCGCCGCCGCTTTCAGTACCACCTCGAACTCAAGAGCCCGCCGCCTGGGGCGCGCGAGGCCCTGGTGCAGCGCGCGCTGGCCGGCGTGGACGTGGGCGAAGGCTTCGCCGCGCGCCTGGCCGAGCGGCGCGGGCTCACGCCGGCCCAGATCCGCACCGCGGTCAAGTTCGCGCGGCTGGCAGGAAGTGATGCCGTGCCGGACGAAGGCTCTGCCGCGTCCAGTGCCGAAGTGCTCATCGAGCGGCAGCTGGGCAATGCCGACAAGGCGCTGGGCAACACCAGCAACGAGCGCGGCGCGCGTCGCGTGGTCACGAGCTACAACCTGGACCTCGTCAACACCGAGTCGCGATTCGAGATCCCCAAGATCGTCGAGGCGCTGCGCCGCAAGGGCTTCGGCACGCTGTGCTTCTACGGCCCGCCGGGCACCGGCAAGACCGCACTGGGCGAGCACATCGCGCAGGCGCTGCAGCGCCCGCTGATGATCCGTCAGGCGAGCGACCTGGTGAGCAAGTACGTCGGCGAGACCGAGCAGAACATGGCCAAGATGTTCGCCGAAGCGCAGGCCGAACAGTCGGTGCTGCTGCTCGACGAGGCCGACAGTTTCCTGCGCAGCCGTCGCATGGCCGAGCGCAGCTACGAGGTGAGCGAGGTCAACGAGATGCTGCAGGGCATGGAGCGCTACACCGGCGTGTTCATCTGCACCACCAACCTGTTCCAGGACCTGGACGAGGCGGCGCTGCGGCGCTTCACGTTCAAGATCCAGTTCAAGCCGCTGAAGCCGGAGCAGCGCGAACGCATGTTCGTGGCCGAGGCGCTGGACGGCGAGGCGGCGCGACTGACCGCCGAGCAGGCCCAGCGACTGCGCCAGCTCACTGCCCTCACGCCGGGTGACTTCGCCGCCGTCAAGCGCCAGGTCGACGTGCTCGGCGAGGTGTTCGAGCCCGACGAGTTCCTGTCGCAGCTCGAGGCCGAGCACCGGGTCAAGCCGGACGTGCGCCAGCAGCGCGCGATGGGATTCCTGCACTGATCGATCACGTTCCGGCGCGGTGCGCCGGAACCGCGGGCTCAAGTCGGGAGGTGGGGCGGCCGATAGCCTGAGAGCCATTTGCCTGCGCCCATGACCGACGATCCCCACCTCGCCTGGCAGTTTTCCCCTGCGCTCGACCTCGCCGCGGCCGCCATGGCGGCGTTCGGCGCGTTCGTGTCGCTGCACCTGGCGCGTCGGCTGACGACCACCTCAGGCGGCGAGGCCTTCTGGTGGTTGCTGGGCAGTGCGCTGGCGCTGGCCACCGGCCTGTGGTCGGTGCACTTTGTCACGTTCGCCGCCATGCCGCTGCCGTTTCGGCTGGGCTATGGCGGATTGCTCACGGCCGCGGGCTGGCTGATCACCCTGCTCGACCAGCCTGATCGCGATCCGGGTCGCATTCCAGAAGCAGGCCCCGTGGCGCGGCAGTGCCTTGCCGGCGTTCTTCCTCGCCAGTGGTGCGATGCTCGCCAACGGGCTTTACCTTCTCGACCTGCATCTTGCACCGGGGTTCAATTGGCGGCTGCTGCCGCTGGCCGGTGCGACTCTCGGGCTGGTCGCCGCGTTCTCCGTGGCCGGCTGGCTGGCGCGCCGCCGCGGAGTGCATGCGCTGTGGTCTCGCGGCCTCGGTGCCGTGGTGCTGGGCGGTGGGGCCTTTGCCGGCCACGCGGGCCGTCACCTTGGCCGCGCAGGTGCCGTTCGATGCGGTCTCGCTCAACGAATTCGCTGTCGCCAGTGCCACCACCATGACGCTGATGGCGGGTCTCGGAGGCACGGCTCTGCTCTCGATGCTCCTGCTGCTGTCGGTGATGGAGTCGCGCATGCGCGCGGCGTTGCAGACCGCCATGGGTCGCGCCGATGCCGCAACGCGCCTGGACGCCCTCACGGGACTGTCCAACCGCAGCGACTTCGAGCAGCGCCTCGACGGGGCCGTGCAGGCGGCCGACCGCACCGCGGCCAGGGTCGTGCTGCTGTTCGTCGGCCTGGACAGCTTCAAGCCCGTCAACGACACCTTCGGCCGCCGCGTCGGCGATCAACTGCTCACGGCCATGGCCGAGCGCCTGCAGCGCAGTGCGGGCGTCAGCGGCTCCCTGGCCCGCGTGGGCGGCGACGAGTTCGCGTGCTGCTGAGCAATGCCGGCAAGAGCCAGGCGCGCCACGCTGGCGCAGCGGCTGCTCGACCAGATTGCCGAGCCCTGCGAGATCGAAGGGCGCCAGACGCCGATGACGGCCTCGATCGGCATCGTCTGCTACCCCGACGACGGGCCGTCATCGAGCATGCTCACCCGTGCCGAGGCCGCCGCCCGCTATGCCAAGCGCAGCGGCGGGGCCACCTTCACGTTCTTCGAGCCGCGCATGCTGGGCGACGCGCGCGAGCAGATCGAGCTGCTGCGCGATCTGCGCCAGGCGATGGCGCGCAAGCAGTTCGAGCTCTACTTCCAGCCCAAGATCCATGCGCCCAGCGGCGAGATCACCGGTGCCGAGGCCCTGTTGCGCTGGCACCACCCGGAACGGGGCATGGTCAGCCCGGCGGTGTTCGTGCCGATCGCCGAACGCTTCGGGCTCATCGGCATGATGGGCCAGTGGGTGATCGAGGACGCCTGCCGCCAGGTGCGCGCCTGGCGCGACCAGGGCCTGCGCATGCGGGTGGCGATCAACCTGTCGGTGCACCAGCTGCGGCAGCCGGACCTGGCCGACGCGCATCGCCAAGGCGCTGGAGGCGCACCAGGTGAACCCGTCGCTGCTCACCTGCGAGATCACCGAGTCTGCAGCGATGGAAGACGCCGAGGGCACGCGCAAGATCTTCGAGCGACTGGCCGCCGTCGGTGTGCACATCTCGATCGACGACTTCGGCACCGGCTACTCGAGCCTGTCGTACCTGCGCAAGCTGCCGGCCGGCGAACTCAAGATCGACCGCAGCTTCGTGCTCGACCTGGAGACCAGCGCCGATGCGCGCGCTGTCGTCGACGCCGTCGTGAAGCTGGCCCAGGCGCTGGGCCTGAAGGTGGTCGCCGAGGGGGTGGAGACCGAGGGCCAGAGCCGCATCCTGCGCTCGCTCGGCTGCGACGAACTGCAGGGCTATCTGTTCGCCAAGCCGATGTCGGCCAAGGCGCTGGCGCTGTGGGCGATGCAGGACGAGGGGCCGCGATCGATCGAATTCCGCCAGTCGCTGTTCCAGGAGACGCAGCCGACCGCGCTGCACTGAGGGTCGCGCAGGCGCACGTAAACTCACGGGCATGAACACGCCTGCCTTCACACGCGCCACCGCTCTGCCGGGCCTGCTGGCCGAGCGCATCGTCATCCTCGACGGTGCCATGGGCACGATGATCCAGCGCTACAAGCTGGCCGAGGCCGACTACCGCGGCGAGCGCTTCAAGGACCACCCCAAGGACCTGAAGGGCAACAACGACCTGCTGCAGCTCACGCGACCCGACGTGATCCGCGAGATCCACGAACAGTACCTCGCGGCCGGCGCCGACATCATCGAGACCAACACCTTTGGCGCCTCGCGCGTGGCGCAGGACGACTACGGCCTGGCCTCGGTGGCGCACGAGCTCAACGTGGCCGCGGCGCGCCTCGCGCGCGAAGCCTGCGACCGGTTCAGCAGCGCCGACAAGCCGCGCTTCGTGGCCGGGGCACTCGGCCCCACGCCGCGCACGGCCAGCATCAGTCCGGACGTCAACGACCCGGCCGCGCGCAACGTCAGCTTCGACGAGCTGCGCGAGGCCTACCGCGAGCAGGCGGCGGGGCTGCTCGAAGGCGGCTGCGACCTCTTCCTGGTCGAGACCATCTTCGACACGCTCAATGCCAAGGCGGCCATCTTCGCGCTCGACGAGCTGATGGAAGAGACGGGCGAGCGCCTGCCGGTCATCATCTCCGGCACCGTCACCGACGCCTCCGGCCGCATCCTGTCGGGTCAGACCGTGAGCGCCTTCTGGCACAGCGTGCGCCACGCCCGGCCCCTGGCCGTGGGCCTGAACTGCGCGCTCGGTGCGGCGCTGATGCGCCCCTACATCGAAGAGCTCGCGCGCGTCGCCGGCGACACCTTCATCAGCTGCTACCCCAACGCCGGCTTGCCCAACCCGATGAGCGAGACTGGCTTCGACGAGACACCCGAAATCACCGGCGGCCTGCTCGAGGAGTTCGCACGTGCGGGTTTCCTCAACATCGCCGGCGGCTGCTGTGGCACCACGCCGGAGCACATCGCGCAGATCGCCCGGCGCGTGGGCACCTACCGACCGCGCTGCTGCAGCGGGAGCGGACTTTTTCGAGGGGCTGAAAGCCGCCTGATCAACCGGCGCTCAAGCTGGCGCTGGCGCGGCCGATACCTCCGAAACACCCTTCAAAGGGTGTGCTCCGGAGACCCCATGCAGTTCCACACGACGTCCTATCGGCCCGCCACGGGCTGGGACGCACCGCTCCCTGCCGGCCTCGACCACCCGCAGACGCTGGTGCTTGCCTTCGGCGCCAGCGGATTCGCCGACGACGCACGCCCTTTCGACGAGTTGGCCGCAGCGTTTCCGCATTCAGTCATGGCCGGCTGTTCGACCGCGGGCGAGATCGCTGAGGGCCAGGTTTACGATGCCAGCGTCAGCGTGGCCATTGCGCGTTTCGACCATGTGCGCCTGGCGCAGGTGCACACCGATCTCGCCCATTCCGACGACTCCGAGGCGGCCGGCAAGCGTTTGGCGGACCAGATCGACCCGGCCGGCCTGCGCGCGGTGTTCGTGCTCTCGGATGGGCTGTCCGTCAACGGCACACGCCTGGTTGCTTCGCTGGCCAGCCACCTGCCCGCTGACGTGGCGATCTCGGGCGGGCTGTCCGGCGACGGCAGCCGTTTCCAAAGAACCTGGGTGCTGTCCGAGGGCCGTCCGCAGAGTCATCGCCTCTGCGCGGTCGCGTTCTACGGAGAGCGCCTGAGGGTGGGCCTGGGTTGCGCGGCGGGCTGGCTTGACTTCGGCCCCGAGCGCTACATCACCCGCTCAGAAGGCCATGTGCTCTACGAGCTCGACGGCAAGCCGGCACTCGACCTCTACAAAGACTACCTCGGCGTGCTCGCCGACGGCCTGCCGGGTGCAGGCCTGCTGTTCCCGCTGTCCATCCGGCCTCCGTTGTCCGATCGCAAGGCGCTGGTGCGCACGGTCCTCGCGGTGGACGAGTCGCTCCGTTCACTGACATTCGCCGGCGATGTGCCACAGGGTCACATCGCGCGGCTGATGCGCGCCACCAACGACGGCCTGATCCACGGCGCATCGACGGCCGTGCAGCTGGCCGCCCGCGGCGTCGCGCGCGATGCGCCGGCCCTGGTGGTGTCCGTCAGCTGCGTGGGCCGCCGCCTCGTGCTGGGTGAACGCACCGAGGAGGAGGTCGAGGCCATCGTGGACGGCGCACCCGATGGCGCCGCGCATGTCGGCTTCTACTCCTACGGCGAAATCTCACCTGGCGGCGGTGGTGGCGCGGCCGAACTGCACAACCAGACGATGACGGTGTCGGTGTTCAGCGAGGGCTGACCACGTGGAAGACGAGCCGCTTCATCCCCTGCTGCGCCGCCAGCTGCGCCGAGTAGGCATCGACCCGAGTGGCGCCGATCGATCCCGGCCGCCTGGGCCCAGCTGCTCCAGCGTGTCAGCAACGCCTATGGCGACGCCGACCAGGAGCGCTACCTGCTCGAACGCTCGCAGGACCTCGCCTCGCGAGAAATGGGCGTGCTCTACGCCGACCTCAAGGCCAGCCAGGCGCGCCTGTCGAGCCTGGTCTCGCTGTCCTCGGACTGGTTGTGGGAGCAGGACGCCGAGTGCGCTTCACCTACATCTCTCCGCACGTGACCTCGATCGGTGTCGACGTCGAGGCGATGATGGGATCCAAGCGGGGCGTGCGCGAGCTGCCGCCGGTGGCGGACAACGACCCGGACTTTTCGAGCAACGGCTCGCTGACCACGAGTCGTTTCGTGACTTCACCTACGGCGTCAGCCTGCCGGACGGGCGGCCCTTTTACATCCGCATCAGTGGCGAGCCCGTCTTCGACACCGGCCAGTTCAAGGGCTACCGCGGCGTCGGCAGCGACGTCACCAAAGCCACACTGGCCGAACAGCAGGTGCTGCAGCTGGCGCGGTTCGACAGCCTCACCGGGCTGGCCAATCGAAGCATGTTCCTGCAGGAGCTGGACCGGGTTCTGGCCAGCGCCAGGGCCAGCGACCGCAGCTTTGCGGTGCTGTTCATCGACCTGGACCGCTTCAAGAGCATCAACGACACCCTCGGTCACGATGCCGGCGACGACCTGCTCAAGGTCATGGCCGGACGGCTGAGCGGCCTGCTGCGTGGCGCCGACATGGTGGCGCGCCTGGGCGGCGACGAGTTCGTGGTGCTGGTCGATGGCTGCGCCGACCCGGCGGCGCTGTCCAAGGTGGCCAGCCGGGTGCTCAACGTGCTGTGCGAGCCGATGCGGGTGTGCGAGCGCAACGTGCAGGTCAGCGGCAGCGTGGGCATCAGCATCTATCCCGGCCGACGGTGCCGACGCCGCCAGCCTGCTCAAGTCGGCCGACACCGCCATGTACCAGGCCAAGGCACGCGGCAAGAACAACTTCCAGTTCTTCACGCCGCAGCTGGCACTGCGCGCCGCGCAGCACTTCGCGCTCGAAGGCGATCTGCGCCAGGCGCTCGCAGCGCGGCGAACTCGCGCCTCCACTACCAGCCCAAGTTCGAGCTGAGCTCGGGGCTGATCTGCGGCATGGAAGCGCTGATCCGCTGGCAGCATCCCCAGCGCGGGCTGCTGGCGCCGCACGAGTTCATCGAGCTCGCCGAGGAGAGCGGGCTGATCGTTCCGATGGGCCGCTGGGTGCTGGAAGAGGCCTGCCGACAACTGCGCACAGTGGCGCGAGGACGGTCTCGAGCCGCCACGCTGTGCCATCAATCTCTCGGTGCGCCAGCTCTCGAGCGAGACGCTGGTCGAGGACGTTCGGGCTGCGCTCGCCGTCTCTGCGCTGGAGTCCGGCGTGATCGAAGTCGAGATCACCGAAAGCCTGCTGATGTCGGACCCCGAGCGCGCGCTGCGCGCGCTGCGCGCAGCTGCATGACATGGGCGTGCGCATCGCGATCGACGACTTCGGCACGGGCTACTCGTCGCTCGCCTACCTCAAGCGCTTTCCGGCCCACACCCTCAAGATCGATCGCTCGTTCGTGAAAGGCCTGCCCGACGACCGCGACGACTGTGCCATCACGCAGGCGGTGATTGCGATGGCGCACAGTCTGTCGATGCAGGTCGTGGCCGAGGGTGTCGAGAACGACGGCGCAACTGAGTTTCTTGCGGCGTCTCGGCTGTGACCAGGCCCAGGGCTACCTGCTCGGCCGTCCGGTCCCGGCGCAGGAACTGGCGTTGCACGCTTGCCGGGGGCCCACGCCGTCGGGCGCGCCGCCTGATCAGAGCAGCCGCAGCAGGCGCTCAGGGTTGAGACGCACCTTGACCTCGTGCGGCGCCACGCCGCCGACCACCTCGTTGGCGGCCAGTCGGGTGTTGCGCGCCACCGGCTCGGCCAGGGCGATCCATCGGCCTTGAGGATGCTGGCCACTTCCGGGATGGTTGGCACGCCGTCCCCGGCGCAGCACCACCGCGGTCTCGCCACTGCGCAGCTTCACCAGGCAACCGGGCGGGTAGAGCCCCGTGGCCTTGATGATCAGCGAGCCGGCGGCATCGGGCTGCTGGTTCTCGTCGAGGTAGGCCGCCTTGGCGGCGGCGGTGGCCGACATCGCCGTCCGCTGGCGGCGCGGGCTCATGCGCGCCGCGAAGATGTCGGCGCGCTGGATGAGACGTGCCATCTGCACTTCCGCAGGCAGCGCGTCCAGCGGCCCGGCGGGTGCGCGATGGTGCTGCGCCACGGCCGCGAGCCAGCGCTCGTCGGTGATGCCGGCGGCCCGCAGCAACGCCACGCCGCGCTCGGCATGGCTGGTGATCTGCGCGCGTTGCTCCGCGCTGGGAGGCCCGTCCTGCACCGCCAGCTGGTTCTGCAGCGTGGTCATGCAATGTTCATCGTCAGCGCAGCCCTTCGCAGGTCGTAGCGCCATTCCGCGTTCCAGGGCGAGTGCTGGCGCGCGGCCAGCTCGCACACCACCGCCACGAGCAGCGCATGGCTGACGCTGTAGTCGCGGAACTCCTGGGTGGCGCCGTGCACCAGCAGGAACAGCGCATCGTCGGCGTCGCTGTTGAGCTGCTCGAGCAGGCTGAGCTGCAGCTGGTCGATCTTGCCGGCGAAGTCGGCCGCGGCGGGATCGCGCAGCACCGCACCGGCGCGCAGTTGCAGGCTGGACCAGGTGCCCACCGGGTCGGCCAGGCGCCGACCGGGCGTGTGGACCGCGTTCGCAGCCAGAGGAAGATCCGTCGCGTCCGGACGGGCCTGGGCCAGGTGCCCGAGCAGCGCGCCGCGCCGCAGCATCCCGTCGAGCTTGCCGGCCAGCGCCCGCTTGAGGAGTTCGTTGTCCTGCTCGTCGACGTACAGATCGCGCGCGGTCAGCAGCTGGCGCTGCTCCTCCGTGGCCACCACCGTGCCGCGCGGCACGAGCAGGCAGCCGGCACGATCGCGCAGCGCGAAGAGTGTCGCTTCACCGACTCGCAGAACATCCGGGGGCAGTTGGACAACAGGCATGACGATTCACCACAAGTGCGGGGCACGGACACCCCGCCCGGAACTGGGCTCATGGGAGGTTTCGTCACTTGGGGGCTGAACTTGAGCTGCCTGCCCGGGGCGCGCTCCCCGATCAGGATGTCCAGCCGGTTCTCGGGCATCGGCGCCCGGCCGCGCGGTGCCTGGCCCGAGACCGCGAAGCGCCGTGCCGCGACGCCGCGCATCACCAGCCAGTCGCGGGCGCTGGCCGCGCGGTCCAGCGCCAGTGCCGCGCCGCCGCTCTCGCCCTTGTCCAGCGCGCCGACGATCTGCAGATCGGCCCGCGGCAAGGCGCGCAGCACCGCCGCCACTTCGTCCAGCCACTTGTCTGCCGGTCGGCTTGATGGCCGAGCGGCTCGGGCGCGAAGGTGTCGGCGCCGGGCAGGCTGACCCAGAGGCGCTGGTCGGTGGTCTGGGCCACCTCCGCGCCCCTGAGCGAACCACGCAGGCGCTGGGCAGCGGCTTCGAGCTGGGGCGACCACGCGTAAGCGCTCAGTGGGACCGGATACCGGGGCAGGCAGCGGTGCGGCGCGACACCGGCGGGGGTACGGTCGGCGTCGGGACCGTCGGCACGGCACACGCTGCCAGCGCAATCACCAGCAATGCGGCGAGCGCGCGCCACGGGCGCTGCGAAGTCGGGCAATTGAAGTCATGCGCCGATTGCACCGGATGACGACTTCAGGGGCAAGCCCCTCGCACCCTGAAGGGGTAACCGTACAATTCACGCCTCGCCCAAGGAGCGTTGCGACAGCCGCCGGCCACCCGCCCGGCTGCCAGGCTTGGGCACGGCAGGCGGCGCCCGCGCCGGCCGCCGTCAACGGCGCTCACCCGACCTTCGGTCGCGGTGAGACCGCGGCCCATCGAAGCCTGCCGCCATGACCGACCGCCACGCCGCCGCCGCCGTTCCCCCGATGAAGCTCTCCGGCCTGGAGCCGGTGTCCATCGGCGAGGGCTCGCTGTTCGTCAACATCGGCGAGCGCACCAACGTCACCGGCTCCAAGGCCTTCGCGCGGATGATCCTCAACGGCGAGTTCGAGCAGGCGCTGGCGGTGGCGCGCCAGCAGGTCGAAAACGGCGCGCAGGTCATCGACATCAACATGGACGAGGCCATGCTCGACAGCAAGGCCGCGATGGTGCGCTTCCTGAACCTGATCGCCGGCGAGCCCGAGATCGCGCGCGTGCCGATCATGATCGACAGCTCCAAGTGGAGCGTGATCGAGGCCGGGCCTGAAGTGCATCCAGGGCAAGGGCATCGTCAACTCGATCTCGCTGAAGGAAGGCGAGGCGGAGTTCCGCCACCAGGCCAAGCTGGTGCGGCGCTACGGCGCCGCCGCGGTGGTGATGGCCTTCGACGAGAAGGGCCAGGCCGACACCTTCGAGCGCAAGATCGAGATCTGCGAGCGCGCCTACCGCATCCTGGTCGACGAGGTCGGCTTTCCGCCCGAAGACATCATCTTCGACCCGAACATCTTCGCCATCGCCACCGGCATCGAGGAGCACGACAACTACGCGGTCGACTTCATCAACGCCACGCGCTGGATCAAGCAGAACCTGCCGGGCGCCAAGGTCAGCGGCGGCGTCAGCAACGTGAGCTTCAGCTTCCGCGGCAACGACCCGGTGCGCGAGGCGATCCACACCGTGTTCCTGTACCACGCGATCCAGGCGGGCATGGACATGGGCATCGTCAACGCCGGCATGGTCGGCGTCTACGACGATCTCGAGCCCGGTGCTGCGCGAGCGCGTGGAAGACGTGGTGCTGAACCGCCGACCGGACGCCGGCGAGCGCCTGGTCGAGATCGCCGAGACCGCCAAGGGCGCGGCCAAGGACGACAGCGCGCAGCTCGCCTGGCGTGGCACGCCGAGCGCCCGGAGCGTGGACGAGCGCCTGAGCCACGCGCTGGTGCACGGCATCAACGACTTCATCGTCGAGGACACCGAGGCGGCCTGGCAGGACATCCAGGCCACGCGGCGGCCGGCCGCTGCACGTGATCGAAGGCCCGCTGATGGCCGGCATGAACGTCGTCGGCGACCTGTTCGGCCAGGGCAAGATGTTCCTGCCGCAGGTGGTGAAGAGCGCGCGCGTGATGAAGCAGGCGGTGGCGCACCTGCTGCCCTACATCGAGGCCGAGAAGAAGCTGCTGGTCGAGGCCGGCGGCGAGGCCAAGGCCAAGGGCAAGATCGTCATCGCCACCGTGAAGGGCGACGTGCACGACATCGGCAAGAACATCGTCACCGTCGTGCTCCAGTGCAACAACTTCGAGGTCGTCAACATGGGCGTGATGGTGCCCTGCCAGGACATCCTGGCGCGCGCCAAGGTCGAGGGCGCCGACATCATCGGCCTGTCCGGCCTGATCACGCCGAGCCTCGAGGAGATGCAGCACGTCGCCGCCGAGATGCAGCGCGACGACTACTTCCGCATGAAGAAGATCCCGCTGCTGATCGGCGGCGCGACGACCAGCCGCGTGCACACCGCCGTGAAGATCTCGCCGCACTACGAAGGCCCGGTCGTCTACGTGCCCGACGCGAGCCGCTCGGTCGGCGTGTGCAGCGACCTGCTCAGCGACGACAAGGCCGCGGCCTTCATCGCCGAACTGAAGGCCGACTACGAGCAGCGTGCGCCAGCAGCACGCCAACAAGAAGGCCACGCCGCTGGTCACGCTGGCCCAGGCGCGCGCCAACAAGACGCCGATCGACTGGTCGGACTACGCGCCGCCACAGCCGAAGTTCACCGGCCGGCGGCTGTTCCGCAACCAGGACCTGGCCGAGATCGCGGCCTGCATCGACTGGGCACCGTTCTTCCAGACCTGGGACCTGGCCGGCCCGTATCCCGGCGATCCTCACCGACGACATCGTCGGCGAATCGGCGCGCCGCGTGCTACAGCGACGGCCAGCGCATGCTCAAGCGCCTGATCGAAGGCCGCTGGCTCACCGCCAACGGCGTGATCGGCCTCTACCCGGCCAACACCGTGGACGACGACGACATCGAGATCTACGCCGACGAGTCGCGCACCGAGGTGCTGATGACCTGGCGCGGCCTGCGCATGCAGACCGAGCGACCGGTGGTCGACGGCGTGCGGCGCCCCAACCGCTGCCTCGCCGACTTCGTCGCGCCCAAGTCCACCGGACTGCCCGACCACGTCGGCCTGTTCGCCGTGACCGCGGGCATCGGCACCGAGAAGAAGGAGCAGCCAGTTCCTCGACGACCACGACGACTACAGCGCGATCATGCTCAAGGCCCTCGCCGACCGCCTGGCCGAGGCCTTCGCCGAGCGCATGCACCAGCGCGTGCGCACCGAGTTCTGGGGCTATGCCCCCGACGAATCGCTCGGCGTGAACGAGCTGATCGCCGAGCAGTACCGCGGCATCCGCCCCGCGCCGGGCTATCCGGCCTGCCCGGACCACCGCGTGAAGACCGACATGTTCCGCGTGCTTGGCGCCGCCGACATCGGCATGGCGCTCACCGAAAGCCTGGCGATGACGCCGGCGGCCAGCGTGAGCGGCTTCTACCTCGCCCACCCGCAGGCCACCTACTTCAACGTCGGCAAGATCGGCGACGACCAGGCGGAGGACTGGGCCCGCCGCAGCGGCCTGCCCAGCGACGAAGCGCGCCGCTTGATCGACATCGGGGTCTGACCCCGACGCATCGCGTCATGCGCGCGCCGGGTTGTGGCCCCGGTGCAGCGGCGCTCGCCATGTAACGGCAATTGCAGTAACGGCGTGTCAATGCGAGTGCCGCGGTGACGCTTTGGCACGAACAAATCCGCGGTCTTCCGACACACTCGCGGCACATTGCAAATGTCAATGCGCTGTCATCCAGGGAGAGTGGTTGTGAACAGACGGACAGATCCATTCAATTGGGCGTCGTCCAGGTGGACACGGCGAATCCGCACCGGCCTCACGGCCGGTGCGGTCGCGGTTCTGCTGGCGGCTTGCGGGGGCAACAGCTCGGAAGAGGAGGCGAACGCCACGCCGCCAACGACGAACGAAGCGGCCCGCTTCCTGACCCAGGCCACCATGGGCCCGAACGAGGCGGCGATCGCGAGCCTCACGCAGCAGGGCTACAGCGCGTGGCTGACCGATCAGTACGCCAAGCCGCAGACCCTGCACCGCAGCTACATGGACAGCATGGCCGCCAGCCTTGCGGCCACCGGCGGCACCATCAGCGCGAACAACTTCTACGAGTCCTGGTGGAAGCAGGCACTCACCGGTGAAGACCAACTGCGCCAGCGCGTTGCCTTTGCACTGTCCCAGATCTTCGTGATCTCCTTCGCCGATGGCACGGTGGGGCAGTACCCGCGGGGCGTGGCCACCTACTACGACATGCTCGGCGAGAAGGCCTTCGGAAACTACCGCGACCTGATCGAGTCGGTGACGCTGCATCCGATGATGGGCAACTACCTGACGATGCTGCGCAACCAGAAGGAAGACGCAGCCAGCGGCCGCGTGCCCGACGAGAACTACGCGCGCGAGATCATGCAGTTGTTCTCCATCGGCCTGTATCGCCTGAATGCCGACGGCACGGTGCAGCGCGACGTGGCCGGGAACGCGCTGGAGACATACACCCACGAGGACATCCAGGGCCTGGCCAAGGTGTTCACGGGCTGGAGCTGGTACGCCGGGCCGAATCTCACCGACCGGACACGCAATCGGTTCTTCGGCAGCAACGCCAACCTCGAACGCGACTTCCGGCCGATGCAGGCCTACAACCGCCACACCACCAACACCGACTTCCATTCGATCAGCGCGAAGTCGTTCCTGGGCACGACCATCGCCGCACAGTCCACGCCAGATCCGGAGGGCGACCTCAAGACCGCGCTGGACACCATCTTCAACCACCCGAACGTTGGACCGTTCATCGGGCGGCGGCTGATCGAGCGCATGGTCACCAGCAATCCTTCGCCCGCCTACGTGGGGCGCGTGGCGGCGGCCTTCAACAACAACGGTGCCGGCGTGCGCGGCGACATGAAGGCGGTGGTCAACGCCGTGCTGCTCGATCCCGAGGCGCGCACCTTCGATGCCAACAGCACCAGCTACGGCAAGGTGCGCGAACCGGTGATGCGTCTGGCGAGCTACCTGCGCGCCTTCAACGCCACGTCGACCAGCGGCAATTTCACTTCCCTGGGCAACACCGACGACCCGGCCACGCGCCTCGGCCAGACGCCGATGCGCTCGCCGACGGTGTTCAACTTCTTCCGCCCCGGCTACACGCCGCCGAACAGCAGCATCGCAGCGGCCGATCTCGTGGCACCTGAGCTGCAGCTCGCCCACGAGGTTTCGGTGGCCGGCTACCTGAACTACATGCGCGGCAGCTGGATACCGGCCAGCACCGGTCGCGACGTGCAGCAGAACCATGCACCGGAGCTGGCTGTGGCCGACAACGCCGAGGCCCTGGTCGACCGGATGAGCCTGCTGCTCACCAGCGGCCAGATGTCGTCGACGCTGCGCGGTCAGATCATCGCCGGCATCAACGGCCGCACGATCCCTGCGCCCGTGACCAGCAACGGCACGGTCACCAACCAGGCGGCGATCGACACCGCCAAGCGCGACCGCGTGTCCATCGCCGCCTTCCTGACGATCGCGTCGCCCGATTTCCTGGTCCAGAAGTGAGCCGGAGTACCGACATGCCATTGCATCAAGCCACCCGTCGCGAGTTCCTGCGCCGCGCTTCGGTCATCTCCGGCTCCGTCGGCGCGGCCGGCGTGCCGTTCGCGCTCAACCTGGCCACGCTCGGATCGGCCGTCGCCCAGACCAGCAACTACAAGGCCATCGTCTGCCTCTTTCTCTATGGCGGCAACGATTCGGCCAACATGGTGCTGCCCACCGACGCCACCTCCTGGACGGCGTACAACACCGTGCGCTCCCAGGCACCGGATCCGATCGCGCTGCTGGCCCCGGGAACGGCTCCCGATGCGGGCGCGGCCAACGCCTCGCCGGCGGCGCTGGGTGGTGTGCTGCCGATCGTTCCCAACTTCACCGCGTTCGCGCAGAACAACACCCGCACTTTCGCGCTGCATCCGACGATGACGGATGTGAAGACGCTGTTCGATGCAGGCCGGCTCGCGGTGATCGCCAACGCCGGTCCGCTGGTGGTGCCGCTGACCAAGGCCGAGTACCGTGCCAACTCGAAGCCGCGGCCGGCCAAGCTGTTCTCGCACAACGACCAGCAGTCCACCTGGCAGGCGCTCGCTCCGGAGGGCGCGCGCATCGGCTGGGGTGGTCGCCTGGGCGATCTGGTGGTGGGCAGCAACAGCAACCCCATCTTCACCAACATCTCGGCCTCGGGCAACGCGGTGTTCATGTCGGGGCAGACCACCTTCCAGTACCAGGTGGGCAATGGCGGCGCGGTGTCGATCGGCGGCATCACGGGCACGCTGTTCGGATCGGCGGCGGCAGCGACCAACTTCCGCTCCATCATCACGGCCGACAACCAGCATCTGTTCGCCAAGGAACAGGCGGCCGTGGCGCGCCGCTCCATCGACGCGCAGGCGCTGTTCCAGACTTCATTCACCGCCTCCACCGTCGCGGCGCCCACGCAGTACTTCCAGCCCTCCACCCGGACCAACGCGAACAACAGCCTCGCGCAGCAGCTGCAGACGGTGGCGCGCATCATCGGTGCGCGCTCCGGCTTGGGCGCCAACCGCCAGGTGTTCTTCGTCAGCATGGGGGGCTTCGACACCCACGACAACGAAAACCGCAGCCACGCCGACCTGATGGCGCGCCTGTCGCATGCCATCGGCTACTTCGACGGCGTCCTGGGCACTCTGGGCCTGCGTGACAGCGTCACTCTGTTCACCGCCTCCGACTTCGGCCGCACCTTCACCAGCAACGGCGACGGTACCGACCACGGCTGGGGGGCGCACCACTTCGTCTACGGCGGTGCGGTGCGCGGCAAGGAGATCTACGGGCGATTCCCCACCGTCGGGCTGAACCACGACGACGAGGTGGGGTCGGGCAGTTTTCTCCCGGGTGCGTCTGTCGACCAGATCGGCGGCACCATCGGCAAGTGGTTTGGCGTGAGCGACAGCGACCTCAACCTCGTCTTTCCCAACTTGCCGAATTTCCAGCGCGATCTGGGCTTCATGGTCTAGGCGCCGTTTTTCACTGAAGGAAGATCGACATGGACAACGCACAAACCCTCCCCTCCAGCAGCCTGTGGGCCATCCCGCGCGCCGTGTGGATCGGCGCCGCTGCCTTTGGCATCGCGGCCGCGAGTGCCGGTGCGGCGATGTGGCTCCAACCCCAGAAGGCCACGGCCGAGGTGGCCACCACGGCGGGCGCGCTCAAGGACACCAAGGCGGCCGCCGTGAAGCCGGCGCCCAAGGCAGCGCAGGTCGCAGCCGCGCCGGCATGCCAGAACTGCGGCGTGGTCGAGTCGGTGCGCACCTACCAGCGCAAGGGCGAAGGCTCCGGCGTTGGTGCCGTGGCCGGCGGCGTGGTCGGCGCGGTGGTGGGCAATCAGTTCGGCAAGGGCAACGGCCGCTCGGCCATGACGGTGATCGGCGCCGTGGGCGGCGGTGTGGCGGGCAACGAGATCGAAAAGCGCTCCAAGAGCGTCACCGTCACCGAAGTGCGCGTGCGCATGGACGACGGCACGCTGCGCACCTTCGAGCCGAAGGTCGTGCCCAACGCGGGCGATCGCGTGATGGTGCAGGGCCAGAGCCTGCAGCCGGCGCCGCACCAGGGCGGCTGAGTCACTTCGTCGCCAGCAGGCGACGGCACTGGATGGCCTCGGCCAGGTGCGGCAGCGTGATGGGCGCGCTGCCAGCCAGGTCGGCAATGCTGCGCGCCACGCGCTGCACCCTGTGAACACTGCGGGCCGACCAGCCCAGGCGCTGGCAGGCGGCATGCAGGAACTGCTGCGTCGCGGTGTCGAGGGCGGCGTGCTCGTCGAGCAAGGCGCCTTCCAGCGCGGCGTTGCAGCGGCCTTGCCGGGCCAGGGCCACACGGCGCGCCACAGCCACCCGCTGTGCCACCTCGGCACTGCTTTCGCCCTGCGCAGCGGCCGACAGCACCGAGGCCGGAACCGCCGGCACCTCCACCTGCAGATCGATGCGGTCGAGCAGCGGCCCGCTCAGTCGGCCCTGGTAACGTGCCACCGCATCGGGCGTGCAGCGGCAGGCACGCGCCGGATTGCCCAGGTGCCCGCAGGGACAAGGGTTCATCGCCGCCACCAGCTGGAAGCGCGCCGGAAAGTCTGCACGCCGTGCGGCCCGCGAGATGGTGATGCGCCCGGTCTCCAGCGGCTCGCGCAGGGCCTCGAGCGCGCTGCGCTGGAACTCGGGCAGCTCGTCGAGGAACAGCACGCCGTGGTGCGCCAGCGAAATCTCGCCGGGTCGCGGCGGTGAACCTCCACCCACCAGCGCAACCGATGAGGCGCTGTGGTGCGGCGCGCGCAGCACCCGCTCGCCCCAGCGCTCGGCACTGAAGGCACCGGTGAGGCTCAGCACCGCGGCCGACTCCAGCGCCTCATGCGTCTCGAGTCGCGGCAACAGGCCGGCAAAGCGCTGCGCCAGCATCGACTTTCCCGAGCCGGGCGGACCCATCATCAGGAGGCTGTGGCCGCCGGCCGCCGCGATTTCCAGGACGCGCTTGGCCTGCTCCTGACCGCGGACCTCGCGCAGGTCGGGCCACACGGTCGGTATCGCGTGCTCCTCGGGCACGACCCGCGGCAGCGACTCGCCGTGTTGTGCGTTGTCGGGCAGCAGCGCGCGCACCACCTCCAGCAAGTGCGTCGCCGCATGAACCGCGATGCCGGGTACCCAGGCTGCCTGCGCCGCGCTGGTGGCGGGCAGCACCAGGGCGCGCGAACCCTCCGTGGCCGCGCGCTGCAGCGCCAGGGCCATCGCGAGGGCGCCGCGCACCGGGCGCAGTGCGCCGGCCAGCGAGAG
Organism: uncultured beta proteobacterium; assembly: GCA_963739925.1. Lineage (GTDB taxonomy): Bacteria > Pseudomonadota > Gammaproteobacteria > Burkholderiales > Burkholderiaceae_C > CAVUBY01. The sequence continues at coordinate 7,693 of CAVUBY010000006.1, read as the reverse complement.
CTCGCCCGCGAACTCGAAGCGCGCGAGCTTCGCCGCGTCGATCTGACCGCTCGCGGCCAGGATGCCGAGCGCGATCGGCAGGTCGAAGCGCCCGGACTCCTTGGGCAGATCGGCCGGCGCGAGGCTGACGGTGATGCGCTTGTTGTGCGGGAACTCGAGCGCGCTGTTCTGCAGCGCCGAGCGCACGCGCTCGCGGGCCTCCTTGACCTCGGTGTCGGCCAGGCCGACCAGGGTGAAGCTGGGCAAGCCGTTGGCGAGGTGGACCTCGACGGTCACCTGCGGCGCGGCCATGCCATCGAGCGCCCGGCTGTGAACGACTGATAAAGACATGCGGCTGATTCTGTGGAGTGCGGCGGTCGGCGTCGTTCCCCCGCGCGGGTGCTGCATGGGTGCCATCGGAAGGGGGAAGGACTCCGCGCGGACCGGTCCCGCGACGGCACCGGCTACAGTGCGGCGATCCTCAGCGTCCGCCCAAAGCGATAGCCGATCGGCATGGCATGAACCTCACCCAACTGCGAAGCTTCGTCCGCGTGGCCGAGATGGGCAGCTTCAGCAAGGCCGCCATCGAGCTGGGGGTGGCGCAGCCCGCGCTCAGCCGCCAGGTGCGGCTGCTCGAGACCGATCTGCACGTGACCCTGCTGCAGCGCACCGGTCGTGGCGTGGTGCTCACCGAGTCGGGCAAGCGGCTGTTCGAGCATGCGGTGGGCATCCTGCAGCTGGTGGCCCGGGCGCGCGAGGACCTGGGCTCGAACCGCGACGAGGCCACCGGCCGCATCGTCGTCGGCCTGCCGCCCAGCATGGGCCGCATGCTGACGCTGCCGCTGGTGGCCGAGTTCAAGCAGCGCCTGCCGCGCGCGCAGCTCGCCATCGTGGAGGGCCTGTCGGCGCACATCGTCGAGTGGATCTCCACCGGCCGGGTCGACCTGGGCCTGGTGCACAACCCGGACGCCAACCCCGCCATCGAGACGCTGCATGTGATCGACGAGCCGCTGTGCCTCGTGAGCGCCGCGCGGCCTGGAACGCGCGCCACGGGCCGGCGCCAGCTGCCGCTGCCCTTTGCAGAACTGGCCCGGTTGCCGCTGGTGGTGCCCGAACGCACGCATGCGATCCGCAAGCTGCTCGAGACGCAGGCGGCACTCGCGGGGCTGAAGCTGAACATCGCGTGCGAGGTGTCGAGCGTGCCGTCGATCCTGGAGCTGGTGCGCAACGGCCACGGGCACGCGGTGCTGGCGCCCAGCGCCACGCTGGCGATGGGCGAGGCACCGCGCCTGAGCGTGCGGCCGCTCGCCGAGGCGGTGCTCACCAGCACGCTGTGCCTCGCGGTGTCGGCCCACAAGCCCGCCACGCCGCTGGCCCGACAGGCCATCCGGCTGCTGCGCGAGCTGGTGGTCGAGCGGCTGGGCATGCCGGGTACGCCATAACGAACGGGCATAACAGCTAGCGGCCCTGTTGCATTGTGGGTACCGGGCGCGGTGGGCAGAATCGCGGCTCGACCAGCGCATCCGCTCGACCTTGCGCAGAATGCGCGCCTCCCGTCGGTCTTCTTTCGCCCCGTCCTCACGTTCACGATTCCACCCCGCCATGCCCCTGCCGATCACCGGCATCTCGTCGATGGCCACCCGCCAGCTGCTGGCCGAGCTGGTGGCGGACTCCACGCGGCGCAGCGGCGTTGCGGTGGCGATCGAATCGGTGGGCGGCGTCGACGCGGCCAAGCGGGTGCAGGCCGGCGAGGCCTTCGACGTGGTCGTGCTGGCCACCGACGCCATCGACAAGCTGATGGCCGCCGGCCACGTGTTGGCGGGCAGCCGGGTCGACCTGGTGCGCTCGGGCGTGGCCGTGGCCGTGCGCGCCGGGCGCGCCGCGCCCCGACATCGGCTCCGAGGCCGCCTTGCGGCAGGCCGTGCTGTCGGCCCGCAGCCTGAGCTACTCCACCGGCCCGAGCGGCGTGCAGCTGGCCAAGCTGTTCGAGCGCTGGGGCATCGCCGCCGAACTCGCGCCGCGCATCGTGCAGGCGCCGCCCGGCGTGCCGGTGGGCACGCTGGTGGCGCGCGGCGAGGTCGAGCTGGGCTTCCAGCAGCTCAGCGAACTGATCCATCTCGACGGCATCGAGATCGTCGGGCCCCTGCCGCCCGAGATGCAGATCATCACCACCTTTTCGGCCGGCGTGTGCGCGAAGTCGGCGCAGGCCGAGGCGGTGCGCGACCTGCTCGCCTACTGGGCCTCGCCCCGCACTGCCGATGCCAAGCGCCGCCAGGGCATGGAGCCGGCCTGACCGCCGCATGACCGCCGCATGACTGCCGCACCAGCGCCGCCGCCGAACACCGACCTCAGGAGACACGCATGTCCATGATCATCGACTGCCACGGCCACTACACCACCGCGCCCAAGGCGCTGGAGAACTGGCGCAACCAGCAGATCGCCGGCATCAAGGACCCGGCGGTCAGCCCCAAGGTGGCCGACCTGAAGATCAGCGACGACGAGCTGCGCGAGTCGATCGAGACCAACCAGCTCAAGCTGATGAAGCAGCGCGGCAGCGACCTCACCATCTTCAGCCCGCGCGCCAGCTTCATGGCCCACCACATCGGCGACTTCAACGTGTCGTCGCACCTGGGCGGCGATCTGCAACGAGCTCTGCTACCGCGTCAGCCAGCTGTTCCCCGACCACTTCATCCCGGCGGCGATGCTGCCGCAGTCGCCCGGGCGTCGACCCGAAGACCTGCATCCCCGAGCTGGAGAAGTGCGTCAAGCAGTACGGCAACGTCGGCATCAACCTGAACCCCGACCCGTCGGGCGGCCACTGGACCTCGCCGCCGCTGTCCGACCGGCACTGGTACCCGATCTACGAAAAGATGGTCGAGTACGACATCCCGGCGATGATCCACGTCAGCACCAGCTGCAACGCCTGCTTCCACACCACCGGCGCGCACTACCTGAACGCCGACACCACGGCCTTCATGCAGTGCCTGACCAGCGACCTGTTCAAGGACTTCCCGACGCTGAAGTTCCTCATCCCGCACGGCGGCGGCGCGGTGCCCTACCACTGGGGGCGTTTCCGCGGCCTGGCGCAGGAGCTGAAGAAGCCGCTGCTGAAGGACCACCTGCTGAACAACATCTTCTTCGACACCTGCGTCTACCACCAGCCGGGCATCGACCTGCTGACCAAGGTGATCCCGGTGGACAACATCCTGTTCGCCAGCGAGATGATCGGCGCGGTGCGCGGCATCGACCCCGAGACCGGCCACTACTACGACGACACCAAGCGCTACATCGAGGCCTCGACCATCCTCAGCGGCGCGGACCGCCACAAGGTCTACGAAGGCAATGCGCGCCGCGTGTTCCCGCGCCTGGACGCAGCGCTCAAGACAAAAAGGAAAGTGACCATGTACGAACTCGGCGTCGTCTACCGCAACATCCGCGCGCCGACCGCGCCGCCGCCGATGGCCTGGCCGCGCTGCGGCTCGGCCACGGTGCACGAGGCCATGGGCCGCGTCGGCCTGCTCAAGCCCTACATGCGGCCCATCTACGCCGGCGCGCAGGTCTCGGGCACCGCGGTCACCGTGCTGCTGCACCCGGGCGACAACTGGATGATGCACGTCGCCGCCGAGCAGATCCAGCCGGGCGACATCGTCGTGGCCGCGGTCACCGCCGAGTGCACCGACGGCTACTTCGGCGACCTGCTGGCCACCTCGTTCCAGGCGCGCGGCGCGCGGGCGCTGGTCATCGACGCCGGCGTGCGCGACGTCAAGACGCTCACCGAGATGAGCTTCCCGGTGTGGAGCCGCGCGATCTCGCAGCAAGGGCACGATCAAGGCGACGCTCGGCTCGGTCAACATCCCCGTGGTCTGCGCCGGCATGCTGGTGACGCCGGGCGACGTGATCGTCGCCGACGACGACGGCGTGGTCTGCGTGCCGGCCGCGATGGCCGCGAAGACGCTCGATGCGGCGCGCAAGCGCGAGAGCTACGAAGGCGAGAAGCGCGCCAAGCTCGCCGCCGGCGTGCTGGGCCTGGACATGTACAAGATGCGCGAGCCGCTCGAGAAGGCCGGCCTGAAGTACATCGACTGACATGACGAACCGACCCGACTCGCTGGCATGTCGGCCTCGTCGGCTACGGCGAGGTCGGCCGCATCCTCGCCGAAGACCTGCGTGCGCAGGGCGTCGCGGTCAGTGCCTTCGACCTCAAGCTGGCCGGACCGCCAGGCCGCGGCGCTGCGCGACCACGCCGGCCACGCACGGCGTGACGCTGGCCGCCTCGCATGCCGAGCTGGCGGCGCGGGCCGACCTGATCGTGTCGGCGGTCACGGCGAGCCAGGCCGTGCCGGTGGCGCAGGCCTGTGCGCCCGGCGGTGAAGCAGGGCGCGTTCTTCCTCGACTTCAACTCGGCCTCGCCCGGCGCCAAGCTGCGCGCCGCGGCGCTGATCGACGCCGCGGGCGGGCGCTATGTCGAAGGCGCGGTGATGACCTCGATCCCGCCCTACCGCATCAAGGTGCCGCTGCTGCTGGGCGGGCCCGAGCGCGGCTGCGCTGGCAGCCGCTGCTCGACGCGCTCGGCTTCGACGCCAAGGTGGCCAGCGAGAAGCTCGGCGTGGCCTCGGCCACCAAGATGTGCCGCAGCGTGATGATCAAGGGCCTGGAGGCGATGGTGATCGAGAGCTTCACCACGGCGCGCGCCTACGGCGTGGAAGACGCGGTGCTCGCCTCGCTGAAGGAGACCTTCCCCGGCATCGACTGGGAGAAGCAGGGCGCCTACTTCTTCCAGCGCGTGATCGAGCACGGCCGCCGCCGCAGCGAAGAAGTGCGCGAGGTGGCCGAGACGGTGCGCGAGGCCGGCCTCACGCCGTGGTCGGCGCAGCGGCACCGCCGAGCGCCAGGCCTGGGTGGCCGACCTGGCCGACGCCGGCCTGTTCGGCGCCAAGGGCAGCGCCGGGCTTCGCGCGCAGCGCCGACTGGCGCACCGAGGCCGACCGCATCCTGGCCCATCTGAACCCGATGAACAAGAAAGACCTGACATGACGACGTTCACCAAGACCCCCGGCTGGCTCGACTGGTACGCCGGCCCGGCGAAGCCGCGCTTCCAGCTGCCCGCCGGGCGCGGTCGACGCGCATTGCCATGTGTTCGGCCCCGGCGCCGAGTTTCCCGTACGCGCCCGAGCGCAAGTACACGCCCTGCGACGCGTCGCAAGCAGCAGCTGTTCGCGCTGCGCGACCACCTCGGCTTTGCGCGCAACGTGGTCGTGCAGGCCACCTGCCACGGCGCCGACAACCGCGCGATGGTCGATGCCTGCCTGGCCAGCGGCGGCAAGGCGCGCGGCGTGGCCACCGTCAAGCGCAGCGTCAGCGACGACGAGCTGCAGCGCCTGCACGCCGCCGGCGTGCGCGGCGTGCGCTTCAACTTCGTCAAGCGGCTGGTCGACTTCACGCCCAAGGACGAGCTGATGGAGATCGCCGGCGCGCATCGCCAAGCTCGGCTGGCATGTGGTGATCTACTTCGAGGCGGTGGACCTGCCCGAGCTGTGGGACTTCTTCACCGCGCTGCCGACCACCGTCGTGGTCGACCACATGGGCCGGCCCGACGTGAGCCTGCCGGTCGACGGCCCGCAGTTCGCGCTGTTCGTGAAGTTCATGCGCGAGCACCCGAACGTCTGGAGCAAGGTCAGCTGCCCCGAGCGGCTGTCGCGTCACCGGCCCGCAGGCGCTGAACGGCGAGCAGGCCGCCTACCGCGACGTGGTGCCGTTCGCGCGCCGCATCGTCGAGACCTTCCCCGACCGCGTGCTGTGGGGCACCGACTGGCCGCACCCCAACCTGAAGGACCACATGCCCGACGACGGCCTGCTGGTCGACTTCATCCCGCACATCGCGGCCACCGCCGAGCTGCAGCGCAAGCTGCTGGTCGACAACCCGATGCGCCTGTACTGGCCGGAGGAGAGCCTGATGGCACTCGACAAACCCTACCTGGACGTGCCCGGCACGACCATCTTCGACGCCGAGCAGTCGCGCAAGGGCTACTGGCTCAACCAGTTCTGCATGTCGCTGATGAAGGCCGAGAACCGCGCGCGCTTCAAGGCCAACGAGCGCGCCTACCTCGACGAATGGGCGATGACCGAGGAGCAGAAGCAGGCCGTGCTGGCGCGCGACCTCAACCGCTGCATCGCGCTCGGCGGCAACATCTACTTCCTGGCCAAGATCGGCGCCACCGACGGCAAGAGCTTCCAGCAGATGGCCGGCAGCATGACCGGCATGACCGAAGAGGAATACCGCGACATGATGATCGCGGGCGGCCGCTCGGTCGAAGGCAACCGCTACGTCGGCGAAGACGGCGACGCGCAGGCGCACCGCCAGCCGCAGGGCGCCGCCGGCGCGGCAGCAGGAGGCACTGACCATGGCCCGCATCACCGCCATCCGTCTACACCTCGCACGTGCCCGCCATCGGCGCGGCGCTCGACCTCGGCAAGACCGGCGAGCCCTACTGGCAGCCGGTCTTCGACGGCTACGAGTTCTCCAAGCATTGGATGAAGGAGCAACAAGCCCGACGTGATCTTTCTGGTCTACAACGACCACGCCACGGCCTTCAGCCTGGAGATGATTCCCGACCTTCGCCATCGGCACCGCGGCCGAGTTCAAGCCGGCCGACGAAGGCTGGGGCCCGCGCCCGGTGCCCAAGGTCATCGGCCACCCGGAGCTGGCCGCGCACATCGCGCAGTCGGTGATCCAGGACGACTTCGACCTCACCATCGTCAACAAGATGGACGTCGACCACGGCCTGACCGTGCCGCTGAGCCTGATGTGCGGCGCAGCCCGCAGCGCCTGGCCCTGCCCGGTGATCCCGTTCGCGGTCAACGTGGTGCAGTACCCGGTGCCGTCGGGCCGGCGCTGCTTCAAGCTGGGCCAGGCGATCCGCAGCGCGATCGAGAGCTACGACGAAGACGCTCAACGTGCAGATCTGGGGCACCGGCGGCATGAGCCACCAGCTGCAGGGCCCGCGCGCCGGCCTGATCAACCGCGAGTGGGACAACCGCTTCCTCGACCGCCTGATCGCCGACCCCGACGGCCTGTCGAAGATGCCGCACATCGACTACGTGCGCGAAGCCGGCAGCGAAGGCATCGAGCTGGTGATGTGGCTGATCGCGCGCGGCGCGATGAGCGACGACGCCGGGCGGCCAGGCCGCCGAAGGTCGCGCACCGCTTCTACCATGTGCCCGCGTCGAACACGGCCGTGGGCCACCTGATCCTGGAGAACCCTGACATGAGGCGCATGACCATCAAAGTCGCCCTCGCCGGTGCCGGCGCCTTCGGCATCAAGCATCTCGACGCCATCAAGCTGATCGACGGCGTCGAGGTGGTCTCGCTGGTCAGCCGCGAGCTGGAGAAGACCCAGGAGGTGGCCGCCAAATACGGCATCGGCCACGTCACGACCGATCTCGCCGACAGCCTGGCGCTCAAGGAAGTCGACGCGGTCATCCTGTGCACGCCGACGCAGATGCACGCCGCGCAGACGCTCGCCTGCCTGAAGGCCGGCAAGCACGTGCAGGTGGAGATTCCGCTGGCCGACAGCGCTGCGCCGACGCCGAGGCCGTGGTGGACGCTGCAGAAGAAGACCGGGCTGGTCGCGATGTGCGGCCACACGCGCCGCTTCAACCCCAGCCACCAGTGGGTGCACAAGAAGATCGGCGGCCGGCGAGTTCGACATCCAGC
>CAVUBY010000005.1:0-117217 GCA_963739925.1 uncultured beta proteobacterium | reverse complement strand
TCTTCTCGTCTCTTCGTTCGTTGCATATTGCTCTGCCGCTGGGTGGGACGCTCAGAGCGATCGCACCAACCAACGGCCCTCGACAGCGACCAGTTCTCGGTCGCACTCGAATTCCTGTCCATCGTGGTCGTGCCCCGGTAGCACACACACCACGGTTTCACCTTGTTCGCGCAAGTGTCGGACCGCGGCCCGCAAGGCGGCATCGGCGCTCCAGGCGGCCCGGATGGCAGCGCGGCCGCGCTGAGACGTCACCCGTTCGGCCAGTTCCTTGACGTCGAGGCTGAAGCCGACGGCCGGTCGGTTGCGACCGAAGATGGCACCGACCTCGTCGTAACGCCCTCCCCGAGCGATCGCATCGCTCAGGCCCGGCGCATAGATGGCGAACCTGGCGCCGCTGTAGTACCCGGAACCACCCACATCGCCCAGATCGAAACCAACCGAGAGCCCCGCATGGGCCTGGCCGGCGTGGCGCGCGAGCGCCTCCAGATCCTGCAGCGCGGCAGCGATCGCTGCATGCCGGGGCAGGACGCGCGCTGCAGCCGCCAGCACATCGGCGCCCCCGTAGAGCGAGGTCAAGGCCAGAAGCGCATCCCTCGACGAGGGCGCCAGCTGGCGGGTGAGCTCACGCAAACTGGCGACATCCTTGGAGGCCAGTGCTGCGTGGATGTCGCTGCGCTGTGCGGATGTCGTCGAGCTGCCGGACAACAAGGCCTTGACGATGCGGGCATCTCCGAGGTCTAGAGCGATCCCCGTCAGGCCTGACGCCGTGAGGCAGTCGATGGCCAGATCCTGCACCTCCAGATCGGCCTCGATGCCCGCGTGGCCATAGATCTCGGCTCCGAACTGCAGCGGCTCTCGAGTGGCATGCATGCCGGCCGGACGCGTATGCAGCACCGGGCCGCAATAGCACAGGCGGGTCACGCCCGGCCGGTTGAGCAGGTGCGCGTCGATGCGCGCCACCTGCGGCGTGCTGTCAGCGCGGATTCCCAGGGTGCGGCCGCTGAGCTGGTCGACCAGCTTGAACGTCTTGAGATCGAGGTCATGCCCCGTGCCCGACAGCAGCGACTCGATGTGCTCCATCAGGGGCGGCATCACGAGCTCGCAACCGAACGACCGGGCCATGTCGAGCAGGCCCCGTCGCAGTTCCTCGATGTGTCTCGCCTGTGCAGGCAGCACATCGGCAATGTGCTCGGGCAGCAGCCAAGCAGAAGGCATGGGAGGAACGCTGGGGGTGTTAAAAACCGGATTGTACCGGCCGACCGCAGTGCCTTCGCGGAGCCATCAAGACTGGAAGGCCCAGAGCGCCAGCAGCCCAATGAGCATGCTGCTCAGCCCGATGAAGCGGATCTGGCCATCACTCATCCGCGTCGCCTGTTCAAACATGCGCCGCCATGCAGCGGGGCTGAGGAAGGGCAGCAGCCCTTCCAGGACCAGCATCAGGGCGCCAGCCGCGAGCAGGAGATCCCAGAATCCGAACGTCACGCCCTCGCCTTGCGCTTACTTCTTGGCAGGGGCCGCTGTGGTGGAGCCGTCGCTGCGCATCGCCTTGAAGAAGTCGCTGCTGGGGTCGACCACCATCACGTCCGACTTGTTGCGAAAGCTCGCCCGGTAGGCTTCGAGACTGCGATAGAACTGCGCGAACTGTGGATCACGACTGAAAGCCTCGGCGAACAGCGCCGAAGCACGCGCATCGCCATCGCCCTTGACCTTCTGGGCATCGCGATAGGCCTCAGCGATGATCACCTGGCGCTGACGGTCGGCATCGGCGCGGATCTTCTCGCCCTCGGCACCGCCGGTCGAACGCAGCTGATTCGCGACCTGCTGGCGCTCGGAGCGCATCCGGCTGTAGATCGAGTCGGTGATGTTGGCCACGAAGTCGACACGCTTGATGCGCACGTCGAGGATCTCGATACCGAAGGACTTGGCATCGTCGTCCAGGCGCTTGCGCACGTCCTGCATCACCTTGTCACGCTCCAGAGACAACACGCCACCCACAGTGCGCTTGGTCACTTCTTCGTTGAAAGCCGCATGGACGACCGGCGCGAGACGGGTCTCCAGGTTACGAATGTCGACGCCGTTGTTGCGGATGAACTGCCGCGGTTCGGCGACTCGCCACTTCACCAGCCAATCGATCACGAGGCTCTTCTTCTCGGCGGTGAATATGGGCCGCGTATCCGGGCTGTCGAGGGTTTGAATGCGTCGGTCCAGGAACACGACGTTCTGGAACGGCGGCGGCAGCTTGAATTTGAGCCCCGGCTCAGTCACCACTTCCTTGATTTCACCCAGGGCGTAGATCACCGCCACCTGGCGCTGATCGACGATGAACAGAGTGGAAGCGGCCACCATCAGGGCCAGCAGCAAGCCACCAACGAGCAATCCGATGCGATTCATGGTTGTCTTCTCTTTCCGGATGCTCAGCGACCGTCGCGATCGCGGGTGCGCTGGCCATCGCGCGAGCGCACGTCCACCGTGCCCGAAGCCGCCGCCGGGTCACCGGTCGGCGGCACCACGGCCGGCGTACCTGGTGTTGCCGCCACAGCACTGGCCTGCTGCATGATCTTGTCCAGGGGCAGGTACAGCAGATTGGAATTGTTGCGGCTGTCCACCATCACCTTGGTGACATTGGCGTAGACCTGCTGCATCGTGTCGATGTAGAGGCGGTCGCGCGTTACGCCTGGCGCCTTCTGGTACTCGGTGAGCACGCGGCTGAAGCGCTGCGCGTCACCCTCGGCCTGTGCGATGACGCTCGACTTGTAGCCCTCGGCCTCCTCGCGCAGACGCGCGGCCGTTCCCTGTGCCTTCGGTATCACGTCACTGGCATAGGCGAGACCTTCCTTCTTGAGGCGGTCTCCGTCCTGGCCGGCCTTGAGCGTGTCCTCGAAGGCAGCCTGCACCTGCTCGGGCGGCTGGACGCTCTGTAGATTGACGTTGACGACGATCACGCCCGTCTTGAGCCGATCGAGCTGAAGCTGGATCGACTTGACCAGTTCAGCCGCCACCGCATCGCGTTGCTCGTAGAGCACTGAGTCGATGTTGGTCCGTCCGACGATCTCGCGCACCGCCGACTCGGCCGCCAGCGTCACGGCCTCTTCCGGATCGCGGTTCTCGAACAGGAAGGCTCGCGCGTCCTTGAGTCGGTACTGCACCGTAAACCGTATGTCGACGATGTTCTCGTCCTGCGTGAGCATCGACGAGTCGCGCAGACCGGTGGCCTGAACGACTGTGTTGCGGCCGACCTCGCGCGAGCGAAGCTGCGTCACATTCACCGTCTCGTGTGCCTGGAAGGGATAGGGCATGCGCCACTGGAAGCCCGCGTCCGCCGTGTGGCTGAACCGGCCGAAGGACGTGACGACCGCCTGCTGACCTTCCTGAACGATGAAGAAGCCACTGCCCAGCCAGATCAGCGCCACCACGCCTGCAATCAGTCCGGCGCCGATGCCAGCGCTTTTCATGTCGGGCTGGAAGTTGGGCCCACCACCGCTTGGGCCGCCGCCGTTGCCATCACCTGAGCCGCTGGGGCGCGGGGGGTTGTTCTTGCCACCGAACAGTCCACCCAGCTTGCGGTTGAAGTCACGCCAGAGTTCGTCGAGATCCGGCGGGCCGTCGTTGCGGCCAGCCTGGGACACCTGGGCTCCAGCGGGTTCGGGGGCGTTTCGGCCGATCAAGGCACGCATGCTGCCGGTCAGAAGCATTCGGGCGGCGTGCGCCAGGGCGCTCAGTCGCGTTGCAAAAGATTGCATGGGGTCGTGCCGTTGACTCATGTGGAAGGATTGAAATCGAAGGTCCTGGTTCGGGCCGGCTCGGCACGCACTGTAACGGGATCGCCCGCACCTGGGTCGTCTTGGAGACTCGACTGTGCCGAAGGTTCATCGCAAGCTGGTGCCGTTGGTGCTGGATTCAAGCCAGCGCCCGCATCCGCCCCGACGATTTCGGCGATCGCCTGGCGCAGCTCGGGCAGCCCGGTGCCATCGATGGCACTGACAAACACCCGAGGGCACTGGACACCACCGGGGAGCTCGAACAGGTCTTTGGCCGTGCGCGGGCGCTGCGTCGGGTCCAGCCGGTCGAGCTTGTTGAACACCACGATCTGGGGAATATCGCGAGCGCCAATGTCCGCAAGCACGCGCTGCACCTCGTCCATCTGCTCGTCGAGCACCGGGCTGGACGCATCCACGACGTGCAGCAGCAGGTCAGCGTCGGCCGCTTCCTGCAGTGTGGCTTCAAAAGCCTCCACCAGCTTGTGCGGCAGGTCGCGGATGAAACCCACCGTGTCCGACAGCGACACCGCACGGCCGGCGTCCGCCAGATAGAGCTGACGCGTCGTGGTGTCCAGTGTCGCGAACAGTTGATCAGCAGCGTAGCTGCGGGCCTTGACCAGCGCATTGAACAGGGTCGACTTGCCCGCGTTGGTGTAGCCGACCAGCGAGACACGGAAGGTGTGGTTCCGCTCCCGAGCCCGGCGCTGGGTGTTGCGCTGTTTCTTGACGCGTTCCAGGCGCTGCTTCACCGCCTTGATGCGCTCGCCGATCATCCGTCGGTCGAGCTCGATCTGCGCCTCACCCGGGCCACCGCGGTTGCCGATACCGCCGCGCTGGCGCTCCAGGTGGCTCCAGCGGCGCACCAGACGCGTCGACAGGTATTGAAGCCGGGCCAGTTCCACCTGCAGCTTGCCTTCGTGGCTCTGCGCCCGGGCAGCGAAGATCTCCAGGATGAGCATCGTGCGGTCGGCCACTGCCACGCCCAGATGTCGCTCCAGGTTGCGCTGCTGCGCTGGCGACAGTGCCTGGTCGAACAGCACGCGCCTCGGCCCGGTGCCCCTGGACCAGCGCCTTGATTTCGTCGGCCTTGCCCGAACCGACGAACAGCGCCGGGTCGGGCGACTTGCGACGGGCCACGATGCGGGCCACGGGATCGTCGCCGGCGGATTCGGCCAGCAACGCCAATTCGTCCAGCGACGCATCGAAAGGCGCGGCGCCGCCGAAGTCCACCCCAACCAAGATGGCTCGCGGCAGGCTCCCACCCCGTGCCGGAGCCGGATGTGTGCCCGGAACTCAAGGCGCCTGACGCCCTTGGCGTTCGGTGATCGACGCTCTCAAACCTGCTCGGGCGGTTCGGCGGTATGGAAGTTCACCGCACGGCCGGGCACCACAGTCGAGATGGCATGCTTGTAGACCATCTGCGTCACGGTGTTGCGCAGCAGGACGACGTACTGGTCGAACGACTCGATGTGACCCTGCAACTTGATGCCGTTGACGAGATAGATCGACACCGGCACATGCTCTTTGCGCAGCAGGTTCAGGAAGGGGTCTTGTAGAAGTTGCCCTTTGTTGCTCACGATATGCTCCGTGATGGATGTTGGAAGGTTTTGACCTTAACACAGCGAACCTCTCTGTCTCCGTTGAAACCCTAGGAGTCCTTCGGATCGAAAGGGTTGCGCGACGACCGCATCTCGATGCGCAACGGCGTCCCCACCAATTTGAAGTGAGCGCGGAAGCGCCCCTCGAGGTAGCGCTTGTAGACATCCGTCACATGCTCCAGCGAATTGCCGTGGATCACGATGATCGGCGGATTCATGCCACCTTGGTGGGCGTAGCGCAGCTTGGGACGGAACGCCCCCGCCCGCTTGGGCGTCTGGTGTTCCACCGCGTCCTGGAGCAGCCGGGTCAGCACCGGCGTGGGCAGCTTGCGGATGGAGGAGGCGTGGGCATCGGCAATGGCCTTCCACACCGGCCCCAGTCCCTGCCGCTTCTGGGCGGAGATGTGCAGCAGGGGCGCGAACTTCAGAAACGCCAGGCGCTGCTCGATCGAGCGCTGCAGCGTCTGCTTCTGGTAGTCGTCCACCGCATCCCACTTGTTGACGGCCAGCACCACCGCCCGGCCGCTTTCGAGGATGTAACCGGCGATGTGCGCATCCTGGTCGGTCACGCCCTGGGTCGCATCGAGCAGCAGAAGCACGACATTCGCCTCGGCAATCGCCTGCAGCGTCTTCACCACCGAGAACTTCTCGATGGCCTCGAACACTTTGCCCTTGCGGCGCAGGCCGGCGGTGTCGATCAGCTCGAACTTCTGCCCTTGCCGCTCGAACGGCACGGTGATCGCGTCGCGCGTGGTGCCGGGCAGGTCGAAGGCCACCAGCCGCTCTTCGCCCAGCCAGGTGTTGATCAGCGTGGACTTGCCCACGTTCGGCCGGCCCGCCACGGCCAGCCGGATCGGCGCGTCTTCCTGCGGCTCGGGCGGCTTCGTCGTCGAACTCGAAGTCGGCCAGCGCCGCTTCGCTGAGGCTGCGGATGCCCTGGCCGTGCGCCGCCGACACCGGATGCGGCTCGCCCAGGCCGAGCTCGTAGAACTCGCCCAGCAGGGGCGAATCCACCATGCCTTCAGCCTTGTTGGCCGCCAGCACCACCTTCTTGCCGGTGGTGCGCAGGTAGCGGGCGATGTCGTGGTCCTGCGCCGACACGCCGGCTGCGCACGTCCACCACGAAGATCACTGCATCGGCTTCCGCGACGGCCTGGCGGGTCTGCTTGGCCATCTCCTTGACGATGCCGGACTCCGCGGTGGGCTCGAAGCCCCCGGTGTCGACGACGATGAACGGATGCTCGCCCAGGCGCCCGTCGCCGTAGTGGCGGTCACGGGTCAGGCCGGCGAAGTCGGCCACGATGGCATCGCGGCTCTTCGTGAGGCGATTGAACAGCGTCGACTTGCCGACGTTCGGGCGGCCGACGACGGCGATCACCGGCTTCATGGCGGGCTATTCAGGGCGGAAGGCGTACAGCCCGCCGTTGCGCGTCACCACCAGCATGGTCGTGCCGGACACCACCGGCGCCGCGGCCACGGACGAGCCATCGGTCGGCAGGCGCAGCAGCGGCTCGCCCTTGTCACGCGACAGCCAGTGCACCTGGCCCTCGCTGTCGCCGAACACGACCGTCTTGCCGACCATCAGCGGCGAGCTCAGGCCGCGGAACTTGAGCCGCTCGTTGCTCCAGGCCGTCTCCCCATTGGAAGCGCGCCAGGCCGACAACCGGTCGGTGGCATCGGCCGCCGACCAGGAACTGGTCATCGGCGGTGATGGCCTCGGTGCCGCCGAAGTTCTTGGACCACAGCAGGTTGCCGCGCTCGGCGTTCGACGCAGCCCACAGCCGCCTGGAAGGCACGGGCGCACAGGGCGTCGCCGACGCGTGCCACTGGACCCACCAGGTCGGCCAGACGCTCGACCTCGTTCGTGCCGCGCGGCGTGGCCAGCGCCACCTCCCAGCGCACCGCCCCACGCAAGGGGTCGAGCCCTGCCATGCGGTTGCCCTGGCCCGACCACCAACGTGTCCTTGTAGGCCGTGATCAAGCCGGTCTGCGCCAGGGTCAGCGGATCGCCCGGGCGCTTGAAGGTCCACAGGCGCCGGCCGTCCAGCACGTCGAAGGCGTGCACCGTGCGGTCCACACCCAGCACGAACACGCGCTCGCCCGCCACCAGCGGCGCAGTCGTCACGCGGGTGCCCAGGTCCTTTCGCCAGACCTGCTTGCCGGCGTCGAGCACCACCAGTTCGCCATCGCGCGTGACCACGGCCGCGAACCGGCCGTCGCTGCCGACCCCCGCACCGAGCTTGCTGCCGATGCTGGTGCGCCAGACCTCACGGCCGGTGTCGGCCTGCACGGCGAGCACCGTCCCGTCGCCACCTGCGACCGTGAACACACCGGCGTTCACCGCCACCACCAGCGGGAACGAGATCGCGTCGATGCGCTGGTTCCAGACCTGCTTGCCCGCGATCTGCGCGGTCAGCGGCTCCAAGCGGCGTGGGCTTGGGCTTCTCCGTGCCCGCGCAGCCGGCCAGGCCAGCCGCCATCAGACCCAAAGCCAGCGCGGCGGCAGCGCAGCGCGAGCCGGCCCACATCGATGCACGACCGGCTGGCGTCACTTGGCAGCCCCGGCTGTCTTGGGCGCCTCGGCCGGCGGCGCCGCGCCGAGTGACGTCAACTTGGCATCGATCAGCCGGCGGTACTCGACCTGTCGGGTCCATCGCCTGCCAGGCCTTGGTGAACGCGGCCTTGGCGTCTTCGGTCTTGCCCTGGGCCAGCAGCACGTCGCCTCGCCGGTCGGCCACCAGCGCTTCGAACTCCTTGGCGGTGGCGCCATCGAGCTGCTTCAGGCTTCGTCGTACTTCTTCTGGTCGGTCAACAGGCCGGCCAGGCGCAGTCGCGCCACGGTCTGGTACTCGGCTTCGACGGCGTTGGCCGACACCCAGTTCAGGCTGGTGGCCGCGGCTTCCGCCTGACCCTTCTCGACCTGCACCTTGGCGGCGAGAAGGCCCGCCTGCTGCGCGAACGCGGTGCGCGGATAGCGCTCCTGCATGTCCTTGAAGATGCCGGCCACGCGCTCGACGTCGCCGGCCTGGGCGGCCGGTCGAGTTCGTCGATACATCGCGCCGGCCTTCACGGCCTGGTCGCGCTGCCACCAGTTCCAACCGTTCCAGGCCGCGAACGCGCCCAGGACCAGGATCACCGTCCAGGTGATCAGGTTGCCGTACTGCTTCCAGAACGCCTTGAGCTGGTCGAGTTGTTCTTGTTCTTCGAGGTCGAGATGCGTGGCCATGGCGATGGGTGTCTTTCGAGCGAAGGCGAGATTATGCGGTGAGCAGTTCGGCGGCCCACTGCGGCGCCTCGGCCAGCGCCCGGCTGCGCTGCGGCGCGGTCGGCGTCGCGCAGGTGCTTGCAGGCCACTTCGCCGCGGCGCCAGCTCGTCGTCACCGAAGATCAGCGCGTAGTGCGCGCCGCTGGCATCAGCGCGCTTGAACTGCGACTTCATGCTGCCGAAGCCAGCGTTCATGCACGCACCGAAACGCCGGCCGCGCGCAGCGCCTCGAGTGGTCACAGCCTGCGGCAGCCAGCGGTCGCATCGGCGACGACCGCATAGGCCTGCGGCGCTGCGACGGCGGCACGTGCCGACCCAGCTCCTCGAGCAGCAGCAGCATGCGCTCCATGCCCATGCCCCAAGCCGACGGCCGGCGTGGGCTTGCCGCCGAGCTGCTCGAACAGACCGTCGTAGCGCCCGCCGCCGCACACCGTGCCCTGCGAGCCGAGCTGGTCGGTGACCCACTCGAACACGGTGAGGTTGTAGTAGTCCATGCCGCGCACCAGCCGCGGGTTGACGCGGTAGGCCAGGCCCGCCGCATCGAGCACGGCGCGCACGGCGTCGAAGTGCGCCAGCGACTCGTCGCCCAGAAAGTCCATCAACTTCGGCGCCGCTTCGACCAGCGCCTGCATCGCCGGGTTCTTGCTGTCGAGGATGCGCAGCGGGTTGCTGTGCAGGCGGCGCCTGGCGTCCTCGTCCAGCGCGTCGGCATGCGCCTCGAAGTAGCGCGACCAGGGCCGTCGCGGTGCGCGCGGCGCTCGTCCGTCTGGCCCAGGCTGTTGATCTCCAGGCGCACGTCGCGTCCTCCGCCAGGCCCAGGTCGCGCCACAGCGCGCGGCACATCAGGATCAGCTCGGCATCCACGTCCGGGCCGGCATAGTCCGAGCGCCTCGACGTCGAGCTGGTGGAACTGCCGGTAGCGGCCCTTCTGCGGCCGCTCGTGGCGGAACATCGGCCCGGTGGTCCAGACGCGCAGCGGCCCGTTGTACAGCGCGTTGTGCTCGATCATCGCGCGCACGATGCCGGCGGTGCCTCGGGGCGCAGCGTCAGCTTGTCGCCGTTCATCGAGTCCACGAAGGAGTACATCTCCTTCTCGACGATGTCGGTCACCTCGCCCAGGCCGCGCACGAACAGCGCGGTGGGCTCGACCACCGGGCGTGCGCAGGTTTGCGTAGCCATAGCGCCGCCATCAGCGCGCGCACCTTGTCCTCGAACCACTCCCAGCGCGCCGATTCGGCGGGCAGGATGTCGTTCATGCCCTTGACGGCATGCAGGGTTTCAGCCATGCTTGGAGTCGGTCATGGTGATCACGGTCGATGCGGCCCATGCTGCCGGCGTGGCGCGCCACGACGCAGGCGTGGGTCGGTCAGGCGTGCGCTTCGGAGGCGTTGCGGTCGCGGCGCCGAAGCGCTTCTCGATGTAGCTTCTCGACGATGCGCGTGGAACTCCTGCGGCGATGCCCTCGCCGCGCAGGGTCAGCGCCTTCTCGCCGTCGATGAACACCGGCGCGGCCGGCGCCTCGCCGGTGCCCGGCAGGCTGATGCCGATGTCGGCATGCTTGCTCTCGCCCGGGCCATTGACGATGCAGCCCATCACCGCGACCTTCATGGTCTCGACACCGGGGTACCGCGCCTTCCACACCGGCATCTGCGCACGCAGGAAGTCGTCGATCTGCTTGGCCAGCTCCTGGAACGTGGTGCTGGTGGTGCGGCCGCAGCCCGGGACAGGCGGTCACGCTCGGATTGAACGCACGCAGGCCGAGCGACTGCAGGATCTCCAGCGCCACCACCACCTCCTGGGTGCGCGCCTCGCCGGGCTGCGGCGTGAGCGAGACGCGGATGGTGTCGCCGATGCCCTCCTGCAGCAGCAGCGCCAGAGCGGCCGCCGTCGAGGCCACCGTGCCCTTGGTGCCCATGCCGGCTTCGGTCAGGCCCAGGTGCAGCGCGTAGTCGCAGCGCCTGGCCGAGCGCGCGGTACACGCTCACCAGGTCCTGCACGCCGCGACATCTTGCACGACAGGATGATCTGGTCCGGCGCGCAGGCCGATTGCCTCGGCGCGCCGGGCCGACTGCGATCGCCGACATGATGATCGCGCGGTACATGATCTGCTGCGGCTCGTGCGGCTCGGGCAGCCTGGCGTTCTCGTCCATCAGCTGCGCCAGCAGTTCCTGGTCGAGACTGCCCCAGTTGACGCCGATGCGCACCGGCTTGTCGTACCGGGCCGCCACCTCGACCATCTGCGCGAACTGGCGGTCGCCCTTGTCGCCCTTGCCCACGTTGCCGGGGTTGATGCGGTACTTGCTGAAGCGCCTCGGCGCAGGCCGGGATAGTCGGTCAGCAGGCGGTGGCCGTTGTAGTGGAAGTCGCCGACCAGCGGCACGTCGATGCCCATGCGGTCGAGCTGCTCGCGGATGTGCGGCACGGCCTGCGCGGCCTCGGGCGTGTTGACGGTGATGCGCACCATCTCGGAGCCGGCGATGGCCAGTTCCTTGACCTGGATCGCCGTGCCGATCGACGTCGACGGTGTCGGTGTTGGTCATCGACTGCACTCGCACCGGCGCGCCGCCACCGACGGTGACGACACGCGAGCCCCAGCGCACCGCGCCTGGTGCGAGTGGCGCGCTGGCCGGCCGCGCGGGTTCGATGAAGTCGGCGAGTCGCGGGATCGCTCTGCGTGCTCATCAGTTCAACTCCAGGCGGGCCACGTTGTCGCGGTGTACGGCGCTCAGCTCCAGGGACTTGCCGCGAAAGGTGACTTCGGTTGCCGCCGGCGTTGCCGACGGTCACGCGCAACGGCATCGCGCCGTCCAGCCCCACCGTTTCGCCAGGCTGCAGCGAGCGCGACATCAGCGTCTGACCGCGCGCATCAAGCACTTCGATCCACGACTCGGCCGTGGCCCGCAACTGCAGCGCGCCCGGCGACCGCTGGCGGACCGGCGGATCGGCGCGCTGGCTGCATCGATGGCCGACAGAACCGGGGCACGAATGCACCGTCTCGATCACCGTCGACGGCGCGCTGCCCGTCGGCGACGGCGCGGCCACGACGGCCCCTGGGACGGCACCGGGGCGCGCGGTAGACGCTTCAGGCGTGGTCGAGGCCGGCACACTGGCTGCGGGTACGGAGACGGTGAAGATATCGCGCGGTAGGAAGAACACCAGCGCCGCAGCGATCACGATCAAAGCGGCCCCCAGACCGCCGGCGCGCGCAGCAGGCTCCACCCGTCGGTGACTTCAAGACCGGGGCGCTCGCGGAACGGTGCGTTGATGCCCTCGGCCACATTCTCGAGCCGATGTCCGGGCGGCAGCGGCAACAGCGCCAGCACCGGCGCCGGATCGATCTTCAGCGTGCGGCAGACGGTCTGCGCGAGGGCGCGCGTGAAGGTGGCGTCGAGCAGTTCGTCGTAGCGGTCGTTCTCGAGCGCGTCGAGCTTGCGCGGCGGCACCTTGATGGCGGCTGCCAGTGCAGCAATGTGCAGGCCCTGCGCCTGCCGAGCCTGTCGCAGCAGCGAACCCGCGCTGGACCCCGGCGCGGCGGCAGTGCCTTGTCGGCAGCGCCCGCGGCGGGCGTGTGCTCAGTCATCGAACTGCCCTCGCTCGAACGACCGTGCCTCGCGCGGACTCGCGGTAACGGTTCACGCAGCTGATTGCCGAGTTCGCGAACGCCGCTCTGGTTGCCCAGTCTCTTTTCTATGCGCACGGCCAGCCACAGGGTCTGCGCGTTCATCACACCTTGCTGGCTGTTCACCCGGCGGATGTAGAAGCGGGCGCGCTCATAGTCGCCCCGACGGTAAAGCACCTCGGCCAGATTGAACGCGGTGGCGGGGTTGTTCGGCTCGATGTCGATGGCACGCTGCAGGCTGTTCTCCGCCTCGGCCCATTGTCCGGCCATGTTCTGGCAGACACCCAGGGTTCGGTAGATGCGCGGGTTGATTCGGTTCTGCGGGATCGCCAGGGCAGTCGTGAATTGCGCCTGCCCTTCCGCATAGCGCTTCTGCGTGCACAGGAACCAGCCGTAGTTCTGCAGGGCATCGCTGTCGCGGGCGTTGATCGTCAACGCTCGCCTGAAGCTCTCCTCCGCCAGACCGGCTTCGCCCAGATTGCCGTAGATCAGACCGCGCAGATTGTGCGCCGGTCCCATGTTGGGATCCGCCTCGAGCGCCAGCTTGACCTCGGACAGCGCGATGTCCATCTGGCCACGCCCGAAGTAGGCCGAGGCCAGCTCAAGGCGCGCGCGAGCGCGGCGGTCACGGTCGGCCGCTTCGTTCGCCGCCGTGGCCGGGCGTGACTTCGCTGACCGGCCCCGACGTGGTCGATACGGTCGTCGAGCAGCCCGACAGAAACACCACCGCTCACCGCCATGAACCCGGCAACCGTGGCAGCCCACCTGCGGGCAGCAATCATGCATTGGTCTCCTGTGCATCGATCTTCTGGCTCTCGACGGCGGGCGGCCGCATCGCATGGATCGTCACACGTTGTTTTCGTTCCACGATCCGGGTGCGGTCCTGCACCTCGCCGGCCAGTTGCCCGCAGGCCGCGTCGATGTCATCGCCGCGCGTCTTGCGAACCGTCGTGACCACGCCGGCCGCCTGAAGCTGGCGCGCGAAAGCCGTGACCCGCTCTTGCGAGGAGCGCACCAATCCAGACTGCGGGAACGGATTGAACGGGATGAGGTTGATCTTGCAGGGGACTGCGTGCGGGCCGCCGGAAGCGACCAGCTCGATCAGCTCACGCGCGTGGGCCTCGCTGTCGTTGACCCCGTCCAGCATGCAGTACTCGAAGGTGATGAAGTCGCGCGGCGCGGCGCTGATGTAGCTCCGGCAGGCGGCCAGCAACTCGGCCAGCCGGTACTTGCGGTTGAGCGGCACCAGATCGCTGCGCAATGCATCGTTGGGCGCATGCAGTGACACCGCGAGAGCCACCGGGCAATCGTCGCGCAACCGCTCGATCATGGGCACCACGCCGGAGGTGGACACGGTCACACGCCGGCGCGACAGGCCGTAGCCGTGGTCGTCGAGCATCGTGCGCAGTGCCGGGACAAGCGCGGCATAGTTCTGCAGCGGCTCACCCATGCCCATCATCACGACGTTGCTGATGACGCGCTCACCGTCCGGCAGCTCAAACCGGCGCCGCAGCTGGTGCTCGGCATGCCAGAGCTGGGCCACGATCTCCGCCGTGCTCAGGTTGCGACTGAAGCCCTGGTGCCCGGTAGAGCAGAAGCGACAGCCCACCGCACAACCCGCCTGAGACGAGATGCACAGCGTGCCGCGGTCCTCCTCGGGAATGAACACCGTCTCGATCGCGTTGCCCGCACCGACGTCGAACAGCCACTTGATGGTGCCGTCCGAGGACACGTGTTCGCTGACCACCGGCAAGCCTGCAACCTGTGCCACGCCACGCAACTTGTCGCGCAAGGACTTGGCGAGGTCGGACATCGAATCGAAGTCCGCTGCGCCCTTCAGGTGGATCCAGCGGAACAGCTGCGTGGCGCGAAACCGCTTCTCGCCCAGACTTTCGCAGTAGGCAGCCAGGCCGTCCCGGTCGAACTCCAGCAGGTTCACCACGTGCGTGCCCAGCCTGTCGCTCGAGGCGCCTTCGCGCACTCAGCGCGAATAGACGTTCATCCCGGAGAAAAAGAAGGCGATCTCGACCGCAGCGGTCTCGGGCGCGTCGGAACCGTGCACGGCGTTGGCGTCGATGCTGTCGGCGAAGTCGGCGCGGATGGTTCCCTTCTCGGCCTTCTTCGGATCGGTGGCACCCATCAGTTCGCGGTTCTTCGCAATCGCGCCTCTCGCCTTCGCAACACCTGGATCATCACCGGGCCGGAGATCATGAACTCCACCAGATCCTTGAAGAACGGACGCGCCTTGTGCACGGCATAGAAGGCCTCGGCCTCGCCGCGCGAGAGGTGGGCCATCCTCGCGGCCACGACCTTCAGTCCGGCACCTTCGAAGCGGGCATAAATCTGGCCGATCACATTCTTGGCCACGGCATCGGGCTTGATGATCGACAACGTGCGTTCTTGCGCCATGTTTTTTTCTCCTGAATCAATGACTTGGCAAAGTTTTGCATTCTAGCCTGGGCGCCCTGCGGAACGCCTTCGCGTGGCGACAAACCGCGTCAGCGGCCTCGGCGTACCGCCCCCACCGCCGCCGGTGTTTCCGCCACCGAAGCCGCCGTAGCCACCACCGCCTCCGCCGCCCCGGTTGCCTCCGCGGCCCCCACCACCGCCGCCGCGATTCTTTCGATGGAAAGCGTCGGCGCCGATGTAGCCCACCGAGGTCTGCATCGGATCGGGCTGCTTGGGGCCGCCCCCCTTCTTGGAACCGCTGGGCGCCGGCGCACTGCCCCCGGCACCGAATCCACCGCCGCCGCGCCCGAAGCCCCTGCCGCCGGCCGGGCTGCGCGGGTTCTGGACGAAGCGCTTGTCGAAGGTCTGCTCGAGCGGATTGGGGATGTTCATCGGATCGATGTCGAACTCGGCATCATCGTCGAAGTCGCGCGCTTCGGGCAGTCGCGCGTCCGGGTCGCGGCGGGCGCGGTGCCTGCGGGTTGCGCTGCGCCGCCCGGGCCACGGTCATTCGGACGTCCGCCATTGCGGTCCTGGCGTGGCTTGTTGCGGCCACCCGCACGATCGTTGCCGCGATCGTTGCCTCGCTCATTCGGGCGTGGTTCGCCGCGCTCGCCCTGGCGGCTCTGACCGCCCTGGGCAAGTCGGCGGATCGTGCGAACGTCGTCTGTCGTCCAGATCCACCCAGACGCCGCGCTTGAGACCGCGGGGAAGCACCACGGTGCCGTAGCGGATGCGGATCAGCCGGCTCACGGTCAGGCCCACTGCATCGAACAGTTTGCGGACCTCTCGATTGCGGCCTTCCGTGATGACGACGCGGTACCAGTGGTTGGCGCCCTCGCCACCCCCGTCTTCGATGGACCGGAAGGCCGCGGACTGGCCTTCGATCTCCACGCCTTCGAGCAGCTTGGCCTTGTTCTCGGCATCGAGTGTGCCGAGCACTCGCACGGCGTACTCGCGCTCGACGCCGAATCGCGGGTGCATGAGCTGATTGGCGAGTTCACCGGAGTTGGTGAAGAGCAGCAGGCCCTCGGTGTTGATGTCCAGTCGTCCCACCGATTGCCACTTGCCCTGCGGGAGGCGCGGCAGGCGACGGAACACTGTCGGGCGCTGCTGCGGATCGTCGTGCGTCACGACCTCGCCCACCGGCTTGTGATAGGCAATGATGCGCGGCGGCGGCGGCATGATGCGCACCTTGACCGGCTTTCCGTCCAGCGCGATGCGATCCCCGAAGGAGATGCGCTGTCCCACGTGCGCCTGCTCGCCGTTCACGGTGATGCGGCCTTCGGTGATCATGTCTTCCATGTCGCGGCGCGAGCCGATGCCCGATTGCGCGAGCACCTTGTGCAGCTTGGGCGCGTCGGACTCCGGGGCCAGCACCCGCTTGGGCGTCTGCGATTCGCCTTCGGCCGCAACCTCGAGGTCGCCAGCCGACTCGAGTTGGTTTTCGGTCGGTGCGCCCACATCGGCATCAACCAGTCCGGCGTCGGTGAGCTCGGCAGCGGACTCTTCAACGTCGAAAGCGCCGGAAAGCACCTCTGCGAACACCTCGCCCACCTTGGCGGCCGCCGCGGCCTGGGGTGCCAGCACCGTCCCGACCTCGCCGGGCGCACCTTCGGGGCGGTCCGCACGCTCGCCACGACGCCGATCGCGGCGCCGGCGGCGGCTGCGCGGTCCGGGTTCACCAGGTTCATCAGGTTCACCTCCCGACACTGCATCGGCACCCTGCCTACGCATCGCCCTCGCCGTCCGTGTCAGATCCTTTCGGGCGCTGGACGCGAGCTTCCTGGCTCGCGACATCGCCGCCCGACGCTGGCGCGGCCTCGGCAACGGGACGTGCGGCCACAGACTGCGGGGCAGGCATCGATTCGGCCGTTACCGGCGAAGGCTCGCGGGCGATATCCGCGGCCAGCGACACCGCGTCAGCGGCAGACGCCTCGGCGACCACCTTCGGCGCCCTTCGCTTGCGGGCCAGCTTCGCCGGCGCCTCATCGGCCACCGCGTCTTGACGCTCGGAGGTGGCGGGGTCGGCGTCCTGGGGGGCCGAAGAGTCGGGGAAGAGCGTTCATGCTTGGGGTTCCATCGGTGCGGCATCGGCCGCAGGCTCGCTTGCAGGGGGGGCGGATTCGCCGGTCGTGGGGGCGGAAGATTCGGGAGCAGGTGCGGAAGTGGGATCGGAATCGGCAGACTCGTTGGCGTCGGGCGCTTCGGACGAGGGGTCCAGATCCAGCAGCGATGGCTGATCGGGCAGCGCCCCGGCCAGCATCGCACCGGCGGCCGGGCTGCCGTCGATCAATGGCAACTGATCCAGACTGGACAGGCCCAGGTCGTCGAGGAACTGTCGTGTGGTGGCCAGCAGCGCCGGCCGGCCCGGTGCCTCGCGGTAGCCGATCGCCTCGACCCAGCCGCGGTCCTCGAGCTGCTTGACGATCTGGCTCGACACCGTCACGCCGCGGATGTCCTCGATGTCGCCGCGCGTCACCGGCTGGCGGTAGGCGATGATCGCCAGCGTTTCCATCACGGCACGCGAATACTTCGGCGGCTTCTCGGGGTTGCAGCCGGTCGAGGTACTCGCGCATCTCGGGCCGGCTCTGGAAGCGCCAGCCGTTGGCCAGCGACACCAGTTCGACGCCGCGGCCTTCCCAGTCGCGCGGCCAGCTCGTCGAGCAGCGAGCGCAGGGTGTCGGGGCCGATCTCGTCGGCGAACAGCGCGCGCATGTCGCGCAGGGGCAGCGGCTGGCTCGCGCAGATCAGCGCCGTCTCGAGGACGCGCTTCGCATCCGGTGTGTTCATGGACCTTGTCTCAATCCTCGGCCGGTGTGCGCCGGCAGACCATGGCGCAGGTGATCGCTTCGGGCCGGCTGCGATCCCGACGCACGGCACACGTGCGATGCGGTGCGGCGATGGAAGTCGCGGCTGGAAATGGAGGACGCTGTCTCGGGTTCGAACCCGCGGCGTGCATCCTCGGCGCACCCGGCTTCTGACCGGTCTGCGTCTGCCAGACCGCGGCACTGGGAGCGGCGTGGCGGGGCGGCAAGTCGGAGCGATCAGGTTTGCGCTGCATTGTACCCAACCCGCGTGGCTCGGCGGCTTCGAGCTGTCACCGCTTGCATCCAGACGCTGGCAGCGCCGTCGCGAGGTCGGCCGGTGGCGCCTTGTCGAATCGCATCGGCTCGCCGTCGATCGGGTGGGCAAACGCCAGCCGCTGAGCATGCAGGGCCTGGCGCATGAGCCCAAGCGCCGCCGCGCCGCCGTACACGGCATCGGCAACCAGCGGATGCCCTCGTGATGCCAGGTGAACGCGGATCTGGTGCGTGCGCCCGGTGTGCAGGGTGCACGCGCAGCGCGCTGAATCCCTGGCGTCGACGCGCGAGCACGATGCACATCGGTGCGCGGCCGGCCTGCCATGACCCACCACCGCCATGCGCACGCGCGACTGCGGGTCGCGGCCGATCGGCGCGTCGATGCGACACGTCCTCGGCTGCCATTTCGCCGTGCGCGATCGCGAGGTACTGCCGATGCACCTCGCGCGCGGCGATGGCGCGCACCAGCGCGGTCATCGCCGGCAAGGTCTTGGCCACCACCATCAGGCCCGAGGTGTCCTTGTCGAGCCGGTGCACGATGCCCGCACGCGGCAGCCTCGCTGCGCCGGCGTGGTGGGCCAGCAGCCCGTTGAGCAGCGTGCCCGACCAGTTGCCCGCGGCCGGGTGGACCACCAGCCCGGCAGGCTTGTCGATCACCAGCAGGTGCTCGTCCTCGTGCACGACGTCGAGCGCCATGGCTTCGGGCCGGAAGGCCTGGCTCTCGGCTGTGGGCACGCAGTTCGACTTCGACGCGCTGACCGGCGCGCACCTTGCGCGACGGCGTAGTGGCTGCGCTCGCCATCGAGCCAGACGCATGCCCCGCTCGATCAGCGACTGCAGGTGGCTGCGCGAGAACTCGCTGGCCAGTGCCACCACCGCCTTGTCCAGCCGCTGGCCGTGCAGCTCCGCGGACACATGAGCCCGACGGCGCTCGGGCTCGGCGTCCCAAGGCGTTCAGCCTCTTCGAGCGTCCCGTCGCACGTCGTCGTCGGGTCCGCTCGGCAGGCCGCGGTACTCGGCGCCCTATACTCTGCGATCATTTTTCTGACAGGACGGCGCCGCTGCGGGTGACGCCTCAGGCCCATGAATGTGAAATGCAGGCTGCGCCGCGTGGCGCGTGCCACGCTGATCGCCGTCGTCGCTGATGGTCGGACTGTCGCGGCTGCAGTTCGACCGCCGAAGGACGAGACCGCCCAGTGGTCTGCCGAGAAATTGTATTCAGAGGCCAAGGAAGAGGCTGACGTCGGCAACTACGAGCGGGCCAGCAAACTGCTCGAGCGCCTCGAGGGCCGCGCCGCCGGCACGCTGCTGGCGCAGCAGGCGCAGCTCGACCGCGCCCACGTCGCCTACAAGACCGGCGAAAGGCGCAGGCCCTGTCGCTCGCTCGAGCGCTTCGTCAAGCTGCACCCCACCAGCCCGGCACTCGACTATGCGCTGTACCTGCAGGGCGTGGTCAACTTCAACGACAACCTCGGGCATCCTGGGCAACCTGTCGCGCCAGGACCTGTCCGAGCGCGACCAGCAGGCCTCGCGCGATTCGTACCAGTCGTTCAAGCAGTTGGTCGAGCAGTTCCCGCAGTCGATCTACGCCGAAGACGCGACGCGCGCGCATGAACTACATCGTCAACTCGCTGGCCGCATACGAGGTGCATGTGGCGCGCTATTACTTCCGGCGCGGCGCCTTCGTGGCCGCGGCCAACCGCGCCCAGCAGGCGGTGCAGGAGTTCCAGCACCTCGCCTCGGCCGAAGAAGCGCTGTTCATCATGGTGCAGAGCTACGACCGGCTCGGCCTCGACCGATCTGCGCGACGATGCCAACCGGGTGCTGAAGCAGAACTTCCCGAACAGCACATTCGCCGTCGAGGGCATCCCAGCGGACCCAAGCGGGCCTGGTGGCAGTTCTGGTGATTCAGCGCAGACGGCTCAGTCCGCCCAGGCGCGCGCGCCAGCGCTGAGCTCACCGAGCCAGCTGAGTGCCTCGGCCTCGGTGGCAAGCCGGCCCATCGGCGGCAAGGCCTGCCGCAGCCGGCGCCGTAGTCCATGGCCGCCAGGCGCGGGTCGCACACCACCAGCAGCCCGCGATCGGTTTCGCTTCGGATCAGGCGTCCGGCGCCCTGCTTGAGCGACACCGCGGCCTCGGCAACGAAGTAGTCGGCGAACGCATTGCGGCCTTCGGCCTCGAGCCGCTGGACGCGCGCCTCGACGAGTGGATCGTTCGGCGGCGGAAAGGGCAGCTTGTCGATCAGCACGCACTGCAGCGCATCGCCCGGCACGTCGATGCCTTCCCAGAAGCTCTGCGAGCCCACCAGCACCGAGCGCGGCTCGGCCAGGAACTGCTGCATCAGCTGGCGCTTGGGCGCCTGACCCTGCACGCAGCACCTGGATGTCCGACGCCCTGGGCATCGAACTCCTGCGAGCAGTTGCTCGCCAATCGCCTGCAGCGCGCGCAAGGTGGTGGTCAGCACGAAAGCTGCGGCCGCCCAGCGCCAGGCGCGCAACGGGCCGCCAGCGCGCGCCACCTCAGTGGCATGCGACGGCTCGTTCGGCTTGGGGAACGCCGCGCGGCACGTACAGACGCGCGTGGGCCGGCATAGTCGAACGGGCTGCCCACGCGCAGCGTCCGCGCGTCCTCCAGGCCGGCCGACTCGGTGAACCAGCGCAGCCGCTCGTCGTCGCCGAGCGTGGCCGAGGTGAACACCCAGGCCTTCGGACTCAGCGCCATCTGCTCGCGCAAGGCTTCGCGAATGTCCAGCGGCGACTCGACCAGGCGCACCTGGTGCGGCGACGACGTCGATCCAGCGCACGCTGTCCGACGGCCGCAGCGGACGCCGAAACGCTCGGCCAGCTGCACCAGCTGCGTGGCGCGCTCGGCCAGCTTCGTGAAGTCGGGCGACAGCTCGCTGACGGTGCTCCAGCGCCTGGAGCGCGGCGGCGCCGGCGCCTGCCACATCGGCCAGCGCCGCTGCGAACTCAGCACGCCCGCTGCGTTCATTCCAGCGCAGCTTGAGCGTGCCGCGCACCTCGCGCGACGCGCCGGCCGCAGCGAGGCGCAGCTCGCGCGCCGCCCGTTCGCACCCCGCCGCAAGGTCTTGCCAGGGCGCCAGACCACGCGCCTGCTGCAGACCGACACCCAGCAGGTCGCGGGCGAAGTCGAGCATCTGGACCGTGCCCAGCATGGTGCCGAGAAACTGCACGCCGGCCTCGGCGAGCTGGTGCGCTTCGTCGAACACCGCCACTTCGACGCTGGGCAGCAGCTCGGCCACGCCGGTGTCGCGCAGCGCCATGTCGGCAAAGAAGAGGTGGTGGTTGACCACCACCAGGTCGGCCGCCATGGCATCACGGCGCGCCTTGACCACGTGGCAAGCGGCGAAACTCGGCGCATTCCGGCCCGAGGCAGTTCTCGCGCGTCGAGGTGACCAGCGGGATCACGCTGCTGCGCTCGTCCAGGCCGTCGAGTTCGGCCAGGTCGCCGCTGACCGTGGCCTTGCGACCATTGCTCCACCTTGGCCAGGGTGCGCACCGCCCAGCGGTCGGGCAGCTGTGCCGACTGGCGGGCCTGCTTCATGCGGTGCAGGCACAGGTAGCTGCCGCGCCCCTTGAGCAGCGCCACGCTGACACCGGCAACTGCAGCGCGTCGCGCAGCCGCGGCAGGTCGCGCAGGAAGAGCTGGTCCTGCAGGCTCTTGGTGGCTGTGCTCACGCAGCGCGCGTGCGCCGCTCAGCAGGGTCGGCACGAGGTAGGCAAAGGTCTTGCCGACCCCCGTTCCCGCTTCGGCCACCAATGCGCCGCGCATCTCGATGGCGCGCGGCCACGGCCTGCGGCCATCTCAGCTGCACTTCGCGCTCGACGTGCTGCGGATCGTGGCGCGCGCCAGCGCGCCGCCGCGCTGACAGGCGCATCGCCCGCGCGGCGGCGATCAGGGATCGGGAGCGCGCGGAGCCGCTCATGCCGGCTCGGGCGGGTCGAGTTGGGCCTCGAGGCGGGCTGATCTGGTCGCGCAGCAGCAGCCGGCGCTTCTTGAGGCGCCGCACCGCCAGTTCGTCGGCAGGCTGTTCGATGGCGGCCTGGTCGATCAGGCTGTCCAGGTCGGCGTGCTCGATGCGCAGCTCGATCAGGCGCCGCGGCAGGGAATGCAGGTTGTTGTCCATCGACGCGCGACTTAGTCGCGTTTTTGGCCTCGTGCGGCAGAGGTTGATCGGATTATAGTTTTCGATCATGAGCATCACGAGCGTCAGGCTACCGCCTTTCCGCCGCCACCGGCATCCACCGGGCGACCGCGCCTACCAGCAGGACCAGGTCCAGATCCTCCCGCACCACCGGGTGCCGGGCTGCGTGATGGGTGTGCTGGCCGACGGCATGGGCGGCAAGAGCGGCGGCCGCAAGGCGGCCGACCAGGTCATCCTGACCGCCCAGCAGATCTTCGAGCGCTTCGCGCCGAGCCGCGACGACACTGCCGAAGCGCTCAAGCAGCTGGTGCTCGAAGCGCACCTGATGATCAAGCTGACCGCGATCACGGCCGAAGAAGAGCCGCACAGCACGGTGGCCGCGTTCATCATCAGCCCGTCGCGCGAGTGCCACATCGTGCATGCGGGCGACTCGCGCGTCTACCACTTCCGCGCTGCCGAGATGGTGTCGCGCACCGTGGACCACTCCTACGTCCAGCGCCTCGTCGCCGAAGGCCGATCAGCGAAGAAGAAGCCAACAGCCATCCGCAGTCCAACCTGCTGACCGGCTGCCTGGGCACGCACCAGGACCCACCGATCGCGCACGGGCGCGTCGACCGCCTCGAAGTGGGCGACAGCGTGCTGGCGTGCAGCGACGGCCTGTGGCATTACTTCACCCCTCGCGAGCTGGGCGCCATCGTGCACGCCCTGCCGCCGCGCGAGGCCAGCGAGATGCTGGTCAGCAAGGCGCGTCAGCGCGCCCGTGGCGGCGGCGACAACCTCTCGCTCGCGCTGGTGCGGGTCGAGGCCCTCGACTGAGCTCGCGGTCTGACGCGACCGGGGCCCGGCAGGGCGTGGCGCCCTTGGCTCAGCGCGTCGGCAGCGGGAGGTGTCGGCAGCGGCGCTGCGGGGCTCCGGTTCTTCTGCCGTTGCGCTGCCGCGCCGCTCCGCGGCCTCCCGGTGTTCCTTGGCTGCGGTCTGGCGGGCTTGGAAGCGTGGTTCGACTGCGTGCTTCACGCGACTTCGCGTTGCGGATCGCAGACAGTGCCGCGCGACGACTCTGCCGACTTGGACGTGACCGTGGTTGCCGCGGGTCTCGGCTGGCACTCTCGAAGAACTTGATCGCGGCTCGCGCGCACGGCTGCGTTGGGCAGGCGTTGGCGAGTCGCTTCGGTGCTGATGTGTCGCGAATCGCCTGCGCTCGCAGGGCGGCGCGTTGCCGGCGCTCCGCTTCATCCAGCACAGTCGCCTGGCGGCTCAGGGCAGCCATCGCGTCGCGATGCCGCTTGCGCGGCTTCATCGACACAGGCCGTCACCGCAAATCGCTCCTGACACTCGCGTTCTTCCTGCGCGAAGAGCGCTCGAGCCTGTGTCTGCTGTTCGGCGATGCGGCGGCGTTCGACCGCCGGGCGCCCCGACTCCTGCGCGATCGCCGTGCCAGCCCGCCGTCCAGGCCAAGGCGTACAACAGAGCCCGCAGGGGCAGCCAGCGAAGTCGCTTGGCGCAGCAGCCACGGTTCATGTCAGCGAAGTATCGACCGTCCGTCTCGCCAACCCCAGGAACTCCGCCGACTGCATCTCAGCAAGTCGCGACACGGTGCGGGGAAACTCGTGCGCCAGCGGACCTTCGGTGTAGAGCTGCTCAGGCGGCACTTCCGCCGACAGGATCAGCTTGACGCGCCGATCGTAGAGCACGTCCACCAGCCAGGTGAAGCGGCGCGCTTCCGAAGCCAGGCGAGGCGGCATCTGCGGCACGTCCGGACAGCAACACGGTGTGGAACTGCGAGGCCAGTTCGAGGTAGTCGTTCTGCGATCGAGGCCCACCGCACAGCGTCTTGAAGTCGAACCACACCACACCGCCGGCCCGGCGCCTCGCCGGCACTTCGCGGTGCTCGATGCGCAGCACCGGGTCCTCGTCCTGCGATTCGGCCAGCCGCTCGAAGGCCTCGGTCATGGCGGCATCAGCCGTGGGTCCGAGCGGACAGTGGTAGGTCGAGATCTGCTCGAGCGTGCGATGGCGGTAGTCCGTGCCGTTGTCGACGCTGATCACTTCGAGCTTCGACTTGAGCAGTTCGATGGCCGGCATGATGCGGTCACGGTGCAAGCCGTTCGGATAGAGCGTCGTCGGGGTGGAAATTGGATGTGGTGACGATGCTGACCCGGTTCTCGAACATCGACTCGAGCAGCCGGTGCAGGATCATCGCGTCGGTCACGTCGGCCACGTGAAACTCGTCGAAACAGATCAGTCGATGCCGCCTGGCGATCCGCGCACCGAGCTCCTGCAATGGGTTGACGACACCCTTGAGTTCGGCGAGTTCGCGGTGCACCTCGCGCATGAACTCGTGAAAGTGCAGCCGCGTCTTGCGGGTCAACGGCACGGACTGGAAGAAGCAGTCCATGAGGAAGCTCTTGCCCCGGCCCACACCGCCATGCATGTAGACGCCGCGCGGAATCGTCGGGCGGCTCAGCAGCTTCGCCAGCGCATGGCTGCGCCTCGCCTTGTAGTCGATCCAATCGTTCTCGCAGCGCTCCAGTGCTGCCACGGCGTGCAGCTGCGAAGGGTCTGCCACGAAGCCACGCTCGGCGAGCGTGGTCTCGTAGAGCTGACGCACGCCCATGCCGATCGCGCGATCAGAAGTTGAGCGTGCGCTTGTCGACCGCGAGGGCCGCTTCCTTGGTCGCTTCGCTCAGACTCGGGTGGGCATGGCAGATGCGTGCAATGTCTTCGGCGCTCGCCTTGAATTCCATCGCCACCACCGCCTCGGCAATCAGCTCGCTCGCCATCGGTCCGACGATGTGCACGCCCAGGATCTCGTCGGTGGCCGCGTCGGCCAGAAACTTGACCATGCCGGTGGTGTCGCCCAGCGCCCGCGCCCGGCCATTGGCGAGGAACGGGAAAGGTTCCTGCCTTGTAGGCCCGGCCTGCTGCCTTGAGCTGCTGCTCGGTCTGGCCCACCCAGGCGATCTCCGGGCTGGTGTAGATCACCCAGGGAATCGTGTTGAAATTGACGTGGCCGTGCTGGCCAGCGATGCGCTCGGCCACCGCCACGCCCTCCTCCTCGGCCTTGTGCGCGAGCATCGGACCACGCACCACGTCGCCCACCGCCCAGACCTTGGGCAGGTTGGTGCGGCACTCGTCGTCCACGGCGATGAACGCCACGTTCGTCGAGCTTGAGGCCGACCGCCTCCGCGTTCAGTCCCGTGGTGTTGGGCACACGACCGATGGACACGATCAGCTTGTCCACCGCCAGGGTCTGCGCCTTTCCCTTCGCATCGGCGTAGGTCACGGTGACCCCCTTCTTGTCGCTCTTGATCTCCGCGATCTTGACCCCGAGCTCGATCTTGAGACCCTGCTTGGCGAAGGCCTTGTGCGCCTCCTTGGCAATCTGCTCGTCGACGGCGCCGAGGAAGGTGGGCAGCGCTTCGAGCACCGTCACCTGCGCGCCCAGACGACGCCACACCGACCCCATCTCCAGCCCGATCACGCCCGAGCCGATCACGCCCAGAGTCTTGGGCACGGCCGGGATTCGAAGCGCGCCGTCGTTGCTGAGGATGCTCGACTTCGTCGAACGCCGCGCCGGGCAGTGAGCGCGGCACTCGAACCGGTGGCGACGATCACGTGCGTGGTCGTCAGGCTGGCAGGCTTGTCGCCGGCCACGGCGATCTCGTAGCCGCCCTGCGGCTGCCTTGGCGAACGAACCGCGACCGTGGAAGAACGTCACCTTGTTCTTCTTGAACAGGTACAGGATGCCGTCGTTGTTCTGCTTGACGACCGTTGTCCTTGCGGCTCGAGCATCTTCGCCACATCGATGCTCAGGTCCTTGAGACCGATGCCGTGATCGGCGAAGTGCATGCCCCGCATGGTCGAAGTGCTCGCTCGACTGCAGCAGCGCCTTGCTGGAATGCAGCCCACGTTGGTGCAGGTGCCGCCCGGCGCCGGTCCGCCCTTGTCGTTCTTCCACTCGTCGATGCAGGCGGTGTTGAAGCCCAGCTGGGCGGCACGGATGGCGGCGATGTAGCCGCCGGGGCCGCCACCGATGACGACGACGTCGAATTGATTGCTCATGGCGTCGTCCTCAGATGTCGAACAGCAGACGGGCCGGATCTTCCAGCGCTTCCTTCATCGCCACCAGGCCGAGCACGGCCTCGCGGCCGTCGATGATGCGGTGGTCGTACGACATGGCCAGGTAGTTCATCGGCCGCACCACGATCTGGCCGTTCTCGACCACGGCTCGCTCCTTGGTCGCGTGCACACCAAGGATGGCCGATTGCGGCGGGTTGATGATGGGCGTCGACAGCATCGAACCGAACACGCCACCGTTGCTGATCGAGAAGGTGCCGCCGGTCAGGTCGTCGAGCGAGATCTTGCCTTCCCTGGCCTTCTTGCCGAACTCGGCGATCTTCTTCTCGATGTCGGCAAAGCTCATCTGGTCGGCATTGCGCAGGATCGGCACCACCAGGCCGCGCGGCGAGCCGACCGCGATGCCGATGTCGAAGTAGCCGTGGTAGACGATGTCGTTGCCGTCCACCGAGGCGTTGAGCACCGGGTACTTCTTCAGCGCCGCCACCGCCGCCTTCACGAAGAAGCTCATGAAGCCGATCTTGACGCCGTGCTCCTTCTCGAACTTCTCCTGGAAGCGTTTGCGCATCTCCATCACCGGCGCCATGTTGACCTCGTTGAAGGTGGTCAGGATGGCGTTGGTGGCCTGCGACTGCAGCAGGCGCTCGGCGACGCGCGCCCGCAGGCGGCTCATCGGCACGCGCTGCTCGGGACGATCGCCAAGGTTGGGAGCCGCCGGCACGGCCACCGGCGGGCAGCGCAGCGCGCGCCGGCACGGCAGGTGCAGCGACCGGAGCGGCAGCGGCCTTGGCAGCCGCCGGCCGCCAGCGTGCCCAGCACGTCGCCCTTGGTCACGCGGCCATCTTTGCCGGTGCCAGCCACCGAGCCCGGCGGCGAGCTGGTTGTCGGCCATCATCTTGGCGGCAGCCGGCATGGCGACACCGGACTTGCCGGCGGCCAGCTGCGGGTGCAGCAGCCGGCGCCTGGGCGGGTGCCGCTGCCGGCACGGGCTTGACCTCCGAGCGGGCTGACGCTCGCGGCTGGCCGCGGTGTCGATGCGCGCGATGACCTCTTCGGCCGACGCAGCTTTCGCCGTCGTTCTTGACCAGCTGGGCCATCACGCCCGCCGCGGGCGCCGGCACCTCGAGCACGACCTTGTCGGTCTCGATCTCGATCAGGATTTCGTCCATGTGCCACGGCTTCGCCGGGCTTCTTCTTCCACTGCAGCAAGGTGGCCTCGGCCA
The DNA here is from genome assembly GCA_963739925.1 of uncultured beta proteobacterium. Lineage (GTDB taxonomy): Bacteria > Pseudomonadota > Gammaproteobacteria > Burkholderiales > Burkholderiaceae_C > CAVUBY01. The sequence continues at coordinate 89,981 of CAVUBY010000005.1, read as the reverse complement.
CGGATTCGGACAGCTGCGGGACTTTGACTTCTACGATTGCCATTGGAGTTCTTTCTGGGTTCGGTACAGGCCGTCGCGCGCGAGCAGGCTCAGGCAGCGGCGCACGGCGCGCCGCTGCCTGCGCGGACAGATCACTTGGTGAGGACGAAGCCCTTGAGCTTGCCGAAGGCCTGGTCGAGCAGCGCCTTCTGCTGCTCCTGGTGCAGGTGGGCGTAACCCACCGCCGGCGAGGCCGAGGCCGGGCGACCGGCATAGCCGAGCTTCTGACCTTCGGTCATGTTCTCGTGGATGTAGTGCTGCACGAAGAACCAGGCGCCCTGGTTCTGCGGCTCGTCCTGGCACCACACCACGTCGGTGGCGTTCGGGTACTTCTTCATCTCGGCCGCGAACGCCTTGTGCGGGAACGGGTAGAGCTGCTCGACGCGCATGATCGCCACGTCGGTGGTTCTTCTTCTCGACCCGCGCCTTGACCAGGTCGTAGTACACCTTGCCCGAGCAGGCAATCACCCGCTTGACCTTGTCGGCATTGACCTCGGCGCTGACCTCGCCGATGACGGTCTTGAACTCGCCCTTGGTGAAGTCCGACAGCGGCGAGGTCGCGTCCTTGTTGCGCAGCAGCGACTTGGGCGTCATCAGCACCAGCGGCTTGCGGAACATGCGCACCATCTGACGCCGCAGCACATGGAAGATCTGGCTGGCCGAGGTCGGCTGCACGATCTGCATGTTGTTGTCGGCCGCCAGCTGCATGAAGCGCTCGAGACGCGCCGAGCTGTGTTCCGGCCCCTGGCCTTCGTAGCCGTGCGGCAGCATCAGGGTGAGGCCGTTCGCCCGGCCCCACTTCACTTCACCAGAGGCGATGAACTGGTCGATCACCACCTGCGCGCCGTTGGCGAAGTCGCCGAACTGCGCTTCCCAGATCACCAGCGTGTTGGGCTCGGCCGACGCGTAGCCGTACTCGAAACCGAGCACCGCTTCTTCGGACAGCAGCGAGTCGATGACGACGAAGGGCGCCTGACCATCGGCCACGTGCTGCAGCGGGGTGTAGGTGCCTTCGTCCCACTTCTCGCGGTTCTGGTCGTGCAGCACCGAGTGGCGGTGCGTGAACGTGCCGCGGCCGCAGTCTTCGCCTGAGAGGCGCACGGCGTAGCCGCTGGCCACCAGCGAGGCGAAAGCCAGATGCTCACCCATGCCCCAGTCGACGTTGATTTCGCCACGGCCCATGGCGGCGCGGTCGGCCAGCACCTTCTCGACCAGCGGGTGGGCCTTGAACTTCTCGGGCAGCGTGGTGATGCGTTCAGCGAGCCGCTTGATTCCGTCAGCGGCAGTGCGGTGTCGGCCGCATCCGTCCACTTCTTGCCGAGGAACGGCGCCCAGTCGACCGCGTACTTGCTCTTGTAGTTGGTCAGCACCGGATCGACGGTGTGCTTGCCGGCGTCCATGGCGGCACGGAAGCCCTTGACCATGTCGTCCGGGCCCTCGAGGCGGCAGCACGCCCTGGGCGACCAGCTTTTCGCCGTAAAGCTTGCGCGTGCCGGGATGCTGGGCGATCTTCTTGTACATCAGCGGCTGCGTCAGCGCCGGCGTGTCCTGCTCGTTGTGGCCGAGCTTGCGGAAGCAGACGATGTCGACCACCACGTCCTTGTTGAACTCCTGGCGGTAGTCGAGCGCGAGTTGCGTGCACAGCACCACCGCCTCCGGGTCGTCGCCGTTCACGTGCAGCACCGGCGCCTCGATCATCTTGACCACGTCGGTGCAGTACAGCGTGGAGCGCGAGTCGCGCGGGTCGCTGGTGGTGAAGCCGATCTGGTTGTTGATCACCAGGTGCACCGTGCCGCCGGTGTAGTAGCCGCGGGTCTGCGCCAGCGCGAGCGTCTCCATCACCACGCCCTGGCCCGCGAAGGCGGCGTCGCCGTGCACGATGATCGGCAGGACGGTGTCGCCCTCCTTGTCGCCGCGTCGGTCCAGACGGGCCTTGACCGAGCCTTCGACCACCGGATTCACGATCTCCAGGTGCGAGGGGTTGAAGGCCAGGCTCAGGTGAACCGGACCGCCAGGGCGTGGTCACGTCGCTGGAGAAGCCCTGGTGGTACTTCACGTCGCCCGACGGCAGCGCTTCTGGCGCGGTGTGGTCGAACTCGGCGAACAGGTCCTTGGGCATCTTGCCCAGGGTGTTGACGAGCACGTTCAGCCGGCCGCGGTGGGCCATGCCGATCACGATTTCCTGCACGCCGCGGGCACCGGCGCGCTGCACCAGCTCGTCCATCGAGGCGATGAAGCTCTCGCCGCCTTCGAGCGAGAAGCGCTTCTGGCCCACGTACTTGGTGTGCAGGTAGCGCTCCAGGCCCTCGGACGCGGTCAGGCGGTCGAGGATGTGGATCTTCTCTTCTGCGGTGAAGCTGGGCTTGGACCGGATGCTCTCGAGCCGCTGCTGCCACCAGCGCTTCTCGGTCGGCTCGGTGATGTGCATGTACTCGGCGCCGATGCTGCCGCAGTAGGTTTCACGCAGCGCCTGCAGGATTTCGCGCAGCGTCTGCTGCTCGGCGGTGGTGAAGTAGGTGTTCGTGGCACTGAACGTGATGTCCATGTCGGACTCGCTCAGGTCGTAGAACGCCGGCTCCAGTTCGGGAATCTTGGGGCGCTCCTGGCGCTTGAGCGGATCGAGGTCGGCCCAACGCGATCCCAGCGAGCGATACGCCGCGATCAGGGACTGCACGTGCACCTGCTTGCGCGCCACTGCGAGTTCGGCCGCACTGGCCTTGACAGCGAAGGCGTTCGCCTTGGCGCGCTGTGCGAACGACTCGATCACCGGAGCGTGGGCGACATCACGCGCATCGCTGCCGTCGGTGGCGGGCACGTGCTGGAGGGCGTCGAAGTAGGAACGCCAGTTGTCGGGCACGGAGCCCGGGTTGTCGAGGTACGCCTCGTACATCTCCTCGACGTAGGGGGCATTGCCCCCGAACAGGTACGACGTTCGACCTGTGCTGCTGCATCATCTTCGCTCACCTCGCGCACCGGTTTCCGGCGCTGTAGTGGGTTGAAAAACCTTCCGCGACACGGCTAGACCGACTGGCGGATTGCGACCCGCCTTGACTGTTGCCAGCACAAGGGGACGGGAAGTACCCGTTCAAGTCACGGAAGACTGTAACACCGTTGTTATCGTCCACCAAATCCACAGACTGAAGCTCGCCACATGGCAACAGAATGCGTCGGCAGTTCCCAACACCGTGGCCCAACAGTTCATCCGGATCCATGCCGAGGCGCCCGCGCAGCCGCGCTGGGGCGAGCCGTGCAACGGGTGTGGCGTGTGCTGCCTATTGCGACCGTGCCCGGTGGGCATCGTGCTGTCGCGGCGCTGGACCGGGCCTTGCGCGGTTGTGCGCTGGGACGAAGCGGCAAGCCGATACGTCTGCGGCGCGCTGGGTGAATTCCACCCAACGCCCAGCAGTCCGGACAGCGGCAGAAGCATGCAATGGGCCGAGCGCCTGCGTCGCTGGATGACTCGCCGCCTGATCGCCGCAGGCGAAGGCTGCGACTGCGATGCGGAACTGGATCCGAACTGAGCGACCAACTCCAAGCTGCAGTCGGCGGGAGTCAGCCGGTCACAAGTCGATGCTTGGCGGCGCGGTACTCGCCGTCGAGTCGAGCGACGAGTTCACGCGTGGGCAACACCTTGTCGACCGCCCCGATGCCTTGGCCGCAACCCCAGATGTCTTTCCAGGCCTTGGCCGCGTCGCCGCCGAAGCTCATCTTGCTGGGGTCGCTCTGCGGCAGGTTGTCGGGATCGAGACCGGCCGCGCGGATCGACGGCTTGAGGTAATTGCCATGTACCCCTGTGAAGAGATTCGAATAGACGATGTCGTCCGAAGTGCCGTCGACGATCGCCTGCTTGTAGGCGGGGCTGGCCCGCGCCTCGTCGGTCGCGATGAAGGCCGATCCGATGTAGGCCAGATCGGCACCCATCGCCTGCGCCGCGAGCACGGCACCCCCGGTGGCGATCGAGCCCGAGAGCGCGACAGGTCCATCGAACCACGTGCGGATCTCCTGGATGAGCGCAAACGGGCTCTTGACACCTGCGTGCCCCCCCGCCCCTGCGGCCACGGCGATCAGGCCATCGGCACCCTTCTCGATCGCCTTCTTCGCGAACGCGTTGTTGATCACGTCGTGCAAGACGATGCCGCCCCATGAGTGCACCGCATCATTGATGTCGGTGCGTGCGCCGAGCGAGGTGATGACGATGGGCACCTTGTACTTGGCGCAGACCTGCATGTCGTGCTCGAGCCTGTCGTTGGTCTTGTGCACGATCTGGTTGATCGCAAACGGCGCGGAAGGCCGCTCTGGGTGGTCGCGATCGTGGGCGGCCAGCGCTTCGGTGATTTCGGCCAGCCATTCGTCCAGTTGCGCGGCCGGCCGCGCATTGAGCGCGGGCATGGAACCGACGATGCCCGCCTTGCACTGCTCGATGACGAGCCGGGGGTTGCTGATGATGAACAGCGGCGAGCCGATCACCGGCAGCGGCAGTCTCGACAGGATGGGGGGCAATGACACGTGAGGTTCTCGCAGGTCAGAAGGCGTCGATCGGCAAGGCGGTGACGCTCTCGGCCCCCGTCAGGATGGCATCACGCACGCCCGGCACCTTGGACAGGATGTGCTCGGCATAGAAGCGAGCCGTGGCCACCTTGGCGCGCAGGAAGTCGGCATCGCCTTCGCCCGCAGCGAGCTGGGCCTCGGCGGCAACCAGCGCCCGCGCCATCTGCCAGCCGGCCATCACATTGCCGGCCAGCATGAGGTAGGGCACCGAACCGGCGAACACGGCGTTCGGGCTGGCCTTGGTCTGGCCAGCCACGAACTCCACCACCTCGACAAACGCCTGCGCGCGCCGCGCGCAATCGGGCCAGCATGGAGCGCGCGGCGGCACTGTCCAGTCGCGACAACGCCGTCTCAGTGGCCTCGATCTGGCCTGCGATGCCCTTGGCTGTCTGGCCGCCATCGCGCGCGGTCTTGCGGCCGACCAGATCGTTCGCCTGGATGGCGGTCGTGCCTTCGTAGATGGGGAGGATGCGCGCATCGCGGTAGTACTGCGCCGCACCGGTTTCCTCGATGAAGCCCATCCCGCCGTGAACCTGCACGCCCAGGCTCGTGACCTCCAGGCTCATCTCGGTGCTGAAACCCTTCACCAGCGGCACCATGAACTCGTAGAACGCCTGGTTCTGCCGCCGGACGTCGGCATCGGGATGGCGATGAGCCGCATCGAAGGCCGCCGCTGCGGTGATCGCCATGGCCCGACAACCCTCGGTGAAGGCTCGCATCGTCATCAACATGCGGCGCACATCCGGGTGGTGAATGATCGGCGCGCTGCCTGGCAACGAACCGTCGACCGGCCGCGACTGCACCCGTTCCTTCGCGTAGGCCACGGCCTTCTGGTATGCCCGCTCGGCCACCGCGATGCCCTGCACGCCCACCGCATAGCGCGCGGCGTTCATCATGATGAACATGTACTCGAGGCCGCGATTCTCCTGGCCGATGAGGTGGCCGACAGCGCCCCCGTGATCGCCAAACTGCAGCACGGCCGTCGGGCTGGCCTTGATGCCCAGCTTGTGTTCGATGCTCACGCACTGCACGTCGTTGCGCGCGCCCAGCGTCCCGTCGGCGTTGACGTGGTGCTTGGGCACGATGAACAGGCTGATGCCCTTCACGCCCTCGGGCGCGCCCGCCACCCGCGCCAGCACGAGATGGACGATGTTCTTCGCCATGTCGTGATCACCGTAGGTGATGTAGATCTTGGTGCCGAAGATCTTGAAGCTGCCGTCGGGCTGGGGCTCGGCCCGGGTTCGCACCATCGCCAGATCCGAGCCGGCCTGCGGCTCGGTGAGGTTCATCGTTCCGGTCCACTCGCCGGAGATCATCTTCGGGATGAAGGTGGCTTGCTGCTCGGGCGTGCCGGCCGTCAGCAATGCCTCGATGGCACCGTCGGTCAGCAGCGGGCACAACGCAAAACTCAGATTGGCGCTGTTGAGCATTTCGATGCAGGCCGCGCCGATGGTCTTGGGCAAGCCCTGCCCGCCGAACTCGGGCGGGTGCTGCAGGCCCTGCCAGCCGCCCGCCGCAAACTGTGCAAAGGCGTCCTCGGAAGCCCGGCGTGGTGGTGACAGCGCCGTCCTTCCAGAATGAAGGATGCTTGTCGCCTTCCCTGTTGAGCGGCGCCACCACATCCTGGTTCAGCCTGGCGCATTCTTCGAGCACCGCCTGGGCAGTTTCCAGACCCGCTTCCTCGAAACCGGGCAGGCTCGCCACGGTGGCGAGACCAGCGAGTTCACTCATGCAGAAGAGCATGTCCTTGACAGGTGCAACGTAACTCACGGCCACTCCTTCATGCGCTGCATCAGCGAATCAACGAGAGCCGGTGCGCCACGCCGGCGGGGTCACACTGGCGCCGCGCCCTGCTCAGAGCGCCTTGACCAGCTCGGGCACGGCCGTGAACAGATCGGCCTCCAGGCCGTAGTCGGCCACCGAGAAGATCGGCGCCTCCGGGTCCTTGTTGATCGCCACGATCACCTTGGAGTCCTTCATGCCCGCCAGGTGCTGGATCGCCCCGCTGATGCCCGCAGCGATGTACAGGCTGGGCGCGACGATCTTGCCCGTCTGCCCGACCTGCCAGTCGTTCGGGCGCATAGCCCGCATCCACCGCCGCGCGGCTGGCGCCCAGCGCCGCACCGAGCTTGTCGGCCAGCGGGGTGAGCACCTCGTTGAACTTCTCGCTGCTGCCCATCGCCCGGCCGCCCGAGACGATGATCTTGGCGGCGGTGAGCTCGGGCCGGTCGTTCTTGGCGATCTCGCTGCCCAGGAAGCTGCTCTTGCCGCTGTCGGCCGCCGCGCTGAGCACCTCGATGGCGGCACTGCCACCCTGCCCCGCGGCATCGAAGCCGGTGGTGCGCACGGTGATGACCTTGATGGCGTCCTGGCTCTGCACGGTGGCGATGGCGTTGCCGGCGTAGATGGGACGCTCGAAGGTGTCGGGGAGATCACCTTGGTGATGTCGCTGATCTGGCCGACGTCGAGCTTGGCGGCCACGCGCGGGGCGACGTTCTTGCCACCGGCCGTGGCGGGGAAGAGGATGTGGCTGTAGCTCTTGGCCACACTCAGTACGACGGCAGCGACGTTCTCGGCCAGGCCGTGGGCCAGGCTCTCGGCGTCGGCGTGCAGCACCTTGGTCACGCCGGCGATGGCGGCGGCCTGTTGGGCGGCTGGGCCGGCGTTGTGGCCGGCCACGAGGACGTGGACTTCGCCGCCGGCCTGGAGGGCGGCGGTGACGGTGTTGAGGGTGGCGCCGCGGATGCTGGCGTTGTCGTGTTCGGCGATGACGAGTGCGGGCATGGTCAGATCACCTTGGCGTCGTTCTTGAGTTTGGCCACGAGGGTGGCGACGTCGGGCACCTTGATGCCGGCGCTGCGCTTGGGGGGCTCGCTGACCTTGAGGGTCTTGATGCGGGGGGCGACATCAACGCCGAGGTCGGCGGGCTTGAGCAGCTCGAGCGGCTTCTTCTTGGCCTTCATGATGTTGGGCAGGGTGACGTAGCGCGGCTCGTTCAGGCGCAGGTCGGTGGTGATGACGGCGGGCAGGCTGAGCGACAGGATCTCGAGGCCGCCGTCGATCTCGCGGGTCACGCGGGCTTTGCCGCCGGGCAGGCTGCCTTCGACTTCGACCTTGCTGGCGAAGGTGGCCTGGGGCAGGTCGGCAAGCGCCGCGAGCATCTGGCCGGTCTGGTTGCAGTCGTCGTCGATGGCTTGTTTGCCGAGGATGATCAGTCCGGGCTGTTCCTTGTCGACCAGGGCCTTGAGGAGCTTGGCGACGGCCAGGGGCTGGAGCTCTTCGGTGGTCTCGACGAGGATGGCGCGGTCGGCGCCGATGGCCATGGCGGTGCGCAGGGTCTCCTGGCACTGGGTGACGCCGCAGGACACGGCGATGACTTCGGTGGCGGCGCCCTTCTCCTCTGAGCCGCACGGCTTCTTCGACGGCAATCTCGTCGAAGGGGTTCATGCTCATCTTGACGTTGGCAATGTCCACCCCGCTGCCGTCGCTCTTGACGCGTACCTTGACGTTGTAGTCAACGACTCGCTTGATGGGGACGAGGATCTTCATTCAGCGCGCTCCTGACCGATTGACGTTTACGTAACTCGCGAGATTCTAGATCGCGTCCTGGCGCCTGGCGGTGGTCCAGACACCCCAAAATAGAACGGTCGTACTATTTATTCGACTCGGCCGAGCGACGGACCGGCACCCTGCTGCGCACGTGCCGCGCCACGCACGATGTCCACCGGCACCAGCAAGAGAAGGCCTGCCACAAAGAAGATGGCGGTCGACAGAATCGCCAGCCGATGATTGCCACTCGTGAGCAGCGTCACCAACCCGTAGGTGACCGGGCCGACGATGGCCGAGAGCCGTGTCGCGAAAGCCCACAAGCCGTAGAACTCGGCGCGGCGATGCGCCGGGGAAAGGGCGCCGGCGATGGCCCTGCCCGCCGATTGGCTCGAGCCCATGCACAGCCCTGCGATCACCGCCGCCACCCAGAAGAGACTCGGCCCCTCGGCCGCGAACGCGAGCGCGGTCATCACGATCCATCCGAGCAGTGTGACGGCAAGCGAACGCTTGTGTCCGACACGATCCTGGAAGTACCCGAAGGCAAAGGCACCTGCCGCAGCCGCGACGTTGACCAGGAACACCAGCGCCATCGTCTGCGATTGCTTGAAGCCGAGCGCCTGCTCTGCATAGACCGCCGCCAGCGCAATCACCACGGCGATGCCGGACTGGTAGCACGCCCCACACAGCAGGAACCACATGAACTCCGGATGCGAGCCGGCTTCGCGCCAGGTGATCGCCAGTTGGCGAAGCGCGCCAGCCGGCTGGGGATCGCCAGGCCCCTTCGCCTGCGTCGTGGCACGCTCCTTCAGCAAGGCAAATGTGGCGAGCGACGCGACCCCATACACCGCGGCGGTGATCAGCATGGTGACTGGCACGAACTCGGTGGCCGGCATCCCCCGCCCTTGGGCCCAGAGCACATAGGCCAGGCACAGGCCAAGCGACAGCATGCCGCCGCAATAGCCAAAGCTCCAGCCCCACCCGGACACGCGGCCCATCGCGGACTGCTTTGCCAGTTCGGGCAAGAACGCTGCAGTGAGCGACTCGCCATACGAATAGCAGACGTTGGAGACGATGAGCACCACCGCGGCCAGCGCCACATCACCACGACCCACCAATGAGAGCCCGACCGTTGCGGCCACGCACCCGGCAGTGCTCATGGCCAACAGGCGCTTCTTGTTGGCATGGCGATCGGCGTGTGCGCCAATGCCCGGCATGGTCAGCATCACGATGAGGCTCGAGGCCGCGATGACCAGGGTCCAGGCAAGCGTGGCCCACGACGCGCCTTGCGCAGCGACACCGACGAAGTAGGTGTTGAACACCGCGGTGAGCACCACGGTCGTGTAGCCCGAGTTGGCGAAGTCGTACATCGCCCAACCAAAGACTTCACGCTTGCGCACGCCATCGTTGAGCGCGCTTTGCGGAAACAGATTCATCCAGCCTCCGCTGCGCTGCATCGTTGGTGCCCGGGACGGGGATCGAACCCGTACGCCCTCTTTCGAGCGGCGGCGGATTTTAAGTCCGCTGTGTATGCCAGTTTCACCACCCGGGCATGCCGGCGCGATTGTGAAGGAGACGGCGAGCATGAACCGTCGGGAGTGGCGACCACGAGCGTGCTCAAGAACGGGGCCCACCAACAGAAAGGGCCTCGCGTAGCGAGGCCCCAAAAGGCTGGAGGCGCGGGCCGGAGTCGAACCGACCTACACGGATTTGCAATCCGGTGCATAACCGCTTTGCTACCGCGCCGAACACTCTACGCAATCTGGCGCAAAGCCGGACTGCACCTGACGAAAAAGGGAAGCCTGGGCTTCCCTTTCAGAAAATGGAGCGGGAGACGAGGCTCGAACTCGCGACCTCAACCTTGGCAAGGTTGCGCTCTACCAACTGAGCTACTCCCGCGTTGCCTCGGATTCGACCGTAGCCAAAAACCGAGACTCAAATTATAGCCATAAGCCGAACCATCCTGCAAACCGAACCGCGTTTGCGCTTCAGTGCGTCAGCACTTCCGCTGCGCCTGCCGGATCGGCGGGCTTGGCCGCCTCGGGCTCGGCCTTTGCCGGCTCGTCTTCCGGCAAGGCTGTGGGCATGCGCTCGAGAGCGACCTCGAGCACGCGATCGATCCACTTGACCGGAACGATCTCAAGATGGTTCTTCACGTTCTCCGGAATGTCCTGCAAGTCCTTGACGTTCTCTTCCGGAATCATCACGGTCTTGATGCCACCGCGGTGAGCTGCGAGAAGCTTTTCCTTCAGACCGCCGATGGCCGTCACCTCGCCGCGAAGCGTGATCTCCCCCGTCATCGCCACGTCGGCCCGCACTGGAATCCCAGTGAGCGCAGACACGAATGCGGTCGTCATCGCGATCCCGGCGCTGGGTCCGTCCTTGGGCGTGGCGCCATCCGGCACGTGGATGTGCACATCGCGCTTCTCGAACATCTCGTCCTTGATGCCAAGCCGTCGTGAGCGGCTGCGCACCACTGACCGCGCGGCTTCCACAGACTCCTTCATCACATCGCCGAGCTGGCCTGTGCGGATGATGTTGCCCTTGCCCGGCATGACTGCGGCCTCGATGGTCAGCAGATCGCCACCGACTTCGGTCCAGGCGAGTCCGACAACTTGCCCGACCTGATTCTGCTTCTCGGCCTGGCCGTAGTTGAACTTGCGAACGCCCAGGTAGTCGTTGAGGTTGTCCTCGGTGACGACCACCTTGCCCGTCACCTGCTTGAGCTGAATGGCCTTCACGACCTTGCGGCAGATCTTGCTCAATTCGCGCTCAAGCGAACGCACACCCGCTTCACGCGTGTAGTAGCGGATGATGCCGCGCACGGCGGACTCGGTGATCTCCATCTCCTCGTCCTTGACGCCATTGTTCTTGGCCTGCTTGGGACCGAGGTAGCGCAGGGCAATGTTGACCTTCTCGTCCTCGGTGTAGCCGGACAGACGGATCACTTCCATCCGGTCCAGCAGTGCCGGCGGAATGTTCATCGAGTTCGAGGTCGCGATGAACATGGTGTCCGACAGGTCGAAGTCGACCTCGACGTAGTGGTCGCTGAAGGTGTGGTTCTGCTCCGGGTCCAGCACTTCGAGCAGTGCGGACGACGGATCACCGCGGAAATCCATGCCCAGCTTGTCGATCTCGTCGAGCAAGAAGAGCGGATTGCGCGTGCCGACCTTGCTCAAGCTTTGCAGCACCTTGCCCGGCATCGAGCCGATGTAGGTGCGGCGATGCCCGCGGATCTCGGCTTCGTCACGCATGCCGCCCAGCGCCATGCGCACGAACTTGCGTCCCGTGGCGCGCGCGACCGACTGGCCGAGCGAGGTCTTGCCCACGCCCGGGGGGCCCACCAGGCACAGGATTGGCGCCTTCACCTTGTCGACGCGCTGCTGCACCGCGAGGTACTCGAGGATGCGGTCCTTGACCTTCTCGAGACCGTAATGGTCTTCGTTAAGCACTTCCTCGGCAAAGGCCAGATCGTGCTTGATCTTGGTCTTCTTGGACCACGGCAGATTGATCAGCGTGTCGATGTAGTTGCGCACCACGGTGGCTTCGGCCGACATGGGTGACATCAGCTTGAGCTTCTTGAGCTCGGCATCGACCTTCTTGCGCGCTTCCTTGGGCATCTTGGCCGCGACGATCTTTTTCTCGAGTTCTTCCATGTCGGCGCCTTCTTCGCCGTCACCGAGCTCCTTCTGGATCGCCTTGACCTGCTCGTTCAGGTAGTACTCGCGCTGGCTCTTCTCCATCTGGCGCTTCACGCGGCCACGGATGCGCTTTTCGACCTGGAGGATGTCGACCTCGTGCTCGAGTTGCTCGAGCAGCTTCTCGAGCCGCTTGTCGACCGCGTACAGATCGAGCACTGACTGCTTGTTCTCGAGCTTGAGCGGAAGGTGGGCAGCGATCGTGTCCGCCAAGCGGCCCGCATCGTCGATACCGGCGATGGAGGTCAGGATCTCCGGCGGGATCTTCTTGTTGAGCTTGACGTACTGGTCAAACTGCTGCGTGACCGCACGGCGCAAAGCCTCAATTTCCGGCTTGGTGTCCGGCTCAGGGGGAACCGGTGTGACATCGGCGACGAAGTACTCGCCGTTGTCGCTGATGCTGTGCGTGTCGGCACGCTGAATACCTTCCACCAGCACCTTCACCGTGCCATCGGGAAGCTTGAGCATCTGCAGGATGCTGGACACGCAGCCGACATCGAACATGTCGTCCGGCTTGGGTTCGTCCTTGCCGGCGGCCTTTTGCGCCACGAGCATGATCTGGCGCCCAGCCTCCATCGCGACCTCGAGTGCCTTGATGGACTTCGGCCGGCCGACGAACAACGGGATCACCATGTGGGGAAAGACCACCACATCGCGCAGGGGAAGCAGCGGCAGAGTGATCTGCTCTGCGGGGAGGATGGGATGTCCGGACATTGGAAACCTCTCTTTCTCGAACCGATGTAGGGTCCGAGCGGTCAATTGCAAGAAGCCGGGCAGCCCGCGCTGCTCCGGTCGCCGGACTCAGGCACTGGCTTTCTGTTCGCGATACACGAGAAGGGGTTTGGCGTCTTCCTGGATCGTGTGTTCGTCGAGTACCACCTTGGCGACGCCATCGAGATTGGGCAGGTCGAACATCGTGTCGATCAAGGCATGCTCCATGATCGAGCGCAAGCCACGGGCGCCGGTCTTGCGCGCCAGGGCTTTGCGAGCGATGGCCATCAGCGCCGAGGGGCGGATCTCGAGGTCCACGCTGTCCATGCCGAAAAGCTTCTGGTACTGCTTGACCAACGCATTCTTGGGCTCGGTCAGGATCTGAACCAGCGCGTCTTCGGTCAGCTCTCCCAGGGTAGCGACGACCGGAAGGCGACCCACCAGCTCCGGAATGAGCCCGAACTTGATCAGGTCTTCAGGCTCCACGTCCCGAAAAACTTCGGACACCCGCTTTTCGCTCTTGCCGTGCACCGTGGCCGCAAAGCCGATCCCCGACTTCTCGGAGCGGTTCTGGATCACCTTCTCGAGGCCGTCAAATGCACCGCCGCAGATGAACAGGATGTTCGTGGTGTCGATCTGCAGGAAGTCCTGGTTGGGGTGCTTGCGCCCGCCCTGGGGGGGCACGCTCGCCATGGTGCCCTCGACCAACTTGAGCAGCGCCTGCTGCACGCCCTCGCCCGACACGTCGCGCGTGATCGACGGGTTGTCGGCCTTGCGCGAGATCTTGTCGATCTCGTCGATGTAGACGATGCCTCGCTGCGCCTTCTCGACGTCGTAGCCGCAGTTCTGCAGCAGCTTCTGGATGATGTTCTCGACATCCTCGCCCACATAACCGGCCTCGGTCAGTGTGGTGGCGTCGGCAATGACGAAGGGCACGTCGAGCAATCGCGCCAGCGTCTGGGCCAGGAGCGTCTTGCCAGAGCCAGTGGGTCCGATCAGGAGGATGTTGCTCTTGGCGAGCTCGACCTCGTCCTTGTTCCGGCTCATGTGCTTGAGCCGCTTGTAGTGGTTGTAGACAGCCACCGACAGGATGCGCTTCGCCACGTCCTGCCCGATCACGTACTGGTCGAGGCTGCCCTTGATCTCGCTGGGAATCGGCAGATCCGACTTCGCAGCCTTCGCTTCGGCACCATCGACGGGAACCTCGTCGCGGATGATGTCGTTGCACAGCTCGATGCACTCGTCGCAAATGAACACCGACGGACCGGCGATGAGCTTCTTCACCTCGTGCTGGCTCTTGCCGCAAAAGGAGCAGTACAGAACCTTCTCGCTCGGGGAGCCCTTCTTGTCGGCCATGGGTTGCGGGTGCTCGGACGTTTCAGCTGATGAATGATAGTGCAATTGTCAACCGGACCATCCCCATGGATAAGGCCCGGTTTGCACGCCTTTGCGGCCCTTCCAACACCGAACGAGGCCGGCGAGGAACTGCTCAGGGGCGCTTGGCCAGAACCTGATCGATCAGACCGTAGTTCTTGGCCTCTTCCGGATCGAGGAAGAAGTCGCGTTCCATGTCGGCCTGGATCTTCTCCAGAGGCTGGCCGGTGCGCTCGGCATAGATCCGGTTGAGCTGCTCGCGGGTCTTGAGGATCTCGCGGGCGTGGATCTCGATGTCGGTTGCCTGCCCCTGCGCGCCACCCGATGGCTGGTGGATCATGATTCGAGAATTGGGCAAGGCCACTCGCTTGCCCTTGGCCCCGGCCATCAGCAGGAACGAACCCATGCTGGCCGCCATGCCCATGCACAAGGTGGACACGTCGGGCTTGATGAACTGCATGGTGTCGTAGATCGACATCCCGGCGCTGACCGAGCCACCCGGCGAGTTGATGTACAGGAAGATGTCCTTGTCCGGGTTTTCGCTCTCCAGGAACAGGAGTTGGGCCACGACCACGTTCGCGGTCTGGTCGTTCACGGGGCCGACCAGGAACACGATGCGCTCCCGAAGGAGGCGGCTGTAGATGTCGTAGGCACGCTCGCCTCGGCCCGAGGTCTCGATGACCATGGGCACCATGCCCAGATTCTGTGTGTCCAACGCGCTCATGAGAGGTCCTTGCAGTGCGATACTGGTACGGTAGAGATCTTGGGACTGATTATGTGTCCACAAGAAGGGCCGCGCAGAACGATCCGGGGGCGCCGGCCTCGCGGCGCGGCGCCCCCGGTAACAGGACCGTGAAATCCGTCAGCCTGCCATCAATTCGTCGAATGGCACGACCTTGTCCGTGACCCGCGCCTTGCCGAGCACGAACTCGACCACGTTGTTCTCGACCACGACAGCTTCCACCTCGGCCATGCGCTGGCGGTCCCCCAGGTACCAGCGAACGACCTCGCTGGGCTTTTCGTAGCTTTGTGCCATGTCCTCGATGTGGGCCTGCAGCTGATCTGGACGGGCCTGCAGGCTGTGGGTTCGAACGAGTTCGCCCACGACGAGGCCCAGCCTCACGCGCTTCTCGGCCTGCGGCTGGAACAGCTCGGCCGGGATCGGCGCGGTCTCGGCGTCCTTGATACCGCGCTTCTTCAGGTCGGCGCGAGCGCCCTCGATCATGCGTTCGGTCTCGCCGGTGACCAGCGACTTCGGCACGTCCAGTTCGGCAACCTTCACCAGGGCATCCATCACACTGCCCTTGTTGCGCGACAGCACGCGGAACTTCACCTCGCGCTCGAGGTTGCGCTTGATGTCAGCACGCAGGCCTTCCACCGTGCCGTCCTTGATGCCCAGGGCCTTGGCGAAGGCCTCGTTCACCTCGGGCAGGTGCTGCACTTCGATCTTCTTGAGCGTGACCATGAAGTCCGCTTCCTTTCCGGCCACGTCCTTGCCCTGATAGTCGGCCGGGAACTGCAGCGGGAAGGTCTTGGACTCTCCCGCCTTCATGCCACGAACGGCGGCGTCGAACTGCTCCAGCATCTGGCCCTCGCCGATGATGAACTGGAAGGCCTCTGCCTTGCCGCCTTCGAACGGCACGCCGTCGATCTTGCCCTCGAAGTCGATCGTGACGCGGTCTCCTTCGGCAGCACCTTCGGCCTGGGGGCGCTGTGCAAAGGTGCGGCGCTGCTTGCGCAGGATGTCGAGCGTCTTGTCGATGGCGGCGTCGGTCACCTCGGTGGCAATGCGCTCCACCTCGGCCGTGCCCAGGTCGCCCAGCTTGACTTCGGGATAGACCTCGAACGTCGCGTCGAAGGCGACCTGTCCTTCTGGCGCGCCCTCCTTCTCGGTGATCCGCGGTGCCCCGGCAACGCGCAGCTTGGCTTCGCTCACCGCCTCGGTGAAGACCTGCCCGACCTTGTCGTTCATGACTTCATAGTGAACGGAGTAACCGTAGCGCTGAGCAACCACGCTCATCGGAACCTTGCCGGGACGGAAGCCGTCGGCCTTGACGGTGCGGGACAGACGCTTGAGTCGCGACTCCACCTCGCTCTGGATCGTGGTGGCGGCCAGGGTCAGCGTGATGCGACGCTCGAGCTTGTCGAGGGTTTCAACTTGGACGGGCATGATGTTTCGTGCTCTCTTGATGGAAGTCTGGTGCGCGGGGGGGACTCGAACCCCCACACCATCGCTGGCGTCAGGACCTAAACCTGGTGCGTCTACCAATTTCGCCACCCGCGCGGGTCAATGTCGATTCACGACCCAGGCCGTCATTTCGGCACCGGATCGCGTGCAAGGCGTTCGGCAGACCGGGGATTTTAGCGGGATGCGCCCGCCCGCTCCTGCTCGGGTGACTTCACACGGAACCAGGCGGCGTACATCGCCGGCAAAGAGAGGAGTGTCAAAGCCGTGGCCACGATCAATCCACCCATGATGGCCACCGCCATCGGCCCCCAGAACACACTGCGCGACAAGGGGATCATCGCCAGCACCGCGGCCGCGGCCGTGAGGATGATCGGGCGCAAACGCCTCACCGCCGCTTCGACGATGGCCGTCCACGTCGGCACGCCCTGCTCGCGGTCGTGCTCGATCTGGTCGATGAGGATCACCGAGTTGCGCATGATCATGCCCATCAGAGCGATCACGCCCAGCAAGGCCACGAAGCCGAAGGGTCGATTCAGCAACAGCAAGGCAGCGGCCACCCCGGCGATGCCCAGCGGCCCGGTGAGGAACACCAGCAGGGAACGGCTGAAGCTGTGGAGCTGCAGCATGAGCAGGGTGAACATGATGAAGAGCGCGATGGGCAGCCCACCCGCGATCGAGCCCTGGCCCTTGCTGCTCTCCTCCACCGCCCCCGCCACCTCGATGCGGTAGCCCGGCAGCATGCGATCGCGCAGCGGCTTGAACAACGGGTCGAGCTGGGCCGTGACGGTGGCACCCTGCAGTCCGTCGACGATGTCACCCTGCACTGTGGCGGCGTAGTCGCGGCCTTCGCGCCACAGCACGCCTGGCTCCCAGACGAACTGCGCCTTGGCGATCTGGCCGAAGGGAATGCTGCGACCGCTCGCGGTGGGCACATAGCCGCTGGCCAGGTCGGTGAGCGTGTCGCGCTCTTCCAGCGGCTGCCGCAGCACGATGTCGATCAGCTTGTCGCCATCGCGGTACTGGCCGATGGTCGAGCCGCTGTTGATGGTGCGTGACGCCTGGGCGATCGCCTGGCTGGTGACACCCAGAGCGCGGGCCTTGTCCTGATCGATCTCCAGCCGCAGCGCCTTCACCGACTCGTTCCAGTTGTCGTTGATGTTGCGCATGTTGGGGTTGTTGCGCATGATCAGTTTCACTTCGTCGGCGTAGGTACGTACCTTCGCCGCATCCGGTCCCACGACGCGGAACTGCACCGGATAGGTCACCGGCGGCCCGTTGGGCAGCAATTTGGCCCGACCGCGCACCTCGGGAAACTCGGTGGCCAGGATTTCGGGGATCTGCTTGCGGATGCGCTCGCGTCCGGCCACATCCTGCGCCAGAACGATCATCTGGCTCACGTTGCTCTGGGGAAAGATCTGGTCAAGGGTCAGCACGAAGCGCTCGGCACCGCTGCCCACCCAGGTGGTCACGCTTTGCACGCCTTCGAGTTTGATCAGCCTGGCTTCGACGCGGCGTGTCACGTCTTCGTTGGCTGAGAACGAGGTGCCCTCTGGGTACCAGAGGTCCACCATCACTTCCATCCGCGACGAATCCGGGAAGAACTGGTTCTGCACCCTGCCCATGCCGAAGATGCCCAACGCCAGCGATGCGGCCGTCAGACCGATGGTGATCCAGCGGTGGGTGACGCACCAGTTCACCAGCGCGCGAAAGCGTGTATAGAACGGCGTGTCGAAGAGCTCGTGCGGCTGACCCTCTGCGGCCGCATGCGGTGAGGCCTTCAGCAAGCGAGTGCCGAGGTAAGGCACGAAATACACCGACACGAACCAAGAGATCACCAGTGCGGCCGCCGTCACGGCAAAGATCGCGAAGGTGTATTCGCCGACCGTCGACTTGGCGATGCCGATGGGCAGAAAGCCGACCGCCGTGATCAGCGTGCCCGTGAGCATGGGCATGGCCGTCGCTTCATAGGCGAAAGTGGCCGCGCGGATGCGCTCGTAGCCTTCTTCGAGCTTTCGCACCATCATCTCCACCGCGATGATGGCGTCGTCCACCAGCAGGCCCAGCGCGATGATCAGCGAGCCCAGCGAGATCTTGTGCAACCCCACGCCCCAGTAGTACATGGTGACGAAAGTGATCGCCAGAACCAGCGGGATGGTGATGCCCACCACGAGCCCCGGTCGCCAGTCGATGGTGAACTTCCAGGACCCCGGCTTGAAGTGCAGACCGAGGCTGACGAAGCTCACCGCCAGCACGATCAGCACCGCTTCGATCAACACCTTCACGAACTCATTGACCGAGCGCGAGACCACTGTCGATTGGTCCTGCACCTGAACCATCTCGATGCCCGCCGGAAGCTCGGCCCGGATCGCCTCGGAGGCCACCTGCAAGGCCTGGCCCATCGCGATGATGTCGCCGCCCTTGGCCATGGACACCCCCAGCGCGATGACCTCCTTGCCACCGTGGCGCACCTTGACCTGGGGTGGATCGACGTAGGCCTGTCGGATGTCGGCGATGTCGCCGAGCTTGAAGCTCGCCGTGCCAGCCCGGATCGGGAAGGCCCGCAACTGCTCGATGGCCGTGAACTGGCCGGCCACGCGCACCTGCACATAGTCGGTGGCCGCGTTCACCACGCCGGCAGATTCCACCGCGTTCTGCTGGCCAATCTGGCTGAGGACGGTGGTGAAGTCCAGCCCGAGCGTGGCCAGGCGTTTCTGCGAAATCTCGACGAAGACCTTTTCGTCCTGCGCGCCGAAGACGGCGACCTTGTTCACGTCCTTCACCTTCAGCAGCCGCTGGCGGACGCGATCGGCGTGTTCCTTGAGCTCGGCATAGCTGAAACCGTCGGCCGAGAGCGCAAAGATGGAGCCGTAGACGTCGCCGAACTCGTCGTTGAAGAACGGCCCCACCACGCCGCCCGGCAGCGTGCCGCGCATGTCGCCGATCTTCTTGCGCACCGTGTACCAGATCTGCTGCATCTCGCGCGGCGGCGAACTGTCCTTGACCTGGAACAGGATGAGCGCTTCGCCTGGCTTGGAGTAGCTGCGGACCTTGTCGGCATAAGGCACCTCCTGCAGCGTGCGCTCCAGCTTGTCGGTCACCTGGTCGGCCACTTGCTGGGCCGTGGCGCCGGGCCAGAAGACGCGGATCGCCATGGCCCGGAAGGTGAACGGCGGGTCCTCGTCCTGCCCCAGCTGGAAGTACGCGGCCGTACCCAGCAGCAGCAGCACCACCATCAGGTAGCGCGTCAGCGCGGGATGGTAGATGGCCCAGCGGGAGATGTTGAATCGCGCCGCCGGCTGCGCCGAGCCGGGAGCGTTGGCTGCACTGTGGTCCATGGCGTCGTCGCTCATTTGGCGGTCACCGCCGTGCCACTGGCCGCCGCCACCGGAGCGCTGGGGTCCACGTACAGCTTCACCTTCTGGCCCGGGCTGAGCACGTGGACCCCGGCGGTGACGACCGTCTGTCCAGCGGACAGGCCCGCCGCGATGACGGCCTCGTTGCCATCGGCACCGGCCACCTGCACGGGTTGGGGCTGCACCGTCATCGTCGGACGATCGAGCACCCAGACAATGGTGCGGCCCTGCTCTTCCTTCAGCGCCGAGAGCGGCAGCTTGGTGACACCCGCGGTACGCGGCAGTTCCACCAGCACTGTGGCGGTCTGGCCCAGGCGCACCTGCGCGTTGCCGATGTCGGCCTTGACGAGAAAGGTTCGTGTCGCGGCATCGGCGGCGGCGGCGATCTCGCGCACCGTGGCCTCGAGCGTGGCGGTCTCCGCCCCCCACAGGCGGACCTTGAACCGTCCGGTTTGCGACGCCAGCTGCTTGATCATGGCCACCTTGTCTTCCGGCACGGAGAAGACGACTTCGCGCGGGCCATCGTGGGCCAGCCGCACCACGGGTGCACCGGCGGCCACGACCGTGCCGACGTCTGCCTCGATGCCGGTGATCACGCCCTTGGCATCGGCCACCAGCACGGCATAGGCGGCCTGGTTGCCTTGCACGCTGGCCTGGGCGCGGGCCTGGTCGAAGGCGGCCTGGGCAGCCTTGAGCGTGGTGTCGCGCCGCTCCAGTTCGGCAGAGCTGATGAAGCCCTGGTCGCGCAGTTCCTTGAAGCGCTTGAAGTCGGCCTGGGCCTGGTCCAGATTGGCCTGCGCTGCTGCCACGCCAGCGCGCGCGGCGTCCTGGCCGAGCTGGAGGTCCTGCGGATCGAGCTGGGCCAGCACCTGGCCCGCCTTCACGCTTTCACCGAGATCCGCTTGCCGACGCGAGATCTTGCCGCCCACTCGAAAACCGAGGCGCGACTCCGTTCGCGCGCGGACCTCGCCAGCGTATTCCCAGCTCGCACCCGCGCTCTGCGGCGCAATGACGGCAGTGCGCACGGCGCGTACCGGGTCGGGCGCCGGTTCATTGCGCGAGCAGGCCGCCAGCAGCAATGCAAAGACCATCACGGACATCAATGGCACGGACTTCATGGCGAGCTTTCGGGTGGGTTTCGGGTGACGACAGGTCGGAGTTCCTGCATCGTCTTGCCGACACTTGCAGACCCAAACCAATAACTGACTGACCGGTCAGTAATGTAGAGAGGCAGCCACGCCGTGTCAAACACTCCCCCTGTCGCTTGCAAGGCCCGGGCCGTGTTTGTCGTTCCGTGTGGACAATCAGGCCCGTGAGCGTCGAACACTACGAAAACTTTCCGGTGGCCTCCTGGCTGTGCCCGCCACACCTCAGGCCCGCCGTCGTGGCCATCTATGGCTTCGCGCGCACGGCCGACGACATTGCCGACGAAGGCGATGCTTCAGCAGCTTCAGCGCCTTGCGGATCTCGCCGCGTTCCAGGTCGATCTCGAGGCCGTGGCTGCCGATCGATCACCTTCGCCGCGCTGGTCACCAGTGTTCGAGGCGCTTCGCGACGCGATCCGGCAGTTCCGTCTCCCGATTGCGCCGCTGTCCGATCTGCTGAGCGCCTTCTCGCAGGATGTCGTCAAGTCACGCTATGCCGACCGCGCCGAACTGCTCGATTACTGCCGCCGCTCCGCCAATCCGATCGGCCGCCTGCTGTTGCATCTGTACGGCGTCGCGGACGCGCCCTCGCTGCGGCGCAGCGACGCCATCTGCACCGCGTTGCAGCTGGCCAACTTCTGGCAGGACTTGAGTGTCGACCTGCCGCGCGGCCGCCTTTACGTGCCCGCGTCGGATTGCCAGGCCCATGGCGTTGACGCCGAAGCCCTGGCCCAAGGCAGGCACGATGACTCGGTCCGCGCGCTGGTGCTGGCCGAGGTGGCCTGGGCAAAGGCATTGATGCTCGACGGCGCGACGCTGGTTCATCGCGTGCCGGGGCGCGCGGGCTGGGAGTTGCGCCTGGTCGTGCAAGGCGGCTTGCGCATCCTCGACAAGACCCAGTCCCTCGCCGACCAGGCGCTGCACACCCGACCTCGATTGAACACCATCGACGCCCCCGCCATGCTGTGGCGCGCGTTGTGCATGCGCCGCGTGGCATCTCCCTTGAACCCTGGAGTGGCATGACCCCCGAGCAGTACGTTCAGGACAAGACCGCACGCAGCGGATCGAGCTTCTACTACGCCTTCCTGTTCCTGCCACCACCGCGGCGCGCGGCGATCACGGCCTTCTACGCGTTCTGTCGCGAAGTGGACGATGTGGTCGACGAAGCCCAGGACGTCGGCGTGGCCGCCACCAAGCTGGCCTGGTGGCGACGCGAGGTGGCAAGCAGCTTTGCCGGCACGCCCAGCCATCCGGTGATGAGAGCCCTGATGCCCCTGACGAAGGACTACGACATCCGCGCCGAACACCTGAACGCGGTGATCGATGGCTGCCAGATGGACCTCGAGCAGTCGCGCTACCTCGACTACGCCAGCCTGGCACGTTACTGCCACCTGGTCGCGGGCGTGGTGGGCGAGGTGGCGGCCAGCATCTTCGGGCGCACCGAGGCCGCGACCGTGACCTACGCCCATCGCCTCGGGTTGGCCATGCAGCTCACCAACATCATCCGCGACGTGGGCGATGATGCGCGCCGCGGGCGCATCTATCTGCCTGTTGCCGAGCTCAAGCAATTCGACGTCAAGGCGCAGGAGGTGCTCAACCGCGGTTACAGCGAACGCTTCACGGCGCTGATGAAGTTCCAGGCCGAGCGCGCCCACCGCTGCTACGACGAGGCCTTTGCCGCGCTGCCGGATGCGGACCGCGTCGCGCAGAAGCCCGGGCTGATGATGGCCAACATCTACCGAGCCCTGCTGCGCGAGATCGAGGCGGATGACTTCCAGGTGCTGCACCAGCGCACCTCGCTGACACCGCTGCGCAAGCTGTGGATCGCGATGAAGACCAACTGGCGGGGCCAGTAGTGACGGTGGGCGCGCCAGCTGCCGCGCGGGGCAGGCTGAAGGAGCGCCCCACGCTGGCGGTGATCGGTGGCGGCTGGGCAGGGTTGGCCGCGTCCGTGGCGGCCACCCGGCAAGGCCACGCAGTCACGCTGTGTGAGATGTCGGCGCACCTCGGGGGCCGGGCGCGGGCCGTACCCCATGGCGATTGGCCACTCGACAACGGACAGCACATCCTCATCGGTGCCTATCGAGAGACGCTGGCCCTGATGCAACACGTGGGGGTCGTCGAGAGCAGCGCACTCGTGCGGCGGCCGCTGTGCATGATCGATTCCGATGGCGTCGGGCTTCGCTTGCGCGAGGGCCCTGCCGTCGCCTCTTTCATCGGTGCGGTCCTCCGACACCCGACCTGGGATCTGGCGGAGAAGCTGTCGCTGTTGCGCAGCGCCGGCGGGTGGGCGCTGCGGCGCTTCCGTTGCGACGCCGCCCTGAGCGTCACGCAGCTCACCCTGGGACTCGCGCCGCGCGTGCGGCGTGAGCTCATCGAGCCACTTTGCGTGGCCGCACTCAACACACCCGCAGACGCAGCCAGCGCGGTGGTGTTTCTGCGCGTGCTGCGCGACGCGCTGTTCTCGGGGCCCGGCGCGTCCGACCTGCTGTTGCCACGCGTGGATCTGTCCGAGGCGCTTCCGAATCACGCGCAGGCCTGGCTGAGGCAGGCGGGCGCGCAGGTCAGACTGAACCACCGGATCCTGTCGCTGACGGCGATGGAAGGGGGATGGGGCGTCGATGGCGAGCGCTTCGACCAGGTGGTGCTGGCGACACCGCCCGGTGAAGCGGCGCGCCTCGTGGATTCAATCGCACCGGGGTGGGCCGCCTCGGCGCAAGCCCTGCGCTACGAACCCATCGTCACCACCTACCTGTTCAGCGCGGGCATCCGGCTGCCTGAACCCATGCTGTTGCTGCACGCCGACGCCCAGTCGCCCGGTCAGTTCGTGTTCGACCGGGGTCAGCTCGGTGGGCCTGCGGGCCTCCTGGCGCTGGTTGTCAGCGGCGCACAGGCCTGGGTAGACCGAGGAACGGTCGCCATCGAAACCGCCGCACTGGACCAGGTTCAACGTCAGCTCGCGAGCCACCTGAAGGACCCGCTGCGCATCGTGAAGACACTCACCGAGAAGCGCGCCACGTTTGCCTGCACACCCGGGTTGAAGCGACCGCCACGCGCCATCGCCCCAGGTTTGCAGGCGGTCGGCGACTACATCGCCGGGCCCTACCCGGCCACGCTGGAGGGCGCCGTCCGCGCGGGGCTGGAGGCGGCCGAGGCGCTTTGAGCCGATGGCCGCGGCTCGGCGGGCCGCCTTTGCCTTCTGGATAGCACCTTGCGTTTTCGCAATGCAGAATGGCCACCGAATCAGCGAGAATCGTCGCCATGGCAAAGACCGAGGACAAAGCCCCCACCATCCAGGTGCTGGAGCGTGCGTTTCACCTGCTGGAGGTCCTGGCCTCCTACCCTGACCCGGTGTCGCTCAAAGTCATCGCTGCGCAGTCGGGCCTGCATCCATCGACCGCACATCGCATCCTCAACGACCTGACGATCGGTCGTTTCGTGGACCGGCCCGAGGCCGGCAGCTATCGCCTCGGGATGCGGCTGCTCGAACTCGGCAATCTGGTGAAGGCACGCCTGGATGTGCGCGAGGCGGCGTTGGGCCCGATGCGCGAGCTGCACAAGCTGACCCACCAACCGGTGAACTTGTCGATGCGCCAGGGGGACGAGATCGTCTACATCGAACGTGCCTTCAGCGAGCGTTCAGGCATGCAGGTGGTTCGAGCGATCGGCGGTCGGGCGCCGCTGCACCTCACGTCGGTGGGCAAACTGTTCCTTGCCCACGATGACCCGCAACGGGTTCGGGCCTATGCCACCCGCACCGGGCTTGCCGGCCACACGCGCAACAGCATCACCGACCTCTCAGCGCTGGAACGAGAGCTGTCGCGGGTCAACCAGCTCGGCGTCGCACGCGACGACGAAGAGCTGGAGCTCGGTGTGCGGTGTATGGCCGCGGGCATCCGGGACGACCAGGGGAACCTGATTGCGGGGCTCTCGATTTCGGCGCCGGCAGACCGGCTCGAAGACAGCTGGCTTGAGCGACTGAAAGCCACTGCCGCGCAGATCTCGGCGGCGTTAGGTCATCGCAGCTGAACGCTGCGACCGACACCGCTTCCTTCAAGAGTCGGGTTGGGCGATGGCAGACGCCATCGGCAATATCGGGGTCGGCACGACCGCTGGCGCAAGGTCGCTCACCCAGCGGCGGACCCGCTCGGCGTCCCCGAGGCGAGAGTACTTTCCGGCCGAGTCCAGGAACACCAGGATCAGCTGGCGTCCGGCCAGCTTGGCCTGCATGACCAGGCATCGACCAGCCTCGGTGATGTAGCCCGTCTTCTGGAGTCCGATCTCCCAGGACGGGCTGCCGACGAGGCGATTGGTGTTGTGAAACTGCAGCTGGCGGCTGCCCACCTCGACCGCAAACGCCGGAGAGACCGACAGTTCGCCGATCACGGGGTGCGCGTAGGCTGCCTTGACCAGCACGGCCAGGTCACGGGCGCTCGAGCGGTTCTGGCTCGACAGCCCCGTGGGCTCGACAAAGCGGGTGTCCTTCATCCCCAGCTGAGCCGCTTTGCGATTCATCGCAGCGACGAAGCTGTCGATTCCGCCCGGGTAGTTCCGACCCAGGGCGTTGGCGGCACGGTTCTCAGACGCCATCAGTGCGAGGTGCATCAACTGCTCGCGGCTCAATTCGGTGCCAACGCGAAGGCGCGATCGGCTGCCCTTTTCGGTGTCGATGTCTTCCTGGCTGATGCTCAGCGTCTCTTGCGCGGGCAATCCGGCCTCGGTGACGACCAGCGCGGTCATCAGTTTCGTGAGCGACGCAATAGGCAGCACCGCATGCGAGTTCTTGCTGAACAGGACCTCATCTGTCTCCTGGTCCATGACGAGCGCAACACTGGACTTGAGATCGAGCGGATCGTTGGTGGCCTGCAGACCCGAAGCATGGCCGAGCGAGGGAACGGCAGGCACCCAATGGCGCCGCGCACGCGTGGACGCAGCACTCGCCTTGGACGACACGGTCGCCTTCTTCTTCACGCTCTTCTTTGGCGCCGCCGTCGCTTCTGCCGGCAGCGCAAGAGCCGCAACGGCAAGCACGATCGTCAATCCCCAGCCCAGCCCTGTGCGGATCATTCCCACGACTGCCCTTTCCACGTCCGAGACGCAAGTGTAGAGGAACAGAAAAAAGTGCGCAATATCAAAAACTTAGGCGCACTTTCTAAAGTCACTCCTAGGCATGTCAGGAATGTGACGGAGTGCGCATCACCCCTGTGCCGCCACCCGCTCCGTCTTGCTGTGCAGCTTGTTCAACGCCGCCAGATACGCCTTGGCCGACGCCACGACGATGTCCGGGTCCGCACCCACACCGTTGACCACTCGACCGCTGTGCTGGAGCCGCACCGTGACTTCCCCTTGCGATTCTGTGCTGCCCGATGTGATGGCATTGACCGAATACAGCAGCATTTCCGAGCCTGTCTTGACCATGGATTCGATGGCCTTGAGGCTGGCGTCCACCGGGCCGTTGCCGTCGCTTTGCGCATGGTGCTCCGCCTCGCCGGCCTTGAACACCACCTGGGCATGGGGTCGCTCACCCGTTTCGGAGCGCTGCGACAGCGAGACCAGGCGGTAGAACTCGTTCTCGGACGTGACCGTCTCGTCCATCACCAGGGCCACGATGTCCTCGTCGAAGATATCGCTCTTGCGGTCCGCCAGTTCTTTGAACTTCGCAAACGCCGCGTTCACCTCGCCTTCGGACTCGAGCTGAATACCCAGGTCCTGCAGCCGTTGCTTGAACGCGTTGCGGCCAGAGAGCTTGCCCAGCACGATCTTGTTGGCCGCCCAGCCCACGTCTTCGGCCCGCATGATCTCGTAGGTGTCGCGCGCCTTCAGCACGCCGTCCTGGTGGATGCCAGAGGCGTGTGCAAAGGCATTGGCACCGACCACGGCCTTGTTGGGCTGCACCACGAAACCGGTGGTCTGCGCGACGAGCCTCGACGCGGGCACGATCTGCGTGGCGTCGATGTTGAGGTCGAGCTTGAAGTAGTCGCGGCGCGTCTTCACCGCCATCACGATCTCTTCCAGCGAGCAGTTACCCGCCCGTTCGCCCAACCCGTTGATGGTGCATTCGATCTGGCGCGCGCCGCCGATCGTGACGCCGGCCAGCGAGTTGGCCACTGCCATGCCGAGGTCGTTGTGGCAATGCACCGACCAGACCGCCTTGTCCGCGTTGGGAATGCGATTGCGCAGGTTGAGGATGAAGTTGCCGTACAGCTCGGGGATGGCGTAGCCCACGGTGTCTGGGATGTTGATCGTGGTCGCACCCTCGGCAATCACGGCTTCCAGCACGCGGCAGAGGAAATCCGGCTCGGAGCGGTAGCCGTCCTCGGGCGAAAACTCCACGTCAGCGGTCAGGTTGCGGGCAAAACGCACAGCCAGCCGGGCCTGCTCGAACACCTGGTCGGGCGTCATCCGCAGCTTCTTCTCCATGTGCAGCGGACTGGTTGCGATGAAGGTGTGGATTCGAGAAGACGCCGCGCCCTTCAGTGCCTCGGCGGCGCGCGAGATGTCGCGATCGTTGGCTCGGGCCAACGAGCAGATGGTCGACTCACGCACCTGCGAAGCGATGGCCTTGACCGCCTCGAAGTCGCCGTTCGACGAAGCAGCAAACCCGGCTTCGATCACATCCACGCGCAGTCGCTCGAGTTGCCTCGCAATCCGCAGCTTCTCGTCCTTGGTCATCGAGGCGCCTGGCGATTGCTCGCCGTCGCGCAAGGTGGTGTCGAAGATGATCAGTTTGTCGGCCATGATGGGTGGCTCCTGGGTGGCGATGGAACGTCGAATGAAGGGGACAGAAAACTCGCGCGCAAAAACGAAACCGGCCCGCTGCGAGTCGCAAGCGGGCCGGAAGGGATCGGAAAACGATGGACGTGAACGATCAGCGGGCCCGCGAGACTCCCGGAAGTAGCAGTAGCAATGCGGCGGTCGAAAACGTCATGGGCCCGAATGTAGCACGGGTCACCGGCATCAGCGATGCAGCCCCTCTTCGTCGGGCTCATCGGTCGATGTCGCGATCATGCTCACCGGCTTGCCTTTGGTCTTGCGGTAGGCGTACACGGCGTAGCCAGAGAGCCCGTAGACGCAGAACAAGCCGAACAGCACGATGGGCGGGTGGATGTTGATCACCGCGATCGACAACGCAATCGCAACCACGACGATGAACGGCACCGTGCGACGGAAATTGATGTCCTTGAAGCTGTAGAACGGCACGTTCGTGACCATCGTGAGGCCGGCGTACAGGGTCAGCACGAACGCGCCCCAGCTGAGCTGCGCCGTGTCGGCCGGCCCTTTGAATCCCGCGTCGTCCATCACCCAGATGAAGCCTGTCACGAGCGCCGCAGCCGCAGGACTGGGCAGTCCCTGGAAGTAGCGCTTGTCGATCACGCCGATGTTGGTGTTGAACCGTGCCAGTCGCAGGGCAGCGCCCGCGCAGTAGACAAAGGCAGCGATCCAGCCGGCCTTGCCGAGGCCCTTCAGCGCCCATTCGTACACGATGAGCGCCGGAGCCGCACCGAAGGACACCATGTCCGAAAGGCTGTCCATCTGCTCGCCGAACGCGCTGGTGGTGTTGGTCATGCGCGCCACACGACCGTCCAGGCTGTCGAGCACCATGGCGCAGAAGACACCGATCGCCGCCTGCTCGAAGCGGCCGTTCATCGCCATCACGACGGCGTAGAAGCCGCCGAAGAGACCTCCGAGGGTGAACAGGTTGGGCAGGATATAGATGCCCTTGCCGCGGGGCCGAGGCGGCAGGTCCACCGCATCCTCGGAGGGCGTCAGGTTGGGTTCATTCACGCTCACGAGGATACCCCAGCGACTTCGATCCGCCTCCCCGGGCGGCGCCAGGGAGGATGGTTCCTTGGACGCGCTCGCCGCTCAGTTCTTGGACTGATCGACCAGGCGGTTCTTCTTGATCCACGGCATCATGGCGCGCAGCTTCTCGCCCACCACCTCGATGGAATGCTCCGAGGTCAGGCGGCGGCGCGACAACAGCGTGGGCGCACCGGCTCGGTTTTCGAGGATGAAGCTCTTGGCGTACTCACCGGTCTGGATGTCCTTGAGCACCTGCTTCATCGCCGCCTTGGTGTCGTCGGTCACGATCTTCGGCCCGGTCACGTACTCGCCGTACTCGGCATTGTTGGAGATCGAGTAGTTCATGTTGGCGATGCCGCCTTCATAGATCAGATCGACGATCAGCTTGAGCTCGTGCAGGCACTCGAAGTACGCCATCTCCGGCGCATAGCCCGCTTCGATGAGCGTTTCGTAGCCCGCCTTGATCAGCTCGACCGTGCCGCCGCACAGCACGGCCTGCTCGCCGAACAGGTCGGTCTCGGTCTCTTCGCGGAAGTTGGTTTCAATGACGCCGGCCTTGCCGCCGCCGTTGGCCGCGGCATAGCTCAGGGCCAGATCACGGGCCTTGCCTGTCTTGTCGGCGTACACCGCGATCAGGTGCGGAACACCGCCGCCTTGCGTGTAGGTGGAGCGCACGGTGTGACCCGGCGCCTTGGGCGCGACCATCCACACGTCGAGATCAGCGCGCGGCACGACCTGCCCATAGTGCACATTGAAGCCGTGCGCGAAAGCCAGCGACGCGCCTTGCTTGATGTTCGGCTCGACCTCCGACTTGTAGACGCCAGCGATCTGCTCGTCCGGCAACAGGATCATCACGACGTCGGCCGATTTCACTGCATCGGCGATTTCGGCGACCTTCAGGCCAGCCTTCTCGGCCTTGACCCAGCTCGCGCCGCCGCGGCGCACGCCCACGGTCACCTTCACGCCGCTGTCGTTGAGGTTCTGCGCATGCGCATGGCCCTGCGAGCCATAGCCGATGATCGTGACGTTCTTGCCCTTGACCAGGCTCAGATCGGCGTCCTTGTCGTAGTAGACCTTCATGGGGTTCTCCTTGTTTCGGTTCGTTCAGGGGGCGCGGTTCAAACCCGCAGGATGCGCTCGCCACGGCCGATGCCGCTGGTGCCGGTGCGCACGGTTTCGAGGATGGAGGCACGGTCGATCGCCTCCAGGAAGGCGTCGAGCTTGCCAGCGTCGCCGGTCAGCTCGATGGTGTAGCTCTTTTCGGTCACGTCGATGATGCGGCCGCGGAAGATGTCGGCCATGCGCTTCATCTCCTCGCGCTCCTTGCCGACGGCGCGCACCTTGATCAGCATGAGCTCACGTTCGGTGAAGGCGCCTTCGGTCAGGTCGACCACCTTCACCACCTCGATGAGGCGATTGAGGTGCTTGGTGATCTGCTCGATCACCTCGTCGGACCCGGTCGTGACGATGGTCATGCGCGACAGCGAAGCGTCCTCGGTGGGCGCCACGGTGAGGCTTTCGATGTTGTAGCCGCGGGCAGAGAACAACGCCACGACGCGCGAGAGCGCACCAGGCTCGTTCTCGAGCAGCAGGGCAATGATGTGTTTCATGGTGATGGAGCGCGCTCTTCACGCCGATGGCGGTAACCATCGGCCCTTGGCCACGCTGAGTTCAGGTTGAATGTGATTCTTCGAAGCTGCTGTCCGATCCTTGCGGCCGGGTCGGCCCGGTGAGGTAGCACCGGGCCTTGCCAACCGTTCGGTATCAGCTCACAGGTCTTCGGACCCCAGCAGCATCTCCGAGATGCCCTTGCCGGCTTGCACCATCGGCCAGACGTTTTCCGTCGGATCGGTGCGCACGTCGAGGAACACGGTGCGATCCTTGAGCTTGATGGCTTCGCGCAGTGCCGGCTCCACATCAGCCGGTTTCTCGATCTTCATGCCGACGTGCCCGTAGGCCTCGGCGAGCTTGACGAAGTCGGGCAGCGCGTCCATGTAGCTGTGCGAGTAGCGGCCGCCGTAGTCCAGCTGTTGCCACTGCCGCACCATGCCCAGGTAGCGGTTGTTGAGCGACACGATCTTGACCGGCGTCTTGTACTGCAGGCAAGTCGACAGCTCCTGGATGCACATCTGGATCGAGCCTTCACCAGTCACGCAAAACACGTCCGAATCCGGCTTGGCCAGCTTGATGCCCATGGCGTAGGGAAGGCCCACGCCCATCGTGCCCAGGCCGCCGGAGTTGATCCAGCGCCGCGGTTCGTCGAATCCGTAGTACTGGGCCGCCCACATCTGGTGTTGACCGACGTCCGAGGTGATGTAGGCATCGCGCCCGCGGGTCAGCTCCCAGAGCTTCTCGACCACGTACTGCGGCTTGATGACCTCGGTGCTGTTCTTGTACTTCAGGCACTCGCGCTTGCGCCACTCGTTGATCTGCGACCACCACGGCGCCAGGGCCTGCATGTCTGGCTTGGTCCCCGCCTCTCGGATCTGCGAGATCAGCTCCTGCAGCACGTCCTTCACGTCGCCGACGATCGGGATATCGACCTTCACGCGCTTGGAGATCGACGATGGATCGATGTCGATGTGGACGATCTTGCGCTGCACCGACGCGAAATGCGCCGGGTTGCCGATGACGCGGTCGTCGAAGCGTGCACCCACGGCCAGCAGGACGTCGCAGTTCTGCATCGTCATGTTGGCTTCGTAGGTGCCGTGCATGCCCAGCATGCCCAGGAACTTGGGATCGCCCGACGAAATGGCGCCCAGCCCCATCAGCGTGTTGGTGCAGGGATAGCCCAGCAGGTCCACCAGTTCCCGCAATTCGGCCGATGCGTTGCCCAGGATCACGCCACCGCCGGTGTAGATGTAGGGACGCTTGGCGCCCAGCAGCAGCTGCACCGCCTTGCGAATCTGCCCACCATGCCCCTTGCGCACCGGGTTGTAGGAACGCATCTCCACGGTGGCGGGGTAATGGAAAGCGGTGGTCTTGAGCGAGACGTCCTTGGGGATGTCCACCACCACGGGTCCCGGACGACCCGTGCGGGCGATGTGGAAGGCCTTCTTGAGTGTCCCGGCCAGGTCGCGCACGTCCTTCACCAGGAAGTTGTGCTTGACGATCGGCCGCGTGATGCCGACGGTGTCGCATTCCTGGAAAGCGTCCAGGCCGATCGCCGGCGTGGGGACCTGCCCGGTGATGATCACCATGGGGATCGAGTCCATGTAGGCCGTCGCGATGCCGGTAACGGCGTTCGTGACACCGGGACCCGAGGTCACCAAAGCGACGCCGACTTCGCCCGTTGCGCGCGCATAGCCATCGGCCGCGTGCACGGCAGCCTGCTCATGGCGCACCAGCACATGCTCGATGGTGTCCTGCTTGTACAGGGCGTCGTAGATGTACAGCACTGCACCGCCAGGGTAGCCCCAGAGGTACTTGACGCCTTCGGCTTGAAGGCAGCGGACGAGGATTTCCGAGCCGTTGGGCTCGGTCGGAGGAGATTGCGGTTGCGCCGAGGCGGCGCGTTTGACTTCCGCGGCAGACATATCCATGTTTGAACCTTTGTGAATTTCTCTGACGAAAAACCATCGGTGCACCTCTGCGCATCCTCTTGAGACGGCTTCGGTGCCTGCGCGTCATAAACGAGGCGTCCGGGTTGGACGACCAGCTCGTGACCCAACTGATTTGTGCGAGGCGGCATTATGCCCGGTGTTTGCCCCTCCCTCTGCCAGCCAGAGTGCCCGGTCACCGCAGTGACATAATCGCGCCCGACTTCAGGGGCCTGTGCCCCAGGCGCCCTCCCCTTGGCATCCGAAAAAGAACTCTCCGACTTCCTCAAGAGCGTCGAGAAGCGGGCCTTCAAGCGTGCCGTCTATGCGGTGCGTGACGACGAGGCGGCGCTGGACATCGTCCAGGATTCGATGATTCGCCTCGCGGAGAAGTACGTCGACCGGCCCGCGGCCGAGTTGCCACTGTTGTTCCAGCGCATCCTCTCCAACGCCACCATGGACTGGTTCCGGCGGCAGAAGGTGCGCAATGCCGTCGTGAGGAACTTCTCGGAGTTCGACTCCAACGAGCAGGATGGCGACTTCGACATCCTGGAGACTCTGGAAGTTCTCGATGGGAACCAAGCCTTCGAAAGTGCCTCCGACTCGTTGTCCCGGGCGCAGATTCTGCTAGCCATCGAGACGGAAGTCGGTCAGCTGCCAGCGCGTCAACGCGAGGCCTTCCTCATGCGTTACTGGGAGGAACTCGATGTCGCCGAGACGGCCGCTGCCATGGGTTGCTCGGAGGGAAGTGTCAAGACGCATTGCTCGAGAGCCGTGCATGCCCTGGCCAAAGCCCTGAAGGCAAAGGGAATAGCACTGTGAAGTATTCGAACACCACCCCCCACCTGAACGAGGCGTTGGCCTTGGAGTCGCGTTTCGCCTACCGCCTGGTGGCGAGGCTGAGTGATGGCGCCTCGCAGGTCGAGCCGGATGTGGCCGAGCGCTTGCGTTTCGCTCGCGACAAGGCACTTGAGCGGGCCCGCCTGGCACGTGCCTCGGTCAGCGTCCCCGCCCTGGCCTCGGCCGGCGCCGGTGGCGGAACGGTTTCGGACGGATCGGGCTGGTGGATCAAGCTGGCTTCGGCTCTGCCCCTGGTGGCACTTGCCGCCGGCCTGTTGTTGATCGAGCACTGGCAGTCCAACGCCCAGATCGCTGCCGCCGCCGAGATCGACGCCAACCTGTTGGCCGACGATCTGCCCCCCGGGGCCTACAGCGACCCGGGTTTTGTCGAGTTCCTGAAGACACCGCGGGATTGAAGGGCTGTCCGATGACGCCCGCCAAGACCGCCCGCCTGCGAGTGCGCTGCCAGCGCCAGACGCTGGTTCATGCCGGACTCCTGATGCTGCTGGCAGGCGCCTGTGCCGTGACCACGTCCGCGCTGGTGCATGCGCAGACGCCTTCAGGTGCACGCGCCGTTCCCGCCGCCTCGGCCGAGGAAGGACCGCGGTGGCGCGAACTCTCTGCCTCGCAGAAGTCCGCGCTCCAGCCGCTGGAGCGTGACTGGGCTTCCGCCAACGCCTCCCAGAAGCGCAAGTGGCTCGAGATCGCGGCCCGTTACCCCAGCATGCCCGCGGCAGAACGCCAGCGCATCTCGGCTCGGATGACGGAATGGACCAAACTGTCCCCGGCCGACCGTGGGCGCGCCAGGCTGAATTTCCAGGAAGTGCAGCAGATCAGCCCCCAGGAGCGCCAAGCTCGGTGGCAGGCCTACCAGGCGCTCACGCCGGAGCAGCGGCGTGAGCTCGGGACCCGGGCCGTACCCGCGTCGCCTTCGGCGCCCAAGCCTCGGCCCGCCAGCAGCTCGGACGCGAATCAGGGAAAGTCGAACATCGTCCCCAATCCGCTCCTCGCCGCGCCGCCTCGGGCGGTGGCACCGACGGTGGTGCAGGGACGCCCCGGCGCCACCACGTCATTGATGTCGCAGCGTCCGGCCCCGCCCTCGCATCTGCAGACCGGCATGCCCAAGATTGCCGCCACACCCGGGTTCGTCGACAAGTCCACCCTCCTGCCGCAACGCGGCGCCCAGGGTGCAGCCACGCGCTCAGTGGCGGCTTCCGACGCCAAGCCTGCCAAGGCGCGATGAGTCAGTCCGTCCAGGGAGCGGTGGCCAGCCCACCGGCGCCCGGCGTGTGGCGGCGAATGGCCTGCTTCGTTTACGAGGGTGTGTTGCTCTTCGGGGTCAGCCTGATTTCCGGTGCGCTGGCGGCGGCAGTGGTCGCTGCAGTGGGTGAGGTGACCGTCATGCAGCATCAGGCCCTGCTAGGCGTCATCGGCTTCCTCGTCTATGGCCTGTACTTCTGCGGCTTCTGGTCGCGGCGGGGACAGACGCTGGCCATGCAGACCTGGAACATCCGGCTCGAAACTTCCCACGGTGCGCTGCTGACACCGGCGCGCGCCTTCATCCGCTACCTCGCGGCCTATGTCTGGCTGGTTCCCGCCGTGGTGGTTGCACGCCTCAATGGCTGGTCCGGCTGGAGCCTGTTGCTGGCGGTCGCCGTGGGTATCCTGGCCTGGGCGGCGCTGGCGAGACTGCATCCGCAACGGCAGTTCTTGCATGATGCCGTGTGCGGAACCCGGCTGATCCACTGGCAGGCGCAGCGCCGTCCCCGGCCGGGTGACGCCGCGCCCGGGCAGAATCCGTTGGGATGAGCAATCCACACAAGGGACGCACCGGCATGGACCGCGTCATCCGCGCCGCTGGCTACTCGGTCGAGGGCCTGATCGGGGCCTACAAGGGCGAGAGCGCTTTCCGTCAGGAGTTCTGGGCCTCCGTCGTGATGCTGCCTCTGGCCTTCTGGCTGGGCAGGACCTGGGTCGAAGTGGCACTGCTGGCGGGCACCGTGATGCTGGTGATGGTTGTCGAGTTGCTCAACTCTGCCGTCGAAGCGGCCATCGACCGCATTTCTTTCGAGAACCACGAGCTTTCCAAGCGTGCAAAGGACTTGGGAAGCGCCGCCGTGCTGCTGGCCCTGATACTTTG
The DNA here is from genome assembly GCA_963739925.1 of uncultured beta proteobacterium. Taxonomy (GTDB): domain Bacteria; phylum Pseudomonadota; class Gammaproteobacteria; order Burkholderiales; family Burkholderiaceae_C; genus CAVUBY01. The sequence continues at coordinate 55,057 of CAVUBY010000005.1, read as the reverse complement.
CGCAGGCGTCTGGGCCAGCGCGGTGTGGCACCGCTGGATGGGCGCCTGATGCGTCGCCCGTCCCTGTGCGTCTATTGCGGCTCGCGACTGGGCGATCGCGAGGCCTACGCCGAGGCCGCATGGCAGGTCGGCACCGAGATCGGCCGGCGCGGCTGGCAGCTGGTTTACGGTGGTGGCCGAGCGGGCCTGATGGGCCGTGTCGCGGACGCGGCGCTGGCCGCTGGCGCTCCCGTGATCGGCGTGATCCCGCAATCGCTGATGGATCGAGAAGTCGGCCATGCCGGGCTCAGTGAGCTGCACGTCGTGCAGACCATGCACGAGCGCAAGCTGCTCATGGCTGAGCGCAGCGACGCCTTCCTGGCCTTGCCAGGTGGCATCGGTACCTTCGAGGAACTCTTCGAGGTGTGGACCTGGCGGCAACTGGGCTACCACGACAAGCCCGTCGGTCTGCTGAACGTCGACGGCTACTACGATGCCCTGCTGGGCTTTCTCGAGCAGACAGTCACCCAGGGGTTCGTGGCGCCGCCCCAGCATGCCCTGCTGCAGGTCGAGGCCGATCCCGTTCGGCTGCTCGATGACATCGGGCAGCTCATCCCGCTGGCGACCGACCCGGACGACTACCGCCGGATCTGAAATCGCCGCGTGGTCGGCAAGCTGTGACTGCCTGACGCTCAATGAAAAGGCCCGCACGAGGCGGGCCTTCGGCAGAGAACGTCGCTGCTCAGACCGCGTCTTCGTTCGTCTCGCCGGTGCGGATGCGCACCACCTGTTCCACCGGCGTGACGAAGATCTTGCCGTCGCCGATCTTGCCGGTCTTGGCCGCCTTGACGATGGCCTCCAAACACCGGTCCACGTCGGCGTCCTTCACCACCACCTCGACCTTCACCTTCGGCAGGAAGTCCACCACGTACTCCGCGCCGCGATACAGCTCGGTGTGCCCCTTCTGCCGGCCGAAGCCCTTGACCTCGGTGACGGTCAGGCCGGTAACGCCGACCTCGCCCAAGGCCTCGCGCACCTCTTCGAGCTTGAACGGTTTGACGATCGCAGTGATTTGCTTCATGGCCGACTCCACGGGGTTGGGATTGCTTCTAGTCTAATCAAGCGCGGAACTTCGAGGTGATCGGGTAGCGCCAGTCCCTTCCGAAAGCGCGGTGCGTGATGCGGATGCCCACCGGCGCCTGGCGCCGCTTGTACTCGTTGATCTTGATCAGGTGGGTCACGCGCTCCACGTCGGCGCGGGCAAAGCCGGCAGCCACGATCGCCTCGATGGGTTCGTCGCTCTCCATGTAGCGCTCCACGATCGCGTCCAGCACCTCGTAGGGCGGCAGGCTGTCCTGGTCGGTCTGGTCCGGACGCAGTTCGGCCGAAGGCGGCCGGGTGATGATGCGCTGGGGAATGACTTCGCGGCCCTGCGCGTTCTTCCAGGCCGCCAGGCGGTACACCAGCGTCTTGGCCACGTCCTTGATGACGGCAAAACCACCCGCCATGTCGCCATAGAGCGTGCAATAGCCGGTGGCCATCTCGCTCTTGTTGCCGGTGGTGAGCACGATCGAGCCGAACTTGTTGGACAGCGCCATCAGCAGCGTGCCCCGGATGCGGGCCTGGATGTTTTCCTCGGTGGTGTCTTCAGCGCGGCCGACGAACTGCGGCGCCAGTTCCTTGCGGAAGGCATCGAACATCGGCACGATCGAAATCTCGTCGTAGCGCACCCCCAGTCGCTCCGCCATGTCTCGGGCGTCGATCCACGAGATGTCGGCCGTGTAGGGCGACGGCATCATCACCGTGCGCACCCTGTCGGCACCCAGCGCGTCGACGGCGATGGCCAGCACCAGCGCCGAATCGATGCCACCCGACAGACCGATGATGGCGCCGGGAAACCCGTTCTTGCCGATGTAGTCGCGCACGCCGGTCACCAGCGCGCTCCAGGCCTGGGCCTCGAGCGGGGGCACCGGAGCCACCTCGCCGCGGACGCCGCCCTCGCCATCCAGTTCGACCAGGCACAACGCCTCCTCGAACATCGGCGCGCGGGCCACGAGCTTGCCAGACGGCATCCACCGCAAACGAGGCACCGTCGAAGACCACCTCGTCCTGGGCGCCGGTGAGGTGCGAGTACAGCAGCGGCAAGCCCACGGCACGCGCACGATCGGCCATCCGTTCTTCGCGCTCGGCCACTTTGCCCAGGTGGAAAGGCGAGGCATTGAGCACGCACAGCAGCTGGGCGCCCGCCTCTTTGGCACTGCGCGCAGGTTCGTCGAACCAGGCGTCCTCGCAGATGTTGAGGCCCACGCGCCAGCCTTGCACGTCGAACACCACCGGCCCCTGCCCGGCATCGCGGCCCGACGCGAAGTAGCGGCGCTCGTCGAACACCTGGTAGTTCGGCAGCTCACGCTTGCAGTAGGTGGCGATGACCTTGCCCCCTGCCACCACCGAGGCCGCGTTGTAGCGCTGCTGCACCGCGTGCGACTTCGACCTAACATCCCCCCGATCACCGAACTGATGCGGATGCCCCACCACCACATGCAGGCCCTCGAGGTCGGCCAGCGCCCTTGCACAATCGGCCAGCGCATCGGCACAGGCACGCATGAAGGCCGGGCGCAGCAGGAGGTCTTCGGGCGGGTAGCCGCAGAGGCTGAGCTCGGGGGTGACGACCAGGCGCACCCCCTGCGCATGCGCCCGTCGCGCCGCCTCGACGATGCGGCGGCTGTTTCCCGCCAGATCCCCCACGGTCGCGTTGATCTGCGCCAGGGCCACTTTCAACGGGAGTTGGGCTGACATATGGAGGACCGGAAGAAGCAGGACCGGAAGATGCAGGACCGGACAGGCGATGGCCCGCCCCTCGACAAAGGCTCAAACGATTATGTCATTCGGGTCCACGACGATCCGTCGCAGATCGATGCAGTGGCATGGGATGCGCTGCTCGAATCGCAGCCCTCGGCCACGCCGTTCATGCGGCATGCCTACCTCGCCGCCTTGCACCAGTCCGGCAGCGCCACCGAAGCCACGGGCTGGATGCCACAGTTCCTCACCGTCAGCACGGAAGGTGCGCTGACGGCCGCCTGCCCGCTCTACCTCAAGACCCACTCCTACGGTGAATACGTGTTCGACTGGGCCTGGGCCGATGCCTACCAGCGCCACGGCTTGCGCTACTACCCCAAGCTGCTGGACGCGGTGCCGTTCACGCCCGTCCCGGGCCCCGTCTCCTGGCCCGCGACGCCGCATCACGGCTGCTGCTGCTGCGGGCGATGCAGCAGCTGGTGGTGGACGGCAAACTGTCGTCGGCCCACCTGTTGTTCTTGGACGAGTCCGACCGCGCCGCCGCCGAAGAAGCGGGCTGGATGCTGCGCAGCACCGTGCAGTTCCACTGGCTCAACCGAACGCCCGATCCCTACGGCAGCTTCCCCGAGTTCCTGGCCGATCTCCAGCGCGAAAAGCGCAAGAAGATCCAGCAGGAGCGACGCCGCGTCGCCGAGGCCGGGGTCGAGTTCATGGCGCTCGAAGGCGCACAGATCACCGCGGCCGACTGGGATTTCTTCTACCGCTGCTACACCCTCACCTACCGGGCGCACCACTCCACGCCCTACCTCACGCGTGACTTCTTTGCGCGCATGGCCAGCACATGGCGTCAAACTGGCTGATGTTCGTTGCGCGCCGCGATGGCGAGCGCCTGGCCGCCTCGCTGATCGGCATCGACGGGGAGCGGCGCGTGGCTTTCGGGCGCTACTGGGGTGCCACCGAACACGTGAACTGCCTGCACTTCGAGGCCTGCTACTACCAGCCGCTGCAATGGTGCATTGACCACGGCTACCTGCGCTTCGAAGGCGGCGCCCAGGGCGAGCACAAGATGGCGCGCGGCCTGCTGCCGGTACAGACGCATTCGGCCCACTGGCTGGCGCACCCGCAGTTCGCGCGCGCGGTGGCCGACTTCCTGGCCAGCGAAGGCGCCGGCGTCGAGAGCTATCTGGACGAACTCAACGAGCGCCGGCCGTTCAAGGCTTGAGATCGCCCGCGATGGCGTAGACGAAGTTCTCGGGCCGCAGGTACTTGCGCAATGCGGCGTTCACCTGAGCCGGCGTCAGCGCCGAAATCGCGGCATCCACTCGCTGCGACACCTCCCAGGTGCGGCCCAGCTCCAGATTGCGTGCCGAACCGGCAGCGATCGATGCGTCCTGGGCGCGCGACAAACGACGGAAGTTCAGCAGCCCCCGCTGCCCCTCGGACAGTTCGCGCGGCGTGAAGCCCTCCTTGAGCGCGCGTGCCACTTCTTCCTTGAACGCGGCCTCGACCTTGGCGGCGTTCTGAGGGGCGAAGATCGCGCTGGCCTGCCACACCGAATGCTGCTCGTGGCCGTTCCATTGGACCGTGCTGCGCACGTCGTAGGACAGGCCCTCGGTTTCGCGGATGCGCTTCCACAGCCTTGAACTGCCGCCGCTGCCAAGAAGGTAGTTCGCCATCGCAAAGGCCGGGTAGTCCGCATCGTTGTCCGACAAGGGAAGCGGCTGGCGCACCACCATGGTGGCGTTCTGCTTGTCGGGGGTCTGGATGGACGATGCGCGTCGGACGGGGCGTGACCAGCGGCTGCGGCACGCGTGCGTAACCTGCGCCGATGGCCCCCAGCCTTCGAAAGCGGCCTGCAGTGCCGCCTTCACCTGGGCGGCGTCCATGTCGCCCGCCGCGCCGAATTCGGCCTGCGAGACCCCGTAGAAGCGGGCGTGGAAGGCGCGCACCTGCTCGAGCGTGAGCGCGTTCACGTCGGCCACCATCTCGTCGAAGCTGCGCTCGTGGCGAACGTCGCCGCGGGGGTAGGGATTGCCGTGGCGTTCGATCGCCAGCGCCGCCAGGGCCTCGGGCTCCTTGCGCTGCGCCTCGATGGCGGCGAGCAGGCGACGCCGCTGCTCGTCGAAGGCCTCGGCGGGAAACGCCGGCCGGCGCAGCATCTCGCCGACCAGCGCCAGCGCAGCTGGCAAGGTCTCGCGCCGCGAGGTCAGCCGATCGACACGCTGCCGTTCGCACCGCCGCTGATCGACAGCTCGGTCTTCAGGCATCGAGCCGGTCCTGGATCTGCTGGCGCGTGAGCGTGGCCGTGCCCTTGTCGAGCATCGCGGCGACGAAGCTCGCACCTCGCCCTGGCCGAACAGGCTTTGCACGTCACCGTAGCGCAGCGTGAGCACCGCGCTCACCGACTGGCCGCGGGTGCCCTTGGGCAGGAGGGCGGCGCGCAGCCGGCCGCTCGAAACGCTGCGTGCGCGCCTCGATGTTGGCCGGCGTGGCGTCGAAGGCCTCGACCCGGGCCGCGGCCACCTGCGGCTTGAGGTCCTTCATCACCTGCCGCCAGATCGACGCGCGCGGGCGCCGGAGCCCGCTGCGGCTGCTCGGTGGGCAGGTAGGTCGCGAGCGTGCGGTTGTCGCGGCAGCAGGCGCTGGACGGCCACACGCTGCACATCCTCCAGGCGGACGTTGCGCACGCGATCGCGAGACAGGAAAAACAGACGCCAGTCGCCCTGCGCCACCGACTCGGACAGCGACATGCCCACCGTCTCGGGATCGGTGAACGCCTTCTCCCAACCCGTGAGCCATTTGGTGCGGGCGCGCTCAGTTCCTCGGGCGTGATCGGCTCCCGCGCCACCGACTCCAGCGTGGCCAGCAGCTCGGCCCGCGCCGCGTCGACCGCCTGCCCCGGTGCGAGCTGGGCGCCGAGCAGGATCGAAGCACGGATCGGCGCAGCGCAGGCTGCGTAGCCGAACGTGCCGGCCGCCAGCTGCTTCTCGGTCAGCCGCTTGTGCAGGCGCCCCGAGGGCACGTCGCCGAACACCAGCGCCAGCAATTCGACGGCCGCGAAATCGGGATGCGGCCCCGGCGGAACGTGGTAGGACGCCATCACCTGGGCGAGCCGCCCACGCGGCGCAGCGTCACGCTGCGTTCCCCGTCCTGCGCCGGGTCCAGTGTGTAGAGCACCGGCAGCACACGCTTGGGCTTCGGCGAGCTTGCCGAAGCTCGCCGCCACCCGGCGAAGCACCTGCGCACGGTCGAACTTGCCGGCCACGATCAGCGTGGCGTTGTCGGGCTGGTAGTAGCGGCGATAGAAGGCCTGCAGCCGGGCGATGTCGACATTCTCGACATCAGCCCGCGCGCCGATGGTGTCCTTGCTGTAGTTGTGCCAGTCGTACATCAGCGCCAGGGTGCGCTGGAACAGGATGCGCTGGGGGCTGTTCTCGCCGGACTCCATCTCGTTGCGCACCACCGTCATCTCGGTGTCCAGGTCGCGCCGGGCGATGAAGCTGTTGACCATCGAATCCGCCAGCCAGCCGAGGTACCAGTTCAGGTTGTCCTCGTTGGTCGAGAAGCTGGCGGTGTAATTGGTCCGGTCGAACCAGGTGCTGCCATTGGCGGCCAGCCCGCGCTTGGTGAACTCGGCCCAGGCCTTGGGGTGCTTCGGCGATCCCTTGAAGAGAAGGTGCTCCAGCAGGTGCGCCATGCCGGTCTCGCCATAGCTCTCGTGGCGCGAGCCCACGCGGTAGGTGAGATTGACCGTGGTCGTCGGCTTGGAATCGTCTGGCACCAGCAGAACCTGCAGGCCGTTGGCCAGGCGGTACTCGTCGATGCCCTCGACCGAAGTGACCGCCGCGAGGCCTGCAGGCAGGCGCTGGGCCCAGACGCCTGCGGCGCTCAGGCCTGCCAGCAGGACAACCAGGAGTGTTCGCAGCCAGCCACCGAGATGCTGCCTCGGGCCGCTGTCGCGCATCGGGAAGGAAGAGGCAGAAGAGAGGAGCAGAGCCATGGCCACCGTCGTTGTCGCACCGCAAAGGCGCGCAGTGTAGTGGCGCAGCGGAGCCCCTATCCGCGTGTCCGGCGGTAGGCTGCGATGCCGTTGGCGATCTCGAGCTTGGCCGACTCGGGGCCTTCCCATCCCTGGACCTTGACCCACTTGCTGGGCTCGAGGTCCTTGTAGTGCTCGAAGAAATGCTGGATGGCCTTAGGCGCATCTGGTTGATGTCCTCGGGCTTGTTCCAGTGGCTGTAGATCGGCAGCATCTTGTTGGTCGGCACGGCCAGCAGCTTGGCGTCGCCGCCGGCCTCGTCGTCCATCTTCAACACGCCCAGCGGACGGCAGGTGACGACCACGCCGGGCGTCAGCGCGTACGGCGTGATCACGAGCACGTCGACCGGGTCGCCGTCGTCGGCCAGCGTCTGCGGCACATAGCCGTAGTTGCACGGGTAGTGCATCGCCGTCGTCATGAAGCGGTCGACGAACATGGCCCCGCTTTCCTTGTCGACCTCGTACTTGATCGGGTCGGCATTCATCGGAATCTCGATGATCACGTTGAATTCGTCAGGCGCCTTGGCGCCGGGGGTCACGTTGTGCAGGCTCATGGTGTGTGCTCGGTGCTTGCGGGGAAACCCGAATTCTACGCAGCGAACCTTCCAGGAACTGACGGCGCTACCCCCATGAATCAATGCAAGTCAAGACGGCGGCGCACCCTATTTGCCTTGAGCTGGCCCATCCCGTAGCATCGCCCGGGCCCGAAGCGGCGCGTCCCAAGCAGTCCAAGCGCGCCACCCTACCCCCACAAGAACATGCAACAGACTGAAGAGGAGATCTCCTGATGACGACCACCATGGCGCTCTATGTGGCGCTGGCCTGCGGTGTGGCCGCCGTGATTTACGGTTTCGTGCAGCGAAGCTGGATCCTCCGCCAGGACGCCGGCAATGCGCGCATGCAGGAGATCTCCGGCGCGATCCAGCAAGGCGCTGCAGCCTACCTCGCGCGGCAGTACAAGACCATCGCCATCGTCGGCGTGGTGCTGGCGCTGGCGATCTTCCTGGCCCCTGGGCTGGGCGCCATGACGGCCATCGGCTTCGTGCTCGGGGCCGTGCTCTCCGGCGCCTGCGGATTCATCGGCATGAACGTCTCGGTGCGCGCCAACGTGCGCACCGCGCAGGCCGCCACCAAGGGCATCGGCCCGGCGCTCGACGTGGCCTTCAAGGGCGGCGCGATCACCGGCATGCTGGTGGTCGGCCTGGGCCTGCTGGGTGTGGGACTGTTCTTCCTGGTGCTCACCGGCGGCACCAAGGTCGACTCCTCCGCGACGCTCAAGCCGCTGCTGGGCCTGGCCTTCGGCTCCAGCGCTGATCTCCATCTTCGCGCGCCTGGGCGGCGGCATCTTCACCAAGGGCGCTGACGTCGGCGCCGACCTGGTGGGCAAGGTCGAAGCCGGCATCCCCGAAGACGACCCGCGCAACCCGGCGGTGATCGCCGACAACGTGGGCGACAACGTCGGCGACTGCGCCGGCATGGCCGCCGACCTGTTCGAGACCTACGCCGTGACGCTGATCGCGGCCATGGCGCTCGGCGCCCTGGTGGTGTCGGGCAGCGCCGTGACCGGCGTGATCTACCCGCTGGTGCTGGGCGGTGTGTCGATCATCGCGTCGATCATCGGCTGCAGCTTCGTCAAGGCCAGCCCGGGCATGAAGAACGTCATGCCGGCGCTGTACAAGGGCCTGATCGTGGCCGGCGTGCTGTCGCCTGGTGGCCTTCTACTTCGTCACCAATGCGCATGTTCCCGCAACCGCTCACGCTGGCGGGCGGCGGCAGGCCAGCGCACTGAGGCTGTTCGGCGCCTGCATCGTGGGCCTGGTGCTCACCGCGGCGCATGGTCTGGATCACCGAGTTCTACACCGGCACGCAGTACAGCCCGGTGCAGCACATCGCGCAGGCCTCGACCACCGGCCACGGCACCAACATCATCGCCGGCCTGGGCGTCAGCATGAAGTCCACGGCCTACCCGGTGATCTTCATCTGCGCGGCCATCTACGCCGCCTACGCGCTGGCTGGGCTGTACGGCATCGCCATCGCCGCGACGTCGATGCTCAGCATGGCCGGCATCGTGGTGGCGCTGGACGCCTACGGCCCGATCACCGACAACGCCGGCGGCATCGCCGAGATGGCCGAACTGCCCAGCAGCGTGCGCGACATCACCGACCCGCTGGACGCCGTGGGCAACACCACCAAGGCCGTCACCAAGGGCTATGCGATCGGCTCGGCCGGTCTCGCCGCGCTGGTGCTGTTTGCCGACTACACGCACGCGCTCGAGGCGCGCGGCATGTCGCATGAGCTTCGACCTGAGCGACCACAAGGTGATCGTCGGCCTGTTCATCGGCGGCCTGATCCCCTACCTGTTCGGCGCCATGGCGATGGAAGCCGTGGGCCGTGCCGCTGGCGCGGTGGTGGTCGAGGTGCGCAAGCAGTTCGCCGACGGCCAGATCATGGCCAACAAGCGCAAGCCCGACTACAGCGCGGCGGTCGACATGCTGACCACGGCGGCGATCAAGGAAATGATCGTGCCCTCACTGCTGCCGGTGGTCGCGCCCATCCTGGTGGGCATGCTGCTCGGCCCGGCCGCGCTGGGCGGCCTGCTGATGGGCACCATCGTCACGGGTCTCTTCGTCGGCATCTCGATGTGCACGGGCGGCGGCGCCTGGGACAACGCCAAGAAGCTGATCGAAGAAGGCTTCACCGACAGCAACGGCACGCTGCACAAGAAGGGCGGCGAGGCCCACAAGTCGGCCGTCACCGGCGACACCGTGGGCGACCCCTACAAGGACACCGCCGGCCCGGCCGTGAACCCGCTGATCAAGATCATCAACATCGTGGCGCTGCTGATCGTGCCGCTGCTGCCTGCCGGCACGGCTTCCACGGCCGCGGTGAAGCACAGTGCGCCTGCCACCGCAGCCCCGGCGGTCGTGGCGGTGGCCGCCGATGGCGCCAGCGTCAAGGTGATCGACGGCGTGGTCAAGTTCTACTTCGCCACCGCCAAGGCGGACGTCGCTGCCGGCGCAGCGGCGGCGCTGGCCGATGTCGTCAAGGGCGCGCAGGCTGGCAAGAAGGCCATCGTCAGCGGCTACACCGACTCCACCGGCGACCCGGTCAAGAACGAGGAGCTCGCCAAGACCCGCGCCTTCGCCGTGCGCGATGCGCTCAAGGCGGCCGGCGTGGCCGAAGGCCAGATCGAACTCAAGAAGCCCGAGCAGATCAATGCCGGTGACGCCGCTGAAGCGCGCCGCGTCGAGGTCGTCCTGCAGTAGGCAGCGCCTGCGCCACAGCGCGCCTTTCCTCGTCGGGCCGGCCTTGCCGGCCCGTTTCGTTTCTGGCCTGTGCGGGGGCACGATCAGCGCTCGAAAACTGGGCGCCGGAGGTCGATTTCGCGAATGCGGGACAATACGGGTTTTGAAGAGCGTCCGGGACCGTCCCGCTGCGGCCTCCGAAACGCTCGTCACACCGGGATCGACGCACCATGACGACACGCCGCAATTCCACGCCCGCTTCCACCGCAGCAGCCGATGCTGCAGTGAAGCTTCGCCAGTCCCAGGCCGAGTACACCGCTGCCCGACCCTCGGCCGAGCCCGGCATCCGACCGATGATGTCCAGCTCCAAGATGTACGTCTGCCGGCGCTGCCAGGCCAACTTCAAGACCGGTGACGGCAAGCCCGATCCGCGTCTGCCCGGGCTTGGCAAGTGCAACGCCTGCCTGGCCACCACCGCCGCGGCGGCCTGATCCGGCGAGGAAAAGACCTCCTCGCACTCGTTTTGACGCGACCCCGCGTCGCATGGCCTCGATGACCGAGCCTGCATCCCTGCCTGGACAGGCGGCCCCGCTTCGTTTCCTGTTTCCTGGCTGGTTTGCCATGGTCATGGGCCTCGCGGGACTTTCCCTGGCCTGGCACCGGTCCACCCCAGGTGATGGGAGCGTCAGCGGAAACCGCAGCCCTGGCGATTGGTGCCGTCGCCGCGATCGTGTTCGCGATGCTCGGCGTGGCCACGATGCTGCGCGCCGCCAGACACCGCCAGGCATGGGCTGAAGACCTGCGGCACCCCGTGCGCCACACGTTCGTCGCCACCCTGCCCATCAGCCTGGTTCTGCTGGCCACCGTGGCCCTTACATCCGGCGTGGCGCGCCCCGTCACCCTGTCGATCTGGTGGGTGGGAGCGCTGTCGCAATTGCTGGTCACCGTATGGGTGCTGGCGCGCTGGTGGCGCGGCAACCAGGCCGGCGGTCTGCAGTGGGCCTCACTCACCCCGGCGCTCTTCATCCCCGTGGTGGGCAACGTGCTGGTGCCGCTGGCCGGTGTGCCGCTCGGTCAGGCCGAATGGTCGGCAGCGCAGTTCGGCGTGGGACTGCTCTTCTGGCCCGCCGTGACGGTGCTGGTGCTGGTGCGGGTGGCCGTTCAAGGCGCCTGGCCCGAGCGTCTGGCGCCCACCGCCTTCATCTTCATGGCGCCGCCGGCCGCTATCGGCCTGTCGTCGGCGCAATTCGGGGTCCCGGTGCTGGTGCAGTGGGCGCTTTGGGGCATGACGCTCTTCTGCCTGCTGTGGGCATCGACCCTGCTCCGTCGCATCGCGGCCCTGCCGTTTGGCCTGCCGCACTGGGGCATGAGCTTTCCGATGGCGGCGTTCACCGCCTTGACGTTCCGCCTGCTCCCCACCGGCCCAGGTGCCATCGTGGGGGTTGCGCTTCTCGCATTGACCTCGCTGCTCATCGCAGCGCTGACACTGGCCACGATTCGAGGCCTGCGCGACGGCACCCTGCTGGCACCCGAGCCCGTGGCCGCCATTGCACCAGTGGCCGCCGGCGGGTGACGACGCGGCGCGAGAGAACGATCGCGGCCCCGCGCGCCAGGAAGATCAGTTCTCGAGCTCGAGTTCGTTCCAGGTGATCACACCGTTGGCAATGCGGCCGTTCGCCTTGATCAGCGTACCGACCCGCGCCGCACTGAAGAACGCAGACCGCGAGATCGGCGCGTCGGACAGATCGCGATAGGCCGAAATGCTGTTGGTCGACACCACGATGCCCAGCAGCGTGACGCTGGTCTCGGCAGTCACCGCCGTGGCCGGTGCCTGCAGTTCCACATCGGTGTCGGCCGACCGAACTTCGAGGCGTGTGGCTTCGGTCGAATTGCCGGTGCCGAGCTTGCCGCGCACGCGCACGTGGTTGCCCACCTGCAGCGCCGCGACGGAGGCCACGTCCTTGAGTTCGGTGATCGAGCTGACGTTCACGGTGATCCCCGGCAGGCCGACCAGGGTGATGGCATTGCCGCTGATGCTGGCGATGTCGCCTTCGAGCCTGACCGCGTCGCGGAACGACACCTTGGTGGCCGTCAGCACGCCGCCTGAGATGACCCCTCGGCTTCGAGCTTGGTGCCCACGATGATGTCGCCGGCCACGCCGCCTTCGTAGCGTGTCGACGCGGTGGTCACCACCGACTGGTTGCCGATGGTGAAGCCGCTGGCCGAGCACTGCCGACACGATGCCTTCGATCTCCGCCTTGGCGGCCGCCGTCACCCGGCGCCCGCCGGTTCCACCTTGCTCGCGGTGAGCGTTCCGCACACCGGCGCTGCCGCGCTGCAGGCCGTGCCCTTCACGTCCACCTGCACGCCGTTCCACGAGCCTGCGGGCTGGTCGCCGATGTCGGCGCCGGCGTAGCTGCACCATTGAGCGCGCCGACCTGGAAGGTCTGGCTCGCGGTGTTGTGGTTCTTGACCGTGCCCTTGACGGCAAACGGCGGTGTCGGCGCCGTGGTCTTGCGTTCCACATAAGCCGGCCGAGATGATGCCGTCGCCCGCGATCAGGCCGTGGACCTCGACGCGATCGCCCTGCACCGGCCGAACGTTGTTGTCGAAGCGCGTGGTGCTGTCCACCTGCACCGTCTGGCCCATCACGACCAGCCGGTTGGCATCGATCACCTGCTCGACGAAGCCCTTGACTGCGTCGTCGACCGTGATGGTGGTGGCCGTCGCGCCGGACACCGAACCATCCACGCGCACCACCATGCCCACGCGCAGATCGCTTTCCTGCCCGGGGTTGTCGTCGATGCGGATGGTGGTGCCGGAGGTGCTGTACTCCACGCCGTTCACCCAGACGCTGCCGAAGGCGGTGATGCCGCCGTAGGCCACATCGCCCGCCGGCGTCGTGTTGCCGCCATTGCCGGTGCCGCCGATGCCGCCTTCGGAGCCGCCGCCCCCGCAGGCGACCAGCGTCAGGACTGCGGCCGCAGCCGCGAGGGCCGAGCGCTTGAGCAACGGCTTGAAGAGCGATGTGGAGAGCGTCATGTCAGTCTTCCTTGTTGTGTGTGGGAGCCATCGGCTCCTCGAAGTAATAGATGCCCACGCCCACGCGCATGGCGTCGTCGGTCGGGGTCGGATCGCCGGGCTTGCGGCCGTGCTGGGCGAGCCATCGGTCGAACTTCTCGAGCAGCGCCTGGGACTGCACCGCGCTGGTCTTGCGGAACGCCGGCAGCGCCGACGACGGGAAGTTGCTGTACATCACCTTGCGCTGAAAGCGTGGGTCGTCGTTGCCGTGCTGCAGGTTGTGGTCGATGGTCGTGATGAGGTCGGCCACGTCGCTGCCCAGAATGCCCAGCTTCATCGGTTCGCTGCTGCGCGGCACGAACGCCGGAGCCAGCAGTTCCAGCCGGTTGTCGTCGCGTTCGCGCACGGCACCCACGCGCAGCAGCTCATCCAGCACGGCGCGGGCCGGCATGTCGCCGCTGTAGCGACGCACCAGCGCGGCAAAGCTGTTCGGACCGTCCTGGATCGGCAGCACGCTCGGCGCGCCTTCGGCCCCCTGGAACTGCGCATCACGGGCCCAGCCGGTGAGCACGCGTGCCGCCCGGTTGTAGCCTTCGTCGCTCGCGGCCCGCTCGGGCGCGCTCTCGGCCACGAGACGCTGCACATCCTTGCGCGTCAGGCCCGTGAGGATCGAGGCGCGCGACAGCGTGGGCTTCTTGCCTGGCAGCCCGAAGTCTTCCATCGCCACCTGCACATACACGTGCTTGGCGAGTTCCTCGAACGCAGCGAACGGCACGTGGTGGCGCAACAGCAAGCGGCACAACGGCCTCAGCAACTTCAGGACCGCCGCGTTGAGCGCTGTCGCCACATGATTCTTTGACGTCCATCTTTGGGATTATTTTCCCATTTCTTCGGAAGTCAAGAGGATCAAAGAAGTCGAACTCAGCGCGAATCCCGAAAATCCGCCGGCATGGCTGCCGCCAGCCCATGCTTGTCGATGCGGTAGCGCAGCGTGTCGCGGCTGATGCCCAGTTCGCGCGCCGCGCGGCTGACGTTCCAGCCGCTGAGCTCCAGCGCCCGCAGCAAGGCTTCGCGCTCCAGCTCGGGCAGCGTGCGTGCCGCCGGAACCGACCCGCCCGAAACAGCTCAGGCTTCCCGTCGCGGCCGGGCAACCGCACCGAGTCGCGCAGCAGATCCGAGGTCCTCGACCTGCAGCGTGTCGCCCACGGCACAGCAGCACCGCCTGCTCCAGCAGATTGCGCAGCTCGCGCACGTTGCCGGGCCAGTCGTGGCGCCGCAGCGCCCGCTCGCGCCTCAGGCGACAGACGCGGGTGCCGCGCGGCCGTAGCGTGCGGCGTGCCGCGCGACGAAGCTGCGCGCCAGCAGCAGCGACGTCGTCGCCACGCTCGCGCAGCGGCGGCAGTTCGAGCTGCACGACGCGCAGCCGGAAGTAGAGATCGGCGCGGAACCGGCCCTCGCGCACCAGCTGGTCGAGCGGCCGGTGCGTGGCGGCGACGATGCGCACGTTCACGCGCTGCTCGCGCACGCTGCCCAGGCGCCGCACGGTGCGCTCCTCCAGCAGCTTGAGCAGCTTGGCCTGCAGGCCGCTGCTCCATGTCGCCGATCTCGTCGAGGAACAGCGTGCCGCCTTCGGCGGTCTCGACCAGGCCGAGCTTGCGCTCGCGCGCATCGGTGAAGGCGCCGCGCTCGTGGCCGAACAGTTCGGACTCGAGCAGCTGCGCCGGCAGCGCCGCGCAGTTGAGCTCGACGAAGGGCTTGTCGCGTCGCGGGCCGTTGAAGTGCAGCGCGCGCGCGACCAGCTCCTTGCCGGTGCCGGTTTCGCCGCGCACCAGCACCGCCGGGGCCTCGCCGTCCTGCAGCCTGCGCTTCAGCGTGCAGCAGCTGGCGCAGCGTGGCGTGCAGCGCCAGCATGCCGGGGGACTCGCCCTGCAGGTGCTGAGGTCGGCACCTTCGCCCTCGCGCCGCCGGTGGTACACCAGTTCGCTGTCCTTCTTGCACTGCGCGGTGGCGCGCTCCAGCAGCATGCCCAGCTTGGCAAGCGCCACCGGCTTGGTCAGAAAGTCCAGCGCACCAGCCTTCATGGCCTCGACCGCCATCTCGACGTTGGCGTGGCCGGTCACCATGATCACCTGCGCCGCAGGGCACTGGCTGCGCAGATGCGGCTCAGCGCCTGCAGCCCGTCCATGCCCGGCAGGTTGAAGTCGAGCACCACCGCATCGGGCGCGAAGCTGTCGACCCGCGCGAGACCCTCTTCGGCACTGGCCGCGTGCTCCACCTCGTAGCCATGTGCGCTCGAGGTAGGTGCGCATGTTCTTCGCGAGTACAGCCTCGTCTTCGATGATCAGGATGGCGCCGCTCATTCGGACCTTTCGATGTTCGACATCACTGGGCTTGCGAGGTGCGCAGGCTGATGGAAACGCGCGTACCGCGCCCGGTCTCGCTGTCGATCTGCAGTTGCCCGCCGTTGCGCTCGAGCACCCGGCGCGCAAGCGCCAGCCCCACGCCCATGCCGTGCGGCTTGGTGGTGAAGAACGGACTGCCCGCGCGGGCGCGCGCGGGCTTGCTCATGCCCGGTCCGTTGTCCTCGACACGCAGGGTCAGCAGCCCCGCGTTGCGCTCCCGCACGGCGAACACGCGGATCTGACCGCCGTCGGCCACCGCGTCCAGCGCATTGGTCAGCACGCTGCGCAACACCTGGCCGACGGCCAGCGCGTCACCCTGCACTGGCGGCAGATCGTCGTCCAGCTCCGCGCTGGCATTCACCCGGCGGCGCTCGAGCTCACGGTGGAACTCCTGCAGGCAACTGCGCACCAGCGGCGCCAGCGAGAGCGGCCGCGCCTCCGCGTCCGCCGGCCGGGTGTACGACAGCAGCTCGCGCACCCAGGCGCCCAGCCGATCGGACTGCTCGACGATGTCCTGCGCCGCCTCGGCCGTGGCCGGGTCCTCGCGCGAGCCCGCGGCCCGCGCACGCCATCCAGGATCAGTTCGGCCGAGCTGCGGATCGCCGCCAGCGGATTGCGGATGCCGTGGGCCACGACCGAGCTCATCTCGCCCACCACCGCGAAGGTTTCGTTGTCGACCAGCCGCTGGTGCTGGGCCTGGATGACCCGATCGGCCCGCCGCACCAGGCCGAACAGCGACAGGAACAGCAGCAGGCCGAAGCCCGCCGCACCGATCGCGATGTAGTGGCGCAGCTGGGCGAGACATGTGCATGAGCGCCCGAGGGTTCTTGTAGAGCTCGATGGCACCCACCACCTCCTGCGTGCGCACGTCGTGCACCGGCACATAGATCTCGATGAAGAGATCGGACGGTTGCGCGCAGCGACACGTACTCGGCCTTGCCGTTGCGGCGCTCGTCGTCGGTCTTCTTCTCCACCACGATCTGCGCCCTGCAGGGCCTCGTCGAGCTCCTGGTTCGGGCCGAACCGGCGCCCCACCAGCTGCGGGTCGCTCGACCACATCACCGTGCGCTGCCGGTCGTAGACATTGGCGCGCAGCACGTCGGGCATGCGCGCGAAATGCTCGAAGGATTGCTCGACGGCGTCCGGCGCCTTCGCGGACGGCTGGGCGAAGTAGGCCTGCAGCGGCCTTTCCACCATCACCAGGCTCTGCACGAAGTCGCGCGTCAGCGCGCCCTCCTGCGACAGCATGCGCTCGGTGACGAACCAGCTGAGCAGCCAGCCGCTGGAGGCGGCGATCACGGTGATGGCAACCAGGGCCACGCCACCGAACCACCGCGTCAGGCGAAAGCCGCTGCTGGAAGGACTCTTCAGGTTGGGGGAAACCTGGGTCATGTCATCCCCAAACCTTGGGGCATTTGCCCCAACCGACCACCGGTACCCGCCGCGGCGCCCGACCGGCCGAACCCAGCTGAATCAATGACTTGCGTGCGTGGCATGGCTGGCCTGGTTCTTGTGTAGTAGTTGGGAGAATTTTCCCAAATACTGGTTCACAAGCAAGGGGGCTCCGTGAAACGCATCCTGATCTACTCGCACGACACCTTCGGGCTGGGCAACATCCGCCGCATGCTGGAGGTGGCGCGCCACCTCGTGCAGTCCTCGCGCGATGTGTCGGTGCTGGTCATCACCGGCTCGCCGATGCTGCATGCCTTTCGCATCCCGCAGCGCATCGACTACGTCAAGCTGCCCTGCCTGTCGCGCGGCGTCGACGGCCGCTACGGCGCGCGCAGCCTGCCCTTGTCGCTTGAGCGACACGGTGCGGCTGCGCGCCAACCTGATCCGCTCGGCGATCGCCGACTTCGAGCCCGACCTGATCCTGGTCGACAAGAAGCCCTTCGGCGTCGAAGACGAACTCGCCGGTGCGCTCGAGTCGCTGCCCCGCGGCGCAGGCCCGGCCGAAGCTGGTGCTGCTGCTGCGCGACATCCTCGACAGCGCCGAGTCCACCCGCCGCATCTGGCGCAAGAACGGCTACTTCGAGGCCATCACCGCCTACTACGACCAGGTGCTGGTGGTCGGCAGCCCGGAGGTCTTCGACCTGCGGCGGAGTACGACTTCCCGCCCTTCGCCGCGGCCAAGGTGCGCTTCTGCGGCTACATCGCCCGCGAGCCCGGCCGGCAATCGCGCGCAGGCCATGCGCCAGCAGCTGGGCGTCGCCGGCGACGAGCCGCTGGTGCTGGTCACGCCCGGCGGCGGCGAAGACGGCCACGCTGCTGATCGACACCGCGCTGCGCGCCCTGGCGTCGCTGCCCGATGCAGCAGTGCCCGCGCACGCACATCGTCTGCGGCCCGGAGATGGACGACGACGCGCCGCGCCGCCGTGCATGCCGCCGCCGCCACGCTGCCGCGGGTGAGCGTGCAGGACTTCTGCGACGACATGATGTCGCTGATGGCCGCCGCCGACGTGGCGGTCGCCATGGGCGGCTACAACACCGTGTGCGAGCTGCTGACGCTGCGCAAGCGCGCGCTGATCGTGCCGCGCGCGCAGCCCGGGCGTGGAGCAGCTGCTGCGCGCCGAGCGCATGGCCGCTCGCGGTCTACCTGCGCATGCTGCACCCCGACGCGCTCTCCCCGATCGGCCTGTTGCAGGCGCTGCAGTCGGAGCTGGCGGCGCTGGCGCGCCCAGCCACGCGGCCTGCCGCTGACGCCGCTCGACGGCCTGGCCCACGTCAGCGCCGCGCTGTTCGACACTGATGGGCCATCCGCTGGCGGTGCCGCACGCGCACTCGCCGACCCGCGAGCGGTCGCGTGACGTGCACGCGGCACCCGCGCGCGCGGCCGCGCTGGGAGCCTGCGCATGAGCGCCCGCCGCGGCGACATCGCCAGCGACCCATCGGCCTGCTGGTGAAGATCTTCCCCAAGCTCTCGGAGACCTTCATCCTCGAAGAGGTGCTCGGCCTGGAGCGCCTGGGCGTGGCGCTGCGGCTCTACGCGCTGCAGCGCGCCCAGCGATGCAGTGGCCCACCCGGCCGTCGCGCGGGTGCGCGCCGCCGGTGGCGCAGGTGCCCGCCGCGTCGTGGCGGCACGCGGCGTGCGCTGCGCTGGCCGGCACCTGCGCTGCTGGCGACGTCGCCGTGGCGCTACGTCCATGCGCTCGCCGAGGCCGCCGCAGCGCGCGGCGCGCCGGCTGGCGCGACCTCGCTCGCGCCGGCTGGCTGGCCGAGCAGCTGCGGCGCGACGGCGTGGCGCACCTGCACACCCACTTCATCTCGACGCCGGCCGACGTGGCCGCGCTGGTGTCGCGCCTCAGCGGGTCTGCCGTTCTCGATCTCGGCGCACGCCAAGGACATCTACCTCTCGCCAGCCGGCGGACCTGCGCCGCAAGCTGAGCGCGGCGCGCTTCACCGTCACCTGCACCGACTTCAACTGCCGCACGCTGCGCGCGCTGGCCGCCCCCGGCAGCCAGGTGCACCGCATGTACCACGGCATCGACGCGGGCGTGTTCCACCCGTCGCGGCGCGCCGCTGCCGCTCGCTGGCTGCCGCTGCTCCTGAGCGTCGGCCGCCTGCGCGAGAAGAAGGGCCTGGACACGCTGATCGAGGCCTGCCGGCTGCTGCGCGACCGCGGCGTGCGCGTTCCGCTGCGAGATCGTCGGCTATGGCGAGGAGCACGAGCGGCTGGCCGCGCTGATCGCCTCGCTCGGGCTGCAGCGACCAGGTCCAGCTCAGCGGCAAGCTCACCCGCGACCAGGTCATCGAGCGCTACGCCCGCGCCGCGGTCTACGTGCAGCCCTCGCGCGTGGCCGCCGACGGCGACCGCGACGGCATCCCCAACGTGCTGCTCGAAGCCATGGCGATGGGCGTGCCGGTGGTCGCCACCCGCGTCTCCGGCATCCCCGAAGTCGTGCGCCACCGCGACAACGGCCTGCTGGTCGGGCCGGACGACCCGGCCGCGCTGGCCGACGCCATCGCGCAGCTGCTTCGAGGCGCCTGCCCTGTGCGCCGAGCTCGGCCGCGCGGCGCGCGGACACGGTCACCCGCGAGTTCGACAACGACCGCAACCTGCAGCTGGTGCTGCGGCTGCTCGAGAGCCAGTCATGCCCACGAACCGCTCGTGCGCAGTCGCCTGACACCGCCCGCATCCCATGAGCACACCCCATGTCGCCTACGTGATGAACGGCTTTCCGCGCCTGTCGGAAACCTTCATCGCGCACGAGATCCACCAGCTCGAGCGCCTCGGCCTGCCGCTGCGCCTGTTCTCGGTCAAGCGGGAGAACGAGCCCGCGGTGCACCCGGTGGTCGCCGCCATCCGCGCGCCGCTGACCTACCTGCCGCGCGCCAGCTCGCTGTCGGGCACCTCGCTGGGTGCCTGGCTGGCTGCGCAACCTGCCAGCCTTCTGGCGCGCCACGCCCGAGTCGCGACTGCGCCACCCGCTGCGCTGGGCGATGGCGCTGGGCACGGTGGCCTCGGCTGGCCTGGACGCATCGCAGCCGCGACGAGCATGGCCACCTGCGGCTGCGCAAGGTCTTCGTCAAGGAGTTCCTGCAGGCCGGCGAGATCGCCGCCGACGTGATGCGGCGCGGCGACGTCGGCCACCTGCACGGCCACTTCTGCCACGGCGTGGCCACCATCACCTGGCTGGCCGCGCGCATGAGCGGGCGCAGCTACAGCTTCACCGCGCACGCCAAGGACATCTACCAGGCCGAGCTCAACCCCGGCGACCTGCTCGAACGCAAGATGCACGGCGCGCGCTTCGTCGCCACCTGCACCTGCGCCAATGCCGCAGGTGCTGCGCGCGCGCCACCCGCGGCCCGACGAGGTGCACGCCATCTACCACGGGCTGGACACCGACTGGTTCCCGCCCGGCATCGCATCGCTGCCGCCGGGTCCGCCTACGGACGCCGCCGCCGTCGCCGACGATCCTGGCCGTCGGCCGCCTGGTCGAGAAGAAGGGCTTCGACCAGCTGATCGAGGCCTGCGCGCGGCTGCGCGACGCAGGGGCTCGACTTCGACTGCCTGATCGTCGGCGAGGGCGGCAGCGCCAGCGACGCCATCATCGCGCCTGATCGCACGCGCGCGGCCTGGCCGATCGCGTGCGCCTGCACGGCGCCGTCACGCAGGACGAGCTGCGCGAGCATCTACGCGCCGCGCGCAGGTGTTCGCGCTGCCCTGCCAGGTGATGGAAGACGGCGACCGCGACGGCTTCCCCAACGTGCTGGCCGAGGCCATGGCGATGGGCGTGCCGGTCGTGTCGACCGCGCATCTCCGGCATTCCGGAGATGATCGACGACGGCGTGCACGGCCTGCTGGTCGAGCCCCGCGACCCGCACGCGCTGGCCGACGCGCTGCAGCGCGTGCTCACCGACGCCGCGCTGCACCGCTCGCTGGCGCTCGGCGGCCGCGCGCGCATCTGCGAGCGCTTCGACTCGCGCCGCACCACGCGTCGCGCTGCGCGACCTGTTCCTGGCGCAGCTGCGGCCGGCCAGCCTGCACCAGCGCAACGTGGCGGCGGGCGAGGCGGCTCGTGAGCGCCTCGATGCAAGCGCCATCGACGTCAGGCCGACGACGCTGAGTCTGGCGCGTCCTGCGCGACGCCGGCAACGTCCCGTGGCTGCCGCCCTGGAACGCGCTGGACGACGCCGGCACTGCTGGCCCACTACCGCGGCACCGCGGCGCGGCGCAGTTCGATCCGGTGATCGACCCCGAGGAAGTGCGCCCGCGCGCATCGACGGCGCTGCTGCAGGGCCGCTTCGAGTTCAACGGCGAGACGCACGCACTGCCCGACCCGATCGACTGGCTGGCACAACCCGAGCGCCGATGTCGAGTGGCACATCCTGCTGCACAAGTTCTACTACGCCGTCGGCCTGGCGCAGGCGCTGGCAGCGCAGCGGCGACGCGCGCTACGTGCAGCGCTGGGCGCAGCTGATCGACGGCTGGATGCGCGTCACGCCGCCCGGCTTCATCGCCGCCGACGTGACCGGCCGGCGCGTGCAGAACTGGATCTACAGCCTGCACGGCCTCGTGATGCACGACCGCGCGCGCGGCCACGCGCCGGTGCGATGCCGGCGCTTGCTGCCGCCGCGTGCTGGAGTCGCTGCACGAGCAGGTCGAGTACCTGTGCGCGAACCTCACGCCCAAGCGCAACCACCGCACGCTCGAGCTGCTGGCGATCTTCCTCGCCGGCGTGGCGTTCCCGGAGTTCGCGGCGCGCCGCGCACTGGCGCGCACTTCGCGCTGCGCGAGACGCTGGTCAACCTGCGCGGCCGACCTGCTGCCCGACGGCGTGCACTGCGAGCTGTCGACCGACTACCACCACCTCGCGCTGCGCAACTGGCTGCAGGTGCGCACGCTGGCGGCGCGCAACGGCGTGGCGGTGCCGCGCGGCATGGACGCCGCGCTCGCAGCGCGCGCTCGACGTTCGGCCTGCACGTGCACCAGCCGGACGGCGGCGTGCCCAGCTTCTCGGACGGCGACGCGCGCGGCTACCTGCCGCTGCTGCGCCAGGGCGCCGAGCTCTTCGCCCGCGACGACCTGCGCTACGTGGCCACGCGGAGGCCGCGCAGGGCCGTCCGCCCGCAGCAGCGCAACGCGCACTTCGACGACCAGCGGCTACCACGTGCTGCGCAGCGGCTGGCCGGCGCGGCGGTTTCGACGAGGCCCAGCACCTGGTGTTCGACTGCGGCCCGCTGGGCGAAGGCAACCACGGCCACTTCGACTGCCCTGTCGTTCGAGCTCGCGGCCCTCGGCCGCCCGCTGGTCGTCGACCCCGGCCGCTACACCTACAGCGAAGCCGGCGACGACGCAACTGGCGCGTGCACTTCCGCAGCACGGCCGCGCACAACACGGTGTGCGTCGACGGCCGCTCGCAGACGCGCTACGCGCCCAAGCCGATCAAGGAAGCTTCGCGCCATGCCCACGGCTCGGTGCGCCACAAGATCGGCGGGCCGGCGCCCGACACCACGCTGCTCGAGCAGCTCGACGGCGCCGCGCTCGACCTGCTGCACGGCCGCTGCGCCAGCCACGAATACGACGCGGTGCACGAACGCTGCATCGTCTTCGTCGACCGCCGCTACTGGATCGTCAGCGACTGGCTGCGCGCCCCGACGCGAACACGACTACGCGCTCAACTTCCAGCTCGGCGCAGCCGCGCAGGATCGCACGCGGCTCAGCACGGACCGCGGCGTGCAGCTTTGCTCAGCCCCAGCCTGCTGGTGGCCCAGCCCGTGCGCACCGGCCAGCATGCGGCGCTGGCTGCCGGCCTGGGTGTCGGCGCGCTATGGCCACAAGCAAGCCGCACCCGCGCTGCGCACCACGCGCGCGAGGCCGCGACGCCGACTTCGACACCGTGCTGCTGCCCTTCGCGGCGCGATCCGGCACCGCATCTGGCGGTTGTCGACCTGCCGGCGCACGGCGACGCCGGCGGCCGCGGTGGCCGCACTGCGCATCACGCTCGACGCTCGACGGCGAAGCTGTCGTCGACGGCTGGTTCCATGCGCGCGGCCACACGGACGCGTCGTGGTCTCTCGGCGAGCATCGCGTTCAAGGGCCGCTGGCTGCACTGGCGCGAGGGCCCTGACGGCCGCTTCGTGCGCGCGGTCTCGCACATCGGGGCCGGCTCGAAGGGCCGCTCGGCCAGTGACGGTGACCGTGCGGCGGTGTCGGCATGAACGCGCCGGTGTGTGCCATGCCCGGCTCGGAGGTCCAGCGTGAACCGGCCCGCGGCCGAACTGCCTGTCGATCCCGTGCTACCGCAATTGGCACGCGCGCTCGACCCGGTCGCCATGGCGGCAGTCTTCGCGCTGCCGCTGCGGCAGCGCTCGCCGACGTGTCGAGCGCTGCGAGGTGGAGCGCATCAAGTACCGGCCGCGGACGCAACTGCACGCTGTCGTACCGGCTGAGCCTGCGCGATGCGCGCCAGCGGCGAGGTATCGAGCAGCGCGTGGCCGCACGTCTGGGTGCAGCGGCGGCGATGCCGCGCGCGCGCCATGGCAAGGGCGGCCACCGACGGCCTGGCCGGCTTCGCCCGCCGGCCCGTCGCTGCTGCCGCGTGCCCGGCCTGCGACATGCTCACCTGGTGGTGGCCCAACGATGCCAAGCTGCGCGCCACCCGCGTGCTGGCCGACGCCGCGATCATGGCGCCAGCAGGTGATCCCGGCCGTGGCCAGCGCACTCGGCGCTGACGGCGTGGCGACTGAGGCACGACCATGGCCATCGCGCAGTACGTGCCCGAGCACCGCCTGACCGCCCGCGTGGACCTGCAGCTGGCAGCGCGACGGCCGCGCCGTTCGCGCAGACGCGTCTACGCCAAGGCCAGCCGCGAGCCCGATGGCGCCGTGGCGCATGCGCAGCTGCGTGCGCTGCAGGACTCGCCCGCGTGGCGCGCACGGCCGCCTGCGCACACCACGCGCCTGGCTGTGGCAACCGCGAGTGGCAACTGCACTGGCAGGAGGGCCTGCCGGGTCAGGCGCTGCTCGATGTCGGCCCGGTACAGGCCGCGCGCCTCGCGCCGGCGCTGGGCGCGCAGCTGGCCGCGCTGCACGCGCACGCCGGTCGCCGACGTCGCGCGTCATCGACCTCGCGTCGTTGCGCGCCCGGCTGGCCGAGGTGAACACGCGTGCTCGCGCCAGCCCTGCCGCGCGGCCAGCAGTGCGCTGCGCCAGGCGAGCGCGCGCCTGGCCCACGGGCTGCGCTGGCTGGACAGCGCCGCGCCGGCCACGCTGCACGGCGACCTGCATCCGCGCAACGTGCTGGCCGACGGCGACCGGCTCGCGCTCATCGACCTCGACGGCCTGCGCCGTGGCCCGGCCCTGCTGGAGCTCGGCGCCTGGGTGGCCGACGGCATCTACCGCGCCGTGCTCGACGGCGCGCCGCCCCTGCGCGACGCGCCGGCCTGGCGCGCGCTGCTCGACGGCTACGGCCACGCCGGCGGTCGCGTCCCGGCCGACGCCGCACTCGCCTGGTCTGCCGCATGGAGCCTGCTCACGCAACGCGTCTGGCGCTGCGTGGTCAATCTGAAGCCGGGGCGCTACGCGATCGCGCCCGCGCTGGTGGTGCTGGCGGCCCGTCTGGCCGATGCTTCGTCCCTGGAGGCCGCGTGAACCCGCTCGATCGCGTCGAGGCCTGCCTCGACACCGATCGCATGGCCCAGGTGCTGCAGCACCACCTGCCGGACTGCGTCGGTGGGCGGCAGCCGGATCGAATCGCTGCAGGTCACCAAGGTCCGGCGCAACGCCTCGCGCCGCCGCAACCCGCAGCTTCTGTCGCTGTGCTATGAGCTGGTGCTGGGCGGCGCTTCGACCGACCGCCGCTGGCTCAGACCTGGTTCGCGCGGGTCTATCGCGAGGCTGGCGATGCCGGACTGCACCGCGGCCCCGAGACCGTGAACCTGCCCTCGCTCGGGATGGTCTTGTGGCGCTGGCCGCACGACCCGGGCCTGCCGCAGCTGCGCCGGCCTGCTCGACGTGACGCAGGCCGCGGCGTGGTGGGGCGCCCAGGCGCACGAGGTGAGCGCGATCCGGTACGAGCCCGGCGATCGGGCGACGCTGAAGTACACGCAGGACGTCGAGCTGGCGGATGCGCCGTTCGACGCTGCACCGCGGCAGCGGCACCGCTCGCTGTTCGCCAAGACCTTCCACGACGATCGCGGCCGCGCCATCCACCAGCGCTTCGCCCACTTCTGGACGCTGGCCCAGGCCGATCCGAGCGCGCCGCTCGTGCGCCGAGCCGCTGGGCTACTGCGCCGACGACGCGCACGCTCGTGGCAGGCGCAGGCGCACGGCACCCCGCTGGTGCAGTGCCTGGACCCGAACCACAACGACGCGCTGCCGATCGCCACCGCGCGCGCCATCGGCCCAACTCCACGCGCAGCCGCTGTCACTGGCCGGCGCCGCCACCCGCCATCGTGACGCACTGGCTGCAGGAGATCGAGCGCCGCTGCCGCAAGGTGGCGCGCGCCGCACCCGAGTTCGCCGACCGGGCGGCTCGTCTGCTGGCCTCGCTGGCCATGGCCTCCGCCCAGCTGCCCGAACCGCCCGCCTCGCTCATCCACGGCGACTTCCACCCCGAGCAGGTCTGGATCGATGAAGGGCGCGTCGTGCTCTTCGACTTCGACGAGTTCGCGCGCGGGCGATCCCGATGGAGGACCTGGCCGAGTTCGTCGTCAAGCTCGGTCCGCATCGATCCCGGTGCCCGTTTCGCGACGCTGCTGCTGGCCGCCTACGCCCAGGCCGCGCCCGGTCAGTTCAGCCAGCGCCGCCTGCACTGGCACCTGGCGGTGCAGCAGCTGCTGCAGGCCAGCCGCGCCTTCGTCTTCCAGATCGAGGGCTGGCGCGGCCACCTCGAGTTGCGGCTGGCGCGCGCCGAGGCGCTGTGCCCCACCCGCCTTCCAGGAGTCCATGCGATGAGCGCCACCACCGAGCCGCGGCCCGCCCGCGGTCGCCTGCGCAGCGCAGGTGCTGGCCTGCCTGCGCGAGCAGCGCGTGGCGCTTGCCGCTCGCCGCGCTGGCGCTGGTCGGCGTGGTGCTCGCCGATGTGCTGGCGCCCTGGCCGCTGAAGATCATCTTCGACCACATTCTGCTCGGCCATCCGCTGCCGGCCGCGCTGTCCGGGTTGCAGCCGCTGCTGGCGCTGGGCGCCTGGCCTGCGCTGCGCGATCAGCGCCGGCGCCATCGGCGCCGATCGCGCTTGCTGTCGGGCGCGCTGTCCTACCTGCAGCTCTACACCAGCGCGAAGATCGGCCACCGCATCACCTGGCAACTGCGCGGCGCGCTGTTCGCCCACCTGCAGCGCCTGTCGCTGGCCTACCACCGCGACAGCCGCACGCGGCGAGCTGATCACCAAGGTGGCAGGCGACACCAACCTGCTGCGCGACATGTTCTCCGACTGGGCGCTGACCTTGTGCGCCACGTGCTCACCGCTGGTCGCGATGCTGGCGGTGATGTTCGTGCTGAACTGGCAGCTCGCGCTGGTGGTCGCCGGCACGCTGCCGCCGCTGCTGGGCGTGATCTACTGGCTGAACCGGCGCGTCAAGGCCTCGGTGCGCGAGCAGCGCCGGCACGAGGGCCGCATGACCTCGCGCCTGAACGAGGTGCTGTCAGTCGATCGCGCTGGTGCAGGCCTTCGGCCGCCAGAGCTTCGAGGAAGACCGCTTCCGCCGCGAGATCGAGGCCAACTACGACAGCGGCATGCGCAGCGCGCGCAGCACCGGCGCGATCGTGAAGGCCATCGCCGTGGTCAGCGCGGCGGGCACCGCGATCACCGTGCTGCTGGGCGCGCGCGAGGTGCTGGCCGGGCGCCTCAGC
Organism: uncultured beta proteobacterium; assembly: GCA_963739925.1. Classification (GTDB taxonomy): domain Bacteria; phylum Pseudomonadota; class Gammaproteobacteria; order Burkholderiales; family Burkholderiaceae_C; genus CAVUBY01. The sequence continues at coordinate 28,281 of CAVUBY010000005.1, read as the reverse complement.
CCGGGCGAACTGCTGGTGTTCGTCACCTATGTCGGCAGCCTGTACAAGCCGGTGCGCGACCTCGGCCGGCTCGTCGCGAAGTTCTCGCGCGCCTCGGTCAGCGCGCAGCGCGTCGCCGAGATCCTCGACCTCGAGCCCGAGATCGCCGACGCGCCCGATGCGCTCGAGCTGCAGCGACCCGTCCGGCGAGATCGTGTTCGAGAACGTCGAGCTTCGGCTACGCCCAGGGCCGCCCGGTGCTCGACGGACTGAACCTGCGCATCGCCGCCGGCGAACGCGTGGCGCTGGTCGGGCCCGTCGGGCGCCGGCAAGTCGACGCTGATCAACCTGCTGCTGCGGCTGTACGAGCCGAGCGCCGGGCGCATCCTGATCGACGGCATCGACATCCGCCGCTACACCCGCGAGAGCCTGCGCCGCGAGATCGGCATCGTGCTGCAGGACAACATGCTGTTCGGCGTGTCGGTGCGCGAGAACATCGCCTACGGCCGGCCCGACGCGCCGCTGGAGGCGATCGAGGCCGCCGCGCGCGCCGCGCGGGCGCACGAGTTCATCGTCGACCTGCCCGCAGGGCTACGACACCGAGCTCGGCGAGCGCGCCGCCACGCTCTCCGGCGGCCAGCGCCAGCGCCTGTGCCTGGCCCGCGCGCTGGTCAAGGCGCCGGCGATCCTGGTGATGGACGAGCCCACCGCCTCGGTCGACGCGGTGTCGGCCCGCCTGATCCACGAGGCGGTGGCGCGCGTGCACCGCGGCCGCACGCTGATCGTGATCGCCCACGAGCTGGTCGACATGGCCGCTACGACCGCGTGCTGGTGCTCAAGAACGGCCGCGTGGTCGAGCAGGGCACGCACGAGGCCCTGCTGCGCCAGCGCGGCGCCTACCTGGCCCTGGTGGAGCGACGCCATGCGTGAGACCGCCCGACCCACCGCTGCTCTTCTACTGCCAGCACTCGCTGGGCATCGGCCACCTGACGCGCAGCTTCGCGCTGGCCGAGGCGCTGGCGCGCGCACTTCCGCGTGGTGTTCCTCAACGGCGGGCGGCTGCCTCCCGGCGTGCCGGTGCCGCACGGCAGATCGAACGCATCGACCTGCCGCCGCTGGGCATGGACGACGGCCACACCGTGGTCAGCCGCGACGGCGTGCTCGACGTGGCCGCGGCCCGCGCCGAGCGTCGTCGCCTGATCGACGACGCGGTGCACCGCACACGACCGGCGGTGCTGCTGGTCGAGCTGTTCCCGTTCGGCCGCAAGAAGTTCGCCAACGAGATCCTGCCGATGATCCGTGCCGCGCGGCGCCAGCCGGGCGTGCCGGCGCAGGTGGTGTGCAGCCTGCGCGACATCCTGGTCGATGCGCGCCCCGACCAGCAGCACCACGACGACCGGGCGCGCTGGCTCGCCGACCGCTACTTCGACGCGGTGCTCGTGCACGCCGACCCGGCGTTCGCGCGCCTGGAAGACAGCTTCCGGCCCGGCCGACCGATGCGCACGCCGGTGCACCACAGCGGCTTCGTCGTGCCGGCGCGCGAGCGGCCGAGGCGACGGACCGCGCGGCGCGCACCTGCTGGTGTCGGCCGGCGGCGGCATCGTCGGCGAGGCGCTTGTTCCAGCGTGCGCTCGAGGCCCGCGCCGCTGCTGACGCCGGCCGCTGCCGCTGCGCCTGATCGCCGGGCCGTTCCTGCCCGAGGCTGCAGTGGCAGGCGCTGCAGCGTCAGTGCGGCGGGCCTGGCCGATGTCGAACTGCTGCGGCATGTGCCCGACATGGTGGCCGCAGATGCGCTGCGCGCGCGCCTCGCTCAGCCAGTGCGGCTACAACACCGCGCTCGACCTCGTCGTGTCGGGCGTGCCGGCGCTGGTGGCGCCCGTACGAAACGGCGACCGAGAACGAGCAGCGCGGCCGCGCCGAGCGCCTGGCCGCGCTGGGCGCCATGCAGTGCCTGCCGCGCGATGCGCTGCACCCGGGCGCGCTGGCCGCGGCCATCGAGCGGCTGCTCGGCTTCCAGCCCCGCCCTGCTGCACTCGCGCTCGACGGCGCGCAGCGCAGCGCCGCGATCCTGGCGCGCGCTGACTCGAGTCACCGCGGGCCTGCCGCATGAACGACTGTCGTGACGCCCCGTGCTGCGCGCGCTCGACGCGCTGGATCAGCCGCTGGACCTGTTCATCCGCGACGACGACGCCGGCTGGGCCGACGACACGCCTGCTCGCCCTGCTGGACGTGACGGCGCGGGCCGGCGTGCCGATCGACCTGGCCGCCATCCCGCTGGCGGTGAGCCCGCTGCTGGCGCTGGAGCTGCAACGCACGCATCGATGCGATGCCAGGGCTGCTCGGCGTGCACCAGCACGGCTGCGCCCACGCTCAACCACGAGACCGAAGGCCGCAAGTGCGAGTTCGGCGACGCGCGCGACGCCGCATCGCCAGCGCGCCGACCTGCATGGGCGGCCGCGCTGCTGCTGCGAAGGCTGCTTCGGCGCACGCCTGCAGCGCTTCTTCACGCCGCCGTGGAACCGCTGCGCCGAGCTCACGCCGGCGCTGCTGGCCGAACTGGGCTACCGGGCACTGTCGCGCGACCGCGGCGCGCCGCGGCAGTCGGCGCTGCCCGAGCTGCCCGTCGACATCGACTGGAGCCGGCAGCACCGCGAAGGCGGCCTGCCGCAGGTGGCGCACGCGCTTGGCCACGGCGGTGCGCGAGCGTGGCCGCCTGCGCCAGCCGCTCGGGCTGATGCTGCACCACGCGGCGATGTCGGTGGACGAACTCGACGCGCTCGGCCAGGCGCTCAGCGCCTGGGCGCGCCACCCGCAAGCGCGCTGGCGGGCGATGGCCGACCTGATCGCCAGCGCTGCGCCAGCCACACCACCCCACGTCCGCTTTCACTGAATCGTCCCCCACGAAAGATGTCCATGCACCGCACCCTCTTGCTGACCCCTTTGCTCGCTGCCCTCTGCGCCTGCAGCGCGTGGGCCCAGCCAGCCACCATCCCGGCGCCGCAGCCAGCGCGCGAAGGCCAGCGCACCGACGATCGCCGGCCCGACCAGCCCATCACCGTGGATGCCTTCGGCCGCCCGGTCGAGCTCACGGGCAGCTGGGAGTACACCTTCGAGAAGCGCGGCAACTTCGATCTGAACAAGCGCCTCGGCGCGCGACCGCCGCGTGGGTGAGCACGAAGTCAAGCTCGAAGCGCGCACGCGGCCGGGTCCGCGCACCGAGGTGTTCGTCCAGGGCGTGGGCCTGCACGAGACACGCCGCACGCAAGGCATCGGCCAGCACCCGCAGCAAGTCGTTCGAGCGCGGCCAGACCTGGGCCAAGTTCGAAGGCCTCGCCGGCACGCCCTGGGCGCCTGCAGGTCGGGCGCGTGGCGCTCATCGACCGGCGCGCCTGGTGGTGGGACGACGACCTCGACGCCGCGCGGCGTGTTCGCTGCCGGCGAAGGTTGGCGCATCGACACCGGCCTCGGCAAGCGAACTGATGCGCGTCTCCTCAGCCGACAGCGGCATCGTCGAGCTCACAGCGCGGCGTGCTGCGCTGGTTCGGCCAGGCCACGTGGCAGCCCGCGCGCAGGCACGCGCTCGATCTGTTCTGGCTGCGTGCCAACGACCGCTCAGGCCAGAGCGCACCCGGCAGCTCGCTGGGCAACGAGGATGCCACCGACCCCAGCGATCTCACAGGCGAGCTGGGTCGGCGTGCGCGCGAGCGGCGAATGGCGCACCGACAACGGCCCGCGCCTGGCCTACTGGGTCGACACCGCCTGGCTGCGCGGCCGCGAAGTCGTCACCGATTTCACCGAGGAGGCCGATGGCCGCTTCACGGCCGGCGCCTCGACCGCCCGTCGCGTGCGCGGGCAGGCGGTGGACCTGGGCGCCACGCTCATCCTGCCGATGGCACTGCGGCCGTCGGTCAGCGTCGCCTATGCGCGCGGCTCGGGGGGACAGCGCAGCGCGAGCCGCGACGACAACTTCCGCCAGACCGGCCTGCAGGAGAACAAGGCGCGTCTGGCCGGCGTGAAGCGGCTGCGTCGCTACGGCGAACTGCTGCAGCCAGAGCTGTCGAACCTGTCGGTGACCACGCTCGGTGCGGGCGTGCGCCTGCTCGACAACAGCTCGCTGGAACTGATCGGCCACCGCTACCGGCAGATCGTGGCCGTCCACCTCCCTGCCCGGCTCGCGACTGGGCGAAGACCCGCAAGGCAGCCACACCGACATCGGGCGCGAGATCGACGTGGTGCTGGCGCTGCGCGAGTGGCGTCAGCTCGAACTCACCCTGCGCTGGTCGCGCTTCACGCCCGGCGCCGCCTTTGCCGAAGACCGCCGCGATCCGGCGCACGCGCTCGAGTTCGGCGCGGCGCTGAACTTCTGACACCTCTTCACGATCCTGATCGGAGCTCTCATGACCCATCCCCTGAACTGCACCGTGGCCGTGGTCGGCCTGGGCTACGTCGGCCTGCCGCTGGTGGTCGAATTCGGCAAGCACCTGCGCACCATCGGCTTCGACATCGACGCCGCCAAGGTGGCGGCGTGCCGCGAGCACCGCGACCCCTCGCGCGAGATCCCCGACGAGGAAATGCGGCTGGCCACCCGCGCCGAGTACCACACCGACCCGGCGGTGCTGCGCGAGGCCGACTTCGTGCTCGTGGCCGTGCCCACCCCGGTGGATGCGGCGCACACGCCCGACTTCGGCCCGCTCATCGGCGCCAGCCGCACCATCGGCGCCCACCTCAAGCCCGAGGCCACGGTGGTCTACGAGTCCACCGTCTACCCCGGGGCGACCGAAGAGGTGTGCATCCCGGTGCTCGAGCAGGTGTCGGGCAAGCGCTGGAAGCAGCACTTCTTCGTGGGCTACAGCCCCGAGCGCATCAACCCCGGTGACCGCCAGCACACGCTCACCACGGTGACCAAGGTGGTGGCCGGCGACACGCCGCTCACGCTGGCACGCGTGGCCGAGCTCTACGAGCAGGTGGTCACCGCCGGCGTGCACCGCGCGAGCAGCATCAAGGCGGCCGAGGCCTGCAAGGTGATCGAGAACACCCAGCGCGATCTCAACATCGCGCTGATGAACGAGCTGGCGATCATCTTCGACCGCATCGGCATCGACACCAACGAGGTGCTGGACGCGGCCGGCACCAAGTGGAACTTCCTGCGCTTCCGGCCAGGCCTGGTGGGCGGCCATTGCATCGGCGTCGACCCGTTCTACCTCACGCACAAGGCCGAGATGCTGGGCTACCACCCGCAGGTGATCCTGGCCGGGCGGCGCATCAACGACGGCATGGGCAAGTACATCGCCGAGCAGACCATCAAGCAGATGATCGCCGCGGGCAGCTACGTCAAGGGCGCTCGTGTCACGGTGCTCGGCCTGAGCTTCAAGGAGAACTGTGCCGACCTGCGCAACAGCAAGGTGGCCGACGTGATCCGCGAGCTCAAGAGCTTCGGCGTGGAGGTGTGCGTGCACGACCCGGTGGTCGATGCCGATGCGGCGCTGCACGAGTACGGCGTGACGCTCGTGCCCTGGGACGAGCTGCCGCGTGCCGATGCGATGGTGGCCGCAGTGGCGCACACCGAGCTGGTGTCGCTGGCCACCGAAGACATCACGCGCAAGCTGGTTCGGCACGGCTGCTTCATTGACGTGAAGGGCAGCTTCGACGCGCCGGCACTCGAAGGCGCAGGTCTGCATGTCTGGCGCCTCTGACCGCCGGCGGCCCCAACACCCTCGACACCGAGGATTCACCATGAAACTCACCGTCATCGGCACCGGCTATGTCGGACTCGTCACCGGCGCCTGCTTTGCGGAGATGGGCAACGACGTGCTGTGCATCGACCTCGACGCCGGCAAGATCGAACGGCTGCTGCGCGGCGAGCTGCCGATCTTCGAGCCCGGCCTGCAGGAGATCGTGCTGCGCAACGTGGCCGACGGCCGGCTGCACTTCAGCACCGACGTCAAGGAAGGCGTGCGCTTCGGCACCCTGCAGTTCATCGCAGTGGGCACGCCGCCCGACGAGGACGGCGCCGCCGACATGCACCATGTGCTCGCCGCCGCGCGCTCGATCGGCGAGCACATGACCGACTACAAGCTCGTCATCGACAAGAGCACCGTGCCGGTGGGCACCGCCGACCTGGTGCGCCAGACCATCGAGGCGCAGCTGGCCGAGCGGGCCGTGGCCGTGCCCTTCAGCGTGGTGTCGAACCCCGAGTTCCTGAAGGAAGGCGCGGCGGTCGAGGACTTCATGCGCCCGGACCGCATCGTGGTGGGCACGGACGACGAGCGCGCGGCGCTGCTGATGCGCGCGCTGTATGCCCCTTTCCAGCGCCAGCGCGAGAAGCTGGTGCTGATGGACATCCGCTCGGCCGAGCTGACCAAGTACGCCGCCAACGCGATGCTCGCCACGCGCATCAGCTTCATGAACGAGATGGCGCTGCTGGCCGAGAAGCTGGGCGCCGACATCGAGCAAGTGCGGCGCGGCATCGGCAGCGACCCGCGCATCGGCCACCAGTTCCTGTATGCGGGCTGCGGCTACGGTGGCTCGTGCTTTCCGAAGGACGTGAAGGCCTTGCTGCATGCGGCCACCGGCGTGCAGGAGCCCTTGCACCTGCTGCACGCGGTGGAGCGCGCCAACGAGCGCCAGAAGCATGTGCTGGTGGACAAGCTGGTCGCACGCTTCGGCGACGACCTGCGCGGGCGGCACTTCGCGATGTGGGGTCTGGCCTTCAAGCCCGACACCGACGACCTGCGCGAGGCCCCCAGCCGCGTGCTCATTGCCGAGCTGCTGCAGCGCGGCGCGACGCTCACGGCGCACGACCCGGAGGCCATGGAGGAAGCGCGGCGCGTGTTCGCCTGCACCGATGGCCTGAACTTCGCAGCCACGCCCATGGAAGCGGTGCCCGGTGCCGACGCCCTGCTGATCGTGACCGAATGGCGGGCCTACCGCGCGCCCGACCTTGAGCGGCTGCGCGCGGCACTGCGCCAGCCGGTCATCGTGGACGGCCGTAACCTGTTCGACCCGCAGACCCTGCACGACGCCGGCTTCGAATACCTGGCGATTGGTCGGCGCCCGGCCAGCGCGGTGGCCGTGGCGGCACCCTGGGCCCTGGCGGCCTGAGCACTGCAGCGGTGGGATGGGGCAGGATGGGCACAATCCGTCCCATGTCGAATCCGATCGAAGTCCGTGCCGAAGCGGGCCTGCCCGAACGCCGCCAGCTCGTGGTGGGCGCGCTCGCGGGAGCCCTGCTGCTGGCCTTAACGCCGCAGGTCTGGGCCAACCCAACCGCACTGGTGGCGGCTGCCGAGGCTGGCGATCTCGACACGCTGCGCCGCCTGCTCGATGCCGGCACGCCGGTCGATGCGCGCGATGGCCGGCGGCGCACCGCCCTGCTGGCGGCCACGCACGCCAACCGCATCGAGGCCGCCCGACTGCTGATCGCCCGCGGTGCCGACGTGAACGCCAAGGACGACCTGCAGGACTCGCCCTTCCTCTATGCCGGAGCCGAGGGCCGGCTCGAGATCCTGCGCTTGACGCTGGCCGCCGGTGCCGACCTGCGCAGCACCAACCGCTATGGCGGCACGGCACTGATTCCGGCCGCGCACCACGGTCACGTGGAGACGGTGCGCGAGCTGCTCAAGACGCGCATCGACATCGACCATGTCAATCGCCTGGGCTGGACGGCGCTGCTCGAAGCGGTGATCCTCGGTGACGGCGGCGCAGCGCACACCGAGATCGTGCGCCTGCTCGTGGCCGGCGGCGCCAATGTGCGAATTTCCGATGCGCAAGGCGTGCCGCCGCTGGCCCACGCCGAACAACGCGGCCAGAAGGCCATTGCCGAAATCTTGCGCAAGGCCCTGCAGGGCACGAAGCCCTGAACATGCATTCGGCCGGCGGGGCCGCCCCGGTGCTTGAAGCGTGCGGCCCTTACAATGCGCCTCGACGGGCCTCCCCGCATGGAAGCACGCCCAACCGGGTCAGGTGGGGAACCAAGCAGCCCTAAGCGTTGCAACCAGTGCCGGGGGTAAGGCTCGTCACCTTTACTGCAGCCGCAGCTGCAGACGCCCGCGCGGCGCCGCGCGAGATCAGCCCGCCTGCCGGAACGCCATCACGGCCTGGTTGCGCAGGGTGCGCAGCAGGCTCAACTCCTTCTCCCCCAGCTCGATGCCGCCCGGCTGCGCCTTGTCGGCGTAGATGAGCGCGAACGGCGCGCCCTTGAGCGTGAGCGGAAGGAGCAGAAAGGCCGGAGCATTCACGCCCTGTGCGTACCAGGCCGGCAGGCGCGAGGCGATGTTGGGCACCGTGGCATCGGTGATCAACGTGTCGGCGCCCTTGCCGCACACCGCGGCGAACAGATCGCTGCCGGCCTTGAGCGGCACCTTGAACTGACGTGCGACCGCATCGGCGCCCTCGCCCAGGCCAAAGCGGCCGGTGAGTGTGTCGGTCTTGGGGTCTCGCAGGCAGAACACCACGCGCCGGAAGCCCAGCGCGCGGTACATGGTCTCGAGGATCATGCGCAGCACTTCGTTGAGCTGAAAGCTTTCGACCATCGAGTTGGTGATGTCGGCGATACCGGCAGCCAGCACCTCGGCCGCGTTCACGGGCGGCGCGGCGGAGGCCACACCTGGCGAGACCACCGTCGCAGGGAAGGCCGCGACCGTGGCCTGCAGTTCATGGGGGCTCAGCGAATCGGTCTGCGCCGAGGCGGGTGCGTCGTCACTCGGCTGCACGGCGGCCAGCAGGCGGCTGGCGGGCGAGCCTGGCTGCACGTGAAGATTCATCGCCTGCGCGGTCTGTGCGAGGCGCTGGCGCGCGGTGTCGGTGGCGGCCTGGATCTCCTTGACCCCCATGCCGAGCACGCGCGCGTGACGCTCGGCCACCTCGGTGAGACGCGTTTGCGGATCGCCTTCGCAGCGCAGCAGGGTGTCGGTGATCTCGTTGGCCGCGAGCGCGAGCCAGCGCAAGCGATCGGCCGACTTTTCTGGCGGCCGCGACGGCGGGTCACCCACCGGCCGGCGCATGCAGCGCTGCAGGTTCTCGGGCAGGCCCCAGCTCTTCGCAATACCCAGGCCCAGGTCTTCGAAGCTCAGGCCGAGCACGCTGATCGAGGCGGCGTCCTCCGCCTTGTTGGCGGCCAGCAGCGAGGCCATGCCGGTGGCCGGGCGGGTGCTGCTGGCCACGATGCTGCGGATCTGCCGGGCCTCTTCCTGGAAGTAGTACTCGGTGAGCAGGCGGCCCAGGTTCTGGAACATCGAGCCGATGAAGGCCTCTTCGCCGTCGCGCGGCACGCGGCACAGCTCACCGGCCAGCGAGCCGGCGATCAGCGCGCGCAGGAACTCCTCCTTCAGCTGGTTGGCCTGCGCCTTGTCGTGCATGTGCTCGAGCAGCATCACGCTCAGCGCCATGTTGCGGATGCCGGCGAAGCCCACCAGCGCCACCGCGCGCGACACCGTGCTGATGGAGCCGCCGCCCGCGTGCGAGTAGTGCGCGGTGTTGACCAGGCGCAGCAGCTTGTTGGTGAGTGCCACGTCCTTGAGAATCTCGTTGGACAGGCTGTCCAGGCTTTCGCTCTCGGAAGCGGCCACGCGCTGGATGCGCACGACCGAATCCGACAGCGCCGGGAAGTCGCTCTTGTGGCGCATGCGCCGCAGCAGGAACTCCAGCGTGCCGCTGTTGCCCGCGGCAGCCGCGCCCGCAGCGTTGCCGCCGGTGTCATCCACTCGCGCAGCGACTGGCGCGAACTGCTGCCGCGCTCGGCGTGCGCTGCGCCGGGTCGCGGGCGATGGCACGCATCAGGATGGCGCGCAGGCGGTCGTCCACGGCCGGGCTCAGGTCGGACGGCAGCGCGAGGTCTTCGTGCGCCACGCGCTGCATGGCCGCATCGGATCGCGTTCCTGCAGCAGCGGCCGGCCGCTGAGCAGTTCGACCAGCACCAGGCCGGCGGAGAAGACGTCCATCGCCGGCGACGGCGCCTCGCCGCGCGCGGCCTCGGGCGACATGTAGCCCGGCGTGCCGACGACCAGCTGCGCGGCGGCCTGGCGCTGGCCGTCCTGCACGCGGGCGGCGATGCCGAAGTCCATCACGCGGGCGCGGCCGCTGCCGTCGACCAGGATGTTGGAGGGCTTGAGGTCGCGGTGCACGACGCCGGCGGCGTGGGCGGTCTGCAGCGCATCGAGCACGCCCAGCATCAGCGCCACCGCCTCGGGCGGCGGCAGCGCGCCGCGCGCGCTGCAGGTGCTCGGACAGCGTGCGGCCCGGCACGTATTCGAAGACCAGGTAGGGCCGCCCGTCCTGCACGTCGGCCTCGAACACCGGCACGATGTTCGGGTGGGTGAGGCGGCTGACGCTGCGCGCCTCCTGCAGCCACTGCGTCACGTCGTCGGCGTCGGCGTCGGCGCCGGGGCGCAGCAGCTTGACCGCCACCTCGCGCTCCAGCCGCGGCATCGAAGCCGAGCCAGACGGTGGCCTGCGCGCCCTTGCCGAGCTCGCGCCGCAGTTCGAATCGGCCGAGCGCGGCGCGCGGCGCGTGACGGGACGCGTGCGTTCATGGCGTCGGGCAGGCCGCGCGCTGGCCTCGTCGTCGGTCGGCGTGCGCGCCGACGCCGGTCGGCGGCAGCTCATCGACCAGGCGCTGACTCGCGCTTGCATCGCCGCCAGCGGTGCGCCGGTGTTCAGCGCGGCGCGCGCGCCCTGCAGCGCCCCCTGCAGATCGCGCGGCGTGAGTCCGCAGCACGCGCGCATAGCGCTGCGCCACCTGCGCCATGCGCCGCGCCGACGCGGCTGCCGGCAGCTGCGGTCATCGCGTCGACCGCCTCGTTGGCGGCGCTGGCGGCGATGCGCAGCATGTCGGCATCGCTGTCGGGCGTGCGCACCGGCTTGGCGCCGGCAGCGCGGCGGATCATGTGCTGCACCTCGTCGCCCAGGCCCCAGTGGCGGGCCACGGCGGCACCGAGCGACTCGATGTCGATGCCGAGCACCGCGTAGGCCGCAGCCTCTTCGCTCATGCCGGGCAGCTCGGGCGTGCCGGGCTCGGAGCTTCGGGCGGCGGTGCGGGCTGCATCAGCTGGCGGATCTGCTCGGCCTCCTCGGGGAAGTGGTACTGCACCAGCAGCCGGCCCGAGGTTCTGCAGCAGCGGCGACCAGGTACACCACCTCGGCGTCGTAGCCCGGCCGGGCGCAGTGCCTGCGCGGCGTGGCCGGCCAGGCGCACGCGGTCCATCAGGCGTTGCAGCGCCGCCGCGCCGTCCTCGTCGCAGCGGCCCGGGCCAGGCGCGCAGCGCCGCGCGCCGCGCGGCGCACGCCGTCCACGCCCATCAGCGCGATGGCGCGGCGCAGCGTCAGCACCGGCCCGTTGCCGGCGATCTGCGTGCCGCGCACCTGGGCCGAGTTGACGATGCGCAGCAGCTCGAAGCTCAGCGCCATGTCCTGCAGGATCTGCTCGGCGATCTCGTCGGTGCGCTGGCCCTTCGGTGGCCGCCAGCCGCGCCACGCGGCGCGCCGATGCCCGGCAGGGCAGGCAGGTGGCCGACGGTGCGCAGGCGGTCGAGCAGCAGCGCCAGCGGGCCGCCGCTGTCGGCGGCCTCGACCTCGCGCCAGCCCTCGAGCGCGCGCAGCAGCGTGCGGGCGCTGCGGTAGCGCTGGCGCTCCTGGGCGGCGGTGGCGCGGTTGGCGATGGCGCGCAAGGCCTCGGGCATCGGGCTGCGGCGTGGTCCAGGGCAGGCGCACCAGCTCGCGGCCCTGGCGGCGGCATGCGCTCGATGACGCGGCGCGGTGTCGGGCTCGTCGAGCACCGGCGCGCCGCACAGCAGCTGGTGCAGCAGCACGCCGCAGGCGCAGCACGTCGCGCCGGCGGCGTCGCGCTGCGCGCGCAGGGCGCCCGGGTCCACCGGCATGGCGCGCTCGTTGGCCAGTGCGGGTCCGGCGGCATGGCGGCGGTCGAACGACCGGCCGCCGCAGGCTCGCAGCGGCCAGTGCCATGACGCGCAGCCGTGCCCTGCTCGCTGACGAGCACGTGATGCAGTCTGCAGGTCCATGGTGCGGCGACGCCCGCCTCGTGGGCGAAGGCCAGGCCCTGCAGCACGCTGGCACACCAGGCCGACGAGCTCGAGCGGCGCTGGCCGCGGCGTGGGCAGCCAGCCACTCGCCGAGCGTGACGCCCAGCGCGCGGTCGACGCACACGTAGGGCCAATGGTCCTGCACGCCGACCTCGATGGCGTGCGCCAGGTTCGGGTGGTTCAGGCGCGCGGCCTGCTTCATCTCGCGCAGGCGCCGGCTCGAGCGCGTCGGCGTCGGCGCGGCTGCACGCGCGGCAGCGTGAGCATCACCTCCTGCGCGGCGCGCGGATCGAAGGCCAGCCACGCCATCGTGCCGCGCGCTCTTGCCCAGCAGGCGGCGCAGCTCGAAGCGGCCGAACAGTCGTGTCGGGATTCGGGCTTCGGCGGCGGGCGTGGCAGGGGCAACCATCGGGTCGTGGGTCCGGTGCCCGATTGGAACGCCGCAGCGGCACTGCGCGAAGCGCGCGATCAGGCCCGGCAATCCGGCCCCTTCTCCGCTTCGACCGCCCGTCGGCGGCGCCGGCGGCCGCCGTCAGTCGATCTCGATCAGCTCGCCGTCGCCGGTGATGAAGGCGCAGCGCACCGGTGGCCCGGGCTGCGGCGCGCGCACCGCTGCCCGGTAGCGCAGCAGCTGCGCGCGGTAGCTCGGCAAGCTCCTGGGGCTGCGGTGCTGCAGCTTGTAGTCGAGCACCCACCAGGTCGGCTGGCCAGCGTCTTCCAGCTGCACCAGTCGGTCGATGCGCAGCGCCTCGCCGTCGCCGGCTGACCGGCACCTCGTTGCCGGCCCAGCGCAGGCCCGGCCCGGCGAAGAAGCGCCGCGCAGTCGGGCTGCCGAGGATGCGTCGCGGCGATGCGGTGCACCTCGGCCGCCGGTGCGCCGAACTCGACCGCCGGCGGCCGCGGCCAGTCGGCCGAGCGGGCTCGAGCGTCGCCGGCGCTGCCGGTGCCTGCCGCCCATTCGAGCGCCCGGTGCATCCCCGCGCCGAGCCGCGCCGCTCGAGCGTCGGTGCACCGCCTGGCCCAGACGCGTGGCCGGCGGTCGGGCAGGCCGCTCCGGCGGCGGCTGGCCACGGCGCTCGGCAGGCAACGCGGCAGCACCGGCAACGCCAGGTCGCCGCTGCGCCGGCGCCGCTGCGGGTCGCCGGGCCGGCCGCAGCGCCCAGCGGCGTCGGCGCAGGCGCCTCGACACGCGCTGCCACCAGCTCGGCGCGGCGCCGGTCGAGCGGCTGCGGCTCGGTCGCGCTGAACACCAGCCGCTCGGCGCGCACGCGTCATGGCCACGTACAGGCCATTGAGCTCCTCGCGCTCGGCGCGCCGCCTGCTCGCGGCCAGCAGCGCCGCGCAGCGAAGGCGGGCAGCGGGTCTCGCAGTAGACGAAGGCGCAGCGCAGCGGGTGCTCGGCTCTCCACCGGCCAGTCGACCAGCAGCGTGGCGTTGTCGGCGTTGCGGCGGCTCGGGGTCGGCGTCCATCGACGAACACCACCTCGCGCCTCCAGGCCCTTGGCGCCGTGCACCGTGAGCAGTTGCACCGCGTCGGGCTGCGACGGCGGCGCCGACCGGATGGCGTGCCGGCGCTTGAGCGCGCGCACGAAGGCGTAGGGCGTGGCGTAGCGGCCGCCGTCGAGCTCGCAGCGCCTGCGCCAGCAGCGCATCGACCGCTGTCGAGCGCCGCCCGCCGCTGCGCCGCCGGCACGCGCGGCGGCCAGGCGCTCGCGCAGTTCGCCTTCGGCGCACGATGCGGTCGAGCAGGTCGTGCGGCGGCAGCGGCGCGCCGCGGCGTGCCAGCCGGGCAGCAGGCGTCGCGCGCGCGTCCAGCGCCGGCCTCGGCGGTCCGGCGGCGGCGCCAGCAGCGCCGGCCACCAGTCGCCGCTCTCGGCAGCGCGCTGCGCCAGCCCGAGCAGGTCGTCGTCGCTCGCGCCGAACAGCGGGCTGCGCAGCGCGCGCGCCAGCGACAGGCGGTGGCTGGGCGAGGCCAGCACGTCCAGCAGCGCGATGAGGTCCAGCGCCTCGGGCGACTCGGCCAGCAGCCGCGTCTCCGCCGCCGCATGCGGCAGGTGCCGCTGCGCGCAAGCGCCTGCGCCACGCAGCCGCAGCGGATTCGCGCTTGCGGCACAGCACCATGCACCTCGCCGGGCGTCACCTGTCGCGGCGACCACGAGCGACGGATCGCGTCGGCCACCAGCGCGGCCTCGCGTTCGCGCAGCACCTCGTCGGGCTCGTGGCGCGGCTGGTGAGGCTGTCGCGCCAGCGCTCGGCGCGTCGGCGCGGCTCGCCCTGCGCGGCCTCCGCTCGGCTGCGCGCGCGGTACGCGCGGGCACATGCGGCAGGCACGCGCCGAGCCCCGCTCGCGTCGCGCCGACTTCGGTGGTGTGCGGCGCGAAAGCCATCGAACTCGCCGGCCGCCTGCGGCCTGCTCGAACACCGCATTGAGCGCCGCCAGCACCTGCGGGCGCATTGCGCCGGGTGTGGTCGCAGGCCAGCAGCGCAGCCGCCCAGCGCCTGCGACGACGAACCGCGCGTGCAGCCTCGAACACCCGCGGCTCGGCGCGGCGGAAGCGGTAGATGCTCTGCTTCGGGATCGCCGACGATGAACACCGACGGCGGCCGCTGCCCGCTCGCGCCGCCACCCGCGCCGGCATAGGCCGACAGCCAGGCGTGCAGGGCATGCCACTGCAGCGGGCTGGTGTCCTGGAACTCGTCGATCAGCAGGTGGCGGATGCGGGCGTCGAGCCGCTCCTGCACCCAGCCGGCGAGCGCGCTGTCGCGCAGCAGCGCGAGCGCGCAGCGCTCCAGGTCGGCCATGTCGGCCAGGCCGCGCTGGCGCTTGTAGGTGGCGTACTCGGCCAGCAGCAGCCGCGACAGGCGCACCATGCGCCGGTGCTCCACGTGCGCCTCCTGCTGCGCGCACCTGCATCGGTCAGCTGCTCGCAGCAGGTCTTGCAGCGCGGCGACGCTGGCGCGTCGCCGAGCTTGCGCGGCGTGCCTTTGTTGGTGAAGAGCGCAGCCCAAGCCAGCGGCGAGACGTTCGTTCGGCTCACGTCGCTTCCATCGCCGGCAACGCAGCTTCGTCGGCCGCCGTGCGCTGACGTCTTCGCGCCAGTCGCCCAAGGCAGCCGCGGCGAGCGCGTAGCGCGTCGGTCCCCGCACGCCGATGTCAGTTGCTGCGCCGGATGGCCCAGGCCGCTCAAGGCCGGCCACAGTGCCGACGCCGGCGGCACGCTGCCCTCCAGCGTGCCGGCCGCGTCGGCCAGCTCCACCTCGACGCGCCGGTTCAGCACCGTGTCCAGCCACTTGCGGGCCTGGCTGCGGCCGCGCTGCGGCGACCAGCGCGGCATGCTCGGCCCTCAAGGCGTCGTCGCGCAGCAACGCGGCATGGAATCGGCGGTGCACCTCGTCGAGATGGTCATCCAGCGTCCTCGATCAGCTCCAGATCGGGCTGCAATCCCAGCTCGGCCAGCAGATCGAGCGGCGCGGCGCGCAGCAATTGCGCGAACCACGCGTGGAAGGTGCGGATCTCGACCGGTCGCCCGGACTCGAGCAGCCGCGGTGCAGCGTGGCCAGCGGCTCGACCAGGCTGGGCGCCTGCGCCGGGCTCATGCCGCGATCGATGAGGGCCTGCAGCCGCGTCTCGTCGGCGGCAGTCGGGCGCGCCGTACTCTCGCAGCCAGTCGTTCAGCCGCGTGCGCATCTCGCCCGCGGCCTTGCGGGTGAAGGTGATGGCCAGGATCTCATGCGGCTGCGCGCCGTCGAGCAACGCGCGCAGGATGCGCGACACCAGCATCCAGGTCTTGCCGGCGCCGGCGCAGGCCTCGACCACAACGCTGCGGCGTGGATCGCAGGCCAGCGCGTAGAAGGCCTCGCGCGACACCGGCTGGCCCGACGAGCGGTAGGCGGGGCGCATCCCTGCGTTCACGCGCCCTGCTCCTCGGACCAGTGATCACGGCGGCACAGGCCGCGGGCATCGCAATGCTCGCAGGTGCGGCCCTCGCCCAGCGCCGGCAACCCGGCGCCCGCACGCATGCGCGCGAAGTCGGCACCCAGCCCGTCGACCAGGGCCTGCGCACTGCGTTCAACGTCGGGATGCGGCAGCGGCACCAGCGCCTTCGTGCCATCCAGCGGCAGGTAGATCGCGCGCAGCGGGGTCTCGCCCTGGCCACGCATCAGCGCGGCGTAGAAGGCCAGCTGCGTGTCCTCCAGCGGCTGCTTCAGCTTCTGGCGCAGCGCGTCGGCACTGCCGGTCTTGTAGTCGATGAGTTCGAGCACGGTGGCGGCGCCTTCGCGCACTTCGTCGACGCGATCGATGACGCCGTGCAGCACAACGCCACCGAGCTGCGGTGGCTGGATCTCGAGGGCCTGTTCACCCTGGCGCCACACACTGCCCTGCGCGTCGCGCTCTTGCAGCCATGCGATGTAGCGCGGCACGAACGCATCAAACGAGGCCTCGAAGGGCAGGAATTGTTCGTCGACGAGGCCGAGCGCGGCCTGGTGCTGGCGTCCGAGCCCGCGCAGGCGTGCTTCTTCGTCGCTTGCCGGGCCCGCGGTGCGCGTTGCATGGAACGCATGCAGCACCGCGTGCAGCCAGGTTCCGAAGTCGCGTTTCTCCACCGCGTCGTCAAGCTCTTCGGACTCGCGCAGGCGCAGCACCTGCTGGGCGAAGAAGCGGTAGGGGCAATCGCGCAACGCCTCGGCGCCACTGGCCGACAGGCGCAACGGCAGCCGACCCACCGCCGAAGGTGCCGGGCGCGTCACAGGCAACGGATCAATGGGCACCGCCGGTCGCGGGTCCGGCCACTCGGCCAGGCGCTGGCCTTGGCGTGCGAGCTCCAGCGCCAGGCGTTCGACCAGCGGGCTGTCCCCCAGCGGATTGCCGCCATCCACGCGCCGGCGCAGCAGCGTCAGCGGGCGGGCCTGGGCAATCTGCGCGAAGGCCAGCAGTTCCTTCTCGCGCTGCTGCGCGGCACTTGCGATGCCGAGCGATGCGAGCAGCGCGTCGGGCAGCAGCGGATGCGGCTTCGCCGGGGCGCCAAGCCGGCTGTCGTCGGCCCCCGGGAACACGATGGCGCCGAAGGGCCGCAGCATGGCGCGCGCCAGCGGCGTGATGACCACCAGGGTGGCGCTGCGATCGGTGGGTGCGGGGTGGAAGGTGTGGCCTTCGAGCGTCGCATCGATCCAGGCAGTGAAGGCCGACCAATCCATCACGCCTGCGCCGGCGGCGTCGTGCCATCGGGCGGGCGCGTCGAGGTGGAGCGCGTTCAGCACCTGTCGTCCGGCCTCGTCGGACTGGAGCTGGGCCAGTGCGCCGCAAGTGTGCAGGGCACGTGCCAACGCCTCGAGCCAGCGCGCCGGCGGGAGGGAAGCGGCCGCGGCCAGTTCGTCGATCAGTCCCTGCAACTCGGCGATGAATGGCTGCAAAGCTTCGCGCACCCGGAGCCGTTCCAGTGCATCGACACGCAGCACATGTTGCCGGCGGCACGCGGACTCCAGCTCGTCCACGCGGCGGTGGAGCGGACCGATGCCGGGCCAGGTGTCGAGATTCTTGAGCCACTCCAGCAAGGCATCGCTGCTTGCGCGGGGTGCAGCCACACGCAACAGGCTCATCACCTGGCCCGCGGCGCGGGTGGTCGAGAGCTTCCAGCCGGTCTCGTCGACCAGTGCCACCTGGGCTCGTTCGAGCAATGCCCGCACGCGGCGCACCAGCACACGGTCCTGCGCGATCAGCGCGACGGGCTGCTCGCCGCGCTGCAGGTGAGACAGCACCTGAGCTGCAGCGCTCTGGGCTTCGTGCTCGAAGCTGTCGCAGACGACGTGCGCGGGGCTGGGCGTGCCCAGGGCACGCTCGAACGGCGCCGCGGGCGACACGTCGGCGTCGAGGATCAGACAGTGCGTGGCATCGCTGGAGTGCGCCATCAGCGACTCGATCAACGGCTCCGCGCCACCCGCCTGGATCGCGATCCAGGCCGCCGGCCGCAAGGCAAACAGGCGATCGGTGAGCGGCTCAAAGGTCAGGGCCGCCCATTCGAGCGCGACTCGCGCGAGTCTGCGCTCGGTGTCACCCGGGCCACGCTGGGGACCGAGCACCAATCGGGCCCGCTCCCAATGGGCGGCCCGCTCGCTGGGCGGAACCGCGGCAGCACCCTTTGCCATCTCCTGCGCGGTCAGCGCCACCTGGCCCACGGCCTGCTCGAAGCCGCGCGCATCGCGCCGCGCCCAGGCCTGACCCCAGGGCTGGGCACGAAGCAGTCGCTCTGCCGCCAAACGATCAACGGCTGGATCGAAGCTCAGATGATCCAGGAGCAGCGGGGGAGGCGGCCCGAGCGATGCGGCCAGCGTCTGCGTTGTCTCCACCCGCGGAGGCCAGCCCCCCAAGCGCGCAAAGGCGGCACGCGCCGGTGACAGCAACTGGGCAAACGGCACCAGCAGGACGGTGTCGCGCGGCGCCAGCCCCTGCGCGTGAATCCACTGCGTGCATGCGAGCGCGACGGCAGACCACACCCCACCGTGAAGCCGGGCGGCCGCGTCGAATTCAAGGGACGTGCGCGCTATCACAGCCATAGGAGAAGTGCTCGCGGGGGACGACACCGCCGGAGGGCCTTTGTGTCAGAATCATTGTGCCTTGTCGCTCGCTTTGAGCGGCTGATGCCCAAGGATCCGACCATGAGCAGCGAATTGATCAAGCACACGTCCGATGCCTCGTTCGAGAGCGACGTCCTGAAGTCCGACAAGCCAGTGCTGGTCGATTACTGGGCCGAATGGTGCGGACCCTGCAAGATGATTGCCCCGATCCTCGACGATGTGTCCAAGGAGTACGACGGTCGCCTCCAGATCGCGAAGATGAACGTCGACGAGAACCGCGATGTGCCGGCGAAGTTCGGCATCCGTGGCATTCCCACGCTGATGCTCTTCAAGGGCGGCCAGCTCGCAGCGACCAAGGTCGGCGCCCTGTCCAAGGCGCAGTTGACCGCGTTCCTTGACGGTAACCTATAATCTGCGAAACCGCGGTTGAGGCCGGCACCACAAGACGCCTTCCCCGACCGCCCGATTTCTCGCCACCACGCCCGGAAGCGTCCCTCACTCAGGGACGCGTATCCAAGCCCCGCAAGGCAGCGCGTGGATTCGGCCCCACTCCAGCATTTTCCGTTTCCCTCAAGACGCGAAGTCTGACCCTCGACAGCAGTCGGCGGGCTCGAGTGGACCGAAGTATCGGCAGATCGCCTTTGGCACGGCGATCGCCATCACACCCCAGGGTGCCCCCTCCATGCATTTGTCAGAACTGAAAGCGCTCCACGTTTCCGAGCTCATCACCATGGGCGAGGCACTGGAGATCGAGAACGTCGCTCGCATGCGCAAGCAGGAGCTCATGTTCGCGATCATGAAGAAGCGCGCCAAAGGCGGCGAGCAGGTCTTCGGTGACGGCGTCCTGGAAGTGCTGCCCGACGGCTTCGGTTTCCTGCGCTCTCCCGATGCCAGCTACATGGCGAGCACCGACGACATCTACCTGTCGCCCAGCCAGATCCGCCGCTTCAACCTGCACACCGGCGATGCGGTGGAAGGCGAAGTGAGGGTTCCCAAGGATGGCGAGCGCTATTTCGCGCTGGTGAAAGTCGATCGCGTGAATGGCCTCACCCCGGAGGAGAGCAAGCACAAGATCATGTTCGAGAACTTGACGCCGCTGTTCCCGAAGGAACAGTTCAAGCTCGAACGCGACATCAAGTCCGACGAGAACATCACCTGCCGGATCATCGACCTGATCGCGCCGATCGGCAAAGGCCAGCGCGCCCTGCTCGTGGCCCAGCCCAAGACCGGCAAGACAGTCATGATGCAGCAGCTGGCGCATGCGATCGTCGCCAACCATCCGGACGTCTACCTCATCGTGCTGCTGGTCGACGAGCGCCCCGAGGAAGTGACGGAGATGGTGCGCACCGTTCGTGGCGAAGTCATCAGCTCCACCTTCGACGAGCCGGCTGCGCGTCACGTGCAGGTGGCCGAGATGGTGATTGAGCGTGCCAAGCGCCTGGTCGAGCTGAAGAAGGACGTGGTGATCCTGCTCGACTCCATCACCCGCCTGGCGCGGGCCTACAACAACGTCCTGCCCAGCTCCGGCAAGGTGCTGACCGGCGGTGTGGATGCCAATGCGCTGCAGCGCCCCAAGCGCTTCTTCGGCGCGGCGCGTAATGTGGAAGAAGGTGGCTCGCTCACCATCATCGGCACCGCGCTGATCGACACCGGCAGCCGCATGGACGAGGTGATCTACGAAGAGTTCAAGGGCACCGGCAACTGCGAAATCCACCTGGATCGCCGCATGGCCGAAAAGCGTGTCTATCCGTCGATCCTGATCAACAAGACCGGCACGCGCCGTGAAGAACTGCTGCTCAAGCCGGAGATCCTGCAAAAGAGCTGGATCCTTCGCAAGCTGCTCTATCCCATGGACGAGATCGAGGCGATGGAGTTCATCCTCGACAAGATGAAGTCGACCAAGAACAACCTGGACTTCTTCGACATGATGCGTCGCGGCGGCTGAGTTTCGATTGACCTATAATCCGCGGTTTTCCGCCGGAAAGTGCGCCGAAGGGTTCGGCGTGGCTCCCGCAACCACCTTCTGAGGTTCGAGATGAAAGACGGCATTCACCCCAACTACCGCGACGTCTGTTTCGTCGATCTGTCCAACGGCTTCAAGTTCGTGACGCGCTCCTGCGCTCAGTCCAAGGAAACCGTGAAGATGGACGACGGCCGCGAGCTGCCGCTGTTCAAGCTCGAAACCACGAGCGAGTCGCACCCGTTCTACACCGGCACCCAGAAGAGCGTCGATTCGCTGGGCGGTCGCGTCGAGAAGTTCCGCAACAAGTTCGCTCACCTCAAGAAGTGAGTCGGAATCGACCCCTCGAAGAAGGCAGCCCTGGCTGCCTTTTTTGTTGCCGGTCGGTCGGAGCTGTGCGACGTTTGCGTGGCCCGTGAATCAAGGGGCCGACTTGCTGCATGATTGCAGCGCAACTGCGCCCCCATTGCCTTGACTTCGCCCAATCCGGCCCTCGTCACCCAGCGCGCTGCCCAGCGCTTGCCGCGGGTGGCCCTGATCCTGTTCTGCGCGGCGTACGTGATCCCGGGCTTGATCGGCCGCGACCCGTGGAAGAACGCCGACATCAGTGCCTTCGGCCACATGGTCGGTATCGCGGAGGGTCGCACGCCCTGGCTCGCACCAGCGCTTGCCGGGCTGCCATCGGATGCCGCCCTGCTCCCTTACTGGCTGGGTGCGGCATGCATCAAGCTGCTCGGACCCTGGATCGATCCCGCGGTCGCCGCGCGCCTGCCTTTTGCACTGCTGCTGGTGCTGGTGCTGGCGTTCACCTGGTACGCCACGTATCACTTGGCGCGCACCGACGCGGCGCAGCCCTTGCCGTTTGCTTTTGGCGGTGAAGCGCAGCCCATCGACTACGCGCGGGCCATCGCGGACGGTGCGCTGCTGGCCCTGGTGGCCACACTAGGCCTGCTGCAGCTCGGGCATGAGACGACTCCCGAGCTGGTGCAGTTGGCCGCGGCTGCCATCTTTCTGTATGGACTGGCGGCGAGCCCCTACAGACCACCTCAGGCTTACACCTCCGTGCTGCTTGCACTCCCGGCGATGGCCGCGAGTGGCGCACCGAGTCTGGCCGTCAGCCTGGCGATCGTTGGCACCATCATCTGTGTTCGTTCAAGCTATGCGGCGGCGCGGCAGCTGGTTCCATGGATCATCGGCGGCGGCGCTTTGGCCGCTGCACTTGCCTTCGCGATCGGCGCATGGGGCTGGCGGCTCAGCCCCAGCACGACGCTGGCCCAGGTCTGGGGGCTGGCGCGTCAGTTGATCTGGTTCACCTGGCCGGCCTGGCCGTTGGCTCTGTGGACGCTGTGGCGGTGGCGCAGCCATTGGCTGCACCGACACATTTCGATTCCTCTGGGCTGTGTACTGGTCCCGGTGATCGCAGGCGTGGCCATGGGCGGCTCTGACCGTGCACTGATGCTGGCCTTGCCGGCCCTCGCGGTGCTGGCAGCCTTTGCCCTGCCGACCTTGCAACGCAGCACCTCAGCCGCGATCGACTGGTTTTCGGTGTTCTTCTTCACCAGCTGCGCCTTGGCCATCTGGGTGATCTATGTGGCGATGCAGACCGGCTGGCCGGCCAAGCCGGCGGCCAACGTGGCCAAACTTGCCCCGGGATTCAGCAGCAGCTTCTCTGCCGGCGCGCTGCTGTTCGCTGCCCTGGGGACGCTGGCGTGGCTTTGGCTGGTGCACTGGCGCGCGGGACGCAACCGGCACCCGCTTTGGAAAAGCCTGGTGCTGCCCGCAGGCGGTGTGGCCCTGTGCTGGCTGTTGCTGATGACCCTGTGGCTACCTCTGCTCGACTATGCGCGCAGCTACCGACCTCTGATGCAACGCATCGCACAGCACATCCCTCGCGATGCGTGCATCGCCGCGCCCGGTACGCCTCGAGCGCTCCTGGCAGGACTGGAATACATCGGCGGCTACCGGGTGGACGCCATCACGCCGGCCGAGATCTCGCCCTGTGAGTTCCTGCTGGTGGCCAACGCCGCGCCGCGCAACGCCGGCCCGCCGCAGGATCTTTGGACCTTCGTGGTTCGCCTCGAACGCCCGACCGACCGCGGCGAACTCACCGACATCTACCGGCGCGCGACGGCGCCGCGCTGAGACGCGTTCAGCGAGATGCGCCCGCAGGCGCATCCAACACAGCCGGCGAAGCCGCGGCCCGCCACCGGTTGGCCGGCAAGACGATGCGAAAGCTCGACCCCTTGCCCGGTTCGCTCTGGATGTCGAGCTCGCCGGCATGGCGTTGCACCACGTGCTTGACGATGGACAGGCCCAGCCCGGTGCCGCCCGTGTCGCGCGATCGGCTGCCATCCACGCGATAGAAGCGTTCGGTGAGGCGTGGCAGATGCTCTGCGGCGATGCCCGGCCCGGTGTCGTTGACGAGCAATTCCCCGGCGCCGTCCGCCCGCTGCCGCCAGACGACATCGATGCGTCCTCCCTCAGGCGTATAGCGCACAGCGTTGTTGACCAGGTTGGTGATCGCGCTGAGCAACTCCGTCTGCGCGCCGGCAATCTCCACCGGGCCAGGCCGTGTCACGGCGATCGTGTGGCGACCGGCCGACAGCACGCGGGCATCGGCTTCCACCTGGGTCAGCATGAGATCGAGTGCCACCCAGCGGTCGGCCGTTGGCCGGGGGCTGCCCTCGAGCTGCGCGAGCGTGAGCAGGTCCGTCACGAGCAGCTGCATGCGGTGAGTCTGCTGGCCCATCAGTGTCAGAACCCTGGTCCGCTCGCTGCCTGTGAGCTGCAGGTTCGTCATCGTCTCGATGAATCCCGACAGCACCGTGAGCGGCGTACGAATCTCGTGCGACACGTTGGCGACGAAGTCACGGCGCATCGCCTCGTTGCGCTCGCGATCGGTGATGTCCTGCGAGAGAACCAGCTTCATGCCCTCGCCGTACTCGCGGATCAGCACCGACAGCGTGCCCGACCCACGCAAGTTGGGAAACGTGACCGGCTCCTTGAACACTGACTGCTGGAGGTAGCTCACAAACGCCGGTGCGCGCACGAGGTTGGTGACGCGCTGGCGCCGATCCCGCTTCGGGTCGAGGCCGAAGTGGTCCGCCGCCACCGAGTTGCACCACTCGATCTGGTCGTTGGCGTCAATCATCATCACGCCGTTCGGCGAGGCCTCGATCGCCTCGAGAAACTGCTTCAGGCGCGTTCGCTCGAGCGAAAGTCCTTTCTGCTGTTCCCGGATGGAGCGCTCAACCCGATAGCCGAGTTCACCCCAGAAGCCGGTGTCGCGCGGAGCCTGATGCTCCTGTGGCCCCCGCAGCCAATGAATGAGGCGATAACCCCGCAGGGTGTCCAGCACCGCGAGCGTACCGACCCCGACGGCCCCACCTGCGAGCACGCTGAGCTATTGGCGCATCAGCGACTCGCCCAGCCAGAACCCGGCTGCGCCACCGATGAACGTCGTGCCAGTACGCCCAAGGCGATGCGCGGAAACAACCAGTTCAATCGCGGCTCCCTCGCGGCGATCCTCATCCGGACTGGTCTTCCGTGGTCTGCTGGGCGACCTGCTGCGTCAGGCGATAACCTGCACCACGAACCGTTTCGATCATGTGTGCGCATTGGGCCTTGCCGAGCGCCTCGCGGAGTCGCTTCACGTGCACATCGACCGTGCGTTCCTCGATGAACACGTGGTCACCCCACACACGGTCGAGCAACTGCGCGCGGCTGTGCACGCGCTCAGGATGCGCCATCAGAAAGTGCAGCAGCTTGAACTCCGTCGGGCCGAGCTTGAGCTCGATGTCACCGCGCGTCACGCGCCGAGTCGACGGATCCAGCCTCAGCCCGCCCACCTCGACGGCCGAATCCAGGGCTTCGGGTGCCTTTCGACGCAGCAGCGCGCGGATGCGGGCCATCAGCTCGTTGGTCGAGAAAGGCTTGGTGAGGTAGTCGTCAGCGCCGGCGTCCAGCCCGGAGATCTTGTCGCTCTCCTGGGCGCGGGCAGTCAGCATGATGATCGGCAGCTCGCGGGTACGCGTCTCGCCGCGCCAGCGCCTGGCCAGCGCAACCCCCGACTGTCCGGGCAACATCCAGTCGAGCAGCACCAGGTCGGGCAGGACCCCGTCCACCGCCACCTGAGCCTGCTCGGCATCAGCCGCCAAGGTGACCTCGTAGCCCGCATGGCGCAGGTTGAGTGCAATCAGTTCTGCGATCGCTGATTCATCCTCGACCACCAGCACCCGGCTCATCTCGCGCTCCCGACTCGGTGATGCGGCGACAACGCGCTCATCGAACGATGGACTCGACCGTTTCGAACGAGTTGTGTCGCACATCGGTCCCCTTGACGATGTAGATGATCTGCTCCGCAAGGTTCTTGGCGTGGTCACCGATGCGCTCGATCGCCTTGGCGACGAAAACCAGATCGATCGACGCCGAGATCGTGCGCGGGTCTTCCATCATGTAGGTGATGAGCTTGCGCATCAGACCTTCGAACTCACGATCGATGTGATTGTCGTCCTTGATCACTTCGAGCGCCTTGACGACATCGAGCCTCGCAAATGCGTCCAGCGCCTTGCGCAGCGAGGCTGTGGCCAGCTCGGCCTCGAACGACACGTCGCCCGCTGGCAGGCGCAACCGGCTCGACACACCCGTGTTGATCAGCCGCTGCACCGTCCGCCCGATGCGCGCAGCTTCGTCGCCCACCCGCTCGAGGTTGCCGATGGTCTTGGAGATGGCGATCAGCAGACGCAGGTCACGCGCGGTCGGCTGGCGACGCGCGATGATGCTCGACAGGTCGCGATCAATCTCGATCTCCATCTGGTTGACCAGTTCTTCTTGCTTGAGGACCTGCTGGGCCGTCTCGCTGCTGAAGTTGACCAGCGCGTATACCGCCTGTGCCACTTGCGACTCGGCCAAGCCGCCCATTTCGAGGACCCGGGTGGAGATGTCGGTCAGCTCGGCGTCGAACTGCGTGGAGAGATGCTTCTCGGTCATGGTTCAGTGCTCCGGATCAACCAAATCGGCCAGTGATGTAGTCCTCGGTGTCCTTCTTCTTGGGCTTCATGAAGAGTTCCGAGGTCGGGCCAAACTCGATCAGATCGCCCAGGTACATGTAGGCGGTGTAGTCCGAGCAGCGTGCTGCCTGTTGCATGTTATGCGTGACGATCGCCACCGTGTAGTCGTGCTTGAGCTCGGTGATGAGCTCCTCGATCTTGCCGGTGGAGATAGGGTCAAGCGCCGAGCAGGGTTCGTCGAGCAGCAGCACCTCGGGCTTGATGGCGATGCCGCGAGCAATGCACAGGCGCTGCTGCTGGCCTCCCGAAAGCCCGGATCCGCTCTGGTTGAGCTTGTCCTTGACCTCGTTCCAAAGGGCAGCCTTCTTGAGCGCCCACTCGACACGTTCGTCCATTTCGGTGCGCGGCAGTGTCTCGAACAGCTTCACGCCGAAGGCGATGTTGTCGTAGATCGACATCGGGAACGGCGTCGGCTTCTGGAAGACCATGCCGATCTTGGCGCGCACCAGGCTGACGTCGAGCTTCTTGTCGAGGATGTTCTGTCCATCGAGCGTGAGCGAGCCTTCGGCCCGCTGTTCGGGATAGAGCTCGAACATGCGATTGAAGATGCGCAGCAGCGTGGACTTGCCGCAGCCCGACGGACCGATGAAGGCCGTCACCTTCTTCTCGGGGATGTCGATATTGATGTTCTTCAGTGCGTGGAAAGCACCGTAGTAGAAGTTCAGATTGCGCGCCGAAAGCTTGGCTTTCTCGGTGACGGGCAGGTCGACTTTGACGTCCATGTGGAGCGCTCCGTTCAGGGATTCAGTGCTTGTTTCGCAGGAACACGCGGGCCAGGATATTGAGCACCAGCACGCCAAAGGTGATCAGGAACACGCCCGCCCACGCCAGCTTTTGCCAGTTCTCGTACGGGCTCATCGCGAACTTGAAAATGGTCACCGGCAGGCTGGCCATCGGTTCGCGAAGGTCAGACGTCCAGAACTGGTTGGACAGCGCCGTGAACAGCAAAGGCGCGGTTTCTCCAGCAATGCGGGCGAGTGCCAGCAAGATGCCAGTGATGACGCCGGCACGCGCTGCCTTGAGGGTAATGGCCAGGATGACCTTCCACTTGGGCGTGCCGAGTGCATAGGCTGCTTCACGCAGCGCATTCGGGATGAGCATCAGCATGCTCTCGGTGGTGCGGATCACCACCGGGATCACGATCAGCGCCAGCGCCAGGATGCCGGCGATCGCCGAGAACGACTTCACCTGTGCCACCACCACCGCATAGATGAACAGCCCGATCACGATGGACGGCGCTGAAAGCAAGATGTCGTTGATGAAGCGGGTGACGCTGCCCAGCCAGGTCTTTTGCCCATACTCGCCGAGGTAGATGCCCGCCAGCACACCAATGGGCGTGCCCAGCAGGGTGGCGAGCGTGCACTATGTACAGCGAACCGAAGATCGCGTTCGACAGACCACCCGTCTCGGCCTGTGGCGGCGGCGTCATCTCGGTGAACAGCGACAGCGACAGCCCTCCGACGCCCAGGCGCACGGTTTCGAACAGAATCCACGCCAACCAGAACAGGCCGAAGCCCATCGCCAGCAACGACATCGTCAGCGCCACGGAGTTGACGCGCTTGCGGCTGCGGTGTTTCGCCAGCTTGCCAGCGTCTGAGGTGAGGACGCTCATGTCCGAGTTCCTTCGCTCTTCTTGAGTTGCACCAACAACAGCTTCGACAAGGACAGCACAACGAACGTGATGAAGAACAGCACCAGTCCAAGGTAGATCAATGACGCCTGGTGGAGCCCTTCGCCCGCCTCGGCGAACTCGTTGGCCAGCGCCGAGCTGATGCTGTTGGCGGCCTGGAAGAGCGAGAGCGAGTCGAGCTGATTGAAGTTGCCGATGACGAAGGTGACCGCCATCGTCTCACCCAGCGCACGGCCCAGACCCAGCATGATGGCGCCGACAACGCCTGTCTTGGTGTATGGCAGCACCACCTTGTAGACCACTTCCCAGGTGGTGGAACCCAACCCGTAGGCCGATTCCTTGAGCATCGGGGGCGTGACTTCGAAGACGTCGCGCATCACGGAGGCGATGAAGGGAATCACCATGATCGCCAGGATGATGCCGGCCGAGAGAATGCCGATACCCACCGGCGGACCAGAGAACAAGGCCCCCAGGACAGGGACATTGCCAAAGGCGCCCTGCAGAGGCTGCTGAACGTAGGTCGAGAGGATCGGGCTGAACACCAGCAAACCCCACATGCCGTACACGATGGACGGCACGGCCGCGAGCAGTTCCACGGCCACGCCCAGCGGGCGCCGAAGCCATCCGGGCGAGAGCTCCGTCAGGAACAGCGCAATGCCGAAACTCACCGGCACACCGATCAGCAGCGCGATGAACGAGGTCATCAGCGTGCCGTAGATCATCACCAGGCCGCCATACTGGTTCTGCACCGGATCCCATTCGGAGCGCCAGAGGAAGCTGAGTCCGTACTCCTTGATGGCGGGTGCCGCGCTGATGATCAACGAGACGATGATCCCGGCGAGCAGCAAGAGCACGACCCAGGCCGCGCCATGGGCCAGCGCGGAGAACAGCGTGTCCGCCCAGGCGGAACTGCGGCGTTCGACCGGCGGGCCGCCAGCCGGATCGGAGCGAAGCATCTGTTTGTTGTTCTCGTACGGTGTTGCGGGTAGTGTTGCTGACACATTCCCTCCGGCGCATTATCCAATCATGGTTTGA
>CAVUBY010000004.1:0-722498 GCA_963739925.1 uncultured beta proteobacterium | reverse complement strand
CCCTGGCCATCTTCGGCTTCGACAAGCACACGCCGTTCCCGGGCGTGTCGGCATTGCTGCCGTGCCTGGGTGCGGCACCTTGTCCTGGCGATCGGAATGCGACCTGGCGCACTGCTGGCGCCGATGTTGATGTCGCGGCCCGATGGTGTTCATCGGTCAGATCTCGTACTCGATGTACCTCTGGCACTGGCCGATCTTCGTCTTCTACACCTACAGCCGGCCAGATCCACTCAGCTTGCCGGAGAGTGTGACACTGCTGGCGCTGACCCTGGTCATATCATCGGCCTCCTGGCGGTACGTCGAACGTCCGTTTCGCGAGTCTTCGATGGCCTTGCGCATCACCGCGCCGCGAACGCTCGCCTTGGGCGCCGTGTGTTCGATGTTCCCACTGGTCTTCGCCTGGACGATCCACAAGTCCGGCGGCCTGCCGAGTCGGCTCGATGAACAGACGGCCAAGGTGGCCGCTGCCACCACAGACTTCCTGCGCGACTGGAGCGGCTGTGTCCCGGTTGAGGATGCGCGCATTCCCGGGGTCGCGCATTGCACCGTGGGTGCACTGGACCCTGCCACGCGCAAGGTCGTCGTCTGGGGTGACTCCCATGCCGCAGCCCTCAAGGTCGGCTTCTTCGACCAAGCCCGTGCACAAGGTCGCGATGGCATCGTCATCTGGAAAGCCGGTTGCCCTCCGGCCATCGGCCTGGCCAAAGCGGAGTCGGTGAGCAATGCGGCGGAGAACGAGTCCTGCACCGACCACAACCGCGTCACTCAGGCGTGGCTGCGGCAGCAGACCACCATCGACAGCGTCGTCCTGGTCGGGCGTTGGGCCTACTACGCCACTGGGACGGGTGTTGGGCTGACCGTGATGTCACGGTGCGTCTGTCTCGTGTCCCTGGCGAAAGTGGTGAGAGCAAGGATCAGGCGGCGTTGTTCGCTGAGGGCCTGCGGGCCACGGTGCGTGCGCTGCGCTCTCAGGGCATCAAGGTGTATGTCCTTGAGCAGTTGCCCGAGTTCGAGGACTTTCGCTCGAGCAGTCTGGCCAAGGCGCTGCAGAGCGGTAGTGTCAACCATGCCCAGGCGGTTCAACGTGTGGCGGTGATGGATCGATCCCGTCTGGAGCATCGCCAAGCAGCGGTGCAGGGCGTGCTGGGCCAGCTGGAGGCCAGCGGCGACGCCGTGGTGCTGCGCACGCACCAGCGCTTCTGCAATGCCGAACGCTGCAACCTGCTGGTGGATGGCGTGCCGGCCTATTTCGACAACAACCATATTACCGACACCACGGCCCGGCGCATTCGGGACGTGTTCGAACCTGCGCTCGCATCGATCCCGCTCCCTGCAGCGATCGCCGTGACGCAGCGCTGATGGTTGCTGAACTCAAGCAAAGACCGGCACAGGACGCACAGGTGAATCTCAACGAATCGTGGGATGTGATCGTCATTGGCGGTGGCATGGGAGGCGGCGCGGCGGCCCATGCGCTTTCGCAAGCAGGGCACCGGGTGGTTCTGCTCGAAAAGGGCTTGTCTGCTTACGCCGCGTCCAGCGCTGAGGACATCGCCAAGGAGCCCACCGACCCCGCGCAGCGGCTGCAGCTCGGACGCTGGCCCACCCGGTTGTCGGCAGTCGTCGATGGCCAGGCTGCTGACCTGTGGGCGCCGCTGGGCTGTGGTCTGGGCGGGAGCTCGACGCTCTACGCCGCCACGCTCGAGCGACTGGATCGGACGAGTCGAACCTCGCAGTACACCCGGCGGCGAATCCGTCCAATGGCCATTCAGCTATCGCGACTTGGAACCCTACTACCAGCGCGCCGAGGCCCTCTTTGCCGTCCGTGGCACGCCAGATCCACTGGACACAGCATCGACCTATGCACTGCGCGAACCCGTGGCCATGAACGAGTGTGACGCCCACTTCTTCAGGCCATGCAGGGGGCGAAGTTGAATCCCTATCGCCTGCACGTGGCCATCGACTACGTGGACGACTGCCGCGAGTGCGGTGGTTTCTACTGCGCCAAGGAGTGCAAGAAAGACGCACGCAACAGCTGCATCCTTCCAGCGCGGGAACGGCACGGCCTCAAGGTCATCGACCAGGCCGAGGTCAAGGAACTGGTGACGCAAGGATCAATCATCTCCGGCGTGGCCTTCGTGCGCGACGGTGAGCGCCACGTGATCAAGGCGCGGTGTGTCGTTCTGGCCGCCGGCGCCTATTTCTCGCCCGTTCTGCTGCTGCGCTCGAAGAGCGAGCAGTGGCCTGATGGCATCGGCAACCGACACGGGCTGGTTGGGCGCAATCTCATGTTCCACGCGTCCGACTTCTTCGCCGTCTGGCCGCAGGGGCGGTTTGCGCGCTCCGGGGCCGGGCGGGCGATCGGGCTGCGTGACCTCTATCGCCAGGGCGATCAGCCGTTGGGTCAATTGCAGTCGACAGGCCTGACGGCGGGCTACGGCAACATCCTCTATGCGCTGTATCTGCGCTTCGACGGTGGCCCCTTGCGCAAGCTGCGAGTGCTGCGGCCCTTCCTTCGGATTCCTGCCAAGATTGCTTCGTGGTTGCTCAAGGACGCGACGGTGTTCGCCAACATCCTCGAGGACCATGCCTACCCCGACAACCGGGTCGTCCTCGATGACCGCACTGATTCCGGCATGCGCTTCGAGTACCAGATCCGCGACGAACTGCTCAGTCGCGTCAAGACCTACCGCAAAGCCCTCAAGCGATCGCTCAAGGGGTTTCGCATGATGACGCTGTCCAGCGGCGTGAGCCTCAACTACGGCCATCCCTGCGGAACCTGCCGCAGCGGGACGGACTCGGCTCACAGTGTGGTCGATGCTCAGTGCCGTGTGCATGGCACCGACAACCTCTACATCGTGGATGCATCGGTGTTTCCGACCAGTGGTGGCGTCAATCCGAGCTTGACCATCGCCGCGAATGCGCTGCGGGTCGCCGATGCGATCAACGCGACGCTGCGCGACGAGCTGAGACCCAAGGCGGTCAGCGCTTGACGCCAAGGCGGCGCAGGATGCGCTGCTTCAGTCCCACCGGCGGGAACCACTCGCGGTCGTTCTCGAAGATGGTGCCGTTTTTCGACGCGTTGTCGGCCTGCACGATTGCCACTGCCCAAGCGGCTGACACCGAAGGCTCGGTGCCAGTGAACTCGCTCATGCGAGTCTTCATGTGGCCTGGGATCCATTCGTGAACCTGCAAGTCGCCTGCGACGCCTTGAAGGTCCGCAGCGATTCCCTTCACCAAGGCATGCAGCGCGCCCTTTGAGGCCGCATAGGCGGCACTGCGGGGAATCGGAGCCACGTCGGCAAAGCTGCCGACGCTGTAAATACGCCCTCGCCCTTGCCGACGCATGATTGGCAGTGCGGCCTTGCAGCAGAAGGCCACGCCGTTCACGTTGGCGGCGATCGCCGCTGCCCAATCGCTCGCGCCTTCCTCGAGAAATCCCACGCGAGGGTAAACGGCCGCGTTGTTGAAGAGGATGTCGACGCTGCCGAACCGTCGTTCAATTGACTCGAAGGCTGCAGCCACCTGCCCGGCGTCGGCCAGATCCGCCTGAGCGTACGCAAATCGGTCGCTGGGCAGGTTGCACAAGCTGTCTGCAGCGCCCGACTGCCGGCCGATGCCGGCCACCCGGTATCCGGCGTCGATGAAGGCGCGCGCCAGCGCCTGCCCCAGGCCTCCATTGACGCCGGTCACGACGACGACTTGCGGGCTCTTCGCTTTGTCCATGCTCAAGTGAGATCTCCAGGTCGAGCTCAGGAACACAGTTCCTGGACCCAGGCGTTGCGACGCTGCATCCAGTGCTCGCCCGTATTCTCGCGCGCCGTGCGCACCGCCTGCACCACCGAAGGTGCGAGGAGCGTCTTGTCTCGTGCGAGTTCGACCAGTCGCTGTGCCAAAGGCTCCACTTCCGGCCAGGGTGTCACATCCACTGCTTTCGAGTACTCGCGCATGCTGCAGTAGAACGGCGTGTCGAAGGCGACCAGCGGCATGGCGCTGGCCAGAGCGTCCCACGCGCTGCGCGGGGTATCGCCCGACAGCGGACAGGCCAGCAAGATGTCGCGCTCATGCAGGGCCGCAAAGAACTCGGGTCCATAGGGACGTGGGGCGATCCAGCTCACGATCTCGGCGATGCCGAGTTGCTTCACCAGAAGTTCCAGCGCCTCGCGTTGCTCGCCGGTGCCCATGATGTCGAGCGTGATGTTGGCACCGCGACCGCGCGCCAGCGCCACCGCCTCGATCATTTTGTCGACGCCCTTGTATGGAACGAGACGTCCGAAGTACATCACGCGAAGCGGGCGGCTCTTGTCCTCGAGCGAGCGGAGCTTGCGCTGGACGAAGGCGTCGTCGACCACGTGTTCGGCCCCGAAATTCGGATCGAGGAAGAATTTGACGTGAGGTGCTCCCTTGCCGTAGTCCTTGACCTGGCGCATCTCCTTGTAGAGCATCAGGTCCACCAGGTGCGTGTAGCCGTGATAGCAGAGTTCGCGGATCGGGTCGTAGATGTACTTGCACATCAGGTAGGTGCGGCGTGACCACCGGCCCATTCGCAGATTCATCTCGGCGTCATTGCGGTGGTCGATGTCTTCGATGGCCAGCACTCGTTTCTTCTGCATCTTTCCGAACAGGCAGAACCAGCCACCCATCGGCCGGTAGAGGTCGTAGCAGAAGTTGGAGTGGATGACGTCGCTCAGCTTCGTCAGCTGCCAGATCTGGCGGAGGATGCGCGGCATGTTGAGCAGGAACTCCAGCTTCGTGCAGCCGTCTCGGTAAGGATTGACGAGTCGAATCCCTTCGGCGGCTTCATCCACGATCGCCATGCCCTGGCACTGCTTGCGGTAGTCGTCTTCGCTCATCGCCGGCATGGCCAGGATGATCTCGGTGAAGCGCGGTCCGAGCAGACGCTTCAAGTCGCGGATGTGCTGGACGTAGGCGCTTTCGAGGGCGAATCTTCCGTCGGCGATCCGGCGCGCCGGGGCGGGGGCGGTGATGAGGTATCGCATGCGTGGCAACTCAGTGGTTCAAGGCCTGAACCCACGCACGGCGTTGATGACGCGTGCTTGCTGGGGTTCGGACAGGCTGTTGAAGAAGGGCAGGCGGATGAGGCGAGCGGAGACGTCTTCGGTGACGGGGCACTGGCCTTCGCGGCCGCCCAGGGACTGGCCCATGGGGGAGGTGTGAAGCGGGATGTAGTGGAAGGTGGCCGTGATCTTGACCTCCTTGAGGCGGCGCAGCAGGGCCGAGCGGGCGTGGGCGGTGGGCAGCAGCATGTAGAACATGTGATAGGCCTGCTCGCAGTGCTCGGGGACGGTGGGCAGCTGAACGCCGTTGGCTGCCGCCCAGGGGGCCAGCGCCGACTGGTAGGTCTCGAACACCTGCTGGCGCTTGCTCTGGATGCGCTGGCGCTGGCGCAATTGCTCCAGCAGGAACGCCGCCAGGATGCCCGAAGGCAGATAGCTCGAGCCCACATCGCGCCACGAGTACTTGTCCACCAGGCCCTGGTAGAACAGGCTGCGGTCGGTGCCCTTCTCGCGGATGATCTCCGCGCGCTCGACCAGCGAGGGGTCGTTGATCAGCAAGGCGCCGCCCTCGCCGCAGGTGAAGTTCTTGGTCTCGTGAAAGCTCTGCGTGGCCAGGCGCCCGAAAGTGCCCAGGTAGCGGCCCTTGTACTTGGCAAACAGGCCGTGGGCGTTGTCCTCCACCACCGGGATGCCGTGGCGCTCGGCAATCGCCATGATCGCGTCCATCTCGCAGGCCACGCCGGCGTAGTGCACCGGCACGATGGCGCGCGTGCGCGGGGTGATCAGCGACTCGAGCTGGCGCTCGTCGAGGTTGAGCGTGTCCGGGCGGACGTCGGCGAACACCGGCTTGGCGCCGTGCAGCACGAAGGCGTTGATGGTCGACACGAAGGTGAACGACGGCACGATCACCTCGTCGCCGGGCTGGATGCGCAGCAGCAGTGCGGCCATCTCGAGCGCGTGGGTGCAGGAGGTGGTCAGGAGCACCTTGGGCACGCCCAGCGCCTCCTCGAGCAGCTTGTGACAGCGCTTGGTGATGGCCCCGTCGCCCGAGAGCTCGCAGGTCTCGATGGCCTCGGTGATGGCGCCGAACTCGTTGCCGGCCAGGTGCGGCCGGCAGAACGGAATCGCGACTTCTTCGCCAAGCGCCCTCGCTTGCTGGGGGTCAACCATCGTGTTCATGCGGTATCCCTGTGTGCTGAGTCTTTGCGGCTTCGGTCTAGCTTCAGGTTGAATTGTTCATGCATCCACCCCGGAAGGGTGGATGCATGACCCCCGAAGTCGAGGAGAACGCGCGATGCAATTCTCGAAATGCGGCTTGACGATCGGCGCGACGAGGGACGTTCGGCATTGCGCCCCGTCAAGTTAGCAAAATCGCCGCGCCAGAAGCGTGCGCTATGGCGCCTTTGGTGGCGCGAAGTCTCCCAGGCACCGTCGGATTGGGGTGAAACTGCCGGATGATTCTTGCCGACCGACAGGTCGACCGCCGTACCGGCGCTTCTCATCTTGAGTCCAGCGAACAATGATCAAGTATCTGAGGGAGTGTGAGGCATCCGCTGTTCAAGGCTTCCCAGTCTGCGTGATCGGGGCGGGTGCAGGAGGCATCAGCCTGGCCGTCGCTCTCTCCAGGCGCGGGTTGCGGGTCCTGCTGCTGGAAGGCGGCGATTGGGCGGAGGCGGCTGATGTGGCCGACGCGTATCAGGGTCAGGCGGGCAAGCCGCACCCTGCAACCGACGAGTACCGTCGTCAGCGCTTTGGCGGCACCACCCATCTCTGGGGTGGACGTTGTGTGCCGTACGACCCGCTCGACTTGGAAGCCCGGACGCATGTTCCAAACAGCGGCTGGCCCATCGGACCTGGCGAACTCGGGCATTACCTTGCGGAGGCCATGCAGTACTGCGATGCCGGCAAGGCTGATTTCTCGGTCGATGCATTGGCAGGTCGCAAGAAGCCGATGTTCGCCGACTCTGAGCTCCTTGGCACCCGATCTTCGGGAGGGCATCGAGCGCTACAGCTTGCCGACAGACTTTGGCAGAAAGTTCCGCGATGAACTGAAGGACTCGCCGCTGGTTCAGGTGCTGCTGCGGGCGCGATGCACCGGCGTGAGCGTCAGCCCGGATGGTGCCCGCGTGCTGGCGGTCGAAGTGTCGGACGGCAGTCGCCGCATGAAGATTCAGGCAGCGCGCATCGTCCTGTGCGGGGGCGGCATCGAAACGACGCGTTTGCTGCTGACAGCCCGCCGCCAGGCACCGGGCTGGTCACGGTTCGATACCAGCCTCGGGCGCTACTATGGATGCCACTACGATCTGATCTTCGGTTCCGTCGCATTTCGCGATGACAAGCCGAGCTTCGACTTCGAGAAGACCGTCGATGGCGTGTACGCGCGCCGGCGCTTGCAGTTCTCTGCTGACCTGTTGCAGCAGCACGCCTTGCTGAACTCCGCGTTCCGGCTGCACTTTCCTCCCTATGCCGACCCGTCGCATGGCAGCGGGGTGATGTCGACCATCTTCCTCGCCAAGTCGGTGCTTTCCTCCGAGTACCAGGCGATCCTCAACCATGGGCAGGCCGCATCGACGGCGCGGCCGAGCGTCGCAGCCCATCTGCGCAACGTCGTGACCGATTCGCCGTCGGTCTTTCGTTTCGGCTATGACTGGCTGACCAAGCGCAAGCTCGCTGAGCGAAAGCTGCCCTACACGTTGGTGAGGAACCGCAACGGTACCTACCCGTTCGAGTTCAACAGCGAGCAGGTCCCCAGCGAGAGCAACCGCATCGAGCTGACCGATGCGACCGACCATCTCGGCATGCCGCGCGTTTCCATCCACTGGCAGCTGACGCCCGACGACGTCCGCTCCGGCGTTGAGTCCTTCTTGCTGCTCAAGCGCCTGCTGGACTCGACACCGAGTGTCCGTCTGGAGTTCGATGTCGGAGAGCTCAAGGAGCGGGTGGCCGCAGCGCTCCCGGTGGGCGGCCACCACATCGGCAGCACGCGCATGGGGCGATCGGCGGCCGATAGCGTGGTGGACGCCGACTGCCGGCTGCACGGGGTCGAGAACCTTTTTGTGGCCAGCTCGTCGGTGTTTCCGACCACCAGCCATGCCAATCCCACCCTGACGATCGTCGCGCTCGCCTTGCGTCTGGCCGATCACCTGGCCAGGACGGCCGATCAAGCCGCGCGGGCCGAATCGACTGCGCCCTTCATCAGCGATTCGAGCCGATCCACCTCGGTGCCCAGTCGGTGAAGCTCCCGCACCCTGGCTGAACCGGCCTCGCCCATGGCTGTGAGCGCCTGAGTCGAAGCGCTCGTGGCGTGGTCGATGGCCACGACCAGCTCGTCGACCGATCCGGCGGAGACGAGCCAGCCGTTGATGCCTTCTTCGACGAGTTCCGGAATGCCGGCGATGCGCGTTGAAATGACGGTGCGGCCCAGCGCGAGCGCCTCCATGATCACCACTGGCAATCCTTCGGCGAAGCTGGGCAGCACCAGGGTGCGGCTGTTCTCGATCTCGGCCCGCACTTCATCGCTGTTCTTCCAGCCGAGGATGCGGATGGCGTTGTGCAGCGAACGTTGTTCGATCACGCGTTCGACCTCGCCACGCATCGGTCCGTCGCCCACCAGCACGAGCTCGCAGGGCTTGCCCGCGGCCACCTGGCGCGTCACTGCTTCCACGAGCAGGGGCAGGCCTTTCTCCGCACACAGTCGACCCACGAAGACCAGGCGGGGTGCCGCCGGTACCGGTGTCATCGCCGCCGACTCGAAACTCTTGCCCACGGCGCAGCGCACCACGTGCAACCTGGACCAGGCTTCCTCCGGCGCGAAAAGCATGCACTGGCTCTTGCAGAAATGTGTGATGCAGGCTGTGAAGGCCGAGCGCCGGACCTTTTCTCCCAGGGCCCAGAGTCGAGGCTGGAAGAAGATGCCTGGCCCGTGCACCGTCATGCTGAACGGGATCCCCGACAGCATCGAGCTGTACATCGCGATCGTGGCCGAGTTCTCGGCGATGTGGTTGTGAAGGATCTGGACGCCCGTCGCCTGCAATCGCTTCGCCAGGTAGGCAGCCTCGACGATGTAGGCACAGTGCATCAACAGGGATCTCAGCCCAGGAGCCCGCGTCTGGCTGGCCAACCTGAAGACTTCGATCACGCGCGCCGGGTGCCTGGCGACACGCCCGGCAAACGCGGCGAGCAGGCGCCACTTGGGCTGCTCGAGGATGTAGTGCGTGCCCGCCTGTTCGCTTCGCACTTCGTCGCCGACGCGCGCATCCTTCGCCTCGCGCCGGATCGAGTAGGTGCTCACCTGGTGTCCACGCCGGCGAAGTTCGAGGACCTCGTTGCGAATGAAGGTGTCGCTGGCGCGCGCGTACATCGAGGTGAAGTAGGCGATGTTCATGGTCAGGCGGAGTGCGTCGCGGCGCCTGTCAGCGCCTGATCGAAGGTGAAGGGGGGCTGCCAGCCGAGATCAGTCTGCAAGCGGCTTGGCTTGATGCGGGCCCCGCTGAAGCGTGCTCGAGACCGAGCCGGGATGAGCAATCCGGGCACACGCAAACCCATGCGCGCCGCCAGGGTGAACGGCGCACCGGCGAGCTGCACAGCAGCCAGCGCCCAGCGTGGGATGGCGAACCTCACTTCGTCGGGAGCCACGCGCGAAACGAAATGGTTTGCCTCCAGATCCATCCCGTCTTCGACGTTGTAGGTGGCACCGCGGGCCCGCTCGTCCAGTGCCGCCACGAACGCCGAGGCGCAGTTCTCGACATAGGTCAGATGCAGCCGTCGGCCCGGGGCGACGATGCAGCGTCGATGGCCAGCGCGTGGTCCGGCGCAATCCAGCCCCTGGTGGTGTGCGTCCCACACCATGGCCGGCCTCAGCACGGTCAGCGCCTTGGCCTGCTGGGCACAGGCTTCGCGTGCCGCCGATTCCTGCATCAGCTTGGCCAGCGCGTAGTCGCCCAGCAATGAAGCCTTGCTGGCGGTGAGCAGCGGGCTGTTCTCGTCGAGCGCTGATCCGACACGATCCCAGTCGTAAACCGAAAAGCTGCTGGCAAGGACCAGGCGGGCCTGCGGACCGTCGAGTGCATCGATGAGCCGGAGCGTGCCCCGAACCGCGGTCTCGACCATGAGCTGACGGCTGCCGCTCATGGCGGCGGCGAGGTGCACGATGACATCGACCCCGCGACAGAGCGGGCGCAAGTCTGTCGAGGTGAGCAGGTCCGCCTGTACCAGCTCGACTGAGCCCCAGCGCTTGGTGCCGGCTGCCGCGGGTCTGGATCGAGCGAGTGCGCGCACCTCATGTCCCGCTGCCACGAGCGCAGACACGACATGCTCGCCGAGGAAGCCCCCGGCGCCTGTGACCAGGACCTTCACGCTTCGCGCCTCTTCACGCCGTCAGACATGCACTGAGGAGATGCGGCGCAGGGCGCCAACGCCCTGGCTGGTGCTCGGGAGCGTTGCGTCCACTACGCAGGCGTGAACCCACGCACGGCGTTGATGACGCGTGCTTGCTGGGGTTCGGACAGGCTGTTGAAGAAGGGCAGGCGGATGAGGCGAGCGGAGACGTCTTCGGTGACGGGGCACTGGCCTTCGCGGCCGCCCAGGGACTGGCCCATGGGGGAGGTGTGAAGCGGGATGTAGTGGAAGGTGGCCGTGATCTTGACCTCCTTGAGGCGGCGCAGCAGGGCCGAGCGGGCGTGGGCGGTGGGCAGCAGCATGTAGAACATGTGATAGGCCTGCTCGCAGTGCTCGGGGACGGTGGGCAGCTGAACGCCGTTGGCTGCCGCCCAGGGGGCCAGCGCCGACTGGTAGGTCTCGAACACCTGCTGGCGCTTGCTCTGGATGCGCTGGCGCTGGCGCAACTGCTCCAGCAGGAACGCTGCCAGGATGCCCGAAGGCAGATAGCTCGAGCCCACGTCGCGCCAGGAGTACTTGTCCACCAGGCCCTGGTAGAACAGGCTGCGGTCGGTGCCCTTCTCGCGGATGATCTCCGCGCGCTCGACCAGCGAGGGGTCGTTGATCAGCAAGGCGCCGCCCTCGCCGCAGGTGAAGTTCTTGGTCTCGTGAAAGCTCTGCGTGGCCAGGCGCCCGAAAGTGCCCAGGTAGCGGCCCTTGTACTTGGCAAACAGGCCGTGGGCGTTGTCCTCCACCACGGGGATGCCGTGGCGCTCGGCAATCGCCATGATCGCGTCCATCTCGCAGGCCACGCCCGCGTAGTGCACCGGCACGATGGCGCGCGTGCGCGGGGTGATCAGCGACTCGAGCTGGCGCTCGTCGAGGTTGAGCGTGTCCGGGCGGACGTCGGCGAACACCGGCTTGGCGCCGTGCAGCACGAAGGCGTTGATGGTCGACACGAAGGTGAACGACGGCACGATCACCTCGTCGCCGGGCTGGATGCGCAGCAGCAGTGCGGCCATCTCGAGCGCGTGGGTGCAGGAGGTGGTCAGGAGCACCTTGGGCACGCCCAGCGCCTCCTCGAGCAGCTTGTGACAGCGCTTGGTGATGGCCCCGTCGCCCGAGAGCTCGCAAGTCTCGATGGCCTCGGTGATGGCGCCGAACTCGTTGCCGGCCAGGTGCGGCCGGCAAAACGGAATCGCCGACTTCTTCGCCAAGCGCCTTCACTTGCTGGGGGTCAACCATCGTGTTCATCGTGTTCTCCGAGTTGCGGCCAATGGAAGTGGCAGGCGCGCTGCCGATTCGGCTCGCATTGTTGACCGTTCCTCGGGCCGCGTGCGCAGGCGGCCCCCAATACAGGGGGAGCAGCGTGACGAACTCGCGGAAATAATCACCATCGTCCTGTTGCTGCCCCATTGGTGGGAGGCGATTGACCATCGATTCGATGCAACATTCGGGGACTGTGTAGCAGAGCGACGACGCTGCCCTGTCCGGCGCGATCCGACACGAACGCTTACACGCTCCGAATGACCGAATCGAGACCTTGAACACCATGACTGCTAATTGGCGCTGTGTGCTTGTCGGCGGGGAATCCCTGCTGATCCAATGTGCCCAAATCCTGGAACAGCAAGGCCACCAGGTGGCTGCTGTCGTGACCTCGCGGGCGCCGATCCGCAAGTGGGCGGCCGAACACGGCATCCGCGTCCTGCCGAATGCGGCGGCCCTGCTGGCGGCGCAGGACCTGCGTCCGTTCGACTACCTGTTCAGTGTCACCAACCTGTCGGTCCTGAATGCCGAGGTGTTGGCGCTGCCCACTCGCGCCGCGATCAACTTCCACGATGGCCCGCTGCCCGAGTACGCTGGCCTGAACACGCCGATCTGGGCACTGCTGGCCGGCGAACCGGCGCACGGCATCACCTGGCACCTCATGACCGCACAGGTCGACCAGGGCGACATCCTGGTGCAGCGCCGGTTTGCCTTGTCCGAAGGCGAGACCGCCCTGACGCTGAACACCAAGTGCTACGAAGCCGCGATCGACGGGTTCGAGGAACTGGTGAAGGGCCTGGCAGACAGCTCGCTCGCCCCGCAGCCGCAAACCGCCCCGATCCAGAAGTACTTCGGACGCAAGGACCGCCCAGCGGCGGCCGGTGCACTGCGCTGGAGCGACAGCGCTGCTGCGCTGGCCACTTCGGTGCGTGCGCTCGACTTCGGCACCTACGCCAATCCGGTGAGCAGCGCCAAGGTCGCCCTCGGTGGCCGGCTGCTCCGCGTCGCCCAGGCGGAGGTGGCGGATTCGGTCCCCGGCGCCGCCCCCGGCACGGTGACCCAGGCGGATGCCCAAGGCATCACCGTGGCCACGGTCGACGCTGCGTTGCGCCTGACCCGCATCGAGACTCTGGACGGCCAGCCCGTGCCGCTGGCCGAAGCGGGCCCGGCGCTGAGCGTGCGAGCTGGCTCGGTGTTCGACACCATCGACGACGTGCTCGCCGAGCGCCTGGGCGCCATCAACGCGGCGGTGTGTGCCCATGAGGGCTTCTGGCAGCGTCGGCTCGAGACCCAGGATTCCGTGGAACTGCCCTACATCGATCGCAGCGCCGCGCATGCGGCGGCGGTCTATTCCCACCTCGACGCAGCGATCGCCGCGCCGGTCACTCCAGGCGACGCGTCCCGCAGCGCCAGCCTGGTGGCCGGCTTCATCGGTCTGCTGGCCCGCCTGTCGGACAAGGACGAGTTCGACCTCGGATTTGCCGATCCGGCCCTGCGAGCGCTGACGGCGGGCACCGATGCCTGGTTTGCGAAGCAAGTGCCGCTGCGCGCCGCCATCGAGTTCTCGCGTTCCTTCTCTCAGCTGCGGGCCTCTGTCCAAGCCGAACTCGAGGAACTGCACCGCCGCGGAACCTATGCCAACGACCTGATCGGTCGCGTGCCCGAGCTGCGCACCCGCGCCGCCTCGCAGGATCCCCGGGTGCTGCCAGTGGCCGTGCTCGTGGTCGACCGCCTGGACGACGCGGCCGCGCTGCCCGGCAGCGAACTGACGGTGGCCTTCACCACCGACGGTACCCACAGCCGCTGGATCTTCGACGCTTCCAAGCTGGCGCGTGGCCACGTGGCCGCCATGCAGGACCAGTTCGTGCAAATGATGGCTGCGGCCGACGCCGACGCCAACCGCACGTTGGGCGAGCTGCCGCTGCTCAACCCCGCCCTGCTGCACCAGGTGCTGCGCGTCTGGAACGACACGGCGGCGCCGGTGAACACCGACGCCTGCGTGCACCGCCAGATCGAGGAGCAGGCCGCGCGCACGCCCGACCAGCGTGGCCGTCACCTGCGAAGGCCGTTCGCTGACCTATGCCGAGCTGAACGGCCGCGCCAACCAGCTGGCGCGCCGGCTGGCCGCTCTGCATGTCGGCCCGGACGTGCTGGTCGGCCTGATGGTCGAGCGCTCGGTGGAACTGATGGTGGGCCTGCTGGCCATCCACAAGGCCGGCGGCGCCTACGTGCCGCTGGACCCGACCTACCCGCGCGACCGCATCGCCTACATGGTCGAGGACTCGAAGGTGCCGGTGCTGCTCACGCTCGACCGCCTGCGCGGCGACCTGCCCAAGCACCGCGCCCAGGTCATCTGCCTCGACGCCGACTGGCCGGCGATCGCCAAGGAGTCGGCCGAGCCCTTCGACGGGGGTGCCGAGCCGCGCCATCTGGCCTACGTGATCTACACCTCGGGCTCCACCGGCAAGCCCAAGGGCGTGATGGTCGAGCACCGCAACGTCGGTCAACTTCTTTGCCGGCATGGACCGCCACCTCGGCACCGACGACCCCGGCACCTGGCTGGCGGTGACCAGCCTGTCCTTCGACATCTCGGTGCTCGAGCTGTTCTGGACGCTGGCCCGCGGCTTCCACGTCGTGCTGTCGTCCGACGAGGACCGCTCGGCGCGCGACACCGCGCGGCGCTCACGCGTCACGTCCGCTCGACTTCAGCCTGTTCTACTTCTCGAGCGACGAGTCCGAGGGCGTGTCGGACAAGTACCGGCTGCTGCTCGAAGGCGCCAAGTTCGCCGACAAGCACGGCTTCGCCGCCGTGTGGACGCCCGAGCGCCACTTCCATGCCTTCGGCGGCCTGTACCCGAACCCGGCCGTCACCGGCGCCGCCATCGCGGCCGTCACCGAGCGCGTGCAGATCCGCGCCGGCAGCGTGGTGCTGCCGCTGCACCACCCGATGCGCGTCGCCGAGGAATGGGCGGTCGTCGACAACCTCTCCAACGGCCGCGTCGGCATCTCGTTCGCGTCGGGCTGGCAGCCGGACGACTTCGTGCTCAAGCCGGAGAACTTCGCCGACAACAAGAACGTGATGTTGCGCAACATCGAGGTGGTGCGCAAGCTGTGGCGCGGCGAGGCGCTGCCCGTTCGACGGCCCGCCGGCAAGGCGGTCGACACGCGCATCCTGCCGCGCCCGGTGCAGAGCGAGCTGCCGTTCTGGGTCACGTCGGCCGGCAACCCCGAGACCTTCACGGCCGCCGGCCGGATCGGCGCCAACGTGCTCACGCACCTGCTGGGCCAGACGGTCGAGGAACTGGAGGACAAGCTCGCAGCCTACCGCGAAGCCTGGAAGGAAGCCGGTCACCCGGGCGAGGGCTACGTGTCGCTGATGCTGCACACCTTCGTCGGTACCGACGACGAGGCGGTGCGCGCAAGGTGCGGCAGCCGATGATCGAGTACCTGCGCAGCTCGCTCAACCTGGTCAAGCAGTACGCCTGGGCGTTCCCGGCCTTCAAGAGCCGCGAGGGCATGGAGGCGGGCAGCGCCGACGATCGATCTCCAGAGCCTGGCCGAGGACGAGATGGACGCGCTGCTCGAGCACTCGTTCGAGCGCTACTACGAGACCAGCGGCCTGTTCGGCACGCCCGAGAGCTGCCTGGCGATGATCGACACGCTCAAGGCGATCGGCGTCGACGAGATCGCCTGCCTGATCGACTTCGGCGTCGACTCGACCGACGCGTGCTCGAGCACCTGCCGTACCTCGAACCAGCTGCGTCGCGCAGTCGATGCCGCCGCGCGTGGCCTCGGCGCGACCACAGCGCTGCCCGCGCTGATGCAGCGCCACCAGGTCACGCACCTGCAGTGCACGCCGTCGATGGCGCGCATGCTGCTCATGGACGACGCCGCCAGGCCCGGCCTGGCGGCGCTGAAGCGCATGATGGTGGGCGGCGAGGCGCTGCCGCCGCACGCTGGCGCGCGAGCTCGCTGGCCTGTCGACCGACGGCAAGCTGATGAACATGTACGGCCCCACCGAGACCACGATCTGGTCGTCGGTGCACACCGGTGGACGCCGTCGAAGGCACGATCCCGCTCGGCCGGCCGCTCGCCAACCAGGCGCTCTACATCCTCGACGCCGCCAGCAGCCGCTGCCGGTGGGCGTGCCGGGCGAGCTGTGATCGGCGGCGACGGCGTGGTGCGCGGCTACCTGCACCGCCCCGAGCTCACCGCCGAGC
This sequence comes from uncultured beta proteobacterium, assembly GCA_963739925.1. Taxonomy (GTDB): domain Bacteria; phylum Pseudomonadota; class Gammaproteobacteria; order Burkholderiales; family Burkholderiaceae_C; genus CAVUBY01. The sequence goes on along the minus strand of CAVUBY010000004.1, from coordinate 706,621 downwards.
GCTTCCTGCCGCATCCGTTCGACGGCGCGGCCGGTGGCCGCGTCTACCGCACCGGCGACCTGGCGCGGCTGCGTGCCCGACGGGCATGGTCGAGTTCCTCGGCCGCCTCGACCACCAGGTGAAGTCCGCGGCTACCGCATCGAGCTCGGCGAGATCGAGGCGTCGCTGCTCGACGCACCCGGCGGTGCGCGAGACGGTGGTGGTGGCGCGTGAAGACGTGCCCGGTGATCTGCGCCTGGTCGCCTACCTCGTCGCCAGCGGCGCCGACGCCGATCAACATGGCCGAGCTGCGCGAACACCTGCGCGGGCGCCTGCCCGAGTTCATGGTGCCCGTCGCACTTCGTGACGCTCGACGCCCTGCCGCAGACGCCCAACGGCAAGATCGACCGCAAGGCGCTGCCGTGCGCCCGACATCGCCCACGGCGCCGGCGGCCGAGGCCGCTTTCGTCGCGCCGACCAGCGACCTCGAGGAAACCATCGCCGACATCTGGAAGGACGTGCTGAAGCTGGCGCAGGTCGGCACGCGCGACAATTTCTTCGACCTCGGCGGGCACTCGCTGCTGGCGGTGCAGATGCACCGGCGGCTCAAGGAAGCCTTGCAGCGCGACCTCTCGATCACCGACATCTTCCGCTTCCCGACCATCCAGAGCCTGAGCGCCTACCTGGGCCAGGACGGCGCGGACGGCGCAGCGGCGCAGCAGGGCACCAGGACCGAGCGCAGGGTCGCCGGGCGGCGCTGCAGCGCCGTCAGCAGGCGGTGCGGCCGACGGCAGGCGCCGAGCGTTGAAGCGATGAGCAGCAAATCCGAGCGAAGCATTCAAGGACAGGGCATGAGCGAACCGATGGACGACAGCAGCTTCGACACCGACATCGCCATCGTCGGCATGGCCGGGCGATTTGCCGGGCGCTCGCAACATCAGCGAGTACTGGAACAACCTGCGCAACGGCGTCGAGTCGCTGACGCCGCTTCACCGAGGACGAGTTGCTGGCCGCCGGCGTGGACCCGGCCGACCTGGCCGACCCGAACTACGTGCCGGTCGGGGCGGTGCTGCCCGACATGGAGATGTTCGACGCCGAGTTCTTCGGCTTCAGCCCGCGCGAAGCGTCGATCATGGACCCGCAGCACCGCCACTTCCTCGAGTGCGCCTGGGAGGCGCTGGAGAACGCCGGCCACGTGCCCGAGACGTTCGACGGCTCGATCGGCGTGTTCGGCGGCTCGGGCCACAACGCCTACATGCCCTACAACCTGATGACCAACCCGAAGCTGATGGCTTCGGTGGGCTTCTTCCTGCTGCGGCACACCGGCAACGACAAGGACTTCCTCACCACCCGCGTCTCGTACCTGCTCAACCTCAAGGGGCCGAGCATCAACGTGCAGACGGCCTGCTCGACGTCGCTGGTGGCCATCCACCTGGGCGTGCAGAGCCTGCTGAACCGGCGAGTGCGACATGGCGCTCGCCGGCGGCGTGACGATCGAGATGCCGCACCGGCATGGCTACCTGTACCACGAGAGCGAGATCCTCTCGCCCGACGGCCACTGCCACGCGTTCGATGCCGCGTCGCAAGGGCACGGTGTTCGGCAGCGGCGTCGGCGTGGTGGTGCTGCGCCGCCTGGCCGACGCGATCGCCGACGGCGACCACATCCACGCGGTGATCAAGGGCTCGGCCATCAACAACGATGGCGCGCTGCAAGGTCGGCTACCTGGCGCCCAGCGTCGACGGCCAGGCCGCAGTGCCATCGCCGAGGCGCTGGCGGTGGCCGACGTCACGCCCGACACCATCACCTACGTCGAGGCGCACGGCACCGGCACGCCGGTGGGCGACCCGATCGAGATCGCGGCGCTGACCCAGGCCTTCCGGCAGGGCACCGAGCACGACCGGCTTCTGCGGCATCGGCTCGGTGAAGACCAACATCGGCCACCCCGACACCGCGGCCGGCGTGGCCAGCTTGATCAAGGTCGCGCTGGCGCTGCAGCACCGCGAGCTGCCGCCGTCGCTGCACTTCAGCGCGCCGAACCCAGCGTGCGAGTTCGAGACGCAGCCCGTTCTACGTCAACGACAAGCTCGCAGCCCTGGCAACCCCCCAAGGGCACGCCGCGCCGCGCCGGCGTGAGCTCGCTCGGCGTCGGCGGCACCAACGCCCACATCGATTCTCGAAGAGGCTCCGCGTGCGCGGCGCCGTCCGGCCCGTCGCGGCCGTACCAGCTGCTGGTGCAGTCCGCCAAGTCGCTCGGCTGCGCTCGACGCGGGCTCGGCCGCGCTCGCCGACCACCTGAGCGGCACACCCGGACTGAACCTCGCCGACGCCGCCTACACGCTGCAGATCGGCCGCCAGGCGATGAAGCACCGCCGCATCGTCGTGGCGCGCGATGCCGCCGACGCGGCGCAGGCCGCTGCAGGCCAACGATGCCCGCAGCGCGTGTTCACCGAAACCGCGCCCGATGGCGTGGAGCGCAGCGTTGCCTTCATGTTTGCCGGCGGTGGTGCGCAGTACCCCAACATGGGCCTGGACCTGTACCGCAGCGAGCCGGTGTTCCGCGCCGCCGTGGACGAGTGCCTGAACATCATCTCGACCACGCTGAAGTCGGACGTGCGCAGCGTGCTGTTCCCGCCCGCTGGCGCAGGAGGCCGAGGCGGCCGAGCAACTGGCGCGGCCGTCGCTGGCCCTGCCGGCGCTGCTGACGATCCAGTACGCGCAGGCCAAGCTGTGGATGTCCTGGGGCCTGAGCCGACGGCGATGATCGGCCACAGCATGGGCGAGTACACCGCGGCCCACCTGGCGGGCGTGTTCAGCCTGGCCGACGCGCTGGCCCTGGTCGAGCTGCGCGGCCGCCTGTTCGAGACGCTGCCCGAAGGCGGCATGCTCAGCGTGCCGATGTGCCGAGGCCGATGCTCCTGCCGCTGATGAGCCCCGAGCTCTCGATCTGCCGCCGTCAACGGCCCGAACCTGACCGTGGCTCGGCGGACCGGTGCAAGCCATCGAGTCGCTCGCAGCAAGCGCTCGCCGCACATGGACGTCGAAGCCGCCCGCGTGCGCATCAACGTGGCGGCGCACTCGTCGATGCTCGAGCCCATCCTGCAGGAGTTCGGCGCGTTCTTCCAGCGCATCGCGATGAAGGCGCCGACGCTCCCGCTCGTGTCCGAACCTGTCGGGCACCTGGATCACGCCGGCCGAAGCGACCGACCCGCAGTACTGGGTGCGCCACCTGCGCAGCACCGTGCGCTTCGCCGACGGCCTGCAGCACCTGCTCGAAGGACGACTCGCGCATCCTGCTCGAAGGTGGGGCCAGGTCGCACGCTGTCCAGCCTGGCGCGCCAGCATCCGGCGCGTCAGGCCAGCGCAGCCGGTGCTCAACTCGATGCGCCACCCCGACGAGCAGTCGCCGACCAGGCCTTTGCTGCTCACCGTGCTCGGCCGGCTCTGGGCCCTTGGGCCGCCGGTCGACTGGGCCAAGTTCCGCGGCAGCGAGAAGCGCCTGCGGGTCGAACTGCCCACCTATTGTTTCGACCACCAGCGCCACTGGGTCGAGCCCGGCAAGGGCGCCCATGCGGTGGCCGCGGCTGACCGGTCGCTGCACAAGCGCAAGGACCTCGGCGAGTGGTTCTACCAGCCGGTGTGGAAGCGTGCCGGCGTGCCGCTGCTGCCGTCGCTGAGCGCCGAAGACGATTCACTCAGGGTCCGCACCCTGGTGCTGGCCGACACGCTGGGGTTCGGCGTGCGTCTGGCCGAGCGCCTGCGGGCCGAAGGCTGCGACGTGGTGATGGTGCAGGCCGGCAAGGCCTATCGCCGAGAAGGCAACCAGAAGTTCACCGTCAATCCGCGCAGTGCCGCCGACTACGACCGTCTGATGGCCACGCTCAATGGCGAGGGCCGCCCGCCGCAACGCATCGTCCACCTGTGGTCCCTGACCGGCAGCGCCAAGCCAGCCGCTGCACTGGCCGAGGTCGACGAAGTCCAGGCACTCGGCTTCTACAGCCTGCTGAACCTGGCCCAGGCGATCGGACGTGAAGACCTGAGCGAGCCGATCCGCCTTGCCGTGGTCTCGGACCACCTTCAGCGCGTGGCGACCGAGACCGGCCTGGTGCCGGCCAAGGCCACGCTGCTCGGCCCGGTCAAGGTGATTCCGCGCGAGTTCACCAACGTCCGCTGCCAGAGCATCGACATCGAGATTCCCGCGGTGGGTTCGCGCCTCGAGGCGCTGCTGCTCGACTCACTGGTGGCCGAACTCTCGGCCGACCTGGGCGACGATGTGGTGGCCTACCGCGCCGCGCAGCGCTGGGTGCAGGACTACGAGCCCGCGCCGCTGCCGCCGGTCGTCGGCATGCACAAGCGCCTGCGGCAACGCGGTGTCTATCTGATCACTGGTGGCCTGGGCGGTGTGGGTCTCGCGCTTGCCGAGCACCTGGCCCGAACGGTCAAGGCGCGCCTGGTGCTGGTGGGTCGCAAGGGTCTGCCCGAACGCAGCGAGTGGGCGCAGTGCCTGGCGCAAGCCGGCGACGATCCAGCCCGCGCCCGCCGCATCCGCCAGATCATGGCGCTGGAAGCACTCGGGGCCGAAGTGATGGTGGCCGGCGCCGACGTGACCGACCTCGCGCAGATGAAGGCGGTGGTCAAGCAGGCGCGCGCCCGCTTCGGCACGGTGCACGGTGTGTTGCACACCGCCGGTGTGCTGCAGGACGGCGTCGTCCAGCTCAAGGAGCCCCAGGTGGCGGCCTCGGTGCTGGCGCCCAAGCTCCAGGGCACCTTGGTGCTCGAGGCGGCACTCAACGACGGACAGCAGGGCAAGTCGCCGCTGGACTTCTGCGTGCTGTTCTCGTCGATCAGTGCCTTCGCGGGCCTGGCCGGGCAGATCGATTACGCCGCCGCCAATGCCTTCCTGGATGCCTATGCGCAGGACCGGTTTGCGCGCGACGCCACGTTCACCGTGGCCGTCAACTGGAGCCAGTGGCAGGAAGTCGGCATGGCGGCCGAGTTGGCCCACCAGCTGGGGCTGGACTCGGACGCACTCTCCGAATCCGCCGGCACCGAACTGGGCCTGCCCCTGCTCGACCGTTGCCTGCTCGACAGCACCGACGAACGCGTGTACGCCACCCGGTTCAGCCTCGACAAGCACTGGCTGCTGTCGGAGCACCGCGTGCTCGGCGGCGAGGCCTTGATACCCGGCACCGGCTACCTCGAACTGGTGCGCACCGCCTTCACGCAGCTGCCGTCGCAGCACGCTGTGGAGCTGGGCGACGTGACCTTCCTCGCGCCCTTCGTCGTGCGCGCGGGCGAAGAGCGCGACATGCGCGTTCATCTGCGCAGCCATGGTGCGGACGCCACGCGCTTCAGCGTGGTCAGCCGCGCGGCAAGTGGCGACGCCGCCTCCGCCCCGTGGATCGAGAATGTGCGCGGCACGGTTCGCTACGTGGACGACGCCGCTCCCGCGTCCGACGGTGCAGTGGCCATCGGCGCGCGCTGCCGAGTCCGCGCCCAGGTCTTCAACGGCACGGAGAAGCAGGCGCACCTGCTGTTCGGTCCGCGCTGGAGCAACATCGAGCGCATCGACTACGGACAGGGCGAAGCGCTGATGTCGCTGCGCCTGCCCGCCGCCCATGCGGCCGACCTTGCGGACTTCCCGCTGCATCCGGCCCTGGTCGACATGGCCACGGGTGGCGCGCAAGCGCTCATCCCCGGCTTCGACGATACGCGCGACTTCTTCGTGCCGGCATCCTATGGCCGGCTGCGCGTGTTTGCACCGCTGACGGCTCGCCTGTTCAGTCACATCCGCTACCGCGCTGACGAGAACGGCGGCGACGATCTGGCGGTCTACGACGTGACCATCCTCGATGAACAGGGTCGCGTGGCCGTGGACATCCAGGACTTCACCATGATCCGCGTGCGCGACAAGGCGCTGCTGGCTCGCGTGAGTGTCCCGGAGGCGCCCGCTCCGACCGCGGCGAAACCGCGCGCCACGGCCAACAACATCCTGGCGGTCGGCCTGCGCGACGGCATCCTGTCGGCCGAGGGCGCCGAGATCCTGACCCGCGTGCTGGCCTGGGGTGGTGGCCCGCAGGTGGCGGTGTCGCCGCAGGACCTGGTGGCGCTGCTCGCGCAACTGCGCCTGCCGCCGCAGATCAGCCACGACGCCGATGCGGGTGGAGACGCTGGCGAAACCGCGCCCGGCTGGAAGGCACCGACCACCGACACCGAAAAGCTCATCGCGCAGATGTGGGGCGAGATGCTCGGTCACGGCAAGGTCAGCGCCAGCGACAACTTCTTCGACCTGGGCGGGCATTCGTTGCTGGCGGTGCAGGTCATCAACAAGCTCAAGAAGCGCACCGGCAAGGCCTTGCCGCTCACTGCGCTGCTCGAGGCGCCGACGGTGGAGACGTTGGCGGCACTCATCGAACCGCCGGGCAGCGCCGAGGCGGTGGCCTCCAGCGAGCCAGGTGCCGCGAAATCCGCCGCGCCGGTGCTGCCTCGCAGCAACACGCTGATCCAGATCCGGCCGGGTGACGCAGACAAGCTGCCGATCTTCTTCGTGCATGACGGGCTGGGCGAGACACTGCTCTACCGATCGCTTGCATTGCAGCTCAATCCGGGGCATGCGGTGTTCGGCATCCAGCCCGAAGTGAACCCCGATGGCAGCTATGTGCAGACCCGCATCACCGACTGGGCCGCAGCCCACATCCGCAAGCTGCGCTCGGTGCAGGAGCACGGGCCTTACCTGCTGGCTGGCCTGTGCGCCGGCGGCGTGATTGCCTTCGAGATGGCGCGCCAGCTGCAGGACGCCGGCGAGCAGACCCTGTTCCTGGGCATCATGGACGCAGCCGACGTGGCGGCCGACGAGCGGCCGTTCCGCCTCGCCAAGGAGAAGCTCCACCGCTTCCTGGGAACGCTGGACTCGTCAGAAGGCGGGTCGGTGCTCGGTCGCCTCGGCCGTGCCTTGCCCAAGATGGTGGAAAAGGGCACTAACTTCGTCAGCTACGAGATCAGCAGCCGACTCGATCGCCTGCAGAACGCCCGCAAGGTCAAGCAACTGCGTGACATGGCTCCTACGCAGGCGCAGGCTGGTGACCAGGAGGCGCCAGGCATCAACTACCTGCAGCTTTACGAGCATGCCCACAAGGAGCATCGTCCCACCGGCAAGTTTGCCGGCGGCGATGTGGCGTTGTACAAGGCCCTGAAGGGCGATGGCAGCGTGCCCGACGTGGCCTATGCGGACATCTATGCCGACGCCCTGCTGGGCTGGGGCCCGCGCGTCGAGGGCCCGGTGATCAGCGTCGAAGTCCCTGGTGGCCACTCAAGCATGCTGCAGGCGCCCAATGTGCAGGTGCTGGCCGGCCACATGCGCCAGCACATCGCTGCGGCGCTGGCCAAGCGCTCGCAGGCCGACAAGCCCGCGGCCGTGACCGCTGGCGCAGCACGCATCGGAACGGTGGGTTGAAGTGAACCGAGAAAAGTCGATCCTGGTCGTCATCGTCAACTACCGGACACCTCGTCTGGTGGTCGATTGCCTGCGCTCGCTCGAGGCCGAGGTGAAGGCCCACGACGGCGCTTCGGTGACGGTGGTGGACAACGCGTCCGGTGATGGATCCGCGGACCTCATCGCCGCGGCGATCGAAGCGCTGGGCTGGTCTTCCTGGGCCCAACTGGTGCGCGCACCGGTGAACGGCGGCTTCTCGTACGGCAACAACCTCGCGATCAGCCCGGCGTTGCATGGCGGCCTGAAGCCCCGCTATTTCTGGCTGCTCAATCCCGACACCGTGGTGCGGCCCGGCGCCTTGCGGGCACTCACCGACTTCATGCACGAGCACCCCAGCGCCGGCATCTGCGGCAGCGGCATCGATGAAGACGGAGGACAGCCCTGGCCCTACGCGTTCCGCTTCCCGTCGGCGCTGGGCGAATTCGAAGCCGCCCTGAAGTTCGGCCCCGTCACGCGGATGCTGCAGCGCTGGGCCATCCTTCAGGAGATGAGCAGCGTGCCAGCGCGCGTGGATTGGGTGTCGGGCTGCAGCATGGTGGTGCGGCGCGAGGTCTTCGACGCGATCGGTCTCATGGACGAAGGCTACTTTCTCTACTACGAAGAAACAGACTTCTGCCTCAAGGCCCACCGTGCGGGCTGGGAGTGCTGGTTCCTGCCACAGGCCCGGGTGATTCACATCTCCGGGCAGAGCACGGGGGTGACCGGTGCCCAGCAAGCGGTCAAGCCCCGTCCCCAGTACTGGTTCGATTCGCGGCGCCGCTATCTGGTGAAGAACCACGGCCGTGCCTACGCGGCGCTCACCGATCTGATGTGGCTGGCTGGCTTTCCACTGTGGCGTCTGCGCCGCGCCCTGCAACGCAAGCCGGACAGCGATCCGCCGCGGCTGTTCCGCGACTTCCTGCGGAACTCCGCACTGCTGAGGTTCGAACTACCGAGCAGCCGGGCCGCACTGGCGGACACCTCGAGAACCCGCGCCACATGAAGCGCATCGATCCGGATCGCGCCGGCGCAGGGGGCGGCGTGGCGGCGCAGGTGTGGCGCGTCGATCTGTCCCATTCGCCAGCGAAAGCCGATGCCCAGACGTTGTCCTCCGCCGAAATCGAACGTGCCCAGCGCTTCGTCTTCGAGCGGGACCGCCGCCGTTACATGGCAGCGCATTGCGCCCTGAGGCGACTGCTTGCCCGGCACACCGGACGCGCCAGCGGCGAACTGCGCTTTGACGAGGGTGCGAACGGCAAGCCCAGCCTGCGAGGTCTGCCGAGCTGCGAGTTCAACCTCTCCCACACCGAGGACGTGGCGCTGGTGGCGCTGGGGGACCAGGCGCCGATCGGGGTGGATGTGGAGATGCTCCGTCCGATCAAGGATGCCGCCGATCTGGCGGCACTGCATTTCACGTCGGCCGAGCAGGCCGCCTGGCTGGCTGCGCCGGTGGACGATCGCGACCGGCTGTTCCTTTCAGCCTGGACCCGCAAGGAAGCCTGCCTGAAGGCCATCGGTACCGGGCTCAGCCTGGCCGCCCAGGCGGTGGATGCCGGCGTCGATGCACAGCCCCGGGATCTGATGGTGCGCATGGCGGATGGCTCCGTGGCAGTGCGGGTACAGATGATCGATGCGGGCAGCGACGTCGTCGCGGCCCTGGCCTGTGTGATGGAGTCTTCGTCATGAATGACGTGGTTTCGCGCGATGCGGCAGCCGCCAAAGTGGTGGTGGTCGCGATCGGGCGCAATGAGGGCGAGCGCCTGCGCCGATGCCTCGCCTCCCTGGAAGGTCAGGCCGATCTCGTCGTCTACGTGGACTCCGGCTCGACAGACGGTTCCGTCGAGATGGCGCGCACCCAGGGCGCCGAGGTCGTCAGCTTGGACATGAACCGGCCGTTCACCGCAGCCCGCGCGCGCAACGCGGGCTGGCGCCACGCGCTGGAGAAGATGCCCGACCTGCAGTTTGTCCAGTTCGTCGATGGCGATTGCGAAGTGGTGCCAGGATGGATTGCCACGGCTCGCCAGAAATTGCTGGAGGTGCCGACGATCGCTGCCGTGTTTGGTCGCCGACGGGAGCGGTTTCCTGATCGCTCCGTCTACAACCTCTTGTGTGACATCGAATGGAATGTGCCGCCGGGCCAAGTGAAGCACTGCGGCGGCGACGTGATGTTCTGCGCCGATGCGCTGAGGCAGGTGAACGGCTATCGCGAAGACCTCATCGCCGGCGAAGAGCCTGAACTCTGCATTCGCCTTCGCGCCCAGGGCTGGACCATCCATTGCCTGCCCCACGAGATGACCATTCACGACGCGGCCATCACGCGCTTCTCGCAGTGGTGGCGGCGCACGGTGCGAAATGGCTATGCCTTTGCCGAAGGCGTCCGACTGCATGGTGGTCCGCCGGAGCGCCACTGGGTGCGCCCGCTGCGCAGTGCAGTCATCTGGGCCGTTGTGCTGCCTGCTGTCATTGCGGTGGCGTGGCTGGCACTGGGGCCGAGGGCTGCCTCGATCGCGCTGATCTATCCGTTGCAGGTGCTGCGCCTGGCGCTAAAGACACCTGGCGACCTGCGCTTGCGTGCGGCGCGCTCGTTCTATCTGGTGCTGGGCAAGTTCCCAGAAGCACAGGGCGCCATTCGCCACCTGCGGCACGTGCTCACCAAACGGCGCGGTGAGTTGATCGAATACAAGTGACCTGAAGGGCGGGGCGGGCGCACCTGAGAGCGCTGGCTGTGCCGAGTTCAGCTATTCGCCGTCGCGCTTGGCTCGCACCCATTCGGCCTGACGCTTGGCCAGGAAGCCGGTGTAGAGCGGTAGCTTGCGCAGCGCATACAGCGGTGCGCTGGCCAGTTCCTGGGGCGTGACGATGTCCCGGCCGAAGCCAGACCAAGCCTGGATCACCGCCCAGACCAGCAGGACCAGGGCCACGATGCTGACTGCCGCCGGCGCCCACACCCCCAGCCACGCACCGGAGACGAGCAGATTGAACACTGCCAGCATCACCTGAAGCATCATCAACAGCGCCAGCGGGGGCACCATCAGGTCCACGGCGAGCGCCGCGGCGGACCAGCGTCCACGGGTCAGCCCCGACCACAGCAAGCGCGGGCCGAACGCGGTGAGTGTGGCGAGATGGCCGTGCTCCCACCGGCGGCGCTGGGATCCCGCAGCCGATTCGGTGTCGGGAAACCGGCTGGTCACGAGCGCCTGGGGTGCGAACAGTGGCGCGTGACCCGCCAGCGCGAGGTCTACGCCGAGCTGCATGTCCTCCACCAGGTGGCCGCTGGCCAGCGGTGCACGACGGATGTGCTCCCAGGGAAAGGCCATGCCAGTGCCCATCAGCTGGCAAGGTCCACCCAGGCGGCTCCAGCCACGCGGGCGCACCTCGTTCTTGACGCGCCAGGCGAGCTGCCCGATGCGCATGCCCAATCCGGCATCGCGCGGCGCTTCCATCAGATAGAGCGCCTGCGCCGGTCGGCCCGTGGCCTGGCACTGTGCGACCAGTCGATCGATCGCACCCTGGTGAACGATGCAGTCGGCATCCACCATCACGAGGACGTCCGGCGGCGGATTCGCGGAGCGTTCGAGGTGTCGGACACCGAAGTCGAGCGCGTATCCCTTGCCGCGCAGCTCGGCGTGCGACCGCTCGATCGCTTCGGCACCTTCGGCGCGCGCAATGCTGGCGGTGTCGTCGCTGCAGTTGTCGGCCACCACCAGCAGCCGGTCGCCTTCACGCACCTGGGGTCGAAGCGCACGCAAAGTGACTCCGAGGCCCAGTCGCTCGTTGTGCGCCGGGATGAGAATGGCCACGCGCGGCCTTCGCCCGGACGACGCGAGCGCCGGTGCTGGCGTGCGGCGTGCTGCAACCACCTGAAGCCAGAACACGCCCACGGGCACGCAAAGCAGCGTCGTCACGCCCAGCCAAACGGCCACGGCGGTACTCATGCTCTGTCCTCCAGAAGCGGCCGATTTACGCGGTATTGAGTCATCCTCTGACCCACTGTGCGAGCTCGTTGATGCCAAAGCCCAGTCCGAAACCGACCACCCAGAACAGCAACATGTAGATTTCGAGGGACGGCTTGTTCAGCCCATGCTTCGAGTTGAACCAGAACACCAGTGGCAAGGTCGGCAATTCGCGCAAAGCGATCGCGATCAAGCCCCATTTGAGTCCACCGAAGGCGAGAGCCGCCGGGATCATGGTCAGCGACGTAATCAACCGCGCCACATTGAGCACCGCGTGGTACTGCGGCCGGTCAATCACGAAATAGACCTGCTGCACTAGCAAGAATCTGTACAGAATCATGCCCAGTGCGAGCACTGACAAGATCCCTCCTGCATCCTGGTATCGCACATCGTAGAGAAGCTCCACGATGAGAGGGCCTAGTGCAAACAAGAGGCCAGAAGCGACAAGGAGTGTCGGGTCAACACGCCTGCGTGCCTGCAAGTAGGTATGTACTAGTTCAGCCGGCCGCGTGCGCGCTACTTCAGCAAACCCGGGCAGAAACACCAAAGTGAAGAGCTTCTCGAAGACCATCCCAATCGCGCCAGCGAGACCAAGCGCAATCGAATACAGACCCAGAAACTTTGCGTCGGCGTAACCGGCAAGGATTAGGCGGTCGGCATGTAGTGCGATTACTCCAGTGGCCGAAGATACCAGGAGCCACTTGCCGTAGGAGACGATCTCGCGCAACACGTCCTTGTCCCAGGCAAATCTGTTGTTCGGACCGGGTAGCCAGGTGTGGCTGAGGATGGTCTGCAGAGTCGTGCTCACGAGCATCGCCGAGACGATCGCCCAGATTGATCTGGTCCACCATGCAAACAGCAACATGCAGCCAATTGTGGTGGCCTGCGTCAGCAGCTCAAGCAGCACCGTGCGCTTCAAGTACAGGTCGCGTACCGCACTGTGCACCTTTGTTGATTGAAACCCATGGATGACGGAGCCTAAGGCGCTGCAGGCCAATACCAGAGGCAAATCCGGGAACGCGTACGTGGACCCCGTGGGCAGCCAGCCACCATGACTTGCTACATAAAGTGCTAAGGCGAGCAAGAGTTGGCAGATGAAAAGACCTACCCCTCGAAGCGCTTGGATGCTGAAGATGGTGTCTAGAAACGTTCGCTCATTTCCTCTGGGATGGCGCAAGACGCTTTGGTGCAGGCCAACGTCTGACAGCAGGTTCACGACAACGCCGATCGTGACGACAACCGCCATTACCCCGAAAGCCTCGGGCACCAGCAGCCGGGTTAGGAGCAAGTTCCCACCCAGCCGGAGGACATGCCCAATCAGCACAGAGCCGGTCGTCCAAAGGCCTGCGCCAATCAATCGATGGCGCAATGGCTTCGAGGGGGCTCCTTCGCCTCGCTGCATTACTTCTGCTGATGAGTGCACGGCGGAGCGGGGCGTCGAGTGGAAATCATGCTCATCTGTCGTCGAGTCAATCAACTGTTGCGGAGAATCGCACAAGTGTTGTCTGCGAATTCTCCTGAGTGGTCATCGGTATTGACACAGTCCACATTGTCCATTGCACGCCTGATCAAGAGTGGAACTTTTCCGAGTTGCAGTGCACATCTGCCATGAGTAATCAAGCGCTCTGAATGGGCACGTCGATTTTTCATGATCCCAGGCAACTGTCATGAGTTAGAAGTTCGCAGGGAAAAGCTCTCGACGTTCGCTAGGATGTCATCGTCGGTCTTGGACCAGACGAAGGGCACCGGGTCGTTGTTGACCTTGATCTAGTGCCGGATCGCCTGCTCCAGTTGTCGCGCGGAGCGATGGGTGCCGCGGCGTATGCACTTCTGTGTCAGCGTGGCGAACCACCGCTCGCAGGAACTCGCTGCTGCTGCGGCGTCGGTGCAAATCGCCGATGACGTTTCCGGTAGCGATGTCCAGCACGGCAATCAGCGTGGCTGTGCCGTGAAACTTGTAGCCGTGCGTGCGCCGCGCGGGAATGCGGGGCGCCAGCGGCAGCAGCGGCGGGGTGCGCTCGAGCGACGATGCAGTGGATGTCCAGTTCGGCAGGCACCGCATTGTCGATCTCGCTCAGGAACGACAGGAACTCCCGATGGCGGTGGCGCGGCGTGCATGCTGCCAGCACCGCGCACTTGAGCACCTTCAGCGCTGCGAACTGGAACTAACGGGACAGAACACTAGACCTTCGCGAGGTTAGTCTGCGAAGTACTTCGGCGGGACTGCTGCACCTGAGTCGCTCCAGCCGAGCCTTCAGCGGGAGTGATATCGCTGGACCACCACGGCGTGCAGAGTACTCGATCGCCGTTACCAGGTCCATGTCCGCCAATCCCTCAGCCGCCGCATAGGGCGGATCGACACCAAACAACACCGCGTCGCGCATACCGCGAAGCAGGGTAGCGACGCCAATCTGATCGTCCTGGAAGCTATGGTCGGCGAACGGATTTGTCCAGCGGATCTCTCCGTCTGGTGTAGGCAAGACAATTGCCGCCAAGCGTCCCTCGATCGTCTCGCGAATGGCTTTCGATTCGACGCGCACCCCATCACGAACGTATATCAAGGTGTCATTCACCATCGACCCGCTGGTTCCTTCTACAACTACGGCAGCAGGAGAATCAGCAGGAAGTGAACGATGTCGAAGTGTCGCCCCGTCGTCATACTCGACCGAACCACTTCGGGACTGCCCGTCACCAGAAGCCGGCCCTGCCGCAGTAGCCCTGGCCATAGCCGGCCGCCGACCCGAGCCCAATAAGCATCGCAAGGCGCCGATAGCGTGATAGTCAAAGTAGACGCCATTGTTCTCCGCCGTGTGCACCCTCCCGAGCAGTCCCAGCTCGATAACCTGCTGGCGCAACTGCTCGATAGGGAGGAATGGTGTCTGCTCGCACACCGACACAAGACCGCGAGTTTCGCGCATCTTGGCAAGCGTTCGGCGGCCGATACGAACGTTCCAACAGAAGGGGGTCTCGACTAGCAAGGGAACCCCCAGCTCCACCATTTGAGGCAAGACTTCGTCAACTGCATCCGTAGAGACTGCGACTATCAGCATGTCAGGGGATGTTTGCGAAACGAGGTCCTTCGCCGTTTCAAATGCTCGCAAGCCGGTCTTTTCGTTCACCGCTGGGGTGGACCGCTTTGGACTTCCGACAATTCCCACAACCTCGAACTCCGCGCTTAGTGCTCGAAGCACAGGAAGATGGGTTTCGCAGATTCGTCGACCTGCGCCTACGATCCCCACCTTCAATCGACGTATTGCTCCAAGTTCAGGGCGAATGGCCGCTATCGCCGAGTCGTCATGAACTCTTGGCCGGGGCATCTCTGAATCGCGAACCGCTCGCTGTCGCAGTGCAACCTGCTTTAGATGATCAGCGAGGCGCAGCGACAACGATAGAAGCAACAGCGTCGGGTTCATGTATCCGCTGGTGGCAAACACCGAGCTGCCTGCAATGTACAACCCGTCTACGCCATGCACGCGACAGTCCTGATCGACAACCCCTTGTTCGGGACTGCGGGACATTCGCGTAGCTCCCATGGGGTGCGCCATGTCGTGCACTGAGTCGCACCACTCCGTGACACCGCGCGAGCGCCAGAGTACGCGGTCCGGCGCTACGAACCCTAGACGGCGAACTTCTTCGTCGAAAAGGTCGCTCATGCGCACCAGGGTCTCGAATTCTCTTTCCGATACCCTCCACTGCAGGCGCGCGCGGGGCCTGCCGAGACCATCGAGCTGCGAGGAGAGTACAACTCGGCTTTCGGGATCAGGCAACTGCTCCACGACACAGCCGAAATCCACACGCTCGGGGGAACTCAGCGAAGGGCGCTTCAGAAGATACCGTTCGTAGGCGCCAAATCCAATCTTGTCTGGCCGCAGCATGAGCCCGCTCAACTTGGATAGTCCTTCCAATCTCTGCGGGCCGCTGCGCACCATGCCCAACGCAACCTTGGCCTCGCGCATGGCGGATCCCTCACCTCCCCAGTCAACGATGTGAATGGCACCATTGAGCAGTCCTTCCGCGCGCTGCCGCTCGGCCGCGAGCCGGGCACCAATTGTGTAGACGTGGCGGATGTTGTCGCGATCGATCCAGCGATGGCCAAGCATTCGACGCAAGCCGCGGCTCCCTTCTCCTTGGTAGCTCGCAATGACGGTAAACGGGTGGTCGGTAAGGTAACGACCAACGGTGTCATGCCGATTTCCGACACCACGGGGGTCCTTGCTGCGTGATGCAAGCAGTAGACGAGCATTGTCGATGCCGCCGCAACATAGCACGACGATTGAGGCCGCCACGGTTGCACGATGCCCTTCAATCGACGCGATGGACACACCCATTGCCTGACTGGTGTCTGCATTCGTCAGCACTTCAGTAGCTGTAGCGTGCTTGAGCAAAGTTATATTCGGCGCAGCTTCCAAAAGTGAACGATAGGCCTCTCCAAAGTGAGTTGGCTTTGGAGCTCCTGCGTGTTGAAGAACTCCAATATGCTCGGCTCCTTCGACGCCATGCATCACCGAGGTTCGCAGCGCCTGTTGATGGCTAGGGTCATGTACGCTGAACTGAAAGACGACTGGTTCAAACGTCCGGCGATCAAACACACTGGTGGGCGCTTCCGCGGCAATGTAGCCAGCGGCGTGACCGCGATAGCTTGATGGGCCCAAACCGAGCAATGCGCCGGCACGGTCGTAGTAGGGGCGAACGTCCGCTTCACTGATGGGCCAGCCGCTATGGGGTATCCAATTTCGAGCCGCGAAGTCGATCGGATCAAAGACCCCGCAGCGGCCGCTCCAGAGTGACGAGGTACCACCGACGCATCGTGCACGGGTCAGGGCTTGAGGGGCTCTTCGGGCACCCGCGTTCTCAATCTCGCTCAGGTCATTAATCTCGGCCTCAGGCGTGTCCCCCCCACTCTCCACGACGAGTACCCGATAACGGGTGCCCAAGAACTGCAAAGCGACTCCGAAGCCGGCAACGCCCGCGCCAACGACACAGACGTCAAAGTTCAAGTCGGCACCGGTCGGCAGTGTGCGCAAGTCTTCAATGCTCATCAGTTTCCCTTCAAGTTTGCGCGAAAGTCGGCTGGTGCAGTCCGCACACCATTCGAGTGGAGCTCCCTGGGCGAGGCCAGCGATGACTGCCCGGCACATGCGCCGTGAAGCCCTGCCGCCGGGATACAGCGGCACGCCTTGATGCATGCTCGACGATTGACTCGATCGTCGTGGTCAAGCTCCTAGCCGGTCGCGCACGTCCGGCAGCACGCTGAGAATTGTTGATGGTACTGCCGCACTGAAGCTGTTGAAGATGCGTGGCACAGTGCACAGATGAAGATTCTGTGGCTTCGGTGCATGGCAATTCGGTCTAGGCGTTGCCTGTCGGAATCGATGTAGTAGTCCGTGGCGCGCCGGTTAGACTGTGTGCAACATGGACGTTTGCAACGCTTCGTCTTCTTGCCTATTCCGAACTGGTTGGGCGCTAGATCGCTACGCCGTCGTGGCCCTGTTCGCTTGTAGTTTGCTTGCGGCATGCACACGGGATGACGCGAATGGGGCCTCGCCGGCTACACAGGCTGTGCTGTCCCAGAGTGAGAGGGCTTCAGCGGACCAGCGCGGTCAGCTTTGCACCGCGGCCAATGCCACCGGCGTGGGCTTGCGCGGCGAGTACTTCAGCAAGGCCGGTCAGGCGGGCGAAACGCTGCTGCAGCGCATCGATGCCACCATCGACTTCGATGCCGCCATGGAGTGGCCGACTGAACTCGCTGCCAAGCCAGCGCGTTCTGTGAGATGGTCTGGGTGGGTCAAGCCACCGCTGTCTGGCACGTACCGACTTCATGTGACGGCTCCAGACGCCAAGCTGGTCATTGCGAACCGGGAGTTTCAGGGGCCTGCAGCTCAGGATGCCGCGATTGAACTTGCGGCGGGCCGCTTCTACCCCGTCCGCATCGAATTGGACGTCCCCTCGTCGGCGTCTGCGCGGATGCGGCTGGAGTGGACCGCTCCTCACGGCGCTCGCTATGTTGTGCCGCGGCCGCTGCTGTTTCAGCCGACGGAAGCCGTACGCACCTCTGGCTCTTGAGCAGGTTGCGCGGGGAGAGGATTCCCGCCCCGCAGCCCGGCCGTTGCAAATTCTTCCACGGCATCTCTTCACGTAACACCGGTGATGCCATTGCGTTGCTTCGGTAACGGATCCGTGGCTCGATTCCGCCGCCGCGTTGCACCTTACCCCCCTCGTTCAGGTGGTGCCGAGGCCTTGACATTCCCGTTTCCGTGACTTCTTGACACCGTTACAGGTGCGCAGGGCTGCTTACAGGGCCTGCTCGTCTCATCCCTAGGATCGATCGCAAGGGTGCTTAGAACGCCTCCCCTCTTGCTCGAACACCTACGGACAGCCATGCAAACCAGCCAGCGCTTCAAGCTCAAGTACACCGCCCTCGCCACCCTGTGCGCAGGACTGACCGCCTGCGGCGGCGGCAGTTCCACTGCAGCCCTCGACGATTCGGACCCGAATGCCGTGGTGACCGAAGATGCAGAGGCTCGCATCGATCGCGTTCGCCCGACCATCAGCGTGACGGCGCCGTCCGCCACCGGCTCCATCTCCACGACGTCGAAGTCGCTTGCCCTGTCTGGTATGGCAAAGGACAACCGCCAGGTGGCGCGGGTGACCTGGGTCACGGACAAGGGAGCATCCGGGCGTGCGACGCAGAGCGCCGCAGCGGATCAGGTCACCTGGTCCAGCGGCACCATCACGTTGCCCACCGGGTCCAACCGAATCACCGTTCGCGCCTACGATCGCGCTGGCAATGTTGCCAGCCAGGTGGTGACCGTCACCGTGGGCAGCGCGCCGGCCGCAGCCCCCGCGCCTGTGGCATCGACTCCGGCTCCGGCGCCGGTGGCATCGACTCCGGCTCCTGCGCCGGTGGCATCGACTCCGGCTCCCGGCGCCGGTGGCATCGACTCCGGCCCCGGCGCCGGTGGCATCGACTCCGGCTCCTGCGCCAGCCGCCGCTTCAGGCCTGACCTACATCAACCGGAGCCTGCCTCTGCCCACCGGCTACGCGGGTGACAGCGTGGCGCTGGCGCAGCCGACCAGCCTGCAACCGGTCTTCCCGCCTGCAGACGGCTACACCGGCGCCTTCCGGACGGTGTGCACGTTCTCGCACATGGCCTACGACGATCCCATCGTCTACCCGGGCCAAGCGGGTGCAGCGCACTTGCACTCGTTCTTCGGCAATGTGCTGGCCAACGCCAACAGCACTGCCACCAGTCTGGCGACGACGGGTGCCTCCACCTGCCGCGGCGGCATCCTGAATCGGTCGTCGTACTGGGTGCCCAGCATGATCAACTCGAGCGGCGTGCCCCAGGCGCCCGAGGACATGGTCATGTACTACAAGACCGGCTACCAGGGTGTTCGCAATGAGCAGATCACCGTGCCGCCTGCGGGCTTGCGAATCATCGCCGGCAACTCGAAGAGCCAGACGCCTCAGGACGTCGTGCGCTACGGTTGTGCGGCATGGGCAGCCCGGCTTCCTGGCAGCTGAGCCCACGAGCACGACCATTCCAACCTGCACCGACAGCCTGATCATGCGGGTGGAGTACCCGCAGTGCTGGGACGGCGTGAACCTCGACAGCCCGGACCACCAGAGCCATATGGCCTATGGCAGGTATGGCGTCGGTTGCCCCTCGACCCACCCCGTGGCCATTCCGGATCTGACGATGAACTTCAAATGGCGCCTCAACGGAACCAGCACAGCCGGCTGGCGACTGAGCAGCGACATCGTCGGCGCTCCGGCGGGTTCGTCGGGTCACGCCGACTGGTTCATCGGATGGGATCGGGCGACGATCACGACCTTCGTGACCCAATGCCTGAACGCCGGTCGTGACTGCGGCACCTACCTGCTGGGGGATGGGCGCATGCTGGTGGGCGGCGAGGCACGCCAGTAGTCGAATCCCCCTCCCCGGGGTCGCACAGGCCTTGGGGAGGGGCGTGGCCAGGCAGGTGCCGATCGATCAGCGCAGCATGAACTGCCCGAAGCAGCCGGCGACGTTCGAGCTGAACTCGCTGGAGAGCGCCGAATCCGTGGAGCGCGATTCGCGCCCCACATTGCATCCAACGGTGATGCTCCGAGTGGGTAGCCACGAGAACCCGACCGACAACGTCTGGGTGGTGTCGCTGCCGCTCTGAACGGTGGCGGGTCCGCTGCCAGGCAGGACCGACTCGACCAGTATGCGGCGATCCACGCGAGCCGCCGCATTGATGTTGATCTTGGCGGTGGCCGCAAATGTGGTGGCCACTCCCAGCGAGGTCGTCACCCGCGAGGTGTCGCTGGAGCGCAGGTTGCTCAGGTCGGTGGTGGTGCCCGTTCCAGAGGCTTCGCTTGTGGTGGACGCGCCCGGAAGCAGGCTGTTCTCCTGACCAGATTCGCGGGATGCGGTTGTCGCGAAGCTCAGCTTCGATGTCGGCCGCCAGGTCCAGGTGACGTAGCCGGTGCCGCCGTTGTAGTCACGCGAGGCGCTCTGGAGGTACTCGCTCTTGCCGAAGCTCACACGCCCCGCAAGGCTGGTGATGGGCGATGGTGTCCATTCAGCCGTGATGTCGAGGTCGTTTCGGTCGAGTTCGTCCTCGATCGCCGCGCCGGTGGTGACATCGACACCGTAACGGGGATATTTGGCCTTCGTCGTCCGAAAGCCCACACCCGCGCTGAGCAGGTCGCTGAATCGATACCTCAGGCCGAGCGAGGCGCTGTTCTGGGTGAACTCGCGCGGTGCGAACCGCGCGTCGGAGTAGTCGACCTTGCGGTTGATGAATTCGGCCTCGATCGCCAGCCGGGTGACCAGGCCGAATCGCACCAGGGCGTCGATCTGGTTCGAGTCTTCGGTGCTGGACGGCAGTCCCGGAGCGTCGGCGGGGCTGACCGCCGTGCGGTTGCTCGTGACCGCCAGGCGTCCGGACAAGCGCTCGATGGTCGACCAGTCCAGGCCCAGGTTGATCCCGTAGCCCGTGTTGTCGAGCTGGTCGTTGGTCTTGTAAGCCTGAGAGCGCACGGCAGCGTTGCCATAGATGCGCTGCCGGCCGAAGGGCTGGTCAAAGCCGGCCAGCAGCGTGGTCAGAGAATACGAGTCGCTCACCACTGGCAAGGTGCCGTTGTCTGGCGCGCGCAGCACGTTGCTTTCGCGGGTGAAGTCCTGATTGATGCCCAGGTACCAGGGGACGCTGTCGCGCGCATCGGCGGGCGCAGGTGCGGCCAGCTGGGTCGGACCCGGCGGCGGCGTCTCGGCCGGGCCGGCTGCGGGCTCAAGCGTCTGTGCGCCCGCGGAAGTTGCCAGGCCCAGCAACACCATCGCCGCCACGCAGCAGGGTGTGCGGCGCAGGCCGCGGGGGATGTGAGAGACGTTCATGGTTGTTCTCCTGGCTTCTTGGATTGGTCGATCAGTAGGCGTGGCGGTCGAAGAACACCAACTTGACCGTGCGAGCGATGATCTGAAGGTCCAGGCCGAGGGACCAGTTGCGAAGGTACTCGAGGTCGTACTCGACACGCGCCTTCATCTTATCAATTGTGTCTGTCTCGCCGCGGTGGCCGTTGACCTGCGCCCAGCCGGTGATGCCGGGCTTGACCTTGTGCCGGACCATGTAGGCCTTGATGATGGCGCGGTACTGCTCGTTGTGCGCGACCGCGTGCGGACGCGGGCCGACGATGCTCATCTGCCCCTGTAGCACGTTGATGAACTGCGGCAGTTCGTCCAATGAAGTCTTGCGGATGAACGCGCCGAAGGGCGTGATGCGCGGATCGTCCTTGGTGGCCTGCTTGACCACCGGGCCGTTGTCCATGGCGCGCATCGAACGGAACTTGTAGACGATGATCTCGTCACCATCCAAGCCATTGCGCCGCTGCTTGAAGATGATGGGTCCAGGCGAGCTCAGCTTCACGCCAATCGCCAGCGCGAGCAGGATGGGCGAAATCAGCACCAGAATGATGCTCGACAGAATGATGTCCGACACCCGCTTGACGAGCTCGTTGATGCCAGTGAACGGCGTTTCGCAGATTCCCACGACCGGGATGCCGCGCATGTCGCGCAGTCGGCCCTGGATGATGCTGATGCCGAACACGTCCGGCACGTAGTAGATCGAGGCGGTCGTGCCCTGGATCTGCTCGAGCAGCTCGACGATGCGCGGCTGCGAGCCCAGTGGCAGGGTGATGTAGACCTCGCCCACGCCATGCTGGCGAATGTATGCAGCAGCGTCCTTGAACATGCCGAGCAGCCCACCGGTGGCGTCGTTGTCGAGGCGGTTGTCGGTGCGGTCGTCGAAGAAGCCGAGCATGTCGGTGCCTTCGTCAGGGTTGTTGCGCAGGATCTGCGCCACCTTGGCACCCAGCGGCCCCGCGCCGATCACCACGGCCGTGCGGCGCAGCTCGGGCTTGGCGGCATGCGCGCGCCACAGATGGCGACCGGTCATCATGGCCAGCCACTGTGCGATGGGCACGGCGATGGCCCAGTCGGTGATCACCGCGCGCGAGAAGTACTGGAAGCTGTTGGTCGCGTAGCCGCACAGCCAGAGCACGGCGAGCAGGACGACCCACGAGGTCGCAATGTCGACAGCCGCGTTCAGCGGGCGCTCGCGAAAGCGGTTGCGACCGGGAAACGTGACCGCGAACACGAGCAGGCACAGGGTGAAGTCCGGCCGGCCGAAGGGCTCGCCGCGCCAGCTGCACGCCAGCAGGTAGACGAGGATCGTGATGCCGGGTTCGAGGAATGCAGCGATCAGCGAGGTCACCGACTGGGGCGCGCTGTAGAACGTTCGCTTGGAGCTTCGGTCTTCGTACATCAGGGGCGGGGGCGAGTGTGTCGACATGAGGTGTCGAAGGGGCATGGGGGCAGCGAAACTGCTCGATCGATTCTCTCCCAAGCCCATGGCACAAGGCGCGCCCTCAGGTCGGGGGTGGGCCAGAGTGACCCACTAGAATCCGTGTCATGGTTCACACTGGGTCAGCCCACAGGCGCCGGCCTCGTGTCGAGGGCGCGCCGACGCTGGGACATCCGCACGCATGAGGCATCTCGCCCGCCTGATCTTCATCAGCATCACCGTCCTCAGGTACGGGCTCGACGAGCTGGCGCTGTCCTCGTTCCGGCAACGCTGGGTGCGTGCGCTGGTGAGGGTGATGACCGTCGGTCGCCGGCTGGACAAGCCGCGCGGCGAGCGCCTGCGCCTGGGCCTCGAGCGCCTCGGGCCGATCTTCGTCAAGTTCGGCCAGGTCATGTCCACCCGGCGCGACCTGCTTCCGGCCGACTTTGCCGACGAACTGGCCAAGCTGCAGGACCGCGTGCCGCCGTTCCCGGCGTCTCAGGCGCGCGCCTTGGTCGAAAAGGCCTTCGGTCGCCCGATCGACGCCGTCTTCGCCAGCTTCGAGGCCGAGCCAGTGGCCAGCGCGTCGATTGCGCAGGTTCACTTTGCGACCTTGAAGGACGGTCGGGAGGTGGCCGTGAAGGTCCTGCGTCCCGGCATGCTCGACGTGATCGACGACGATCTTTCCTTGATGCGCACCCTCGCGCGTTGGGTCGAACGCCTGTCGGTCGATGGCAAGCGGCTCAAGCCGCGCGAGGTGGTGGCCGAGTTCGACAACTACCTGCACGACGAGCTCGACTTGGTCCGCGAGGCAGCCAACGCGGCGCAGCTTCGGCGCAATATGCAGGGCCTGGACCTGGTGATGATCCCCGAGATGATTTGGGACCTCTGCACCCAGAACGTCATTGTGATGGAGCGCATGAAAGGCCTGCCCATCAACCAGGTGCAGCGCCTGCGTGACGCCGGGGTGGACATTCCCAAGCTGGCGCGTGACGGCGTCACCATTTTTTTCACCCAGGTCTTCCGCGACGGCTTCTTTCACGCCGACATGCATCCTGGCAACATCCAGGTGAGCGTCGATCCCGCCACCTTCGGCCGCTACATCGCGCTCGACTTCGGCATCGTCGGCACGCTCACCGAGTTCGACAAGGAGTACCTGGCGCAGAACTTTATTGCCTTCTTCCGACGCGATTACAAGCGGGTGGCCGAGCTCCACGTGGAGAGCGGCTGGGTGCCGCCCAGCACGCGCGTGGACGAGCTCGAAGGGGCGATCCGCGCAGTGTGCGAGCCGCACTTCGATCGGCCGCTGAAGGACATCTCGCTCGGTCAGGTGCTGCTGCGCCTGTTCCAGACCTCGCGCCGCTTCAACGTCGAGATCCAGCCGCAGCTGGTGCTGTTGCAGAAGACGCTGCTCAACGTCGAAGGGCTCGGTCGCGACCTCGATCCCGAACTCGACCTGTGGAACACGGCCAAGCCCTTCCTCGAGCGCTGGATGAACGACCAGGTGGGCTGGCGCGGGCTGCTCGAGCGCCTCAAGAACGAGGCGCCGCGCTACGTGCAGCTGCTGCCCGAACTGCCGCGCCTCCTGCACCAGGCCTTGCAGCCGCGGCCCGACGCCGAGCTGCGCCTGCTGGAGGCGCTGCATGGACGAGCAGCGCCGCGAACGGCGCCGCTTCGGCCTGATCACTCAGTGCCGCTGGGCTTTGCCCTGGCGCTGGCGCTGGTGGTGCTGCTACCTGCCGCGCTGATCAGCGCGATGCCTTGAAGTTCGTGAACGTGCGAGTCTGAACGCGCCGGATGTCCTGCGGCAGGCTGTCCGGCGCGGTCATGCCTTCCAGGTCCTTGGCGCTGAGGAAGATCGACTTGTTCTCCGCCACGCTCTTTTCGACGAACTTCAACGACGCCTTGTTCGGGTTGGCGTAGAAGACCTTGTTGGTCAGCGACGCATGCACCTCCGGACGCATGATGTAGTTGATGAACAGCGTGAGCGTTCTTCGGGTGCTTGGCATCGGCCGGAATCGCCATCGAGTCGAAGAACAGCGTCGCGCCGGTCTTGGGAACCAGTGCCTCGATCTCCACGCCGCTCTTGGCTTCGATGGCGCGCGCGCGGGCGATGTTGATGTCGCCCGAGTAGCCCATCACCGCGCACAGCGAGCCGGCGGCCATGTCATTGATGTAGCCCGACGACGAGAAGCGCGTCACGTAGGGGCGGATCTTCTTGAGCATCTCGCCGGCGGCCGGGTAGTCGGCGGCGGTGCGGCTGAAGCCGGGCTTGCCGACGTAGAGCAGCGCCACCGGCATCACCTCGGAGGCCGAGTCGAGGAAGTTCACGCCGCATCGCTTGAGCTTGGAGGCGTACTTCGGGTCGAAGACCAGCGACCAGGGGTTCTCCGGCATCGGCAGGTCGCCGAGTGCCTTCTTGACCTTGTCGACGTTGATGCCGACCGTGACATAGCCCCACAGCCAGTTCGACGAGGTACTGGTTGCCGGGGTCCACCTTGGCCATCTGCGCCAGGATGCGCGGGGTCGAGGTTGCCCCAGTTGGTCAGCAGCGAGCGGTCGAGCTTCTGGAACAGGCCGGCCTCGATCTGCTGCTTGGCGAAGTGCGCGCCGGGCACCACGATGTCGTAGCCCGTCTTGCCCGCCACGAGCTTGGCGTGCAGCACCTCGTTGTTGTCGTAGTTGTCGTAGTTGACCTTGATGCCGGTCTCTTTCTCGAAGTTCTTGATCGTGTCGTCGGCGATGTAGTCCGACCAGTTGTAGATGTTCAGGACCTTGGGCTCGGCGCCGGCGGCCGGGCCGTGCTCGGCGGCGCCCATGCCGATCAGCAGCGGCGCAGGCGGTGCACGGCGAAATGCTTGAGCGGTGCTGCGGATCACGTCGATCTCCTTCGCGAAAGATGGCGACTGTGAGGGGAACGTTGCAATGGCCCGGATTATTGCCGGCTCGCAGATTCTAGGTCGCGGCCGCATGGAGGCCAGAGAGCCGCGCGAGTTCCGCGCCCGGGCGCTTGTCAAGCGTGGTGAACGACCTTAGGCGCGACCGTATAATTTGCGTTTTTCCTTGGTGAATCAAGGGCTTAGCCATGCCGATCTACGCCTATCGCTGCGAATCGTGCGGCCACGCGAAGGACGTGCTGCAAAAGGTCTCCGACCCTCTGCTGACCGTGCTGCCCGGCCTGCGGCGCCGAGACCTTCCGCAAGCAGCTCACCGCGGCGGGCTTCCAGCTCAAGGGCTCGGGCTGGTACGTGACCGACTTCAAGGGTGGCAATGCGCGCCAGCCGCGCCCAAGGCCGAGCCGCGCGCCGACGCCGCGGCCAAGCCCAGCGCCGATGCCGCGGCGAGCCAAGCCCGCCGACTCGGGCAGCGCGGCGCCAGCGCAGCGCGCCGGCGCCGGCCGCCGCTGCCCCGGCGGCCCGCGCGCGGCCAGCAGCCGGCTCGCGGCGCCGGGCTCCGGCCAGTGACCGCGCCGCCGCCCGATCGCCTGCTCGAGAGCTCCAGTGAAGAAATACCTGATCGCCGGCCTGCTGGTCTGGCTGCCCATGGCCTCACGATCTGGGTGCTGCACTCGGTGCTGGGCATGCTCGACGGCGTGTTCGGCTGGATGCTCAGCGCCTCCCAGGCGGTGCTGCCCGCGGCCGCGACGCGCCGCTGGAGGCGCTGCGCCGGCATCCCGGGCCTGGGCGTGCTGGTGCTGCTGGTCGGGCTGCTGCTGACCGGCGTGTTCGCCGCCAACATGGTCGGCCAGTGGTGGCTGCGCCAGGGCAGCCGGCTGCTCATCAAGATTCCGATCGTCAAGTCGATCTACAGCTCGGTCAAGCAGGTGTCGGACACGCTGTTCTCGAGCAGCGGCAATGCGTTCCGCGAGGCGGTGCTGGTGCAGTACCCGCGCGCCGGGCTCCTGGACCATCGCCTTCGTCACCGGCAGGCCGGGCGGCGAGGCCGCGCAGCACCTGAGCGGCGACTACCTCAGCCTGTACGTGCCGACCACGCCCAACCCGACCTCGGGCTTCTTCCTGATGGTGCCGCGCGCGCGACGTGGTCGCGCTGCGCATGAGCGTCGACGAAGCGCTCAAGTACGTCATCTCGATGGGCGTGGTGGCGCCGCCGATGCCGGCGCCGTCGACTGCCGCGAGCCTGCCCGAAATTGAGGCGGCGCTCGGCGCAGCGCGCCGCCGCCTGCCGCAAGCCAGTCCAGAGCCCGCAGTCTGATGCGGCGCCGCGTGCCGCCCTGAACACCATCCGGAGCGATGCCATGAGAACCACCTACTGCGGCCTCGTCAGCGAAGCGCTGCTCGGCCAGACCGTCACCCTGATGGGCTGGGCCCATCGCCGCCGCGACCACGGCGGCGTCATCTTCATCGACCTGCGCGACCGCGAAGGCCTGGTGCAGGTCGTCTGCGACCCCGACCGCGCCGAGATGTTCAAGGTCGCCGAGGGCGTGCGCAACGAGTTCTGCCTGAAGATCGTCGGCAAGGTGCGCGCGCGCCCGGCCGGCACCGATCAACGCCAACCTCACCAGCGGCAAGATCGAGGTGCTGTGCCACGAGATCGAGGTGCTGAACCCCAGCGTCACGCCGCCGTTCCAGCTCGACGACGAGAACCTCTCCGAGACCACGCGCCTGACGCACCGCGTGCTCGACCTGCGCCGCCCGCAGATGCAGCGCAACCTGATGCTGCGCTACCGCGTGGCGATGGAGGTGCGCAAGTTCCTCGACGCCAACGGCTTCATCGACATCGAGACGCCGATGCTCACCAAGAGCACGCCGGAGGGCGCGCGCGACTACCTCGTGCCCAGCCGCGTGCACGACGGCATGTTCTTCGCGCTGCCGCAGTCGCCGCAGCTGTTCAAGCAGCTGCTGATGGTGGCCGGCTTCGACCGCTACTACCAGATCACCAAGTGCTTCCGCGACGAAGACCTGCGCGCCGACCGCCAGCCCGAGTTCACGCAGATCGACATCGAGACCTCCTTCCTCACCGAGGAAGAGATCCGCACGATGTTCGAGGGCATGATCCGCAGCACCTTCGAGCACGCCATCGGCGTCAAGCTGCCGGCCTTCCCGGTGATGAAGTACTCCGACGCGATGCGCGCTGTACGGCTCGGACAAGCCCGACCTGCGCGTCAAGCTCGAGTTCACCGAGCTCACCGACGTGATGAGCGACGTCGACTTCAAGGTGTTCTCCGGCGCCGGCGCAGACGCGACGGACGGCCGCGTGGTCGCGCTGCGCGTGCCGGGCGGCGGCGAGATGAGCCGCGGCGAGATCGACGGCTACACCGAGTTCGTCAAGATCTACGGCGCCAAGGGCCTGGCCTGGATCAAGGTGAACGACGTCGCCAAGGGCCGCGAGGGCCTGCAGTAGCCCGATCGTCAAGAACCTGCACGACAAGGCGATCGCCGAGATCCTCGCGCGCACCGGCGCGCGCCAACGGCGACCTGATCTTCTTCGGCGCCGACAAGGCCAAGGTCGTCAACGACGCGATCGGCGCGCTTGCGCGTGAAGATCGGCCACAGCGAGTTCGGCAAGGCGCACGGCCTGGTGCAGGGCGAGTGGGAGCCGCTGTGGGTGGTCGACTTCCCGATGTTCGAGTACGACGACGACGCGCAGCGCTGGAACGCCGTGCACCACCCGTTCACCAGCCCGAAGGACGGCCACGAGGACTGGCTCGAGACCGACCCGGGCCGCTGCATCGCCAAGGCCTACGACGTGGTGCTCAACGGCATCGAGCTCGGCGGCGGCTCGGTGCGTATCCACCGCGAGGAGGTGCAGAGCAAGGTGTTCCGCGCGCTGAAGATCGACGCCGAAGAGGCGCAGCTCAAGTTCGGCTTCCTGCTCGACGCGCTGCAGTACGGCGCGCCGCCGCACGGCGGCATCGCCATCGGCCTGGACCGCTTCGTGATGCTGATGACCGGCGCCGAGTCGCTGCGCGACGTGATCGCCTTCCCGAAGACGCAGCGCGCGCAGTGACCTGCTCACCAACGCGCCGAGCCCGGTGGACGAGAAGCAGCTGCGCGAGCTGCACATCCGCCTGCGCAACGTGCAGACCGACGGCCTGATCGAGGGCGGCGCTGATCGATCGCCGGGTCTGGCGATGCGCGGCCATGGTTCAACGCGGCGGTGCGACAGGCCCTTCAAGATCCCCGAGTCGGTGCTGGTGGTGATCCACACGCCGAGCGTGAGGTGCTGCTGATCGAGCGTGCCGACCAGCCCGGCTGCTGGCAGAGCGTGACCGGCTCGAAGGACTGCGCTCGACGAGCCGCTCGACGAGACCGCGCGGCGCGAGGTGGCCGAGGAAACCGGCATCGTCGTCGGCTCGGCCGCGGTGCCGCTGGCCCGCCTGCGCGACTGGGAGCTTGCGCAACGTCTACGAGATCTACCCGGTCTGGCGGCACCGCTATGCGCCCGGCGTGACGCACAACACCGAGCATGTGTTCGGGCTGCGCGTGCCGCGCGGCACGCCCATCACGCTGGCGCCGCGCGAGCACCTCGACCACTGCTGGCTGCCGTGGCGCGAGGCGGCCGACCGCTGCTTCTCGCCGTCCAACGCCGAGGCGATCCTGCAGCTGCCCCGCTTCGAATGATGCGCGACGCCTCCACGCTGCCGCCGCCGACCACGCTGATCCAGGGCCAGACCTGCTGCGCGTGGCCACCTACAACATCCACAAGGGCGTGCGCGGCGTCGGCCCGCGCAAGCGGCTGGAGATCCACAACCTCGGCCTGGGCATCGAGGCGCTGGACGCCGACCTGGTGTTCCTGCAGGAGGTGCGCAGCTTCCACCATGCCGAGGCGCGCCGCTTCGAGCGCACCTGGTTCGGCTGGCCGCGCGAAGGCGCAGGCCGACTTCCTGGCGCCCGAAGGCTACGAGGTGGCCTACCGCACCAATGCCGTCACGCGCGCACGGCGAGCACGGCAATGCGCTGCTGTCGCGCTGGCCGCTGGGCGACATCGGCCACCACGACGTCTCCGACCACCGCTTCGAGCAGCGCGGCCTGCTGCACGTGCCGGTGCGCTGGAACGGCACGACGCTGCACGCGGTCGTGGCGCACCTGGGCCTGATGCATGCCAGCCGCGTGCGCCAGGTGGAGCGGCTGGCCGCGCTTCATCGAGGCCGCATGTGCCGCGCGACGAGCTGCTGATCGTCGCCGGCGACTTCAACGACTGGGGCGAGAAGCTCGACGCGCCGATGCGCGACTGCGGCCTGCAGCGCGCCTCGCTCGAAGGGCGCGCGTCGCGCGCGCATGAACACCTTCCCGTCGCGCGTGCCGGTGTTCTCGCTCGACCGCATCTACATGCGCGGCCTGCGCTGCGTGTCGACCATCGGTGCCGCGCGGCGCCGCCTGGGCGCGCATGTCGGACCACCTGCCGCTGGTGGCCGAGCTGGTGCTGAGTGATGGCGACCGCCGGCCACTGCGCCCTGCGGCCGGACCATGCGCTGACCCTGTTCAAGGGCGGCGACGACGCTGTTCCCGCGCATGGTGCGAGGCCATCGACGCGGCGCGCGCCGAGGTGCTGCTCGAGACCTACATCTTCGACTTCGCGCGTTCGGTGCTGCCGGTGGCCGAGGCGCTGGAGCGCGCGGCACGCCGCGGCGTGACGGTGTGCGTGGTGGTCGACGGCGTCGGCACCGGCGACCTGCCGCCCGAGTGGGCGCACGCGCTGGCGTGCCGCCGGCGTGCGCTGGCGCGTCTTCAACCCGGCGCGCGGCTGGCGGGTGCTGCTGCCGCGCGCGCTGGCGGCGCCTGCACCGCAAGCTGTGCGTGGTCGACGGCACGTCGGCTTCTGCGGCGGCATCAACCTGCTGGACGACCACTACGACCCGAACCACGGCGAGCTGGTCGCAGCCGCGCCTGGACTTCGCGGTGCGCGTGCACCGGCCCGCTGGTGGCCGACATGCACGACACCATGACGCGCCTGTGGTGGCGCCTGCAGGTGATGCGCGAGGCGCGCCAGCGCGATGTCGAAGGCGCGCTCAAGGCGGTCGCGCGTCGCGGCGCGCGCCGGGGTGGATGCGACGGCATCGACCGACGCAGCCGCCGTCGACACGCCGGCCAATGCGGTCGGCCGGTCGCGTGCGCGCGGTGCTGGTGCTGCGCGACAACTTGCGCTTCCGCCGCCGCATCGAGGGCACCTACCGCGTCGCCATCGGCGCAGGCGCAGAGCGAGATCCTGATCGCCAATGCCTACTTCATCCCCGGCGTGCAGCTGCAGCGCGCGCTGCTGCGCGCGGCGCGGCGCGGCGTGCAGATCACGCTGCTGCTGCAGGGCCGCTACGAGTACTTCATGCAGTACCACGCGAGCCGCGCGGTCTATGGCCCGCTGCTGCGACGCCGGCATCGAGATCTACGAATACGAGGCGAGCTTCCTGCACGCCAAGGTGGCGGTGATGGACGCGGCCCACGGCGCCTCGGCCACCGTCGGGTCGTCGAACCTCGACCCGCTGAGCCTGCTGCTGGCGCGCGAGGCCAATGTGTTCGTGCGCGACGATGCCTTTGCCGCCGAATTGCGCGAGCATCTGCTGCAGGCCATCGCCACCAGGGCCGCCGCGTCGACCTGTCGCGAGCACACCTGAGCGCCCGCTGCTCACCCGCGCCGCTGAGCTGGGTGGCCTATGGCCTGATGCGCTTCGCCCTGCTGGTCACGGGCAAGCGGTACTGAGTGCCGTCGGGGCACGGCCCACATGAAGACGAACGCCTCAGAAGACGACGCTGGCGCTGGGACCGACGACGACCTCGTCGTGCAGCGCCCCGAGGGCCTGTACTGCCCGCCGGGCGACTTCTACATCGACCCCTGGCGGCCGGTCGACCGCGCCGTGCATCACCCATGCCCATGCCGACCACGCGCGCCGCGGCCATGGCCACTACCTGGCCGCCGCGCCGGCGAAGGCGTGCTGCGCGCGCGGCTGGGCGACATCACGCTGCAGACGCTGGCCTACGGCGAGGCGGTCGAGCACCGCGGCGTGCGCATCAGCCTGCACCCGGCCGGCCACGTGCTCGGCTCGGCGCAGGTGCGGCTCGAGCACGGCGGCCGGGTGTGGGTGGCCTCGGGCGACTACTTCGTCAGCGGCGTGCGCGGCGACGACAACCCCACCTGCGCGCCCTTCGAGCCGGTGCGCTGCGACTGCTTCATCACCGAGTCGCACCTTCGGCCTGCCGATCTACCGCTGGCGGCCGCAGCGCGAGGTGTTCGGCGAGATCAACGCCTGGTGGCGCGCCAACGCCGCGGCCGGCCGCGCCAGCCTGCTGCTGGGCTACAGCTTCGGCAAGGCGCAGCGCCTGCTGGCCGGGCGTGGACGCCGTCGCATCGGCCCGATCCTCGTGCACGGCGCGGTGGAGCCGCTGAACGAGGCCTACCGCGCCGCCGGCGTGGCGCTGCCGGCCACGCAGCTCGCCACCGACGTGCACCGACAAGGCGCTGCTGCAGCGCGCGCTGGTGGTCGCGCCGCCCTCGGTGCAGGGCACGGCCTGGGCGCGGCGCTTCGGCGACTGCGCGCGACGCCTTCGCCAGCGGCTGGATGCAGCTGCGCGGCGCGCGCCGGCGCCAGGGCGTGGACCGCGGCTTCGTGCTTCGCGACCATGCCGACTGGCCGGGCCTGCAGCGCGCCATCGCCGCCACCGGCGCCGAGCGCGTGATCGTCACCCACGGCTACGAGGCGGTGATGGTGCGCTGGCTGCCGAGCAGGGCCTGCAGGCCGGCTCGTTCCGCACCGAGTACGGCAGCGACGATGGCGAGCAGGCCCGCGCCGCCGTGAGCCCGCGACCAGCCGGCACCGACGCCCAGGCGCCGCCGCGGAGCCCGCCGCATGAAGCGCTTCGCCGCGCTGTATCGCCGAGCTCGACGCCAGCACCGCCACCGACGCCAAGGTGGCCGCGCTGCAGCGCTACTTCGCCGCAGGCCGCGCCGGCCGATGCGGCCTGGGCGGTGTACTTCCTGGCCGGCGGCAAGCCGCGCCAGGTGGTGCCCACCGCGCTGCTGCGCGCGCTGGCCTGCGAGCGCGCCGGCATCGACGACTGGCTGTTCGAGGAGTGCTACCAGGCCGTCGGCGACCTGGCCGAGACCATCGCGCACGTGCTGCCGCCGCCCGCCGCGCCAGCAGCGACGCTCGGCCTGGCCGACTGGGTCGAGCAGCGCCTGCTGCCGCTGCGCGGCGCCGACCCGGCCGAGCAGGCCGCAGCGCATCGCGCGCGTGGCTGGGACGAGCTCGACGCGCGCCGGGCGCTTCCTGCTGGTCAAGCTGATCGGCGGCGGCTTTCGCGTCGGCGTGAGCAAGCTGCTGGTGCAGCGCGCGCTGCGCCGGCACGCCGGGCTCGACGCCAAGCTGGTGGCGCAGCGCATGATGGGCTACACCGATGCGCAGGCGCCGCCCGACGCCGCGCGCTACGCGCGCGCTGGTGGCGCCGAGCGCCGACGGCGCCGCGCCGAGGCCGGCCAGCCCTATCCGTTCTTCCTGGCCCATGCGCTGCGACGTGCCGCCGGCCGAGTTCGACGCAGCGCCTGGGCCCGCCGGCCGACTGGCTGGTGGAGTGGAAGTACGACGGCATCCGCGCCCAGCTGGTCAAGCGCGCGGGCCAGGTGTGGATCTGGTCGCGCGGCGAAGAGCTGGTGACCGAGCGCTTTCCCGAGATCGTCGCCGCGGCGCAGGCGCTGCCCGACGGCACGCGTGCTCGACGGCGAGATGCTCGTCTGGAAGCGACGACCGGCCCGGCGCCGTTCAACCTGCTGCAGCAGCGCATCGGCCGCAAGACGCTGACGAAGAAGCGTGCTGGCCGACGCGCCGGTGCGCTTCATCGCCTACGACCTGCTGGAGTGGCAGGGCGCTGACCTGCGCGACGCAGCCGCAGCACGAGCGCCGCGCGCAGCTCGAGGCGCGCGCGTGCAGGGCACGCCGCTGCAGCTGTCGCCGCTGGTGGATGGCGCCGACCTGGGCCGCGCTGGCAGCGCTGCGCGAGCGAGTCGCGCGAGCGCGGCGTCGAAGGCTTCATGCTCAAGCACCGCGAGGCGCGCTACGGCAGCGGCCGCACCAAGATGCCGACGGCACCTGGTGGAAGTGGAAGATCGACCCGCTGACGCGTCGACGCGGTGCTGATCTACGCCCAGGCCGGCCACGGCCGCCGCGCCAGCGTCTACACCGACTACACCTTCGCGGTGTGGAACCGCGCGCCGCGCGACGCCGCCGAGGCGCAGGCCGTGGTCGACGCCATCGGCACGGCGCGAGCCGGCCGCAGCCCGGCGCGCTGCAGCTGGTGCCGTTCGCCAAGGCCTACTCGGGCCTGAGCGACGAGGAGTTCGCGGCGGTCGACCGCGTGATCCGCGCAGACCACGCTCGAGAAGTTCGGCCCGGTGCGCAGCGTGCGCCCGACGCTGGTGTTCGAGCTCGGCTTCGAGGGCATCAACCGCAGCCCGCGGCACAAGAGCGGCATCGCGGTGCGCTTCCCGCGCATGCTGCGCATCCGCCACGACAAGCCGCTCACGAGGCCGACACGCTCGCGAGCCTGGAAGCGCTGCTCACCCTCACCCAAGGAACGCCATGAAGGCCGCCGCCACTCCTCGCGCACGTTCACGTGCAGTTTCCCGTCGCCGAAGCCTCGGACCCGGTCGACCTGGCCCTGCAGGGCGGGGGCTCCCACGGCGCCTTCACCTGGGGCGTGCTCGATGCGCTGCTCGACGACGAATCGCTCGAGATCGACGGCGTGTCGGGCACCAGCGCCGGCGCGCTGAACGCCGCGGTGCTCGCCTGCGGCTGGGCCGAGGGCGGCCGCGCTGGCGCGCGCGAAGCCCTCGCGGCGTTCTGGCGCGACATCGCCACCTGCGGCAACGCCTTCGCGCCGTTCGGCTCCGGCACCGCTGGGCAGCTTCAATCTCGACGGCAACCCGTGGTTCGGCTGGCTCAGCGCCTGGACCCAGCGGTGGAGCCCCTACCAGTTCAATCCGGGCAACCTCAATCCCCTGCGCGACGTGCTGCTGCGCCATGTGCGCGAGCCGGCGCTGCGGGCCAGTCCGTTGCGGGTGTTCGTCACCGCGACCTCGGTGCGCACCGGGCAGCCTGAGGTGTTCAGCGGCGACAAGCTCGGCATCGACGCGCTGCTCGCCTCGGCCTGCCTGCCACAGCTGTTCCAGGCGGTGCAGATCGGTGGCGAGGCCTACTGGGATGGCGGCTTCGTCGGCAATCCGGCACTCTGGCCGCTGATCTACAACACCAGCGCACTCGACATCGTGCTGGTGCAGCTCGATCCGCTGGTGCGCGAGGGCACACCCAGGACCGCGGTGGAGATCACCGACCGGCTCAACGAGATCACCTTCAACGCCAGCCTCGTGGCCGAGATGCGCGCCATCGCCTTCGTTCAGCGGCTGATCGCCCGCAACCGCATCGACGCGAAACACTACAAGGCGCTGCGCATGCACCGCATCGCCGACGACGCGGCCCTGCGGCCGCTGGACGCCTCGAGCAAGTACAACACCGAGCGCGCCCTGCTCGAACGCCTGTTCGTGCTGGGCCGTCAGGCCGGACAGCGGTGGCTCGTCGATCACCGCGCGGCGGTGGGCGTGGAGAGCAGCTTCGACATCGAGTCGGTGTTCCTGGCGCCGCGCCGCTGAGCGCGCTCAGCCCGGCGGCGGCGCTGCGGCGCACGGTATCACCAGCGCCCGCTGCACAAAGGCGTCGACCAGGGTATTGGCGATGCGGTCGAACACCGGCCCGGCTGCGCTGGTCACCCAGGCGCTGTCGAACTCGTAGTCGAGCGTGAAGGCCACCTTGCAGGCGTCGGCGCCAGCGGGCTGAGCCGCCACTCGCCTTCGAAACGGCGGAATGGACCGCGTTCGAGGTGGATCGTCATGTAGCTCCGGGCGTCGCTTGGGGTTGCGGGTGCGCATCTCGAAGCTCCTGCCCGCCAGGCGCATGCGCAGGTCGGCCGACACCAGCGTGTCGTCCCGGCTCACGACCGTGGCGCCGGTGCACCAGGGCAGGAACTGTGGGTAGTGCTCGGCCGCTTCGATGAGATCGAACAGGTGCTCGGCGCTGCGGTCCACCAGCGCGCTGCGGCGCACGATCATGGCATGCACCGCCGCCGCAAAGACCGGGTCGACGCGCGCGGCATGAGGGTGTCCTAGAGCCGCGCCACGCGCCCTTCGTGGACCAGCGGCGCATAGAGCGCCACGTCGGCCTCGATGCGTTCGCGCAGCGCCTGCGGCGACGACGGCGTGATCTCGAAGCCGGCCTGCTCGGCGCGCTGCCGGACTTCCGACGTGCCGAGCGCGGCGGTGATGTCACGCTGCAGCCGCTCGATCACCGCCGCTGGCGTGCCGGCCAGCGCCACCAGCGCGGCCCAGGGGTGCATCTCGACGAGGCGGGCCGCCGGCCTCGGCGAGCGTCGGGATGTCCGGGCGGCTGGGCAGGCGCTGGCGCGAAGCCACCGCCAGCGGTCGCAGCTTGCCCGAGGCCACCAGCCCGGCCACGGTGTTCATGCCGATGGCGGTGAAGTCGACATCGCCCGAGGCCACGGCAGACAGCAGGGTGCCGGCGTCCTTGAATGGCACGTGCAGCATCTGCACACCGGCGGCGCGCGCGAAGGTCTCGATCGCCACGTGGCTGGCGTGGCCGTTGCCGAGCGTGGCGTAGCTCACTCCGCCCGGCTTGCGGCGTGCCGTGTCGAGCAACTCGCCAGCGCTGCGCAACCGGCTCGTGCCCCCGACAAAGATCAGGAACGTGGCGCGGAACAGCAGCGTGAGCGGCACCAGGTCGCGCTGCGGGTCGTAGGGCAGGTTGGCGTGAAGCAACGGATTGACGGCCAGCGTGGCGGTGTCGGCCAGGTACAGCGTGTGGCCGTCGGCCGGCGTGCGGCGCACGTCGCCGAAGGCGACGATGCCCGAGGCACCAGGCTTGTTGTCCACCAGCACTGGCTGACCCCACTGTCGCGAGAGCCGTTCGGCCACGCTGCGGGCCACCACGTCGGGCCCGACGCCCACCGAGTAGGGCACCACGATGCGCACGGGCCGATCCGGGAATCCGCCGGCGCTGGCGGCCGCCCCAGTCGCTTCCGACGCCGCCGCGTGCGCCGCAAGCGCGCCCAGACCGCCCAGCTGCCGACCAGGCTGGCCAGCAGCGAGCGGCGCGTGAGTCGGGGCGTCACCATCAGCCCACCATGCGCCCCAGCAAAGCGCCCGCGGACAGCAGCGCGGCAAACCACAGCTCGAGGCGGAAGGTGCTGAACAGCACCTCGTTGAAAGCCGCGCCCCGGGGGCAGGTGATGAAATCGTGGCGCACGCGCCAGGCTGCCGGCAGCAAGCACCAGTGGCAAGGCGAGGCCTGGCGACCGATCCCAGGCCACCATCGGTGCCAGCAGCACGAAGGGCAGGAACAGCAGCGTCGTGAACAGGCGTCGTGAGCCGGCTTCGCCGAACACCACGGCGAAGGTTCGGCGACCGACCAGCCGGTCGTGCGCGACTGTCGCGGTGGTTGTTGACCGCCAGGGCCGCAGCCGCGATCGCACCGATGGCCACCGACGCGAGCGCGCTGACCACGCCGACGCTGCCGGTGAGCACCCAGTCGGTGCCCATGACCGCCACCAGGCCGAAGAAGATGAACACCGTCAGCTCGCCGAACGGGGTGTAGGCGATGGGCTTGGGTCCGCCCATGTAGGCCAGCGCCGCCGCCAGCGAGGCCACGCCGATGGCCAGCACCGGCCAGCCTCGGTAGGCCACCAGCGCCAGTCCGAGGGCGGTGGCCACCAGGGCCGCCACAACGATGCCCGCGCGCACGTGACGCACGCTGAGCCAGCCATTGGCCGTGGCGCGAGGCAGGCCGGTGCGCGTGCCGCTGCGCTCGGCGCCGCGCACGGTGTAGCCGACGTCGTTCTGCATGTTGGTGATCACCTGCATCAGCAGCGCAGCACCCAGCACCAGCAGCGTGGCCACCAGGTCGATCCCGCCCTGCCGGGCGAAGCCCAGCGTCCCGCCCACCAGCACCGGGCTGATGGCCACGAGCAGGCTGCGCGGACGCACGGCAACAGCCCATGCGCGCAGCGAGCCGACACGCACGGGCTGGAGGTCGGTGGCGGAGACTCGTTTGGTGGTCATGGAATCTCGATTGTTGAAACGGGAGGGGGGCGTGGGGTTGAGGCAGATCAAGTCCGGGGCCGTGTGCCGACATGGATGCAGGCGATGCCGAAGCTCAGATCGCGCCAGTGCACGTCGGCGAAGCCGGCGTTCTCGAGGTGATGAGCGAAGCCGGGCTGATCGGGAAACCGGCGGATCGACTCCACCAGGTAGTCGTAGGCCTGTGGAGACCGGGCAATCCAGGCGCCCAGGCGCGGGATCACGGCAAACGAGAACAGGTCATAGAAGGGCCGCAGCCAGCGTCGTGGTGTCGAGAACTCCAGGCACAGGAAACGCCCGCCCGGCTTGAGCACCCTGCGTGCCTCGGCCAGCGCCTGGTCGAGGTGCGTCACGTTGCGGATGCCGAACGCGATGGTCATCGTGTCCACCGTGGCGTCCGCCAGCGGCAGGCGCTCGGCGGCGCCCAGTTGCCATTCGACGTGGGACAGGCCGCGTGCCCGACCCGCACTCATCATGGCCTCGCTCGGGTCGATCACCGTCACCCGGCGATCCGGGCCGGCCAGGCGAGCCGCCACATCGCCGGTGCCGCCGGCCAGGTCGACCAGTCGCTGACCTGCACATGGCGCAGCGAGCGCGACCAGCCGACGCTTCCAGAGCCGGTGGATGCCCAGGCTCATCAGGTCGTTCATCAGGTCATAGCGCGGAGCCACCGCCTCGAACACGTGGCGGATGCGGCGTTCGCGTTCGCTCGAGGCCACGAAGGCGTTGCCGAAGCTGCGCGAAAGAGGATCGAATTCGGACATGGCATTCCCTTCGAAGGGCCGGCCTGCACCACGTGCGGATACGCGCCGCTCCTGCACGCAAGACTGTGCTCGATCCCATCACGACACCTTGACCATCGTCAACGATGCGACCTCTGTCGCGGCCTAAGGTGTCGTCGACGCGGCCGAGGTGGTGCGCGTCGGGGGAGGCAGGAATGAAGATCTCTCTGAAGTCGTTCTGGAGACGCGGGTCGGAGTCTGGCAACGGTGCCGGAGCCGCGCTGCTCGGTGCCGGCGCGCTGCGCTGGCTGCGTCCGACGCAGGCGCCTGCGGTCGAACCCGATTCGGCGCTCGAGTGGCCCGACACGCAGCCGCACCAGCATTCCGAGCACGCCCAGGCGATCTACGGGGCTACGTTGCAGGCCCTGGCCGCGCGACCACAGGAGTCGCTCGCACTGTCGATCCGGCTGCCGTTCTGCGCCGCGCATTGCCTGTTCTGCGATCGCGACATCCACGCGGCCCAGCCGAGCGACGCCATCGGGCGCTATGTCGAGGCGCTGGCCAGTGAAGTGGCGCTGCTGGCGCAGCACGTGGGTGGCGGTCGCGACGTGCTGCAACTCCATCTGGGCGGGGGCAGCGCCAACGAGATGAGCGAGCCGCAACTGATCCGGCTGGTCGAGACCCTGCGCTCGGCGTGGCGCTTGCCGGCCGACGCCGAGATGTCGGTCGAGTGCGACCCGCGCCGGGTGACCCGGCAGCATCTCGACACCTTGCAGGGCCTGGGCTTCCGTCATGTCACGTTCGGCGTGGGCGACCTCGACAGCACCGTGCAGCAGGCCATCGGCCGGTGCAATTCGCCGGCACTCATCGACGACGTGTGCACCACGGCGCGTGAGGTCGGCTTCGAGCGCATCCGGCTCGAACTTCTGATCGGCCTGCCTGGCCAGAGCGAGTCGAGCTGGCGCTCGACGCTGGCGCGCCTGGTGGCGATCGGCCCCCACCGGGTGGCGCTCTCCGACTACCGGCACCAGCCTTACCTCTGGCCCGCCCAGCAGGCCATCGACCACGATGCATTGCCGGACCCTGGGCTGTGTGATGCGCTTCGTTCCCTGTCGAGGCAGGCGCTGCAGGCCGCCGGCTACACCGCCATCGATGACCAGCTCTGCGTTCTGGACGACGACGAACTCGCGCTCGCCCAGCCGGTAGGCAAGCTGCGGCGCACGCTGCTGGGCCCGACGGCCACGCCCGAGGTGCCGCTGCTCGGACTGGGCGCCGGCGCCATCGGCGAGATCGACGGCACCCGATTCTGGAACCTGAGCGCATTGCGCGATTGGCACGCCGCGCTGCAGTCGCAGCAGCTGCCCGTGGCGCGGGCTCAGGGTTCGCGCACGGCAGCGGCCTTGCGGGCGGGAGACTCGAATGGCGCCGCACCGCGGTGGTTGTCGTGAGCCAGGACCGGCCATGAACACTGCAGGCCTCCTCTCGTGCGCGGTCGGATCTGCCTCGACATGCGCGTACGCCGTGCTGGCGTTGCTGGTCGGACTGCAGCTGGGTCTGCCATCCGGTGCGACGGCAGCCACTCCCGCGGCCAGCGCCCCTGTGGCCGTGACGGCCGTGGTCGCCGCTGCGTCCGGCGCGGCGCCCACCCATCGGCCGCTGCGCGAGAACCAGCCGCCCGCCACGCCCGAGCCCACCGAACCGCGCAGCTTCACCGGCTATCCGGATGCTCCCGCGTTCAGCGTGGTGGCGCGCAAGCCGCAGCTCGCGCTCTACCCCTGCAGCCAGTGCCACAAGGTGCTGCCGCTCAACACCCAGCCGCGCAAGCTGGCGGCGGCGCCGCACGCTGCGGCGCTGCCCCACGGCAACGGCCGCTTCTGGTGCCTCGACTGTCACCAGGGCAACGACCGCGATGTGCTGCACACCATCGGCGGCGCCAAGGTCGACTTCGACCAGTCCTACCTGGTGTGCGGCCAGTGCCACAGCGCTCGCCAGCGCGACTGGTTCTTTGGCGCCCACGGCAAGCGCGTGGCCGGCTGGCAGGGCGATCGCCAGCTCTACAGCTGCACCCATTGCCACGACCCGCACAACCCCGTGATCGCGCCGCGCACAGGCGAGCAAGCCGCCGCCGGTGCGTGCCGGGCTCGCGCCGATGGTGCGCGTCCACGACACCCCCACCATGCCCTGGCAGAAGAACGCCGCAGGAGCCGACCATGCGCCAGCCCCCAAGCCCTGAGACGAAGCCGACCGGCTCGAAGGAAGAGGGCTTCGACCTCTACCGCCGCCGCTTTCTCGCGGGCGTGGCCGCGGCCGGCGCTGCGGGCAGCGCGGGCGTGGCGCAGGCCGCGTGGGGTGGCAGCACCCTGCAGGACGCGCTGGGCAGCTTCTTCCAGGACCACTACCAGCGCATGACGCAGGACGAGATCCGCTCGGCGCTCGAGCGCATCGAACGCAAGGCCCAGCGCAAGCACGGCGTGGCCATCGAGTGCAAGGACGTGAAGCCGCAGCCGGGCGTGGTGTTCGGCTACGCGCTCAACATCTCCAAGTGCCAGGGCTACCGCGACTGCGTCGATGCCTGCGTGAAGGAGAACAACCTCGGGCGCGACTCGCAGGTGCAGTACATCCGCGTGCTTGAGATGAACAAGGGCACGATGGACCTCGAGACCTCCGAGCACTACTACGACCCCAAGACCGTGCCGGTGGCCGGCAAGTTCTACCTGCCGGTGTCGTGCATGCAGTGCGACAACCCGCCCTGCGTGAAGGCCTGCCCGACGAAGGCCACCTGGAAGGACGACGACGGCATCGTCGTCGTCGACTACGACTGGTGCATCGGCTGCCGCTACTGCATGACGGCGTGTCCCTACTGGGCCCGGCACTTCAACTGGACCGAGCCGCAGATCCCGGCCGACCAGATCAACCCGAACACCAGCTACCTCGGCAACCGGCCGCGGCCCCAGGGCGTGGTCGAGAAATGCCACTGGTGCACCCAGCGCACGCGCGTGGGTCTGCAGCCGGCGTGCCAGGAGGCCTGCCCCACCGGCGCGCGGGTGTTCGGCAACCTGCTCGACCCGAAGAGCGAGATCCGCTACGTGCTCGAGCACAAGGCGGTGTTCCGGCTGAAGGAGGAACTCGGCACCGAGCCGAAGTTCTGGTACTTCAGCGACGACCTGGCGAGCACGCGATGAGCAGCGCGATCCGCTTCGTCCTCGACGGCCTGCGCGAGATGCTGCGCGGCGGTCCGGCCTACTGGCGCTGGCTGGGGGTGCTCGGCGCGCTGATCGCCATCGGCCTGTGGGCCTACATCGGGCAGCTCGACCAGGGACTGGTCGTCACCGGCATGAGCGACCAGGTGTCCTGGGGCTTCTACATCTCCAACTTCGCCTTCCTCGTGGGCATCGCCGCGGCGGCGGTGCTGCTGGTGATCCCGGCCTACCTCTTCCACCGCGCAGGACGTGAAGTCGGTGGTGCTGCTCGGCGAAGGGCTGGCCGTGGCCGCGGTGATCTGCGCCATGCTCTTCGTGACCGTCGACCTCGGCCGGCCCGAGCGCGTGTGGCACATGTTCCCGGTGATCGGGCGCTTCAACTGGCCGATGTCGCTGCTGGCCTGGGACGTGGTGGTGCTCAGCGGCTACCTGGCGCTGAACCTCGCGCTGCCGCTCTACGTGCACTTCTGCCACTGGCGGGGTCAGGAGCCGGTGTTGCAGGCTGTACTTCCCGGTGGTGGTGGTGGCGATGTTCTGGGCCATCTCGATCCACACCGTGACCGCGTTCCTGTTCTCGGCCAACGCCGGCCGGCCGTTCTGGCACACCGCGCTGCTCGGGCCGCGCTTCATCGCCTCGGCCTTCGTGTCTGGCCCGGCCTTGATCATCCTGGTGCTGCAGGTGATCCGCCGCGTCACCGACTACCCGGTCAAGCAGAGCGTGATCGACACGCTGGCGCTGATCATGGCGGTGTCGCTGCAGATCAGCCTGTTCTTCGTGGTGGCGGAACTCTTCACCGACTTCTACAACGAGACCAGCCACGCCGGGTCGATGCGCTACCTGTTCTTCGGCCTGGGCGGCCTGGGCGGGTTGCGCGGCTGGATCTGGACCGCGCTGGCGCTCAACGTGGCGGCGGTGGTGATCCTGTCCATCCACAAGCTTCGCACCCACATGACCACGCTGAACATCGCCTGCGTGCTGGCCTTCGTGGGCATCTGGATCGAGAAGGGCATGGGCCTGGTCGTGCCAGGCTTCATTCCCACGCCGCTCGGCGAGGTGTTCGAGTACACGCCCACGCTGCGCGAGCTGGCGGTGGCGCTGGGCATCTGGGCGATCGGCGCGCTGGTGTTCACCCTGCTGGCCAAGGCCAGCATCGCCATCGAACTGGGTCGCGTCGGCGCGCGCCGCGCAACCCA
The DNA here is from genome assembly GCA_963739925.1 of uncultured beta proteobacterium. Classification (GTDB taxonomy): domain Bacteria; phylum Pseudomonadota; class Gammaproteobacteria; order Burkholderiales; family Burkholderiaceae_C; genus CAVUBY01. The sequence goes on along the minus strand of CAVUBY010000004.1, from coordinate 664,190 downwards.
GGAATTGCCGGAAGCCATGCCCGGCGCGTCACCTTCGGCGGCATCTACTGCGGCGTCTTGAGCACCCAGGTGACGACGGCCTTGAGGTCGGCGTCGTTCAGCTTGTCGGGTGGGGTGGGGGTCATGGGCAGCGGTCCCCAGACGCCCTTGCTGCCCTTGCGGATGCGTTCGGAGAGCAGGGCCACGGCGTTGGCCTGGCCCTTGTACTTGGCCGCGATCTCCCGGTAGGACGGACCCAGCACCTTCTTGGTGGAGGCGTGGCAGGTCGCGCAGCCGGCCTGGGTGGCGATCTTCTCGGAGGCGAGGGCGGCGGGGCTCGCCGCCGCACCGAGCACAGCGAACAGCAGGAAGACGGAACGCGTGGGCTTCATCGAAGGCTCCGAAGTGCTGACGTGTTTCACTCTAGACGGCCGCCCTGGGGATCGGCTTGCGCTCCGTCAAGGGCCGGCCGCCGACCGACCGCTGCTGCGAGCTCAGCGCCCGAGCAAGCCCTTGAGCACGTTGCCCACGCCCTCGACCACGCCACCCAGGCTCACGCCCAGCGCTTCGGCCAGGCCACCGGCCAGCTTGGTGGCCAGGTTGTCGTTGATCGAGAAGGCCGGGTCGTCGACCCGACCTTCAAGCGCGAAGCTGACATCGATGCGACCATCGCGCTTCATGGCGGCCAGCACCGCCTGCCGCGGCACGCCCCCGAAGGTGGCAAGCAGCCCCTCGCCGCTGGCCAGCTCCAGCCCGGTGAGCGTCACGCGGCCGGGTGCGCGCAGCTGCTTTGCCTTGACGGTGGCATCGAGCGTGAGGTCGAGTGCGCCGCGTTTCACGCCGCCTTCGTTCACCTTGAGCAGGTAGGGCTGCAAGGCCACGAGGTCGACGCCGCGCACCCCAGCCTGGAGCCGTGCGTCCAGCGAGGCGATGGTGAGCGAGCCCTGGATCGTGATCTGTCCGTTGCGCTGCGGGCCTTTGAGCGTGGCCTCCAGGTCGATGTCGGTCGGTTCGTCGAAGGCCGGATAGTTCAAAGGGCCCACCGAGGCGTCCAGCGACTCGAAGCGCAGCTTGTGCGTGCCCTGGCGCACGCTGGCATCGTGGAAGTCGATCGCCACCCCGTGCAGCACGACGTTCGCGATGCGTACCCGGGGTGGGCTCGCGGCGGAGCCGGTGCGGTCGGCCGAGGCGCGGCCGGATGCTGGCTCCAGGAGTGCGGGCAGCACCCGCAGCTTGCCCTGCCGCGTGCGCAGCATCGACAGGTAGCCGTCCTCCACCTCGATGCGGCTCACGTGCCAGCCCGCCGACCACAGGCTGGCCAGGCTGGGTCGCAGACTCACGCGGCGCGCCACCAGCTCGTCGGCCGCCGGCCAGGCGCCGGGCGCCGCGCGGATGCGCAGGTCGGTCACTTCGAGGCCCGTGAGTCCAAGCCGTACGGCGCCGATGCTGGCCCGCGGGCCCAGCGCCTCGCGCAGGCCCGACTCGATCTGGCTGGCGGCCACGCGCAGCCCCAGCACCGCCGTGAGCAGCAGCCCGACCCCGATGGCCGCAAGAACAGAAAGACGTGATCGCTTCACGCGAACGATTGTCGGGCGCTCCCTGCACCGCCCGACCCTGCCCGCGGTGGCGGTGGGGTGTCTGGCGCGTGGCAGCCTGCACGAAACCGCGTCCGGCGAACCGTCACCGACAATCCGGGTCATGCCGCTGTCCGCCCTTGCGCTTGTCCTGACTGCGGCCTTGCTGCATGCGCTGTGGAACATCGTCGCCAAGCACTCCGGAGGCGACCAGCGCTTTGCCTTCATCGCGGCGGTGCAGGTGAGCGTGATCTGGGCGCCGCTCGGGCTGTGGGTCGGATGGGGGGTGGTCACGCAGTGGGGCTGGCGCGAGTGGACCGCGGTGCTGGCCAGCGGCATCGTGCACCTGCTGTACTTCAACACGCTGTTGCGCGGCTACCGGCTGGCCGACCTCACCGTGGTCTACCCGATCGCGCGCGGCACCGGCCCGCTGCTGAGCGCCACCGGGGCGGTGCTGCTGCTCGGCGAGCGCCTCTCCCTGCTGGGCTTCGCGGGCGTGGCCGGTATCGTGGTGGGGGTGTTCCTCATCGCGGGCGGGCCGCAGCTGTGGGCGCAGGCCCACGACCCGGCACAGCGCGCGCGGGTGCGACTGGGAATCGGCTACGGCGCGATGACCGGCGCGCTGATCGCCGGCTACACGCTGATCGATGGTTACGCGGTCGCGGTGCTGCTGATGTCGCCGATCCTGGTCGACTGGTTTGGCAACCTGATCCGCATCCCCTTCCTGCTGCCGGTGGCGCTGCGCGATCCGTCCGGGTTGCGCGAGGCCTGGCGAACGCAGTGGAAGCACGCGCTGGTGGTGGCGGTGTTCGGCCCCATCGGCTATGTGCTGGTGCTGTACGCGATGCGCCTCGCGCCGCTGTCGCACGTGGCACCGGCGCGCGAGGTGTCGATGCTGTTCGCCGCGCTGATCGGTGGCCGGCTGCTCGGCGAGCGCGATCGCGGCCTACGCGTGGCCGGTGCGGCCTGCATCGCCGCCGGGGTGGTGTCGCTCGCGGTGTGAGGCCTGGGCCGGTCGTGCTAGCGTCATGCGATGCAGTACCCCCTGATTGCCGGCATCGACTTCACCAGCCGCCCCACGAAGCGCAAGCCCGTCACCGTGGCGCTGGGCGAATGCGCCGGTCCGGCCGTGCGCCTGCTGCGCGTGGAGGAGCATGCCGACTACGCCAGCTTCACCGCCTGGTTGCGCACGCCGGGGCCGTGGCTCGGGGCGTTCGACTTCCCCTTCGGTCTACCGCGCGAACTGGTCACCACGCTCGGCTGGCCGCTGCAGTGGCTGCCGCTGATGCGCCACTACGCCGGTCTGTCGCGCGAGCAGATCCGCGCCACCTTCGCGGCGTTCTGCGCCGCGCGGCCGGTGGGCGGCAAGTTCGCGCACCGCACCTGCGACGGCCCGGCCGGATCGTCGCCGTCGATGAAGTGGGTGAACCCGCCGGTGGCCTACATGCTGCACGCTGGCGTGCCGCTGTTGCTCGATGCCGGCCTGCATCTGCCCGGATTGCACGACGGCGATGTGAACCGGGTGGCGCTCGAGGCCTACCCCGGCCTGCTGGCCCGCGAGCTGATCGGCGCGCGCTCCTACAAGAGCGATGACAAGGCGCGCCAGACGCCTGAGCGCCTCATCGCCCGCAAGGACCTGATCGACGCGCTGGAGCAGGGTCGCACCCGCCTCGGCCTGCGCTTGCGCCTGAGCCACGCGCAGCGCGACGCGCTGGTGGCCGACGCCAGCGGCGACCGGCTCGATGCCGTGCTCTGCCTGGTGCAGGCGGCGTGGGCCGCGGGCCAGCCGTGCTATGGCCTGCCGGACGACATCGATCCGCTCGAGGGCTGGATCGTGTCCGCGCCGGTGTCCTCGCTGGTGTCCTCGCTGGTGTCGGCGTCCAACGAGGTCTGAGCGTCCAGACCGTGAGCACCGAGCCCGTCGACCGCTGGTTTGCCGCGCGCGGCTGGCAGCCGTTCGCCTTCCAGCGCGAGGTGTGGGCGGCCATGCTCGCCGGCCGCAGCGGCATGCTGCACGCCACCACCGGCTCGGGCAAGACCTACGCCGTCGGCCTCGGCGCGCTGCTGCGCGGCCTGGCACGGCCCGAGTCCGCGGCGGCACGCGGTGCACCGCCCCTGCAGGTGCTGTGGATCACGCCGATGCGCGCGCTCGCGTCCGACACCGCGCGCGCGCTCGGCCTGCCGCTGGCCGACCTGGCGCCGCACTGGACCCTTGGCCAGCGCAGCGGCGACACGCCCTCGGCCGAACGTGCGCGGCAGGACAAGCGCCTGCCCACGCTGCTCGTGACCACGCCCGAATCGCTGAGCCTGATGCTGACGCGCGAGAAGGCGCGCGACGAGCTGGCGAGCGTGCACACCGTCGTCGTCGATGAGTGGCATGAGCTGATGGGCAACAAGCGCGGCGTGCAGGTGCAGCTCGCCATCGCGCGGCTGGCGCGCTGGAACCCGCAGCTCGCGGTGTGGGGCCTGTCGGCCACGCTGGGCAACCTGGCCGAGGCGATGGCCGTGCTCCTGGGGCCCCAACAGGGCCACCATCAGGGCACGCTGGTGCAGGGCAAGGTCGACAAGACGCTGAGCATCGACACCCTGCTGCCGCTGAACCCCGGGCGTTTCTCCTGGGGCGGTCACCTGGGCGCGCAGATGCAGCAGCCGGTGATTGCGGAGATTGAACGCAGCAGCACGACGCTGGTCTTCACCAACACCCGCTCGCAGGCCGAGATCTGGTACCAGCTGCTGCTGCAGGAGCGGCCCGAGTGGGCCGGCATCGTGGCGCTGCACCACGGCTCGCTCGACAAGGAGGTGCGCGAGTGGGTCGAGCTGGGCCTCAAGGAAGGTCGGCTCAAGGCGGTGGTGGCGACCTCCTCGCTCGACCTGGGCGTGGACTTCCTGCCGGTCGAACGTGTGCTGCAGATCGGCAGCGCCAAGGGCATCGCGCGCCTGCTGCAGCGTGCCGGCCGCAGCGGCCATGCGCCGGGTCGCCCGAGCCGCGTCACGCTGGTGCCCACCAACACGCTCGAGCTGGTCGAAGCCGCCGCCGCGCGCCGGGCGGCGCAGGCCGGGCGCATCGAGAAGCGCGCCTCGCCCGAGAAGCCGCTGGACGTGCTGGTGCAGCACCTGGTCACCGTCGCGCTGGGCGGTGGCTTCGAGGCCGATGCGCTCTTCGACGAGGTGCGTGCCGCGCACGCTTACCGCGACCTCACGCGCGAGGAGTTCGACTGGGCGCTGTCTTCGTCGAGCGCGGCGGCAGCAGCCTCACTGCCTACCCGGAGTACCACCGCGTGCAGTCGATCGACGGCGTCTACCGCGTGCCCGACCGCGGCATCGCCAAGCGCCACCGCCTGCAGGTGGGCACCATCGTCGGCGACGCCACCGATGCAGGTGAAGTACCTCTCGGGCGGCAAGATCGGCAGCATGGAAGAGGGCTTCATCGCCCGGCTGCGCGAGGGCGACTGCTTCGTCTTCGCCGGCCGGGTGCTGGAGTACGTGCGCACCCAGGACATGACGGCCTATGTGCAGCAAGGCGACGAAGTCGCGCGGCATCGTGCCGAGCTGGGGTGGCGGCAAGATGCCGCTGTCCACCGAGCTCGCCGACGCGGTGCTCGAGCTGCTGGCCGGTGCCGCGCAGGGTGACTTCTTCGAGCCCGAGATGCAGGCGGCGCAGCCGATGCTGCAGACGCAGGCGAAGCTCTCCCGCCTGCCCACGCCGCAGACGCTGCTGATCGAGCGCTATCGCTCGCGCGAAGGCCACCACCTCTACCTCTACCCCTTTGCCGGGCGCATCGGTGCACCTGGGCCTGGCCAGCCTGCTGGCCTGGCGCCTGGCCAGGGACGCGCCCAACACCTTCAGCCTGAGCGTGAACGACCACGGCTTCGAGCTGCTCAGCGCCGAGCCGGTGGAGGTGGTCTCGCTGCTCGACCAGAGCGCCTTCGGCACGCAAGCCCTGCTGGCCGATGTGCTGGCCAGCCTGAACTCAGGCGAGCTGGCGCAGCGGCGTTTTCGCGAGATCGCGCGGGTGTCGGGCCTCATCTTCACCGGCTATCCCGGTGCGCCCAAGAGCACGCGCCAGCTGCAGGCTTCGAGCGGCCTTTTCTACGAGGTGTTCCGCAAGTACGACGCCGGCAACCTGCTGCTCACGCAGGCGCAGTCGGAGGTGCTGAGCCAGGAGCTGGACATCCGGCGCCTGTCGGCCACGCTGCGCCGCATGGCGGGCCAGCGCGTCGAGTTCGTCGAGCTCAAGGCACCCAGTCCGTTCAGTCTGCCCCTGATGGTGGAGCGCTTTCGCGAGAAGCTCAGCAACGAGAAGCTCGCCGACCGGCTGGCGCGCATCATCCGCGACGCGGAGAAGGTGGCGGATCGCCCCGTGCGGTCGTGATCGCGCGTCGGCATGGCCACGCAACTGCGCAGCGCACCCAGGCCGGCTGGCGCAGCGCAGCCTGCCGCTGCTCCATCTCGCGACGCATGACCTGCGTGCGCAATTGCTCGGCGATTAACTTGAGGCCGATCTCCATCGTTCAGCGGCATACCGCCTTGCACATCGCCCCGACCTCTTCAAGCCGCCTTGGCGAGCGGGCTGCGGATCAGGTGGTCGAAGGCCGACAGCGCCGCCTTCGAGCCCTCGCCACTGGCGATGATGATCTGCTTGTAGGGCACGGTGGTCACGTCGCCGGCGGCGAACACGCCCGGCAGGCTGGTGGCGCACTTGTCGTCGATGATGATCTCGCCGTACTTCGACAGCTCCACCGTGCCGCGCAGCCACTCGGTGTTGGGCACCAGGCCGATCTGCACGAACACGCCTTCCAGCGCCACGGTGTGCGAGGCTGCCGCTGGCGCGGTCCTTGTAGACCAGGCCGTTGACCTTGCCGTCGGCGCCGGTGATCTCGGTGGTCTGCGCGTTGGTGTGGATCTCCACGTTGGGCAGGCTCTTGAGCTTGTTGACCAGCACCGCGTCGGCCTTGAGCTGGTCGGCGAACTCGATCAGCGTGACGTGGGCCACCACGCCGGCGAGGTCGATCGCGGCCTCGACGCCGGAGTTGCCGCCGCCGATCACCGCCACCTTCTTGCCCTTGAACAGCGGGCCGTCGCAGTGCGGGCAGTAGGCCACGCCCTTGTTGCGGTACTCCTGCTCGCCGGGCACGTTGACGTTGCGCCAGCGCGCGCCGGTGGCCAGGATGACCGAGCGGCTCTTCAGCGCCGCGCCGTTGGCCAGCGTCACCGTGATGTCACCGCCCATGCTGCGCCGCCGGCTCGATGGCCGTCACGCGCTGGCTGTTCATGATGTCCACGCCGTAGCTGCGCACATGCGCTTCGAGCGCGGCGGCGAACTTCGGGCCTTGCGGTTTCCTGCACCGAGATGAAGTTCTCGATGCCCAGCGTGTCCAGCGTCTGGCCGCCAAAGCGCTCGGCCACGATGCCGGTGCGGATGCCCTTGCGCGCCGCATACACCGCGGCCGCCGCACCGGCCGGGCCGCCGCCGACGATCAGCACGTCGAAGGCCTGCTTGGCGCCGAGCTTGGCGGCATCGCGCGCGGCGGCGCCGGTGTCGATCTTGGCCAGGATCTCGGCCAGCTCGATGCGGCCGGAGCTGAACATCTCGCCGTTCAGGAAGACCATCGGCACGGCCATGATCTGGCGCGCATCGACCTCGGCCTGGAACAGGCCGCCGTCGATGGCCACGTGCCGGATGCGCGGGTTCAGCACCGCCATCAGGTTCAGCGCCTGCACCACGTCCGGGCAGTTGTGGCAGGTCAGGGACATGTAGGTCTCGAAGACGAAGTCGCCGTCCAGGCCCTTGATCTGCTCGATCACGTCGGCCTCGACCTTGGGCGGGTGGCCGCCGGCCTGCAGCAGCGCCAGCACCAGCGAGGTGAACTCGTGGCCCATCGGGATGGCGGCGAAACGCACGCCCATGTCGGCGCCCACGCGGCTGATCGAGAACGAGGGCCGGCGCGCATCGCTGCCGTCGTGCCGCACGCTGATCTTGTCGCTGAGCGCGCCGATCTCGTCGAGCAGCTCGCGCATCTCGTGCGACGCGGGCCGGTCGTCGAGCGAGGCCACCAGCTCGACCGGCTGCGTCACGCGCTCGAGGTAGCGTCTTGAGCTGGGACTTGAGGCTGTCGTCCAGCATGGCAGTGCTCCGATGCGATCGAGCGGTCGCCGCGGAACCGGCATGCCGGGCCGCTGGCGGAGCCGCCTGGCGGGCGCGCCGGAGGCGCTTCGGGGGTGGGTCGTCAGATCTTGCCGACGAGGTCGAGCGACGGGGTCAGCGTCTTGGCGCCTTCGTTCCACTTGGCCGGGCACACCTGGCCGGGGTTGGCGGCGGTGTACTGGGCGGCCTTGAGCTTGCGCACGGTTTCCTTCACGTCACGGGCGATCTCGTTGTGTGGATCTCGGCGGTCTTGATCACGCCATCGGGGTTGATGACGAAGGTGCCGCGCAGCGCCAGGCCTTCTTCGGGGATGTGCACGCCGAAGGCATTGGTCAGCGTGTGGGTCGGGTCGCCCACCAGCGGGAACTTGGCCTTGCCGACGGCCGGGCTGGTCTCGTGCCACACCTTGTGCGAGAAGTGCGTGTCGGTCGTGACGATGTAGACCTCGGTCCTGAGCTTCTGGAACTCGGCGTAGTGCTCGGCCGCGTCTTCGATCTCGGTCGGGCAGTTGAAGGTGAAGGCGGCCGGCATGAAGATCAGCACAGACCAATGGCCCTTGAGGGTCTGGTCGCTGACTTCGACGAACTTGCCGTTGTGGAAGGCCTGGGTCTTGAACGGCTGGACTTGGGTGTTGATCAGGGACATGGATGACTCCGTGGGTTGAAAAGGGGATCGATGAGAATCGTCGGACAGCGCCATGAAACGCTGCGATGGAGAGGAGTATTGCTGCGCCGCGTCATTGTGTGGTTTGATTGATTCAATTCCGATCATCGATTATGACTATTGGCTGGGTCGAGACGCTGCTGCTGTCCGGGGCGCTGCTCTTGATGTCCGGGCCGGTGCACACACAGACACTGCGAGGCACTGTCACCCGGGTGAGCGACGGCGACACGGTCTGGGTGCGCCCGGACGACGCGAACCGCAAGCCGGTCAAGGTGCGTCTGCAGGGCATCGACGCGCCGGAGCGTTGCCAGGCCTGGGGCGCACAGGCTGCCCAGGCCCTCAGCGCACGGGCCTTGAAGCAGCATGTGCTGGTTCCGGCGCGTGGACGCGATGCACACGGCCGCCTGATCGGCGGCCTGCAGCTCGACAATGGCGAAGACCTGGGCGCCTGGATGGTCCGAGAGGGCCATGCCTGGAGCGCGCGCTTTCACCGCCACCCTGGTCCCTACGCGGCGCTGCAGCGCGAAGCCCGCGCGGCGCGGCGCGGCTTGTTCGCTGACGCGGGCGCTGTCGAGCCCTGGGTGTTTCGCAGGCAGCACGGGCCGTGCTCCTAGGCACCGTGGCTGGGGCTCGCCAGGGCGCCCCAGCGCCCCATGGCAGGTGGTGGCGATCAGGACGCCCGCATCAGCGTGCTCTTGCCGAACAGGACTCGATCAGATCCACCGCGAGCGTCGGCGGTCTTGTTGCGCACGTCCAGCGCCGGGTTGAGCTCCATCACGTCGAGCGAGGCCAGCCGGCCGGTGTCGGCGATCATCTCCATGCACAGCTGCGCTTCGCGGTAGGTCGGGCCGCCGGGCACCGTGGTGCCCACGCCGGGCGCGATGTCCGGGTCGAGGAAGTCGACGTCGAAACTCACATGCAGATGGGTGTTGGCGTCCAGCGTGGCGAGCGCGAGTTCCATGGTGTGGCGCATGCCCATCTCGTCGATGTAGCGCATGTCGAACACTTCCAGCCCGACCTGGTGCACGAAGCGCTTCTCGCCAGGGTCGACGCTGCGGATGCCGATCTGCTCGATCCACTTGGGCTGAGTCGCCGGCACCTGGCCGCCGATCTCGATCAAGTGCCTGCGGTCCGTGGCCGCACAGGCAGGCCACCGGCATGCCGTGGATGTTGCCGCTGGGTGTGAGCAGGTTGGTGTTGAAGTCGGCATGTGCGTCCAGCCACAGCACGCGCAGCTTCTTGCCGGTTTCGCGGCAGTGCCGCGCCACCGCGCTGATCGAGCCGATGCCCAGGCAATGGTCGCCGCCCAGCAGGATGGGCAGCCGCGCCAGTTTCAGTTCAGCGTGCACGGCCTCGTGCACGGCCCGGTTCCAGACCACCACCTCGGCCAGGTGGCGGTAGCCGTCGATCGGCGGCAGCCAGGGGTTGGCGGGGCCGCTGAGGTTGCCGCGGTCGATGACTTCCAGGCCATGGCTCTCGAGCACCGGCGCCAGGTCGGCCACGCGCAGCGCCTCCGGGCCCATGCTGGCGCCGCGTGTGCCCGCGCCGATGTCGGTGGGCGCGCCGATCAGGCTGACGGCCGGCTTCATGCGCAAGTCCTCAGATGTCGTCGGCGAACTCGCCGGTCTGGGTTTCGGGCAGCGTCGAAGCCGTATTCCGCAGCCAGCGCGGCCCAGGCCTCTTCGGCGGTCTCGACGAAGTGGAACAGGTTCACGTCGTCGGGCGCTGATCATGCCGGTCTCGATGAGCAGATCGAAGTTGATCAGACGCTCCCAGAAGTCGCGCCCGAACAGCAGGATCGGGCGCTTGCGGCGACTTGCCGGTCTGCGTCAGCGTGAGCATCTCGAACAGTCTCGTCGAGCGTGCCGAAGCCGCCGGGGAAGCACACCAGCGCGATCGAGCGCATCAGGAAGTGCATCTTGCGCAGCGCGAAGTAGTGGAACTGGAAGCACAGTTCCGGCGTGATGTACGGGTTGGGCTCCTGCTCGTGCGGCAGGACGATGTTCAGTCCGATGCTCTTGCCGCCGACCTCGTGCGCGCCACGGTTGCCGGCTTCCATGATGCCGGGGCCGCCGCCGGTGACCACATAGACCGGGCTGTCCATGCGCGCGGGACTTCTCGGTCACGATGGCCGAGAAGCGCCGCGCCTCGTCGTAGTAGCGTGACATGGTCACCTGCATCTCGACGGCGCGCAGCGCCTGCGCGTCGGCGCCTGCTGCATGAGCCGCGGCCAGGCGCGCCTGCGCCGCTTCGGGCGGCAGGATGCGCGCGCTGCCGAAGATGACGATGGTGGAGACGATGCCGTGCTGGCTTTGCACCATCTCCGGCTTGAGCAGCTCGAGCTGCATTCGCACCGGGCGCAGCTCCTCGCGCAGCAGGAACTCGGTGTCGGTGAAGGCCAGGCGGTAGGCGCTCTCCGGGCCGGCGTAGCGCGACGGTGCGAGGGCGGCCTCGGAAACCGCCTCCTCTTCGGCCGAGGGAAAGTTGCGGGCAGTCAGGTCGTGTTTCTTGTCCATGGCGCGCAGCTTAACGCCAGGCGTCCGCAGGCCCCTACAGCCCCGCGGCGGGACAATGCGCCGGCGCGCTTGACGATCGGCTCCCAGGTGGCGCTCGCGGCCTGCACCGCCTGGCCCAGCATGAAGGTGCCGCAAGACTCCACCTGCTGCGCGTGCCGAAGCGCTGTTCGGTGCAGGTGGGCACATCGGGTATCCAGCGCGATCGCTTCGGCCTGGAAGTGGCCAGCACCCGCACCAGGCGCTCCTGAAAAGCTCCAGAACAGGCGGCCGCACGACCGGCGCAAGTGCCACCGAGGTGGTGGGCCAGCGTCTCGCGCTTTGCTGCCGGCCGCAATACCCCGATGGCGCGTCGGGGCGGGCCCTCAGCGCAGAGTGAGGATCGCCGCCAGCACCAGCGCCGCCATCCAGAGCGTCTCGATCGCGAGCAGGGCGAATGGGCGCCAGCCGGCGCGCGCCAGCTGCATGAAGGATGTCTTGATGCCCAGCGCGGCTATGGCCACCACCAGGCATCCGCGGGAGAGTGCGTTCAGGGCCTGCTGTGCATCCGCGGCGATCCAGCCCATGGAGTTGATCGCGACCATCGCCACGAACATCCACAGAAACCAAGGCACGAGTGCCTGGGGTGCCGGCTTGCCCTCGGCGGCCAGGTTGGCCTGCTCACGCGCACCCTTGAAAGCGGCCGACACGATCACCACCACCACCGCCAGCATCGAGACACGGAACAGCTTGACGATGGTGGCGTAGTCACCGGTCGACCGGGCCGAGCGTGTAGCCGGCCCCCACCACCTGGGCGACATCGTGGATGGAGCCGCCGAGAAACAGCCCGGCCATCTGCGGGCTGAGCCCCAGTGCCCGTGCGATCAGCGGGTAGACCACCATGGCCAGGGTGGACAGTGCGGTGACCGTCACCACCACCAGCAGCGTGAAGCGGTCGCCATCCTTCTCCCGCGGCAGCACGGCTGACAGTGCCAGGGCCGCCGATGCGCCGCAGATGGCGACCGAACCCCCGGCCAGGATGCCTTGCCCGCGCGAGAGGCCAAGGCGCCTGGCCAGCAGGTGCCCGCAGGCGATGGTGCTGACCACGGCGGCGATCACGATCAGCGCGGTGGTCCAGCCGAGTCCGACGATCTGAGTGGCCGTGATGCGCGCGCCGAGCAGGCCGACGCCGAAACGCAGCACCGTGCGCGAACAGAACTCGATGCCCGGCTTGGTGCGGGGCTCCTGGCTCAGGTAGTGGAACGCCACGCCGAAGAACAGCGCGTAGAGCAGCTGTGGTCCGCCATGCAACACCGACACGAAGGTGGCCGCGATGGCGATCACCCCCGCCAGCAGGCTGCCCGGCAGCCAGGACTGCAGCTGCGCCAGCGCGGAGGCGGGCCTCATGCGCCGTGGGCCGGCTTGGACAGCAGGTTCACGTAGTCGTGCTGGCGGGTGTCGATGACCGAGACGCGGTGTTCCACCGGGCGGTCGCCAAAGGTGAGGGCGGTGCGATGCACCTGCATGACCGGCGTGCCCAGACCCACGCCGAGCACGCGGGCTGCCGCACGATCGGCCGCCCAGGCGCGTGCTCGCTCCAGCGCACGCACGACGGTGATGCCGAACTCCGACTGGTAGAGCTGGTAGATCGTGCCCGGCCGCTCGCGCAGACGCTTCTCGGTCAGGCCCTTGAACAGCGTGGCCGGCAAGGTGATGCGGTCGTACACCACCGCCTGGCCTTGCAGGCGGAGGCGGTTCTCGATCTGGATCACCGGATCGGCCAGCCGCAGACCCAGCGCCTGCGCCGCATCCTCGTCACAGCGCTGGCGCTCGAACGAGACCAGATCGACGTCCGGCACCTCGCGCAGGCCGTCGCGGCGCTCGACGTGGAAGAACTGGAACAGGAACCGGTCTGCGCCGTGGGTGGCGACGAAGGTGCCGCGACCCTGGCGCCGCACCAGCAGGTGCTCGGCCACCAGTTCGTCCACCGCCTTGCGAAGCGTGCCGATGGACACCCCGAGCGCGACCGACAGCTCGGCCTCGCTGGGCAGCGCGTGGCCGGGCGGGCAGGTGCCGGCCTCGATGGCGCGCAGCAGCGCACGCTTGACCTCGCGGTACAGCAGCGATGCCGGCCGCGCCGGGCGCGATCGGGCGGAAGGCAGCCCCGGCGCGCGCACCTGCGCGGCGGGATGAGGTGGCGGCAACGTGGGTGCTCATGACTGCGCGAGACTGTAGGGGCAAGCCGCCATACAACCAAGTCATCTAGATGACTCGTTTGACGTCCGGGATTCCGTCCGCAACACTCGCGCCTTCGGACCAACCGAGGAGACAGCCACGTGATTCATTTCGTATTGCACGACGCCCAGGACACCGTCGCGGTCGTGGTGGTCGAGGGTGTGAAGGCCGGCATGGCGATGACCGGCTGGATCATGGACGAGGACCAATGACCATCAGCGTCCAGGCCCAGCAGGACATCCCCATCGGCCACAAGGTGGCGCTGCGCGACATGGCCGTCGGCGACACGGTCATCAAGTACGGCATCGACATGGGCAAGGTGGTCGCGCCCATCAAGGCGGGCGAACACGCCCACGTGCAGAACATCAAGACCAAGCGCTGGTGAGCCGGAGGACCCATCCCATGAGCATCATTTCCAAGAACACCACCTTCCTCGGCTACCGGCGCGAGAACGGCCGCGTCGGCGTGCGCAACCACGTCATCATCCTGCCGCTGGACGACCTGTCCAACGCGGCCGCGGAGGCCGTGGCCCACAACATCAAGGGCACGATGGCCATCCCGCACCCTTACGGCCGCCTGCAGTTCGGCGCCGACCTGGACCTGCACTTCCGCACGCTCATCGGCGCGGGCTGCAACCCGAACGTGGCGGCGGTCGTCGTCATCGGCATCGAGGACGGCTGGACCAAGAAGGTGGTCGACGGCATCGCCACCACGGGCAAGCCGGTGGTCGGCTTCGGCATCGAAGGCCACGGCGACCACGACACGATCATGCGCGCCAGCAAGGCCGCGCGCGAGTACGTGCAGTGGGCCAGCGAGAAGCAGCGCGAGGTGTGCCCGATCCACGAGCTGTGGGTCAGCACCAAGTGCGGCGAGAGCGACACCACCAGCGGCTGCGGCGCCAACCCGACCGTCGGCAACGCCTTCGACAAGCTGCACCCGCTGGGCAACTACCTGTGCTTCGGCGAGACCACCGAGCTCACCGGGCGGCGAGCAGATCGTGGCCGCGCGCTGCGCCAGCGACAAGGTGCGCGAGCAGTTCATGTTCATGTTCAACCGCTACCAGGACGTGATCAACCGCCACAAGACCAGCGACCTGTCCGAGAGCCAGCCGACCAAGGGCAACATCGCCGGCGGCCTGACCACGATCGAGGAGAAGGCGCTGGGCAACATCCAGAAGATCGGCAAGAAATGCACGGTGGACGGCGTGATCGACAAGGCCGAGATGCCCACGCACCCGGGCCTGTGGTTCATGGATTCGTCGAGCGCGGCGGCCGAGATGGTGACGCTGTGCGCGGCCTCGGGCTTCGTGGTGCACTTCTTCCCCACCGGCCAGGGCAACGTCATCGGCAACCCGATCCTGCCGGTGATCAAGATCTGCGCCAACCCGCGCACCGTGCGCACTGATGAGCGAGCACATCGACGTCGACACCTCGGGCCTGCTGCAGCGCGAGATCACGCTCGACCAGGCCGGCGACAAGCTGCTCGAGAACATGCTGCGCACCGCCAACGGCCGCCTCACGGCGGCCGAGGCGCTGGGCCACCGCGAGTTCGTGATGACGCGGCTGTACGAGTCGCGCCTGACAGGGCGCGCATGGCCGCATCGTCATCACCGAGTTCATGGACGAGCGCGCCGTGGCGCAGCTGCGCGCGAGGCACGACGTGCTGTACGACGCCGAAGCTGGTCGACGACGCGCCGCGCCTGCTCGCCGAAGCTGCACGCGCCGACGCGCATCATCGTGCGCAACCGCACGCAGGTGCGCGGCGACGCTGCTCGCCGCCTGGCGCAACGCTGCAGGGTGGTCGGCCGCCTCGGCGTCGGGCTCGACAACATCGACGTGCCGGCCTGCGAGGCCGCGCGGGCATGACGGTGATTCCGGCCACCGGCGCCAATGCGCTGTGCGGTGGCCGAGTACGTGGTCGGCACGGCGATGCTGCTGCTGCGCGGCGCCTACCTCTCGACCGCCGCGGTCGCCGCCGGCCAATGGCCGCGCAACGCGCTTGTCCAACGGCCGCGAGATCGCCGGCAAGACGCTCGGCCTCATCGGCTTCGGCTCGATCGGCCAGCTGACGGCCCGCCTCGCGCAAGGGCCTGGGCATGCACGTGGTCGCCTTCGACGCGATGATGGACCGCGACCACCCGGCCTTCGCCGAACACGGCGTGGCGCTGCGTCGGGCTGGACGAGCTGATCCGCACGGCCGACGTGGTGAGCCTGCATGTGCCGCTGGTGCGATCGCACGCGCGGCCTGTTCGACGCGGCGCGCATCGCCTCGATGAAGCCGGGCGCGGTGCTGATCAACACCGCGCGCGGCGGCATCGTCGACGAGGCCGCGCTGGCCGCAGCGCTGCGCGCCGGCCAGCTGGGCGGCGCCGCGCATCGATGTGTTCGAGCGCGAGCCGCTGCCGGCCGCGCCGCACTTCGACGGCTGCCCCAACCTGGTGCTGACGCCGCACATCGCCGGCGTCAGCACCGAGTCCAACGAGCGCGTGAGCTTCCTCATCGCCGACAAGGTGCTGGAGGCACTGGCATGAAACTCGTCGACCGACCGAGGCCGCAGGCGCTGGTCGCTGCCGCGCTGCAGCGCGCCGGCGCGCACGCCGGCCATGGCCGAGTCCACCGCGCGGGCGCTGGTGCTGGCCGAGTCGCAGGGGCTTGGGCTCGCACGGCCTGAGCGCGCGTGCCGCAGTACGCCACCCACCTGCGCAACGGCCGGGTCGATGGCGCGGCGCGTGCCGGTGGTGCGCAGCCGCAAGGGCGCGGCCCTGGTGGTCGATGCGCAGCGAGGGCCTGGCCTTCCCGGCCTGCGATCTGGCGGTGCGCGAGGCCATCGCGCGGCGCGCGAGCACGGCGTGGCCTTCGCCGGCGTGGTGCGCAGCCACCACTGCGGGCGTGATCGTCGACCACCTGCGCGCGGCGGCCGCCGCCGGCATGGTGGGGCTGGGCTTCGCCAACTCGCCGGCGGCGATGCCGGCGGCCGGCGGCAGGCACGCGGTCTTCGGCACCAACCCGGTGGCGGCGGTGTTTCCCGGCGACCCGATCCGAACGCGCCGGGGGCGCGCGATCCGCTGATGATCGACCTGAGCCTGTCGGAAGTGGCGCGCGGCAAGCTGATGGTGGCGGCCAAGGAAGGCCGCAGCCATCCCGCCCGGCTGGGCGCTGGACGCCGACGGCCAGCCCACCACCGACCCGAAGGCCGGCCTGGCCGGCTCGATGCTGCCGCTCGGCGCGGTGTCGTCGCCCAAGGGCGCGATGCTGGCGCTGATGGTCGAGTTGCTGGTGACCGCGCTGATCGGCGCGCAGTTCGGCTTCGAGGCCTCGAGCTTCTTCGTCGATGAGGGCAACCGGCCGGGCATCGGCCAGGCCTTCATCGTGATCGACCCCGGCGCCCTGGCGGGCGCACGACGCCTACCTCGACCGCATCGAGGTGCTGGTCGCCGAGATGCTGCGCGACGACGGCGTGCGCCTGCCCGGCGCACGGCGCGAGGCGCTGCGCCGGCAGGCCGAGGCCGATGGGCCTCGAGGTGCCCGACGCGCTGGTCGCAAGTGGCGCGGCGCCTGACGCAGCGGCTCGCAGCGCGCCGACCGTGACTGCTTCCCGGCGCCATCGACGTTTTTCGCATATCGACATCGGTTGCACGATGCCCGTCCCGCGGCACGCATGCAGCCTCCTCCAGGAGACAGTGAATGCAACGACGTGAGCTGATCAAGGCCGCCACCTGCTGCTGCCCGTCATCGCCTGGGCGCCCTCGGCCTGGGCCGCAGGCCGGCGACTATCCGAAGGCCGGCGCCACGCTGCGCTACGTCGTGCCCTTCCCGCCGGGCGGCCTGACCGACGTGATGGCGCGCCTGGTCGGCCAGCAGCTTGGCAAGCGCTGGGGCGTGAACGTCGTCATCGACAACAAGCCCGGTGGCGGCGGCGCAGATCGGCGCGGCCGAGGTGGCCAAGGCCGCCGGCGACGGCCAGACGCTGCTGGCCATCACGCTGGCCCACGCGGCCAGACGTGACGCTGTTCAAGGGCAAGCGCCAGCTACGACTTCCAGAAGGACCTGCGGCCGGTGGCGCTGCTCGCCGGCTCGCCGATGCTGATCGTCGTGCCCGCCGCCAGCCCGATCAAGGACGTGGCCGATCTGGTCGCCCAGGCCAAGGCGAAGCAAGCTCAACGCCGGCTCGAGCGGCAACGGCACGCCGCCGCACCTGACGCTGGCGCTGTTCAACGAACTGCAGAAGACCGAGATCCAGCACATGCCCTACAAGGGCGGCGCGCCATCGATGACCGACCTGATCGGCGGCCAGCTCGACGTGATCTTCTCCAACTTTCCCGAGAGCATCGCCCACGTCAAGAGCGGCAAGCTGCGCGCGCTGGCGCTCGCCAGCGCGCGCGCGTCACCCGCTGGTGCCCGACGTGCCGACCACCGCCGAAGCCGGCCTGCCGCAGCTGCAGGTCGAGAACTGGACCGGCGATCATGGCGCCGGCCGAGCACGCCCGACGCGGTGGTGGCCAAGCTCGGCGCCGAGGTGGTGAAGATCATGGCCACGCCCGACATCGAAGAGCGTGCGCGCACCCAGGGCTTCCGCGTGGATGCGCGCGGCCCGGCACGCAGTTCGCGCCGTTCCTGGCCAACGAGATCGAGCGCTGGAGCCAAGGTGATCGCGCGCGGCGAAGATCACCGCGGAGTAGCGCAGGGACTCACACGGACGCAGCGGTGGACGATGCCGCGCCGCTTGCGCCGCAGACTTGTCAGCGCGTCTTGCGCACGCCCGAGCACACCGGGCAGGCGGGATGTCGCCGCAGGCGGATCTCGTTCCACTCCATCGCCCGCGCGTCGAGCATCTGCAGCCGCCCGGCCAGCGAGCTGCCCACACCGGCGATCAGCTTGAGCGCCTCGGCCGCCTGCATGCTGCCGATGATGCCCACCAGCGGCGCGAACACGCCCATGGTGGCGCAGCGTGTCTCCTCGACGGTGGCTTCCGGCGGGAACATGCAGGCATAACAGGGCAGCGTCCGGGTCGCGGGTGTCGTACACGGAGATCTGGCCGTCGAAACCGATCGCCGCACCCGACACCAGCGGCTTGCGCGTGCGCACGCAGGCGGCGTTGACCGCCTGCCGGGTGGCGAAGTTGTCGCTGCAGTCGATGCACCACGTCGGCCTCGGCCACCAGCGCGTCCAGGCGCGCTGCATCAGCGCGCTCTTGCAGCCTGGTCACGTGCACCTCCGGATTGATCGCCGCGATGCTGCGCGCGGCGGAGTCCACCTTGGGCAGGCCGACGCGATCGAGGTGGTGCGCGATCTGGCGCTGCAGATTGGTCAGGTCGACGGTGTCGTCGTCGACCAGGGTGATCGTGCCGACACCGGCCGTGCCCAGGTACAGCGCCACCGGCGAACCCAGCCCACCGGCGCCGATCACCAGCGCTCGCGCGCCGAGCAGGCGCTGCTGACCCTCCATGCCCAGCTCGTTGAGCAGGATGTGGCGCGAGTAGCGCAGCAGTTGTGTCGTCGCTCAGCTCCGGCGCCGCCCTTGCCGCGGCGCGGGATCGGACGCTGGGTTCGTGTCGACGTGCGGGTTCATGGGCAGAGCATGCAAACAACAACGCCCGCAGGTGCGGGCGTTGCCGACACGGCGCGGGCTGTCGCTCAGTTGGTCGTCGGCCTCGGCCTTGCGCTCGACCATGGTCTTGCTGACCAGCACCGGCTTGCCCTTCAGGCGGTTGAGCGCCTGCACCAGCTGGAAGTCTTCGGCGCTGCCGAACTCGGGCAGCGGCTTGGGCGGCGCTGGCTGCCTTCTTGGCCGCGTCTTCCTCGAGCTTCTTGCGGGCTTCCTCGCGGGCCTTCTCGCGCGCCTCGTCCTTCTGCTCGGCGCCCTTGCCGCTGCCGATGTGCTTCTCGAGGTCGGCCTCGCGCACGCGCAGGGCGGCGAACACGTTGCCTTCGGCGGTCTCGTCGAGCATCACGTCGGGCACGATGCCCTTGGCCTGGATCGACGCGCCGCTGGGCGTGTAGTAGCGCGCCGTCGTGATCTTCAGGGCGGTGTCGGGCGAGAGCTGGCGCACCGTCTGCACCGAGCCCTTGCCGAAGGTCTGCGCGCCCATGATGGTGGCGCGCTTGTGGTCCTGCAGCGCGCCGGCGACGATCTCGCTGGCCGAGGCCGAGCCTTCGTTGACCAGCACCACCAGCGGCACCTTCTTGATCGCGTCGGGCAGCTTGCGCAGCGGGTCGGTGCCGCCGCGGCGCAGGTAGAACTCGGGCGAGGCCTTGAAGGTGGCCTTGGAGTCGGCGATCTGGCCGTTGGTCGTCACGACGACGGCGTCGTTCGGCAGGAAGGCCGCCGAGATGGCCACCGCGCCTTCGAGCAGGCCGCCCGGGTCGTTGCGCAGGTCGAGCACGAGGCCCTTGAGGTTCGGGATCCTGCTTGTAGATCTCTTCGACCTTGCGGGCGAAGTCGTCGACCGTGCGGTCCTGGAACTGGCTCACGCGCAGCCAGGCGTAGCCCGGCTCGACGACCTTGGCGCGCACGCTCTGCTGGCGGATCTCCTCGCGCATGATGGTCACCGGGAAGCTGCGGCTCTCGGCCTTGCGGAAGATGCGTCAGCACCACCTTGGTGTTGGGCTCGCCGCGCATCTTCTTGACGGCCTGGTCCAGCGTCAGGCCCTTGACGACGGTGTCGTCGATCTTGGTGATCAGGTCGCCGCTCTTCAGCCCGGCGCGGAACGCGGGCGAGCCCTCGATCGGCGAGACCACCTTGACCAGGCCGTCTTCCATGCCGATCTCGATGCCCACGCCGACGAACCGGCCGGTCGTGCCTTCGCGGAATTCCTTGAAGGTCTTCTTGTCGAAGATACTGCGAATGCGGGTCGAGCCCGGACACCATGCCCGAGATCGCGTCGTTGATGAGCTTCTTCTCGTCGACCGGCTCGACGTAGTCGCTCTTGACCATGCCGAACACGGCGGCGAGCTGCTGCAGCTCCTCGAGCGGCAGCTGGGAGACCGAACTGCGCGCGATGGCCTGGAACTGCATCGTCGTGAGCGCACCCGGCCACGGCGCCCAACGGCCAGCCATCCTGCGACTTTGAGTTTCGTTCCCATCGACAGCCCTTTCCGATGTGCCTTGCCTTGCCCGCTGCGGACGAGTGCCGAATCCAGTATATGTCCGCGAGCCCGTGCTTGGAGTCGTCGCGGCCCCGGGAAAGTTGCACGTCGAGCAGGTGGCTTGGACCGCGCAACCCGGGGGCGGCGGCTCAGGCCGGTTTCACGGCGCGAAGGTCACCACGTGGTCCACCTCGGCACGGATGCCGATCCACTCGCCCACGTGGTGGTCGTGGTGGGACGGCACGTGGGCCATGAGCCTGCTCGCCGCTGGCCAGGCGCAACGTGTAAAGAAACTCGGAGCCGCGAAACGCTTTGCGTTCGATGCGCGCTTTCACCGGGCGCGGCGTCGTCGTGGACGATGTCGTCGGCGCGCAGCAGCACGTCGCACAGCGCCCTTCGTAGGCCTCGGGCAGCGGGCATTCCTGCGACGTCGCCCAGGTCGCCCAGCGGGGTGCGCATCAGCGCTGCCGGCCGCTCGCTGGCGACGATCTGCGCCGGCGTGAACACGCCGTGCCCGATGAAATCGGCCACGAAGCGGGTCGCCGGCCGGTGGTACAGGGTGTAGGCGTCGTCCCACTGTTCGAGGCGCCCTCGGTGCATGACGCCGATCAGGTCGCCGACGCGCGAAGGCCTCCAGCTGGTCGTGGGTGACGAACAGCGCCGTGGTCTGCGGCCTGCTTGAGGATGCCGCGCAGCTCCTGGGCGAGCCGCTCGCGAAGGTCGACGTCGAGGCTGGAGAAGGGCTCGTCCAGCAGCAGCAGGCGCGGATTGCGGCGCCAGCGCACGGGCCAGTGCGATGCGCTGCTGCTGGCCGCCCGAGAGTTGGTGCGGGGCGCGCTGCGCGGCATGGGCCAGGCCCGACCAGGTCGAGCACTTCCTGGGTGCGCGTGCGCCGCTGCGCTGCGTCCAGATGGCGCAGGCCGAAGGCGACGTTGGCCTCCACGCTGAGGTGAGGAAACAGGGCGTAGTCCTGGAACACCATGCCGATGCGACGCTGCTCCGGCGCCACATGCAGTGCCGCCCGCGGCGTCGCTGAGCACCTCGCCGTCGATGCAGGATGCGCCCGGCGGCCAGGCGTTCCAGCCCGGCGATGGCGCGCAGCAGCGTGGTCTTGCCGCATCCCGACGGACCGATCAGCACGCCGATCTGCCCGGCACGCAGGCCGAGCGACACCCCTTCGACCGCTGGCCGGCTGGCGGCCGATCCAGCGTAGCGAACGCCCACCTGATCGAGTTGCAGGAACATGGGCCTATGATAGCGACGAGACCGATAGAACAAGAATCGTTCGCATCACGAAGTTGTCGCAGCGTCAAGCGCTGGGGCAGCGCCGGTCGCTCACACTGTCCCCCGGCATGTTCCCGCCTCTGATCCTCGCCTGCCTGCTGCTCGCCGTGCCTGTGCTGGTGGTGCTGGGCTCGTGGCTCGGGCTGGACGCTGCCAGCTGGTCGGTGCTTGCGCCACCAGTTCGCCACGGTGCTGCCCGACTACGCCCTGCAGTCGCTGCTGCTGGCGTCTGTCGTGGGCGTCGGGTGTCGCGCTGGTCGGCGGCGCAACGGCCGCGCTGGTGACTCTGTTCGATTTCCCGCTGCGACGCTGCTTCGAGTGGGCCCTGCTGCTGCCGCTGGCGATGCCGGCCTACGTGCTGGCCTACGCGGCCACCGACTTCCTGCAGTTCAGCGGCCCCCTGCAGACCGGGCTGCGGGCGCTCACCGGGGCGCAGGGTGCGCTCTGGCCCGACGTGCGCAGCCTGTGGGGCGCGGCGGTGCTGTTCGTGCTGTGCCTCTATCCCTATGTGTACCTGCTCACCCGCGCGGCCCTGGGCGAACGGGCCGTGCCGCTGATGGAAGCGGCGCGCCTGCTCGGCGCCGGCACCGGCGCGCCGGGTCCGCGAGGTCGCGCTGCCACTGGCCCGTCCGGCGCTGGCCGCCGGCGTGGCGCTGGCGCTGATGGAAACCCTGGCCGACTACGGTGTGGGTTCCTACTTCGGCCTGCAGACCTTCACCACCGGCATCTACAAGGCCTGGCTGGTGATGGACGACCGCGCCGCCGCCGCACAGCTGGCCTCGATGCTGCTGCTGGTGGTCGGCATGCTGCTCTGGCTGGAACAGCGTGCGCAGCGGCGTTTGCGGTTTGCCGGTACCCGCGCTGGTTCGGCGCAGGCAGCGGAGGCCGCGCCCCTGCGCCTCAAGGGAGGACCGGCGGCCTTGGCCGTGCTGGTCTGCGCGATGCCGGTGCTCCTGGGCTTCATCCTGCCAGCGCTCGTGCTCTTGCGGCTCGTCTGGCAGGAAGGCCAGAGTGCCCGAGCTCGGCCTGCCACTGGCGCGTTTTGCGCAGTGGTCGTGGACCAGCTTCAAGCTGGCGTCCATCGCAGCCCTGCTGGCCACTGGCATGGCGCTGCTGCTCGGCTTTGCGCTGCGGCTGCGTCCGACCGGGCCATTGCGCTGGAGCGCTCGCGTGGTGTCACTGGGCTACGCCGTGCCCGGCGCCGTGGTCGCGGTCGGCATCCTGCTGCCGGTGGGCTGGCTGCAGGCGCGGTTTCCGCAGAGTCGGCACCACGGCGCTGGTCACGGGCACGCTCTTCGGCCTGATGTACGCCTACCTCGTGCGCTTTTCGTGTCGGTGGCGTTGCAGTCGGTGGAGTCCGGCTATGCGCGGGTGCCCGGCAGCATCGACGAGACCGCGCGCATGCTGGGCGTGACAGGCTGGAGGCTGTGGCGCGAACTGCATGCCCCGCTGCTGCGCCGGGCCTGGATCGCGGCACTGCTGCTGGTGTTCGTCGATGTGATGAAGGAGCTGCCGGCCACGCTGGTGCTGCGGCCCTTCAACAGCGACACCCTGGCGGTGGTGGCCTACCAGCTGGCCCGAGACGAGCGCCTCGGTGAGGCAGCCTTGCCATCGCTGGCGATCGTGCTGGTGGGATTGATTCCGGTGCTGCTGCTGTCGCGTTCGTTGCGACCCGCGGATGCCAACCAGCAGGGCGCGTCCAGCGCGACGACCGTCGTCACGCCTGCCGCCCCTCAGCGCTTGAAGAATTCGTCGATCAGTTCGCCGGGAAGCGTGTCCATCGGCGTCTCGGTCACGCCGACACCGCCGAGCAGCTCAAGCGAAGACGCCAGCCAGCTGTACTCGCGCGGGTCCATCTTGTCCAGATCCTCGAGATTCTGGATCTTCGCCGCCCGGGCGGCCGCCTGAGCGCTGTAATCGATGTACTCGCCTTGGGGCGCGTTGGTGCTGATGCGCCAGACGACCCGAGGTACATCCGTCGGACCCTTGAGTCGAGCCATGGCTCGCTTCTCCTGCAGTGCCGCCGAACCGGATGTCCCCTCGACGTGGGCGCAGATCCTTCGGCTTTCGGTATTCTCCCTGACGGCCCCGGGCTTGATATCCCTAGGTTGACGGCACTGCTCTGGTGCTCTGATGCGCCACCGCCGTCCGCGGTACGCTCGCAGTCTAGGCCCACTGTCCAGTCGTGTCACCATCGAGGAAATGCCCATGCCAGCGCCGCAGGTCGCCATCGCTATTGCCTTCACCGCCGATGACCAGGCCTGGGTCCGCAGAGAGGGCGTGTCGCTGCCCGACTTCTGGTCCCAGCACACCACCGCGCCCGTCGTCGGCGACGTGATGCGCATCGGCGGTCGCCAGTTCGTCGTGATGGTGCGGGTGTGGGAGCACGACGGCGGGCGCCCGCTGCTGCGGCTGTACCTGAGCTCCGGTCGCGCCGACAGCAACACGTCGTTCCATGGTCTCTCCGCCTGACCGCCGTTGTGCGCACGCCGCCGCGGGTCCGCGAAGCCGCGCCTACAATGCCGCGCGTCCAGGCTCGCCATAGTTCAACGGATAGAACGGGGTCCTCCTAAGACTCAGATGGGGGTTCAATTCCCTCTGGCGGGACCACGTCAGGGCTTCGACTGGCCACGCGGCCCATCGATCTCCTTGCGCGAAGAGAGTCAATGGTCAGCGTCGCCCGCCAGCCGGCTGGTCGCCGGTCGCGTGTCGCCGCCTGCGATGCCCGGCTTGGCCAGGTCGGCGCCGAGCACCTGGTATTGCAGGTGGAAAAGGTTCGACGCCACGTCGGTAACGCCAAGCTCGTCGCCGAGAAGATCCGCCATCAGCGGATGGTCGGTGTCGACGTCCCGCAGCTCCGCGCCGAACTCGATCAGTACTGTCCATGCCGCGGGCTGGAGCTGCACCTGACCCTGCTTTTCCACGGACTGGATCGCACTGGCCGCGAGCTTGGTTGCGCACACGTGGACGCCGACGATGCCGTCGGCCAGTGCAATCGCATCGAGCCGCCGGACGAGCCGCTCGCGCAGCGTGGCTGGGTCGCCCGCGGGGACGTTGAACCTGACGACCCGCAGCACTGAGCCATCGCCGCTGGAGCGGCTCGACACGACCTCTGACAGCGCCCTGGAAAGATTGGTGAACGCGCGGATGGACTCGACAGTCCACGGCGTCGGCGCGTTGAGCCGGTCGAGGTAGGCCCGGCTGGTCAGGACGTCGGTGTCGAGCGTTTCGTACAGGGTGAAGAGCTCTGCCGGAACATTCCGATCCACGTACCGGCGCCCGCGCAGGAAGCCGGGGATGCCGGCTCGCTCCGGCATGTGCTCCTGGTTGTGCCACTCGTAGAACCCGAGCCGTCCTTCGTCTCTGAGGCCGTGCCAGATCGCCACCACACCACGCCCAAGCAAGCTCACGTCGTATGCCTTTCTGTGAAGTGTGCGAGCCGGAACCGCTCAGGCCAGGTGGGCGGCCTTCTTGACCGCGGTCAGCAGCGCCATCTCCGGCGACTTCTTGTAGTGCGCATCGAGCGGATAGCAGCCCGAGACGAGCCCGTTGCGCGGCGCGGTGGTGCAGTCGCTGAAGGTGCGGCAGAGCGTCTTGCGCTGCACGGCCGGCCGGCCAGCACGTCGGCCGGCAGCTCCGGGTAGGACAGCACCATCCGGCCGAGGCCGACGAAGTCGGCCCAGCCCTCGCGCACCACGGCCTGCGCCACGTTGCGGCAGAAACTCCTGCAGGTAGGTGTAGCCGCTGCCCACGAAGCACAGGCCGGGAAACGCGCGCTTCAGGTCGCGCACCAGTCTGCAGGTGGCGCATCACGCCCGACCAGCGGGTCCTCCGGCGGCTGGTAGCCGTCCGACGGCGGGTACAAGCGCCGGCCGGATGAGGTGCGGCTTGTAGTAGGGGCTGCCGGGCGTGATGTTGACCAGCTGGACGCCCAGGCTCGCGCATCGCGAGGAAGGCGCAGCGGCTCGGCGAGGTCGGCTGCACCGGTGCGCGTCTCGTCGGCGCCGAAGGCGTAGCGATAGGGCAGGCAGGGCGAAGTCCTCGGGGATGCCCGGCCCCAGCTCGCCGGGCGTCGGACTGCGCCGGGTCGGGCCTGAAGGGCACGAAGTCGACAGCGCCGACAGCCGCACCCCGATGTCCAGGCCCGGCGCCTCGGCGCGGATGCCGGCGACGATCTCGCGCAGGAAGCGCGTGCGGTTCTCGAAGCGAGCCGCCGAACTCGCCCGGCGCGCGTCGTCGGCCGACAGGAACTCGTGGCCGAGATAGCCGTGGCAGTGCTTCACGTCGACGAACTGGAAGCCGCAGTCGCCGCGCGCGCCTCGCGCGCGATCACGAAGTCCTCGATCAGGCGCGCGGATGTCGCCGTCGGTCATCAGCGGGTGGTCGGCTCCGGTGCTGGAACTTGCGGTCGAGGATCGGATGCCGGTACAGGATGTGCGGCTCGAAGCGCGTGTGGTCGTTCGGCTTGCAGAACCGCCCCGAATGGGTGAGCTGCAGGCCGATCAGCAGGCCCGCGTCGTCGCCCATCGCCTCGCGGTGCGCGGCCACCAGCGTCTCGCGCAGCGCGGCGATGCTCGCCTGATTGGCGGCGCGTCATGCATCAGCTGGTTGGGGTTGGCGCGGCCGTCGTGGCGCACGGCCACCGCCTCGCCGCCCCAGATCAGCTTGGCGCCGCTAGCGGCCGAAGTGCCGCCAGCGCCGGACGCGTGTTGGCGCGGGGCCTGCCGTCGGTCGTCGCCGTCCCAGCCTTCCATGGGCTGGATGGCGAAGCGGTTGCCGACTCGAACCGTGGCGACCGGAGCGGCGCGGCGAGCGGCGAGTCCGGCCCGGCTCGACGGTGTCGTCGCAGGGCATGTCGATGCCGAGCCGCTGCAGGTTGTCGCGAAAGCCGGCGGTCGTCTCCAGCGATTTGATCTTGGTGATGTCGCCGAACTTCATGGGGGATGCGATTCAGTAGAACTTGTTGGGTTTCTGGAAGATCCCCAGCAGCAGCGCACCGTTGGGCGCGCTCGCGGTGTGGCGGCTGCCCGCCGGACGCCACACGAAGGTGCCCACGGTGGCAGTGCCCTCGTGGTCGACCAGGCTGCCTTCGAGCACCCAGGTCTGCTCGACCGCGACGTGCACGTGGTCGGTCAGCACCGCGCCGGGCGCCATGCGGGTGAGCACGGTCTGCAGGCCCGTCTGCGGATCCTCCATCAGCACCTTGACTTCGACGCCGGCAAAGCGTGTTGGCTGCCAAGGCAGCGACGGCACGTCGATGTAGCGCGACGACTGCGCAGGCAGTTGCTCGTGCTGCGCTTGCAAGCCGGGGGTCTGCAGAGCCATGGTGACTACTCCTTCGAAGCGATCGGGGCACGCGCCGGTCCCGGGCGCAGCCGCCGCAACATGCTGCGCACCGCCTCGAAACGCAGCGCGATGATCAGCGCGATTCCGACCCAGATCACGAGCGAGATCGGGCGCGTGAAGAACGGTGCGAAGGCCGCCGTCCGACAGCACCAGGCCGCGGCGCAGGCTCTTTTCCAGCAGGTCACCGAGCACGATGCCGAGCACCAGCGGCGCCATCGGGTAGTTGCACTGGCGCAGGATGAAGCCGAGGATGCCGAAGCCCAGCATCACGCCAGATGTCGAACAGGCGGCCGGCGATCGCAAACGTGCCCACCGTGCACAGCACGAAGATGATCGGCACCATCACCGTCTGCGGCACGTGCAGCACGCTGCACCAGCAGCTTGGTCAGCGTCAGGCCGTAGAACAGGATGCCGAGGGTGGCGAACAGCATCATCGCCACCACGTCGTAAACGAACTGCGGGACTCGCACCATGATCATCGGGCCCGGCTGCACGCCGTGGATCAGCATCGCGGCCATCAGCACCGCGGCCGGCGCCGAGCCGGGAATCGCCAGCGTCAGCACCGGGATCATGGCGCCGGGCACGCAGGCGTTGTCGCCGGTCTCGGCGGCCATCAGGCCCTCGATCGAGCCCTTGCCGAACATCTCCGGTTCCTTGCTGGCGCGCTTGGCCGCGGCGTAGGACGACCAGGCGGCGACATCCTCGCCGACACCGGGCACGACGCCGATGAAGGTGCCGATGCAGCCCGAGCGCAGGATCGTCCTCCAGTACCGCGTCACGTCCAGCAGCTTCGGGATCACGGAGTCGAACGGGTTGATCTTCACCGGCGCCTGTCGGTCACTTCATCACCGTCAACAGCTCGGCGAAACCGAACGCGCCGACCAGCGCCGGCACCAGCGCGATGCCGCCGGCCAGATCGCGCTTGCCGAAGGTGAACCGTTCGAAGGCGTAGATGCGCCTCCTGGCCGATGCCTGGCGACGAACAGGCCCGAGAAAGCCGGCGATCCAGCCCTTGAGCGGGTCGTCGCCGGTGAGCGTGCCCGAGATGACGACACCGAACACCGCCAGCCAGAAGAACTCGTAGGCGCCGAACTTGAGCGCCAGTTCGCCCAGCCAGGGCGTGAACAACGCGAGGAAGAACATGCCGATCAACGTGCCCAGCACCGAGCCCGATGGTGGCGATGCCCATGGCGCGGCCGGCATGGCCCTGGCGTGCCAGCGCATAGCCGTCCAGGCACGACGCCGCCGACGCCGGCGTGCCCGGGATGTTGAGCAGGATGGCCGAGCGCGAGCCGCCGTAGATGGCGCCGACGTAGGTGCAGATCAGGACCAGCAGCGCCTGATTCGGATCCATCTTGAGCGTGAGCGTCGTCATCAGCGCCAGGCCCATGGTCGCGGTCAGGCCGGGCAAGGCGCCGATGATCAGGCCGATCAGGGTCGAACCAGAGACGTAGAAGATGGACTCCGGGGTGATGAAACGCCCGATCGAGTGGCCGAACAGCGATGAGTCCGTTGAACATGACGTCAGGGCAGGCGCACGAGGAACACGTCCTGGAAGACGTAGCTGACCCCGAACGCTGTGCCAGCGCCGATCAGTGACGGCGAACAGCACGCCCTGAGGGCGTGCGCGCGTCGCGGCGGTGCGTCCAGTCGAAAGCGAGCAGAAAGCGGCCACGAAGACGAATGTGGCGAGCCAGAACGGGATGCCGCGCAGCCGACCAAGCCCGACGGCGTACG
Source organism: uncultured beta proteobacterium (assembly GCA_963739925.1). GTDB lineage: Bacteria > Pseudomonadota > Gammaproteobacteria > Burkholderiales > Burkholderiaceae_C > CAVUBY01. Next base: position 635,648 of record CAVUBY010000004.1, on the reverse strand, counting down.
CCAGTCCGAGCGCGAGAAAGGCGCCGACGCGCATCAGCGACTGCGCGCGTGATCGAGCCGGCGTCGCACCGCACTTCAGCCGAGTCGATAGCCCGCCCGCCCGCGCAGCGCGCAGCGCCAGCAGCACGCCAAGACAGCACCAGCACGCCACCGAGAATGCCGGGCACGAGGCCCGGCGCCGTGTACAGCGTCGCGCCCTGGTCTCCAAGCCGGTCCATGCGCCAGGCACCGATCAGCACCGCCAGGCCGAAGGCGACCCAGACCCGCGCGGCGATGAAATCGGCCGGGGGCGAGCACCTTGGTGCGGTGCACGCCGCGGGCCGTTCGCCGCTCACGGCTTGGGGATGCCGACGGTGTCCGGCGAAATCTTGGCCTTGCCGGCGCTGCATGCGCCAGGCGTAGCGCCTGGATGGCGGGCATCGCCGCCTTCTGGGCCGTCTTCGCCGGCGACCGGCCGAACAGCGCGCCGCGGCTGGAGGCGTACTTCTTGAGCGACTTCCGACTTGGCGATCTTGTCTGTCCAGATCTTGTCCAGCGTCGCGCGTGACCTCGGTCGGCACGCCCTTGGGCACGAAGATGCCGAAATAGTTCACGTCGGGTCTTGAAGCCGGGAACGAACTGCGACAGCGGCGGGATCGGTGCCGTAAGCCTTCGATGTCCAGCGGCTTGTCGCCGACGACCGCCAGCGGGCGGATGCGCTTGCGCGCGGATCATCTCCGGTCTGCTCGGCGGCGAGCTGCGTGGTCACCTCGGTTTCGCCGGCCACCGTGGCGATCACCGCCGGGTTGCCGCCGTCGTAGGTGACGTGCTTGTACTTGACGCCGGTGGCGCGCGACGATCGCTTCGATGGCAGTGTGTCCGCTGGAATTGACGCCGGCGGTGGCCACCGACACCTGGCCCGGCTTGGCCTTCATCGCCGTCGAGCAGGTCTGTCATGTCTTGTAGGGCGAGTCGGCCTTGACGCCGACCACGCGACATGCGCGACGGTCAGGTAGAGGTTCCAGTCCTGCACCGTGGTGTCCAGCATGCCCAGGACCTTGTAGGTGCCCAGGTCCTTGGCGCGCGCCCGAGGTCCAGGTGTAGCCGTCCTTGGGCGCTTCGAGGGCGTTCTTGGTGCCGACCGAGCCCGAGGCGCCGGGCTGGTTGAGCGACGACGATCTTCTGGCCCAGTGCGCTTCTCAGTTCGCCTGCGGTGACGCGGATCACCTGGTCGGTGGAGCCGCCGGCCGCCCACGGCACGATGATGTTGATCGGCTTGGTGGGCTTCCACTGGGCCTGCGCGGCCGAAGTCAAGCCCAGGGTGGACGCGCCGATGACGGCAGCGGCAAGGTTGAGCGCGCGAAAGGTCTTCACTGTGTCGTCTCCTGCTTTTGTGCGATGCCGGTGCCGTGGCACGGCCGGGCTCGCTCTGGTCCTCAAGAGTGACACGCCCTGTTCTCGCAGGGCCAGCGGGCAAACCCGGGCGACGCGCCTGGCGACAGGGCCACGATCCCGCCCCCCACGGGTCGCCGCCAGCGCCGTCGACAGGTGATACAAACTTCGGGACGGGTGGGTTCACCCGGATGGATGAGGCCTCGGCGCCGCCGTCGTCAAGGTGCTTCCATCCCCATTTCCTTGAGCGCCGCACGCGCGACCTCGCACGACAGCAGGGCCAGCAGGGCCCTGCCGCGACCTTGTCGCGCCCACCACTGCCCAGCCCACCCGCGTAGACCGTGTAGTTCTGGATCTCTGAGGGAATCGGCCCGACTCCGGAACAGCTGCGCCAGGTAGATGCCGCTGGAGCCGCCCGCGGCCGGGTCGATGTAGGCCACGGTACGGGCGGCCGCGAGCGTGCGCTTGAAAGCGTCGATGCTGCTGATGTCTGGCCTGGCGGCGCCCCTGCGGTGTCGTTGTCCACCACCAGGCGGGGGACAGCAAAGGGTTCGGATCCAGCTCTGGGGTGCTGTCCCCACGGACTCATGCGCCGATCACTGCCAGCGCCACGTCCAGATCACGTCGATCGAGTTGTCCAGGCCCGACTGCGCGCGCAGCGTGAAGCGCTGCGCGACGCGGTAGATCAGCTGCCAGTTGCCGGCGGTGGCGTTCAGGCTGCGCTCGTAGCCGACGTACCAGCGCCGCGACAGCTGCTTGCCGAGCGACACGACGGTCTCGCGCACCTCGCCGTCGGTCTGGCGCACCGACACCTCGTCCAGGCCGATCGCGCGGGTGAGCTGGTCGGTCGAGCCCTTCGCCTTCGCCCGACAGCAGGGCCAGCGCGGCGCGCTGCAGCAGCGCGGTGTCGGTGCGGCCCAGGCCGTCGCGGGCGCGGCCCAGCACCAGCCACGAGAGCTTGTCGATGTCCGACATCTCGGGCTCGGAGAACAGGCGGATGCGCGGGTTCACGCCGTGCCGGTGATGGCCACGCCGACGCGCACGTCGAGGTTCGGGCGCGTCGCCTCGATGTCCAGCCGCGGGTTCTCGACCGCGCCGGTGAAGGCGATCGCGCCGCGGTCGATCTCCAGCTTCTGGCCGTAGGCGGCGTAGGTGCCGTCCGCCGTGCTCACCGTGCCATTGACTGCCAGCCGGCCGTTCGGGCGCGGTGATGCGCAGGTCGCCGCGCAGCCCGGTGTCGAGGCCGCGGCCGCGCAGGCGCAGCTTCTGGCCCAGGTTGACGCGCAGGTCCATCGCCGCGTTGCCGCACCTGACCGGCGGGCGTGGCGGGCATCTGCGCCATTCGCGGCATCGGCCGCGGTGCGCGCACCACCGGCCGGCGCGCGCGCACCACGTCACGTCGTCCGACAGGCTCGGTGCGTCGCTGCGGCTGAAGTCGATCAGGCCTTCGTCGATGCCGAAGCTGGCCGTCGAGCGCCAGGCGCTCGCGTCGAGCTGCAGCTGCGCGTTGCCGCTGGTGACGATGCGCCGGTCGACCCGGCCGAGCAGCTGGAACTGTCGGCCACCAGGTCGCAGCTTGCGCCTTCGGCGCCGCGCCGAAGCTGGCGTCGCCGGTGAGTTGCAGGCTGCCGTTGCCCGCCCGCGCCGGAAGCGCTCGATGCGCGCGTCGCGCCCTGCAGCGTGATCGCGACACTCGCCGTCGGTCACGTTCACGCCTTGCAGGAAGTTGCGCACGCTGAGCCCGCGTGCCGCGATCGTCGCCGGTGTACTCGGGCGCGCCGAAGCGCCCGCCGATGCACGCGCTGGCGCGCAGCGCGCCGCCCAGGCGCCAGCCCGCCGGCACCCAGGTGCCCCAGGTGCCGAGGTTGGCCACCTGCAGCTCGAGCACGCCCGACACGGGCGTCTGCGGCGCGGGCCAGGCGGCCTCGCGGCGTGGTGCGCACCACGACCGCGCCGGCGGCCACGCCGAGCGTCTTGCCGGCCAGCGCCCTGGGTGAAGCTCCACACGCCGTCGGTCGCGTTCAGGCCGAGACGCAGGTCGGTCAGGCCGAGCGCCTGGGTGCCCGGCTCGTCGGTCACGCTGAGGTCGCCGCGCTGGCGTTCGAGCACGCACTCGGCCTGAAGCTCGGCGCGCTGCGCACGTCGATGCGCGCCGCCGACGCGCGAGGTCGCCGCCCCAGCCGAAGTCGGGCTGCAGTCGCTGCCAGCAGCGGCGCCACCGCGAACGGCTCGAGCTCGGCGCGCGACGTCGAGCGTGCCGGGCTGGCGCTGCTGGCGGCCTGCCAGCGCAGCTGGTCCCAGCGCAGTGCCGGCGCCCAGCAGTTCGGCGCGGCCCGGTTGCAGCTCGAACAGCAGCGGGCTGCCGCTGCCGGACGGTCCGGATGGCGTCGATGCCGCCCATTGCAGTTGCGCGCCACGTCGCGGGTGCGCACCCAGGGCGCGGCAGCCGTGCGGCAGCGCTGCCGACCTCGAGCCGCTGCAGCGCGCCCCGCCAGCCTGACACGCCGCCCGCTGCGTCGGCACACGAGACCGCCTTGCGCGTTGCAGCACCGCGACGCTGCCGGCGCGAGGCGCGTCCGGCGGTGCGGCGTGCCCTGCAGGCCGTCAGCCAACCCGGCGGCGACGCCTGCGACTCGGCGCGCAGGTCAGCCGGTGCGATCGCGGCCGGTGCCTTCGAGCTGCAGCTGCGCCGGCGTCGACCGCGGTCGTCCCGGCCATGAGACCGCTCAAGGTCAGCTGTGCTTCCACCGGCGCGTCCGGGCGCGGTGCCGATGCCGCCAGCGCGGCCTGTGCGCGCTGCACCGAGAGCGGTCCAGCGCGCACGCCATCGAGCTGCGCCTCGCCGCGCGTGTCGAGCGCCGGCCAGCGGCCGATCGAGCTGAAGCGTTCCGTTGGCGGCGCCGGCCAGCGTGGCGTCAGGCCTTGCGACGGTCGCACCAGGCGCCACAGCGGCGCCAGGCGCGCCAGCGCGGCGGCGGTGATCGCGGCATCCCAGTGGTCGCCCGATCCTGCGCGCAGGCGAGTCGGCCGGTGGCGTCAGTCGGTTCCGGCGAGGCCGAGTCGACCTCGGCCTCGGCGGGGCCGTTGTCCGGCGCGCGCAGCGAGCCGTCGGCCTGACGGGCACGCCGGCCAGCGCGCTGTCGCGCAGCGCCAGCGTGGCCGTCGCGCGGCACGCCGGCGAGCAGGCTGCGCGTCCGGAGCGTGACGTGGGCCATCGGCCGGCGGCAGCGTGCGGCCAGACGCGGTCGTGCGGCGGCGGCGTCGTCGGCGCCGCGGGTCGGCGGGCACGCGTCAGTCGAAGTCGGCCTTGGCGTTGAAGCGGTGCGGGCCCTCGCGCCACGGCCGAGTCCTCGGCGCCGGGCCACCACAGGGCCGGGTCGAAGTCGACCAGCGTGGCCTGGCCCTTGAGCTGCCAGGCGCGCCCGGCGCGGCGGCGCGTTGGCCTGGCGGACAGCGCGGCGCGTGCCGCGCCGGCGGCGGCCGCGCCTCGTGCCTTCCAGCGCTGCGCGCGCGCTGGCTCGACCAGCTGCCGTGCGCCGGCTGCACCGGGCGTCCAGCGCCGCCGCGGCGGCACGGCGCCAGCGTGCCGGGCCGCTGTCCCGGCGGGCTGTCCGCCGATGCGGCCGCGAGGCGAGCGATCGCCCGTTGATGTCGGCGCGCGTTCGACGCGGGTCTCGTCGGCGGCGGGATGCCGTCGTGGCCCGCAGCTGCGACCGGGCCGTGAGCAGCATCGCGGCGCGCGCGCGTCCAGCACGCCCGGCTGCACGCGGCGAGCACGGCGTCGAGCTGCCAGCGCGCCGCGGTCCAGCGGCCCCTGGCCGTGCTGGCGGCCTGCGTCTGCGCTGCGTGCCCAGCTCGGCGGTCGAGCGCGTGCACGCTCCAGCGTGCCCGGGTCGTCGGGCCGGGCGCGCAGGTCGAGGTCCAGCTGGCGCAGCGGCAGCCGGCCTTCGTTCCAGGCGGCCGGCCCGGCGTTGCGCACGCTGGCCGTCACGCTGCGCGGCGGTGCTCGCGCCACTGCTGCGCACCGGCGCCTGCCGGCTGAGCGCGGTGCGCGGCGCGCTCGCGCTGCGAAGGCCGCCAGGTCGAGCGCCTCGGCGCCTGCGCGTCCAGGTCGCCGAGCGGCCAGGTGGCGAAAGGGCGCACGCCGCGCTCGAGGTCCAGCGACTGCGGCGCGGCGGCGGCTCCGCCCGGCGCGGCGCCGGCTGCGCGCGCAGCGTGGCCTCCAGTCGCGGCCCGGCGAGCGGCCCGCGCAGCGTGGCCTGGGCGCTCCAGGCGGCGTCGGCCGTGGCGCGCGGCCTGCGCGATCGCGAGCGCGGCCTGCAGCGGCAGCGGCGCGCTGCGTCCGAGCGTCGCGCTGCCGCTGGCGCGCAGGCGGCTCGCGCAGTCGAGCTGAGCCAGTTCGACGCCGGTGCTGCGCGCCGCCTTCGGCGCCGAGGTGCAGGCGGGCCCGCAGTCGCGCAGCGGGTTCGCCCGAGGCGCTGCCGATCACGACGACTGGACCTGCAGCGAATCGATCTGCAGTTCCACCGGCAACTCCAGGTCGGTCGGGGGCGTCGCGCATGGCGGCGGCCGCGTCCGGCCGACCCGGCTGCACCTGCACCCGCGTGGCGCGCAGCCGATCGAGCGCACGCCGCGCCCAGGCGTTGCCTTCGGCGCGTTCGAGCGCGCAGGCCGCGCCAGCTGGAGCCGTCGAGCGTCACGCAGCCCGTCGCGTGGCAGCGCCAGCAGCCATGCGCTCGATCTCGCAGGTCGCCTCCGAGCAGCGCTGCCCTTCGCGCCGCTCGCCTCACGCCGGGCAGGTGGTCGAGCAGCCAGGCCGTGCCGGCTCGCTGCGCAGCGCCCAGGTCAGCGCCGCCGAGGCCGCCAGCGCAGCAGCAGCGGCCGTCAGCCGGCCGCGACGATCCAGCCGAGCCGGACGCCGCGGCGCACGGGCAGGAGCTGCGGCAGTGACGCGTTCTGCCGACATCGGGTCAGAACGCGATGCCCACGCTCAGGTGGATGCGCGCTCGCGCACCTCCTCACCGTAGGCCAGGTCGACGCGCAGCGGGCCGACCGGGCTGCGCCAGCGCAGGCCCGACGCCGTAGCCCAGCGCCGGGTCCATCTCGCTCCAGCTGTTGGCGGCGTTGCCGGCATCGACGAACACCGCCCACCACAGCGACGGATCCTCGGCGACATCGGCCGCGCCAGCTCGACGCTGCCGGTGAACAGCATGCGCCCGCTGGTGACCGCGCCGTCGACCGATCGGCCCGAGCGTGCGGTAGGCGTAGCCGCGCACCGAGTCCTCGCCGCCGGCGCGAAACAGCAGCGTGTCGGGCATGCCGACGTCGGATTCGCGCAACACCTCGCCGGCCTCGAGCCGCGCGGTGGCGTACCAGGCGCTCGCCGAGCGGCGCGTAGCCGGTAGCGCGGCCGTAGGCACGCGCGCGAACGGGCCGCTGTCCTGGCCGGTCGGTGAAGGTGCCGCTCTGCGCCCGCGCGCCTGCCCGCCGCCGAGCTGGGTGGACAGCGTGTAGCCGTCGGTCGGCAGCAGGACGCTGTCGATATTGCGGTAGACCCAGTTGTAGTTGCCGCGAGACCGCTTCGCTGCTGGTGCGGCCCCACGAGGTTGTCGAGGCGCGCTGCACGGCTCGGCGAAGTACAGGCGCTCGATGCGCGCCGTGTCCTGGGTGCGGCCGAGGCGCGCCGTCCACGAGGTGCGCAGCTCCTCGCCCGACCTCAGCCGCTCGGCCTGGCCCGACACGAGGTTGCGGTACTGGCCTTCGAGCGGGTGCGAGATCAGCTCGCCGCTCCACGACTTGAGGTCTCCGACCGAGCTCGAACTTGTTCTTGGCCACCCACTCGCCAGCCGAAGGGCCGGCGGTGCATGTGTTCCAGCGTCAGGCGCGGGCCGGTGTTGGCGCTGAAGCCCACGCCGACGGTGGCCTGCTGCAGCGGCAGCTCCCGCACGCGCACCAGCACGGGTGCGGCTGCGGCGGTGGCGGGATCGGTGTCGAGCTCGACCGATGCGCCCTCGAACAGACCGATGCTGCTGCAGCCGCTCCTGGTAGTCGAGCAGCAGCTTCTCGCTGTAGGGCTGCGCCGGGTCCGAAGTTGGCGAGGTTGCGCACCGCGGCTCTCGTCGTAGCGCGACAGCCCTCGATGCGGATCTCGCCGAGCCGGAACAGCGGGCCGCTGTCGACCACGAGCCACAGCGTGACACGCTGGGTCTGCGCATCGACCTGGCCGCGGTGCGCGCCAGCTCGCCGCCGGGTAGCCTTCTGCGCGCAGCTGGGCGAGGGCGGCGTTCTTGGCCGACGCCCAGGTGGACTGGCGGAACGGCGCGCCCGGCTTGAGCCCCATGCCCGCTTCCAGGCCTCGCGCTGCGTCAGGGCCTCGGCGTTGCCGGCCTCCGAAGCACTCTGCAGCGCGCCCTGCACGAGGAGGGCGACGGCATCGACCGTGGCCGCGCGGGCCGGGGTTCACCTGCACCGTCAGCAGCGGCACGCCGTCATCGGCGGTGCTGCGCTGCACCGACGCCTCGGCGTCGAAGTAGCCCTCGGTCTCGAGCAGCGCGCGGGCCTGCGCCGGCGCGGCGGCGATCAGCCGGTCGAGTTCGGCCGAGGTGATGCGCTCGGTCGCGGGCGCGTCGCGAAAGCGCGCCAGGTCGAGGTAGTTGGCCAGCAGCGCGCGCAGCGCCTCGGGCGCGCGCACCTCGACCGTTACACGGCGCGCTCAGGAGTGCGCTCGGCGTCCGGGGCCGATGCGGCGGACGCCGCTGTCACGGCCGCGCCGGCGGGCTGCTGGTCAGCGGGTGTTGCCCGCGGAGGCGCCAGCGCGCCCAGCTGCGCACAGCCGCCCAGCAGCAAAGGAAGGGCCGGCACAGCGCGCGGGCCAGCCCGCCGGCGGCCTGCACCGCCAGCGGCAGACGACGCGTCATTTGCTCAGCAGGCGCATCGCTCCTTCGAGCCCCGGCAGCGTGAGCGGAAACATGCGCTGGTTCATCAGCTGCTGGACGATCGAGATGCTCTGCCGGTAGCCCCACACGCCCTGCGGCTCGGGGTTGATCCAGGCGAACTTCGGGAAGGCGTGGGTCAGCCGCTGCAGCCACTCGGCGCCCGGCTCCTCGTTGTTGTATTCGACGCTGCCGCCGGGCTGCAGGATCTCGTAGGGGCTCATCGTCGCGTCGCCGACGAAGATCAGCTTGTAGTCCTTGTTGTACTTGCGGATCATGTCCCAGGTCGGGAACTTCTCGCTGTAGCGGCGCCGGTTGTTCTTCCACATGAAGTCGTAGACGCAGTTGTGGAAGTAATAGAACTCGAGGTGCTTGAACTCGCTCTTGGCGGCGCTGAAGATCTCTTCGACGCGGTGGATGTGCTCGTCCATCGTGCCGCCCACGTCCATCAGCAGCAGCACCTTCACCTTGTTGTGGCGCTCGGGCACCATCTTGATGTCGAGCCAGCCGGCGTTGGCGGCGGTGCGAGCGGATGGTGTCGTCGAGGTCGAGCTCTTCTTCCGAGCCTTCGCGCGCGAAGCGGCGCAGCCGGCGCAGCGCCACCTTGATGTTGCGCGTGCCGAGCTCGAGCGTGTCGTCGTAGTCCTTGTACTGGCGCTGGTCCCAGACCTTCACCGCGCTCTTGTTGCGGCCCTTGTCCTGGCCGATGCGGATGCCCTGCGGGTTGTAGCCGTAGGCGCCGAACGGGGCTGGTGCCGCCGGTGCCGATCATCTTGCTGCCGCCTTCGTGGCGTTCCTTCTGCTCCTCGAAGCGCTTCTTCAGCGTCTCCATCAGCTCGTCCCAGCCCATCTTCTCGATCGCCGCCTTCTCCTCGGCGCTGAGTTCGAGCTCGAGGCGTCTTCTGCAGCCAGTCGAGCGGGATGTCCTGCGTGAAGTCGGTGAGCAGCTCCACGCCCTTGAAGTAGGCGGCGAAGGCGCGGTCGAACTTGTCGAACTGGGCCTCGTCCTTGACCAGCGCGGTGCGCGCCAGGTAGTAGAACTCGATCGACCGAGTTGTCGATCACGCCCGCCTTGCATCGCCTCGAGCAGCATCAGGTACTCCTTGACCGAGACCTTGAGCTTGGCGGCGCGCAGGGTGTAGAAGAAGTTGATCAGCATGGGGTGGATCGTGCCGGGTGGAGCGCGACGGTGCCGATCAGGATACACGCCTGGGCGTGTCCGCATGTCTCACGGTGTGACGCACCAGCCACCCCGACCGGCGCCCGGTGGGCTACCTGCGCCCCGGGTCGTGCCGCTTCAGCCAGTCGAAGAACTCGCCGTACCAGAGCTTCGAGTTGCGCGGCTTGAGAACCCAGTGGTTCTCGTCCGGGAACCACAGCAGCCGCGCATCGATGCCACGCGCCTTGAGGGTGTTGTAGTAGGCCAGGCCCTGCGCGTCGGGCACGCGGTAGTCGAGCGCGCCGTGGATGACCAGGGTGGGCGTCTGCATCTTGCCGGCGAAGGCGTGCGGGCTCTGCGCATGGACCTTGGCCATGTCGTCCCAGTAGCTCGCGCCGAGTTCGCGCGGGAACCAGGTGTAGGCGTCCTCGGCGAACATCGCCATCCAGTCGAAGCAGCCGGCGTGGCAGACATAGGCCTGTAGCGGCCGGGCTTCACGTGGCCGTTCATCCACGCCACCATGTAGCCGCCGTAGCTGCCGCCGGTGGCGAACACGCGCTTGCGGTCGGCCCAGGGCTTCTTCAGCAGCCAGTCGGTGGCGGCCTCCACGTCCTGCAGTTCGAGCTCGCCCCAGCGGTGGGTGATGCTGTCGAGGAAGGCCTAGCCGAAGCCGCTCGAGCCGTGGTAGTTCACGCAGGCCACCACGTAGCCCTGCGCGGCGAACACATGGTTGTTCCAGCGGTAGTGGAAGGTGTCGCCGGCCGCCGCATGCGGGCCGCCGTGGATCCAGTGCAGCACCGGGTACTTCTTGCGCTTCGGTCGAAACCCGGCGGGTGGACCACCCACATCTGCACCGGCTCGCCCTGGCACCCTTGAAGCGTCACCTCCTCGTGCGTGCCCAGGCGCAGCGTGCGCGAGCAGTTCGTCGTTGAAGCGTTCGAGCCGGCGCGGCGCCGCTCGCCCGCGCGCGGCGTGGACGCGCGCCGGGTGGTCCATCGCGTCGGCGGCGGTCACGACCACGTCGCCGGCCGGGTCGGCAGCGACGTCGAACGCTGCACCCAGCCGCCGGGCGACGACGCGCGTGGCGCTGCGGCTTCGCAGCTCGAAGCGCCACAGGTGGTTGCGGCCGCGATCTTCGGCGGTGAAGAACAACGCTCGCCGTCGCCGGACCAGCGCAGCGGGCCGTGCACGGCGTGGTCCCAGTCGGCGCTGACCACCTTCCAGCGCGCGCCGCGGGTCAGCACCGCCAGCTGCGCCGGCATCGTGTGCTTGGCCCCTGGTGGCTGGCGATGAATGCGAGCTGCCGGCCGTCGGGGCTGTAGCGCGGCAGTTCCGAAGTCCCAGGCCTTGTCGCGCACCAGCGTCTCGACGCGGCGGGTGCGCAGGTTGATCTCGGCCAGCGCCTTGCAGTTGTCCAGGCGCTTCTCGTCGGCCGGGTCGTGCGCGAAGGCGATGTGCCGGCCGTCGGGCGACGATGTCGAAGCTGTTCGGCGTCCGGCTCGGCGCGCGACAGCTCCAGGGTCGTGCCCTCGAACAGGTCGCGCACGCGGCCGGTGGCCACGTCCAGCACGTGCAGGTGCGCCACGCGGCCCATCGGCACGTGGTGATCCCAGTAGCGGTACTGCGCCTCGCTGGTGACGTAGCCCGTTTCCTTGCGCTCCTTGAATTCCTTGAAGCGGCGCTCGCCTGCGCGGCCGTGCCCTTGAGCTCGGGCCACACCCAGGCGACGAAGGCGATGCGCTTGCCGTCGGGCAACCACTTGAAGGCCTCGATGCCGGGCGCGAAGTCGCTGACGCGGCGCGCCTCGCCGCCGTCGGGCGCAATCACGTAGAGCTGCGGCGTCTCGTCCTTCTTGCCCTGCTGCTCGCGCCGGGCCACGAAGGCGATGCGCTCGCCGGTGGGTGACCACGCGGCCTGGCCGTCCTTCTCGCCGCAATGCGTCAGGCGGCGCGGGCCGCCGCCGAAGGTCGACAGCAGCCACAGGCTGGACTGGCCCTTGTTCTCGTCCATCGAGTAGCTGGCCACCGAGCACACCGCCTGCGCGCCGTCGGGCGACAAGGCCACGCCGCCGATGCGCTCGAACTTCCACAGGTCCTCGACGGTGACCAGCCGCTTGTTGCGCGCCATGCGGAGCCTTTCAACAACAGGTGACGAAGCGGGGAGACTGAGAAGCGTGGCCCGACCGCTTCAGCGCGGCCGGTCGAGCTGCCAGCGCAGGTGCGTCTTCACCGTCGGCCATTCGGCGGCGGTGATGCTGTAGACGCAGGTGTCGCGCAGCGTGCCGTCGGCCAGCCGCTGGTGGTTGCGCAGGATGCCGTCGAGCTGGCGCCCAGGCGCTCGATGCCGCGCCGGCTCTGCGTGGTTGAAGAAGTGGGTGCGAAACTCGACGGCGATGCAGCCCAGCGCCTCGAACGCATGGCCGAGCAGCATCAGCTTGCATTCGGTGTTGAGCGGCGTGCGCTGCACTCGCCGGGCGTACCAGGTGCTGCCGATCTCGACGCGCCGGTTAACCGCGTCGACGTTCATGTAGGTCGTCATGCCGAGGGAACGCCGGCGGCGTCGAGCACCGTGAACGGCAGCATGCGCCGCGTGCTGCAGGCCGAGGCGGCGCTCGATCTCCGCGGCCATGCCCTCGGGCGCAGGGATCGCGGTGTACCAGAGCCTCCACAGCTCGCCGTCGCGCACCGCCTCGGCCAGCGCTTGCGCATGCTCGCGCTGCAGGGGCACCAGGCTGGCGTGCCGGCCCGCCAGGGTGAGCGGAGAAGGCCAGTTGGCCATGGCCCGCTCAGCGGTTGTGGCGCTGCATGAACACGAGCTTCTCGAACAGCGACACGTCCTGCTCGTTCTTCAGCAGCGCGCCCACCAGCGGCGGCACGCCGACCTTGTCGTCCTTGCTCTGCAGCGCCTCGAGCGGGATGTCCTCGGCCACCAGCAGCTTGAGCCAGTCGAGCAGTTCGGAGGTCGACGGCTTCTTCTTCAGGCCGGGCAGGTTGCGCACGTCGTAGAAGCTCTTCAGCGCGGCGGCGAGCAGCTCCTTCTTCAGCCTCGGGAAGTGCACGTCGACGATGCCTGCATCGTGGTCGGCGTCGGGGAACCTGATGTAGTGGAAGAAGCAGCGGCGCAGGAAGGCGTCGGGCAGCTCCTTCTCGTTGTTCGAGGTGATGAACACCAGCGGCCGGTGCCGCGCCTGCACGAGCTCGCGCGTCTCGTAGACGTAGAACTCCATGCGGTCGATTTCGCGCAGCAGGTCGTTCGGGAATTCGATGTCGGCCTTGTCGATCTCGTCGATCAGCAGCACCACCGGCTGCTCGGCCGTGAAGGCCTGCCACAGCACGCCCTTGCACGATGTAGTTGTGGATGTCCTTGACGCTTGCTCGTCGCCGAGCTGGCTGTCGCGCAGGCGGCTCACCGCGTCGTACTCGTACAGGCCCTGCTGCGCCTTGGTCGTGCTCTTGATGTGCCACTGCAGCAGCGGCATCTTCAGCGCCTGGCCACCTCCTCGGCCAGCATCGTCTTGCCGGTGCCGGGTTCGCCCTTGACCAGCAGCGGGCGCTTCAGCGTGATCGACGCGTTGACGGCCAGCATCAGGTCCTGCGTGGCGACGTAGTTGTCGGAGCCTTGGAACTTCATGATGGGCGCGCTCGGGAGGGGGTCGGGTCAGTATATAGGCCCCCTATAATCGCGCCGCTGTCCCGACCTCCGCGCGCGCCTCGCACCATGAAGAAACTGCTTTCCTTCCTGATCGCCAGGCGGCTGGCTCGGGCTCTCGATGCGGCGGCGCAGGCGCAGGACGCCAAGGCGGGCGAGAAGAAGGTCGCCATGTGCATCGGCTGCCATGGCATCCCGGGCTACCAGGCGAGCTTCCCCGAGATCCACAAGGTGCCGATGATCGCCGGGCCAGGGCGCCAAGTACATCGTCGCGGCGCTCGCCGGCCTACAAGAAGGGCGAGCGCAAGCACCCGACGATGCGCGCATCGCCGCCTCGCTGTCCGAGCAGGACATGGCCGACCTGGCCGCCTTCTACGAGCACCAGGCCGGCCCCGGCGACCGCCGAGCGCCCGGCGCCCACGCCGCCGGCCGCGGTGGCCGAACTGCTGAAGAAGGGCAACTGCGTCTCGTGCCACGGCGAGAACCTCAACAAGCCGATCGACCCGAGCTACCCGAAGCTCGCCGGCCAGCACGCCGACTACCTGTACGTCGCGCTGAAGGCCTACCAGACCGAGAAGCAACCCGCAGGTCGGGCGCGGCAACGCGATCATGGGCGGCATGGCCGCCCGTTCAAGCCACGCGAACTCAAGCAGTCTGGCCAGCTACATCGGCTCGCTGCCGGGCGAGCTGCAGACCGTGCCGCGAGTCGCGCTTCCGCTGAAGCCCGATCGCTGCCCGTCGCACACAAGCCGCTGGGTTCTTCAGCGGCTTTGTCGTTCTGGGGCACGCTGCTCAAGTCAGCCGTGGCGCAGGGCCGATATGCAGGCATGACGGCCCTCGCTCGGCCCGAACTCTCCCATGCTGAAGAAGATTCCCGATCGACCAGCTGCGCCTGGGCATGCACCTGCATGAGCTGTGCGGGGCCTGGCTCGACCATCCGTTCTGGAAGACCAAGTTCATCCTGCGCGATCCGGCGGACCTGGCCAAGCTGCGCGGCAGCGGCGTCACGGAAGTCTGGATCGACACGGCCAAGGGCCTGCGACGTCGAGGCCGGCGGCACCGGCGTGGCGCCGCGCCGCAGATCCGTGCTGACCGAGCAGCGCCTCGCAGCCGAGCACGCGTCGCCCTCGAACCTGCGGCCCCGCGCCGCGAGCCGAAACCGTGCGCGTCGATGGCGGCGAACTGCAGCGCGCCTGCGGCGCTGTTCAACCAGTCGCGCGACGGCGGTGCGCTCGCTGTTCGACCGAGGCCCGCATGGGCCGCGCGCTCGATGCCGAGAAGTGCCTGCCGCTGGTCGACGACATCGCCTCGTCGGTGTGGCGCAACCCGGGCGCGATCGTCAGCCTGGCGCGGCTGAAGACGCACGACGACTACACCTACATGCACTCGGTGGCGGTGTGCGCGCTGATGGTGGCGCTGGCGCGTCAGCTCGGGCATGGACGAAGACCAGCGTCGCGCGAGGCCGGCCTGGCCGGCCTGCTGCACGACATGGGCAAGGCGCTGATGCCGCTGGAGGTGCTCAACAAGCCCGGCAAGCTCACCGACGACGAATACGCGATCATGAAGAGCCACCCGCAGGCCGGCTACGAGCTGCTCGAGCAGAGCCAGGGCGTGGGCGCGGTGGCGCTCGACGTCGTGCCTGCACCACCACGAGCGGCCCGACGGCAGCGGCTATCCGCATGGCCTGTCCGGCGCGGTCGCTGTCACGCGTCCGGCGCGCATGGGCGCGGTGTGCGACGTGTACGACGCGATCACCTCCAACCGGCCCTACAAGAGCGGCTGGGACCCGGCCGAGTCGATCGCGAAGATGGCCTCGTGGGGCAGCGGCCAGTTCGATCACCGACGTGTTCCAGGCCTTCGTCAAGAGCCTGGGCATCTACCCGATCGGCTCGCTGGTGCGCATGCGCTCGGGCCGGCTCGGCGTGGTGGTGGAGCAGAACGAGCACTCGCTGGTGGCGCCGAAGGTGCAAGGTGTTCTTCTCGACCCGATCGAACATGCCGATCCCGCCCGAGCTGCTCGACCTCAGCTCGCCGGCTGCAACGACGCGATCGCCGCGCGCGAGAGCAACGACCAGTGGAAGTTCCCGCACCTCGACGAGCTGTGGGCGGGCGAGGACATCCTGCGCCGCATCGGCAAGGCGTGACAGGACTCGCCCGCGCTCGCCGCCGCGAAATCAGCGCGCGGCTCGCGTCGCGGGTGGCCGCCAGCGTCGCAGCAGCAGCGCATTGGTCACCACGCTCACGCTGGACAGCGCCATCGCCGCACCGGCCACCACCGGGTTCAGCAAGCCCAACGCCGCCAGCGGGATGCCCACCACGTTGTAGACGAAGGCCCAGAACAGGTTCTGGCGGATCTTGGCGGTGGTGCGGCGCGAGATGTCGAGCGCCTGCGCCACCAGGGCCGAGATCGCCGCGCATCAGCGTGATGCCGGCGGCCTGCATCGCCGCATCGCTGCCTCCGGCTGGCCGTCGCTGCCGGCCATGGCCATGCCGACGTCGGCAGCCGCCAGCGCCGGCGCGTCGTTGATGCCATCGCCCACCATGGCGACCTTGCCGTGGCCTTCGGCCTGCAGCGCTTCGATGACTTCCGGCTTCTGCGCCGGGCAGCACCTCGGCGCGCACGTCGTCGATGCCCACGGCCTGCGCGACGGCGTGCGCGCTGCCGACGTTGTCGCCGCTGATCATCACCGTGCGCACGCCCAGCGCCTGGAGCTGCGCGATGGCAGCGCGGGCGCCGGGCTTGACGGTGTCGCCGAAGGCGAGCAGGCCCAGCAGGTGCGGCGTGCCGCCGCTCCCGGGCACTTCGGCCAGCCACGACACCGTGCGGCCATCCGCCTGCAACGCGGCGGAGCGCGCGGCAAGATCGCCCTGCGCCACACCGAGCTCGTCCATCAGCCGCGTGCTGCCCAGCTGCAGCGTGCGGCCCTGCACCGTGCCCGCCAGCCCACGGCCGGGCAGGGCGCGCAGGTCCTGAGCGGCTTCGGGTCGGCGGGTGCCAGCGGCGGGCGCGGCGGCGAGCACGGCGCGCGCCAGCGGATGCTCGCTGCCGGCCTGCAGCGTGGCGGCCAGGCCAATCAGCGCGGCGCGGTCGAGCCCGCTGTCGCCCGCCGGCAGCGCCTCCACCAGCATGGCTTTGCCTTCGGTGAGCGTGCCGGTCTTGTCGAAGGCCACGGTGCGCACGGCATGGGCGAGTTCCAGCGCCGCCGCATCCTGGATCAGGATGCCGTGCCGCGCCGCCACGCCGGTGCCGACCATGATCGCCGCCGGCGTCGCCAGCCCCAGCGCGCATGGGCAGGCGATCACCAGCACCGCCACCGCGTTGAGCAGACCCGTGGCCCACTGCCCGGTGACGAGGCCCCAGCCCAGCAGGGTCAGCAGGGCCGCGCCGACGACCACCGGCACGAACACCGCGCTCACCCGGTCCACCAGGCGCTGGATCGGCGCCTTGCGTCCCTGCGCCGACTCGACCAGCCGCACGATGCGCGCCAGCGTCGACTCGGTGCCCACGGCCGTGGTGCGCACCTGCAGCAGCCCTTCGCCATTGATCGCGCCGCCGGTCACCGCATCGCCCGGCTGCTTGGCCACCGGCAGGCTCTCGCCGGTGATCAGCGATTCGTCGGCGTGGCTGCGGCCCGACATCACGACCCGTCCGCCGGCATGCGCTCGCCAGGGCGCACCTGCAGCAGGTCACCCACCTGGAGATCGGCCACCGCCACGTCGTGCTCGACGCCGTCGGCGATGCGGTGCGCGGTCTCCGGGCGCAGCGCGTTCAGCGCGCGGATGGCCTGCGTGGTCTGGCGCTTGGCACGCGCCTCCAGCCACTTGCCGAGCATCACCAGCGTGATCACCACCGCCGAGGACTCGAAGTACAGGTGCGGCATGGCGTCGCGCGAGGCCAGCCACTGATACAGGCTCAGACCGAACGCGGCGCTGGTGCCCAGCGCCACCAGCAGGTCCATGTTGCCGCTGCCGGCCCGCAGGGCGCTCCAGCCAGCGCGGTAGAAGCGCGCGCCCAGCCAGAACTGCACCGGCGCCGCCAGCATCAGCTGCGCCCAGGCCGGCAGCATCCAATGCTCGCCCCACAGGCTGCCGACCATCGGCAGCGCCAGCGGCGCGGACAGCGCGGCCGCCAGCGCCACCTTCCAGCCGCCGCCGGTCGATCGCGCCGGTGCCGCGCTCTCGCTGGCGTCGACCTGATGCGCCTCGTAACCTGCCGCGCGCACGGCCTGCAGCAGGTCGGCGGTGCCCTCGGGGCGGCGCAGGCGGGTCACGGTGGCGCGTTCGGTGGCGAGGTTGACCTCGGCCGCCAGCACGCCGGGCACCTGCTGCAAGGCGCGTTCGACCCGGCCGACGCAGCTGGCGCAGGTCATGCCGTCGATGGCGATCGAGACGGTCTCGCGCGTGACGGCGTAGCCGGCGGCCTCGATGGCACCGGTCAGTGCCTCCAGGGCCACGGGCGCGCCCAGGTGTACCGCAGCGGCCTCGGTGGCCAGGTTGACTGCCGCGCTGTCCACCCCCGGCACCTTGGCCAGGGCGCGTTCGACGCGCGTGGCGCAGGAGGCACAGGTCATGCCCTCGATCGGGATCGACAGGCTGGACAGTGGGTTGGAGATGGTCATGGTGCGCGGTCCGTCGGGGCATTCTGCGCGTCCTACACTGCCGCATCCTGACTTCCTGGAGGACATGATGAAGCAACTTCTCGGGCCGGCCTTCGCGCTCGCCATGGTGCTCGGTCTCACGGCGCCGCTGCAGGCGCAGACCCTGCGCTGGGCCTCCCAGGGTGATGCCCAGACCATGGACCCCCACTCGCAGAACGAGTTGCTCACCAACGCCATGAACGGCCAGGTCTACGAGACCCTGATCAACCGCGACAAGCAGCTCGGGCTGGAGCCGGTGCTGGCCACCGAGTGGCAGCAGGTGTCGCCGCTGCTGTGGCGTTTCAAGCTGCGGCCCAACGTGAAGTTCCACGACGGCACGCCCTTCACCGCCGACGACGTGGTCTTCTCGGTGCTGCGCGCCCGTGAAGGCACCTCCGACATCCGCGTCTACGCCAGCGCCGTCGGCGAGCCGCGCAAGGTGGACAACCTCACCGTCGAGTTCGTGCTCAAGGACGTGAACCCGATCTTCCTGCAGCACCTGGGGACGCTGCAGATCATGAGCAAGGCGTGGTGCGAGAAGAACCGCGCCGTGCGCCCGCAGGACTTCAAGAACAAGGAAGAGACCTTCACCGCGCTCAACGCCAACGGCACCGGCCCCTTCGTGCTGGTCTCGCGCGCGCCCGACACCAAGACCGTCTACAAGCGCAACCCCGCGTGGTGGGGCAAGTTCGACGGCAACGTGCAGGAGGTGGTCTACACGCCGATCAAGAGCGACGCCACCCGCACCGCCGCGCTCATCTCGGGCGAGATCGACTTCGTGCTCGACCCGGTGCCTCAGGACGTGCCGCGCCTGCGCACCACGCCGGGCGTGAAGGTGATCGACGGACCGGAGAACCGCATCGTCTTCATCGGCATGGACCAGGACCGCGACAAGCTGCTCTACGGCAACGTGCCGGGCGACAAGAACCCGTTCAAGGACCTGCGTGTGCGCCGCGCGCTCTACCAGGCCATCGACATCGAGACCATCCGCAGCCGCCTGATGCGGGGCCAGGCCTTCCCCACCGGCGGCATCACGCCCTCGCCGCTCGGCGCCTTCAACGACCCGGAGATCGAGAAGCGCCTGCCCTATGACCTGGACGCCGCGAAGAAGCTCATGGCCGACGCCGGCTACCCGCAGGGCTTCGAAGTCACGCTCGACTGCCCCAACAACCGCTACATCAACGACGAAGAGATCTGCCAGACGCTGGCTGCCACCTGGGCGCGGCTGAACGTCAAGGTCCGCGTCAATGCCATGCCTCGTTCCACCTACTTCCCCAAGATCCAGAAGTTCGACACGTCGATGTACATGCTGGGCTGGGGCGGCTCGATCACCGACGCCGAGACCACGCTCACGCCGGTGCTGCGCAGCCGCGGCGAAGGCGGCGTGGGCACCTGGAACATGGGCGGCTACAAGGATGCGAAGTTCGACGAGCTGGCCGCGCGCCTCGAGCAAGGAGGCCGACCCGAAGAAGCGCGAGCAGCTCATCAAGGCCGCCCTCAAGCAGCACAACGACCAAGTGCTGCACCTGCCGCTGCACCGCCAGGTGATCCCCTGGGCGGCCCGCAGCAATGTCGAGGTGGTGCACCGCGCCGACAACTGGCTCGAGTGGCGCTGGGTGACGGTGAAGTAGCGTGAATGCAGCAGCGCTACTGGAAGAGCTGGAGCATCCGCTCCAGCGCCATGACGAAGGGCATCTGCATCATCGGCAGGGTCATCATCACGCCGACCAGGCCCACGCCCATGGTGATCGGAAAGCCGATCGCGAAGATGTTGAGCTGCTGGGCCACGCGCGACACGATGCCCAGCACGAGGTTGGTGAACAGCAGCATGCCCACCAGCGGCAGCGCGATCCACAGGCCCAGCCGGAAGACCTCGGCGCCCCACACCTGCGGCTGCACCTTGCGCAGGAACTCGAACGGCTCGGGCCCGACCGGAAAGGCGTGAAAGCTCTGCACCACGCCGGCGATCACCAGCAGGTGGCCGCCGGTGACGATGAACATCCAGCTCACCATCACGCCGAAGAAGCGGCTCAGCGCGGTGGTCTGGCCGCCGGTGGCCGGGTCGAAGAAGCCGGCGAAGTTCAAGCCCATCTGCAGGCCGACCAGTTCGCCGGCGAACTCCACGGCCGCGAAGACGATGCGCACCGCGAAGCCCAGGGACAGCCCGATCACCAGCTGCTGCACGATCACGAGGAAGGCCGTACCGCGAATCGAGCGGGATCACCGGCATCGGCGGCAGGCTGGCCTGCGCACACACCGCGATGAGAAAGGCCAGTGCGACCCGCAGGCGCATCGGCACGCTGCGCTGCGCGAACACCGGCAAGGTGCCGAACAGCGCCAGCACGCGCAGGAAGGGCCACAGCAGCGGCGTGACCCAGGCCATCACCTGGGCCTCGGTGAACGTCAACATGGGGTCAGCATGGCGCGGTCCGGATCAGCCCACCGCGCTCGGGATCGCCTGCAGCATGCGTCTGCAGGTACTCGACCAGCGTGGTCAGCATCCAGGGCCCGGCCACGGCCAGCACCGCCACCGCGGCGATCATCTTCGGCACGAAGGACAGCGTGGCCTCGTTGATCTGCGTGGCCGCCTGGAAGATGCTGACGATCAGGCCGACGGCCAGCACCGTGAGCAGCATCGGTGCCGCCACCATCAGCAGCATGTACAGGCCTTGCTGGCCGTAGGTGAAGACTTGTTGGGCGTCCATGGTGTTGCGGGTTCGTGAGTTCTCTGGGCGGCTAGGTCGCGAAACTCGCCGCGAGCGAACCGAGCAGCAGGTTCCAGCCGTCGGCCAGCACGAACAGCATCAGCTTGAAGGGCAAGGCCACGAGCACCGGGCTGAGCATCATCATGCCCAGCGACATCAGCACGCTGGCCACGACCATGTCGATGATGAGGAAGGGAATGAAGATCAGGAAGCCGATCTGGAAGGCGCTCTTGAGCTCGCTGGTCACGAAGGCGGGCACCAGCACCTTGAACGGCATGTCCTCGGTCTGCACCGACGGGTCCAGCTTGGCCAGGCGGGCGAACAGCATCACGTCGGCCTGGCGCGTCTGCTTGAGCATGAACTCGCGCATCGGCACCTCGCCGCGCTTGAGCGCCTCGTCGAACGCGATCTTGTTCTCCGAGAACGGCTGGTAGGCCTCGGCGTAGACCTTGTCGAAGGTCGGGCCCATCACGAAGAAGGTCAGGAACAGGCTCAGGCCGATGATCACCTGGTTGGGCGGCGCGGCCTGCGTGCCCAGCGCCTGGCGCAGCAGGCCGAGCACGATCACGATGCGGGTGAAGCCGGTCATCATCAGCAGCACCGCCGGCAGGAAGCTCAGCGCGGTGAAGAACAGCAGGGTCTGGATCGGCACCGAGTAGCTCGTGCCGCCCGCGCCCTGGCCGACCAGCAGCGGCAGGTTGGCCGCCGCCGCCGGCCTGCGCTAAAGCGCTCGCCGGAACGGCCGACAACACCGTCAGCGCGAGGAGCGTGCCCGCCCGACCCGCGCGACGCCAGAAAGAAGCGCGCTCAGCGGACATCACCGTCCCCCTTGGGGTTTTGCAGGCGCGCCCAGCAACTGCGCGAAGCCAGGCTGCGGTGCCGCGGGCATGTCGGCCTGCGGCGCCATGGTGTGCAGGGTGGTGATGCTGCCGGGCGTGACACCCAGCACCAGCCAGCGGCGGTCCGCGCCCTGGCCCACCTCGATGGTCACGATGCGCTGGCTGGCCGACAGCGGCAGCGCCGCGACGCTGCGCAGCCCGCCGCTGCCGGCGCCGCCCGATCGGCGTGCGCTTGAGCAGCCACAGGGCCACCGGGATCATCGCGAGGATGCGCGATGAACCACAGCAGCGAGGTCAGTCGCCGGACGTCCAGGCGTTCGGCATGCCGTTCGAGGCGGTCGGCGCGGTCAGCTCCGTTGCTCAGGCGGCGCATGCGCTCGCTCGGGGTCACGATGTCGGTCAGCCGGATGCCGAACTTGTCGTTCACCACCACCACCTCGCCCTGGGCGATCAGGTAGCCGTTGACCAGCACGTCCATCGGCTCGCCGGCCAGCGCGTCGAGTTCCACCACCGAGCCCTGCGCGAGCTGCAGGATGTGCTTGATCGGGATGCGCGTGCGGCCCAGCTCCACGGTGAGCTGCACCGGGATGTCCAGGATCATGTTGATGTCGTTGCCCGCCGCCGGCGCCGCGCCGTTGGTCGAGAAGTTCGTGAACGAGGCGGGCGCCACCTGCTCGGCCGCGGGCTGCAGCTCGCTCGCGGTCTCGGGCTTGGCCTCGGCCAGCGCGGCGGCCCATTCGGCGGCCATCGCGTCCTGTTCGCCGGCCGGTGCGGTGGATTCTTCAGCTGCCATTGGGTGCTCCCAGCCAGCCCATGTTGGAGCCGGTCAACAGTCTGATCGATCTTGAGTGCGTACTTGCCGTTGCTGGTGCCGTAGTGGCACTCGAACACCGGCACGCCGTCGACCTTGGCCTGGATGGACTTGTTCGAGGTCGAGCTCGATGAAGTCGCCGGGCTTGAACGCCAGCAGCTGCTCGACCGTGGCCGGCGCGTGGCCAGCTCGGCCACCAGCTCGACCTCGGCGGCCTGGATCTGGTTCTTCAGCAGGTTCACCCAGCGCCGGTCGGGCTCGTTCGCGTCGCCCTGCATGGTGGAGTACAGCACGTCGCGGATCGGCTCCAGCGTCGAGTACGGAATGCAGAAGTGGATCGTGCCGCTGGTGTCGCCGATCTCCAGCGTGAACGAGGTCGCCACCACGATCTCGCTGGGCGTGGCGATGTTGGCGAACTGCGGCTGCATCTCCGAGCGCTGGTACTCCAGCTCCAGCGGGTAGATGCCCTGCCAGGCCTTCTTGTACTCGGCGCATGATCACCTCGACCAGGCGCATGATGATGCGCTGCTCGGTGGGCGAGAAGTCGCGGCCCTCGATGCGGGTGTGGAACTTGCCGGCGCCGCCGAACAGCGCGTCGATCACCGCGAACACCAGCGTCGGGTCGCACACGATCAGGCCCGCTGCCGCGCAGCGGCTTGCACGCTGACGATGTTGAAGTTGGTCGGCACCACGATCTCGCGCAGGAAGGCGCTGTACTTCTGCACCTTGATGCCGCCGATCGAGACCTCCGGGCTCTTGCGGATGAAGTTGAACAGGCCGATGCGGATGTTGCGCGCGAAGCGCTCGTTGATGATCTCCATCGTGGGCATGCGCCCACGGACGATGCGTTCCTGGCTGGCCAGGTCGTAGTCGCGGATGCCGCCCTGCGGCGTCTCTTCCTGCTCGAGCTTCTGGCTCTCGCCGGTGATGCCCTGCAGCAGCGCATCGACTTCGTCCTGCGAAAGGATCTGCTGGTTCATCGAGGCAGGCTCACTGGATGATGAAGTTCGAGAAGTGCACGTGCCGCACCGGGTTGTGCACGGCGGCCTTCTTCTTCTTCTTCTTCTTCTTGGGCTTGGCGATCGGCCTCGTCGCTCGGCGGCGGCCTCGTCTGCGTCGCTCGGGTCCTCGACCTCGATGCCCAGCGGGCGCACCGCCTCGCGCATGATCTCGGCGGCCAGCTTCTCCTTGCCGTCGCGCTCCAGCAGTTCGCTGCGAGGTCTTGTGCGCCAGCACCATCAGGATGTCGTTGCGGATGGCCGGCATGTAGGCCTTGAGCTGGTCGGCGAACTTGGCGTCGTCGATCTCCAGCGTGATGCCGATCTGCGCGTAGCGCTCGGCTTCGCGGTCGGCCAGGTTGACGGTGAAGGGTCCAGCGGCACGAAGGTCGGCGCGTGCTTCGGGTCGTGCTTGGCGGCCTTGGGCTTGGCGTCGCGCCGGCGCCTCCTCGCCCTCGGCCTCGGCCGCTCGGCTGCGGCGGCCTCGGCGGCCTTCTTCTTCATGTAGAAGAGCGCGCCGCCACCGCCGGCGGCCACCAGCAGCAGCACGGCCGCGACGATGATGATCAGCTTCTTCTTGCCCTTCGGGGGCGGGCGTGGCAGCCCCGTCGGGCGGGGGTGCAGCAGCGGCAGCAGACATTCGGACTCCTCGACGGGCGCAGGCAGCGGGCAGGGCAGGTCGGCGCGTGCGCCGGCATCACCCTGGTATGGGGAAATTGTGGAATCGCACCCTTGCGGCGATGCCCTGAAAAGCGGGCGGAATGGCGGTCAGTCCCTGCCTGCGGTCGCGCGCATCAGGCGTAGAGATCCAGTCCGCCGGTGCGAACCCAGCGCGCGCGTGGGCGTGGTCTGTGGATCGCCGAGCGACGGCCTGCCGTGCGATCTGCACGCGTCCGTGCCCACGGCCCGACCGCGTTGGCCGTCGGGCTCGGACTGGCCATCGCCGCGCCGGGCTGGTGCTGCGAAACGCCGCCGCCGCGTCAGCGTGAGGCCGGCATCGCGCAGGGCTGCCGCCAGCTCCGGCAGGCTGCGTTCGATCACCTCGCGCGTGCGCGCCATGTCGGCACCGAACTCCACCCGGGCCTGGGTGCCGTCGAGCACGATCTGCACGGAGACCGGGCCCATCTCGGCCGGGTTGAGCTGCAGCGGCGCCTCGTGCACGCCGTCGCGCGCGAGCAGGCTGACCTGCGTCCCGAGCGCCTGCGCGAAGCGCGGGTGCGTCCAGGCGGCAGCGGCACGGGCATGCTGACCGGGGCGGTGTCCGCCGCCGGGGGCCGATCGGTCACTCCGGCGGTCGATGCCATCGGCACGGGGACGGGTCGGCCGCAGTGCCCGGCGCGAGGCGATGACCGGCGTGCGCCCTGCTGGGCCATGGCCATCGTCGCGACGTCGGCCTGCGCCGGCCGTGCCAGCCTGGGTTGAGGCCGCATCGGCGGGTTGGTCCCGCGCCGAGGCGGCGTCGCCGGAGCGCGACGGCTTCGCGCTGGGCCGGGGCGCCGCGAAGGGCCGGGTTCGCGCCGGGGTGGCTGTGGGTCGAGTCGGCATCGGCCCGGTCCTGTGCGGCGATGTGGCGATGCTCGAGCGCCTGGCGTCGTCGATTCGAGCGTCGGGATCATGGCCGACGCCGGGGCTCGGTCGGTCCGGCACCGAACCTGCAGGTGCGGTGATGCCCAGGGGCATCGACCCTGGAGGCGATCCTGGGCTTGGCGAGTTCGGACACCGATGCGCGCCAGAGTCGAGGGACAGGGTCGGCTTGGCATCGTTCGCCGCCTTGCCTGCCGGCAGGAGTGCCGCATCCGCGGCGCTGGGCAAGCCGGGTGCCGCGCTCATGTCCGACGTGCCCGGCCAATGGATCAAGGTGGCCAGCCAGTCGTTCAAGTCGGTGTCTCCGGCGCCAACGGCGTCGCCGCGCTTCGCCGCGTGCTCGGCGGTCGCGGAGGTGTCGGTCGCCGCCCGCGGCTGGCCCGTCGGTGCGGTGCTGCGGCCAGCGTCGCCGCAGGCGATGCCGCGGCGCAGCCATCGGTGCGCCGACCTCGGCGACCGGCGCCGCGTCCGCTTGGCGCTCTGGCGTTCGCGCGGCGCGGCCGTCGCGCTTCGATCGGACGGCGGCTCGGCGGGCTCGGCGGGCGCGGCCAGCAGGCTGGCAAAGCTCCGCTCTCGGCCGGCCGGATCGCGGGCGTCGGTCGGCGTGGGCCTGCGGCGCTGGCTGCTGGGCGGGACGCGACGGTCGGTGTCAGCTGCATGGCAGGGATCTCGTTCGGGAGGGATGCGGACACCGTGGGACTCAGAAGCGGGTGCTGCCGCTGGCGCTGCGGTCCCAGGCCGCGCGGCTGGCGCACTCGTCGTGCTGCTTCTGCTCGCGGCGTGCCCGCTGAGCGCTTGATTCGGCCAGGCGGCGCTCGATCAGCTTGCTGCACCGAGGCCACGCGCAGTTCGGCGCGCAGCAGCTCCAGGCGCTGCGCTCCGCCGCGGCGGCGGTCTGGTCCGATCATTCGGCCCTGGTGGTCGACCGCCTGGTCAGGCGGTTGGCGAAGCCCTGGTAGCACTGCAGCACTCGACGCTGCGCCTCGCCGTGAAGCTGGCGCGGTCCAGCGCTGTTCGTAGTCGCTGCGGTAGTCGCTGAGCTGCTGGCTTGCGACTGCGCGCTGCGGTGCGTCGGCCTGCGCCTGCTGGTGCTGCGCCAGCGCGCCATCGCGTTCGGTCTGCGGCCTGGGCGAGCAGGGCGAGCAGGGGTTGAAGGTCGTTCATGCGTGACGGTTCCTGGGCGTTGCGTGCATTCAAGCCTAGCCAACCACGCTGCGCAGCCGCTCGAGGCTGCCGTCGAGCGTGGCGCTGGCGCGCATGTCCTGCTGCAGCAGCGCGCTCATCGCGGGATGCAGTGCGCACGGCGGTGTCGAGCTCGGCGTCGTGGCCGGGCGCGTAGGCGCCGAGCTGGATCAGGTCGCGCGCCTTGTTGTACTTGGCATGCAGCTGGCGGAAGCGGCGCGCGGCCTCCATGTGCTCTGGCGGCGCCACGTTGTTCATCACGCGCGAGACCGATTGCTCGATGTCGATGGCCGGGTAGTGGCCCGCTTCGGCCAGCTCGCGCGACGAGCACGATGTGGCCGTCGAGGATGCCGCGCGCGGCGTCGGCGATCGGGTCCTGCTGGTCGTCGCCTTCGCTGAGCACGGTGTAGAAGGCGGTGATCGAGCCGCCGCCCGGCCAGGCCGTTGCCGCTGCGCTCCACCAGCTGCGGCAGCTTGGCAAAGCAGCTCGGCGGATAGCCCTTGGTGGCCGGCGGCTCGCCGATGGCCAGCGCGATCTCGCGCTGCGCCATCGCGTAGCGCGTCAGCGAGTCCATCAGCAGCAGCACGTGCTGGCCGCGGTCGCGGAAGTGCTCGGCGATCGCGGTGGCGTAGTTCGCGCCCTGCATGCGCACCAGCGGCGGCGCGTCGGCCGGCGCGGCCACCACCACCGAGCGGCGCAGGCCTTCTTCGCCGAGGATGTCTTCGATGAATTCCTTGACCTCGCGGCCGCGTTCGCCGATCAGCCCGACCACGATCACGTCGGCCTCGGTGTAGCGCGCCATCATGCCCAGCAGCACCGACTTGCCCACGCCGGTGCCGGCGAACAGGCCGATGCGCTGGCCGCGGCCCACGGTGAGCATGGCGTTGATGGCGCGCACGCCGGTGTCCAGCGGGCGGCGCACCGGGTCGCGGTCCATCGCGTTGATCGGGCGGCGGACCATCGGCTCGTTGTGCACCCGGGCGCAGCGGGCCCTTGCGGTCCATCGGCTCGCCGTGCGAGTCGACCACGCGGCCGAGCAGGCCGTCGCCCACCGGCAGGTGCAGGCGTGCGGTCCTCGCTGCGCCGCCAGGGGTGGCTGTGCCGCGCCCAGCCGCAGCGGCACCACCGGCGTCGGGCCGCGGCACCACGCGGGCGCCGCTGGCCAGGCCGTGCACGTCGCCGGTGGGCATCAGGTAGGCGCGGTCGCCGTTGAAGCCCACCACCTCGGCCAGCACCGGCGGCTGGCCGTCGGCATGCGCACCTCGCACACCGAGCCCACCGGCACGCGGATGCCGGCGGCCTCGAGCACCAGGCCGGCCACGCGCACCAGCGTGCCCGCGCGTTTCCAGCGGCACCGGCTCGGCCGGCGAAGGCCTCGCAGGTCGGCCAGGTAGCGCTGCCAGTGCTCGTCGGTCGTCGGCCAGCGCGCGGGCTTCGATCGGGCTGGCGATCATGGCGGCGCTCGTCGCCGGGCCTTCGGCCGGCCAGGGCGCGTCTCGTCGCCGAGCGATGGCGGCGGCGCGGCGCCAGCGCGCCTCGATGCGTGGCGTCGATCGCTGCCGATGTCGGACTCGACCAGGCAGCCGCCGCGCGCGACCGCGGCGTCGGCCACCAGCCGCGCACCGCGCGCGGCCAGCGTCGTCGGCAGCGCCCTGCGCCACCAGCGCATGGTCGTCGGGGTGCACGCGCACGCGTGATGTGGCGCGCGCTCAGCAGCAGGGCGTCGAGCGCCTCGCTGGCCACCAGCGCCACCAGCTCGGGCTGCGGCTTGCAGCTCGCTGCGCACCACCTGGCGCGCCAGCTGCGGTGGCGGCGCGCGGCCAGCGCGCTGGCCATCTGCTGCTGCAGCGTCGTCGAGCTGCGTCGCCGATAGCGACTGCACCAGCGCGCCGAGCTGCGCGGTGGTCTGCGTGGCGAAGCTCTGCTTGAAGCTCTCCAGCGCGACCAGGCCGTCGCGGTAGCCGTCCTGGTAGCCGGCCTGGCGCGCCGCGTGCAGCATCGGCCTGCGGTCCTGCTCGGCGTGCGGTGCGGCGGCGGCGGCGCTCGGCGCTGCGCGCCGGCGCCGGCGCTCGGCTCCCGCCGACCGAAGCGCGTCCGGGCGTCCAGGCCGCGAAGCGCTGCAGTTCCTCGCGCGGGATGAAGCGGCTGTACAGCGACGCGCCTTGCGCGCCGGCGCGGGCGGCGGCACGTTGCGCGATGCGCGGGCGTTCAGAGGAACTCGTCGTCGCCGCCGCCGCCCAGCACGATCTGGCCTTCGTCGGCCAGGCGGCGGACGATCTTCAGCATTTCCTTCTGCTCGGCCTCGACCTCGGACACGCGCACCGGGCCGCGCGACTCCAGGTCCTCGCGCAGCGTCTCGGCGGCGCGGCTGGACATGTTGCGTGAAGACCTTCTCGCGCATCTCGGGCGTGGCGCCCTTGAGCGCGATCACCAGCGACTCGCTCTGCACTTCCTTCAGCAGCGCCTGGATGCCCTTGTCGTCGAGCTTGTCCAGGTCGTCGAAGGTGAACATGTTGTCCATGATCTTCTGCGCCAGGTCGTTGTCGGCCTCGCGGATGTAGTCGAGCACCGAGGTCTCGACCGCTGCTGCCCATCATGTTGATGATCTCGGCCGCCGTCTTCACGCCGCCCAGCGAGGCCTTGCGTCATGCTGGTCGCCGCCGGCCAGCACCTTGCTCATCACCTCGTTCAGGTCCTTCAGCGCGGTGGGCTGGATGCCGTCGAGCGTGGCGATGCGCACCATCACCTCGTTGCGCTGGCGCTCGGTGAAGATGCTTCAGCACGTCGCCGGCCTGGTCGGAGTCCAGGTGCACCAGGATCGCGGCGACGATCTGCGGGTGCTCGTTGCGCAGCAGCTCGGCCACCGACGCCGGGTCCATCCACTTCAGGCTCTCGATGCCCGATGACGTCGCCGCCCTGCAGGATGCGGTCGATCAGCAGGTTGGCCTTGTCGTCGCCGAGCGCCTTGCGCAGCACGCTCTTGCACGTACTCGTCGGTGTCGCTGCACCAGCATGCTGCTGGTCGCCGGCCGACGTCGGTGAACTTGTCCAGCACCGTCTCGACCCGCTCGCGCGGGACCGCCTTCATCTTGGCGATGGTCTCGCCCAGGCGCTGCACTTCCTTGGGCGCGAGGTGCTTGAAGACCTCGGCGGCCTCCTCCTCGCCCAGCGACATCAGCAGGATGGCGGCGTCTTCGAGGCCTTGGTCGTCCAGTGCCATGTCGGTGCTCTGCGGGTCCGTCAGGCCGGCTTCCCGCTGACCCAGCTGCGCACGATGTTGGCCACCGCCGCCGGGTTCTCGCTTGGCCAGCGCGCGCGCCTGCTCGAGCGGTTGTCGATCGCTCGGCGCTTCCAGCGCCGGCGGCCAGGGCCGGCGGCTCGTCGGCGGCGAGCCGGCGTCGTGTCGTCGTCGACCACCGCGTCGAGCGTGCGCGCCCGGCGCCGGCCGGCGGCGGCTGGGCAGCGGCGGCCTTGCAGCGCCGGGCGGATCAGCGCCGAAGAACACGATCAGCGCCAGCAGCGCCAGCGCGACCGGCACGGCGCAGCGGCGCGCAGCAGGTCCATGCACCTCGGGCTGCTTCCACATCGGCGGCGTCGATCTTCTCGACCGGCTTCGACCCTGAACGGCGCGTTGATCACCTTCACCGAGTCGCCGCGGTCCTTGCTTGAAGCCGATGCTCTCCTGCACCAGCGCGGTCAGCTTCTCGATCTCTTCGGGCGTCAGCGGCGTGGTGCGTGGTCTTGCCCTTGGCGTCGGTGACGCTGCGGTGGTTCACCACCACGGCGGCGTTCAGGCGCTTGCACGGTGCCGGTGGCGTTGCGCGTCACGCGCACGGTCTTGTCGACCTCGTAGTTGGTGGTCGCGTCGCGGCGGCTGCTGCCGCCGGCGCCACCGCCGCTGCGCGGCCTGCAGCGGCTGCGACGGCGCCGGTGATCGGCGCGGTGGCCGGCGATCGGCGGCTGGTTGCTGGTGGCGCCCGGCACGCCGGTGGGCGCGGCGCCGGCTGCCGCCGGTCTGCTCGTTGATCTGCTGGCTGCGCACCGCGACCTGCTGGCCTCGGCGCCCTGGTTGGGCTTGAACTCCTCGGAGGTCGCCTCGGTCTGCGAGAAGTCGACGTCGGCGGTGACCGTGGCGCGCAGGTTGTCGCGCCCGACCACCGGCTCGAGCAGCTCGATGATGCGCTTGGTGTAGCCGGCCTCGATCTGGTTCACGTACTGCAGCTGCTGCGCGTCGAGGCCTGCGCCGTGGGCCGCCTCGCCGCCGCCGGAGAGCAGCGCGCCGGTCTGGTCGAGCACGCTGACCGCCTTCGGGTTCAGCTCGGGCACGCTGCGACGACACCAGGTGCACGATGCCGGCGATCTGCGCGCGGTCGAGCGTGCGGCCCGGGTGCAGCGTCAGCAGCACCGAGGCGCTGGGCTTCTGCTGCTCGCGGAAGAAGCCGTTCTGGTTCGGCAGCGCCAGGTGCACGCGGGCGGCCTGCACCGCGGCCAGCGCGGTGATCGAGCGGGTCAGTTCGCCCTCCAGCCCGCGCTGGAAGGTCAGCCGCTCCTGGAACTGGGTCTGGCCGAAGCGGGCGCCGTCCATCAGCTCGAAGCCGACCACGCGGCCCTTGGGCAGGCCGGCCGAGGCCAGCTTGAGGCGCACGTCGTGCACCTTGTCGGCCGGCACCAGGATCGCGGCGCCGCCGTCGGCATGGCTGGTAGGGCACGTTCATCTGCGACAGCTGCGCGATGATGGCGCCGCCGTCCTTGTCGGACAGGTTGGCGTACAGCACCTTGTAGTCGCCCTGGCTGCTCCACATCGTCATGGCGAGCACCACGCGCGGCCAGCGCGGCGATGCCCAGCACGAGCTCAGCTTGCTCTTCGGCGGGCAGGGCGGCCAGGCGGGCGCCGAAACCGGCGGGTTCGACCAGGGGCAGATCGGGCGTTGTCTGGCGACGGCGTTGTCCATGGGCGGCGTGTGTTGTCCAGGCGAGGCCATGCAGGCCTCAGGCGATCTCTCTGAAACCGATTGTTCGAGAAGCGCCGCCCGCCGGATGCCGGGAACAGCCCGCCATTCGGCCCTCAGTTCGCGCCCATGCGACGTGCCCCGGTGACTAGCATCGCATTCATCCCATGCCGGGACGTGCCGGGTCGCGCTGCGGCCAGGGCACCACGCTGGAGAAGCCGCATGAACGTCACGCTCAAACCTTTCGACTTTGCCCAGGCCGTGGCCCGAGCGGGCCTGACCACCGACGGCCAGCCGCTGAAGAGCACGCCGCAGGTCGCAGGGCGCCGGCTTCCAGCAGGCCTTCACCCAGGCGCTGGGCACGGTGAGCGAGAGCCAGCACCGAGGCCATCGCGGCTGCAGCGCGAGGTGCAGATGGACAACCCCACGGTGAGCCTCGAGGAAACCATGGTCGCGATGCAGAAGGCGCAGATCGGGTTCCAGGCCACGCTGGCCGGTGCGCAACCGCCTGGTGTCGGCCTACAGCGACATCATGAACATGCAGGTGTAACGCCACTCCGAGGCGCCCACAGCTGCACGGACCGACGTGGTGGCCGACGAAGGACGGGCAAACTCAGGCCTGCTTGTCGAGCTTTTCGCCGAGCAGATCCACCGTCCCGTAGGGCGAGGGCTGCGCCGACACCGGCTCGAGCTGTCGCGCCAGTCGGCTCAACCACGGGTAGCGCAACTGCGGCGCTTCGTCGGCTGGACTGGTCTGGGCGGCCTCCGCCGGCGCAGCCGTCTGCGCCGACGCTTTCGGGTTCGATGCCGTGGGGACGGCAGATTCCTGCGGACGCGGGGGCGTGACGGGCAGCACGACTCGTGCGACGCCGCTCACGCTGGTGACGTTGCTGACGCTCATGGTGCGCTCCTTGGTGCGGGGCGAAAGTACCTATGACATCAGAATCGGCACGCGAACGCCGGACTTGAGGGTGAAGCCCGCGAAGGTGTAACGAGTCGTGAATCCGGCCTGCGCCGGCCGCCGTCAGTCGAGGGACATGAGACGGCGCTGCTTCTGGGTCTGGTCGATGAAGCGCTGCAGAGTGCGCAAGGTGTTGCCGTCACATCGACGAACTCGCAGCCCAGGCGTGAGCCGCGAGCCTCGGGATTGATGCGCGGTGATGTGGTGCAGCCGCAGGTTGACGGTCAGGCGCGTGTCGATGTCCAGGTCGATCTGCACCTCGTTCATCAGCGTGCCGGGTTGAATGGCCGGCACGTCGTCGGGCAGGAACAGGGCGCAGCCGCCGACGCTCACGTCCAGCACCCGCAGGCCGAGCTGCATGTCGCCGATCTCCGGATGGCGCACCCGCGCCAGCGGTGCGCTGCGCAGCAGCGGCCGCACGCGGAAGGCGTTGCGCCGCTGGAAGCGGAACAGCTCGCGCGGGAAGGTGGTGCTGATGGCCGCGCCGCGCGGGGCCGCGCACCAGCACCAGGCTGTGGACGTCGAACTGCACCTTGATGCTGTCGAGGTAGCCCACGACCACGGCCTCTTCGCAATCCATCATCTGCTGCGTCGCGGGCGAGTTGGCGTCGGCGCTGAAGCTCAGCTTGCCGCGTGCCACGTCCACCGACCAGAGCGTGGTGCCGATGACCGCGCCGTTGCTTCCGTTCAGGTTCAGGATGACGTTGCCATCCTGGAACTGCTTGAGCATGGCCGCGATCTCGCGCGGTGCGCTGATGCGAAAGTCGTCCAGGCCACCATGCGCTGCAGACAGCGCATCCAGCGGCATCGGCAAGGTTTCCATGACAACGCGCTTCCTAGTGCAGGGTCAGGGGTCGGGCCGCCAGGATGTCGTCGAGCTTGTCCAGCCAGGGCTCGGCCAGGTGGCGGATCTCGGCATCGTTGACGAGGATGCGCTGCATGATGCGCGACTTGAGCTGCGCCTCTTCGGCGCGCCAGCGGCTGCTGGCTGGCGGCGTGCTTGAGCTGCGAGATCAGCAACGCGCAGGCGCCTTCGAGCTTGACCACGTGATCCCAGTTGCCCGAGCGTGCGGCTTCGAGCATGTCCTGGCTGGCCTGTTCGATGGCTTCGTAGTAGTTGAGCAGCGGCGGGTGCATGGCGTCGGCGGTGTTGGTCGGCATGATCGTCTCGCCCTCACTGCGCCCGGTTCTCGACCAGCGGACCGATCTGGATCCAGGCCGAGCGCACCGTCTCGATCAGGCGAGCCGACTCCGCCAGCGCCGCATCGTCGTTGTGCAGGTTGGCGTGCATCAGGCGCGTGCCCACGTACACATACAGTTCGTTCAGGTCGGCTGCAAGGTTGCCGCCGGCCCGCAGATCGAGCGCGGCACGCAGGCCTTCTTCGAGGATGCGCGACGCATGGCCGATGGCGCGGCCCTTGGCCTCGACCTGGCGGGAGGCCAGGGCGCCCCGGGCCCGAGCCACGGCGTCCTGGAAGCCGTCGAACAGCATCTGGATCAGCTTGTGCGGCGAGCCCGCCGCGGTGCCCGTCTCGACGCCGATGCGGTGGTAGGCACTGGCCAGCAGAAGGCACGGCGCGCTGGGGGGTGAACGTCGAGGCAAACATGGAGGGCTCTCTGTGCGTTGGCTTGCCTGGAATATCGACGTGCCCTCTCGGGACTTGAGGCGCTCGATCGCGCGTGGCGGTCGAATCTTTGCGCGCTTTTCAGCCCTTGCTCAGGAGCTCTTGCTCCACTGCGCCACCTGCTGCGTGACGAAGCTGCTCAGCCCGTTGAGCGTGCCCAGCTGGGTGTCGAGCTGGCTGTACTGACGCTCCAGGCGCTTCTGTGTCTGCACCAGGCGCTCCTCCAGGCGATCCTGGTTCTTCTGGTTGCGCGTGAGCCGCTCGTTCAGACCGTCGGTGCGGGTGGTGAGCACGCCATCCGTGCCCAGCGCGTCGCTCGGCCACCGTGCGAAAGCGCTTGGCGAAACCGTCCAACGTCGGATCGGTGGTGCTGGAGTTGGCGAACATCAGGCGCAGCTGGGGCAGATTGGCCAAGGCGTTGTCCAGTCGCGAGCTGTTGACCTTGAGCGTGCCGTCCTGCTGCAGCTCGAAGCCTGCGTCCGACAGCCGTGGGAACGCGGTCGATGCGCCGCTGGTGGCGCCGATCATGCTGCGCAGGCGTGACTGCAGCCCGGTGATGGCGCTGTCGCCCTGCAGCAGGCCGGCCTTCTTGCTGGCGGCGTCGTACCGGGTGTCGGCGGCAATCAGCCGGGCGAGGTCGGAGTACGCGGTGGCGAACTCCTCCATCGTCTTCTTCATCGCCGCGGTGTCGTTGACCACGCTCACGATCACCGGCGAGACGGTCTCTGCGGTGAGGTTCAGCGACACACCGTCCAGCACATTGGCCATGGAATTGGTGGCCGAGCTCACCGGCACGCCGTTGATCGTGGCCGCAGCGTTGGCGGCGTCCTGGACCGGATTGGGACTGTTGATGCCCGCCGACGGGTCGTAGGCCAGGCCATCGAGTGCGCCGCCGCCCGTGACCGTGGTGCGAAAGCCGTTGGCCTCGCCGGTGCTGGTGGAGCGCATCAGCAGGCGCGCGCCGCCCGCGTCGTTGAGGATGCTCGCGGTCACGCCGCCGCCGGCCGCGTTGATCTTGTCGCGCACGCTGGCCAGCGTGTCGGTGGCCTCGATCGTGATGTCGACCGCGGGCAGCGTGGCATTGGGCGCGAGGAGGGTCTTGCCCGCATTCCAGGTGCCCATCTCGATGCGCAGCGTGCCGGCGTTGAGCGCGGTGGTGCTCGACGCGAACACGCCGGTGCTGATGGACTGCGCGCTCGCCAGGCCCTGCACCTCGACCGAGTAGCTGCCGGGCATCGCGCCGCTGCCGGTGGTCACGCCGACCGCGGTGCTCGTGGAACTGCCGGTGCTCTGGCGCCAGAAGTCGGTGGCCCCGAGCCTGGTGGACAGATCGCGAAACTTCGACAGCGCGCTCTTGATCTTTCCCATCTCGGAGATCTGCGACTGCAGCTTGGTCTCTGCGGTCTCGAGCTGCTTGATGGGTTGACGCTCGATCGCCATCAGCTGCGAGATGATCGAACTCACGTCCAGACCGCTGCCGATGCCGGGGGAACTGATGGTGGCCATGCGTGTCTTCCTTCAAGCACTCGCGTCCGAAAAGCGACGAACCCGCGCATCCACCGGAAGGAGGATGCCGGGTTCTCGGCGGAATCCGCTCGAACTTGAGCGGAACTTCGATCAACCGCCGTTGAGGAGCGACAGCACGTTCTGCGGCAGCTGGTTGGCCTGCGCCACCATCGCCGTGCCGGCCTGCTGCAGGATCTGTGCGCGCGACATGTTGGCGGTTTCCGCCGCGAAGTCGGCGTCCATGATGCGGCCGCGAGCAGCACTCTGGTTTTCACCGGTGATCTGCAGGTTGCTGATCGCGAACTCGAAGCGGCTCATGGCGGCACCGTAGGTGGCGCGGTTGGTGGTGATCAGGTCGAGCGCGGTGTCGATCGCGGCCAGTGCCGTCGAAGCGGCGGAAGCCGAGGACACGCTGCCCGTCACGGGCGACACGGCGGTGGTCGTCACCGTGAGGGTGTCGCCGTTGTTCGCGCCGATCTGGAAGGTCTGCGCGCCGGCGCCCGAGCCGACGATGGCCGTGCCGTTGAACTTGGTCTGCTGGGCGATCCGCGTCACTTCGGAGGAAAGCTGCTGGAATTCGGTGTCGAGGTTGGCGCGGTCGCTGGTGCCGTTGCTGCCGTTCTGGGCTTGCACCGCCAGTTCGCGCATGCGCTGCAGCACGTCGGTCACGGTGGCCAGGGCGCCTTCAGCGGTCTGCGCCAGCGAGATGCCGTCGTTGGCGTTGCGGATCGCGACGTTGATGCCCTTGATCTGGGCATTCATGCGGTCGGCGATCGCCAGGCCGGCCGCGTCATCCTTGGCCGAGTTGACGCGCAGACCCGAGGACAGGCGCTGCATCGAGGTCGACAGCGAAGTCTGCGAGGTGTTGAGGTTGCGCTGAGCATTCAGCGACGAGACGTTGGTGTTGATCGTTTGCGGCATGGAATGCGCTCCTGAAGGTGTCGATGACGTCGGGCCTTCGCCCCAGTTTCTTCAGGCTTCGCGAAATGCGGCCTGTCCTGCAGATTTTCGGCATCTGACCGCGGCCGCCATCGCTTCGAAAAGACCGGACTTTGCGGCGCAGTCCTGAGCCGTCACCCATCGCCCCCGTGCCGAGCGACCACGAAAAAGCCGCCCCGTAGGGCGGCTTGGGCTTGACGTGCGGCGCGAGCCGCGGCGCCGTGGCTTATCGCAGCAGCGACAGCACGTTCTGCGGCAGCTGGTTGGCCTGCGCCACCATCGCCGATGCCGGCCTGCTGCAGGATCTGAGCCCGCGAGAGGTTCGCCGTTTCCGACGCGAAGTCGGCGTCCATGATCCGGCCGCGAGCAGCGCCTGGTTCTCACCAGTGATCTGCAGGTTGCTGATCGCGAACTCGAAGCGACTGATCGCGGCACCGTAGGTGGCGCGGCTGGTCGTGATCGTGTCGAGCGCGGTGTCGATCGCGGCCAGCGCGGTCGAGGCATCGGCAGCGGTCGATACCGCCGCCGGTCACCGTCGGACGGCCGAGGTGGTGATCGTCAGGGTGTCGCCGTTGTTGGCGCCGACCTGGAAGACCTGGGCACCGGCGCCCGAGCCGACGATGGCCGTGCCGTTGAACTTGGTCTGCTGCGCGATGCGGGTGATTTCCGACGACAGCTGCTGGATATTCCGTGTCCAGGTTGGCGCGGTCGCGAGGTGCCGTTCGAGCCGTTCTGCGCCTGCACGGCCAGTTCGCGCATGCGCTGCAGCACGTCGGTCACGGTGGACAGCGCGCCTTCAGCGGTCTGCGCCAGCGAGATGCCGTCGTTGGCGTTGCGGATCGCGACGTTGATGCCCTTGATCTGGGCATTCATGCGGTCGGCGATCGCCAGGCCGGCCGCGTCGTCCTTGGCCGAGTTGACGCGCAGGCCTGAGGACAGGCGCTGCAGCGAGGTGTTGAGGGAAGCTTGCGACGTGGTGCTGTTGCGTTGTGCGTTCAGCGAGGCCACGTTCGTGTTGATGGTCATGGGCATGATGAAGAAACTCCTGTCAGTTAAGAACACTCCCGGCCTAGCCGGCGTTGAACTTGGGCCATCGCGAGGCAAGCCCCGCTGCGACCTTCGCCACTACCAGTGCACGTGACGGACTGGTCCCGTCCACCGGCACCGCCCGCGCTAGCCAACCGTTGTGTCTTGCAGTCTTTGCGTGACCTGCGCAACCTTGGGCCGCCTAACCGGACACGGCCCCGAACCCAGGACCGTTGCGTGTGTTATCGGAGTGCGATTTCGGGAACTTGAGGCTGTCGTGAGAGCTTTTGCACGCGCGCTGCTGAAATTCTGCAAGGGCTTGATCGCTGGAAAAGAGCGCGCATCCGGGCTCTCTTCGGCGATTCCGCCTCCGGCTTGAGCCCGAGTTCGTGCCGGAGAATCCAGGCACCCATGAACCCGATCGCTCTCGTGATGATCGTGCGCAACGAGGCGCGTTGTCTGGCCCGCTGCCTGGCCAGCGTCAGGCCCTGGGTGGACGAGATGCTGGTGCTCGACACCGGCTCCACCGACGACACGGTGCAGCATCGCTCAGCGTGAGGGTGCACAGGTCCATCACTTCGTCTGGGTCGACGACTTCGCGGCGGCGCGCAACCATGCGTTGTCGATGGCCCGCGCACCCGTGGCGCCTGGTGCTCGATGCCGACGAGTGGATCGAGTCCGGCGCCGATTCGCTCGACACCTTGCGACGCACGCAGCCCGAGCTTCATCGGCCAGCTCAGCGTGGCCAGCCGCATCGGCGAGGCCCACGCGCCCCTGCACGCGCCCAGCTGGCTGCCGCGCGTGTTGCCGCAGGGTGTGGTCTATGCCGGACGCATCCACGAGCAGCCGCAGTCGCCGCTGCCGCGCCGGCGGCTCCCGCTGGTGCTGGGTCATGATGGCTACCTGCCGGCGCAGATGCAGACCAAGCAGGGCCGCAACGAAGCCCTGCTGCGGCGCGCGCTGGCCGAGCACCCCGGCGACGCCTACTGGAGCTACCAGCTCGGCAAGGACCTGGAGATCCGGGGCCAGTTCGCCGCCGCCCTGCCGCTCTACCAGGCCGCACGCCAGGGTGTCGCGCCGCAGGCTGCATGGCGCCATGACCTGGTGCTGCGCCTGCTGTTCACCCTCAAGTCCCTGCGCCACTTCGATGCGGCACAAGCCCTGGCCGATGCAGAGGCATCCAGCTGGGATGACTCTCCGGACTTCCACTTCACGCTCGGTGATCTTCTGCTCGACCAGGCGCTGCCGACCCGACACAGGCGCCACGCGCTGCTGCCGCGCATCGAGGCGAGCTGGCTGCGTGCGGTCGAGATCGGCGAGCGTCCCGGACCTGCCCGACAGCGTGCGCGGCCGAGGCAGCTTTCTCGCCGCCCACAACCTGGCGGTGTTCCATGAGTCGCTCGGCCAGCCAGCGCAAGCCCGCCTCTGGCGAGAGCGCTCGCGCGAGTGGCGCGAGGCTCCGGTGGCGTGACAGGCGGTGCCTGCCGCCCCCTGAGTTCATCTCCCTGAAAAGCACCCGCGCAGGCGTGCTTTTCGGCTCGTCGTGCGGGCTGGCTGAGATCTACCCTCGGGCACCATGAGTCTGTCCCTGCCCCTTCCCGCCGACGCCGCAGCATTCGTCCCCGGCCCAGCAGCGCGCCCACCGCAAGTGGTCGACCGCGCAGGCGCACGCACTGCAGGACGAGTGGGCCGATGCGGCCATCGGCTACGAACAGGCCTACGAAATCCACCAGGACGAGGCCTATGGCCTGGCCTCGGCGCACGCCTTCATCAAGGCAGGCCGGTCCGACATCGCGCTCAAGCGAACCCAGGCGCTGCGCCGTCAGCGGCCCGATCTGACCCTGGCCTACACGCTCGAGTCGCACGCCTGGCTGGCCTCGGGCGAGCCCGGCGAGGCGGCGAACTGCCTGCTGCACCTGCCTGCGGAGCTGCCGCGCGACCGTGCCCACTGGGTGTCGCTGGCGATCTCGCTGCAGCAGGCGCAGCGCCATGGCGAGGCGATCCCGGCGTTCCTGCAGGCGCTGGCCACGCAGCGCCGACGATGCGGTGCTGCACTTCCACCTGGGCCTGTCGTTCAAGGACGTGGGCATGAAGGCCGAAGCCGCCGAATGCGTGCGCACCGCACTGCTGCTCGGACTGGGCCGAAGTGAACTGGGAGCCCGCGCGCTGCTGGTCTTCCTGGAGCGCGAGGCCTGTCGCTGGGCGCCGGCCGCCCGGCGAGCTGGCCCAACTGCGAACAGGCCCTCGCGGCCGAGGCCGAGACCGACCGCGGTCGAGACCGGCCCCTTCCCGCACGCGGTGTTCGTGGACGATCCGCTCGAGCAGCTCAAGGTGGCCCGCATGTACGCGCTGCATGCGGCGCGCGCGGTGCAGGTCTGCCGACTCGCCCGCTGCGAGACCGAAACGTCGGCGCCTGCGCATCGGCTACCTCTCGGCCGACTTCCACCAGCACGCCACCAGCCAGCTGATGGTGCAGATGCTCGAGCACCACGACCGCAGCCGCTTCGACGTGACGCTGTTCTCGGCGGGCCCCGACGACCGCACGCCGATGCGCGCGCGCATGGATGGCCTCGTGCGAACACTTCGAGGAGCTGCGCGGCCGCTCGCACGCGCAGATGGCCGAACGCATCCATGACGCTCGGCATCGACATCCTCGTGGACGTGAAGGGCGTGACCCTGGGCACGCTGATGCCGGTGATGGCTCACCGCGCAGCGCCCATCCAGGTGAGCTGGCTGGGCTTTCCCGGCACCAGCGGCGCGCCCTACATCGACTACTTCATCGGGGACCCGATCGTGACGCCGCTGGACCATGCCGATCACTTCAGCGAGAAGCTGGCGCTCATGCCCGCCTGCTACCAGCCCAATGACTCACAACGGGCGCTGCCGGCAGCTTCGCGCCGCAGCGACTGGGGTGCACCCGAGGGCGTGCCGCTGCTGTGCGCCTTCCACCAGTCCTACAAGATTTCCGAGGAGGTGTTCGACAGCTGGTGCCGCGTGCTGCACGCCGTGCCGGACGCGGTGCTGTGGCTGATGCAGTGGAACACCAATGTCGAGGCCGCCCTGCGCGAGGCGGCACGCCAGCGCGGCATCGGCCCCGAGCGGCTGTGCTTTGCGCCCGATGCTGCCGGTGGAGCAGCACCTCAGCCGCCTCGCCTGTGCCGACCTCTACATCGATGCCTGGCCGTGCAATGCCCACACCACGGCGAGCGAGGCGCTGTGGGTCGGCGTGCCGGTGGTCACCATCGTGGGGGCCACCTTCGCGCAGCGCGTGGCGGCCAGCCTGCTGCACAACGTCGGCCTGGACGATCTGGTGCTCGACAGCGTGCCCGAATACGAACGTACCGTGGCCGCCCTCGCGCAGGATGCACCTCGGCGGGCTGCGTTGCGGGCCCACCTGAACGAACAGCGCGGCCGCAGCCCGTTGTTCGATGGCAAGCGCTTTGCGCACGACATCGAGGGCCTGTACGAGCGCATGTGGGCGCGGGCGATGGCGGGCCTTGCGCCCGATCATCTTGCGCCGGTCGAGCCGCGGGCCTGAGCGGAGTACCCCGACCCATGGCCATCACCTTCAAGGCCCCGCGCGCCGCACCCGCAACAGACCACCGCGCCTTCGCCGCGCACGGTCTGGCCCTGCAGGCGCAGCGCCGGCACGGCGAGGCGATCCAGGCTTTCCTGCAGGCCCTGGCCATCAAGGTGGACGATGCCGCCACCCACTACCGCCTGGGCGTGTCGTTCCGCGACAGCGGCATGAAGCTCGAGGCGGCGGAGTGCTTTCGCACCGCCATTGCGCTGGGCTTCGACGACGCGCTGTTCGCCCGCGGCCTGCTCGCCTACATGGAGCGCGAAGGCTGTCGCTGGCCGGCCGCCGCGGCCGAATGGGCAGCGCTGAACGCGGCGCTCGAGGCTCATCCGGCTGGCACGCCGCTGCAGGTCAACCCGTTCGTGCACGCCGTGCTGAGCGACGATCCGCTGGCCATCCGCAAGGTGTGCGAGCACTACGCGCGCTTCCTGCAGAAGCTGGTGAAGCCGCTTGCCGCGGCGCCCGGCCCAGGCCCAGGGCGGGCGGATCCGCATCGCCTACCTGTCCTCCGACTTCTACCAGCACGCCACGGCGCAACTGATGGTGCAGGTGCTGGAGTGCCACGACCGCGCGCGCTTCGAGGTCACGCTGGTGTCCGCGGGCCCGGATGACGGCAGTGCGATGCGCAACCGGCTCAAGTTCGCCTGCCATCGCTTCGAGGACGTTCGTGGCCTCAGCCATACGCAGATGGCGCAGCGCATCCGCGAACTGCGCATCGACATCCTGGTGGACGTGAAGGGCGGCACCGACGGCACCTTGCTGCCGGTGATGGCCTGCCGGCCTGCGCCGGTGCAGGTGAGCTGGCTGGCGTTTCCCGGCACCAGCGGCGCGTCGTACATCGACTACTTCATCGGCGACCGCATCGTCACGCCGCTGGCGCTGGCTGAGCACTACACCGAGAAGATCGCGCAGTTGCCCCACGGCTACCAGCCCAACGACGCGCACCGGTCACGCCCCGAGCGAGCCGACCGCGCACGCTGGGGCTTGCCCGAGGGTGAGCTGCTGCTCTGCGCCTTCCACCAGTCCTACAAGATCTCCGAGCCGGTGTTCGATGCCTGGTGCCGCGTGCTGCAGCGCGTACCGCAGGCCACGCTGTGGCTGCTGCAATGGAACACCAATGTGCAGGCTGCATTGGTGGCGGCCGCGCGAGCGCGTGGTATCGGTGCCGAGCGGCTGCGCTTCGCGCCGCTGCTGCCGCTGGACGAGCACCTGGCGCGCCTGGCCTGCGCCGATGTGTTCCTCGACGCCTGGCCGTGCAATGCGCACACCACCGCGGGCGAGGCACTATGGGTGGGTGTGCCGGTCGTCACCGTGCTCGGTCGCACCTTCGCGCAGCGCGTGGCGGCCAGCCTGCTGCACCAGGTGGGGTTGGACGAACTCGTGTCGATCGACGCGCACGACTTCGTCGATCAGGTCGTGGCGCTGGCGCAGGACGCACCGCGCCGCGCCGCGTTGCGCGAGCAACTCACGGCGCAGGCCGCCTCCAGCCCGTTATTCGACGGCGCGCGGTTTGCAGGCGATCTCCAGGCGCTGTACGAACGCATGTGGTCCAGGGCGCGGGATGGGTTGCCGCCGGCGCATCTGCCGGCCCAGTCGATCGGCTCGTGAGCGAGGGGTGAAGAGTCTTCTCGGCATGTGAGGCGTTCGAAGGGGCGGGGCGTTCAGGCACTTCGTCCCCGCTGCGGCGGTCCCACAGCCGCCACGCGAGCAATGCCCCGATGGCGAGGGTGTAGGGCAGAGCGTGCCAATCACCCACCTTGGCCTGGGTCCAGAAATGCACGAGTGCCAGCACGGCCACGGCGTAGCTCAGGCGATGCAACGGCTTCCAGGCGCGTCCGAGCCGGCGCATGGCCCCCTGGTTGGACGTGGCGGCCAGAGGCACCAGCAGCACGAAGGCGGCGAACCCGAGCAGGATGAACGGCCGCTCGAGCGCGTCTTCGCGCAGCGCGCCCA
Organism: uncultured beta proteobacterium; assembly: GCA_963739925.1. GTDB lineage: Bacteria > Pseudomonadota > Gammaproteobacteria > Burkholderiales > Burkholderiaceae_C > CAVUBY01. The sequence continues at coordinate 593,242 of CAVUBY010000004.1, read as the reverse complement.
GGTCGATCGGCAGTCCGATCCCGAGGTCGAAGGCCAGGTAGATGACCAGGTGCAGGCTGGCGTAGAAGAAGACGAACAGACCCCACTGCCGTCGCAGCCTCACCAGCCAGTTCCAGTCGGAGAGCCGCTTGCCGTACCGGGCGTGCACCGTCTGCGACATGCACACCGACAGCCGCCGCAGCCGGCGTGACGGCCAGCGTGAGCGGTCAGCAGGATCAGCGCCCAGCTCGCCCGTGAAGTGCAGCAGCCGATTCAGCGGGTTGATGCCCAGCGCCGCCGTACAGCCACTCGCCGCGCCAGCCACAGCGCCGGGCGTCAGGCACAGCACGAACGATGCTCAGCGCGCACCCTGCCAAAGTCGATGCTTGGCCAGCCAGCGCTAGATTGCGGCCGCTGGCGCTGGCTGCATCAGAAGTGCCGGGCGCAGGTCCATCCCGCCGTAGAGCGCGGCCACCTCGCTCCGCATAGCCGTTGAACGGCAGGGTCGGCGCGCTTGGCCACTTCGCCGATGCGCACTTCGCGGCGCTGCGACCAGCGCGGGTGCGCGCACCTCGGGGTTGACGTTGGCGTAGAAGCCGTACTCCGAGCTGCGCCGCCTGCATCCACGAACTGACCGGCTGGCGCGCTCGACCAGCCGGATGCGCGACGATGGCCTTGGCGCTCTTGAAGCCGTACTTCCACGGCACGGCCAGCCGCAGCGGCGCACCGTTCTGCGCCGGCAGCGGCTTGCCCGTAGAGCGCCCGTCACCACCAGCGCCAGCGGGTGCATGGCCTCGTCGATGCGCAGGCCTTCGAGTGTAGGGCCAGGCGCAGCGTCTGCTCGGCGCTGGCCGATCATTTCCTGCGGGCCGCATGCACCGACACGAACTCGCACGTACTTGGCCCGCGAGTTCGGCTGCGCTTCGTCAGCAGCGCCGCCAGCGGAAAGCCGCGCCACGGCACCACCATCGACCAGCCCTCGACGCAGCGCAGGCGGTAGACCCGGTCTTCCTGCGCGTAGCCGCTTGCAGCAATTCGTCCAGCGCCCAGGTGCGCGGCCGCTCGACCTCGCCCTCCACCGTCAGCGTCCAGGGCAGCGGGCTTGAAGTCCTCGGCGAGCTTCCAGACCACTTCCTTGTTGGTCGAGAACTCGTAGTAGTTGTTGTAGCGGCGTGATCTGCTCGAAGCGTGTTGGGCACATCCGGCTTCGGCCGCTGGCGCCGCGCAGCGCAGGCAGGCAGCGCCGCAGGTCAGCGTGCCGAGCGCCGGCCCGCACGAAGCCGGCGCCGATCACGCCACAGCGCCTCGGGCGTGATCTCGCTGCGGCCGCACGCGCCATGGCGCATGTCAGCGCGGCAAGGTGGGCAGCTCGAACGGCTTGCGCCGGGCTCGACAGCGCCTTCATGAAGGCCACCAGCTGCGCCTTCTCGGCGGTGCGTCAGCTGCAGGTCCTTCATGCTCTTGCGACAGGTTCGTCTTGACGCATGCCGCCCTTGGCGTAGAAGTCCACCAGCTCTTCCAGCGTGCGTCGCCGAGCCGTCGTGGAAGTAGGGCGCCGTGCTGCGCGGCCTCGCGCACCGTCGGGGTCTTGAACGCGCCCTTCAGGCTGGCCACCGGGCGTTTGGCAAAGCGGCCCATGTCGGGGTTGTCCTTGCCGAACGACGCCAGACCCAGGTTGTGGAAGCTGTTGTCGGTGAAGTTCGGGCCCGAGTGGCAGGCGCGCAGTTGCCCTTCTTGGGGTCGATGAACAAGCGCGAAACCGCTGCACTTCGTCGGCCGTCAGCGCGTCCTTCTTGCCCGCCACCCACTGGTCGAAGGGCGAGCTGTTGCTGATCACGGTGCGCTCGAAGCTGGCGATGGCCTTCGACACGCTGTCGGCGTCGATCGGCTTGCCCGGGTAGGCCTTGTGGAACAGCGCGCGGTAGCCCTCGTTGCCGTTGAGCCAGTTGAACAGCTTCTGCGTGTCCATGTTCATCTCGACCGTGGCCTCCATCGGGCCCATGGCCTGGTCTTCCAGCGACTTCTTGCGGCCATCCCACATCTGGATGCTGTTGTAGGCGGTGTTGACCACGGTCGGGCTGGCGCGGTCAAGCACCATGCTCTTGACGCCCTTGCCGGTGGCCAGGCCGTCGGACCAGCCCAGCAGCGGGTTGTGGCAGGTGGCGCAGCTCATGTTGCCGTCGCCCGACAGGCGCGGGTCGAAGAACAGCTTCTTGCCGAGCTCCACCCGTGCCGGGGTCGGCGGGTTGTCTTCGGGGTGCGGCGGCGTGGACGGCAGACGTCCACTTCTGCAGGCTGGCGTGCCCGGCCTCGAGCGTGATCTGTTGGCCTTCGGTATCGGTCACGCTGGTGGCGGCCGCGCTCAGGCCGGCGACCATCCAGGCGATGACTGCAACAGTGACTTTTTTCATGGACTGTCCTCGCAATGCGGTGGGCCCTCGGCAACCGCGCCGGGGTGCTGAAGCAATTTCGTCAAACAGCCCGATGAGTTGAGGTCAATTTTCCGGAACAGATGCCGATGACCTCATGAGCACACTCGGCGTCGCCATGGCAGCTGAGTGGCCTCGCGACGGGCCGCACGTCGCTACCTTCCGGAGATTCGCACCATGAGACTTTCGCCGCACCAATCGCTGCTGGCCGGCTGCCTGGCCGCCGTCTTGCTCGTGCTCAGCGGCGCTGCTCTGGCAGCCGAGCACGTGGTCGCCCAGAAGAACAAGGCCTTTTCCATGAAGAAGCTCACCGTCAAGGTGGGCGACACGGTGAAGTTCGTCAATGAGGACAGCTTTGCCCACAACGTGTTCTCGCTGTCGGCGCCGAAGAGCTTCGACCTCGGCTCGTTCGGCAACGGCGGTTCGAAGAGCGTGACCTTCGACAAACCCGGCAAGGTCGAGGTCGAATGCGCCGTGCACCCCGACATGCGGCTCGACGTCGAGGTCACAGCCGTGACCGCCGGCCGGCGGTGGCGCGCGCGCCGCGGCGCTGCTTTGCGGCGCGCTGCTCGCGTCCGGCGCGGCGGCGCAGGACGCCGCCAAAGTGCCGCAAGGCGCGCTGCTGCCCAAGGACAGCGTGGACGCCGCCACCTTTCGCGGCGGCCTGGTGTTCGCCAACTACTGCGTGACCTGTCACGGCATCAATGCCGACGGCAACGGGCGCGCGGCACGGCTGTACAACCCCAAGCCCGGCCAACCTGCGCATGAGCGACAAGAACGATGCGTACTACGGACTCATCGTGCGCAAGGGCGGCGCCGTACTGGGACGCTCCGAGTTCATGCCCACGCTGGGAGGCCGAGCTGACCAACGAGCAGATCGGTGACCTGGTGGCCTACCTGCGCTCTATCAACGCCCGCAAGCCTTGAGACCGAGGTGATCATGGCCGTGACAACCTCTTCGTCCCTGCCCCTCAAGGTGCCGCCTCGGCGTTCCGGCGTGAACGGGTTGGCTGACCTGTTCCGCTACCACGGCTTCTGGGCGATCGGTGTGAGGCTGTTCCGTCGCATGTCCTTCCCCGCGAAGGCGGCGGTCATCTCGGCCATCTTCCTGGTGGTGTTGGCGCAGCTGACCTTCAGCTACCTGCGTTCGAGCAGCGTCGCCATCAGCATGGCCCACAAGGAGCTGCTCGGGCTGGAGCACCTTCACCATGTGTTCGTGCTGCTCGACCAGTCGCAGAAGTTGCGCTCGCTGGTCGTCGGAGCGAACGGCAATTCCACGCCGCAGACCCAGGCGGCCCTCTCTGCAACGAGTGCAGAGCTGGCAACCATCGAGCAGCGCATGGCCGCGCAGCCTGAACTCGCGGAAGCCGCCAAGTTCGCGCGCGATGCGTTCACGCCGCTGGCCAAGCCCGCTGGCGACATGGAAGAGTCGTTCACCCGGATCGACGAGTTCGTGCAGCAGCAGATGCGCCTGGCCGCCTCGGTGCTGGACTGGTCTTCGCTCGCCCAGGACCCGGACCCCGACAGCTACCACCTGATGCTGGCGTCGACACAGGAGGGCCTGCAGGCGATCCGCGTCCTGGCCCGCATGCGCGACCTCGGTACCGCGGCCATCGCCAGCGGTTCGTTGACACCGTTCCAGCGCCGCATCCTGCAGGGCGACGGCTACCTGATGTACTCGCAGCTCGAACTGCTCTTCGCGCGATACGAGCGGGTCGTGAAGCTCAATCCCGCGCTCGCGACGCCTCTCGCCTTCGAAGAGGCCTTCAAGCCCGCCAATGCCTTCATGCGAGCGGTGCGCAAGAGCGTGCGCGCCGATGGCGGCGAGCCGGCCGGCGATGCCAAGGCGTTTGCCGATGCGGGCGAAGCGGCGATCCAGTCGCTGACCACGCTGGCGCACCGTTCGCACGATGCGCTGGAAGGCCTGGTGCAGTCGCGGATCGATGGTCTTCGCATGGCGCGCAACGCGCAGCTGGCGTTCGCCGCGGTGTGCCTGCTGGTGGCCGCCTATCTCTTCTACTGTTTCTATCTCGTGACGCGCGGGGGCATGCACGAGGTGACGCGCCACATCGACGCCATGGCGGCTGGCGATCTTTCCACGCAACCCCGACCCTGGGGGCGCGACGAGGCCGCCGAGCTGATGCTTTCGATCAGCGCCATGCAGAATTCATTGCGCGTCCTGGTGGGACAGGTGCGCGGGTGTGCCGAAGGCATCGTGAGCGCCAGCACCGAAGTGGCCGCCGGAGCGCAGGACCTGTCCGATCGCACCGAGAAGGCGGCCAGCAGCCTGCAGCAGACGGCTTCCTCGATGGAGCAGATCGCCACCACCGTGAAGCACACGGCCGACCGCTCGGTGAGTCTTCAGCCCTCGGCCAGGAGAACGCGCGCGTGGCCGGCCAGGGTGGAGAAGTGATCGCGCAGGTGGTCACCACCATGCAGGACATCCAGGCATCTTCTCGCAAGATCGGCGAGATCATCGGCGTGATCGACGGCATCGCTTTCCAGACCAACATCCTCGCGCTCAACGCGGCGGTGGAGGCGGCGCGTGCCGGCGAGCAGGGGCGCGGATTCGCCGTGGTCGCGGCCGAGGTCCGGGCACTGGCGCAGCGTTCTGCCAGCGCCGCGCGCGAGATCAAGACCCTCATCCAGACCGGTGCCCAGCAGGCCGAGCTCGGCACGAAGTCGTGCGCGAGGCCGGCAGCACGATGGAGCAGCTCGTTCGCAACGCACAGGCGATGAGTGTCCTGCTGGCCGAGGTGTCGACCGCCGCGGCCGAGCAGACCCGCGGCGTCAGCGAGGTGACGGCCTCGGTGGCGCAGCTCGACCAGGACACGCAGCGAAACGCGGCACTGGTGGAACAGTCCAGTGCTGCCGCAGCTTCGATGAACCAGCTCGCCAGCGAACTGGCGAGCGCGGCCGAGCGCTTCCGCCTGCCGACCCACGCCTAGCACTGACCAGGTCACCCGCATGGACACAGCACGCGCACGAATCGCCCGGCTGCGGCGCAGGCGCCTGCTGGTCTGTGCGGCTTCGCTGCCGCTGATGGGCGTGTCTCTGCGAGCCCGGGCTGAAGCACCGCCCACGGGGTGGGTGCAACCGGCCGTGCCGGCACCGCCGCTGCGCGTTATCCAGGCACCAGGAAAGCCAGTGGCGCTGGCCGAGCTGCTCGCAGGACATGTCACCGCGGTCCAGCTGATGTTCACAGGATGCAGCACCAGCTGCCCGGTGCAGGGAGCGCTCTTCGCCGCCTTGGCCGCGCGACCCAGCCACAGCCTGCGCAGCTACTGTCGATCAGCATCGACGTGCTCGGCGACACGCCCGACACGGTGGCTGCCTGGCAACGGCGCCTCGGTCCGCACGCCGCGTGGCGCGGGGCGGTGGCGCACCCCAACGATGTCGACCGGCTCGCGGCCTATCTGAAGGGAGCCGCGAGCCGCAGCGGCACGCACACGGCGCAGGTGTTCGTGTTCGACCGACAGGGACGGCTCAGCCACCGCACCGGTGACAACCCCGGCATGGGCGAACTCGAGGCGCTGATCGACGGGGTCGGGCGGTCGAGCCCGGCATCACCCGCCTGATTCCCACCGTTGCACGCCCCGCGGGTTTCGGCGCTAGCGGCGCTGCGGCTTGCCCACCCAGCCCACGATCTGCGAGGCCTGCATGGCTCCGGCCACGCGCTGCACTTCACGGCCGCGGTCCAGCACGACCAGGGTGGGGATGCTGCGGATACCGAAGCGCGTGGCGGTTCGCGGATTGGCGTCGCTGTCCACCTTGGCCAACACGGCCCGGCCCTTGAGCTGCTACGCCGCCAGTTCGAACTGCGGCGCCATGGCGCGGCAGGGACCGCACCAGGCGGCCCAGAAGTCCACCACGATCGGCAGCTCGGTGCGCTGGGTCACGGCCTCGAAGTTGGCGTCGGTCAGCGTCACCGTGCCGCCGCTCAACAATTCGCGGCCGCACCGCCCGCACACGGGATCGTGCTGCAGGCGTTCCTCGGGCACGCGGTTGGTGGCCGAGCAATGGCTGCAGACGATGTGCATGGCAGGCTTCTCAGGACAGTCGACCATGTGTCTCGCACATGGCGCCCGAGGCGGCGTTTTCAAGATGAATCGGCCGTGCCTGCTCCCACGTGGCGCTCACGCAGTCCGGCGCCTTCCGCGATCCTGATGCAGATCGTCGGTGGTGGGCGCGATGGCTCAGGGCGGTGGTGGTGCCGGATCGAGCGTGAACTCGGCGATCGTGCCGACGCCGGGTGCGCTTCGCAGGCGCACCTCGCCACCGTGGTGTTCGACGATGCGCCGCACCAGACTCAGGCCCATGCCGATGCCGGCGAACTGGCTGGAAGCATGAAGTCGCTGGAACGGATGGAAAAGTCGCTCGGCCTGACTCATGTCGAAGCCCACACCGTTGTCGGTCACGCGGTACCAGGTGCCGCGCTCGTCGCGCCGGCTGTCCACCGAGAACCTTGGCATCGCTCACCCGGGCAGTGAACTTCCAGGCGTTGCCCAGCAGTTGCTTCCAGACCTGGGCGATGAGGTCGGGATCGGCGTCGATGGCAGGCAGCTCCATCAGGCGGCTGTCGACCTGGCGCGTGGGCTGCGAGGCGGCGATCTGCGACCAGGTGTCGCGCACCAGGCGCTGCATGTCGACCGGGCGCCGCCGCAGCGGCTGCCGTGCCACCTGAGACAGGCTGGACAGCGCGGCCATCATCGCGCTCATGCGCCGCGCGGCGCGCTCGATGTGCGCGCTGTAGGCCAAGGCCTCGTCGACATGGCCGGCCCGCAGCCGCTCCCGCAGCAGACCGACGAAGCCCTCGACGGCGTGCAATGGAGCCCTGAGTTCCTGCGCGATGCTGCGGGTGAGGTCGTCGCTCAGGTTTTCGGCCTCACGCTGTGCGGCGCGTGCAGCGTCGAGCTGGCTGCGCAGTTGCGCCAGTTCGGCCTGCAGCGCGTCATAGCCGCGTCGCATCTCGGCGTCGTGCGCGAGCTGTTCGGTGATGTCGCGCAGCATGCAGAACACCTGCAGGCCCTCGCCGATCTTCAGCGCCTCCGCACTCACGAGACAATCGCGCACGGTACCGTCGGCACGCGTCAATCGCAGGGGCACGGCGTCGAGCACGCCTTCGCTGTCGAGCGAGTGCACCAGATGCTCCAGCGCCGCGGCATCGATGTGGCTGGATTGATCCGCCAGTGGGCGACCGATCAACGAGGGCGCGGACACGCCCAGCAGCGACAGCAGTGCGGCGTTGGCATCGCGCACGATGCCCGAGCCACGGCCTTGCGTGCGGTCCACCAGCAGCAGCGGTTCGGGATGGTGGGTGAAGGTGCGCTCCAGCAGCTCCTCGGCGCGTTGCAATGCCTGCTCAGCAGTGTGGCGGCGCGACCGCTCGGCGGAGAGCCGGCGCGTGCGCTGCCACAGGCCCCAGCCCATCAGCAGCAGGGCACCGGCCGAGACGACGGCCACGTTGCGCAGGCGACTCTTCTCGTCGGCCAGGCCGCGTTCCAGCTGGAGTCGTTCGGCCACCTCGCGGTGACTGCTGAGCCACTGCACGCGCAGCGACTCGAGCCGGCCGCTGCGCTCGAGCGCGTCGAGCCCGGCCTGCAGGCGCTGGCGCAAGGCATCGTTGCCGGGCGCCACGGCGAAGGCATAGCTCTGCAGATTCAGGCTGGCGCGGCTGCCCACCACGTCGGGCAGTGAACCGGAGGCCACCAGCGGATCGCCGTAGGCGCGTGGCACCAGGGCGATGTCCGCCTGCTGCTGCTGCACCGCGGCCAAGGCCTGGGACGCGTCGGTGGCGGGGACGAAGGTGGCGGGCACGCCGGCCAGCCAGGTCTTGAGCGTCTCGCGCATCGGTTCGCTAGAGGTGGTGGCGATTCGCAGCCCCTCGATGCCCTGCGGCAGTTGCGGCTCGGCGCGCTCACGGCGGTGGTACAGCGCCAGAGCTGGCGTCGCGTGACCCGTGAGCAAAATTGGCCCAGGTGCGCCGGGTGCTGGTGTCCACCAGCGCAATCGTGTCGAACCGACCCTGGCGGAAGTCTTCTTCGGTGCGGTTCCACGGCTGCAGGGTGATCTCGAATCGTGCACCGATCTCGCGGCCGAGCGCCTGGAGCAGATCGACCTGGAAACCCTGCGGCCTGACCTTGTGCGTCCAGGGACTCGAACGGTGCGAAGCTCGGCGTCACCACCGTAGCGGATCACGTCTTCGGCCGCCTGGGCCGCGCCGGCCCGCCACGCCGCACCGGCCACGCCGAGGCGAAGCGTGGACCTCAGGAAGCGCCGACGGTCGCGCCGCGAGGGCGTCGGCGCGGCGTTCGGTTCACTGCGAGAGGTCATCCCTGGGCCTGTGTGGAGGGCGTGGCGTGTGCCACCCGCGCCTGCTGGTGGCCGGCCCAAAGGGCTTCACCACGGCAGGTCTTGGTGTGGATGGTACCGGTGAACGGCCCCCGGGCCCCCAGGCCGGAACGGGCGGGACTTCCCGCCCTGGATTTGGCAGGCATTGCCGTGCCACATCGGGCCTTTGGCGCGGCGGACGCCACCTAACCTAGCCAGATCGGCCCGAAGCGTGGCCTGCATTCGCCCTACAGAAAGGCCCGTTCCATGAGCTCCATGCCGCACATCCATCTGAGCATCGTCCAGCCGCTGGGTTCGGTCCATTGGCTGGGGTTGCTCGACCAGGCCCGCTACTACCGCTTCCAGTTCCGCCGCCTGGGTGCGCAGGTCACCATGGCCAAGAACCGCCTGCGCCACGGTGCGATCAACTTCGTGTTCGGGGCGCACGACGGCTGGGATCCGGCCCATGCGGCGCGCCACACCTGCGTCTTCGTGAACCTCGAGCAGCTCGGCGAAGGCGGCCTGCGGGTGTCGCCCAGCTACCTCAAGCTGCTCGGCAGCTCCGCGGTGATCGACTACGACGCGCTCAACGTGCCGGCCTACGCCGCCGATCCCGGCGACGTGCTGCTGGCCCCGATCCTGTACGCGCCCTACCTGAAACCGGTCGAACCCATCCCGCTGGAAGAGCGGCCGATCGACCTGCTGTTCATCGGCAGCATGAACCCCCGCCGCCGGGCCTGGATCGACCGCATCGAGGCCACCGGCCGCACGGTGGCGATGTTCGACTCAGCGCTCTATGGCGTGGAGCGCGACCACTACATCCTGCAGGCCAAGGCGGTCGTGAATTGCCACTTCTACGAGAGCAACCGCTTCGAGCAGGCGCGCGTGGCCCACTGCCTGTCGCTGGGCACGCCGGTGATCTCGGAGCGCACCGAGCTCACACGTCCGCACGACGCCTTCGAGGACAGCGTGCTCTGGCTGCAGGGCGAGGAGCTGGAGCAGTTCTTCCGCGAGGACTTCGACACGCCCGCCTATTTCGACGCGGCCCGCGCCGGCCTCGAGCGCTTTGCCGCAGTGGACCCGATCGAGCCACTATGCTGACGTCCTCTCGTACGCCAGCCGGCTTCGCCGGCGAGCACCGCAAGCGCCTCGATCCGGCGCCGTGGCAGCCGCGGCTGATCAACCTCGGCTCGGGCAAGGACTACCACACCGGTTGGCTCAACCTCGACGTGGTCGAGCGCGCCCAGCCCGACCTGCTGCTCGACCTCGCCCAGCCGCTGACGCTGCCGCTGCAGACCGAATCGGTCACCGTCGGCGAGCTGCTTGCTCGAAGAGGGCAGCATCGACCTGATCAACGCCAACAACGTGCTCGAGCATGTGCCCAACCTGGTGGAGCTGATGGGCAACTGCCTGCGGCTGCTCAAGACCGGCGGCGAGTTCCGCATCGAGGTGCCCTACGAACACGCGCCCTCGGCCTGGCAGGACCCGACCCATGTTCGCGCCATGAACGAGAACTCCTGGATCTACTACACCGAGTGGTTCTGGTACCTCGGCTGGTTCGAGCACCGCTTCGAGATTGTGCGAGTGCACCTACCTGGACGCGGCGGTGAAGCCCGGCGCCAAGGACCAGGCGAACTTCATGCGGGTGAGCCTGCGCAAGATCGAGACCACGCCCATGGAGCGCATGCACGCCCAGGCGATGCAGGCCGAGATCCGCCTGCCCGACGACGACTTCGACGACGCCGTGCCCAGCCGCGCATCGGTGATCGACATGGCGAGCGCGCTCGCCTCGGTCAACCTGGCGCCGCAAGGCCCCGCCATGCCGCTGCGCCGCACCGGTCCGATGGCCGTGAACGGCTGAACGACGGAGCCTGCGCGCCATGAGCAACTACTACGACGGTCTCAACCAGAAGCTGCTGCAGGCGGTGCCGGCCCATGCGAAGCGCGTGCTGGAACTCGGTTGCGCCAATGGTCGGCTGGGGCGGCGCTTCAAGGAACTTCACCCCGGCGTGACCTGGTGGGGCGTGGAGCTGATGCACGACGCCGCCACCGCGGCGGCGCAGCACCTGGACCGCGTGTTCGAACTGAATCTCGACGTGGCCGACCTGTCGGTGCTGGCCAGTGACGCCGGTGGCTTCGACGTGATCGTGATCGGCGACCTGCTCGAGCACCTGACGCAGCCGGCACGCGTGCTCGAGGCCCTGTACGACCTGGCCGCGCCGGACGCGCAGATCGTCTGCTGCCTGCCCAACATGGGGCACCTCTCGGTGATCGAGCGCCTCGTGGCCGGCGACATCAGCTACGACCCGATGGGCCTGCTGGACGCGACGCACGTGCGCTTCTATTCGCCTGCGTCGGCCTTCAAGACCTTTCTCGACGCCGGTTGGCTGCCGCACCTGCAGGACCAGTACCGGGTCGAGCTGCCCCAGACGCACTTCGCCGCCCGCATCGTCGAAGCCGCGCAGGCGCTCGGCCTGCCCGCCGAGACCGCGGTGCACAACCTCGGCTGCTACCAGATGATCCTGGTGTGTCGCAAGTGGGCGATGGAAGCGCTGCGCCGCCCCGGTCCGAGCGCGCCCTTCAGCGTGATCGTGCCGGTGAACCGGCCCTGGCAGTACGAACTCAATATCGCGCGCTCGCCCGGCCTGCGCGAGGTGAACGCCGAGATCATCTGCGTGCAAGGCGCCGACAGCGCCGCCGCGGCCTATGCCAGCGGCGCCCAGCGTGCCAGCCATTCCTGGCATCTGCTGGTGCACCAGGACGTGTACTTTCCGACGGGCAGCGGCTTTGCGCTGGCCAAGGCCTTCGGCGCGCTCGAGCAATCGGGAGCCACCGGCGCACCGGTGGGCTTTGCAGGGGTGGAAGCCACCCAGGGCCACGCCGTGCGCCACGCCGGCCTGGTGATCGACCGCACTGCACTGTTTGCGCACGCCGGCTCGTCCGGCGCCGCATCGATCGATGAGTTCGCCGTCGGCCTGCACCGCGACAGCCCGGTGCGACATCGATGCTGCACTGGGCTGGCACCTCTGGGCAACCGACCTGTGCCTGCAGGCACGGCAGCGTGCCGGGCGCGACGCGGCGCACGATCCTCGAAGTGCCGCTGTTCCACAACTCCACCACCGCCTACCAGCTGCCGCCGGAGTTCCACGCGAGCGCCCAGCGCCTGCTGGACAAGTATCCGCGGCTGGATCGCATCCCCACGCTCTGCGGCGAGCTCAAGCGCCAGGTGGCCACGGTGCGCTGACGCACTGCTTGGGCATCCTCGGCCAAGCTGTTCTCGTTCGTCTGCGCACGCGCTGTCGGGACATCGCTCGACGTCCGACACGATCGAACCCGTCAGGGGTGACCCTTGCCCACGGTCACGTAGCCGTCGATGCCGCGGTGCGCCAGCACGTCGTTGGCCTCGAACGTCGGTGCCTTCGTGCGCTCGTCATGCGGCCCGGCGAAGGTGCTCCAGCCGGCAAACTGCCACTCGCGCGGTGCGGTCTCGCGCCAGAAACGCGGATTGCGGTGGCGGTCCATCAGGAAGCGCAGCCCACTGGCATCCATGCCGAGCCACTCACAGAACTTGCCGGCGTGCTGTGCGGCACTCAGTTCGTGGCGACGCACCAGCGCCAGGCCCTGCTGCCGCGAAAGTCGGCCGTGCCGGATCTCGCGGCAGGCATGATCGGTGACCTTGGAGTAGCCGTGCTTGAACAGCTTGAGCTGGTCGTGCAGGTCGAGGTAGTTCCAGCAGTCGACATGGTCGTAGGTGTCGAAGCTGCGGGCGACCCCAGCGCTGCCGTAGCCATGCTGCTCGATCATCTGCTCGTGCTGCGCCTTCGGATCCCAGCGCACGTAGTTGCCGAGGTAGATGCCGCGCACGCCGATGTTGGCCAGGGCAGCGTCATCGGGGTAGCGGTACTGCCAGATGTCTTCTTCCTTCAATGTGTCGAACAGCGACAGCAGTTCGTCGGCTTCGCGGCCCATCAAGTCGTGATCGCGGCGGTGCCGGCGGGTCATCTCCACTTCGTGCTCGTGCGAGAACATGCCCACTTGTTCAAGTCCCTGGTGGGCACCCCACACGATCAGCGGGACGCGGTAACGCACCGCGGTCTGGACGGGGAAGACACTCTGCCCCGCGAGGCAGTGCCAGTAGAGGCTGCCGAACTCGCGCAAGGTCGTGCGGGTGATCTTCTTCACCGAATGCGGATTGACGTTCTGCTGCACCAGGTCGCAGTCGAAGCGGATGCGCAGGTTGGCCAGGTTGCGGATGCCCAGCGAGGTGTTGAAGTACTTGTTGTAGGTCACCAGCAGCGGATTCAGGCCGAGGCGCTCCTTCACCAGGTGCACGATGTAGTGCGAGTCGCCGGCGCCGCTGACCGGCACGATGCAGTCGTAGGTCTCACCGCTGCGGCTGCGGTAGGGAGCGACGAGTCTCTCCAGCCGGTTCCATCGCTCGGCCCAGTCCAGCCGGTCCTTCTCTTCGTGCACCCTGCAGCCCGAGCAGATGCCCTCGGCGTCGAGCACCAGACCGAGCGGATGCGCGGTGGTGTACAGGCAGCGGCGGCAATGCATCAGCGAGGCCATGGCAGGTTCGGATTCAGGAGACGGCGGCACAGAGCGCGTCGGGACCGGCGAAGGCCGCCTTGCGAAGTGGCAATCCGGCCAGGTCACGCTTGTAGTGCTGCACGGCGTGTTCGCGATGGCTGAGGAAGTTGCCCACCGCGGCAGCCACCACCGCCGGGCGTTCGAGCACGGCGCGCAACTGGCCAGCCTCGCTCAGGCCACCAAAGGCGATCTGGGGCAGTGAGGGCAGCGGCCACAGGTCGAGCAGGCGCATGTCGAAACCGGCCGCCACGCCTTCGTGCTGCCAGTCCACCAGCAGCACCTCCGACACCGCACCGCCGATCAGTACATCGAGCAGCGCCGGCGATAGTGGATGCTGGGTGCGACGGCGGTGGTCGTACCAGCGCAGCGCCGAACCATCCACCGACAGCGGCAACACGGCCACCACGGCCTGCGCTCCCAGCGGTTCGGCCAATGCCGCAGCCAGACCCGGTGCGTCGTGCAGTGCCGCATCGATGCCGATCCGCTCGGCCCCGGCCTGCACGGCGCGAACGCCATCGGCCACGCTGCGCACACCGCCGGCATAGACCAGCGGCGTGGACAGCCCTCGCCGGCAGATGCGCTCGAGCAGCGCGATGTCCGGCCCGCCGCCCTGCTGGTCGCGGTCGATGCATTGCAGCAGGATCTCGTCCACACCCCAGCGGTCCAGGTTCTCGGCCAGCACTTCCGGCCGGCCGAGTGGCAGATGTCGCGCATAGCCCACCGACTGCACCGCCCAGCCCTGCTTGACGGTGATGACGCCGATCAGGCGCTTCTTAAGCATGGTGCAGCCCCTCCAGAACGCTCTTGAGCAGTGCCCGACCGGCCAGCTGGCTCTTCTCAGGGTGGAATTGCAGGCCGACAACGTTGCCTCTCCGCACCGCCACGGTGAATGGACGGGTGTCGATTCGGGACACCGCCACGCTGTACTCCGGGGCCGTGTCGAGGACAAAGGCATGGTTGAAGTAGAGCGATCGACCGTCGCTCGACGCCAGCAGCGGTTCACGTCGCTGCACGTCGATGCTGTTCCATCCGATGTGCCAACGCGACACGCCCAGCGGCCGCACGCGGCCGGGAATCAGTCCGAGGCCGGTGGTGAGCCGATGTTCCGTCGATGTCTCGGCCAGCAACTGCATGCCCAGGCAGATCCCCACCAGGGGCTGGCCCAGGCGGGCCTGGCGCTGCAGCAGATCGACCAGGTGCCAGCGACGCAGTGCTTCCATCGCGGCCGGAAACGCACCCACGCCGGGCAGCACGACGGCGTCTGCCGCACACAGCGTCTCAGGGTCGCGCGTGGTTCGGCAGCGGTGGCCCAGGCCGGTGATGGCCCGCGCCACCGAGGCCAGGTTGCCGGCACCGTAGTCCACGAGCGCGACCGTCATCCGTGTCATTCCGGAATCCTCACAACCCGACGCCGACGCGAAAGCGGCGTTCGATGCGGCCGTCGGGCTCGAATCGGAACAGCGTCGGATTCACCGCGGCACGCACCTGATGCCAGAAGGCGTCGACGCCGATGCCGAGGTAGTTGCAGTAGCGCTCGATGTACACCGGTGAGCACGAGGCGTCGAACTGCTCGACCAGTTCAATGCCCCGCTCTCGGCTCATGCGACCCAGCCGGATTTCTTCGTTCACATAGTCGGTGGTCCGGCCGAAGCCGAACTTGAAGTACTTGATCATCTGGTTGATCGGTGTGAAGTCCTCGTCGAGAGCGGTCACGCCGAACAGATCGCCGGTGTCGGCCACACCATCGGAACGGATGGCCAGTCCGTCGGTCACGGAATGCATGGCGTTGTTCACCAGCGACCAGTCGCCGAGGAACCAGCCCAGGTAGACGATCTGCAGGCCAAGCGTCGCGAACTCCTCGGGCTGCGGATAGACATACGGCAGCAACTGACGCCGCTCATGGCCGGCGTCGAGCATCCACTGCAACCCGCTGGACAGCGTGTTCATGTGGCGCAGGTTGTTGCCGTCGTAGCCTGTCTTGCCCAGTGTCTTCAGGTCACCGAGCTGGAGTGCCGGGTTCTCGCCCCACAGGATGAGATCGATACCGTGCCGCAGTGCGATCTGTGGCACGGCAGAGAACAGGGCCAGTTCGGTCGAGCGGAAGGAGTTGGTGAACTTCTCGAAGCCCTGCCGCTTGAGCGTGCGCCAGGTCGCCGGGGCCGGCGACGAGACGATCACATCGAATCCCAGTTCAATCAGGTTGGACAGATTGTCCATGCCCCTGTCGGTGGCCTGCTCCGGCGGATAGCTCAGGCAGACCAGCAGTGGATTGACATCAAACCTGTCACGCACCCACAGCGCCTGGCGCGTGCTGTCCTTGCCGCCCGACACACCGATGATGCAGTCGTGGAACTGTCCAGGCTTGCGTCGGCGCGCTGCGAACAAGCCTGCCAGGATGTCGATGCGCTCCTGCCAGTCCACCGACTGCACGGCCTCGACGTAGTCGCACGCCGGGCAGATGCCGGCGTCGCTGAAGCGCGTGTTGGGACGGGTGTCCGGCTGCAGGCAGCGGTGGCAATAGCGCATGGTCTGCCGTGACGCTAGTCGGCGAAACGAATGCCCTGCGCCCGTGCGAGTGTCTGCAGGTCGTCAGGGGTTCGATAGGTGCGCAGGTAGGTGTAGTCCTTGCGACGGTGAATGAACTCGCAGTAGGCCGCGGCATGCTGGTTGTCCTGGGCCGCCATGAAGAACAGGGCGAGCTTGTCTCCGTACGGCGGCTGGCCCTGGGCGGGCGTGGCGCGATGGTCCAGGCGGGTGTGAAAGACCACCAGGTCACCTGCCCGCGAATCGAGCACCACGCCGTGCTGCTGAGCCACGACCTCGGTCTGCGCCGGATTGCGTGGCACGCGATGACTTCCTGGCACCACCGACAGGCCACCACCAGACTCGGGGCTGTTGTCCTGGAGGTAGATGCCGCACTGGTAGACCGCGTAGTCGCTGCTCCAGTGCGCCATGGAGCCTGCGGCCTCGAACATGTTGGTGTCCTTGTGCCAGCCGCCGAAGCCGTTTCGGTGGGCGGCGTGTTCGGGCAGCAACACCAGGCCCTCTCCGATGAGGCGGGACAGCAGCGCGGCCATCCTGGCGGTGAACACACGGCGGTACAGGGCCGGAAGACGGAAGAGGTCGGGCAAGACCTCGCCGCAACCGGGTGGCTTGAGCAGCAGCGACTGATGAGCCGGATCGTCGAGCGCTGCCGCAATGGCTGTGCGCAGCACGCGCACCTCGTCGGCATCGAAGAAGTCTCGCTCGCAGTACCAGCCTTGCTGGGCGAGCTGCAGCGCGGGGTTGACACCCCAGGGGTGCGACACCGTGGCCCGTAGCCCGGGAGATGCACTGGAGGTGACGGTGTGCGGAATCGACATGATCGTGAGCAGCGGGGAGATCGGATTGCGTCAGCGTTTGCGTGCGATGGCGCGCAGGTTGCCCGAGAGGCCTTGCGTCGCGAGGAACTGCTGGAACGGTGCGCCCAGGCGTTCGAACTCGTCGATGAGTACCTGCCTCAGGAAGGGCTGGCTCGCGACGTCGCAGTGACCGGCGAGGATGGCTTCGCGAACGAGTTCGGCATCCAGGCGACCGGGTGTGGAGATCTCGAGGATCTCGTAGCCCACGCGGTCGAGCAGGCGGGCCATCGAGGCCGGATTGAACAGGTTGACGTGTTCGGTGTCCACCGCCACCGACTCCGCGCCCAGCACCTGGGTGTCGAAACCGTTGCCGTTGGGGCAGGTGAGCACCAGCAGCCCACCGCGGCGCAAGAGGCGCGACGCCGTGCCCAGAAATGACACGGGATCGAACACATGCTCGATCACCTCGAAACACACCAGGACGTCAGCCGGGTCGTCGAAGTCGGCTGGAACATCTTCAGCCGCCATTTCGTGAACGGTGATGCCATGCTGCCGGCAAGCTTGGGCCATGCTGGGCGTGCGCTCCACCGCCGACACGCGCTGGAAGGCCCCACTTTCCAGAGCCAGCGCGGCGAACGTGCCGAAGCCCGGACCCAGTTCCATCAGATGCCCCGGCGCCACCTGGTGATCGGCACAGGCCCGGGCGATGGTGTCCAGCAGCGGGCGGCAGATCTTGTCGCGCCGCCGTGCCTCCGAGGTCGGAAAGATGTGCTCGGCCCAGAGCCGGTAGTTCTCGGAGTGGCTGTAGTAGTCGTCCATCAGCGGTGGCGTGGGACGTGGCGACATGTACAAGGTGTCGCAGTCGCGGCAGCGCACGAACTGGCAGCGGTACTTCTCGAAGGCGCGGCGGGCCACGGTCTGGCCACACGCTGGGCAGGGCACGGCGACGAAGTCGCCCAGGCGCCGATGCAACCGGGCATGGTCTCGGGCCTGGGCTTCGCGCTGCAGTGCCAGGAATTGTGGCGCGCGAATCTCGGCGACGCTGAGAGTCGTGCTCGGGCCGGCGACGCTGACAGTGTCGAGGGTG
The DNA here is from genome assembly GCA_963739925.1 of uncultured beta proteobacterium. Taxonomy (GTDB): domain Bacteria; phylum Pseudomonadota; class Gammaproteobacteria; order Burkholderiales; family Burkholderiaceae_C; genus CAVUBY01. Next base: position 575,486 of record CAVUBY010000004.1, on the reverse strand, counting down.
GCGTTGGAAGTGACGGGCATGGGACGGTTCGTGGGAAGGTTGTGCTCAGGCCGCCCGCGCCAGCGTGGTGGCCGGTCGGGTCCTGGTGTCGTTGCGCTGCACCAGCGACCAGCTTGCCGGCGTGCCGCGCGCCACATCCTCCCGAACCGCGCAACCCAGCAAGGCAGGCAGCTCTCGCGGTGGCAGACCGTAGCCGGGGCGGATGGTGCGCAAGTTGCGCGGGGTGAGCACGTCGCCGGCCTTCAGGTCTTCGACGATGTAGACCGAGCGCCTGAAGCGCAGCGAAGCCACTTCGGCTTGCGAGGTGCCGAATCGAGGGGACCCAAGCGCCTGCCAGGCCCGTTCGGTCTCGGTGCGCAGCTGAGCGAATTCCAAGGGTTCGAGAGAGAACGCGGCATCGACGCCCCCTTCGGCGCGCGCCAGCGTGAAATGCTTTTCGATCACCAGGCACCCAGCGCCACGGCGGCCACAGCCGCGCCACAGCCCAGGGTGTGGTCCGACAGGCCGACAGCGCAGCCGAAGGCATCGCGCAGCACCGGGATGCGTGCGGATGTTGCTGTTCACGGGCGTGGCAGGGTAGGTGCTGGTGCACTTGAGCAGCACGAGGTCGTCGCAGCCGGCTTCGCGGGCCGTACGGACCGTCTCGTCGATTTCCGCGAGCGTGGCCATGCCGGTGGAAATGATCATCGGCTTGCCGGTGGCCGCGACCCGGCGGATCAGCGGCAGGTCGGTGCATTCGAACGACGCGATCTTGTAGGCCGGCACGTCCAGCGACTCGAGGAAGTCGACCGCGGTTTCGTCGAACGGCGTGCTGAAGCAGTGCATGCCATGCGCCAGGGCGCGTTCCATGATCGGCCGGTGCCATTCCCAGGGCGTATGGGCTTCCCGGTAGAGCTCGTAGAGCTGCCGGCCCGACCAGAGGCTGGCGGGTCCTCGATCACGAAGCCTGGCGCACGGATGTCGAGTGTCATCGTGTCCGGCGTGTAGGTCTGAAGCTTGAGCGCGTCCGCGCCCGCCTCCGCGGCTGCATCGACGATCTCGCAGCGCGCGTGCGAGCGACTGGTTGTGGTTGCCCGACATCTCGGCAATGACATAGGGGCGAGCCTGCGGACCGATCTCGCGACCGGCGATCAGCATGTGGTGCTCCGGACCGGCGCGACGCGCGGAAGGTGGGGCACGGGGCAGTGCGTCATGGCTGGACCTTCATCGTGGGATGCCATCGATGATGGGAGAAGCCGGGGCCGGCGTGCGACAGATAAACGATGCCTTCGCCGGCCAGTTCGTGACGCTACATCGGCTCGAGGCGCAGTCGGTAGCGGCGGCCGCGGTGCTCGAAGAACGCCGGATAGCGATCGGGGTCGGACACACGCAGAAGGTCGAAGGCTTCGGCCAGTGTCTGATCGGGGTCGAGTTGGCTGTCGGCTGGCGAGCGCTTGCGGTAGTAGCTCGGCTCGCCCGATTGTTCGGACGGCGAGCTGTGATCGCAGTGCGCCAGCGCCCAGTCCATCAGCGCGATCTCCGCATCAAACAGGTGCTGGTGGATCTCGGCGCAGACCGCGGTGCCGGGCACCTCGAACTGCACCTGGTGCCAGATGCGCCCCGCGTCCAGCGCCTGGGCAGCCTCCAGCAGCGTCAGGGTGAGCTGGCGTTGTCCTTCCAGGATCTGCCAGACGTGGGGCGACATGCCCCGCCCTCGCGGAAGGTCACTGGCGTGCAGCACCAGGGTGTGGCGGAAGCGCTCGCGCACGGCCGCGCCGATGATCTGGTGGCAGGACACCAGGAACAGAAAGTCGCCGCCGCGCAGCGTGGCCGTGTCGCGGTGGATGCGGGCGTCGACCTCGGGTGCGACGCGAGCCACCCAGCGCTCCAGCCAGGCATTGACGCCGTGTTGCGGATCGGAGCAGAGGATGTCGACGTGTGTCATGAGGTCTCCATGATTTGGGCGACGCGCTGGGCGCCCAGGCCATCGACCAGCCGACGCGCGCGTTCCGAGAGATCGCGACGCATCGAGGCATCGGCCAGCAGGCGCTGCAGCGGTGCGACCAGGTCGTGGGCGTCGGGCGGATCGGCATCGACCAGCACCATCACGCCGAGCGATTGCAGCGGCAGGAGCACCGGGTACTGGTTGCTCGCGGCCAGCAGCGCCAGAGTGGGCGCGCCGATGCAGCAGCGCTCCCAGGTGGCACCCCCGCCGGCGCCGATGTGCAGGTCGTGGCGCGCGAAGAACGCTGAGAGGTCGGGTTGGTCGAGTGTGATCGTGGTGAGGGGATCGCCTGCCACGCGCGCCTGTAACGCCGGCAGATTCGGATTGCCGTGCGTGGTGGCGATCTCGATCCGTCCACCGAAACCGGCCAGGTCCCGGGTGGCGTGCCATGCAAGGCGGCTGAGATCCGCGCGCATCGGTACCGCCCATGAAGATGCCGATGCTCTGGACCTGGCCGCGCGGGACATGTCGCCGCGCCTGAGCGTAGGCGGGAGCCAGCAGGGCATGCGCAGGCCCGCTGAGCAGGCGGGTACCGTTGCGCAGACCGGCGCTGTGCTTCCCCTCGGGATCGGCCGACAGATTGGGATCGACGAGCAGGTGGGCGTGCATCGGTCGGTCGCCCAGGTCGTCGATCGCTGCCAGTCTGCAACCCAGTCGATCGCGCACTGCGTCATGCCAGTCGGCCCCGAGTCCGTAGTGATCGACGATGACCCACTCGGGTTCGAACCGCGCTGCGGAAGCGACGAAGTGCAGTGCATCCGCGAAAGCGTCGCTGCGGGCCTCGATGTCCATGACCTGCACGCCAAACCCGGCGGGATCCGCCCAGGTGTGGGGGTCGAGCCCCATGTCCCGAGAGAAGAAGCGCACTTCGGCTCCCCGGTCTCGCAGTGCCTGCGCCAGCGACACGCAGCGCTTGGCGTGACCCAGGCCGAGGCCCGGCGAAGCGTCGGCGCGAACGGCAATCTTCATGGCGGCGGCTTCCTGGCGCCCCCGCCGTGCCGCGTGCCAGGTACAGGGCCTCTGCGCGCGACCAGTCTTCCGGCGTGTCGATGTCCACCGCCTCGTCGTCGCGCAGCACCAGGGTGCTGGCGTGGGCATGCAGTGCCAGTCCATGCAGCCAGGCCTGTGCGCGGCCCCAGTAGAACTGTCCAGCGTCGTGGAAGGCGGCAGGAAGGTCCTGTGTACGGGTCTGAGCGAACTCCGGAAAGAACGGCTGAATGCGACCAGAGGCATCGCGCCGCAGCGCCCGCTGGATGGGCGATCGGAATGCCAGCACGGGGAACACATAGGGCGAGTCACCGCGCTCCAGCAGGTCGCAACCAGCCTTCAGCACCGAAGGACTCAGCAAAGGCACACCCGGGTAGATGCAGCAGACCGCGTCGGCTGTCCAACCCAGGTCGGCGCAGGCTTGCACGGCGTGAGCAACCACCGGCACGGTGCCGGTGTGGTCATCGGCCAGTTCGGCCGGGCGCATGAAGGGCACATCGGCACCCAGGCGGCGTGCCACATCGGCCACCTCCGCATCGTCGGTGGAGACGACCACGTGATCGAACAGATTCGATGCCCGAGCGAGCGCGATCGCGTAGCCGATCATCGGCCGGCCCGCGAAGTCGCGCAGGTTCTTCCGCGGTATGCGCTTGCTGCCTCCGCGCGCGGGGATGATGGCCAGTCGGCGGCGCTTCATGGCGGTATGGCTCGGCGCGAACTCATGTCAGTGCCTGGCGCAGCCGTGCAACCACCTTGTTCTGCTGGAGTTCGGTGAGCGCGGGGAACAACGGCAGAGACAGCGCATGCGCGTAGTAGCGCTCGGCCGCCGGGAAATCGCCCGCGTTGAATCCGAGGCGCCGGTAGTAGGGCTGCAGGTGGATCGGGATGTAGTGAACGTTGACGCCGATCTCGGCGTCGCGCAGGGCCTGGAACACCTGGGCGCGCGGCGGCGCACCCCGATCCGGGTCGAGCTCGATCGCGTAGAGGTGCCAGGACGATGTGCGGTCGTCCAGGCGCGCAGGCAAGTGAACCGGCAGCGCGGCGAGCAGGCGGTCGTAGCGCTGGGTGAGGGCCTCGCGCTGCGCCTGCATCTCCTCGAGACGGCCGAGTTGCGACAGGCCGAGCGCCGCCTGCAACTCCGTCATGCGATGGTTGAAACCGAGCTCCTGCTGCTCGTAGTACCAGGCTCCCGGTGAAACATTCGTCAGCTGACCGGCCTCGCGCGTGATGCCGTGCGCCCGCAGGCTGCGCACCCGCTCGGCGATCTCTGCGTCCTGCGTCGTGACCATGCCGCCTTCAGCCGTGGTGAGGATCTTCACCGCATGGAAGCTGAACACCGTCGCGTGGGCGTGGGCCGACCCCACCGGAGCGCCCTGGTAGCTGGCACCAGTGGCATGCGAGGCGTCCTCAAGCACCTTGAACCCATAGCGATCCGCCAGAGCGCGCATGTCGCGCAGGTCACAAGGCAGACCCGCAAAGTCCACCGGGATGACCAGGTCAGGCAACTGGTCCAGCCGTTTCGCCTCCGAGAGCTTGCCCGCCAGCGACTGCAATGACAGGTTGCGGGTGTGCGGATCGATGTCGACGAAGTCGACCGTGGCGCCGCAGTACAGCGCACAGTTGGCCGACGCCACGAAGCTGTTCGGGCTGGTCCAGACCCGCGAACCCGGACCGATGCCGAGCGCGAGGCAGGCCAGATGCAGCGCAGCCGTGGCATTGCTGACCGCCACGGCATGGGCCGCCCCATGGCGTGCCGCGAAGGCGGCCTCGAACTCCGGCAGCACTCCTCCCTGCGTGAGGTAGTCGCTGCGCAGCACCCGTGTCACCGCGGCGATGTCGGCTTCGGTGATCTGCTGGCGGCTGTAGGGGATGAACGCCATGTCGACTCGCTAGCGCAGGGAGCAGGGCGAGCGGCTAGGCGGCCCGGGCGTGAGCCATCGGCGCCAGCGTCGTGACGGCTGGCGACTGGGCGAAGATCAGCTCGCGCAGCTCGGCCACGCTCAGGAAGTGGGGATTGCTGCCGCTGTCGTATGAGAAGCCGGGCGTGACGCGTCGGGCCTGGTGCGAGCCACGTACTCGTCCACACCGTACTCCCCCCCCGCAGGAAGGATGGCGTAATAGTCACCCAGGTCCAAGGTGTTCAGGCTGTCGCTGGCGGTGATCATTTCCTCGTGGATCTTCTCGCCCGGGCGGATGCCGACGATCACCTGCTCGCACGTCGGCGCCGACCGCGGTGGCCAGGTCGGTGATGCGGTACGACGGCATCTTGGGCACGAGGATCTCGCCGCCCAGGCGTGCTCGCAGCGACCACAGCACCATGTCCACGCCCTCCTGCAAGCGAGATGTTGAAGCGCGTCATCGCCGGATCGGTGATCGGCAGCACGCCGCTGGCGCGCTGCGAGGAAGAACGGAATCACCGAGCCGCGGCTGCCCATCACGTTGCCGTAGCGCACCACCGAGAAGCGCAGGTCGCGCTTGCCCTTGATGTTGTTGGCGGCGACGAACAGCTTGTCGGAGCACAGCTTGGTGGCGCCATAGAGATTGATCGGCGCTGCGGCCTTGTCGGTGGACAGGGCGACCACGCTCTGCACGCCCTGGTCGAGGCAGGCCTCGATCACGTTCTGCGCGCCCAGCACGTTGGTCTTGATGCACTCGAATGGGTTGTACTCGGCGGCCGGCACCTGCTTGAGCGCGGCGGCGTGCACCACCACGTCGATGCCCTCGAGCGCGCGGTTCAGTCGGGCCGCATCGCGGACGTCGCCGATGAAGTAGCGCAGACCGGGATGCATGCGTTCGGAGAAGCTCTGCGCCATCTCGAACTGCTTGAGCTCGTCGCGCGAGATAGATCACCACGCGCCGGACGCTCCGGATAGCGCTCCAGCACGGTCGTGACGAACGCCTTGCCGAACGAGCCGGTGCCGCCGGTGATCAGGATCGACTTGTGATTGAGCATGGTGGGGTCTCCAGGGCGAGCGCTGCGGCTCAGGGCGTGTCGAAGATGCGGTCGTCCGCGGCCGTCAGTCGGCGGCAGAAGTCTTGGCGCTGGTGTTGCGCATGGGCAGCGAAACGATCCGAGTCGCTCACCAGGCTGGCCAGGTGCGACAGTGCGGACGCGGTGTCGAAAGAGGGCACGAGCCCGTCGTTCACGAGTGGCGGCGAGATCACGTAGTCGCAGGGCCAGAGCTGGTCGTTGGCCTGCATGAGGTAGCTGCCGCTGGCCAGGAATTCGTAGCCGGCCGTGGTGGGTTCTCCGTAGGCCACGCACAGGTCGGTGCGCGCCGCCAGGTCCGCCAGCGGCGTGTCGAGCACCGCCTGCAATGCAGTGGCTCGCCACGCCGAACGCCGGCGACGCCATCATGACGCCGGCCGCGTTGGGCTTCAGCCGCACCAGCAGCTGAACGCCATGCTGCTGGCACAGCTGCTTGAGCGCCATGTGAAAGCGCGCCGCGCCCGCGAGGTCGATGTGTGAGATCCCTTGGCTGCTCAGCGTGTTGAGCACCAGGCAGACCGTCTGCACGCGCGTCCGGGCCACCGGGCTGGCGCGGCTGCCCAGCTGAACGCTGCGCGTGGCCACGCGCTGGCCCCAGGCCGAGCGCACAGGCGTGGCGAAGCCGTCGCGTTCGATGGCCTGCACCCGCATCGCATGGGGCAGTGTGAAGGCGGGGTAGGACGCGTGGGGCAGCACCGTGATCGACGATCCCAGGCGGGCGGCGACCGAGAACAGCGGTCCATTGCTGCCGGTGTCGTGGTCGGTGACGACGAAGTGCGGACGGCTGCCGCGCAGTGCGTCGATCAATCCTTCATAGTTGATCGCCTGCACGAAACTGCGTGCGGCCAGTGCATCCGACTGGCGGTGGAGGGCTTCGCGGCCCAGGGCCAACTGACCCAGGTGCTGATCGAAGACTGCGCCCGGCGATGTCACGATACGCGCGTGCCCGATCGCTGATGTGATCGCTGGGCAGAGCGTCGATGGGGCAGAGCATCGATCCGGTCCGCCGGATCGGGATGTCCCAGAAGGCGCTTGGCAGATCGATGTTGCTCACGAAGCGCTCGGTGATCTGCCGACTGAACTGCTCGTGGTGCCAGTAGCAAGTGGGGATATGAGTCACCGCCTGGGCTCCGGCGCTGGCAGCGCGTGCCACCTCGGCGAAGTCGAAGCAGTGGGCCGAGTGATCGGCTCGCCAATGCGCAGCGCCCTCGTACTCGGCGGCGAGATGCCAGCGCGTCGAGGCGCCCACGAACAGGTCGGTGCTCAGGTACGAGTCAAAGTAGAACAGCTGTGGGTTGCTGGGGCGGTACAGGCCGATGCGCGCTTCGGGGAACGTTCGGTCGCAAACCGCTCCGAGATCGCGCGCGACCAGCGCCCGCATGAAGAACAGCCGCATCGGCTCGTGATCCCAGCCCGCCAGGACATGGGGCCCGAAGAGGCGTTCGCGCTCACGGCACAGCTCCTGGTCGATGGCGGCAGCGCGCGTGGCCGCTTCCTCGGCAATGCGTGCCTGAAAGTGCGATCCGACCGACAGCGGCCGATAGCTGAACCGGTCTGGATCCAGCCCCTGATCGATGGCGTACTCGGCCAGGCCGGGGTCGATGAAGAGCAGAGGCAGATGGGCCTGATCGCGACCGGCCCGCGCATGGTGCGTGATGTCGCTGCGCTGAAGGAACAGAAGGGCATCGATCTTCATGAGGTGCTATTGCACGATGCCGTCAGCCCGTTGCATCTGCGAAGAACGCTGGCGATCGGGTGCCATTTCAGCACGCAGACGGCCGGAAGGGCGAGTTCAAGCCGCCGTTTCCGCAGTGGCGCGACGGGTCTGCTCAGACGACTGTGCCGCCTGACCCGGCAAGCCGCTTCCTGCCGCGGTGAAGTTCGGATCGAGGCGATCGTCCGAGATCAACACCGGTTGTGGAACGGCCGGGGCCGGCGTGGCGCCCGCGGACCTGAGCGGTCTGGCGCTCAGCGTCAGGACGACGGTGCGCACAGGCTCGACAGATGCCGGTGAGCTGCCCTTGTGCAATCGCTGCGCCAGCTGACCCTTGTCAGTGACCAGCCGCACCTCGTGCAGGTCCCAAGGCAGGTCGGGAAGCGCTTTCAGAAGGCGCTGCAGGCAGGGCGCCTCTTGCCAGTTGCGCGTGGTCACTGGCTTGGTGCGGCTGTCGATCCGCACCTGCATCTTCGCGTGGTCGCGGCAAGCGCGGCGCAGATCGGCCAGGAGTGCACCCAGGTCTCCGAGCCGGTCCAGCGCATGGTTCAGGCGGATGCCGTCCAGGCAGCCGTCCGGGAGGGGCAGGTGAAGTGGTCGGGTGCCGTCGATCTCGAGCACGATGTCCAAGGGCAGTGCGCGATCCGGGGCCATCGATCGGCGGGCCACGGCGTTGATCCACCCGGGGATGTGTTCCCCGCTGTCATCGATGTTCAGTACCTTGGCGCGCCGCTCGAAGGCCTTGACCCGATCGGACATGTAGGTCTTGGACTGTTTGCCCCGAACGCTCCAGTTGCTGAAGGTCTTGGAGGTGTGCTCGCGGTAGTAGCGCTCTTCGGCCGACAGGTCGGACTCCACCGCGTACCACGGCGTGTGCTCGACGATGTACGGATAGCCGAGCCGCAGCGCCCGGTCGTCCAGCGAAAACTCCGCCTTGGGCGGGTAGAGCGCGAACGTGGTGTCCAGCGGCGCAGCGAACACCCCCGGCGCCACAGGGTGTTCCCAGAACTGCGACTCCCATTTGCGCACGGTGTCGGCATCGGTGTAGCCGTCGGGCAGGTTGTCGATGCGCAGCGCCGGGCCCACCTTGGTGGCGTCGGGATACTGCCGCATCACCTCGAGCAGCCGCGACACCAGATCGGCGGGGCAGAAGCTGGCCGGCACGAGGTCGGAGTCGGTGAGGATGAAGGGCATCTCCATCACCTCGTGCACACCCTGCTCCCACAGCACGTAGGGGCCGAAGTTCTTCTCCAGGCGCATCACGTTCACGCCGGCCGGCAGGCGCCCGTAGTAGGCCAGCAGCGGCGGGTAGGTCGAGCCGTTGTCCAGGATCACCACCTTGCGCGTGCCCGCCTCCGTGAGCCAGCTCACGAGTTGTTCCAGCGCCTGGTGGCGGTTGCGGTTGACGATGAAGACCGGCACGTCGCGCCAGTCGATCGCCTGCGTCGGCGTCGAAGGTGCTGCGGCATCGAGGCGAAGATGCTGCGCGCCCGACTCCACCAGCAGCCAGGCCACGTCTTCGAGCGGCATGTCGGGGTCGCCGGCACTCATGACCAGCTGGGCGTCCTGCCGAAACAGCGCGAGGGCCTGCTTGCAAGGCGCGGCGCCGGGCGCGCTGATGCCGCTGTAGGTGACCACCGGCTGTCGTGCGCGCGTGCCCTCGGCACCGAAACTGCTGGCCAGGCACTCGGCGAATCCGGGAGGGAATTCCGCGGCGGCGTCGCAGACGACCACGATGCGTCCCGAAGCCAGGCGGGTTGCGCGGTTCAGGCTTCGTGCACGCGCCGAGGCGCCGGCCTTCGCATCGCCCGGGGTGCCCGCGCCTCCCGCCCTGAGGTCCCAGTCCAGGCCACTGCGAGTCGCGGCGGCGTCTCCGCCCCGGACAGGATCTCCAGCACCCACGCCGATGATCTCGTAGCGATCGCGCGGCAACGACTGGCGCTGCAGACTGGCCAGCGCCCGGGCTGCCAGATCGGGCACGTCCAGCGGCAGCAGGAGGCTGAGTTCCAGTACCGGTCGCAGGCTGGCGCCCGCGGGGGTTGCAGGGGACGGTGGGGTGCTCAAGGTCGGTCTCCCGGTCGCTCGGACCGGGACTCCGGTCGTGCAGCCACTGTAGGCAGCGACACCACGGCGCGATCCCGGCAGGAACCATCCGATTCCCCTGCAATTCCGGTGCGAACTGCGTCACGGACTGTCGGCGCTTGTAGGAAGTTGCCTGACACCGGGCGCAGAAGAAGCTGGACTCAAGCCACAGCCGAATCGGATGCCGCGGTCACAAGCGCGCTCTTCACAATTCGTTTCACGCTGTCCAGAACACGGCAGCCCAGTGAACCGATACGACGACTCGCCAAGACACAACCAAGACCTTCCACGACAAGACCGGAGCCACGACATGAACGCCGACCAGATCCTGACCGAAATCCGCGAAGCCAACCTGTCCTACCTGATGCTGGCGCAGAGCCTGATCCGCACCGACCGCGAGCAGGCGCTGTACCGCCTGGGCATCTCGGAAGAGTCGGCCGCGATGATCGCGCTGCTGACGCCCGTCGCAGATGATGAAGATCGCCTCCGGCAACACGCTGCTGTGCCGCTTCCGCATGGACGACGACATGGTCTGGGGCCTGCTCACCAACCACGGCAAGTCGGCCGCCAACGACGTCACGACGCGCCTGCACGCCAGCATCCTGATGGCCGGCCGCCACCAGGAAGCCGCCTGAGCCTGGCAGCAGACCACACCGCACGGAGCAGCCACCATGCGCAGCAAGAGCATCCTCACCGAAGCCAAGCAGATCGAGCGCGCCGTCACGCTGATCCACCTGGGCGCCCGCCTGCAGGTGCTGGAGTCGGAGACCGACCTGTCCTACGAGCGCCTGCTGCGCCTGTACAAGGAAGTCGCCGGCAAGTCGCCGAGCAAGGGCCAGCTGCCGTTCTCGACCGACTGGTTCATGACCTGGCAGCCCAACATCCACGCCTCGCTGTTCCTCAACATCCACGAGTACCTGAACAAGGTCGCCGAGATGGACGAGATCGACACCGTCATCAAGGCCTACCAGCTCTACAGCGAGCAGACCACGGCCCAGGGCCTGGAGGCGCTGCTGTCGGTCACGCGCGCCTGGCGCCTGGTGAAGTTCATCGACAACGGCATGCTGACGATGACCAAGTGCTCCAAGTGCGGCGGCCACTTCGTGACCCACCCGCACGAGATCGCCAAGCACTACGTGTGCGGCCTGTGCGCGCCGCCGGCGCGCGCCGGCAAGGGCAAGGCGGCCGGCGCGCATCCAGATGCACTGAGCCGACGCGCGGCTCGGCCGTCAAGTCCGCCGACCAGTCGTCGACTGTCAAGGTCTCACCGGTGGCTGCCGATACAGGTCAGCTCGACTTCGGTTTCTTGCTTGTCTCCTCCTGGCACGTCCATGTGCTCTTGCAGCGGGTCCCTCGGGACCCGCTTTTTTTGTGCGTCGCCGTCTGGCGCCGAAGCGGCTCAGTTCGAGCGATCGCACAGGCATCGCTCCGACTCAAGCCAGCGCCACCTGGGCCGATAAATGCGCTGACGAGTCCGCCCGGCGTGGCGGCTCGACGACCGGAACCCGCGACCATGTTCGTTCTCATCGGTTACGCCGTCGCCTTCGGCTGCATCTTCGGCGTGTACATCATCCACGGCGGCAACATCGGCGTGATCCTGCACGCGCTGCCGTCCGAGCTGATCACGATCTTCGGCGGCGCCGCTGGGCGCCTTCCTGGTCAACAACCAGACGAAGGTGCTCAAGGCCACGCTGCGCGGCGCTGCCCAAGCTGCTTCAAGGGCTCCAAGTACACCAAGGCGCGCTACATGGAGCTGATGGCGCTGCTCTACGACATCCTGCAGAAGGCGCGCAAGGAAGGCCTGATGTCGATCGAGAAGGACGTCGAGGACCCGCACGAGCTCGCCGCTGTTCCAGAAGTACCCGACCGTCGGCAACGACCACCACGTGGTCGAGTTCATCACCGACTACCTGCGCATGATGGTCTCGGGCAACCTGAACGCGCACGAGATCGAGAGCCTGATGGACAGCGAGATCGAGACCCACCACCACGAGGCGCACGCCGCCGGTGGCGGCCATCGCGCGCCTGGCCGGCGGCCTGCCGGCCTTCGGCATCGTCGCCGCGGTGCTGGGCGTGGTCAACACCATGGGCTCGGTCGGCCAGCCGCCGGCGGTGCTGGGCGGCATGATCGGCTCGGCGCTGGTCGGCACCTTCCTCGGCATCCTGCTGGCCTACGGCTTCGTCGAGCCGCTGGCCGGCCTGCTGGAGCAGAAGGTCGAGGACGGCGGCAAGGAGCTGCAGTGCATCAAGACCACGCTGCTGGCCAGCATGCAGGGCTACGCGCCGCAGGTGGCGGTCGAGTTCGGCCGCAAGGTGCTGTACTCGACCGAGCGCCCGACCTTCGCCGAGCTCGAGAGCCACGTCAAGGGCAAGAAGTAAGCGTGACGGACTGCATGGCCGGCGACGCGAAGAAGCTCCAGCCGATCATCGTCAAGCGCATCAAGAAGGGCGGCCATGCCGCGCACGGCGGCGCCTGGAAGATCGCCTACGCCGACTTCGTGACGGCGATGATGGCCTTCTTCCTGCTGATGTGGCTGCTCGGCTCGACCACCGAGGGCGACAAGAAGGGCATCGCCGACTACTTCCAGTCGCCGCTGAAGGTGGCGCTGCTGAGCGGCGGCAGCGGCTCGGGCGATTCGTCGCACGTCGTCAAGGGCGGCGGCCAGGACCTGACGCGCACGCAGCGGCCAGGTCAAGCAGCGGCGACATCGAGGCCAAGCGCAGCACGATCAACCTGCAGGCGCTGAAGGCCGAGCAGCAGCGCGCCGAGGTGGCGCGGCTGCAGGAGCTGAAGGAGAAGGTCGAGGACATGCTCGCCGACAACCCGAAGCTGGCGGCGATGCAGCTCGCAGATCCGGCTCGACATGACGCGCCGACGGCCTGCGCATCCAGATCGTCGACGAGCAGAACCGGCCGATGTTCGACAGCGGCAGCGCCGTCGTCAACCCTACATGCGCGACCTGCTGCGCGAGATCGGCGCGGTGCTGGCCGAGGTGCCGAACCGGCTCACGCTCGAGGGCCACACCGACGCCGCGCCCTTCAGCGGCGGCGAGCGCGGCTACAGCAACTGGGAGCTCTCGGCGACCGCGCCAACGCCTCGCGGCGCGAGCTGGTCGCCGGCGGCCTGCCCGACGACCGCATGCTGCGCGTGCAGGGCCTGGCCTCGAGCTCGCCCTTCGACCGCGACGACCCGCTGAGCCCGGCCAACCGCCGCATCAGCATCATCGTGATGAACCGCGAGGCCGAGGACCGCCTGTTCCGCACCGCGCCGCCCGAGCCGACGCCTGCGACGCCAGAGACGCACGGACGCCGCACGCCCGTGGCGGTGCCGCCCTCAACTTCCGCGGCGCCCGACCCGATAAACCACGACCACCCGCACCGAGCCACGCGAGGACCGACATGAGCACCCCCACCGACCTGAAATTCCTGATCGTCGACGACTTCTCCACCATGCGCCGCATCGTGCGCGGCCTGCTCAAGGAGATGGGCTGCAACAACGCCGACGAGGCCGAGGACGGCGCGGTGGCGCTGAACATGCTGCAAGGCGCAGCAAGTTCGACTTCGTCGTCAGCGACATCAACATGCCGAACATGAACGGCTTCGACCTGCTCAAGGCCATCAAGACCGACGACGACGCTGAAGCACATGCCGGTGCTGATGGTCACCGCCGAGGCGCGCAAGGAAGACATCGTGCTGGCCGCGCAGGACGGCGCGGCCGGCTACATCGTCAAGCCCTTCACCAAGGCCACGCTGGAAGAGAAGGTGCAGAAGATCTGCAGAAGCTCGCGGCCACGGCCTGAACCCGGGAGCAATCGAACATGAAGATGGACGACATCGCCGACGCTGCGCGCCCGCCGAGCCGCTGGCAGGTCTCGCCCGAAGTGTTCCAGCAGCTCGGCTCGATCACGCGCCTGCTGCACGACACGCATGCAGCAGCTGGGCGTGATGCCCAAGCTGCAGGTCGCCGCCGACGGCCTGCCCGACGCGCGCAGCCGCCTGACCTACATCGCCAGCAAGACCGGCCGACGCCGCCGACAAGGTGCTGAACTCGGTCGACCAGGCCAAGGCCGAGCACGCGCGCATCGCCGAGCAGACGCGCGCGCATGGCCAAGGCCGTCGTCGCCGACCCGGTCAAGGCGGTGGCCTCGGGCGCGGTGATGAACTTCGTGCAGGACGTCGAGGCAGTCGCACCGCCACGCATCGACGACCACCTCACCGACATCATGATGGCGCAGGACTTCCACGACCTCACCGGCCAGGTGGTGGCCAAGGTGGTGGCGCTGGCCAACGACCTGGAAGACAGCCTGGTGAAGCTGCTGGTGCAGGTGGTGCCGCCCGACCAGCGCGAGAAGGTCGACCCGAACGTGCTGCAACGGCCCGGTGGTCGACGCCGAAGGCCGCACCGACGTGGTGGCCAACCAGGGCGAGGTCGACGACCTGCTGGCCAGCCTGGGCTTCTGACGTCGCGCGTCCGGCGGCCTTCCGATCTCGCAGGCGTTCACGAGCGGGCGAAGAGGCCCCGTTTCAACCCTCTTATCCCGCGCTCAAGTTCGCGGCGGCGCCGCCGGAACAATGGCGAGGCACCACATCCCGTGGTTCCACGCCATGGCCGATCCAGACGCACAAGACCGCAACTCTTCCCGCCACCGCCACGCAAGCTGCAGAAGGCGCGCGAAGACGGCCAGGTCGCGCGCTCGCGCGACCTCGGCCACTTCGCCGCGCTGGCGGCCGGCGGCGCTGCGCTCGTGGCTGCTGGCGCCGGCCGCGATCGCGGCTGGCTGCAAGCATGCTGGCCGCGCGCTGCGCTTCGACGCCGCGGCTGTCGGCCGACCCCGGCTTCATGGGCGAGCGCCTGGCCGAGCTGGCGCCGACGCTGATGCTGGATGGTGCTGCCGCATCGGCGTGCTCATGGCGGCGGTGGCCCTGCGTCAGCGGCGTCGCTCGCCGGCGGCTGGATCTGGACGCTTCAAGCCGCTGAGCGCCGAAGTTCGAGCAAGTTCAACCCGCTCACCGGCCTGACGCGCCTGTTCTCGAAGCAGCAGCTGATCGACAGCGCTCAAGGCCTGCGCTGCTCGCGCTGGTGCTCGGGCGCCATCGGCGCGCTGTACCTGCAAGGCCCACCTCGACGAGTTCGGCGGCGCTGCTCGCGCTGCCGCTGCCGGCGGCGATCGCGCAGCGCCGGCCACACGCATGCTCGGCGGGCTGGTCGCTGCTGGTGCTCGCTGCTGGCCGCTGTTCGCGCTGCGTCGACGTGCCGCTGCAGCGCTACCTGCACGCCGACCGCCTGAAGATGAGCCACCAGGAGGTCAAGCAGGAGCACAAGGAGACCGAGGGCAACGCCGAGGTCAAGGCCAAGATCAAGGCGCGCATGCGCGAGATGGCCAACCGCCGCATGCTCGCCGCCGTGCCCAAGGCCGACCTGGTGGTGATGAACCCGACCCACTACGCGGTGGCGCTGAAGTACGACGAGGCGACGATGGGCGCGCCGCGCGTGGTCGCCAAGGGCGCCGACCTGATGGCGCTGCGCATCCGCGACACTCGCGCAAGCGACGCGCAAGGTGCCGGTGCTGCAGGCGCCGGTGCTGGCGCGTGCGCTGTACGCCCACGCCGAGGTCGACCGCGAGATCCCGGCCGCGCTGTTCGCCGCGGTGGCGCAGGTGCTGGCCTACGTCTACCAGCTGCGCGCCGCGATGCCGGCCGCGGCGCCGATGCCGCGGCGACCTGCCCGCAGCTGCCGGTGCCGCCCGAACTCGATCCCGCACCGACATCGCCGCACGGGCCCACGCCGACGGCGCGACTGACGCATGAACCCCCTGATGCAGACGCCTGCAGGCCTGGCTCGGCCCGAACGCGCACGGTCGATCAAGGCGCTGATGGCGCCGCTGTTCATCGTCATGGTGCTGGCGATGATGGTGCTGCCGCTGCCGCCGTTCGCGCTCGACATGCTGTTCACCTTCAACATCGCGATGGCGCTGATGGTGATGATGGTGGCGGCCTACATGATCAGGCCGCTCGACTTCGCGGCCTTCCCGGCGGTGATCCTGCTGACCACGCTGCTGCGCCTGTCGCTGAACGTGGCCTCCACGCGCGTCGTGCTGCTCGAAGGCCACACCGGCACCGGCGCGGCGGGCAAGGTGATCGAGTCGTTCGGCCACTTCCTGATCGGCGGCAACTTCGCGGTCGGCCTGATCGTGTTCGCGATCCTGGTGGTCATCAACTTCATCGTCGTCACCAAGGGCGCCGAGCGCATCGCCGAGGTCGGCGCGCGCTTCACCCTCGACGCGATGCCCGGCAAGCAGATGGCGATCGACGCCGACCTGAACGCCGGCCTGATCGACGAGAAGGAGGCCAAGCGCCGCCGCGCCGAGGTCGGCGAGGAGGCCGAGTTCTTCGGCTCGATGGACGGCGCCAGCAAGTTCGTGCGCGGCGACGCGATGGCCGGCCTGCTGATCCTGTTCATCAACATCGTCGGCGGCTTCGTCATCGGCGTGGCGCAGCACGACCTGTCGGCCTCGCAGGCGGCCAACAGCTACATCCTGCTGGCGGTCGGCGACGCGCTGGTCGCGCAGATCCCGGCGCTGCTGATCTCGGTGGCCGCGGCGATGGTGGTCTCGCGCGTCGGCAAGGACGAGGACATCGGCAGCCAGATCGGCCGCCAGGTGTTCGACTCGCCGCGCGCGCTGGCCGTCACCGCCGGCGTGATCGGCGCTGCTCGGGCGTGATCCCGGGCATGCCGCACCTGGTGTTCCTGCTGATCGCCGGCGGCGCTCGGCTACGCGCGCCTGGATGCGCTGCGCGAGCGCAGCGCGCGAAGCCAGGCGCGCCGCGCGCCGGCCGAGGCGCTGCCCGAGGCGAACGCCGAGGCGAGCTGGGACGACCTGCAGCCGGTCGACACGCTCGGCCTGGAAGTCGGCTACCGCCTGATCGCGCTGGTCGACAAGGACCGCCAGGGCGACCTGCTCGGCGCGCATCAAGGGCGTGCGCAAGCAAGTTCGCGCAGGAGGTGGGCTTCCTGCCGCCGCCGGTGCACATCCGCGACAACCTCGAGCTCAAGCCCAGCGCCTACCGCCTCACGCTGCGCGGCGCGGTGGTCGGCGAGGGCGAGGCCTTCCCGGGCATGCTGCTGGCCATCAACCCCGGCGGCGCGACGCAGCAGCTGCATCGGCACCGCGCACCACCGACCCGGCCTTCGGCCTGCCCGCGGTGTGGATCGAGGAGCGCCAGCGCGAGGCGGCCCAAATGGGCGGATTTACGGTGGTTGATTGCGCGACCGTCGTGGCGACCCATCTTTCACACTTGATGCAACTGCACGCCGCCAAGTTGCTGGGCCGCGTGGAGACCCAGCAACTGGTCGAGCACGTGACCAAGCTGGCGCCCGAACTGATCGAGGACGTGGTGCCCAAGATGGTCGGAATCGCGAGCCTGCAGAAGGTGCTCCAGCTGCTGCTGGAAGAGGGCGTGCACATCCGCGACATGCGCTCGATCGTCGAGATGCCTGGCCGAGCACGCCGCCACCGTGACCGACCCGGCCGAGCTGGCGCGCCGCATCCGCATCCACCTGGCGCCGGCGATCGTGCAGCAGATCTACGGCCCGGCGCGCGAGCTCGACGTGATCGCGCTCGAGCCCGAGCTCGAGCGCCTGGTCACGCAGGCGCTGAACTCGCCGCACGGCGCCGCGCTCGACCCGGGCGTGGCCGACACGCTGACGCGCAGCGCCGCCGACATCGCGCCAAGCGCCAGGAAGACCTGGGCCTGCCGGCCTGCCTGCTGGTGCCCGACCTGATCCGCGCGCCGATGGCGCGCCTGCTCAAGCGCGCCGCGCCGCGGCTGCGCGTGCTCGGCCACAGCGAAATTCCTGAGACGCATTCGATCCGCATCGGGTCGGTCATTGGAGCCAACCGGCATGAACGATCGCAAACGCTTCACCGCGCGCACCTCGCGCGATGCCCTGAGCCTGGTGCGCCAGGCCTTCGGCGACGACGCCGTCGTGCTGTCCACCAAGCCCTGCGCCGAAGGCGTCGAGGTGCTGGCGATGGCGCCCGAAGGCATGCCACGATCGAGACGCATGTCGAGCCGCGCCGCGCGCCGGCGGCCGGCCCGCGCCGCGGCCGACGCCGCCGAGCGCGCCGGCAGCCGGCTCGCGCCGGGCCGCCAGTGCTCGCGTGACGCCGACGCGAGCCTCGCGCCGAGCGCATGCGCAGCGCTCGAGCCGTCGCCGGCCACGCCGGTCGAGGACGACGTGACGCAGCCTGTCGATGAGCACGCTGTCGTTCCAGGACTACGTGCGCGAGCGCATGCTCAAGCGCCGCCAGGACGCGATCAGCGAGGCCGCGCGCTTGCCGGACGAGCGGCGGACCGCTGCCGGCCGAGCGCAGCTCCGCACCGGCACGCGCAGCGCCCAGCCTGCTGCCCGCCGCGACGACAGCCGTGCGCACCTGCCAGCCGCGCGTCGGCGCCATGGCGACGGCCCACGCCGCAGCGAGCCGCAGCCGCGCTACGCGCCGACGCGCCGCGCGCCCATGCCGGCGCAGCGCACGCGCCATGCCGCGCGACCGCGGCGCCAGCGACCCAGCGCCGGTGCCCGCGGCCGACCGGTGCCGCCATGCGGACAGCGCGATGCCGCGCGACGCCCGCGCCGACGACGAGGCGCGCTGGCCGCCGACGCGCAGGCCGTGGCCGCCAGCGCGCCGCGACCAGGACGACATGATGACCGAGCTGCGCCAGATGAAGGGCCTGATCGAGGACCGCTTCGGCGCGCTCGCCTTCATGGAGAAGCTGCAGCGCCAGCCGGCGCAGGCGCGGCTGACGCAGAAGCTGCTCGACTGCGGCTTCTCGCCGGCGCTGATCCGCAAGCTCGCCGAGGCCTGCCGTCCGACGTGGCCGACGAGACCGCCTGGGCCGCCGGCGTGCTCGAGCGCAACCTGCTGACCGGCGAGGCACGACGCGCGCGCTCGAAGACCAGGGCGGCGTGTACGCGCTGATCGGCTCCACCGGCGTCGGCAAGACCACCACCACCGCCAAGATCGCCGCCGCCTTCGCCACCAAGCACGGCGCCGGCAACCTCGGCCTGATCACGCTCGACGCCTACCGCGTCGGCGCGCACGAGCAGCTGCGCGCCTACGGCCGCATCCTCGGCGTGCCGGTGCACACCGCGCACGACCGCGCCTCGCTCGAGGACCTGCTCGAGCTGCTGTCGGGCAAGAAGATGGTGCTGATCGACACCGCCGGCATGGCGCAGCGCGACGCGCGCACCCGCGAGCTGCTCGACATGCTGTCAGCACCGCAGCGATCAAGCGCCTGCTGGTGGTCAACGCCGCGGCGCAGGGCGAGACGATCGAGGACGTGATGCGTGTCCTACCGCGCCGCCAGCCTGCGACGGCGTGGTGCTGTCCAAGATGGACGAGGCCGTCAAGCTCGGCCCGGCGCTCGACGCGCTGATCCGCCACAAGCTCAAGGTCGTCGGCGTGGCCAACGGCCAGCGCGTGCCCGAAGACTGGCACCGCCTGTCGGCCCACGCGCTGGTGCAGCGCGCGCTGCGCGGCGGCGGCAGCACGCGCCTACCGGCTCGACGCCGGCGACGTGAACCTGGTCTTCGCGGCCCGCGACTGGCGCGCCTGCACACGCCCACGCGCGCGCCGCGCCGTCGCCTGAGCCTGCTGACCGCACTTCGCTGACTCGAACCTCGCCGACCGACTGCCTCCCTGACGATGCACGACTTCCGTGTCCCGCCCGCTGCCGCTGGACCAGGCCCACGGCCTGCGCCGCCTGTTCGCCCGACGCCCGCGTGCGCTTCATGCCGGTGGTGTCCAACCCGCACATGGCCTTCGGCGGCGTGCTGCTCGAGCGCCTGTGCACGGCGCTCGCCGAGCACGGCCTGCACACGCTGGTGGTCGACGCCGTCGCGAGCGCGCCAGCGCCGCACCGAGCTGGCCGCTGATGGACCTGGCCGATGTGCATCGAGCCGCTGTCGGCACAGGTGTCGCTACCTGGCCGCGCGCGGCCTGCCGCTGCGCTACGTCGACGCGCAGCGGCTCGACCGCGCCCTTCCTGCAGGCCGTGGCCGACGCCGCGCCGCAGGCCGACGTGGTGCTGGTGCACGCCAGCGCGAGCGAGCTGTGCCGCCTGTTCGCGCGCGGCACCGACTGCCGCGCGCGCGGCGACGACAGG
This sequence comes from uncultured beta proteobacterium, assembly GCA_963739925.1. Classification (GTDB taxonomy): domain Bacteria; phylum Pseudomonadota; class Gammaproteobacteria; order Burkholderiales; family Burkholderiaceae_C; genus CAVUBY01. The sequence goes on along the minus strand of CAVUBY010000004.1, from coordinate 555,563 downwards.
TGCGGCCCGCTGCTGCTGGCCGACGACCGCCCGGCCAGCGTGACGCATGCCTATGCCGCGATGAAGCTGCTGACGCAGCGCGCCGGCCTGGTGGTGCACGACCTGCTGCTCGGCGCCGCGCCGCACTCGCCGCGCGCCGAGCGCATCGCGATGCAGCTGGCCACCTGCGCCGACGACTTTCTCGGGCGCCGTGCTGCACGACTGGGTGCAGCTCGACCCGGCGGCGCCGCGCCGACCGAGGCGCCCACGCCGGCGACTGCGCCGCCTGGTGCGCGAGACGCTGCGCCTGGATCGGCCGCACGCACGACCGCCGACTGCAGCGATCGCCGCCGCAGCGTTCGCCCCGACCGCCACCGCGCGCGCCAGCGCAGGCTCGGCCTGGGCGCATGAACTTGAACTGATTCTTCCGGAGCATCACGCATGTACACCGCCAAAGGCCAACTCGACGTCGACTCGATGCTCAAGCAGTACAGCCCGCTGGTGCGGCGCCTGGCGCACCAGATGATCGCCAAGCTGCCGGCCAACGTGGAGATCGACGACCTGATCCAGGTCGGCATGATCGGCCTGACCGATGCGCTGAGCCGCTTCGACGCCGCGCAGGGCGTGCAGTTCGAGACCTTCGCCACGCAGCGCATCCGCGGCGCGATGCTCGACGAGCTGCGCGGCAACGACTACCTGTCGCGCGGCACGCGCAAGCAGCAGCGCAACATCGAGGCGGCGGTGCACAAGCTGGAGCAGCAGCTCGGCCGCGCGCCGGCCGAGAGCGAGATCGCCAGCGAGATGGGCCTCAGCCTGGCCGAGTACCAGGACCTGCTGGGCAAGGTGCGCGGCACGCAGCTCGTGTACCTGGAGGACATGTCGGGCGACGACGGCGACGACGACTTCCTCGACCGCCACGTCGCCGACGAGGAGGCCAACCCGCTCGCGCAGCTGCAGGACCAGCGCATGCGCGAGGCGCTGGTCGACGCCATCAAGCACCTGCCCGAGCGCGAGCAGTACGTGATGAGCATGTACTACGAGCACGACATGAACCTCAAGGAAATCGCCGCGGTGCTCAAGGTCACCGAGTCGCGCGTGTGCCAGCTGCACAGCCAGTCGATCGCGCGCCTGCGCGTCAAGCTGCGCGAGTACTGAACCCGGGCGCAGCGCCAGCCCACCATCGTCACGCGACGATCGTCTTCAGGGCTCCGATGTCCGCCTGGAAGAGATTCGTGCCGTGGCCGCTGCCGGCGCTGCTGGCATGGGCGGGCGCGTGGGCGTTCTTTCTGGCGGCGGCTTCACTCGCTGCGCCGACCTGGGCGGCACTCGGGCTCGGCTGCGCTTTCGGTGCGGCGCTTGCGGTGCGGGCACACGCCCTGGCGGCGCGTGTTCGTCGCGGCGGGCTTTCCGCTCTCGCTCGCCGCGTCAGGCTGGGCCGCGGCCCTGCCGGCCTGGGCCTGGCTGCTGCCGCTGTTGCTGCTGGCGCTGCTCTACCCGGTGCACGCCTGGCGCGATGCGCCGCTGTTTCCGACGCCACCCGATGCGCTGGACGGCCTGTCGCGCGCTCGTCCCCCTGCCAGCGCAGGCCCGCGTGCTCGATGCCGGCTGCGGCCTGGGCGACGGCCTGCGCGAGCTGCGGCGCGAGTACCCGCAGGCGCGCCTCGAGGGCCTCGAGTGGAGCTGGCCCTTGCGCGTGGCGTGCGGCTGGCGCTGTCGCTTTGCACGGGTGCGGCGCGGCGACATCTGGCGTGCCGACTGGTCGGCGCACGACCTCGTCTACCTGTTCCAGCGCCCCGAGAGCATGCCGCGCGCGGTGCGAAAGGCGCAGGGCGAATTGCGCACCGGCGCGTGGCTGGCCAGCCTGGAGTTCGAAGCCGCCGAGCTCGAGCCCACGGCGGTGCTGCGCGCTGCCGACGGCGGCCGGCCGGTGTGGCTGTATCAGGCGCCGTTTCGCTGGCGAGCAGTGCTGGCCACGAAGGCCGCCACATCGTCGAGCACCGGCGCCAGCCAGCGCAAGGGCCAAGCCAGGGCACCGACCAGCGTCATGTGATCGACGCGGTCGTAGAAGCGCAGCGTCACTGGCACGGCGGCGGCCTGCAGCCGCGTGGCCAGACCGCCGGTGTTGCGCTGCGGATCGATCAGGTCGTCGCGGCGCGCTGCAGCCAGAAAGCTCGGTGGTGCCTTGGCGCCGGCGTGCTCCAGAGGCTGCGTGCCGGGCGGGTAGTCGGGGTGAAAGAAGACCGGCTGCGCGTCCGGGTTGGTCATGGGCAGGAAGTCGTAGGCGCCCGCCAGGCCGATGAGCCCCGCCAGCTCGTCCGGCGAATGTCCGGTGGCGCCCAGCCAGCGCGCATCGAGCGCCAGCATCGCCGCGTTGTACGCGCCCGCGCTGTGCCCCATCACGAACACCCGCTTCGAATGGCCGCCCAGGCGCGCGGCGTTCTCGAGTCCGAAGGCCAGCGCGCGGGCCGAATCCACCAGGAAGTCCGGGTACCGCACCTCTGGATAGAGGCGGTAGTCGGCCACCAGCGCCAGGATGCCGCGCGACGCGAGCGCTGAGCCCACGAAGCGGTAGTCGGAACGCTCGCCGCGGTTCCACGAGCCGCCGTAGAAGAACACCACCACCGGCCAGCCGGCGCGCGGCGGTTCGCCGCGCGGGCGGTAGAGGTCAAGACGCTGGCGCGGACCGGGACCGTAGGCCAGACCGGATTCCTCCTGCGCGGGTTCCACGGCGGCCAGCGCGTTCAGCGCCCGCACCGGCGCGGCGGCCAGCCCCGCGCCCAGCGCCGCCAGACCCGCGATCCCCATCAGCCAGAAACGTCGTGTCCCCATGGGCTGAGGCTACGCCGCGCGGTCGTTCCCGGATGCGGACCGGCCTTTGCGTTACAGCCGGATACATCTTCGGACGTTCGGACATATAAATGTGCGACATGCACATTTATAGTCGAGGCCATGCGATGGGCAACCGACGCACCGCAAGCGCGGCGAGGCGCGCAAACACTCAAGGAGTTCTTCTCATGTCCAAACTGGCTTTCTCAAGCGCCCGCCGAAGCGGATTGCGCACATTGGCCGGCTCGCTGATCGCGGGCCTGGTGCTGGTCGCCTGTGGCGGCGGTGGCAGCGACACGGCCTCCAGCGAGCAGATCACCAGCTACACCGCCGGCTCGATTGGCGGCTTCGGCTCGGTGATCGTCAATGGCATCCGCTTCGACGACAGCGCCGCCAGCGTCGAAGACGACGACGGCAACCCTTCGTCCAGCAGCAGCCTCAAGCTGGGCATGCAGGTGGAGATCGACAGCGGCACGGTCGACGACTCGACCCTGCGCGCCGTCGCACGTCACATCCGCTTCGGCGCCGAACTGGTCGGCCCGGTGGCCAGCGTCGACACCAACGCCAACACCTTCGTCGTGCTGGGCCAGACGGTCGAGGTGAAGGACAACACCGTGTTCGACGACTCCATCGTCGGAGGCCTCGGCGGCCTGGCCGGCAAGATCGTCGAAGTGCACGCCCTCTTCGACGCCGCCAACAGCCGCTACATCGCCACGCGCATCGAAGACCGCGCCGCAGTCGTGCTCTACAAGATCCGCGGCGTGATCAGCAACCTGGACACCCAGGCCAAGACCTTCACGCTCGGCACGGAGCTCATCTCCTATGCCAACGTGCCGGCCGCCAACCTGCCCGCAAACCTGGCCAATGGCCTGCGCATCCGCGTGCGCCTGGAGACCGTGCAGGTCAACGGCGCCTGGGTGGCTGTGCGGGTGGTGAACGGCGTGCGCACGCTCGACAGCCTGCCCGACGCCCGGGTGCGCGGCGCGGTGACGGCATTCACCTCGTCGGCCTCGTTCTCGGTCAACGGCATTCCGGTGGACGCCAGCAACGCCATCTTCGACCGCGGCAGCGCCGGCGTGGTGCTGGGCGCCAACGTCGAAGTGCGCGGCAACGCGATCAACGGCACCATCGTGGCCACCCGGGTGCGGGTGCTCAGCTCCAGCGACGACGACGTGCGCGGCTTCGAACTGCACGGCACGGCCAGCAGCGTCGACACCAACTGCCAACACCTTCGTGCTGCGCGACGTGAACGTCAGCTACGGGCCGCTGGTGGTGTGGGTGCGCGGCAGCGAAGCGCAGCTCACCGAAGGTGCCAAGCTCGAGGTCAAGGGGCTCCTGAGCGCCGATGGCAAGAGCCTGGTCGCCGCGTCGATCAAGTTCGAGGACTGACCCAAAGGCCGAACGCCGGACGTTCACGAACCGAACGTCCAGCGCGAACAGGGCACTCCGCGAGGGGTGCCCTTGACGCTTGCGGCTCGACCTGAGCCAGCGGCCGCCCACGACCAGTCGCTACCATCGCCACCAACGTGTCCCAGCCACCCGCCCCCGACGCCGCAACGCCCGACCCCGCGCCTGCAGCCACCCCCGACGCCCAGGCGGCGTTGCTGGATGCGCTGCGTGCGGTGCTGGCACCGCTGTCGCAGCTCGCCGTGGCGCGCGGCCTGCCGTTCGCGGCGGTGGACGACGTGCTGCGCGCGGCATTCGTGGAGGCGGCCCACGCCGCGCATCCTGGGCTGCCCGAACACCGCCGCGTGAGCCGCGTCAGCGTGGCCACCGGCATCAACCGCCGCGAGGTCACGCGACTGCTGCAGGCCCGCACCGAGGCGGCACCCGCGCCGCGCTCGTATCCCAGCGAGATCTTCGCGCAGTGGACCACCCAGGCCGCTTACCGCGATGTCGGTGGCCAACCGCTGGTGCTGCCCCGCCTCGGGCCTGCGCCGAGCTTCGAAGCTCTGGCGCAGGCCGTGACCCGGGACATGCACCCCCGGAGCCTGCTCGAAGAACTGCTGCGGCTGGGCCTGGCGGTGCACGACGGCGAGAAAGACACGGTGTCGCTGTCACGCGAGACCTTCGTGCCGCAGAAGGACGCGAAGCGCCTCGCAGGCCTCCTCGGCGACAACGTGGGCGATCATCTGAATGCCGCGGTGGCCAACGTGCTGTCCGACGGGCGCCGTCACCTCGAGCAGGCCCTGTTCGCCGACGGCCTGTCGGAGAAGTCGGCCATCGCCTTGCGCGAGCACGAAGCCCGCCACTGGCGCCAGATCACCGAAGACATGATCCCGCGCCTCGAGCAAATGATTGCCGACGACGCCCGCGAAGGCACGACACCGGTCACCGCTGGCGTCTGGGCCTGTACACCTTCCATGCGCCTGTCACGGGAGCGCCGCTGTCCGTGACGCCAGCACCCAAGGGGCGCAGCCGCCTGCCCGGTGCCCCGAAGATTCCCACCGCGCCCGCCCCGGGCGCATCCACCACCCCGTCGGCTTCGCGCCGCGGTCGAGGAGAGAAGTCATGAACGTTGCCAACCCGATGCAAATGCTGCGCGCCGCCGATCGCTGGGCTACCTGGCTGGTCGCCTTGGCCATCGTTGCCGTCACGCTGATGGGCTGCGGCGGTGGTGGCGTGGGCGTGGGCGGGACCGGAGGCTACGCGTCCGGACCGATCGCTGGTTTCGGCTCGGTGATCGTCAACGGCATCGAGTTCGATGATCGAACGCGCGTATCGAAGACGAGGATGGCGTCACGCTCGCCCCGTCGATTCTGCGACTGGGCATGCGCACCGAGATCGACAGTGGTGCCATCAGCGGCAGCGGCGATGCGACTCACCGCCGTGGCCAGCGCGCATCCGGGTCGTCAGCGACATCGTGGGCCTCGTGACGGCGGTGGACACCACGGCCAACACGCTGAGCGTGCTCGGGCAGACGGTGAAGATCGCGGCCACCACGGTATTCGACGAAAGCTTCATCGGCGGCCTGGCCGGCGTGACGATCGGCCAGGCGGTCGAGGTGTACGCCTACTTCGACCCCAGCGGTCCGGGCAGCTACACCGCCACGCGTGTCGAGCCCCGCAGCACCGCACCCACCAGCTACAAGGTGCGCGGACTGGTGCGCAACTTCGACAACAGCGCCAAGACCTTCACGATCGGTGAGGTCGTCTTCAACTTCTCCAGCTGTGCCGCCGAGCGGCGTGCCGGGCACGCTGGGCGAGAATTCCCTGGTGAGCATCGCGCGTAGCGACGACGCAGGTGGGCGGCCAGTGGAGCGTGGAGAGCTTCGGTGTTGCCACGCGCAGCCTCGGCGACCTGGATCGGGCGCGGGTGCGCGGGCTGATCACCTCCTTCTCCTCGACCACGCAGTTCAGCGTGAATGGCCAGGCCGTCGATGCCAGTCTGGTGCCTGCGGTCGGCGGTCTGGGGCTGGGCGTGCGGGTCGAGGCCGAAGGGCCGGTGGTGGCTGGCGTGCTGCGCGCCACCAAGGTGGAGATCGAGGACCTGAGCGGTGCGCAGTCGGGCTTCAAGCTGAAGGGCACGATCGACGTGCATCTGCCGGGCATCCAGGTGTTCACGCTGCGCGGTGTCACGGTGTTCTACGGTGCACCGGGCCTGCAGTACGACAACGGCAGCGCCGCAAACATCGGCCCCAACGAAGCGGTGGAGGTGCGCGGCGTGCTGTCGAGTGGCGGGACGAGGCTGCTCGCCACCCGCATCCGTTTCGGCACTTGACCCTGATGTTGCAAGGTTTTGCGGTTGTGATCGACTGAGGGGCATGAACTTCGACCCAAGACGCCCCACCATGACCCGCCGCAACCTCCTTCAGTGGATCGCCGGCCTCAGCGCAGCACCCACGGTGGCTTCGGCCGCCGGCACGCCGCACGGCCCAGCCTCACACCACGCCCACCGTGCCCGCCACGCCCGGCGTCGAGCGCCTCCGGCTGACCGACGCGCAGTGGAAGCAGCGCCTGCACGCCGGCGCAGTACCAGCGTGCTGCGCCACGAAGGCACCGAGCGCGCCGGCACCAGCCCGCTCAACGACGAGAAGCGCAAGGGCGCTTACCACTGCGCCGGCTGCGACCTGCCGCTGTTCGACGTCGAGCATGAAGTTCGACAGCGGCACCGGCTGGCCGAGCTTTCTTCACGACGCTGCCCGGCGCCTTCGAGACCACCACCGACTACAAGCTCATCCTGCCCGCGCACCGAGTACCACTGCGCCCGCTGCGGCGGCCACCACGGCCATGTCTTCGACGACGGCCCGGCGCCCACCGGCAAGCGCTACTGCAACAACGGCGTGGCGCTCACTTTCGAGGCGGCGGCATGAAGCGCCGCCTGAGACCGCCTGCGCGCGCCGCTGGCGGTCCTGCTGGTCGCTGGCGCTCGTACCGGCGCCTGCGCACAAGGCTCGCCCATGGCGACCGCGAAGGCCATCTTCGCCGGCGGCTGCTTCTGGTGCGTGGAGTCCGACTTCGACAAGGTCCCCGGCGTGCTGTCCACCACCTCGGGCTACACCGGCGGCACGGTCGCCGAACCCGACCTACGAGCAGGTGTCGGCCAAGACGCACCGGCCACGCCGAGGCGGTGCGAGATCGTCTTCGACCCGAGCAAGGTGAGCTACGCGCAGCTGCGTCGAACACTTCTGGCGCACCATCGACCCGACCACCAAGGACCGCCAGTTCTGCGACGCCGGCTCGCCTTACCGCACGGCGATCTTCGCGCAGGACGACGCGCAGCTGAAGATCGCGCCAGGCAGTCGAAGGCGGCGCTCGAGAAGACCAAGCCCTTCAAGGAGCCGATCGTCACCGAGGTCAGCCGCGCCGGCCCGTTCTACCCGGCCGAGGACTACCACCAGGACTACTACAAGAAGAACCCGATCCGCTACAAGTACTACCGCACCAGCTGCGGTCGGGATGCGCGGCTGCAGCAGCTGTGGGGTGCGCAGGCGGTGAAGCACTGAAGCCAGTCCGGGTCCGGGCGGTTGCTGCTGTCGGTCCAGATCATGGGCTGAGCGGGCGCGCTGCGACAGGGCGCTGTGTTGCGTTCATGTCCCCCGGCGGGAGCTGGCGCTCCCGCCTCCTCCTTTACTTCACTCCACACAACGCCCTGTCGCAGCGCTCGGGCACCCTGGAGCCATGCAACGACGCGGAGTGCGCAGACGGTGCCCGCTGATGGGGTCGACGGGTGACCGGCGCAGTGAAGTAAAGGAGGAGGCGACGGCCGCAGGCCGGTGCCGGGGGACATGAACGGAGCCGGTCACCCGTCGGCCACGTCAGCGTCTCTTCATCTCGGCAAGCCTCAGAGCAGTTGACCCTGGTGCAAGACGAAATCAACCCAACCGCGCCCGATGCCGCGCCACCTGCGCGCGCACCTGTTGCGGTGCCGTGCCGCCCAGAGTCGTGCGTGCGTTCACCGAGCCTTCGAGCGTGAGCACCTGGAACACGTCCGGGCCGATCGTCGGGTGGAAGCCCTGCAAGGTCGCCAGCGGCAGGTCGGCCAGGTCCGATGCCGCGCTCGATCGCCAACTTGACGGCGTGCGCCACGACCTCGTGCGCATCGCGGAAGGGCAGGCCCTTCTTCACCAGGTAGTCGGCCAGGTCGGTGGCGGTGGCGTAGCCGCGCGATGCGGCGCGCTGCATCGCCTCCGGCTTGACCGTGATGCCCGGCACCAGCTCGCAGAAGATGCGCAGCGTGTCGGCCAGCGTGTCCACCGTGTCGAACAGCGGTTCCTTGTCTTCCTGGTTGTCCTTGTTGTAGGCCAGCGGCTGGCCCTTCATCAGCGTGAGCAGCCCCATCAGGTGGCCGACCACGCGGCCCGTCTTGCCGCGCGCCAGCTCGGGCACGTCCGGGTTCTTCTTCTGCGGCATGATCGAGCTGCCGGTGCAGAAGCGGTCGGCCAGTTCGATGAAGCCGAAGTTCTGGCTCATCCACAGCACCAGCTCTTCCGAGAAGCGCGAGACGTGGATCATGCGCAGGCTCGCCGCGGCGCTGAATTCGATGGCGAAGTCGCGGTCGCTCACCGCGTCCAGGCTGTTCTGGCAGACCCCCGACATGCCCAGCGTGCGCGCCACGCGCTCGCGGTCCAGCGGGTAGCTGGTGCCGGCCAGCGCGGCCGCGCCCAGCGGCAGCCGGTTGGTGCGGCGGCGCACGTCGGCAAAGCGCTCCGCGTCGCGCGCGAACATCTCCACGTAGGCCAGCAGGTGGTGGCCGAAGGTCACCGGCTGCGCCACCTGCAGGTGCGTGAAGCCGGGCAGGATGACCTCGGCGTGGGCCTCGGCCACGTCGACCAGCGCGCGCTGCAGCTCGATCAGCAGCATGCCGAGCGTGTCGATCTCGTCGCGCAGCCACAGCCGCACGTCGGTGGCGACCTGGTCGTTGCGCGAGCGGCCGGTGTGCAGCCGCTTGCCGGCGTCGCCGACCAGCTGGGTCAGGCGCGCCTCGATGTTCAGGTGCACGTCCTCGAGCTCGAGCTTCCACTCGAAGCTGCCGGACTCGATCTCGTGCGCGGATCTGCGCCATGCCGCGCTCGATGGCCGCGTGGTCGTCGCTGCTGATGATGCCCTGCGCCGCCAGCATCTCCGCGTGGGCCAGGCTGCCGGCGATGTCGGCCTTCCACAGGCGCTGATCGAAGCCCACGCTGGCGGTGTAGCGCTGCACCAGCTCGCTCATCGGCTCGGAAAACAGCGCGGACCAGGCTTGGGACTTCTTGTCGAGTTGGTTGGAGGACATGGTGGGGACCTGGCGGTGATGCGCACAAGCGCGACGATCGGTGCTACGGAGCGTGGATTTGCGCGGCCGGTTTGGAGACAATGCGCTCGGCGCGCTCCGGAGCGTGAACCCGCACGGATTCTAGGGGCGCCGCCTCGCCACGCCGATGACCGCACCCAGCCCACGCCGAACGCCTCTGCCGCCCTGCCTGTCGCCAGCCCCACCCGGCCGGCCGAGTTGCGCTCCACCGGGTTCGGCACACCTCGCTCGACACCCTGATGCCCGCGCCGGACGCTGACCACCGCACCCGGCATCGGCGTTCGATGTCTGCCACGTCGGCGTGGTGCTGCGCACGCTGCTGTTCGCCCATGCCGCCATCGCCGTCGGCGTGCTCTTCTCCGCGCGGCAGCTTCGGGGCGTGGCTCGAGCTGCTGGCGGGCGGTGCGAGCGTGGCCGTGCCTGGCGTGCTGCTGTGGCTGCTGACCGCCTGCCTGCTCAAGCGCCCGCTCGCTGCCTTGCCCGTGCCGGCGCAGGGCGTGGCCGCCGCTGTGCTCGGTGCCGCGTGCGCTGCCTTGGCGGCCATGCTCATCTGGCCGCTGGCGCCCCGAGGTGCTGGGCAACCACCCGGTGCTCGCCCCGGCGCTGGCGGGTGCCGGCCTGGCGGCCTCGGTGTACTACTGGCTGCACCTGCGCGCCCAGGCCCTGCTGCCGGCCGACACCACCGCGCGCCTGGCCGAGCTGCAGTCGCGCATCCGGCCGCACTTCCTGTTCAACACGCTGAACACCGCGCTGGCGCTGGTGCGTGTCGACCCGGAGCGTGCCGAAGGCGTGCTGGAAGACCTGGCCGAGCTGTTCCGCGTGGCGCTCACCGACATCGGCGAGGCCGTCTCGCTGAGCGACGAAGTGGAGCTCGCGCAGCGCTACCTGGCGATCGAGCAGGTGCGCTTCGGCGAGCGCCTGCAGATCAGCTGGGAGCTCGACGCCGATGCCGGCGCGGCGCGCCTGCCGCCGCTGATCCTGCAGCCGCTGGTGGAGAACGCGGTGCGGCATGGCGTCGAGCCGGCGCCCGAGGGCGGCACGATCCGCGTCCGCACCCGGGTCAAGACTGGGTCGCGTGCTGATCACCATCACCAACACCGTGCCGCCGGTGCCCTCGACGCCCGGGCAACGGCATGGCGCTGAAGAACGTGCGCGAGCGTCTGCGCCTGATGCACGACATGGCCGCGCAGTTCGAGACGAAACGCGACGGCGAGCTGTTTCGCGTGCAGATCGTGGTGCCGCTGTGAGCACGCCGGGCACGCCGGGCACGCCGCTGTCCGCCACGCCGTCGACCGAGCCGCTCACCAGCGGTGGCACCGCGCTGCGGGTCCTGCTGGTCGATGACGAAGAGCTCGCGCGGCTGCGCCTGCGCGGTCTGCTGCGCGATTGCAGCGATCCGGCCGCGCAGGTGGTCGGCGAGGCGGGCCAGGCGCCGCAGGCGCTGGCGTTGCTGCAGAGCCAGCCCTGTGACCTGGTGCTGCTGGACATCCACATGCCCGGCCTCGACGGCACTGCAGCTCGCCGCCGCAGTTCGCGCAGCTGCCCCAGCCGCCGGCGGTGGTGTTCGTCACCGCCCACGCCGAGCATGCGCTGCGCGCCTTCGAGCTCGACGCGGTGGACTACCTCACCAAACCCGTCAAGCGCGATCGCCTGCAGGCGGCGCTGCAGCGCGTCGCGCAGCGCCGCGCTGCGCGGCCCGCTGGCCGCCGGCCGGCACCCGACGACGAGGCCACGCTCGTCGTCAGCGACCGCGGCCGCGTGCGTGCGCGTGCCGGTGGCCGAGGTGCTGTACCTGAAGGCCGAGCTCAAGTACGTGACGCTGCGCACCGCCGAGCACACCTACGTGCTCGACGAGTCGCTGTCCGATCTGGAGACACGCCTGGGCGAGCGCTTCCTGCGGGTGCACCGCAATGCGCTGGTGGCCCGGCGCGCGGTGCGTGCGCTGGAGCGCCGCGTGCTCATCGGCGAGGGCGATGACGAGGGCGGCGAGACCTGGGCGGTGCGCCTGGCGCCGGTCGACGAATGGCTCGCGGTCTCGCGCCGCCAGGTGGCCGCGGTGCGCGAAGCCTTGCTGGCCGCGGGGCTCTAGGCCGCCTTTGGTGCCTCGCTGCATGAAGATCCAGAACATCTGGTTCGACCCGCCGCATGTGCGCTGGGGGCGCGTGGTGGCCACGGCGGCGCTCGTGTTCGCGCCGTTGCTGGCCTGGATGGCGCATGAGCGTGGCCTGTGGCCGGGTGAGGACAGCGCCGACCGAACGCGTGTGGTGCTGAGCCCGCCGTCAGTGGCCGCTTCGTCAGCGCCGGCCACGCGCGCGTCGTTCCGGCCGACAGGCGCCGCGCCGTCGCGGCCGGCCGCGGCGCGACCGGCGTCCACCTCCTCGGCGCGTGGGAGCCCGGGTGACGTCGAGGTCTGCGGGCTTGGCTTCGTGCAGGCCAGCGCGATGAGAAGGAAGCCGACGTGCTGCTGCAGGCGCGCCGAATTCATCGCCACAGGCGAGGACTCGATGGAACCAGGCGCTGCTGGCCAGCGCCGACGCGCGTGGCGGCCGCAGGACTGTTCACGGCCGGCCTGGCGATCGACGACGACGGCGCGGCGCAGGTGGCCCAGAGCCGCGCCGGCCTGCGCCGACGACACTCTGCATCGATCGCCTGGAGCCGGCGCGCAGCGCGGCGCACGAAGCGGCCAGCGCCTCGCCGCGCGATCAGCTGGCGCGCCTGGCCGCCGAAGCCGCGACCCGGTGGTCTATGCCCTGGCCATGCGCCGTTGCGCGGTGGGTGCGGCCACCACCTGCCGCCGGCGCCGTGCCAGCTGCCTGCTTCGACTCGAACAGTGGGCCACGGTCGACCCCGGACAACGCCTTGCCCTGGCTGATGCAGGCCGACAGATTGCAGCCGGAGATCGCCCCGCGTGGATGTGGCCGAAGCGATGTTCCGCGTCGCGCGCTCGAAGCAACTCAAGACCTACTGGGCTGCGCTGCTTCCGCTGGCGATGGGTGCGCAACCGCCAGGAACGCCGCCCCTGGATCGCATGTTGCTGGCTGTCGATCTGGTGGGTCTCCAGGCCGCCTGGCCGATGCCACAGGGCGGTGTTCCGCAGTTCTGCTCGGCCATGGCGCTTGCCGATGCGAACCGCCGCGAAACCTGCGAAGCCATCGCCGATCTGTTCGCGAACCGCTGGATGCCCTTGCGTACCCGACTGTTGCGCTGTCGCTGGGCCAGCGCCTGGGCTGGTCAGCGGAGCGCGTGGCATCGCTGCGCGACGAGATCGATGCCGGGCTTCACTTCCAGGCCCAGCGCGCCCAGGGCTCCGGTGAGTTGAGCTGCGTGGGCGTCGAGGCGGTGTTGAACCACTACACCGACGTGGCTCGCACAGGAGAGCGCGAGGCCTTGCGCTCGGCGATGCGGCATGCGGGCATGAGCGTGGAGGACACGGCGCGCCGCTACCGCGAAGGCAAGCAGGCCGCGCAGCGCACGGCCATGGCCAGTGCTGCGCCGGACGACCGCCGCCTCCGCGCAGCCGAAGTAGCAGCGGCCTCGGCGGCGCAAGAGTCGACCGTCCGTCAGCCCGTGTTGCGCAACCCCGCCGCCACGCCGTTGATCGAGATGTGGATGCCGCGCTTGCACGCGCTCGTTGCCCGGGTCGCCCTCGCGGCCGCTGGCGGTAGCGGCGCATCAGTTCGACCTGCAGGTGGTTCAGCGGGTCGAGGTAGGGGAAGCGGTGCTCGATCGAGCGCGCCAGCGCGGGTTGGACGCCAGGCGCTGCTTCTCGCCGGTGATCAGCGCCAGCGCGTCGTTGGTGCGCTGCCACTCGGCCTGGATCAGCGCCGAAGATGCGCTTGCCGAGCTTCTTGTCCTCCACCAGCTCGACGTAGCGCGCGGCGATGCCCAGGTCGCTCTTGGCCAGCACCATGTCCAGGTTGGACAGCAGCGTGCGGAAGAACGGCCACTGCTTGTGCATCTTCTGCAGCAGCGCCAGGCGCTCCTTGCGCTGCTTCGGCGTCGGTGCCCAGGAACTGTCTCGATCGCCGAGCCGAAGCCGCACCAGCCCGGCAGCGCGACGCGGCACTGGCCCCAGCTGAAGCCCCAGGGGATCGCGCGCAGGTCCTCGATGGCGCGCGTGGCCTTGCGCGAGGCCGGGCGCGAGCCGATGTTGAGCTCGGCGATCTCGCGGATCGGCGTGGCGCTGAAGAAGTAGTCGGTGAAGCCCGGGCGTCTCGTAGACCAGCTTGCGGTAGGCCGCCATGCTCGCGTCGCTGATCGCGTCGGCCGCGTCGAGGAAGGCCTTGCGGCGCGCTCTTGGTCGGGTGCAGCAGCGTGGCCTCGAGCGTGGCGGCCACCAGCGTCTCGAGGTTGCGCCGGCCGATCTCGGGGTGGGCGTACTTCGAGGCGATCACCTCGCCCTGCTCGGTCAGGCGGATCTGCCCGTTCACCGTGCCCGGCGGCTGCGCCAGGATGGCCTGGTAGCTCGGGCCGCCGCCGCGGCCCACCGTGCCGCCGCGGCCGTGGAACAGGCGCAGCGTGATGCCGTGCTCGCGCCCGCAGCTCGTCGAACAGCTCGACCAGCGCGATCTCGGCGCGGTACAGCTCCCAGTTGCTGGTGAAGAAGCCGCCGTCCTTGTTGCTGTCGCTGTAGCCGAGCATGATGTCCTGCTCGGCGCCCGAGGCGCTTCATCAGCGCCGCGATGCCGGGCAGCGCGTAGAACTCGCGCATGATCGGCGCCGCGTTGCGCAGGTCGCCGATGGTCTCGAACAGCGGCGACGACGATCAGGTCGGTCACGCGCGCCGCCGTCGTGCCGTCAGCGTGCCGCGCAGCAGGCCGGCTTCCTTCTGCAGCAGCAGCACCTCGAGCAGGTCGCTCACGTCCTCGGTGTGCGAGATGATGTAGTGGCGCAGCGCCTCGCGGCCGAAGCGCTGCAGCATGCGCGCCGCGGTCTCGAAGATCGCCAGCTCGCCGCGTGCTGTGCTCGCTGTAGGTGGCGGCGCGCACGCGCAGCGGCCGCGCGTCGTCGAGCAGCCGCAGCAGCAGCGCGCGGCGCGTCGGCCTCGTCGAGCGCGCTGTAGTCGGCCTCGATGCGCGCCACGCTCAGCAGTTCGGCGACCACCGCCTCGTGCTTGTCGGAGCTCTGGCGCAGGTCCACCGTGGCGAGGTGGAAGCCGAACACCTGCACCGCGCGCATCAGCGGCGCGCAGGCGCGGCGCCGATCAGCGCGCCGGCATGGTGCGACTGCAGCGAGGCCTCGATGACGCGCAGGTCGGCCAGGAACTCCTGCGGCGCTGGGGTAGGGGCTCTGCGGCGCCACCGCGTGGCGCAGCGCCTCGGTGCCGGTCAGCTCGTGCAGCGTGGCGGCCAGCCGCGCGTACATGCCGATCAGCGCGCGCCGGTAGGGCTCGTCCTCGCGGTGCTCGTTGTGGTCGGGCGAGCGCTCGGCCAGCGCGCTGCATCTCGGGCGTCACCGGCGCCAGCATGGCCGACATCGACAGCTCGGCGCCGAGCTCGTGCACCTCGGTCAGGTAGAAGCGCAGCACCGTCTCGCTCTGGCGCGCGCAGCGCCATGCGCAGCGTCGCGGCGGTGACGTTGGGGTTGCCGTCGCGGTCGCCGCCGATCCAGTTGCCCATGCGGAAGAAGCTGCGCGATCGCGTGGCCGGGCAGCGCGTCCTCGATCTCGCGGTACAGGCGCGGGATCTGGCGCAGGAAGGTGGCGTGGTAGTAGCTGACAGCGCGTTCTCGATCTCGTCGGCCACCGTGAGCTTGGCGGTGCGCAGCATGCGCGTCTGCCACAGCTGCGTGACGCGGGCGCGCAGCAGCGCCTCGTTGTCGGCGCGCTCGCGCTCGGTGCGCAGCGTCGTCGCGCTGCGCCGACCAGCTCGGCGATGGCGCGCTCGGCGTCGAGGATGCTCTTGCGCTGCACCTCGGTCGGGTGGGCGGTCAGCACCGGCGAGATGTAGGCGTGCTGCAGCGTGCGCGCGATCGTCGGCGGCGCGGACGTCGGCCTGCGGCCAGCCGCTCGAAGGTCATCGCCAGCGAGCCTTCCTGCAGGTGGCCCTGGCGCTCGTGGTGCTCGCGCCGGCGCACGTGGTGGCGGTCCTCGGCGATGTTGGCCAGGTGCGAGAAGTAGCTGAAGGCGCGGATCACGCTGACGGTCTGGTCGCCCGACAGGTTCTTCAGCAGCCGGTCGAGCGCGCGGCCGGCCTGCGGCGTCGCGCTTGAGCCGGTAGGCCACCGACAGCTGGCGCACGCGCTCGACCAGCTCGAAGGCGGCCTTGCCCTCCTGCTCGCGGATCACGTCGCCGAGGATGCGGCCGAGCAGCCGGATGTCGTCGACCAGCGGGCGGTTCTTCTCGGCCGCGTCGCTGCGCGCGATGGCGGCGGGCTGTGCGTTGGGCGTGGCGCTTGGACGGCTGCGCTGGGCGGCGATCGTGGGCTGCGGGCATCGGATCGGCGGTCTGATGCTAGCAGTGGCGCGTGGTCTGGCCGTGACGTCGGGTCCACGGCATGCGTCGCGCTCGCAGGATCTGCAAAATGGCTAGCAGCGGGGCGACACGATCGCACGCTGGGTCGATGGCCCAGGCGCGGATCACGCAAGAGACGCGCCTGCTAGCATTCCGGCGCATGTCTCAGAACCATCGCTCATCGCCACCCGCGAAAGCCGCCTCGCGCTGTGGCAGGCCGAACATGTGCGCGCCCTGCTGCAGCAGCGCTTCGGCATGACGGTCGAGCTGCTCGGCATGACCACGCGCGGCGACCAGATCCTCGACCGCGCGCTGTCCAAGGTCGGCGGCAAGGGCCTGTTCGTCAAGGAGCTCGAGACGGCGCTCGAAGAGGGCCGCGCCCACCTCGCCGTGCATTCGCTCAAGGACGTGCCGATGGAGCTGCCGAGGGCTTCGTGCTGGCGGCGGTGCTCGAGCGCGAGGACCCGCGCGATGCCTTCGTGTCGCCGCGCTACGCCGACGCTGGCCGCAGCTGCCGCAGGGCGCGCGGGTCGGCACCTCGAGCCTGCGCCGCGTGGTGCAGCTCGGTGCGCTGCGGCCCGACCTGCAGATCGAGCCGCTGCGCGGCAACCTCGACACCCGGCTGCGCAAGCTCGACGAAGGCGAGCTACGACGCCATCGTGCTGGCCGCTGCCGGCCTGAAGCGCCTGGGCCTGGCCGAGCGCATCCGCGCGCGTGTTCGAGCCCGACGCAGATGCTGCCCGCGCCGGCCAGGGCGCGCTCGGCATCGAGGTGCGCAGCGACGCCACCGCGCTGCGCGCACAGCTCGCGCGCCTGACGCACCGCCCGACCTGGCTGGCGGTGCACGCCGAGCGCGCCGTGTCGCGCGCGCTCGGCGGCAGCTGCAGCATGCCGCTGGCCGCGCATGCGCGCTGGCAGGGCGACCGGCTCTGCGCTGCGCGCCGCGCTCGGCCATCCGACGACAGCCGCTCGCGCCGCTGCTGCGCGCCGACGTCGAGCGCGCCGGTGACCACCGACGCCGCAGGCGCGCGCGCTCGGCGAGCGCGTCGCCGCGCGCGCTGCGCGAGCGCAGGGCGCGGCCGCCTACCTGGCGGCCGCGGCCTGACGCGCGCTGAGCGGATCGGCACCATGAAGGTGCTCGTCACCCGCCCCGCCGCGCAGGCGGCCGAGTGGGTGCAGGCGCCTGCGCGGCCACGGGCATCGATGCGGTGGCGCTGCCGCTGATCGGCATCGCACCGCCGGCCGATCCCGCCGCCGGTGACTGCCGCCTGGGCAGTCCCTGCGCAACGCAGGCTCGTCGTCTTCGTCAGCCCGAACGCGGCCGAGCAGTTCTTGGCGCTGCAGCCCGCCAGGCGCGGTCTGGCCGGCTGGCGTGCAGGCCGCGTCGCCGGGGCCGGGCACCGCGCGCGTGCTGCGAGCGGCTGGGCGTGCCGGCCGCGAGGATCGTCGAGCCGGCGGCCGACGCGGCGCAGTTCGATTCCGAGGCGCTGTGGGCAGCAGCTGCGCGGGCGCGACTGGCACGGCGCTGCGGTGCTGATCGTGCGCGGCGACGGCGGGCGCGAGTGGCTGGCCGACACGCTGCGCGCGCACGGTGCGGCGGTCGACTACCTGAGCGGCCTACCGCCGCAGCGCGCCCAGCTCGACGCCGGGCGAGCAGGCCTGCTGGCCGCAGGCCTGGCCGCGCCCGGTGCGCACCTGTGGCTCTTCAGCAGCTCGGAGGCCATCGACCACCTGCAGCGCTCGCGCCGCATGCCTGGCATGGAAGGCGGCCCGCGCGCTGGCCACGCATCCGCGCATTGCGAGCGCGGCGCGCGACACGGGCTTCGGCCAGGTGCACGATGCCGCCCCGCGTGGACGCGGTGGTGGCCTGCATACAATCGATCGGGCCTGACCCGGGCCGCCTTCGTGCAACCGTGAACGCCGCCTTGCCCCCGCCCCCGAATCACGCGCGCCGAAGCCGCCGCCCTGCCGCGCCGGCGTTGCCGCTGCCGGCGGTGGTGGTCGCGGCCGTCACGCGCAGACGTGGCGCGTGCCTGGATCGCTGGTGGCCGCGGTGCTTGCTCGTGCTCAGTGTGCTGGCCGTGGCGCTGGCATGGCAGCCGACCAGCGCGTGCCAGCCTCGAGCAGGAACTGGTGCGCCGCCAGCAGGACAGCGCAGCGCCAGGCCACCGAGGCCAAGCGTGCTCGCCAAGCAGGCGCAGGACAGGCACGCGCGAGGCGGCGGCCAAGCTGGCGCTGCTCGAGGCGCGCGTGGCCGAGGTGGCCGTGCAGCGCGGGCAGCTCGAGGAACTGATCCAGACGCTGTCGCGCTCGCGCGACGAGAACCTCGTGGTCGACATCGACGCCGCGCTGCGCGTGGCGATGCAGCAGGCGCGCATCACCGGCAGCGCCGAGCCGCTGGTGGCCACGCTGAAGCAGGCCGACGAGCGCCTGGCGCGCTACAACCAGCCGCGGCTCGAAGGCGTGCGCCGCGCGATCGCGCGCGACCTCGACCGCGTCAAGGCGGTGGGCGTGACCGACATCGCCGCGCTGACGATCAAGCTCGACGAAGCGGTGCGCATGGTCGACGAGCTGCCGCTGCTGTCGCAGGCCGAGCCGCGCGCAAGGATCGCGCGCCCGGCCGTCGCCGCGGCGCGGGCAGCGCAGCCGGGCGGCGGCAGCTCCGGTGGCGCGCCGCCATGCCGCGGTCGCGTCAGCCGCCTCGGCACCGTCGTGCCGCTCGCCCTGGTCTGCGCAGCCCTGGCAGTCGCGCCTGGGACGCGCTGTCACCGAGCGCGTCTGGATCGAAGCGCGGTCCCTCGTGCGGGTGACCCGCATCGACCACCCCGAGGCCATGCTGCTGGCGCCCGAGCAGGCCTACTTCCTGCGCGAGAACCTGAAGCTGCGGCTGCTCAACGCGCGGCTGGCGCTGCTGAGCCGCCAGTTCGACACTGCGCAGGCCGACCTGCAGGGCGCCGCAGACCGCGCTCGAGCGCTACTTCGACCGCAGCTCGCGCCGCACCATGCTCGCCGCCGACCTGATCCGGCAGGTGGCCGCGCAGGCGCGCCAGGTCGGCCTGCCGCGGCCCGACAGACACGCTGGCGGCGCTGGCGGCAGCGGCGCAGGGCGCTGGCGGGCCGTTGAGCCATGCGCGCCGTCATCTGGTTCATGCTGCTCTTCGCGGTGGCGGTGGTCGCGGCGAGGACGCTGGGCACCAACGACGGCCTGGTCAGCTTCTACTGGGCCGGCTGGCGGCTGGATGTGTCGCTCAACCTGTTCCTGCTGCTGCTGGTCGGCACCTGCTTCGCGCTGGTCGCTGACCTTCCAGGCCGTCAACTGCGCTCATCGGCCTGCCGCGGCGCGCGCTCGAGTGGCGCGTGGCGCGGCGCGATCGCAGTGCCCAGGCCTCGCTGCGCGACGCGCTGGCGCAGTACTTCGGCGGCCGCTACAGCCGCGCGCAGAAGTCGGCGCAGCGCGCGCTCGAGCATCCAGGGCGACACGCCCGAGCTGGCGCAGGACAACGAGTTCACCGTGCTCGGCCACCTGCTCGCCGCCGGCAGCCCGCACCGCCTGCAGGACCGCGCCGGCCGCGACGAGCAGCTGCAAGCGCGCGCTCGACCTGTCGCAGCGCAGCCCGGCCGCGCGGCCCGCGGAGGAGGGCGCACGCATGCTGGCCGCCGAATGGGCGCTCGACGACCGCGACGCGCCCGCGCGCTGGAACTGCTGGCCGAACTGCCGCGGCGTGGCACGGCGCACGCATGCGCTGCGCCTGAAGCTGCAGGCCACGCGCCTTGGCCAGCACCGCAGGAGGCGCTGAAGACGGCGCGCCTGCTGGCCAAGCACCAGGGCTTTTCGAAGGACGCCGCGCAGGGCCTGCTGCGCTCGCTCGCCTTCGAGGCGCTCGAGACGGCGCGCGATGCCGACCAGGTGCGCCGCATCTGGCAGCAGCTCGACCCCGCGGACCGGCGCGATCCCTTCGTCGCCGCGCGCGCCGCGACGCGCGCCGCGCGAGCTCGGCGCCAGCGAAGAAGCGCGCGGCTGGCTGCGCCCGTTCTGGGACGCCTGAGCGAACTCCACCCCGACGATCGCGAGGTGCTTGCGCAGGCGCTGGTCGCCGCCGTTCACGGCATCGGCCCCGACTGGCTGCCGCGGCTCGAAGCCGCTGTGCAGGCCTATCCGCGCGAAGCTGCGCTCGCTCTCGCCGCGGGCAGCGCGATGGCCGAGCGCCAGCTCTGGGGCAAGGCGCGGCGCCTGCAGCAGGCCGCCGACGACACGAGCTGCCCACCAGTGCCGCGCCGCCGCGCCTGGCGGCACCTGGCCGGCTGGCGCACGAGCAGGCCGACGACGAGCGCGCCGCCCGCTGCTTCGAGTCCGCCGCGCGTGCTGCTCTGAACGCTGTCGCCGGCTGAGCTATACTCTCGCGGCTCAGCGGCTGTAGCTCAGTTGGATAGAGTACTTGGCTACGAACCAAGGGGTCGTGGGTTCGATTCCTGCCAGCCGCACCAATAAAGACGAGGGTTAGCACGTAAGCGCGTGCTAACCCTTTTGTCTTTCTGGGCCGCCGCTAGGCGATTGGTGCCCGTTCGGTGCCCGTTCGCCACATGCTCTGGCCCCGAAGCTCTGGGGCCAGTTCGGCGACTTGGTCAGCGGCACCGTCAATCCATTCCTCGGCTTTGCACCAGTGGTCCTCCTGGCGCTAACGACAAGCGCAGCACCGGGTGCTCGAACGTGCTCGGCATCAGGCCAGCATGTCGGCCCAGATCTGCTCGGCCCAGCTCCAGGCGTAGTCGCCTTCGATGGCCCAGCCCTTGCGCTCCATCGGGCTCAGTCCGCCGCTGCCGGGCACGGTCTCCATCGTCTTCTTCTCGGGTGCGTAGCGGTGGACGCTGGTCACGTGCACGGCCTGCGTCGCGTCGATGTAGCTGTAGCAGGTGTTGGCCATCATCGGCGGCACGGGCGCACGCCCGCTCATCAGCTCCACGATGGCCGCCGCCGCCGCCTTGCCGTGCTGGTTGGCCATGTGGCCCGATTTCGGCATGGCCGGCGCCGAGAACGTGCTGTCCCCGGTGACGTGAATGCCCTTCACGCGCACCGACTCCATCGTCGTCCAGTCCACCTCGCACCAGCGATTGTTGGCGGTGATGACGCCGGCATCGCGCGCGATGTTGCCGGCGCGCTGCGGCGGAATCAGGTTGAGAACCTGTCCCCCGATCTTGTCGCCGAACTCCAGCACGAACTGGCGGCCGCGAACGTTGACCTCGGTCACGGCGGCATTGGCGCGGTACTCGATGAGGCCCTTGTAGTCGCTGTTCCAGGCCGACAGGAACAGGCCCTTCTTGCTGACGATGTCGGCGTTGGCGTCCAGCACCAGCAGTTTGCTGCGCGGCTTGGCCGTCTTCAGGTAGTGCGCGATCTGGCAGGCGCGTTCGTAGGGCCCCGGCGGGCAGCGGTAGGGTGCAGCCGGGATGCTCATGACCACCGTGCCACCGTCGGGCATGGCCACGAGCTGGTCACGCAGCAGCTGTGTCTGCGGGCCGGCGCGCCAGCCATGCGGGATGACGGCAGCGGCCTCGGCGTTCATGCCGAGCACGTTCTCGAACATGAACTCGATACCCGGCGACAGCACCAGCCGGTCGTAGGGCAGGGTGCCACCCGAGGCCAGCAGCACCCGACGCTGCTCGGAATCGATACGCGCCGCACTGTCGCGAACGACCTTGACGCCGTACTTGGCCAGGCCCGCGTAGGGCATGGTGATGTCCTTCAGCGTCTTGCTGCCACCGATGACCAGGTTGCTCATCGGGCAGGAAACGAAGCTCTCGTTGGGCTCGACAAGCGTGACGTCGATGCGGCCCTCGCTCCAGATGCGCAGGTACTTGGCCGCCGTGGCCCCAGAGAAACCGCCACCCACGACGACGACGCGGCCCAGCGTCGGGCCCGACATCGCGGCGCAGCCGGCGAGCGAGCTGACGACGGCGCCCGAGGCGGCCAGGCGCATGATGTCTCGACGGGAAAACTGTGCTTTCTGCATGGTGTGTCTCCTGCTCACTTGGCGCTCTGGCGCGCGAAGTACTCGGCCATCTGGTGAATCTGCGCATCGCTGTAGCCCTTGGCCAGCTGGTGCATCAGCGTGGCGCTGCGTTTGCCGTCGCGAAAGTCCGTCATCGCCTTGACAAAGCCCTCCCGAGGCATGCCGGCCAGCCCCGGCAGCGCGCTCGTGGCGCGCCCGGCGGTACCGTGGCAGTTGGCGCAGTTGGCGCTCAGGTAGGCGGCTGCGCGCAGGTCGGGTGCGGCCTGGGCATGCGCGGCCAGCGGCGCCACCGCCGACACGCCGACAGCGGCCATCAAGAGTAGTTTGTGAGTCATGCGATTTCTCCTTTGCGGGGGTGGTTGGGTCCAGACCGGGTGGATTCGGCCGAAGTGAACTTGAAGACGGCGATCGCTTCAGCCAGCTCGTGGCTCTGCTGATGCAGCGAGGCGGCTGCCGACGCACTTTGCTGCACCAGCGTTGCGTTGGTCTGTGTCATGCCGTCCAAGTTGGCCAACATGAGGTTGACCTGCGCAATGCCGCTGCTCTGAGAGGCAGCTGATTCGGCGATGGCGCCGATGAGTTCCGCCACCTGGCGAACTTCCGTGACCACGTTGCCGATGGTGCCGCTGGCTGTCTTGACGAGCGTGGAACCGCTGTCCACGCGATCGACCGAGTCGTTGATCAAGGTACCGATCTCCTTGGCCGCCTGCGCGCTGCGTTGGGCAAGCTGACGTACCTCCGTTGCCACGACGGCAAAGCCTCGCCCCTGGTCACCGGCGCGCGCAGCCTCAACGGCAGCGTTGAGCGCCAGGATGTTGGTTTGAAACGCGATGCCGTCAATGACCCCGGTGATGTCGCCAATCTTGCGCGAGCACACCTGGATGTCGTCCATGGTCTGCACTGCCTGCTGCACGGCATGCCCGCCCTGCGATGCGGAATTCGAGGTGCCCGCAGCCACATGGTTGGCTTGATGAGCGCTCTCAGTGCTTCGATCGACCTCATTGGTCAGTTCAACCAGGGCCAAAGCTGCGGCCTGCAGGCTGCTGGCCTGCTGCTCGGTGCGGTGGCTGAGATCCTGGCTGCCGCCGGCGATTTCCTGCGCAGCGGTGCGCACGGAATCGGCTGTTTCGGCCACTCGGCTGAGCGCCTGACGGAGCATGGCATTGGCGGCGTCCAGGGAGCGCAATACGCGTGCTGGCTCGTCCTGGCCCGCGTCGCCTTCTTGTCGAGCGTGCAGTTCGCCGCG
Source organism: uncultured beta proteobacterium (assembly GCA_963739925.1). Taxonomy (GTDB): domain Bacteria; phylum Pseudomonadota; class Gammaproteobacteria; order Burkholderiales; family Burkholderiaceae_C; genus CAVUBY01. Next base: position 532,320 of record CAVUBY010000004.1, on the reverse strand, counting down.
TGCCAGGGCTTCGCTGGCCGCCACCGCGCGCGCCAGCGGGCGGTTGATCGACGTGTACATCGCCCAGCCGATCAGCACGGCCAAGGCCAGGCCGGCGACGAGCGCAATGCCATTCAGCCGCAGATTTGAAGGTGGTGCCCGCCGGCGACAAGTCGCCCCAGGCAGGTCATCACCACATCCTGGTCAACCAGGACGCCATCGAGGCTGGTGAGGAAATCCCCTTCACCCGGCGCCACATTCACCTGAGCCAGGGCCAGACCGAGATCGAGATCAAGCTGCAGCCGGGCACCTACAAGCTCACGGCGCAGTTCGGCAACACCGATCACAAGAGCATGGGTGCCAAAGTGGCACGCACGATCAGCATCACGGTCAAATAGAGTTTGCGCGCAACGCCGCTCGGGGTCCAAGCTCGTGACTTCAAGTGGGCGGCATCAGATGGTTGCTTTGCCCAGCAATGAACAGCTCTATGCCTGCCAGCAACAGGGCCGCGCCTTGCTCCAACTCGCGCACGATCCAGCCTTCGAGTCGCTCCTGCTCCACGCAGGCGGGCACAGAGGATGTCGCCGAACATGCCGGCTTCGGTGACGCCCATCGTGCCCACCACGGCGATGCACCCCGCTGGCATGTCTTCGATCGCCGCGCGGGTCAAGATGGGCGAGCCCCACGAGCCGAGGTTGATTGAGCCGCAACGGGCGCGTGCCTCGCAGCCACAGGTTGCGCAGACCGCGCTCGAGCAGCACGGTGGTGATGGTGGCGGCGGTGACACCGCGCAGGGTGTCGATGATCCGGGCGTCGAGCGGCAGCGAAGGCGTGGTCATGGGGCGCTGTCGTGCTCAGGCTGCGTTGCGCCGTGCCACCCAGTAGGTGGCGCCTTCGGGGCCGTAGCGTTCGTCGTGCGGCGTGTCGCGCTGCATCGAGAAGGTGTCGCCCACCTTCAGATGCTGGGTGCTGCCGCCGCAGGTGAGCCACATCTCGCCCTGCGTCACCACCGCTTCCACGCTGAAGCCATGCGTGTGTTCGGGCACCACCGCATCCGGCCCCCACTGGCGCACCAGCACCTCGTCGGCGCCGGCGGCGCGGGCCGTGGCCTGGAACTCTTCAAACGTGGGGGCAGCGGCAAGCGTTGGCATGGCAGTCCTTGGTGCGGCACTGTGCCGCAGAGTCTCGAGTCTTGACGAACTCGCGTGGTCTCGCAAGCGCGGGGTTACCTGCAGCGACCGCCTGAACGCAGGACGGCTGCCGTTGGGTATCGTTGCGTCCATGCGCACCACCCAGCCCAACCGATGAGCCTGGCCCACCTGTTGCTGCGCCAGGCTCGGCTGGCGCCCGAGCGGGTGGCCATCCTGCACGGCACGCAGCTGCACGCCACGGCCAGCCAATGGGCGGAGCGCAGCGCCGGGCTGGCGCAACGCCTGCGCGAGGCGGGGTTCGTGCCCGGCGACCGGGTGGTGCTGTTCATGCGCAACCACCCGCGCTACCTGGAACTTCTGTGGGGCGCGTGGTGGGCCGGATTGGTGGCGGTGCCGGTGAATGCCAAGCTGCACCCGCGCGAGGCGGAGTGGATCATCGACAACGCCCAGGCCCGCTGGGCCTTCGTGACGCGCGACGTGGCGCCTGAGCCGCTGGCCGGCCTGCAACGCCAGATCGACATCGAATCCGCCGAGGCCGACGCCTTGCTCGCGCCGGTGGACGATGCGCTGGCCGTGCCGGTGGCCGAGCGCCGCCCCGACGACACCGCGTGGCTGTTCTACACCTCGGGCACCACCGGCCGCCCCAAGGGCGTGATGATCACCCAGCGCAACCTCATGACCATGGGCCAGGGCTACTTCGCCGATGTGGACGCGGTGTCGCCCGACGACGCCATCGTCTACGCCGCACCGATGTCGCACGGCGTGGGGCTGTACGCCGTGCCGCACCTCATGGCCGGCGCGCGGCACGTGGTGCCGGCCTCCGGCGGTTTCGACGCGGCGGAGATGTTCTCGCTGGGCTGGCAGCTCGGGCCGCTGTCGACCTTTGCGGCGCCCACCATCGTGAAGCGACTCGTCGACCATGCCGAGCACGCCGGCCTGTCGCCCGCCGACGCAGCGCGGGCCTTCAAGACCATCGTCTATGGCGGCGCGCCCATGTACCTGGCCGACATCCAGCGGGCGCTGCGCGTGATGGGCCCGCGCTTCGTGCAGATCTACGGCCAGGGCGAGACGCCCATGGTGGCCACCGCGCTCTCTCGCGCCCACATCGCCGATGCTTCGCACCCGCAGCACGCGGCGCGACTGGCCTCGGTGGGCGTGGCGCAGACGCCGGTGCAGGTGCGCGTGGCCGACGAACACGGCCAGCCCCTGCCGGTGGGCGAGATCGGCGAGGTGCTGGTGCGCGGCGACAGCGTCATGGCCGGCTACTGGCGCAACCCCGAGGCCACCGCTGCCGCGTTGCGCGACGGCTGGCTGTTCACCGGCGACGTGGGCTGCCTCGACGCGCACGGCTTTCTCACCCTCAAGGACCGCAGCAAGGACCTCATCATCAGCGGCGGCTCCAACATCTACCCGCGCGAGGTGGAAGAGGTGCTGCTCACCGCGCCCGGCGTGGCCGAAGTGGCGGTGATCGGCGCGCGCGATGCCGAGTGGGGCGAGGTGGTGGTGGCCTGCGTGGTGCCGCAGCCGGGCGCCGAGCCCTCGGCCGAGGCGCTCGACGCGCATTGCCTCGCGCAGCTGGCGCGCTTCAAGCGGCCCAAGCGCTATGTGTGGCTCGACGCGCTGCCCAAGAACAACTACGGCAAGGTGCTCAAGACCACGCTGCGCGCCCAGCTCGCCGCGCTGGACGCCGTGCCGCCGGCCTGAGCGAATTCACGGCGGCCGGTGGTGGCGCGTGAGTGCCCGCGGTTGCCGCTAGAGCAAGCCGCGCTGCGCCAGGTTGCGCATCAACGCCCCCACGCCAAAGCTCCACGGCGCGATGCGGTCGGTGTGCTCCACCCGGTTCACCAGCGCACCCAGCGTGGGCGTGGCCACCGTCACCACGTCGCCGCGCACGTGCGTGAAGCCCAGGCCCGGGCCGTGCCGGTCCTGCGTGGGCGCGAACATCGTGCCCAGGAAAAGCATGAAGCCGTCCGGGTACTGGTGGTTGCGGTTGATGGCCTGCGACACGATGTCCAGTGGATCGCGGCTGATGCGGCGCAGCGAACTCGCGCCATGCATCGTGAAGCCCTCCGGCCCATCCACCCGCATCGCCAGGTCGGCGTTGCGAACCTCGTCGATACCGAAGTGCGCATCGAACAGCCGGATGAACGGCCCGATCGCGCACGAGGCGTTGTTGTCCTTGGCCTTGCCCAGCAGCAGCGCGCTGCGGCCTTCGAAGTCGCGCAGGTTCACGTCGTTGCCCAGCGCGGCGCCCACCGTCTGCCCTCGGCTGTTGACCGCGAGCACGATCTCCGGCTCGGGGTTGTTCCATTCCGACTTGGGGTGGATGCCCACCTGCGCGCCCGTGCCCACCGACGACAGCACCGGCGCCTTGGTGAAGATCTCCGCATCCGGCCCGATGCCCACCTCGAGGTACTGCGACCACGCGCCCTGCGCGATGAGCACCTGCTTCACCCGCGCCGCCTCGGCCGAGCCCGGCACGATGCCTGCGAGGTTGTCGCCCAGGATGCCGGTGAGCGCCGCATCGGATGCCCTGCGCCTTGGAGGCATCGCCGCGCGCCTGCTCCTCGATCACCCGCTCGAGCAGGCTCGCCACGAAGGTGACGCCGCTCGCCTTGACCACCTGCAGATCGCACGGCGCCAGCAGCCAGGGCCGCGACACGTCGCGCAGCGTCTCGTCGCTGTTGGCCAGCACGGCGGCCAGTGGCGCCACCACCGGCGCCAGCGGCAAAGCCGCCCGGACCGCCGCCGCAGGGTCGTCCAATTCCAGCAACTGGCTGCAGGTGACCGCCACCCGCGAGATGTCGCGCAGCACGCCACCATCCCCACCCACGCACGCCACCAGCACCGGCCCCACATCGGGCTGCCACACGCGCCCCACGAGCACGGCCCGTGCGGCGTCATCGGGGAGGGTTCGGGAGAGGTCGAGGGTCATGGCGGGGCGGGGAGGTGATGGACGCCTGGGAGTGTCGCGCATCGGTGTGGTGGTCAGCATCGGGGGTTGGAGTGATTGACAACGCAGTGCCATGTTGTCATTATCTCCAACATGAAGGCAGTCTTGATGGCGCGTCGGCGCGTCGTCTATTCGACGCAGGCCTTTGCGGAACTCGTGCTCTGGCGAGTACCGGCGCCGGTGGTCGGATCAACCCACGACTACAAATATCGATTGGCCTACGTTGTTGGCGGCGTGTGCGTGATTCGCTACGACAACGAAGTGGGAAAGGGCGACCATCGCCACATTGGCGCCCATCAGACGGAGTATCGATTCATCACGCCGGAGCGACTGGTGATCGACTTCCAGAATGACATTGCGAGGTGGAACGATGAAGACAGTGACGCTTGAGGTATGTTCGCCCGAGGCGGCAATGGCTGACTTCGTACAGACTTGGAAGACTGGCAAGGCTGAACGGTCTGCGCGAATTGGATTTGCCACGCCTGAGCTGCTTTGGAAGGTTCTCACGGCCAAGCGCTGGGAGTTGCTCAAGGCGCTCTGTGGGGCGGGACCTGTTTCGATTCGGGAGGCCGCCCGACGCGTCGAGCGCGATGTGAAGGCCGTTCATACCGACATCACCGCCCTCCTCAAGGCGGGGCTTCTCGATCGCGCAGAAGGGGGAGGCGTGGTCTTTCCGTTCGATGCGGTGAAGGTGGAGTTCCTGCTGGAAGCGGCGTAGACGGTAGAAGAAGCCGATCACTGTGCAACTGGCCCGCCATGAGCAGCGTTATCTATCGCATTACCTACCCGAACGGAAAGATCTACGTAGGGCAAGATCGAACAAACAGCATCAACTACTTTGGCAGTGCATCGAGCGAATTGATCGCTCAAGACTTCTCGCAAGAACAACGACAGAGCTTCACGGTCACGCGGGACATTCTTTGGTGCTCCCACACAGCTGATCGAGCAGAGGTCACCCGAAAGGAGTTCGAGTTCATCCTCAAGCTTCGAGCCAATGATCCGCCGATTGGGTACAACCAGCAACCTCCGTTTCGGGCGACACCGGTTGATCGAGACCAGCCTTAGTTCGCCAGTTGTCATAAGAGCAATGAAGACAGGTGCTCCCTTGGGTTGGAGGCACGTCGACATATGTCCACCCCCCACACCTTCACCAACTCCCGCACGCTCCCAGCCCCACCGGCTGAGGTCTACGCCGCCTTCGCCGCGCCCGAGGTGCTGGCCTCGTGGTGGGGGCCAGCAGGGTTCACCAACAGCTTCGAGGTGTTCGAGTTCCGCGAGGGTGGTCGATGGACCTTCGTGATGCATGGTCCGGACGGCGCGCACTATCCCAACGAGTGCGTGTTCGAGGCGCTGGTGCCGGGTGCCCGGGTGGTGATCCGCCATGCGTGCGCGCCGTTCTTCACGCTCACCGTGACGCTCGCGCCCTCGGCAGGCGGCACGCTGCTCACCTGGGAGCAGACCTTCGACGACGCGGCCACGGCGCAGGCGGTGCAGCACATCGTGGTGCCCGCCAACGAGCAGAACCTCGACCGCCTCACGCTGGCGCTGCGCAAGGTGGCCGGGTTGCCGAGGTAGACGCAGGGCCACAGAAGGTTCTCTCAGCCCATCGGGGCGCTTCCGGTCCTGGACGAGCATCGGGAGAAGCCGCTCCGCGATCGCAGCGCACCGGGGCTGAGGGGCCTGCGCCGCGGCGTTTTCCGCGGCAAGACGCTGGCACCGACCGAGCTGCTGATCTTCGGCAACCCGCAAGCTGGCACGCCGCTCATGGAATGCGCGCAGACGGCGGGCATCGACCTGCCGCTCAAGGCGCTGTCGGGCATCGCCGAGGCTGCCACCGCCAAGTAACGATCCTCTGGGGTGTCGGCTCCGGGGTGTCGGCACTGTTCGGGCGCCGCAGCCAGAAGCTCATCTCGCGCGCCAGTTTCGTGCAGCGCCTGCTCACGCCAGTGCTGTGGGCGGTGGACTTGCTCCTGGTCTCGCTGTATGCCGGGCTGGTGTTCGTCAACACCGCGGCGCTGCCGTTCGCTCCGATCCTGCACCGGCTGTCGCATCACTTGCATGGAGACGATGGCGGGCGCCGCTAGGACGGTTCCGCTGGTCGCAGCCTGCTAATCTGCGGCCATGCGTCAGCCTCCCGGCACAGCTCTGCGCGTCAGCACCGACAAGTCGGAACTCGACATCGCCTTGATCCACGCGTTCCTGAGCGAGCAATCGACCTGGGCGCTCGGCATCCCGCGGGCGCTGGTGGAGCGCGCGATCGAGAACTCGCTGTGCTTCGGCGGCTTCATCGGTGAAGAGCAGGTGGCGTTCGCGCGCGTCATCTCCGACCACGCGACCTTTGCCAATCTCGTGGATGTGTTCGTGCTGCCGGCGCATCGCGGGCAGGGGCACAGCAAGGTGCTGATGGCCGCCGTGATGGCCCATCCGCTGCTGCAGGGTTTGCGGCGGTTTTCGTTGGCGACCAGCGATGCCCACGGGCTGTACGCGCAGTTCGGTTTCACGCCGCCGCTCAAGCCGCAGTCGATGATGGAGCGCTACTTTCCCGGGCTCTACCGCAGTGACAGCGGACACTGAAGCAGTTCCTGCCAAGCGGACAGCGGGCTGCGCACGCTGAGGACATGGCGTCTGCATCGCCCCGCTTCTTCGCTACTGCCGCCGAGTTCCGGGCCTGGCTGGACGCTCACGCGGGAACCGCCACTGAGCTGCTGGTGGGATTCTGGAAAGTCGATTCTGGCCGCCCCAGCATGACGTGGCCGCAGTCCGTGGACGAAGCCTTGTGCTTTGGCTGGATCGACGGTGTGCGCAAGCGCATCGACGATCAGGCTTACCAGATCCGTTTCACGCCCCGCAAGCCAGGCTCCATCTGGAGCGCGGTGAACATTGCCAAGGTCGAGCAGCTTCGAGCCGCCGGCAAGATGACCGCGGCAGGCGAAAGCGCCGCGGCGCATCGCACGGACGCGAGGTCGGTCGTCTATGCCTACGAACAGAGGCAGCATGCCGAGCTCACTGCCGACGAGATCCGCCGCTTCAAGAAATACAAGGTGGCCTGGACCTACTTCGAGAACTGCCCGCCCAGTTACCGCAAGGTGCTTCTGCACTGGGTCACCGGTGCCAAGAAGCCCGAGACGCGAGCCCAGCGCCTGGACAAGCTCATCCAGGCCAGCACGGAGGGTCAGCGGCTGAGGTAGTCTCTCCGGCAAGCGCCGCCGCCGCCGTCCACGCGACTCTTGCCATGAGCCTCATCACCGTCCGCCAGGCCGCTGCGCCCGACCTCCACGAACTCGCGACGCTGTTCGATCAGTACCGCATGTTCCAGGGTCAGCCCAGTGATCGCCAAGCCGCCCAAGCGTTCCTGCAGGCCCGCTTCGACCGCGAGGACTCGATCGTGTTCGTGGCACATGAGGACGCGACGGCGCTGGGATTTGCGCAGCTCTACCCGAGCTATTCGTCCGTCGCACTGGCGCGAGTCTTCATCCTGAACGATCTGTTCGTGCACGCGCAGGGTCGTCGCAAAGGTGTTGCCACGATGCTGCTGAACGCCGTGGAGGGCTATGCGTGGTCGCAAGGGGCCGCGCGGGTCACGCTGAACGTGGCCATGGACAACCTGCCGGGCCAGGCCTTGTACGAGGCCGGCGGCTGGCGCAAGGACACGCAGTTCTTCATGTTCCACCGCTATCCGGACAGCCCCTGAGGCCGGTCCTGCTGAAGGAGAAGCCCGTGAACGAAGACCACCCCATCGCCGTCTGGCACCGCCTGGTGCGTGAACACAACCCGCGAGGGCTGGACGAGCTGCTGGACGCCGATGCCGTCTTCCTCTCGCCCGTGGTGCACACGCCGCAGCGGGGCCGAAGATCACCGCGCTGTACCTGAGCGCGGCCTTCCAGGTGTTCTTCAACCCCAGCTTCCGGTATGTGCGCGAGATCATCGGACCCAGCGATGCGATGCTCGAGTTCGAGACCACCATTGACGGCGTGCAGGTCAACGGCGTGGACATCATCCGGTGGAACGATGCGGGCCACATCGTCGAGTTCAAGGTGATGGTGCGCCCGCTCAAGGGCATCCAGATCATCCACCAGCGCATGGCGGCCATGCTGCAGGCGAACCAGTAGCGCCCATGCCGGCACGCATCACCGCCGTCCACGACAAGGGCAGCCACAGCCTCTCCAAAGACAGCGTGGCGCGCGATCCCATTCAGCCCAACCTGCGGCAGGTTCATCTGCTGCTCGCCGCGGTGCTGGACCGCACCGCCAACGGCGAGCCGGTGCGCAGGGCCGGCGTGATGGGGGTGGTGCTTGCCTCGGGCAAGATGCTGCCAGGCGACGCCATCCACATCGTCGAGGCACCGGTTCCGCACCTGCCGCTGCGGCCCGTGTAGCGCACTGCCGACTTCCCACCGTCCATCGGCCCATGGTCCGCCTTCGCACGCCTGGCGACTTCATCTTCTTCCTCGTGGTCAGTGGCGCGGTGTTTGCGCTGGGAATCGCCATGCTGGTGAGCCCGGTGCCGCCATTGCCCACCGAGAGTTCCGCCTACGACCGGGTGTCGGGCACCTTGGCCAGCTTCGAGGAGCGCCGCAGCCGTCGCAGTCATCGCCTGGAGTTCACCCTGCAGTCGGACCCGCGGCGATTCGAGAGCCGCTACGTGCCCTTCGAGACCGTGGCCCAGGCGTGGCAACCCGGTGTGACGCCCGTCTCCTTCTATGTGCTGCGCCCACCCGCCGACACCGGTGTGCCCAAGTTGCCCGTGGAGGTGTTTGCGCTCGCCGACGACAAACGAATGCACGGCCGACTGCAGGCCGAGGTGGCTCACGCCAACCAGCGCGTCGCCCCCGGGGCTTACTGGCTGCCGTTGGTGATCGGTGGCCTGGGCTTCGTGGTTGCTCCTTTCGCATGGCGGCGGCGGCACCGCGCATGAGTTACCCTCACCCCCCACTCATGGAGACCCCAATGGCCATCAAGGCACAACGACATCGCAAGCGCCTGCATGTTCTGCGCGACAACGTTCACCGCGCGCGGCGTGACGTGAAGCTGCGCCACCCAGGCGCGGCAGAGCGCCTCAAGGCGCACCTGGCCGTGCGGGCTGCGTATGCCGAAACGGGCAAGTAGCCCGCAGACCCCTCGTCTTCGGTGCGATTGAACTTCCGATCCAGTTGCGCCACACTGCTCCCGCAGGCCCGTTTTGCACGGCCCGCTGGAGCACGCGGTGACCGTCTGGATCGTTCTCTTCTTCCTCTGCGGCGCCGCGTTCGGCCTCGCCACGTTTTCCAACAAGCACCTGTTCAGCGAAGGGCCCGAGCGCCCGCGTGACGGCCGCACGCCCAGCGGCATGGATGGCCGCCTGATGTGGGTGCTGATCTGCAGCTGCCTGTGGCCGGTGATGGCGCTCACGGGTCTCTACTCTTTCTGGCGATTGCGTCGGGTACGTGTCCTGGCGCAGCGCCGCCTGCCGCACGACCAGGGTCGTTGAACGCGTGACGGTTCATCGGGCGGAGGGTCGGGCCCCGCGCAAGACGCGGTGATGCGGCGCCTGGCGATGTTCGCGCTGCTGGGCGCGGCAGCGATCACGACACCGGACAGCTCCCAGGCACAGTCAGCCGCTGCTCCAGCCACGGCGGCTGCGACCAGCCTCTCCACCAACGATGCGGCCATCGAGGCCTTGCTCGCCCGCATGACGGTCGAAGAGAAGGTCGGTCAGCTCAGCCTCTTCGCCCCGGCGGCCACGGCACCCCTGGGCAATCCGGTCGGCAACCCGGCCAGTCCCGCGCAGAACACGGCGTCGGCAACGCCTTCCGCGGCCGAGGCGCAGCAGCTCGCCGACATCCGAGCCGGCCGCGTCATGGGGCTGTTCAATGGCGCCGGCCTGGCTGGAAAGCGGCGCGCACAGCAGGTGGCGGTGAATGAGTCGCGGCTGGGCATCCCGCTGCTGTTTGCAGCAGACGTGATCCACGGCTTTCGCACGGTGTTCCCGGTGCCGCTGGCCGAAGCGGCGAGCTGGGAGCCGGCGCTGGCCGAACGCACCGCGCGTGCGGCGGCTGTGGAGGCGAGCGCCGATGGCTTTCGCTGGACCTTCGCGCCCATGGTTGACATCGCACGCGATGCGCGCTGGGGCCGCGGCGTCGAAGGCGCGGGTGAAGACGTCTTTCTCGCGCGGCAGTTCGCGGCGGCGCGCGTGCGTGGCTTCCAGGGCGATCGACCTGTCGCGCGCCGACGCCATGCTGGCCACGCCCAAGCATTTCGCGGGCTATGGCGCAGCCGAAGGCGGGCTCGACTACGCCGGCGCCGAGCTCTCGCCGCGGGTGCTGCGCGAGGTGCACCTGCCGCCGTTTCGTGCCGCCATCGAGGCCGGTGCACTCTCGCTCATGACCGGCTTCCACACCATCGACGGCCTGCCGGCCACGGCGCATGCAGGGCTGTTGCGCGGCGTGCTGCGCGACGAATGGGGCTTTGCCGGCTTCACCGTGTCTGACTACACCGCCGATGCCGAGCTGGTGGCGCACGGCGTGGCCGGCGACGAGCGTGACGCCGCGCGGCTGGCCTTTCTGGCCGGGACCGACGTGAGCATGCAAAGCGGCCTGTACCAGCGCCACCTGCCGGCCCTGGTGGCCAGCGGTGCGGTGCCGATGGCGCGGCTGGATGAGGCGGTGCGCGCGCGTGCTGCGGGTGAAACAGCGGCTTGGGCTGTTCGAGCAGCCGTTCCGGGGACTGGACGGCGGCTCGCAGGGCGGGCCCAAGGAGCGGCTGGAATACCCCGAACATCGCGCACTGGCCCGCGAGGCCGCGCAGAAGTCCATCGTGCTGCTCAAGAACGACGGCGACCTGCTGCCGCTGCGGCGCGAGGGCATCCGCATCGCGCTGATCGGGCCGTTCGGCGACGGCTCGCAAGACCTGCTCGGTCCGTGGAGCATGTTTCCCGGCCCCACGCCGCCGATCGGCATCGCGCAGGCGTTGCGCGAAGCACTGCCGCGCGGCGCGTCGCTCACGGTGGTGCCGGGCTCGGCGGTGGAGGCGCCGCTGCCGGGGGGTGTGCGGGCTGCGGTGGCCGCGGCGCGCGCGGCGGATGTGGTGCTGCTGGCCATCGGCGAGAGCGAGGCGATGTCGGGCGAGGCCCGCTCGCGCAGCGACATCCGCCTGCCCGCCGCGCAGCAGGCGCTGGCCGAAGCGGTGGCGGCCACCGGCAAGCCGGTGGTGGTGCTGCTGCGGCACGGGCGCGCGCTGGCGCTGCAGGGCGCGGTGCGCGAGGCACGGGCCATCCTCGCCACCTGGTTTCTCGGGTCGCAGACCGGGCCGGCGATCGTCGATGTGTTGTTCGGCGTGGTCAGCCCCTCGGGCCGGTTGCCCGTGAGCTTTCCGCAGACGCCGGGGCAGGTGCCCTGGCACTACGCGCAACCGCGCACCGGCCGCCCGATGAGCGATGCCGATCCGAACGCGCCCTACACCGCACGCTACCTCGACACCACGCCGCGCGCGCTCTATCCCTTCGGCCACGGCCTCACCTATGGCCGGGTGCAGTACGAGTCCGTCACGCTCGACAGCGGGCGCCTGGCGTGGGACGGTGCGATCACCGTGCGCGCGCAATTGCGCAACACCGGTACCCGCGAGGTCGACGAGGTGGCGCAGCTGTACGTCGGTCAGCGGGTGGCGAGCCTGTCGCGCCCAGTGCGCGAGCTCAAGGGCTTTCGCAAGCTGCGGCTTGCGCCCGGTGCCTCGGTGCAGATCGCGTTCACGCTGACGCGTGCGGAACTCACCTACGTGGGCAGCGATCTGCAGTCACGCGCCGACCCGGGTCGTTTCGACCTGTGGGTGGGGCCGTCGTCAGCCGAAGGCTTGAGCGCGCGCTTCGAGCTCGCGCCGCGGTGATGCCCACCTTCCGTCGCTGATCAGCGGTCGGCCAAGGCGCTCAATCGTCGCGTTTGGGCAGGGTGTGCGCGATGCCCTTGTGGCAATCGATGCAGGTCTTGCCCTCCTTGCGGCCTTCCTCCATCTTCTCTTTCGCACGTGGAGTCTGCTTGTGGAAGTCCATGGCTTCCCAGCTGTGGCAGTTGCGGCATTCGCGAGAATCGTTCGCCTTCATGGCGGCCCACACATGCTCGGCGAGTTCGGCGCGCTTTTCGTTGAACTTCTCGGGCGTGTCGATCGTTCCGCGCAGGTGGTGGTAGAGCTCGTTGCTCGCCTGGATCTTGCGCATCAGCTTGGCGGTCCACTCCTTGGGCACGTGGCAGTCCGGGCAGGTGGCGCGCACGCCGGAGGCGTTGGTGTAGTGCGGGCTCTTCTTGTACTCCTCGTACACGTTGTTCTTCATCTCATGGCAAGAGATGCAGAAGGCCATGGTGTTGGTGGCTTCCATCGCGGTGTTGAAGCCGCCCCAGAAGACCACCCCACCGATGCCGCCCAGCACCAGCAGCAGGGCGACGATGCGGCGCGCGAGCTTCACTTGGGCAGGGTGACGAGGTGCACGGCGATGTCGGCCGCAATCTGATGATCCAGTGCGCGCAGGGCGGGCATGGCCTCACCCGGTTGACCGTTCAGCAGCTTGTGCATCATTTCAGCGGCGTTGTCCGCCACCGAGCCGAGTGGGGGTGCGTCCTTGAGCTTCTTGCCATCCACCCCGTGGCAGCCGGCACACAGCGTGTTGAAGTAGACCTCGCCCTTGGCGCCGTTGCCCTTGGACTTGTTGCTCGCATCGATGTACTTGGCCAGATCGTACTGGCCCTTGGTGACGAACTGCGCCAGATCGGCGGCATCCTTGGCACTCAGCTGCGCCTCGGTGTAGCCGTGGTTCTTGTCGCGCAGCAAGGCGGCGACCACGGCTGCGTCCTTGCCTGCGGCGCCCTGGATGCCCTTGATGCCGGTCGCGTGCGCGCCCTTGGCGTAGGCACCATCCTTGCCCCGGTAGTCCCAGCCATGGCATTCCTTGCAGCGCCACGAGGTGTCCTTGCCGTACTTGCCATCCTTGACCGTGTAGGCGGGGTGGTCAGCCGTGGGCTTGGCAGCCTTGTTCTCGGTGAACCACTTGTCGTACAGGCGCCCGCCGCGGGCGATGGCGGATTCGTTTTCAGCGGCGAAGGCCGGGATATTGCAGATGCCGAGGAGGACCGCTGCAGCGGCGGTGATCAGGGCAGACGAGCGCGTCAGTTTCATGGTGGGGCTCCTTGGGGCGGGCAGACGGTCGGGATGGCAGATCCCCGCCACCCTCGTTTCATGCTGCGCCCCTGCGGTGAACGCTCGCTTGCGCTGTATCAACGGGAAGGCAATGACTGCCCCGACGTCCCGGTGTCTCCGAGCAGCTTCCGGAACAGCGTCTGGCGCACCGCCAGCTCTTGGCGCTCGTAGACCTGCGCTTCGCTCACCGGATCGAGCGCGCTGGTGGGCTCGTCGAGCAGCAGCACCGCGCTGCCACGCGCCGCCATCACGCCGCGCGCGAGGCCGAGGCGCTGGCGTTGCCCACACCCTGCAGCGTGCCGATGGCCTGGGCGTTGAGCCAGGGCACCATCGGCCTGGCGCCCTGCGAGCTGAGCAGCAGCAACGCCGCCAGCAACAGCCAGCGGCGCCTGCCCAGCGCGTCCGACATGGCGGGGCGATGCCCTGGGTCAGTAAGTGGCGCGGCCGCCGGAGATATCGAACACCGCGCCGGTACTGAAGGCGCAGTCTTCCGAGGCCAGCCAGGTGATCATGGCGGCGACCTCGTCGACCTGGAGGAAGCGGCCCATCGGGATCTTGGACAGCATGAAGTCGATGTGCTCCTGCTTCATCGAATCGAAGATGGCGGTCTTGGCCGCGGCGGGTGTGACCGCGTTGACCAGCACGCCGCGCGTCGCCAGCTCCTTGGCCAGTGATTTGGTCAGCGCGATCAGCCCGGCCTTGGACGCGCTGTAGTGCGAAGCGTTCGGGTTGCCTTCCTTGCCGGCGATGGAGGCAATGTTGACGATGCGGCCGTAGCCGCGCGCCAGCATGTGGGGCACCACCGCGCGGCAGGTGAGGTACGGACCGACGAGGTTGACCTCGATGACGCGCCGCCAGACGTCGGGCGCCAGTTCCCAGGTCACGCCGTTGCCGCCGGTGATGCCGGCGTTGTTGACCAGGATGTCGATGCGGCCGTGCTGGGCCAGCGCCGTGCTGGTGGCCTGCTGCACCGCGGCTTCGTCGCTGAGTTCCACCACCGTGGTGCTGACGCGTCGACCGAAGCTCGACAGATCGGTGCGAGTGGTGTCTAGCAGTGCGGCGTCGATGTCCCACAGCGCCACCGAAGCGCCCGAGTCCAGCATGCGCCGCGCGGTGGCCAGGCCAATGCCTTGCGCTCCGCCGGTGATGATCGCCACGCGCTCGTTGAGGTCCAGGCGGTTCATGCCGCGTCTCCCAGGTTTCGGAGACCCGACTCTAGAGCAACCCGGCGAGGCCGCCGGGCGATGTGTCGCCTCAGCCCTTGACGGGCGCGGGCGGCACAGGCTGGGCGCCGGTGCCCGGGGCGGCCGCCGGGGCGGTCGTGCCCGGTGCCACGGTCGGTGCCTTGGTCACGCGGGTCTTGCCGCCCGTGGTCACCAAGATCACCGGCTCGCCCGGCTGCAGCGTCTCGTTGCCCTTGGCCTGGACGATGGCCCGGCGTTCACCATTGCGCAGTTGCAACCAGGATCTCCACCGCGTCCTCTCGGGTGCTGGCGCGTTCGATGGTGTTGCCGATCACCGCACCGGCCACCGCACCCACCACGCCGATGGCCACCGACTCGCGGCCACTGCTGCGCGCCGAGCCGGCCAGGCCGCCGATGACGCCGCCGGTGGCCGCGCCCACGCCGCTCTGGCTGCCGTCCACGGTGACGGCGCGCACCGACAGCACGGTGGCGTCCTGCACCTGGGCCAGACGCTGGGCGTCGCCGCGCTGGATGACATCGGGGCTGGTCGTCGAGCAGGCGGTCAGAACGAGCGCCAGCGACACGAGGGCAATGCGTTTCATGGAGGTCTCCGAGGGTTCTGTCTGGCCAACGTCCGGACGTTGGCAGAGGTTGACGGGTGGACGCGCCTGGCGCCCGCAAGTTCCGCAACCGCCAGTAAAGAAAGGTGGCGCCGTGGCTTCCTTGGCCTCCGGCTCTCACGCCGCGGCGCGAGCCTGTTCAGCCGTGGAGCCGGCTGTGCCGCGGCACGCTGGCCAGCAGGAACTCCATCTGGTCGGCGAGGATTCGACGCCCGCGCAAGATCATGTCCTCGTGCAGGTTGGGTACGTAGGGCAGGTACATCAGGCTCATGCGTGCTTCTTCGGGCATGCGGTTGCCCTTGTGGCCATTGCAGGCGCCGGCAGGCGGTGATGCAGTTCATCCAGCTGTCCAGCCCGCCGCGCGAGGTGGGGATGATGTGCTCGCGGGTCAGGTCATCGGTGTGGAAATGGCCGCCGCAGTAGGCGCAGACCTGGCGGTCGCGGGCAAACAGCTTGGGGTTTGACAGCGCCGGTGTCTGCCGCCAGGCGCGCGTCGGAACCGCGCCGCGCACCGCGATGATGGGGTGAACCTCGATGCGGCTTTGCAACCCGGTGCGCCGTTGCATGCCGCCGCGCAGCACGTAGAACGGATCGCCCAGCGTCCAGGCCACCCCGTCGCTGGCATAGATCACCGCCGCCTCCTTCGCCGAGATCCACGACTGCGGACGACCGGAAACATCGAGTTGCAGAACTTCCATGATCGTTCGAGCGTAATGCATTCGCAGGGTTTCGCTCAAGGGGTTGCCCCACAACCCTGGGCCGGCGACGGGTCGGCGGGCTGTGCCACAGTCCGGCTTCTAGGCATTGCTTCCTAGAAAAAAGACCCCTGCGCACCCCTGCCGCGGGCGGAATTCTGCAAAATAGCACGACCGTTCGATTCCACCGAACGACCGTGGCCACCTGCGCGAGACCTGCCGTGACCGACCCGAATCCGACCGTTGCCCCTGCCCGTGCCTTGTTGAAAGGCCAGCAGACCCGCGCCACCATCCTTGAGGCGGCGCTGGTCTGGCCTCGCAGATGGGCCTGGAAGGTCTGTCGATCGGTGCGCTGGCCGAAGTCACGCAGATGAGCAAGTCGGGCGTCTTTGCCCACTTCGGCTCGCGCGAAGAACTTCAGATCTCGGTGGTGCGCGAGTACCACGCCAAGTTTGCAGAAGAGGTGTTCTTCCCGGCGCTGGCCGAGCCGCGCGGGATGCCGCGCCTGCGTGCGCTTTTCGACCTCTGGGTGCGGCGCGTGGCGGTGGAGATCGACTCCGGCTGCATCTACATCAGTGGCGCGGTCGAGTTCGACGACCGGCCCGGCCCGGTGCGCGATGCGCTGGTGACCATGGTGCGGACCTGGCAGGCAGCCCTGGAGCGCGCCATCCGCATCGCCATCGAAGAGGGCCACCTGCAGCGCAACACCGATCCGCAGCAGCTGCTGTTCGAGGTGCACGGGCTGATCCTGGCACTGCACCACGATGCGCGGTTCCTGCGCAGCCCCGGCGCGGTGGAACGCGCCCGCGCCGCTTTCGATCGAATGCTCGCGAACTGCGCCGCGTCGCCCGCCCGCAAGCCGGCGCCGCCGCGCACGCCAGCGCCCAAGCGTGCTGCTCGCGCGCCGAGCCGACGCAACTGAATCCACTGTTTCAAGCCCAGGAGTCATCAGCATGCCCCAGTACACCCCGCCGTTGCGCGACATGCAGTTCGTCATGCACGAGGTGTTGAACGTCGTCGATGAGCTGAAGATGCTGCCGGCCCACGCCGACATCGACGCGGACACGATCAACGCGGTGATCGAAGAGGGCGGCAAGTTCGCATCGCAGGTGATTGCACCGCTCAACCAGAGTGGCGATGCCGAGGGTTGCAAGCTCGACACCGCGACTCACGAAGTCACGGCCCCCAAGGGCTTCAAGCAGGCCTACGCCCAGTACGTGGAGGGCGGCTGGCCTTCGCTCAGCTGCGACCCGGCTTATGGCGGCCAGGGCCTGCCACATGTCGTGAACCAGTGCTTCTACGAGATGCTGAACTCGGCCAACCAGGCCTGGACCATGTACCCCGGCCTGTCGCATGGTGCCTACGAGTGCCTGCACGCCCACGGGTCGGACGCCCAGAAGCAGCTCTACCTTCCCAAACTGACCAGCGGTCAGTGGACGGGCACGATGTGCCTGACCGAGCCCCATTGCGGCACCGACCTGGGCCTGCTGCGCACGAAGGCCGAGCCGTCATGGGAGCAGGGCAAGCGGACGGCACCTACCGGATCACCGGCACCAAGATCTTCATCTCAGCCGGCGAGCACGACCTGGCCGAGAACATCATCCACCTGGTGCTGGCGCGACTGCCGGATGCGCCCGCCGGCTCCAAGGGCATCTCGCTGTTCGTGGTGCCCAAGTTCCACGTCAATGCCGACGGTTCGATGGGCGGGCGTAACGCCATCCACTGCGGCGGTCTCGAGCACAAGATGGGCATCCATGGCAACGCCACAGCGCAGATGGTGCTCGACGGCGCCATCGGCACGCTGGTGGGCCAGCCCCACAAGGGCCTGGCCGCGATGTTCGTGATGATGAACGCGGCCCGTCTCGGCGTGGGCATGCAGTCGCTGGGGCTCACCGAGGTGGCCTACCAGAACGCCGTGGCCTACGCCAAGGACCGCATCCAGATGCGTTCGCTGTCCGGTCCCAAGAACCCGGAGCAGCCCGCCGACAAGATCATCGTGCACCCCGACGTGCGCAAGATGCTGCTCACCGCCCGCGCCTACGCCGAAGGTGGCCGCGCGCTGGCGATGTGGACCACGCTGATGCTCGACAAGGAACTCGCCACCGACGATGACGAGGAGCGCGCCGAATGCGCCGACCTGGTCGCGCTGGTCACGCCCATCGTCAAGGCCTTCTTCACCGACAACGCCTGGATCGCCACCTCGCACTGCCTGCAGGTGTTCGGCGGCCACGGCTACATCCGCGAATGGGGCATGGAGCAGTTCGTGCGCGATGCGCGCATCAACATGATCTACGAAGGCACCAACACCATCCAGTCGCTCGACCTGCTGGGCCGCAAGGTGCTGGCCGACGGCGGCAAGAAGCTCAAGAAGTTCGGCAAGCTGGTCACCGAGTTCATCGAGGAAGAGGGCGTCAACGAGTCGATGCAGGAGTTCGTCAACCCGCTGGCCGACCTGGGCGACAAGGTCACCAAGCTGACCACCGAACTCGGCATGAAGGCCATGGGCAATGCCGACGAGGTGGGTGCGGCGGCGGTGGACTATCTGCGCGTCTGCGGCCACCTGGTGTTCGCCTACTTCTGGGCCCGCATGGCCAAGGTGGCCCTGGCCCAGGCCGGCAGCGGCGATCCCTTCTACCAGGCCAAGCTCATCACCGCGCGCTTCTACTTTGCCAAGCTGCTGCCCGAGACCGCCGGGCTCATCCGTTCTGCACGCGCCGGTGCCGCGCCGCTGATGGCCATGGACGAAGCGCTGTTCTAAAGTTGAAGGCGCAGGCCGAGCCTGCGCCGATCCGCCACCAGGCAGCGCTCGACTGCCATCCTCAACCCTTGGAGACGACCGCATGAAGACCATCCTGATCGCCCTGACCTTTGCCCTGGCCGGTGCCACCGCCTGGGCGCAAACCACGCCCGTGGGCCTGTGGAAAACGATAGACGACGACGGCAAGACCGAGAAGTCCATCGTGCGCATCACCGAGGCCAATGGCGTGTTCAGCGGCAAGATCGAGAAGGTGTTCGACCCCGCCAAGCAGAACGCGGTGTGCAGCGATTGCGCCGATGAACGCAAAGGCATGCCGATGGTCGGCTTCCAGCTGGTGCGAAACGTCAAGGCCAGCGCCGACGACAAGTCCCTCTGGGACGGTGGCGACATCACCGATCCGAACAACGGCAAGGTCTACAAGGTGCGCATGAAGCCGGTGGACGCCGGCAAGAAGATGGAGGTGCGGGCGTACATCGGTGCACCGCTGCTCGGCCGCACCCAGACCTGGCTTCGCGTGGAGTGACCCGGTGACGCGCGAACGGCGCGGACCGATCTGATTTGATCCTGGAGAAAACATGACCCGATTCCCCGTTCGCAAGGTGGCTGTTCTCGGTGCGGGCGTGATGGGCGCGCAGATCGCCGCCCACCTCGTCAACGTCAAGGTGCCCGTGATCCTGTTCGACCTGCCGGCCAAGGAAGGTCCGAAGAACGGCATCGTGATCAAGGCGGTCGAGGGCCTGAAGAAGCTCAAGCCCGCGCCGCTGGGGGTGCCCGAGGACGCTGTGCTCATCGAGCAGGCCAACTACGAAGAGCACCTCGACAAGCTCAAGGAATGCGACCTCGTCATCGAGGCCATCGCCGAGCGCATGGACTGGAAGCTCGATCTCTACAAGCGCATCGCATCGGCGGTGGCGCCGCACGCGATCGTGGCGAGCAACACCTCGGGCCTGTCGATCACCAAGCTCTCCGAGGTGCTGCCCGAGGAGATCAAGCCGCGTTTCTGCGGCATCCACTTCTTCAACCCACCTCGCTACATGGCGCTGGTGGAGCTGATCCCGACGCCGACCACGCGGCCCGAGATCCTCGACCAGCTCGAGGCCTTCGTGACCACCGCGCTCGGCAAGGGCGTGGTGCGCGCCAAGGACACGCCGAACTTCATCGCCAACCGGGTGGGCATCGCCGGCATGCTGGCCACCATCAAGGAAGCCGAGACCTTCGGCCTGAGCTACGACGTGGTGGACGACCTCACCGGCAAGAAGCTCGGGCGTGCCAGCAGCGGCACCTTCCGCACCGCCGACGTGGTCGGGCTGGACACGATGGCGCATGTCATCAAGACCTTGCAGGACAACCTCCAGGATGACCCGTTCTTCCCGACCTACGGCACCCCGGCCGTGCTGGCCCGGCTGATCGAGCAGGGCGCGCTGGGCCAGAAGAGCGGTGCCGGCTTCTACAAGAAGGTCGGCAAGGACATCCTGCGGCTCGACCCGGCCAAGGGCGACTACGTTGCGGGGGGTGGCAAGGCCGACGAAATCGTCGGTCGCATGCTGAAGAAGGCCCCGGCCGATCGCCTCAAGCTGCTGCGTGAATCCACCAACCCGCAGGCGCAATTCCTCTGGGCGATCCTGCGCGACGCCTTCCACTACGCCGCCGTGCACCTGGAGAGCATTGCCGACAGCGCGCGCGAGGTCGACTTCGCCATGCGCTGGGGCTTCGGCATGACCCAAGGCCCGTTCGAGCTCTGGCAGCAGGCCGGCTGGAAGCAGGTGGCCGAATGGGTGAAGGCCGACATCGACGCCGGCAAGGCGCTGTGCAAGGCACCGCTGCCGGCCTGGGTGTTCGAAGGTCCGCGGATGGGCGTGCACACGCCGGAAGGCTCGTGGAGCGCCTCGCAGAAGCGTTACCTGCCGCGCAGCAGCTGCCGGTTTACCAGCGCCAGCCTTTCCCGGAGAGCGTGTTCGGCGCCGGCGCCATCGAGCCGCTCAAGAGCGGCACCGAGGAGTTCAAGAACGCCGAGATCCGCGTCTGGTCGCACGACGGCGAGGTGCTCATCGCGAGCATCACCGCCAAGCTGCACCTCATCAGCCCGGATGTGACCGAGGGCCTGCTCAAGGCCGTCGAGATCGCCGAGCAGAAGTACAAGGGCCTGGTGATCTGGTCGCCCGACGATGTGTTCTCGGCCGGCGCCAACCTCGAGGCCCTGATGCCGGTGTTCATGAAGAGCGGCGGCAAGGGCATCGCCCCCGAAGAGAAGAAGCTGCAGGACGCGATGCTGCGCATCCGCTACGCCACCGTGCCGGTGGTGGCGGCGGTGCGTGGCCTCGCGCTCGGCGGCGGCTGTGAGCTCGCGGTGCACTGCGCCCGGCGCGTGGCGGCGATGGAAAGCTACATCGGCCTGGTGGAAGTGGGCGTGGGCCTGATTCCCGGCGGTGGCGGCCTCGCCTACATCGCGCGGCGTGCGGCCGAGATGGCCAACGCCGCCAGCGCGAACGCCGACATCCTGAAGTTCGCGACCGACGGCTTCACCAATGCCGCCATGGCCAAGGTGGGCACGAGCGCGATCGAGTCGCGCAAGCTCGGCTACCTGCTCTGGAGCGACGTGATCGTGCCGCACAAGGACGAGTTGCTGTTCGTGGCCAGCCAGCAGGCCAAGGCAATGTTCGACAGCGGCTACCGGCCGCCGGCGAAGACGCTGTTCCCCGTGGCCGGCCGCTCGGCCATCGCCACCATCAAGGGCCAGCTGACCAACATGCGCGACGGTGGCTTCATCAGCTCCCACGACTTCCACATTGCCGCGCTGATCGCCGACGTGATCTGCGGTGGCGATGTCGATGCCGGATCGCTCGTGAGCGAGGAGTACCTGATGGCGCTCGAGCGCAAGCACTTCTGCGGCCTGCTCGACCACCCCAAGACCCAGGAGCGGATCATGGGCATGCTGCAAACCGGAAAACCAGTCCGCAACTGAGACGGAGCCAATGAACATGAGCAAGCAAGTGCAAGAGGCCTACATCGTCGCGGCGACGCGCACGCCGATCGGCAAGTCGGGCCGCGGCTATTTCCGCAACACGCGTCCCGATGACCTGCTGGTCGCGGCCGTGAAGAGCGCGCTGGCGCAGGTGCCCTCGCTCGACCCCAAGGCGATCGAGGACGCCATCATCGGCTGCAGCTTTCCCGAGGGTGAGCAGGGCATGAACATGGCGCGTGCTGCCATGGTGCTGGCCGGGTTGCCGCATTCGGTGGGCGGCATCACCGTCAACCGCTTCTGCGCCTCAGGCCTGAGCGCGGTGCAGATGGCGGCCGATCGCATCCGCGTCGGCGAGGCCGACGTGATGATCGCCGGCGGCGCCGAAAGCATGAGCATGGTGCCGATGGGCGGCAACAAGCCGTCGTTCAATCCGGACATCTTCGCGACCAATGAGAACGTGGGCATCGCCTACGGCATGGGCCTCACGGCCGAGAAGGTGGCCACGCAGTGGAAGGTGTCGCGCGAAGACCAGGACGCCTTTGCACTGGCCTCGCACCAGAAGGCGATCAAGGCCATGGCGGCGGGCGAGTTCACGGCGGAGATGACGCCGATCGAGGTGGTCGATCGTTTCCCGAACCTGGCCACCGGCGAGGTGAGCCTGAAGACGCGCACCGTCAATCTCGACGAAGGCGCGCGGCCCGACACCAGCCTCGAGGGACTGGCCAAGCTGAAGCCGGTGTTTGCCGCCAAGGGCAGCGTCACCGCCGGCAACAGCTCGCAGACCAGCGACGGCGCGGGCGCGCTGATCCTGGCCTCGGAGAAGGCGGTCAAGCAGTTCAACCTCAAGCCGCTGGCGCGCTTCGTCAGCTTTGCCAGCCGCGGCGTGCCGCCCGAGATCATGGGCATCGGCCCGATCGAAGCCATCCCGGCGGCGCTGCGCTACGCGGGCCTCACGCTCGCCGACCTGGGCTGGATCGAACTCAACGAGGCCTTCGCCGCGCAGGCGCTGGCGGTGATCAACACCGTCGGGCTGGATGCCAGCAAGGTCAACCCGATGGGCGGCGCGATCGCGCTGGGCCACCCGCTGGGCGCCACCGGGGCCATCCGCGCTGCCACGGTCATCCACGCGTTGCACCGTCACAACCTCAAGTACGGCATGGTCAGCATGTGCGTCGGCATGGGGCAGGGCGCGGCTGGCATCTTTGAACGGGTCTGAGTGGTCGCGACGCTGCTCGGCGACCCACCGATTTTTGAATCCCGAGGAGGCTCCATGAGCATCAAGACCGCCACCCTCAACGGCGTGGCCACCATCGAGATCGCCCGCCCGGAGAAGAAGAACGCGCTCACCGTCGCCATGTACCAGGCGATGGCCGACGCGTTGAAGGCCGCGCAGGCCGACCCCGCGGTGCGGGCGGTGCTGATCACGGGCCAGCCCGGCATCTTCACCTCTGGCAATGACATCGAGGACTTCATGAGCCGCCCGCCGAGGACCGGCGACGACCTGCTCGAATCGCCGGTGTTCCAGTTCATGTGCGCGCTCACCGGCTGCGAGAAGCCGGTGGTGGCGGCCGTCACCGGCGCCGCCGTGGGTATCGGAACGACGATGCTGCTGCACTGCGATCTGGTCTATGTGTCCGACGAGTCACGTCTGGCGATGCCTTTCGCCAGCCTGGGCCTGGTGCCGGAGTTCGCCTCCAGCCTGATCGTGCCGCGACTGATGGGTCATGCCCGCGCCGCCGAGAAGCTGCTGCTCGGCGACCCGTTCACACCGGCGGACGCGGTCGACTTCCGCATCGCCAACGCAGTGCTGCCCGCGGGTGAGGTGGTGAACCACGCACGCCGCGTGGCCGAGCGCTTCAATGCGCTGCCGCCGGGTGCGGTGCGCGAGAGCAAGAAGCTGCTGCGCCGCTGGTCGGCCGAGGAGGTGAGCGCGGCCATCACGGTGGAAGGCGAACTGTTCGCCGCAACGCCTGCGCAGCCCGGAAGCGATGGAGGCCTTCCAGGCGTTCTTCCAGAAGCGCAAGCCGGATTTCTCGAAGTTCTCCTGAGACTGCCAAACACAACCCCAAGGACGCCCGCATGAACCTGCAAGGCAAGACCCTCTTCATCACCGGGGCCTCGCGGGGCATTGGCCTGGCCATCGCCAAGCGCGCGGCGCGCGACGGCGCCCGCATCGTGATCGCGGCCAAGACGACCGAGGCCAACCCCAAGCTGCCCGGCACCATCTTCAGCGCCGCCGCCGAGATCGAGGCGGCCGGTGGCCAGGCGCTGCCGGTGCAGACCGACATTCGCGACGAAGCCAGCGTGCAGGCGGCGGTGGCGCAGGCGGTGGAGCGCTTCGGCGGCATCGACATCCTGGTCAACAACGCCAGCGCCATCAGCCTCACGCCCACCGCGGCGACGCCGATGAAGCGATTCGACCTGATGTTCGGCGTGAACGTGCGCGGCACCTACCTGTGCACGCAGACCTGCCTGCCGCACCTCATCAAGGCGGCCGAGGCCGGCCGCAACCCGCATGTGCTCAACATGTCGCCGCCGCTGTCCATGCGCGAGCACTGGTTCAAGAACCATGTGGCCTACACCATGGCCAAGTACGGCATGAGCGAGTGCACGCTCGGGCACGCGGGCGAGTTCCGCCCTCTGGGCATCGCGGTCAACAGCCTGTGGCCGCGCACCGCCATCGCCACCGCCGCGCTGCAGATGATTCCTGGCGTGAACCTCGCCAAGTGCCGCACGCCGGAAATCCTGGCCGACGCTGCCTACCTGATCCTCACGAGCGACGCGAAGGCCACCACCGGCAACTTCTTCATCGACGACACCCTGCTGGCCCAGCACGGCGTGACCGACTTCGAGCCCTACAGCGTGACGCCGGGAACGAAGGACCTGATCCCCGACTTCTTCGTCGATTGAGCGGCGTCGACCTTCCCAGCCCCGGACAGCTCAGTCGCGCGGTACCGTGCGCGGCTGGCCCTTGGCGTCGATGGCCACGTAGGTCAGGTTGGCCTCGGTCACCTTCACCACCTGCGGATCGGCCGGGTTGCGCTCGGCGTAGACCTCGACGTTGATCGTGATCGAGGTGTTGCCGATGCGCTCCACCTTGGCATAGAAGCTGAGCAGGTCGCCGACCGACACCGGCTGCTTGAAGACGAACTGGTTCACCGCCACGGTGGCGACGCTTGCCGCGCGACGATGCGCGCCGGCAGCACGGCGCCGGCCACGTCCACCTGGGCCATGATCCAGCCGCCGAAGATGTCGCCGTTGGCGTTGGAGTCGGCAGGCATGGGCATCACGCGCAGCACCAGCTGGTGATCGTCCGACAGCTGCGCCGGCATCAGGCTGCGGCTGCGCTGCGGCAAGGTCATGCTTGAAATCTCGGGCATAGTGCTTCACCTGCGTCGGATGGGGTCCAGGGTCTGGTCCGCATTCTTCCACGCTGCCGCTCTCTATTTCCTTCGGATCCCATACCCCTCCATGCGCAGTCACAGCCTGAGCCCGGCCGTTGCCACACCGGCCGCCTCGCCGCCGAAATCCGACTGGCGAACGCTGCGCAAGCTCGGGCCCTATGTGTGGCAGTGGCGCTGGCGGGTGCTGCGTGGCGCTGCTCGTTCCTGGTCGCCGCCAAGCTGGCCAACGTCGGCGTGCCGCTGGTGCTGAAGAACCTGGTCGATGCGCTCGACCTGAAGCCCGGCGACCCGCGCGCCGTGCTGGCCGTGCCGGTGGCACTGCTGCTGGCCTATGGTGCCCTGCGCGCTCTCGGTGACGCTGTTCACCGAGCTGCGCGAGTTCCTGTTCTACCCGGTCGCCGCGCGCATTGCCCGGCGGGTGTCGCTCGAGACCTTCGACCACCTGCTCTCGCTGAGCCTGCGCTTCCACCTGGAGCGCCAGACCGGCGGCGTGTCGCGCGACATCGAGCGCGGTTCGCGCGCCATCCACTCGCTGCTCAACTACACCATCTACAACATCCTGCCCACGCTGGTGGAGATGGCGCTGGTGATCTCGCTGCTGAGCGCCAAGTTCGACGGCTGGTTCGCCGCCATCACGCTCGGTGCGCTGGTGCTGTACATCGGCTTCACCGTCACCGTGACCGAGTGGCGCACCCACTTCCGCCGCGCGATGAACGAGCAGGACAGCAAGGCCAACACCAAGGCGGTGGACGCGCTCATCAACTACGAGACCGTCAAGTACTTCAGCAACGAAGGCTTCGAGCAGGCGCGCTACGACGAGAACCTGCAGCGCCTGGAGAAGGCCTCGATCAAGTCGCAGACCTCGCTGTCCCTGCTCAACCTGGGCCAGAGCCTGATCATCTCGGCCGCCGTGGTGCTGCTGGTGTGGCGCGCCACGGTGGGCGTCGTCGAGGGCACGATGACGCTGGGCGACCTGGTGCTGGTGAACGCGCTGATGATCCAGCTCTACATCCCGCTCAACTTCCTGGGCGTGATCTACCGCGAGATCAAGCAGTCCATGATCGACATGGAGAAGATGTTCGCGCTGCTGGGCCAGAACCGCGAGATCGCCGACGCGCCGGGCGCGCAAGCCGCTGGCCAGCCGCGGCGGCGCGGTGCGCTTCGAGAACGTGCGCTTCGGCTACGACACCGACCGCGACGATCCTGCACGGCGTGAGCTTCGAGATTCCCGGCGGGCAAGACGGTGGCGGTGGTCGGCCCGTCGGGCTCGGGCAAGAGCACGCTGGCGCGGCTGATGTTCCGCTTCTACGATGTGAACGGAGGCCGCATCAGCATCGACGGCCAGGACATCCGCGAGGTCACGCAGAAGAGCCTGCGCCAGAGCATCGGCATCGTGCCGCAGGACACGGTGCTGTTCAACGACACGGTCGAATACAACATCGCCTACGGCCGCACCGGCTCGAGCCGCGCCGAGGTGGAGGCGGCCGCGCGCGCGGCCCACATCCACGACTTCATCGTCTCCACCCCCAAGGGCTACGACACCATGGTGGGCGAGCGCGGCCTCAAGCTCAGTCGGCGGCGAGAAGCAGCGCGTGGCGATCGCGCGCACCCTGCTGAAGAACCCGCCGGTGCTGATCTTCGACGAGGCCACGTCGGCGCTCGACTCGGCCAACGAGCGCGCCATCCAGGAAGAGCTGCAAGAGCGCCGCGCGCAACAAGACCGCGCTGGTCATCGCGCACCGCCTGTCCACCGTGGCCGATGCGCACCAGATCCTGGTGATGGAGCAGGGCCGCATCGTCGAGCGCGGCGCGCATGCCGAGTCTGCTCGAGCAGGCCGGCCGCTATGCCGAGATGTGGCGGCTGCAGCAAAGCGGCGGCGACGATTCTTCCCAGGGCTGGATCTGCTGACACCGCCGCAAGTCAGCCTCTAAACTGATTTCCCGTGGAGACCAAGTGGCTTGAAGACTTCGTGAGCCTGGCCGAGACGCGCAGCTTCTCGCGTTCGGCGCAGTTGCGCCACGTCACCCAGCCGGCCTTCTCGCGGCGCATCCAGGCGCTCGAGGCCTGGGCCGGCATCGACCTCGTCGATCGCTCCTCGTACCCGACCCGGCTCACCGCCGCAGGTGAAACGCTGCATGCCCAGGCGCTGGAAATCCTCGGGTCGCTGCAGGCCACGCGCACCATGATGCGCGGCCACCAGACGGGCGCGCACGACATGATCGAATTCGCCGTACCGCACTCGCTGGCCTTCACCTTCTTCCCCCACTGGGTGATGGACCTGCGCAAGCGCTTGGTGCGCTCAAGAGCCGTCTGATCACGCTCAACGTGCACGACGCGGTGATGCAGCTCACCGAAGGCAACTGCGACCTGCTCATCGCCTACCACCACCCGCAGCCAGCCGCTGCAGCTCAACCCCGAGCGCTACGAGATGCTGAGCCTCGGGCACGAGACGCTCGCGGCCTATGCCAAGGCCGATGCCCAAGGCAAGCCGCTGTTCTGTCTGCCGGGCGCGTGCGCAGGCGAAGGTGCCCTACCTGAGCTACGGCGAGGGCGCCTACCTGGGCCGCCTCGTCGACATGATCACCAAGCTGTCTGCGGTGCCGCTGCACCTCGAGCCGATCTACGAGACCGACATGGCCGAAGGCCTGAAGGCCATGGCGATCGAAGGACACGGCCTGGCCTTCCTGCCCGCGAGTTCGGTCAAGAAGGAGCTCAAGAGCCGGCGATTGGTGCGCGCGTCGGCGCCGGGTGAGCATGAACTCACCATGGAGCTGCGGATCTACCGCGAGCGCCCTGAGCTGAGCCGGCATGCGAAGACCGGCGCGCAGGCGCTGTGGGAGTTTCTGCGCGAAGCCTGACCCGGTCGCTGGGCTCGCGGGGTGGTTCGCAAGGTTATGCGTTCCTTGCATGATGGGGCCGACAACTGGCATTGGCGCTGCGCTGCCGTCGCTCCTACAGTCCAGCCCCATGACGCACCCCACCCCCCCGACACCGCTCGCCGCCACCCGCATCGAGCAAGATTTTCTGGGCCAGCGGCCCATCCCGGCCCACGCCTACTGGGGCGTCCACAGTGCCCGCGCGGTCGAGAACTTCCCGATCTCGGGCCAGGCGGTTTCGCAGATGGCCGGAACTGGTGCGAGCACTGGCCTACGTGAAGAAGGCCGCTGCGCAGGCCAACGCACGACTGGGCGTGCTCGATGCCCAGCGCGCCGACGCCATCGGCCGCGCCTGCGACGACCTGATCGGCGGGCAGCTCGCACGAGCAATTCGTGGTCGACGTGATCCAGGGCGGTGCCGGCACCAGCACCAACATGAACGCCAACGAGGTGATTGCCAACCGCGCGCTCGAGCACCTGGGTCACGGCCGCGGGCGCGCTACGAGCAGCTGCACCCCAACGACCACGTCAACGCCTCGCAGAGCACCAACGACGTCTACCCGACCGCGCTGCGCGTGGCGGCCTGGTTCGGCATCGACGGCCTTGCTCGTGGCCATGGCGGATCTGCGCCAGCGCCTTCGAGGCCAAGGCCGCCGAGTTTGCCAAGGTGCTCAAGATCGGCCGCACGCAGTTGCAGGACGCGGTGCCGATGACGCTCGGCCAGGAGTTCCTCGCCTTCGCGATCATGATCGGCGAGGACGAGCAGCGCCTGCGCGAGGCCCGCTCGCTGATCACCGAGGTGAACCTCGGCGCCACCGCCATCGGCACCGGCATCAACGCGCCCGGCGGCTACACCGAGACTCGTGATTCCCGCTGCTCGCGACCGATCAGCGGCGTGCCGGTGGTCAAGGCGGAGAACCTGGTCGAGGCCACGCAGGACACCGGCGCCTTCGTGCAGCTGTCGGGCGTGCTCAAGCGCGTGGCCTGCAAGCTCAGCAAGACCTGCAACGACCTGCGGCTGCTGTCGAGCGGTCCGCAGGCCGGCTTCGGCGACATCCAGCCTGCCGCCGCGGCAGGCGGGCTCGTCGATCATGCCGGGCAAGGTCAACCCGGTGATCCCGGAGGTGATGAACCAGGTGGCCTTCGAGGTGATCGGCAACGACGTCACCATCACCATGGCCAGCGAAGCCGGCCAGCTGCAGCTCAATGCCTTCGAGCCGATCATGGGCTGGTCGCTCTACAAGAGCATCGCCCACCTGACGCGCGCCTGCCGCACGCTGCAGGTGAACTGCGTCGAAGGCATCACAGGCCAACCACGAGGTGCTGGCCCGGCGTGTGGCCGAATCGGTGACGCTGGTGACGGCGCTGAATCCCCTCATCGGCTATGAAAAGGCTGCGCTGATCGCCAAGACCGCACTCGCCACCGGCGGAACGATCGCCGACGTGGCCGAACGCCTGGGCATCATGAGCCGCGACGAGATGAACGCCCTGCTCGTTCCCGAGCGGCTTACGCAACCCGTCCGGCTGGTGGCATGAGGCTTGCACGCCCGACCCGGTCTTGGCCGGTGACCTCGCTCACTGGGCAAAACCCTTGCTTCGCGGGCAAACACGCTGGCCCTGTCCACCCTGCTCCCTAGAATTTCGTTCTTTCGCTTTTCAACCCCACTCGCTGGAGACCCCATGAAGAAATCGATGCTCGTCAACGCCGTGGCCGTGGCCGCCGCCCTGTGTGCCTTCGGTGCGGCGCACGCACAGGCCGACACGCTCAAGAAGATCAAGGACAGCGGCAGCGTCACGATGGGCGTGCGCGAATCCTCGGGCGCACTGAGCTACACGCTGGGCGACGGCAAGTACGTCGGCTTCCACGTGGAGGTCTGCACCAAGGTGCTTGCCGACGTCCAGAAGCAGCTCGGCCTGGCCAAGCTCGACGTCAAGTACCAGCCGGTGACTTCGCAGAACCGCATTCCGCTGGTGCAGAACGGCACCGTCGACATCGAGTGCGGCTCCACCACCAACAATGCCACCCGCCAGAAGGATGTGTCCTTCGCGGTGACCACCTTCGTCGAAGAAGTGCGCATCGCCGCCAAGGCGAATGCGGGCATCACCTCGATCGCCCAGCTCAACGGCAAGAAGGTCGCCACCACCACCGGCACCACCAGCGTGCAGCTGCTGCGCAAGCATGAGCGCGGCACCGGCGTGAACTTCGAGGAAGTCTTCGGCAAAGACCACGCCGACAGCTTCCTGCTGCTCGAATCCGGCCGCGCCGATGCCTTCGTGATGGACGGCCAGATCCTCGCAGGCAACATCGCCAAGGCCAAGAACCCGGCCGACTTCAAGATCGTCGGCGAGGTGCTGTCGGTCGAACCCATTGCCATCATGATTCGCAAGGACGACCCGGCCTTCAAGAAGGCGGTGGACGAGAGCATCATGGCCCAGATCAAGAGCGGTGACCTGGCCAAGAGCTACGACAAGTGGTTCATGCAACCGATCCCCCCGAGCAATACCAAGGTCGGACTGCCGGTCAGCGATGCCACCAAGGCCGCCTGGGCCAGCCCGAACGACAAGCCCGTCGAGGAGTACATGAAGAAGTAAGCGGCGAGAGTGTTCTCGTAAGCCCTGAACCCGCGGGCGCGGGGCTTGCTTATGCTGGAAGAGCGCGGCGTCGGGCCTCCTGCGTCGCGCTTTCTTGTATCTGGGTTCCGTCGATCTCGAAGAACAACAGGAGAAGGCCTTGGGCAAGTGGGACTGGCAGGTGTTCCTGCAGGACACTGGTGGAGGGCAGACCTACCTCAACTGGATGATGTCGGCCTGGGGCTGGACGCTCTCGGTGGCGGCCTGCGCGCTCGTCGTGGCGCTGACCGTCGGCTCGCTGATGGGCATCTTGCGCACCGTGCCGAACAAGGGGCTGGTGTTCCTCGGCAATGCCTGGACCGAGCTCTTCCGCAACATCCCGCTGCTGGTCCAGATCTTTCTCTGGTACCACGTGATCCCGTCGCTGTTCCTCAGCCTGCGGCAGGTGCCGAGCTTCGTGCTGGTGGTGTTTGCGCTGGGCTTCTTCACCTCGGCGCGGATTGCCGAACAGGTGAAGGCGGGCATCCAGACGCTGCCCAAGGGCCAGCGCTATGCGGGACTGGCCGTGGGCCTGACCCTGCCACAGACCTACCGCTACGTGCTGTTGCCGATGGCGTTTCGCATCGTCATTCCGCCGCTGACCAGCGAGTCGATGAACATCATCAAGAACTCCTCGGTGGCGTTTGCGGTGAGCATCGCCGAGCTGACCATGTTTGCGATGCAGGCGCAGGAGGAGACCTCGCGCGGCGTCGAAATCTACCTCGCCGTCACCGCGCTGTATTTCATCTCGGCGTTCACCATCAATCGCCTCGCCCTGTTCATCGAGAACCGCGTGCAGGTGCCCGGCATGATCGGGGGCGGGAAATGAACCTCGACTTCGGTTTCCTCAGCTGGGCGGTGGTTTCCAGCTTTGTCGTCAAGGGTCTGATCTTCTCGGTGCAGCTGACGCTGATCGCCATGATCGGCGGCATCGCGCTCGGCACGGTGCTGGCGCTGATGCGCCTGTCGGGCAAGCCCTGGCTGGCGATCCCGGCGGCCGCGTACGTCAACACGTTGCGCTCCATCCCGCTGGTGATGGTGATCCTGTGGTTCTTCCTGCTGATCCCGCTGCTGATCGGGCGGCCCATGGGGGCGGAGCTGTCGGCCATCATCACCTTCACGGTGTTCGAGGCGGCCTACTACTCCGAGATCATGCGGGCGGGCATCCAGAGCGTGCCCAAGGGCCAGGTGTACGCAGGCTATGCGGTGGGCATGACCTACCCGCAGTGCATGCAGCTGGTGGTGCTGCCGCAGGCCTTCCGCAACATGCTGCCGGTGCTGCTCACGCAGACCATCATCCTGTTCCAGGACACCTCGCTGGTCTACGCCATCGGCGCCTACGACCTGCTCAAGGGCTTCGAGGTCGCCGGCAAGAACTTCAACCGGCCGGTGGAGACCTACCTCGTCGCCGCGGTCGTCTACTTCATCATCTGCTTCAGCCTGTCGATGCTCGTGCGTCGCCTGCAGCAGAAGATCCAGATCATTCGATAGGAGAGCGCCGTGATCGACATCAAGAACATCAGCAAGTGGTACGGCAGCTTCCAGGTGCTGACCGACTGCACCACCAGCATCCAGAAGGGCGAGGTCGTCGTGGTCTGCGGCCCGTCGGGCTCGGGCAAGAGCACGCTCATCAAGACGGTGAACGCGCTCGAGCCGATCCAGAAGGGCGACATCGTCGTCGACGGCATCAGCATCTCCGACCCCAAGACCGACCTGCCCAAGCTGCGCTCGCGCGTGGGCATGGTCTTCCAGCACTTCGAGCTGTTCCCGCACCTCACCGTCACCGAGAACCTCACGCTGGCGCAGATCAAGGTGCTCGGCCGGTCGCAGGACGAGGCCAAGACACGCGGGCTGAAGATGCTCGACCGCGTCGGCCTCATGGTGCACAAGGACAAGTTCCCCGGCCAGCTCTCCGGCGGTCAGCAGCAGCGTGTGGCGATCGCCCGTGCGCTGAGCATGGACCCCATCGTGATGCTGTTCGACGAACCCACGTCCGCGCTCGACCCCGAGATGGTGGGCGAGGTGCTCGATGTGATGGTGCTGCTGGCCAAGGAAGGCATGACGATGATGGTCGTCACGCACGAGATGGGCTTCGCCAAGCGCGTGAGCCACCGCGTCATCTTCATGGACGCCGGCAAGATCGTCGAGGACTGCAGCAGCAAGGAGTTCTTCGAGAACCCCGAGGCCCGCTCGCCGCGGGCCAAGGACTTCCTGTCCAAGATCCTGCAGCACTGAGCTGCGGCACCGGCCGCCGAAGCGGCCGCCGCGATGCTTGCTACTTCGGGCTGTCGGTCTTCATGTCGCCGCGCCGATAGGCCTCGCTGGCGAGCTGGTAGTAGCTGATGGCCTCCTCGGTGAGATGGCGTGACAGCTCGTCGTCGGGCGCCGGCTTGCCGGTGTCGGCCATCACCACCCTCACGCGCCCGTTGGGCTTGAGTTCCACCGTGCGGCCTTCTTCGTAGTAGCCCACCGTCTGGTAGTTCGCCATCAAGGCGCGCTGGTGGCTCGGTCCGTCGCGCAGGATGTCGTGACCGAAGAAGCGGGAGGGGTAGCTGAAGTTCAGCAGCCCCAGGAGGGTCGGTGCCACGTCGATCTGAGAGGCGATGGTGTCCACCCGGCCGGCAGCTACATGCTTGGGCGAATAGATGATCAGGGGGATGTGGTAGTTCTCGATCGGCAGCTCCTGCCGTCCGCGGCCCTTGTGGGTGTGGTCGGCCACGATGACGAACACCGTGTCGTCGAACCAGGGTTTGCCCCGTGCCTGCTCGATGAATCGGCCGATCGCGTAGTCGGTGTACTTCACGCCGCCTTCGCGGCCGGTCTTGCTCGGGATGTCGATGCGGCCCTCGGGGTAGGTGAACGGCCGGTGGTTGGTGGTCGTCATCACGTGCGCGAAGAACTTCGTGCCCTTCGCGTACCGCTGGTCCAGCTCACGCAACGTGAGCGTGAACAGGTCTTCGTCGGCCACGCCCCAGATGTTCTCGAAGTGGATCTCCTCGGGCTTGAGCGCGGTGCGGTCGATCACCGTGTAGCCGTTGCCCGAGAAGAAGGCGTTCATGTTGTCGAAGTAGCCGTAGCCGCCATAGAGGTAGATGGGCTCGTAGCCACGCTGCTTGAACACCTCACCGACGGTGAACAGGTTGGCGTTGTCGGGCCGCTTGACGATGGAGTGGCCCGGGGTGGGCGGCACCGACAAGCGTGAGTGCCTCCAGGCCGCGAACCGTGCGGGTGCCGGTCGCGTAAAGGCGCGTGAACAGCAGCCCCTCCTTGGCCAGCCTGTCGAGCGCGGGTGTGAGCAGGCGAGGGTTGCCGAAGGGGCTGAGGAACTCGGCGCTCAGGCTTTCCACCGACACCATCACCACGTTGAGCGGCTTCTCCGGCCCGGCGTTGACGATCTCGCGCACCTGCGGCTTCTGCGACACCTGCACCTGGGTGCGGTGCGACGCCAGCTCGCAGCCCGAGTTGCGCGACTGCGCGGGCACGCGGCAGGGTCTTGTAGAAGCGGTCGTAGTCGATCTCGTTGGCCCAGAACGCGTGCCAGAAGTCGAAGTACCCATTGCCTGCCAGCTCATTGGCCTGGGCGTCGGACGGAGAACTCCTTGTAGCGCGCGTCCAGGCCAGCACCGCCAGCGGCGGCAGGGCCAGCAGCACCAGCGCGCTGGCCAGGCGCCGGCGCCGACGGCAGCTGGCTTGCCCAGTGCGGTTGCAGCCACCGCGCCGTGAGCCCCGCAGAGCGCGAGTGTGAGCGCACCCACGCCGGCCAGCAGCAGCGGCAGGTTGTACGACTCGCGGATATTGCCCACCACCTCGTTGGTGTAGATCAGGTAGTCGACCGCGATGAAGTTGAAGCGCGAGGCGAACTCGTTCCAGAACGTGAATTCGGAGAAGCCCACGAACACCATCAGCAGCGTGAGGGGCAGCAGCAGCGCGAGCATCACCCATCGCAGCAAACGACCCGGGCCGTTGGGCCAGGCCAGCAGCAGCAGCCCCAGTGGCGCGAGGAAGAAGGTGGCCACGCCAACATCGAAGCCCAGCCCGATCAAGAGGGCCGGCACCAGCCGCCAGGGCATCAGCGGGGAGGACTCGCCGTTATATATCGCGAGGCCGAGCCGAACGGCGGCACTGAAGACGAGGAAGACCAGCAGGAGCTGCCAGAGCACACGCAGGCGGCCCGGCAAAAAACGATCGAGCATGGGAACAACGACTCGGTGGTCGCGCAACGGCAATCAATAATGCTGCGCTGTGAATCTGAAGAGCGAATTAATCGAGGCTTCAGGCGTGATCGCCTGGCGGCGGGACATCGCAGCCTGCGCCCTCGGTCTGGCCCTGCTGCTGGTGTGGGATAGCGCCGGGCTGGACCTGCGCCTGGTGCGCCTGTTCGGTGACGCGCAGGGTTTCGCCTGGCGGGACCACTGGTTCACCAGCGGCGTGCTGCACCAGGGCGGACGCGCGCTCGGCTGGGCCGTGATGCTGGCCCTGCTGGTCCATCTGCGCTGGCGCCTGCCCTTCGCCAAGGCGATGACGCAGCGCGTGGCGTGGTGGTGGGTGGGCACGACGCTGTTGTGCGTGCTGCTCATCCCGCTCATCAAGCGCGTCAGCCTCACCAGCTGCCCGTGGTCGCTGGCGGAGTTCGGCGGCGCGGCGACCTATGTGTCGCATTGGTCGTGGGGCCGCACCGACGGAGGTCCGGGTCACTGCTTTCCGTCCGGGCACGCCTCGGGGGCGTTCTCGTTCCTCGCTGGATGGTGGGCCTTGCGCGTGTCGGCACCGCGCGCGGCTCGCTGGTGGCTGGTGCTGACCGTTGTTGTCGGGCTGGTCTTCGGCTGGGGGCAGATGATGCGTGGCGCGCACTACGCCAGCCACACGCTGTGGACGGCCTGGATCTGCTGGGCGGTCACGGTGGCCTCGTGGCATCTGCTGCGGCCGCAGCGGTAGGTTTCGTCGCCGAGGCCCGGTGCGAGAATCGCGCATGACCTCTGCCCTGTCCCAAACTCGCGCCGTCACCTCCACCGACACCCTCACGCTCACCCGGCCCGACGACTGGCACCTGCACCTGCGCGACGGCGTCGCGCTGGCCGCGGTGCTGCCGCACACCGCGCACCAGTTCGCCCGCGCGATCGTCATGCCCAACCTCAAGCCGCCGGTGACCACCGCAGCGCAGGCGCTGGCCTATCGCGAGCGCATCCTGGCCGCATTGCCGCCGGGTGCGAAGTTCACGCCACTGATGACGCTCTATCTCACCGACACGCTGGCGCCCGAGGAGATCGTGCGCGCCAAGGCGGCGGGCGTGGTCGCGGTCAAGCTCTATCCGGCCGGGGCCACGACCAACAGCGACGCCGGCGTGACCGACCTGCGCAAGACGTACCGCACGCTGGAGGCGATGCAGCGCGAGGGCCTGCTGCTGCTGGTGCATGGCGAAGTCACCGACCCGGCCGTCGACGTGTTCGACCGCGAGGCGGTGTTCATCGACCGCGTGATGCATCCGCTGCGTCGCGACTTCCCCGAGCTCAAGGTCGTGTTCGAGCACATCACCACCCGCGAGGCGGCGCAGTATGTGGCCGGTGCCGGCGCGCACACCGCCGCCACCATCACCGCGCACCACCTGCTCTACAACCGCAATGCGCTCTTCATGGGTGGCTTGCGCCCGCACTACTACTGCCTGCCGGTGCTCAAGCGCGAGCTGCATCGCCAGGCGCTGGTCCAGGCCGTGGCCAGCGGCAGCACGCGCTTCTTTCTCGGCACCGACAGCGCGCCGCATGCCGCGGCGCTCAAGGAGCAGTCGGTCTGCGGAGCCGGGTGCTTCACTGCACTGAGCGCGCTCGAGCTCTACGCCGAAGCCTTCGAGGCTGCCGGTGCACTGCAGCACCTCGAGGCGTTCGCGAGCTTCCACGGCCCGGCCTTCTACGGCCTGCCGCGCAACGAAGGCACCGTGACGCTGAAGCGCCAACCCTGGACCCTGCCCGACACCTTGCCTTTCGGCGATGCGTCGCTCAAGCCGCTGCGCGCTGGCGAGACCCTGAACTGGAGACTGCAATGACCCCGACCCCACGCGTGATGCTGCTGATCGACGCCGACAACGTTTCGGCCGACGTGATCACGCAGGCGGTCGAGCGGGTGCTCGGCGAGCACGGCGCCATCCACGTGCGCCGCGCCTACTGCACTGCCGAATCGGCGCTCACCCACCTCAAGCTCTTCAAGGCGCACTCGATCCGACCGATGGTCAACCTGTCCACCGGCAAGAACTCGACCGACATCGCGCTGGCCGTCGATGCCATCGACCTGGTGGTGGCCGAGCGGCCCCACCTGGTGGTGCTGGTCTCGTCGGACTCCGATTTCGCGCCGCTGGTCATCCGCCTGCGCGAGAAGGGGTGCCGGGTCGAGGGCATCGGCCAGGAAGGCAAGACGGGGGAGGATTCCAAGCCGGTGTACGACGCCTTCATCGATCTCCCGCACCGCAAGGGTGGCGCTGCACCGCGCGCCGCGCGGACCGCTGCCGCACGCCGCTCGAGCCGTGCGCAGCCGATGCCGGTGGTCGACATCGATGTCACCGACCATGCCGAGCCCGCTGGACACGTGCGCCCCGCGCGATGAACCCACCAGCGCAGAGCGCGCGCCACGCCGATCGCGCGGCTCGTCCCGGGCGCGGCGCGAGCCCGTGCCGGCCGCCGTTGGTGGCGGCGCTGCCCGAGGACGTCGAACGCATCCTGCATGCCGTGCCGGCGCTGCAGGGCGGGGCGCGGCTGGAGCTCGGCATTGCGGCCGAGCGCCTGCGCGCGGCCGGTCTGCTGGCCAAGAACGCCGCCTCGACCAAGCTGTTCAAGAAGCACGCGGCGCTCTTCGCGCTGACGCCGGAGAAGCAGCCGAACAAGGTGCAGTACCTGGGCCCGGCGCTGTCCTGAGCCCGGCACCGGCGGCGCCCGACACCGCGTGGCGGCGCGCGCGCGGGTCCGCAGGGATAATGCGCGGGTGAAGCGGGCCAGACCGCCGCCGGTGCAAGATCCGAAAGGATGCACGGGAGGAAGGTCCGGACTGCACAGGGCAGCGTAGCAGCTAACGGCTGTCCACCGCGAGGTGAGGATCAGAGCAACAGAGACGAGTCGGCGCGTCCTCGCAAGAGGGCGCATCGGGTGAAACGGGCAATCTCTACGCGCAGCAACACCGAATAGGCACACATTGATCTGGCCCGAGGAGTGTGCGGGTAGGTGGCACCGAGCCGTGCAGCGATGCACGGCCCAGAGGAATGGCGGTCACGGCGGGAAGCCCGCAAGGGCCGGCCGCTGCACAGAATCCGGCCTATCGGCTCGCTTCACACTTTTCTCTTCCGGCGACCCGCAGCCGTCGCATGACATCCCGACGCGCACAACGCTCTGGCGCGCGCCGCGCTGGGCCCTGGCCGTGCTGCTGGCCTGCCTGGGCATGCTCGGGCCGTTCTCGATCGACACCTACCTGCCGGCCTTCACGCGGCATCGCCCGGTCGATCGGCGCCACGCCGGCGCGAGATGCAGC
This sequence comes from uncultured beta proteobacterium, assembly GCA_963739925.1. GTDB lineage: Bacteria > Pseudomonadota > Gammaproteobacteria > Burkholderiales > Burkholderiaceae_C > CAVUBY01. The sequence goes on along the minus strand of CAVUBY010000004.1, from coordinate 494,463 downwards.
AGACGCTGTCGGCCTACCTGTTCGGCTTCGCGGTGATGAACCTGTTCCACGGCGCGCTGTCCGACAGCTTCGGCCGCCGGCCGGTGGTGCTGTGGGGCGTGGCCGCTGTTCACCGCTGGCGTCGGCCGGCTGCGCGCTGGCCAGACCATCGGCGCGCTGGTGTTCTGGCGCGCGGTGCAAGGCATGTCGGCGGGGCCGGCATGGTGGTGTCGCGCGCGGTGATCCGCGACATGTTCCCGCCCGGCCGACGCGCAGCGGGTGATGTCGCAGGTGACGATCTACTTCGGCGTCGCGCCGGCCGTCGCGCCGATGGTCGGCGGCTTCCTGTTCGTGCACGCCGACTGGCACTCGATCTTCTGGTTCCTCACCGCGGTCGGCGTGCTGCTGTGGTGGCTGAACTGCAAGCTGCTGCCCGAGACGCTGCACGCGAGCGCAGCGCCAGGCCTTCAAGCGCCGCAACCTGCTGCGCGGCTACTGGGCAGCTGGGCTCGAGCCCGCGCTTCGTCATGCTGGCGCTGGCCAGCGGCGTGCCGTTCAACGGCATGTTCCTGTACGTGCTGTCGGCGCCGGTGTTCCTGGGCGAGCACCTGCACCTGGGGCCGACGCAGTTCTTCTGGTTCTTCGTGCCTCACCATCGGCGGCATCATGGCCGGCGCCTTGCGTCAGCGGCCGGCTGGCCGGGCGCATCCCGCCGCAGGCAGCAGATCCGCCACGGCTTCGTGATCATGGTCGCTGGTGTCGCTGCTCAACGTGGCGCTGAACCTGCTGTTCGCGCCGCACGCCTGGTGGGCGCTGCTGCCGGTGGCGGTCTCGCCTTCGGCTGGGCGCTGATGGTGCCGGTGGTCACGCTGATGGTGCTGGACCTGGCGCCCGACCGGCGCGGCATGGCGTCGTCGCTGCAGGCCTGCATCGGCAGCCTGGCCAACGGCGCTGGTCGCCGGCGTGATCGCGCCGCTGGTGATGCATTCCACGGTGGCGCTGGCCGTGACCTCGCTGCTGCTGATGAGCGTCGGCGCTGTCGCCTGGCTCTGGGTCAAGCCGCGGGTCAGCTGAGCGACCGCGCTGGCGGCTCAAGCATCGCGGCGGGCGGGCCGATAGCCGGCTCAAGCCCGGCCGCATCGGCCCGATCATCCGGAGCGCAGCCTGCCTGTCGCGAGTGCCCTCGCCGATGACAGCCATGCGTCGACCAGGCCGCCCTGCTGATGCCGCTCGTCGCGCTGTGCTGCCGCGCGATGCTGGCGCTGGCGCTGGCGCCCAGGCTGAGCGTGCCACGCCGAGCGCGCCGGCGAAGCCCGAGGCCAAGGCGGCTTCCGCAAGCGCCGAAGCGCCGCGCGCCAAGCCGGCCGCGCAGGCGACAGCCGCCGCGGCGGCGCGGCAGGGCCGATGCGGCCAAGCCGAGCCCGTCCAGCGCGGCAACTGCCAAGCAGGCGCCGCCGCCGCCTCGATCCGATGGACACGGCTGCGCGAGCAGCCTGGCCGAGCAAGCTCGGCGCGGCCAAGGCGGCCCGGACCGAACGCCCATACGTGCTGCGAGGTGGTCGCCGAGCGCCGGCGCCGGCGGCCGAGCACCGCCGCGCGCGTCATCGGCCGTCGGCCGCGGCGGCCACGCGGCCGCCAGCCGCGCGAGTCCCGCGCGGCCCGCCGCGCGCCAAGGCACCGCGCCGGCGCGCGGCCACGGCCGGGCGCGATGGCCACGCCGCGCACTGGGGCTACGACGGCGACGGCGGCCCGCAGGCTGGGGCCAGCTGAAGCCCGAGTTCGCGCAACTGCGCCACCGGCGCGCGCCAGAGCCCGATCGACATCCGCGAGCGGCATCAAGGTCGAGCTCGACCCGATCCAGTTCGACTACCGGCCCAGCGGCTTTCGCGTCATCGACAACGGCCACACGGTGCAGGTCAACGTCGGCGCCGGCAACTCCATCGAGGTGATGGGGCGGCGCTACGACCTGGTGCAGTTCCACTTCCACCGGCCGTCGGAAGAGCGCATCAACGGCCGCCAGTTCGACATGGTGGCGCACCTGGTGCACAAGGACGTCGAAGGCCGGCTGGCCGTGGTGGCGGTGCTGCTCGACCGCGGCAGCGCGCAGCCGCTGGTGCAGACCGTCTGGAACAACCTGCCGCTCGAGAAGGGCGACGAGGTCGCGGCGCAGCGGCGCGATCGACCTGAACGCGCTGCTGCCGCCGGACCGCCGCTACTTCACCTACATGGGCTCGCTGACCACGCCGCCGTGCAGCGAGGGCGTGCTGTGGATGGTGATGAAGCAGCCGGTGCCGATCTCGCCCGAGCAGATCGGCGTCTTCTCGCGCCTGTACCCGATGAACGCGCGGCCGGTCCAGTCGGCCAGCGGGCGGCTGATCAAGGAATCGAACTGAGGCGGACTTCGATCGCGCGCGCTCGAGGCGCTGCCGCTAGACTGCGGCGCTCGTCATCCACGGTGCGCTCTCATGTGCTTTGCTGATTCTCGGCCTGGTTCTGTTCCTCGGCATTCACTCGGTGTCCATCGTCGCGCCCGGCTGGCGCGACGCGCAGGCTCAGCGCGGCTCGGCGAGATGGCCGTGGAAGGGCCTGTCTATGCCGTGGTCTCGCTCGTCGGCTTCGCGCTGCTGGTCTACGGCTACGGACTCGCGCGGCAGGCGCCGGTGGTGCTGTACACGCCGCCCGACGGCTTGCGCCACGTGGCCCTGTTGCTGATGCTGCCGGTGTTCGTGCTGCTGCTCGCGGCTTACCTGCCCGGGCGCATCAAGACGGCCGCCAAGCACCCGATGCTGCTGGCCACCAAGCTGTGGGCCACCGCGCACCTGCTGGCCAACGGCACGCTCGCCGACGTGCTGCTGTTCGGGGGCTTCCTGGCCTGGGCCGTGGCCGACCGCATCTCGCTCAAGCGCCGTGCGCCCCGGCCGATGCCGGGCATGGGTCCACCGCGGGTCCTCAACGACGTGATCGCGGTCGTGGGCGGCCTGGGGCTGTACGTGCGTGTTCGTCGTCTGGGCCCACACCTGGCTGATCGGCGTGCGCCCCGTGGGCTGACCGACCTCACAAGTCACTTTGCATAGCGAACGCAAGTTCTTAATTTTTAAGGGGAAAATTCACCTCGCCCTGGGGTTTCAAACAGTGAGCTAAGTGATTGATTTCACTGAATTTTCTTTACAACTTGAATTGACCGCCGGGAGCCCGATCCGCTAAAGTGGCGCAAAGTGCACTTTTGTGGGATTTTGTGGCGGACATCAAGTTCCAGGGGCCAGCGGCTCTGACGTTGGACAGCAAGGGAAGGCTCGCCATCCCGGCGCGTCATCGCGAGCTGCTCGAACAGGCCGCCATCAAGGAACTGACGATCACCAAGCACCCGGAAGGGTCGCTCATGATCTTTCCCCGACCCGCGTGGGAAGCCTTCCGCGACCGCGTGGCCGCGCTGCCGCATGGCCGCGAGCGGCTGGAAGCGGGTGTTCCTCGGCAACGCGATGGACGTCGAGATCGACGCCTCCTCGCGGGTGCTCATCGCCCCCGAACTGCGCGCCAGCGCCGGCCTGGACCGTGAGGTCATGCTGATCGGCGTGGGCAGCCACCTCGAGCTCTGGGACAAGCAGCGCCACGCCGAGCACGAGGCGAAAGTGCTGCAGTCGCCGATGCACGAATCGCTGAACTTCAGCTTCTGATGGCGACCCAGGACACATGGCACCACACCACCGTCTTGCTGGCCGAAGCGATCGAAGCGCTCGTGACCACGCCGGACGGTGTCTATGTGGATGGCACCTTCGGGCGCGGGGGGCACTCGCGTGCGCTCCTCGATCGCCTGTCACCACGAGGTCGCGCTCATCGCGATCGACCGCGACCCCCAGGCCGTGCAGTCGGCGGCTTCGGGCGAAACGCGGGTCACGGACCCGCGCTTTTCCATCCATCACCGACCCTTCAGCGAAGTGCTGACCTTGCTGGACGAGCTGGGCGTGGAGCGCATCGATGGGTTGCTGCTCGACCTGGGTGTGTCGTCGCCGCAGATCGACGACCCGAGCCGCGGTTTCAGCTTTCGATTCGACGCGCCGCTGGACATGCGCATGGACACCACGCGGGGCGAGAGCGCCGCCGACTTTCTGGCCCGCGCCGACACGCGCCAACTTGCGGAGGTCCTTCGTGACTATGGGGAAGAACGGTTTGCTGTACCGGTTGCAAAGGCGCTTGTTGCTCGGCGCGAGGGCGGGAACCCTGTTCGAACCACAAGGGAACTTTCCGAAGTCGTGGCTCGTTCGGTCAAGACCCGCGAGCCGGGCCAGGACCCTGCAACGCGCACATTTCAAGGTCTTCGGATTTTCGTCAACGCCGAGCTTGAGGAGCTCGAACAAGGCCTGAACGCCGCGGTTCAGGTGCTCAACCCTTCCGGACGTCTCGTGGTGATCAGCTTCCATTCGCTCGAAGACCGCATCGTCAAGACCTTCATCGCGCGCGAGAGCCGCAGCGAGGTCGACCGGCGTGCGCCCTTCGCGCCCGAGAAGGCGCATCGCCTCAAGGCGATCGCGCGCGTCAAGCCCGGCGAGACCGAGGTGCGCGCCAATCCGCGTTCGCGCTCGGCGGTGATGCGCGTGGCCGAGCGCACCGACGCCGGCGCGGCAGGCCCGTCTGCGCAGACGCCCCGCGGAAGGGCCTCGTCATGACGCGGGTGAACATGCTGCTCTTCGCGGCGCTGCTGCTGTCCAGCGTGTACCTGGTGCGCGTCTCGTACGAGTCCCGCCGGCTGTTCGCCGAGCTCGACAAGGCGCGCAGCGAAGAGCGCGCGCTCGAGAGCGAGCACGAGCGGCTCAAGGCCGAGCGCCAGGCGCAGGCCACGCCGCTGCGCGTGGAGAAGACCGCGCGCGAGCGTCTGGCAATGCGCACCGCGTCGCCCGCCGTCACGCAGTACGTGAGTGACCCATCCGCGGCGCCTGTCGCCGCTGCGTCCGCGCCCGTCCGGGCTGAAGCGACGCCTGCGTCCGGAGGTGTGCGATGAAGTGGTTCGATGCTTCGGCCACGCCGGCCGGCCGCGCGCGCGGTGCGCGCCCCAACGTGCGCAGCGTCGCCTACTCGACCAGCCCGCTGCTGGCCTCGAAGACGCCACCGTGGCGCTCGAAGTTCCTGGTGGCGCTGGTCGGCCTGGGATTCGTCGTGCTGCTCGGTCGTGCGATCTACGTGCAGATCGTGGGCACGCAGTTCTTCCAGAAGCAGGGCGAGATCCGCTATGCGCGCACGCTCGAGCTGCCGGCCAGCCGCGGCCGCATCACCGACCGCAACGGCCAGCTGCTCGCGGCCAGCGTGCCGGCGCCGTCGCTGTGGGTCATTCCCAAGGACTTCGACGCCGACCGCGTGCAGCGCCGCCAGCTGGCCAAGCTGCTGGGCATGACGCCGCTGGAGCTCGACCAGCGGCTGGACGACAACGCCAACTTCGTGTGGCTGCGCCGCCAGATCGACGAGCCGGTGGCCAAGTCGGTGCTGGCGCTCGGCCTCAAGGGCGTGCACCAGGTGCGCGAGTACAAGCGCAAGTATCCCGAGGGCGAATCCACGGCCCACGTGGTCGGCTTCACCAACGTCGAAGAGCGTGGGCAGGAAGGCATCGAGCTGGCCTTCCAGAACCAGCTGGCCGGTCGCGACGGCACGCGGCGCGTCATCAAGGACCGCCTCGGCCGCGTCGTGGAAGACATCGGCGACAGCGTGGCCCCGGTCGACGGCCGCGACCTGCAGCTGTCCATCGACTCCAAGGTGCAGTTCTTCGCCTACCAGCGGGTGCGCGATGCGGTGGCCGAGCACAAGGCCAAGGCGGGCAGCGTGGTGGTGCTCGATGCGCGCAACGGCGAGGTGCTGGCGCTGGCCAACTACCCGAGCTTCACGCCGGGCGACCGGCGCAACCTCTCGGGCGGCCAGCTGCGCAACCGCGCGCTCACCGACACCTTCGAGCCCGGCTCGACGATGAAGCCCTTCATCGCCGCGCTCGCCCTCGAGTCCGGACGCGTCACGCCCGCGACCGTGATCCAGACCGCGCCCGGCCGCATCAACATCACCGGCTCGACGATCAGCGACGCGCACCCTCACGGGCCGCTCACGGTCAATGAGGTGATCCAGAAGTCGAGCAACGTGGGCACGGTGCGCCTGGCCATGCAGATGCAACCGCGAGAGATGTGGGACATGTACACCCAGGTCGGCTTCGGGCAGAAGCCGCAGATCGACTTTCCCGGCGCGGTCACGGGCCGGCTGCGGCCCTACAAGACCTGGCGCCCCATCGAGCAGGCGACCATGAGCTACGGCTATGGTCTGTCGACCTCGCTGTTCCAGCTCGCGCGGGCCTACAGCGTTTTCGCCCACGATGGCGAGCTGGTGCCGGTGTCGCTGGTGCGCCAGCCTGAGCGCCCGACGCCCGAGCGGGCCGCTGGTCTGCGCGTGATTTCGCCCAAGACCGCGCGCGAGGTGCGCCACATGCTGCAGCTCGCGGCCGGTGACGGCGGCACCGCCCCCAAGGCGCAGGTGATGGGCTACTCGGTGGGCGGCAAGACCGGCACCGCGCACAAGCAGGAGGGCACGGGCTATGCCGAAAAGAAGTACCGCGCCTGGTTCGTCGGCATGGCGCCGATCAACGACCCGCGCATCATCGTTGCCGTGATGGTGGACGAGCCGAACAACGGCAAGTACTTCGGCGGCGACGTGGCCGCGCCGGTGTTCAGCCAGGTGGTGCAGCAGACGCTGCGCATGATGGGCGTGCCCACCGACCTGGAAGTCAAGCCGCAGATCGTCACGCGCCAGTTGCCCGTCGTGGAAGAGAGCTTCTGATGCAAGTGCAGCGGCTCGCGAACGTGGACTCTGCCCTTGCCTGGCTTGCCCGGCGGCAGGTGCGCGCGCTCACGACCGACAGCCGTCGCGTGCGCGTGGGCGACGCCTTCATCGCCTGGCCCGGCCACGCCCTCGATGGCCGACAGTACGTCAAGCAGGCGCTGGCGGCCGGCGCCCGTGCCTGCCTGGTCGAGGCCAAGGGCATCGAAGCCTTCGACTTTCGCGGCGAAGAGGGCGTGGCTGCGCTGCCCGAGCTCAAGGCACACACCGGCGAGATCGCCAGCGCGTTCCTGAATCATCCGAGCGAGCAGCTCGCGGTGGTGGCCGCCACGGGCACCAACGGCAAGACCTCCACCGCCTGGTGGACCGCCCAGGCGCTCACCACGCTCGGTCGCCGGTGCGGCCTCGTCGGCACGCTTGGCGTGGGCGAACCGCCGCGCGCGGTGCCGGCGCCCGGCGCACCGCGCACCGAGCTGCAATCCACCGGCCTCACCACACCCGATCCGGTGACGCTGCAGCAGTCCTTCAAGACCTTCGCCGAGCAGGGCTTCGGCGCGTGCGCGATCGAGGCGTCGTCCATCGGCATCGTCGAGCACCGGCTCGCGGGCACACGCATTGCGGTGGCGTTGTTCACCAACCTGACGCAGGACCACCTCGACTTCCACGGCAGCATGGAGGCCTACTGGCAGGCCAAGACCGCGCTGTTCCGCTGGCCCGGCCTGCGCGCCGCGGTGGTCAACATCGACGATGCACACGGCGCCACGCTCGCCGATGAACTCCAGTCGCGCGGCCTGGACCTGTGGACCTACTCGGCGCGCGGCGCTGCACGGCTGGTGGCGCGCGACATCGCCTACCGGAACGGCGGGTTGGGGTTCGAGGTGCACGAAGCCGGCCGCTCGGCGCGCGTCCAGACGACGCTGATCGGCGACTACAACGTGGCGAACCTGCTCGCGGTCATCGGCGGGCTGCGTGCGCTCGGCGTGCTGCTGGCCGATGCCGCACTGGCCTGCACCACGCTCACCCCTGTGCCCGGACGCATGCAGCGGGTCGATGGCGTAGAGGGTGAATCGCTGCCGGTGCTGGTGGTCGACTACGCCCACAGCCCCGATGCGCTCGAGAAAGCCCTGCTGGCCCTGCGCCCCCTGGCCAACGAGCGTGGCGGCCGGCTGTGGTGCGTGTTCGGCTGTGGGGGCAACCGCGACGCGGGCAAGCGGCCGCGCATGGGCGCGATTGCCCAGCGATTGGCCGATCAGGTGGTGCTCACCAGCGACAACCCGCGCGATGAGTCGCCGGCGTTCATCCTGCTGCAGATCGTGGCCGGCCTCACCGGATCGCAGGAGCGCGTGTCAGTGATCGAAGAGCGTCGCCATGCGATCCGCCATGCGACTCGCGCCGCCGATGCCCGCGACGTGGTGCTCATCGCCGGCAAGGGCCATGAAGAGACCCAGGAGATCGCGGGCGTGAAGCACCCGTTCTCCGACGTGTTCGAGGCCCGAGCCGCCCTGGGGTTGCGCGCATGATGACGCTGCGCGAAGCCCAAGCCCTGCTGCCCGGCGCGCGCCTGGTGGGCGACGCCGCGGTCACGGTTCAGCGCGTGCACAGCGACACCCGCAGCCTGCGCGGCGGCGATCTCTTCGTGGCGCTGCGCGGAGAGCGCTTCGACGCGCACGACTTTCTGCCGCAGGCCCGCGCTGCCGGTGCGGCCGCAGCGCTGGCCGAGCGCGGCCTGGTGGCCGCCGGCCTCCCGGGCCTCGAAGTGGCCGACAGCGCGCGCGCGCTGATCGACATGGCCACGGCCTGGCGACGCCGCCACAGCCTGCCGCTGATCGCGGTCACTGGCAGCAATGGCAAGACCACGGTGACGCAGATGATCGCCAGCATCCTGCACGCCTGGCTGGGCGACGCCGCGCTGGCCACGCAGGGCAACTACAACAACCACATCGGCGTGCCGCTCACCGTGCTGCGGCTGCGCCCCACGCACCGCGCCGCGGTGATCGAACTTGGCATGAACCACCCGGGCGAGATCGCCGAGCTGGCGGCGATCGCGGCGCCCACGATCGCGCTCGTCAACAACGCGCAGCGCGAGCACCAGGAGTTCATGGCCAGCGTCGAGGCTGTGGCGCGCGAGAACGGCAGCGTCATCGCCGCGCTCGGGGCCACTGGCACTGCCGTCTTTCCCGCCGACGATGCGCACGCACCCCTGTGGCGGCAGCTGGCCGGTACGCGGCCGGTGCTCACGTTCGCGCTCGACGGCACGGCCGACGTCACTGCCAAGTCGAATTGGCGTGGCGACCATTCCGAGGTGCAACTGCGCACGCCGGCCGGCGCTGCACGCGTGGCGCTGCGCGTGGCCGGTCTGCACAACGTGAAGAACGCGCTCGCCGCCGCTGCCTGTGCGCTGGCCGCGGGCTGCCCGCTGGACTGCATCGTGCGCGGGCTCGAAGCCTTCGAGCCGGTCAAGGGCCGCTCGCAGGTCAAGGCGCTGCAGCGCGCAGGTCGCGCCGTCACGCTGGTCGACGACACCTACAACGCCAACCCCGACTCGGCCCGTGCCGCGATCGACGTGCTGGCTGGCCTGCCCGGTCCGCGTTGGCTGGTGCTGGGCGACATGGGCGAGGTCGGCGACCAGGGCCCGGCGTTTCACCGCGAGGTCGGGGCCTACGCCCAGTCGCGTGGGCTCGACGCGCTGTGGACCGCCGGGTCGCTGTCGGCGCACGCGGCGCAGGCCTTTGCCGGGGCACGCCACTTCGCCAGCGTGGCCGAACTCGTGGCGGCCCTGCCGCAGGCGCCCGATGCGGCTTCGGTGCTGGTGAAGGGTTCGCGCTTCATGAAGATGGAGCAGGTGGTGGCGGTGCTCACCGCGGGAGACACGCATGCTGCTTAGTCTCGCCCAGTGGCTGCAGACGCTGTCGCCGGAGTTCGGCTTCTTCCGCGTCTTCCAGTACCTCACCTTCCGCGCGGTGATGGCGGCGATGACCGCGCTGCTGATCGGCCTGGCCTTCGGACCCTGGGTGATCCGGCGCCTGACCGCACTGAAGATCGGCCAGCCGATCCGCGAGTACGGCGTGCAGCAGCACCTGGCCAAGAGCGGCACGCCGACGATGGGTGGCGTGCTGATCCTCATCGGCATCGGCGTGTCGACGCTGCTGTGGTTCGACTGGACCAACCGCTTCGTCTGGATCGTGATGATCGTGACGCTGGGCTTCGGTGCCATCGGCTGGGTCGACGACTGGCGCAAGGTGGTGCAGAAGAACCCCGAGGGCATGCGCTCCCGCGAGAAGTACTTCTGGCAGTCGATCATCGGACTCGTGGCGGCGCTCTACCTCGCATTCAGCGTGTCCGAGACCTCCAACCTGCGCGTGCTCGAACTCTTCCTGCGCTGGGTACAGAGCGGCTTCTCGAACGACCTGCCGCCCAAGGCCGACCTGATCGTGCCGTTCTTCAAGACGGTGAGCTACCCGCTGGGCGTGTTCGGCTTCATCGCGCTGACCTACTTCGTGATCGTCGGCGCCAGCAACGCCGTGAACCTCACCGATGGCCTGGATGGCCTGGCCATCATGCCGGTGGTGATGGTGGGATCGGCGCTCGGTGTTTTCGCCTACGTCACCGGCAGCTCGGTCTACAGCAAGTACCTGCTGTTCCCCTACATCCCGGGCACCGGCGAGCTGCTGGTGTTCTGCGCCGCCATGGCCGGCGCGGGCCTGGCCTTTCTCTGGTTCAACACCCACCCGGCGCAGGTCTTCATGGGCGATGTGGGGGCGCTGTCGCTGGGCGGCGCGCTGGGCACCATCGCCGTCATCACGCGCCAGGAGATCGTGCTGGGCATCATGGGTGGCGTGTTCGTCGCCGAGGCGCTGTCGGTGATGGCGCAGGTGGCGTGGTTCAAGTACACCAAGCGCAAGTTCGGCACGGGCCGGCGCATCTTCAAGATGGCGCCGCTGCACCACCACTTCGAGAAGTCGGGCTGGACCGAGACGCAGGTCGTCGTGCGGTTCTGGATCATCACCATGCTGCTGTGCCTCGTCGGGCTGGCCAGCCTGAAGCTGCGGTGAGCGGATGGCTGCGATGAACCACCTCAAGGATCTCAGCGTTCTCGTGCTCGGCCTCGGTGAATCCGGCCTGGCCATGGCGAGCTGGTGCGTGCGCTGCGGCGCCCAGGTGCGGGTGTGGGACTCGCGCGAAGCGCCGCCGCAGGCCGAAGCGCTGGCCGCGCAGGTGCCCTCCGTACAGCGTCTGCACGGCGAGCTCACGGACGACGCCTTCTCCGGCGTGCAGCTGATCCTCAAGAGCCCGGGCCTCTCGCCCGGCGACGCGCGCATTGCCGCGCCGCTGGCGCGTGCGGCCGACAGCGGCGTGCTGGTGCAGGGCGAGCTCGATCTGTTCGTGCGCGCCCTGGCCGATCTGCGCGCCCAGCGCGACTACGCGCCGCGCGTGATCGCCATCACCGGTACCAACGGCAAGACGACCACCACCGCGATGACCGCGCTGCTGGTCGAGAGCGCGGGCCGCAACGTGGCGACCGCCGGCAACATCGGACCGACCATGTTGCAGACGCTGGCCGATCGGCTCGACCTCGCCGCCGCCATCGAAGAGCCGCAGGCTCTGCCCCAGGTCTGGGTGCTCGAGCTCTCGAGCTTTCAGCTCGACGGCGTGATGGGCTTCGAGCCCGACGCGGCCACGGTGCTCAACATCACCGAAGACCACCTCGACTGGCACGGCTCGATGGACGCCTATGTGCAGGCCAAGGCCCGCGTGTTCGGGCCGCAGGCGGTGATGGTGATCAACCGCGACGACCCGGCGGTCGAGAAGCTCGTGCCGGCGCCGGTGCCCGTCAAGGGCCGCCACGCCAAACCGATCGAGCGCCAGGTGCTCCGCTTCGGCCTCGATGCACCGCGCCGTCCGGGTGACTTCGGCCTCGTCGTCGACAGCGGCATGGCCTGGCTGGTTCGCGCCATGGAGGCCGACGAGACCATCAAGCGCGGCAAGGGTGCGGACGAGGAAGAGCTGCACATCCAGCGCCTGATGCCGGCCGACGCGCTGCGCGTGCGCGGCCGCCACAACGCCGCCAACGCGCTGGCGGCACTGGCCCTCGCCACCGCCATTGGCTGCCCCCTGGCGCCGATGCTGCACGCGCTGCGCGAGTATCAGGGCGAGCCGCACCGCGTGGCCTTCGTCGCATCGGTCGGTGGCATCGATGCCTTCGACGACAGCAAGGGCACGAACGTCGGCGCCACGGTGGCCGCGCTCAATGGCCTGGGCGAAGACCGTGCCCCCGCCCGGCTGGTGGTGATTCTCGGTGGCGATGGCAAGGGTCAGGACTTCGCACCGCTGCGGGCTCCGGTGCAGCGGCATGCACGCGCCGTGGCCACGCTCGGCCGCGATGCCGATCGCATCGAGGCCGTGCTCGCCGGCATCGACCTGCCGCTGCAGCGGCACGACAGCCTGCAGGCCGCGGTGCGCTGGTGCTTCGAGCGGGCTCACGCTGGTGACGCCGTGCTGCTCAGCCCGGCCTGCGCCAGCCTGGACATGTTCCGCAACTACGGTCACCGCGCCGAGGTCTTCGTGGCCGAGGTGCAGGCGCTGGCCGCCGAGCGCGGGGAGGTGCTGTGATGGACGCAGCGCGCCTGATCGGCCTCGATGCCTGGCGCGCCCGCGCGGCAGCGCTGTTCAAGCGCGGCGCATCCGCCGACGCCTCCGAAGCGCGCAGTGACCCGCAAGGGCAGGCGTGAGGCGATCCCGGTGCGCGACTGGATCAACGTCGGCAGCGCTCAGCCCACCAGGCTGCTGGGCTTCGACCAGGCGCTGGTGCTCGTCGTCGTCGCCCTGATGGCGCTCGGCATGGTGATGGTCTACAGCGCCTCGATCGCGCTGCCGGACAACCCGAAGTTCGCGCGCTACGCGCCCAACCACTTCCTGGTGCGGCACTCGGTCTCGCTGTTCGTGGCCTTCGTCGCCGCGCTGGTGGTGGTGCAACTGCCGGTGAAGGTGTGGGAGCGCGCCGCGCCCTGGGTGTTCGTGGCCTCGCTGGTGCTGCTGGTGCTGGTGCTGATGCCCTTCATCAGCAAGCCGATCAACGGCGCGCGCCGCTGGATTCCGCTCGGGGTGATGAATTTCCAGCCGTCGGAGCTGGCCAAGGTGGGCATCGCGATGTACGCCGCCGGCTACATGGTGCGCAAGATGGAAGCGCGCGAGAACTTCTTCCAGGCGGTCATTCCCATGGCGATTGCCGTGGGCGTGGTCGGCCTGCTGCTGCTGGCCGAGCCCGACATGGGTGCCTTCCTCGTCATCGCGATGATCGCGATGGGCATCCTCTTCCTCGGTGGCGTGAACGGCCGCATGTTCCTGCTGATCACTGCGGTGCTCATCGGTGCTTTCGTCCTGATGATCTCGCTGAGCGAGTGGCGGCGCGAACGCATCTTTGCCTACCTCAACCCGTGGGACGAGAAGTACACCCTGGGCAAGGCCTACCAGCTGTCGCATTCGCTCATCGCCTTCGGCCGCGGCGAACTGTTCGGCCAGGGTCTGGGCAGCAGCGTCGAGAAACTGCACTACCTGCCCGAGGCGCACACCGACTTCCTGCTGGCCGTGATCGGCGAAGAACTGGGCTTCGTCGGCGTGGCCTGCGTGGTGTTTGCGTTCTTCTGGCTGTCGCGCCGGCTGTTTCACATCGGCCGGCAGGCGATTGCGCTTGACCGCGTGTTCGCGGGCCTGTTTGCGCAGGGCATCGGCATCTGGGTGGGTGGCCAGGCCTTCATCAACATGGGCGTGAACCTCGGCGTGTTGCCCACCAAGGGGCTGACGCTGCCCTTGATGAGCTACGGCGGCTCGGCGATCGTGATGAACCTGATCGCGCTGGCGATCGTGCTGCGCATCGACATCGAGAACCGACAGCTCGATGCGTGGAGGTCGTTCATGACCGCGCGCCACCTGATCGTCATGGCCGCCGGTACGGGGGGCCACGTCATCCCCGGGTTGGCGGTGGCGCGCGAGATGCAGGCACGCGGCTGGTCGGTGAGCTGGCTGGGCACCACCCACGGCATGGAGAACCGGCTGGTGCCGCCCAGCGGCATCCCCATGGACAACATCGCCTTCAGCGGCCTGCGCGGCAAGGGCCTCGTGCACACGCTGACCGGTGGCATCCGGCTGCTGGGTGCGTTCTGGAACTGCCTGCGCATCATCCGCCGCCGCCATGCCGGCGCGGTGCTCGGCATGGGCGGCTATGTGTGCTTTCCGGGCGGGCTGATGGCCTCGTTGCTCAACAAGCCACTGATGCTGGTGAACGCCGACGCCGCCCTGCTGCTGAGCAACAAGGCCCTGCTGCCGATCGCCGACCGCATCGCCTTCGGCTTTGCCGGCCCGGCCGTGCAGGGCGTGAAGCGGGCCGTGGTCACCGGCAATCCGGTGCGTGCCGAGATCGAGGCCCTGCCCGATCCTGGCGAGCGTTTCACTGGGCGCGACGGCACGCTGCGCGTGCTGGTGGTCGGTGGCAGCCTGGGAGCGCGGGTGCTCAACGAGGTGGTGCCGCAGGCGCTGGCGCTGCTGGACCCGGCGAGCCGGCCGCGGGTCACCCACCAGACCGGCGAGGCCAATCTGGCAGCCGTGCAGGCCGCTTACGCCCAGGCGGGTGTCGAGGCCGAGGTGCTGCCCTTCATCGACGACATGGCGCGCCGGCTTGCCGATTGCGATGTGATCGTCTGCCGCGCGGGCGCGGTCACCGTGAGCGAGCTCTGCGCCGCCGGCGTGGCCGCGGTGCTGGTGCCGCTGGTGGTGAGCACCACCTCGCACCAGCGCGACAACGCGCAGTGGATGGCCGCGCAAGGCGCCGGCATCCACCTGCCGCAAGCCGAGCTCACGCCGCGCCGCCTGGCCGACCTGCTGGCCGGCATGACGCGCGAGTCGCCTGCTCGCCATGGCCAAGCGCGCCCGCACGCTGGCCAGCCCGCGCGCCGCGGCGCGCGTGGCCGACGAGATCGAAGGGTTGGTGGCCGCATGAAACACGCCGTCAAGCACATCCATTTTGTGGGCATCGGCGGCGCCGGCATGAGCGGCATCGCCGAGATCCTGCACAACCTGGGCTATGTGGTGTCGGGCTCCGACCAGAGCGACAGCCCCACCGCGCGGCGGCTGGCGTCGCTGGGCATCCGGCTGGCGATCGGGCACGCGGCCGAGAACATCGCCGGTGCCGAAGCCGTGGTCACGTCCACCGCCGTGCGCGGCGACAACCCCGAGGTGATCGCGGCGCGCGCCCGACGCGTGCCGGTGGTGCCGCGCGCGGTGATGCTGGCCGAACTGATGCGGCTCAAGCAAGGCATCGCGATCGCGGGCACGCACGGCAAGACCACCACCACCAGCCTGGTGACCAGCGTGCTCGCCGAAGCAGGCGTGGACCCCACCTTCGTGATCGGCGGGCGGCTCAACGCGGCGGGCGCCAATTCGCGGCTGGGCGCGGGCGACTACATCGTGGTCGAGGCCGACGAGTCGGATGCGTCCTTCCTCAACCTGCTGCCGGTGATGGCGGTGGTGACGAACATCGACGCCGACCACATGGACACCTATGGCCACGATTTCGCCCGGCTCAAGCAGGCCTTCGTGGACTTCATCCACCGCATGCCGTTCTACGGCGCGGCCATCCTCTGCGCCGACGATGCCGGCGTGCGCTCGATCATGCCGATGATCTCGCGCCCGCTGGTGAGCTACGGCTTCGGCGAAGACGCGATGGTGCGCGCCGTGGACGTCAGCGCGCGCGAGGGCGGCACCATGCACTTCACGGTGCAGCGGCGCAATGGCGTGCGCATGCCCGACCTCGACATCACCCTCAACCTGCCCGGCCGCCACAACGTGCTCAATGCGCTGGCCACCATTGCGGTGGCGGCTGAGCTCGAATTGCCCGATGCGGCGGTCACCAAGGGGCTGGCCGAGTTCCGCGGCGTGGGCCGGCGCTTCCAGCGCTATGAAGACCAGCCGGTGTCCGCCAGCCACGGCGGTGGCCGGTTCGCCCTGGTCGACGACTATGGCCATCACCCGGTGGAAATGGCCGCCACGCTCGAGGCCGCGCGCGGCGCGTTTCCGGGGCGGCGCCTGGTGCTCGCGTTCCAGCCGCACCGCTACACCCGAACGCGCGACTGCTTCGAGGATTTCGTCAAGGTGATCGGCAGCGCCGACGCCGTGCTGCTGGCCGAGGTCTACGCCGCCGGCGAAGCGCCGATCGTCGCCGCCGACGGCCGCGCCCTGGCCCGCGCGCTGCGCGTGGCAGGCAAGGTCGACCCGGTGTTCGTGGGCGACATCGCCGACATGCCGCGCGCCATCGCCGACCAGGCGCGCGATGGTGACGTGGTGATCTCGATGGGTGCCGGCTCGATCGGCAACGTGCCGGCCCAGGTGGCCGAACTGCTGAAGGGAGGGGTGTCATGACCATCGACGCCAAAGCCCTGGGCAAGGTGGCGGTGCTGATGGGCGGCAGCTCGGCCGAGCGCGAGGTGTCCATCATGTCGGGCACCGGCGTGCTGGCGGCGCTGCGCTCGCAGGGCGTGGACGCGCATGCCTTCGATCCCTCGCAGCGCGAGCTGGCCGAGCTGCGTCACGAGGGCTTCGCACGTTGCTTCATCGCACTGCACGGCCGCCATGGTGAAGACGGCAGCGTGCAGGGCGCGCTCGAACTGCTGGGCATCCCGTACACCGGTTCGGGCGTGATGGCCTCGGCCCTGGCCATGGACAAGGTGATGACCAAGCGCCTGTGGCTGGCCGATGGCCTGCCGACGCCGCGCTACGTCAACCTGCGGCGCGCAGATCAGGTTCGCGAGCGGGTCATCACCGTGCCGGACGAACTCGGCCTGCCGTTGATCGTGAAGCCGCCGCATGAAGGCTCGTCGATCGGTGTCACCAAGGTCAAGGGCTACTCGCAGATGCAGGACGCCGTGGCCCTGGCGGCCCGCTACGACCACGAGGTGCTGTGCGAGGAGTTCATCGAAGGCGACGAAGTCACCTGCCCGGTGCTGGGCGAGGGCGACTCGGCGCACGCGCTGCCGGTGATCAAGATCGTGGCGCCCGAAGGCGCCTACGACTACCAGAACAAGTACTTCACCGATGTCACGCAGTACCTCGTGCCCAGCGGCCTGCCCGAGGCCGAGGAGCGCGAGATCCAGCGGCTGGTGGTCGCCGCCTACCGCTCGCTCGGCTGCCGCGGCTGGGGCCGCGCCGACCTCATGATCCGCGCCGCCGATCGCCGCCCCTTCCTGCTGGAGATGAACACCAGCCCCGGCATGACCTCGCATTCGCTGGTGCCGATGTCGGCCAAGGCCGCCGGCATGAGCTACGAGCAGCTGTGCCTGCACCTCATCGCCCACGCGACGCTCGACACGCCGAGCGTTGCCTCCGGCACGTTCAACGCATCCAACCCATCGCAGCCCTGACATGGCCCGCACCGCTTCATTTGCCGCGCCTCTGCCCGCCGACATCCGCTGGATGAACGCGACCGCGTCGGCGTTGGCGGTGCTGAGTGCGTTTGCGCTGATGGCGGCCCTGCTCTTCTGGATCGCGCGCCAGCCGATGTTCGCCGTGCGCTCGATCCGCATCGAGGGCGACGTGACGCGCAACAGCGTCTCCACCATCCGGGCCAACGCCGCGCCGCGTCTGGCCGGCAACTTCTTCACCATCGATCTCGCGGCGACGCAGCGCGCCTTCGAGGCCGTGCCCTGGGTGCGGCATGCGGTGGTGCGGCGGGTGTGGCCCAACCGTCTGGCGGTACGCCTGGAGGAACACCGCGCCGCCGCGCTGTGGAGCACCGAGACCGGTTCCGACAAGCTCGTCAACACCTTCGGCGAAGTGTTTGAGGCGAACCCTGGCGACGTCGAGGACGACGACCTGCCGGTGCTTCAGGGACCGGAGGGCCAGTCGGCCCGCATGCTGACCCTGCTGCAGCAACTGCAGCCGATGTTCAAGGCGCTGGACCTGCAGATCGAAACGCTGGTGCTCACCGGCCGCGGCTCGTTCCGCGCCGAACTCGACAGCGGTGCCCAGATCGAACTCGGCCGCGGCACCGACGACGAACTGCGCGAACGCGCGCGCCGCTTTGTGGCGACCGTGCCGCAGGTGGTGGCACAGCACCAGCGTCCGATCGCGCACGCCGACTTGCGCCACAGCGATGGCTACGCGGTTCGCCTGCGGGGGGTGTCGACCACGCTCACCCCCGCCGAGCAGGCCCGCAGGAAATAAGAGGACCAGAACATGGCCAAGGAATACAAGGATCTCGTGGTCGGCCTGGACATCGGCACTGCCAAGGTGATGGCGGTGGTGGCCGAGGTGCTGCCGGGCGGCGAGCTGCGCATCGCCGGGCTCGGCGTGGCGCCCACGCACGGTCTCAAGCGCGGTGTGGTGGTCAACATCGATGCCACGGTGCAGTCCATCCAGCAGGCGCTCAAGGAAGCCGAGCTGATGGCCGACTGCAAGATCACACGCGTCTACACCGGCATCACCGGCAGCCACATCCGCGGCCAGAACAGCACCGGCATGGTCATCGTGCGCGACAAGGAAGTCACGCCGGTCGACGTGGCGCGCGTGGTCGAGACGGCCAAGGCCATCAACATCCCCAATGACCAGCGGCTGCTGCTGGTGCAGGCGCAGGAGTTCGTGATCGATGGTCACGAGGTCAAGGAGCCCATCGGCATGTCCGGGGGCCGCCTCGAGGTGAAGGTGCACATCGTGACCGGCGCGCAGAGCGCGGCCGAGAACATCGTGAAGTGCGTGCGCCGTTGTGGGCTCGAAGTGGATCAGCTGGTGCTCAACCCCAGTGCCAGCAGCCACGCCGTGCTCACCGACGATGAGAAGGATCTGGGCGTCGCGCTGGTCGATATCGGCGCCGGTACCACCGACGTGGCGATCTTCACCGACGGCGCGATCCGCCACACCGCGGTGATTCCGATCGCCGGCGACCTGATCACGAGCGACATCGCCATGGCGCTGCGCACGCCGACCAAGGACGCCGAGGAGATCAAGGTCGCCTTCGGCGTGGCCAAGCAGCTGCTGGCCGACCCGAGCGAGAGCCTCGAGGTGCCAGGCCTGGGCGACCGCGCGCCGCGCATGCTCTCGCGCCAGGCGCTGGCCGGCGTGATCGAGCCGCGCATCGAGGAGATCTACTCGCTGGTGCACCAGGTGATCCGCGAGAGCGGTTTCGAGGAACTGCTGTCCAGCGGCATCGTCATCACCGGCGGCGCAGCAGTGATGCCGGGCATGGTGGAGCTGGGCGAAGACATCTTCCTCAAGCCGGTGCGCAAGGGCATCCCCACGTACCACGGTGCGCTCTACGACATGGTGGCCAACCCACGGTCGGCCACGGTGATGGGACTTCTCGAAGAAGCGCGCCTCTCGCGCACCCGCGGCCAGCGTGCCGCTCAGCAGGCCGGTTCGGTGCAGACCCTGTTCGGTCGGGCCAAGGACTGGTTTCTCGGCAACTTCTGATCCAGGAGCAACAACATGATCCTCAGCTTGCGCAACCCCCGCAAAGGCCTGATGCGCCAATGGTTCGCCGGATTCCAGGCCAGCGAGCCGGCCTCCCCGCCACAGCGTCGGCGCGTCGCCGCGCCGCGCCTGCCGCACCAGCTGCCCATGTTGTGGGCCGATTGTCCCGGCATGCTGGGCATCACCGCCGCCGAGCGCGAGTACGAGTTCGCCAGCACCGACGCGGGCGCCTTCGACATCCACGAAGCCTGGGGGATCCATGAACCAGCATGACCCACCCGGACACGATGAACCCAGAGATCACCCAAGACCCGGAGGGGACCGGGCACCACACGCACACAACAGCACCCCACGCGACCAGAACCACACCTCACGGCAACTGCAGACCAGGACAGGAGAAACACCATGGCCATCGAAATGATTGAAGAGTTCGACCTCGGCACCCAGATCAAGGTGATCGGCGTGGGCGGCGGCGGCGGCAACGCGGTCGAGCACATGATCGCCAACGGCGTGCAAGGCGTGGAATTCATCTGCGCCAACACCGACGCACAGGCGCTCAACCGATCGGCCGCCGACCAGCTGATCCAGCTGGGCAGCACCGGCCTGGGCGCAGGCGCCAAGCCCGAGGCCGGCAAGGCCGCGGCCGAAGAGGCGGTGGACCGCATCCGCCAGGCGATCGACGGCGCCAACATGCTGTTCATCACCGCCGGCATGGGCGGCGGCACCGGCACCGGCGCCGCGCCGGTGATCGCGCGCGTGGCCAAGGAGATGGGCATCCTGACCGTCGGCGTGGTGACCAAGCCGTTCGAGTTCGAAGGCGGGCGCCGCATGAAGGCGGCCGACGCCGGCCTGGCCGAACTCGAAGCCAACGTCGACTCGCTGATCGTGATCCTGAACGACAAGCTGCTCGAGGTGCTGGGCGACGACGTCACGCAGGACCAGGCCTTCGCGCACGCCAACGACGTGCTGAAGAACGCGGTCGGCGGCATCAGCGACATCATCCACATCCCGGGCATGGTGAACGTCGACTTCGAGGACGTGAAGACCGTGATGGGCGAGCCCGGCAAGGCGATGATGGGCACGGCCAGCGCCAGCGGCCCGGACCGCGCCAACAAGGCGGCCGAAGCGGCGGTGGCCTGCCCGCTGCTCGAAGGCATCGACCTGTCGGGCGCACGCGGCGTGCTGGTGCTGATCGCGCGCCAACCGGCAACACTTCAAGCTGAGCGAGAGCCGCAACGCGATGAACACCATCCGCCGCTACGCCGCGGAAGATGCGCACGTGATCTACGGCACCGCCTACGACGAAAGCCTGGGCGACCAGCTGCGCGTCACGGTCATCGCCACCGGCCTGAGCCCGGCCAAGCGCGTGCAGGCGCCGATCCAGATGGTGCACAGCACCGCAGTGCAGCGCACCGGCACCGACAACCTGCCGGTGCTGACCACGCCTGTCAGCCGGGGGCAGCGCCGCCGACGCACGACTACACGGCGCTGAACACGCCCAGCGTCTGGCGCAACGGCCGCACGGCCGCCGCCAAGGTGGACGCGCTGGCCAGCAACGGCATGGACGAGATCGAGATCCCGGCGTTCCTGCGCAAGCAGGCGGATTGATGACCCACCCCCGGAGCGCCTCACGGCGCTTCCCCTCTGGGGCCATGGAGGGGCCACCTGCATGGCCCACGGGGCACCGCCAGCGGACCGGCAGCACCGGTTCCGCTGCGGTTGCTCGATCGGCGGAGTTGACGCCGTGGAGGTGATTGATCGCTTCGTGGCGCGTCGGCGTGCCGGATCAGGGACAATTCAGGCCATGGTGAAGCAACGCACCCTCAAGTCCATCACCCGCGCGGTGGGCGTGGGTGTGCACGGCGGTCAGCGGGTGGAGCTCACGCTGCGCCCGGCGCCGCCGGACCACGGCATCGTGTTCCGGCGGGTCGATCTGCCGCAGCCGGTCGACTTCAAGGTCGAGGCCGAGGCCGTCACCGACACGCGCATGGCCACCACCCTGTCGCCGCGAGGCGATCCGGGCGGGCCCAAGGTGAAGACCGTCGAGCACCTGCTGTCGGCCTGTGCCGGGCCTGGGCATCGACAACCTCATCATCGACATCACGGCCGAAGAGGTGCCGATCCTCGACGGCTCGGCGGCCTCGTTCGTCTTCCTGCTGCAAAGCGCCGGCATCGAGCTGCAGGATGCGCCCAAGCGTTTCATCCGCGTCAAGAAGGCGGTCGAAGTGCGCGAAGGCGAGGGCGCACGCCTGAAGTGGGCGAGGCTCGAGCCGTTCGAAGGCTACAAACTCAGCTTCGAGATCGAGTTCGACCACCCGGCGGTCAATCAGACCGGCCAGCGCGTGGAGTTCGACATGGGCTCGGGCCAGTACAAGCGCGAGATCGCGCGCGCCCGCACCTTCGGCTTCACCAAGGACGTGGAGATGATGCGCTCACGCGGCCTGGGCCTGGGCGGCAGCATGGACAACGTGATCGTCGTCGACGACTACAAGGTGCTCAACAGCGACGGCCTGCGCTACGACGACGAGTTCGTGAAGCACAAGATCCTCGACGCCATCGGCGACCTGTCCATCGCCGGCCACCCGCTGCTGGCGGCCTACAGCGCCTTCAAGTCGGGCCATGCGCTCAACAACAAGCTGCTGCGCGCCCTGCTGGCCGACCCCGAGGCCTACGAGATCGTCACCTTTGACGACGCACCGGCGCGCGCCGGCCGGCCTGGCCGAACTGGCTCCGGCCTGGTAGCCGCTGGAGCCGGCACGATGCTGATCTTTCGCTGGATCGTCCTGCTGCTGCTCGTGGCCGGGCTGCTGTGCTTTGCGATGTACGTCGGCACCGGCCAGCCGCGCTGGCGCGTTCGGCATCCGCATCGTCAAGTGGACCGTGGTCGCCGCGCTCGGCTTCTTTGCGGTGCTGATGCTCGAACGGATGGTGTTGGTGCTCTGAAGGTCATCGAATGACGATATTCCGCTGGATCATGGGTGTGCTGCTGGGCCTGTTCGCCGCAGGCTGGCTTTCCATTTTCATGCTCTACGTCATTCGCGACGATCGACCGGCTCAAGGACCTGGGCACGCAAGCTGCGCCAGTGGACGATCACCATCGCCCTGGCCTGGTTCAACTTCGAGATCTGGGGCCGCGTGGTCTGGACCATCGTCACCTGGAACAAGTGACGTGCGTTCCCCAAGGGCACGGTTTCGCTACACCGTCATCCCGCCCGACACCTCGATCACCGCGCCGTTGACATAGCTGGCCTCGTCGGACGCAGGAACGCGTAGACGTTGGCGATCTCCTCCGGGCGGCCCAGGCGCTTGAGCGGCACCTGCTCGCGCATGTGGTCGAGCACCTTGTCGGGGATGGTGCCCAGGATGGGCGTCTCGACGAAGCCGGGCGCCACCGCGTTGACGCGGATACCCTTGGGACCGAGCTCGCGGCTCCAGGTCTTGGTGAAACCGATCACGCCGAACTTGCTCGCCGCATAGTTGGTCTGGCCGAAGTTGCCGTAGATGCCCACGACCGAGCTGGCGTTCAGGATCACCCCGCTGCCCTGGGCCACCATCGTGTCCACCACCGCCTGGGTGGCATGGAAGACGCCGCGCAGGTTCACGTCGATCACGGCGTCGAACTGCTCGAGCGTCATCTTCTGCAGCCGCGCGTCCTTGGTGATGCCGGCGTTGTTGACCAGCACGTCGATGCGGCCGAAGGCAGCCTTCACCGCGGCCACCATCGCGTCGACCGACGCGCGTTGGGTGACGTCGACGACGTAGCCCTCGCAGCGTGCGCCGAGCTCGCGGCAGGCAGCCACCGCGGCATCGACCGCCGCGGCGCGCAGATCGCACACCGCAACCACGGCACCCTCGCGGGCGAACTTGAGCGCCGTGGCCAGGCCGATGCCCTGTGCCGCGCCGGTGACGATGCAGACCTTGTCCTTGAGTTTCATGCGAGTTGGAGGAAGTGAAGCAGATCCGGGAGATGCTGGTCGAAATCCGACAGCGCGTGGTCGCCACCTTCGAGAAGTTTGATGCGGCAGCCGGCGTAACGCGCGGTCATCTCGCGCCAGTCGAGCACTTCATCGCCCTTGGCGATGATGGCGAGGTAGCGATCCGGCTGCGTGATCGCTGCCGGGGCGATCTGGCGCAGCTCGTCGATGAACTCCGGGCGGAAGTAGAACCGGTCAGACGGGTCGTGGTACGCGTGTTGTTCGCCGATGTAAGTGGCGAGGTCGCGCGCTGGATCGACCGCCGGGTTGAGCAGCACTGCCGGGCAGCCGAGGCGTTCCGCCACGATCGTGGCGTAGAAGCCGCCGAGCGAGCTGCCGATCACCGCCATCCGCGACGTGGGCCACGCCGCCACACCAGTGAACACCGCGTGCATCGCTTCGCGAGGCGAGGGCGGCAGCTGCGGGCACCACCAGGTCACCTCAGGCCGGTGCCGCTGCATCCACTGGGCCACCTGACGCGCCTTGGTCGACTGCGGCGAGGAGCGGAAGCCGTGCAGGTAGAGCAGGTGCGTGGGCGGCGTGGTCATGGTCGTGCGCAATCAGCAGACAGTCTATCGGCCGGGCCTACACTGAAGCACTCACAAGGTGTCGACGATGACACGAAGGATGACAGAAGGGGGAATGGCATGAAGGTCGGCGTGCTCACCGGAGGCGGAGACTGCCCGGGACTGAACGCGGTCATCCGCGCGGTGACCAAGTCGCTCATCCTCGAGCGTGGCACGCAGGTCCTGGGCATCGAGCAGGGCTTTCTCGGGCTCATCGAGCACCGCGTGCGGCCGCTGGATCTGGCTGCGGTCTCGGCGTCCTGGTCAACGCTGGCGGCACCATCCTGGGTACGCACAACCGGGCCGATCCCTTTGCCTACTTCGGCGCGGGCGGCGCCGATGTTTCGGACGCCGCCGTGGCGAACGTGCGCGCGCTCGGCCTGGACGCCCTTGTGGTCATCGGTGGCGACGGCAGCATGGACATCGCGCACCGGCTGTCGCTCAAGGGCGTGCCCATCGTCGGCTGCCCAAGACCATCGACAACGACATCGCCCACACCGACCGCAGCTTCGGCTTCGACACCGCCGTGGCCATCGTCACCGAGGCGCTGGACCGGCTGCAGACCACCGGCCAGAGCCATGGCCGCGTGATGATCCTCGAGACCATGGGCCGCTATGCCGGCTGGATCGCGCTGGAGGCCGGCCTGGCCAGTGGCGCGGACGTGATCCTCATCCCTGAGCTGCCGTACCGGCTGGACGAGGTGGCGCGCGTCTGCCGCGAGCGCGAGTCGCGCCAGCGCTTCACCGTGATCGCCATGGCCGAAGGCGCCCGGCCCGAAGGCGGCGAGCTCACCGTGCACGCGCGCGTGGAGGGCGGCCCCGATCCCATCCGCCTGGGCGGCGTGGGCAATCTGCTGCGCGAACAGTTGCAGCCCCTGCTGGACAGCGAAGTGCGAACCACCGTGCTGGGTCATGTGCAGCGCGGCGGTGCGCCCACGGCCTATGACCGCGTGCTGGCCACCCGCTGCGGCCATGCGGCCGCCGATCTGATCGCTCAGCGGCAGTTCAACCGCATGGTGGTGCTGCGCGGCACCGAGATGGACAGCGTGCCGCTGGCCGACGTGGCGGGCAGGAACCGCCGTGTGGCGGTCGATCACCCGTTGGTGCTGGCTGCGCGCGCGATAGGCGTGTCGCTCGGAACGCCGCAGGCCTGAAACCGCAGCGGGATCAGGGCGCCCGCTCGAGCGCCTCGAGCAACTTGCCGTGCACGCCACCGAAGCCGCCATTGCTCATGCACAGGATGTGATCGCCGGGGCGGGCCGCGGCCACCACGCGCGCCACCAGCGCGTCGATGGTGTTGCACACCACTGCCTGCTTGCCCATCGGCGCGAGGGCTTCTTCGGCGCTCCAGCCGAGGCCCCCGCTGTGGCAGAAGGCCAGGTCCGCCTCTTCGAGTGACCACGGCAGCTGCGCCTTCATCGCGCCGAGCTTCATCGTGTTGGAGCGCGGCTCGAACACCGCGAGGATGCGCTGCACCCCCACCTTGCGCCGCAGACCGTTGACCGTGGTGCGCATGGCGGTCGGGTGGTGGGCGAAGTCGTCATAGACCTTGATGCCGCGCGCCTCGCCGCGCAGTTCAAGCCGGCGCCGCACATTCTCGAAGCTGGCCAGGGCCTTGGCCGCCACGGCCGGCGCCACGCCCAGGTGCTCGGCCGCGGCGATCGCCGCCAGGGCGTTCAGCTGGTTGTGCTCGCCGAGCAAGGACCACTCGACGCGGGCGATCTTGAGGCTGCCGCGCAGCACGTCGAAAGCATGCGGCTCGCCGCGGGCGCGCAGCGCGCCTGGCTCTTCCTTGCGTGCGCCGAAGCGCAGCACTTCGCTCCAGCAGCCCATGGCCAGCACGCGCTGCAGGCTTTCCTCTCGGGCATTGACCACCAGCCGGCCCTGCGACGGCACGGTGCGCACGAGGTGGTGGAACTGACGTTCGATGGCGGCCAGGTTCTCGAAGATGTCGGCGTGGTCGTACTCGAGGTTGTTCAGCACCGCCGTGCGCGGCCGGTAGTGCACGAACTTGCTGCGCTTGTCGAAGAACGCGGTGTCGTACTCGTCGGCCTCGATGACGAAGGGGCGGCCTGACGCTGGCGGTGCGTCGGTTCCGCTGCCTCCCAAGCGCGCGGAGACGCCGAAGTTCAGCGGCACACCGCCCACCAGAAAGCCCGGCGCAAGACCGGCCTGCTCGAGCACCCAGGCGAGCATCGACGTGGTGGTGGTCTTGCCGTGCGTGCCGGCGACGGCCAGCACATGGCGACCTTGAAGCACGTGCTCGGCCAGCCACTGCGGCCCGCTGGTGTACGGCGCGCCGGCGTCGAGGATGGCCTCCATCAGCGCATTGCCGCGCGTGACGACGTTGCCCACCACGAACAGGTCGGGCCGCAGCGCGAGCTGATCCGCGCCGTAGCCTTCGATCAGGTCGATGTCGAGCGCGCGCAGCTGGTCGCTCATGGGCGGGTAGACGTTGGCGTCGCAGCCGGTGACGCGGTGTCCGCTCTCCCGGGCCAGCGCGGCCAGGCCGCCCATGAACGTGCCGCAGATGCCCAGGATGTGGATGTGCATGGCCCGATTCTACGGAGCGGCGCTTGCTGCTAAGGTGCTTGCATGACCCCGCGAACCGATGCCGCCGGCTTTGCCTGGATTGCCTCCAACCCCTGGCTCTATCCCGCACTGGAGGTGGTGCACATCGTGGGCATCGCGATGCTGCTGGGCAGTCTGTTGCTGGTGGAGTTGCGGGTCTGGGGTCTGGGCGCCAGCTTGCCGGTGCAGCCCCTTGCGCGCCTGGCCTTGCCGGTGACGCTGGCGGGCTTTGCGTTGATTGCGCTCAGCGGCCTGCACGATGTTCATCAGCCAGCCCGCCGAGCTCATCGCGAACCGCGTGTTCATCGTGAAGATGGGGCTGGTGACGCTGGCGGGCCTGAACGCCGCGAGCTTTCACGCGCGCGGCAGCCTCGAACGTCTGGATCGGACGGCGCGGCTGCAGACCCTGGCTTCCTTGGGGATTTGGGTCGCCGTCATCATCTGCGGTCGATGGATTGCCTACTACTGAACGGGAGCGACGCATGAACCGCAGAGAGCTTGTCTTCGCCGCCACGGGACTCATCGCTGTGCCACCGGTGTTCGCGCACCACGGCTGGAGCAGTTTCGACCAGGGCCGGCCGATCTACCTCGAAGGTCTCGCCCGCAAGGTGGCCTGGCGCAACCCGCACGTGGAATTCGATCTCGAGCTGCAGTCCGACCTCAAGCTGCCAGCCGACCTGGCCCAGCGCGCGGTGCCGGCCCAGTCCTCGCCGGTGGACGGGGCCAAGCTGCTCGCGGCCGCGGTGCTGCCCAAGCGCCGCGACAAGGTCTGGCAGATCGAACTGGCCCCGCTGTCGCGCATGGAGGCCTGGAAGGTGCCCGAGATCAAGAACGGTGACCGTGTCGCCTTGCTCGGCTTCACCTTCACCGAAGAAAAGGGCGATCCGGTGCTGCGGGCCGAGTACGTTTTTCTCGGCGGCAAGACCTACGGCCTGCGCTCGTCACCGGCCTGACGGCCGGCGATTCAGCGCATCAGGCGCGCAGGCAGCGTGCCGCGGCGGCCACCGTGGCGGCGATGTCGTCGGCGGTGTGCGCCGAGCTGACGAAGCCGGCTTCGTACAGCGCCGGCGCGAAGTACACGCCGCGATTCCAGCATGGCGTGGAAGAAGCGGTTGAAGCGCTCCTTGTCGGTGGCGATCACGGCCGGGTAGTTCTGCGGCAGGCTGCTGCCGAAGAAGAAGCCGAACATGCCGCCTTCGCAGTCGCCCACCATCGGCACGCCGGCTCGCTTCGCCGCGCCCAGCAGGCCGCTGACCAGCGAGCGGGTGCGCTGGCCGAGGCGCGTCGAAGAAGCCCGGCTTGGCGATCTCGCGCAGCGTGGCCAGACCGCAGGCCGTGGCCACCGGGTTGCCCGACAGCGTGCCGGCCTGGTACACCGGGCCCGAGCGGCGCGAGCTGCTCCATCACCGCCCGCTTGCCGCCAAACGCCGCCAGCGGCATGCCGCCACCGATGACCTTGCCGAACACGCTCATGTCCGGCGCGAAGCCGGGGATCAGCTTGGCGTACACGCTCTGCGCGCTGCCCAGCGCGACGCGGAAGCCCGTCATCACCTCGTCGAACACCAGCAGCGCGCCGTGCTGCGTGCACAGCTCGCGCAGCCGCTGTCATGAACGGCACGCTGGCGCGCACGAAGTTCATGTTGCCGGCGATCGGCTCGATCATCACGCAGGCGAGCTCGCTGCCGTGCAGCGAGAACGCCTCTTCGAGCTGCGTCACGTTGTTGTACTCGAGCACCAGCGTGTGCTGCACCACCTCGGGCGGCACGCCGGCGCTGGTGGGGTGGCCGAAGGTGGCCAGGCCCGAGCCGGCCTTGACCAGCAGCGCGTCGGCGTGGCCGTGGTAACAGCCTTCGAACTTGATGATCTTGCTGCGGCCCGGTGGCGCCGCGCGCCAGGCGCAGTCGCGCTCATCGCCGCCTCGGTGCCCGAGCTGACCAGGCGCACCTGCTCCATGCTCGGCACCAGCGACAGGATCTCCTCGGCCAGTTCGATCTCGCGCTCGGTCGGCGCGCCGAACGAGAAGCCGTCGAGCGCGGCCTTCTGCACCGCATCCAGCACCGCCGGGTGGCCGTGGCCCAGGATCATCGGGCCCCAGGAGCCGATGTAGTCGATGTAGCGCTCGCCCTTCGGCGTCGAACATGTAGGCGCCCTGGGCGCGCGCGATGAAGCGCGGCGTGCCGCCGACGGCGCGGAAAGCGCGCACCGGCGAGTTCACGCCGCCGGGGATGACGTTCTGGGCGCGGTCGAACAGGGATGTGCGTTGGTCTTGCGTCTCAGTGGACATGTCGCGGGCTCTTGGGCAGGTCGCGAGGAAGTCGGCGTTCGTCGGCGGCGCGCCGGCTCGTCGCCTTCGGCCGGCGGCAGGGCCCAGAAGAAGCGGTCGGGAACCACGTTGCCCATGCCGGGGCGGAAGCCCGCGTCGAGCGCCTGGTCGAGGAAGGCCAGCGCTTCGCCGACGGCGGCGTGCAGTTCGGCGCCCGAGGCCAGCAGCGCGGCCAGCGCGGCCGACAGCGTGTCGCCCGCGCCGACGAAAGCTGACCTCGAAGCGCTCGAACTTCTCGCCGGTGATGGCGCCTTGCGGCGAGGCCAGCACGTTGTCGAGGAACTGGCTCGGGCCCTTGGCGGCTGGCAGCAGCAGCCCGGTCACCAGCACGAAGCGCGTGCCGTGCTCGGCCGCGGCCACCGCCAGCTCGCGCGGCGAGGCGGGGCGCTCGCCGTCCCAGTCCGGCAGCAGCAAGTCGGTGAGCGTCTGGTGGTTGCCCACCAGCACCTCGGTCTGCGGCAGCACCAGCTCGCGGAAGGCATCGAGGTAGGCCTGCTGGTCGTCTTCTTCCACCCACGACAGGTTGGGCATGTAGGCCACCAGCGGCACATCGGGGTAGTCCGACAGGATCTCCGCCACCGCGCTCACGCCTTCGGCCGAACCCAGGAAGCCGACCTTCCAGGCGGCCATGGTCACGTCCTCGAGGATGCTGCGCGCCTGCTCGACCACCGCCTCGGCGTCGATGGCGTGATGATCGAAGACCTCGGCGGTGTCGCGCATCACGATGCTGGTCACGACCGGCAGCGCATGGGCGCCCATCGCGGCGATGGTCGCCATGTCGCCGGCGAGGCCGCCGGCGCCGCTCGGGTCGCTGGCGTTGAAGCTCATCACGCAGGCCGGTGCCGGCTGCTCCGGCAGTGCTCGGCCGGTGCGTCGGTTGAAGTGGTTTCAGCGGTCATGGGCGAGGTGCCGAAGCGGCCTCGAAATAGGGTTGCCAAACGATTCCGCCGACCTCTAGCCAAACGTGAAGAATGTTGCGTATGTACCTACGGGGCCTTGATTTTTTGCCATTTCGCATGGCTACAATCTGATTCCATTGTAGTGAAGGCCAAGGCAAACGCCGTGAGCGAACCCAGAACCTGGATGTGCCTCATCTGCGGATGGATCTATGACGAGGCCGCCGGGGATCCCGAGCACGGCATCGCGCCGGGCACCGCGTGGGACGCGGTGCCGATGAACTGGACCTGCCCGGAGTGCGGCGCCCGCAAGGAAGACTTCGAGATGGTCCAGATCTGACGCCGCTGAGCGTCAGATCGGCTGGGCCGACAGCCCGGCTGAGTCGTTGAGGAGAATGCTCGGTGAGCAATGAATCCCCGCCGATCGCCAGGGCATCAAGGTGCTGGTGATCGACGACAGCAACACCATCCGGCGCAGCGCTGAAATCTTCCTGAAGCAGGGTGGCCACGAGGTGCTGCTCGCCGAAGACGGCTTCGACGCGCTGGCCAAGGTCAACGACCACGAGCCGGACCTGATCTTCTGCGACATCCTGATGCCGCGCCTGGACGGCTATCAGACCTGCGCCATCATCAAGCGCAACGCCCGATTCGCGGCAGTGCCGGTGATCATGCTGTCGTCCAAGGACGGCTTGTTCGACAAGGCGCGCGGGCCGCATGGTCGGCTCGCGAGGACTATCTGACCAAGCCGTTCACCAAAGACCAGCTGCTGCAGGCGGTGGCACAGCACCGGCGCGCCGCGTGATCAGCCTGCTTGATCCCACCGACTGCAGCTTCGTGCCGATCGCGCCCGCGAGCGCCGGCGCGCAGATGAGGACCCGCCATGACGATCCAGAAAATCCTGCTGGTCGATGATTCGAAGACCGAGCTGCATTTCCTTTCCGACCTGCTGACCAAGCGCGGCTTCAGCGTGCGCACCGCCGAGAACGCCGAGGAGGCCATGCGCCGACTGGGCGAGGAAAAGCCCGACCTGATCCTGATGGACGTGGTGATGCCCGGGCCAGAACGGCTTCCAGCTCACCCGCGCGATCACCCGCGACCCGCGCTTTGCCGAACGTGCCGGTGATCATGTGCACCAGCAAGAACCAGGAAACCGACAAGGTCTGGGGCATGCGCCAGGGCGCGCGCGACTACATCGTCAAGCCGGTCGATGCCGACGAGCTGATGGCCAAGATCAAGGCGTTCGACTGAGTCGCGCGATCGACCTCCCGGACTCACCGAATGGCCAAGAAGGAAGCACTGCGAGAACTCCAGAGCCGGCTGGCCGAGCGGCCTGCAGGCGGCACGGACGCAGCAGCGCGGCAGTCCTGGCTGGCGGTCGAGTGCAGCGGGCGCGGCTTCCTGTTTCCGCTGCAGCGAGGCCGGCGAGATCTTTGCCAGTCCGCGCCGATGGTGCCGGTGCCGCACACGCACCCCTGGTTCCTGGGCGTGGCCAACCTGCGCGGGCACCTGCACGGCGTGGTGGACCTGGCCGGGTTCCTGGGCGTGAAGACGGGCGAGAGCGTTCGCGCGAACAGTCGCGCACTGGTCGGATTCAACCAGACGCTCGACCTGAACTGCGCGCTGCTGGTCGACCGGCTGGCGGGCCTGCGCAGCGAAGAGCAACTGCGCCGTGAAACCGATGACTCGTCGCCCAGCCCGCCTTCGTCGGTCGCGCTATCGCGATGCGGCCGGCCGGCAGTGGCAAGAACTGAACCTGGCCGGCGCTGGCCGGCGACGAGGCTTTCCTGAGGATCGTGGGCTGAGCCGCCCCCGAGCCCGCAACAGGCAATCCATGACTGCAAGAGGAACACATGAGCTTCCTGAACAAGTTCAAGGGCTGGGGCCGAAGGACATGCAGCGGCGCTGACATGAGGACACGCTGGCGCAGGATCGCTTCGACGAGCCCGGGCCGCCAGCCGCGATGCCGGCCTGCGCATTGCCCAGCGACCGGGCGGCACGGCCACGCTCGACATGGCCGCGATGCAGCCCACGGCGCAACATGGATTCGTCCATCATCACCGAGGCCGCGCCGTCGGAGATGGCCGACTTCACCGAGGTCGCGCCGCGCCGGCTGAGGCGCGCGACCGCGACGGGCAGCGGGCTGCCGCTGATCGGCGCATCGCCCCGGCCGCGAGCAGCAGCGCATCCTGGTCGGCCTGGTGCTGTTCGGCCTGATCGGCCTGGTGGCGGCGACGGTCTTCTCGCTGAACGCCGGCGACCAAGGGTTCGGCCCAGGTGGCTGCCACCGGCCAGGCGCTGATGCAGTCGCAGCGGCTGGCCAAGTCGGTGTCGCAGGCGCTGGTGGGCAGCGCCGCAGGCCTTCCCGGAGGTGCGCGAGAGCGCCGAGGTGCTGGCCAAGACCGTGCGCGGCCTGCAAGACCGGCGATGGCGACCTGGCGGCGGCGCCTGCCGACGTGCAGCGACGGACTCGAGCCGCTGTTGCCGCTGGTGGAGCGTGCCGAGAAGAACGCCAACACCGTGATCGCGCAGCAGAAGATCCTGACCCAGGTGGGGCAGGCGCTGCGCACCATCAACCGCCAGTCGTCCGACCTGCTGGAGATCGCCGAGACGGTCTCGTCGCTCAAGCTGCAGCAGAACGCCTCGCCGGCCGAGATTCTCGGCGGCCGGCCAGCTGGTGATGCTGACGCAGCGCATCGGCAAGATCGGCCAACGAGTTCCTGACGATGGAGGGCGTGAGCCCGGAGGCCGTGTTCCTGCTCGGCAAGGACCTGAACTCGTTCCACGAAATCGCCCAGGGCCTGCTCGATGGCAACTCCGAACTGCGCCTGCCCGGCACGCAAGGATCCGCAGACCAAGGAGCGCCTGGACGCCCTGCTCAAGCTGTACGAAGAGACCCGCACGCAGGCCAGCGCCATTCTGGGCAACCTGCAGGGCCTGGTGTCGGCGCGCGAAGCGCAGGCCGTCGATCATTGCCGACAGCGAACCGCTGCGCAAAGGCCTGGAGGCGGTGCAGGCCAGGCCTGTCGACACAGACCGGCTTCGGCGCCGGCGACCTGCTGGCGCTTGCTGGCTGTTCGCGCTGCTGATCGCCGCCGGTGGCTGCGGGCTTGCCTGCGCCTGTACGTGCATGACCAGGCGCAAGCGCGCAGCAGCTCGCCGAGGACCAGCGGCTCGAGGCCGAGCGCCAGGAGCAGGAAGCCAAGCGCGTCAACGACGCCAACCAGGCGGCCATTTTGCGACTGATGAACGAACTGCAGACGGTGGCTGAAGGCGACCTGACGCAGCAAGCCACGGTGACCGAAGACATCACCGGCGCCATCGCCGACTCGGTGAACTACACGGTGGAAGAGCTGCGCTCGCTGGTGGCGCAGGTGCAGAGCACGGTGGGTCGCGTGACCCAGACGACGCCGCAGGTGGAAGCCACGTCGACCGAACTGCTGGCCGCCTCGACCGAGCAGCTGCGCGAGATCCGCGACACCGGCGAGTCGGTGCTGGAGATGGCCGGCCGAATCAACGAGGTGTCGGCCCAGGCGCAGGAAACGGCCGCAGGTGGCGCGTCAGTCGCTGGAAGCGGCCGAGTCGGGTCTGCGCGCGGTGCAGAACACCATCGGCGGTATGAACCCGATCCGCGACCAGATCCAGGAAACCTCCAAGCGGATCAAGCGGCTGGGTGAATCGTCGCAGGAGATCGGCGAAATCACCGAGCTGATTTCCGACATTACCGAGCAGACCAACGTGCTGGCCCTGAACGCCGCCATTCAGGCCGCGTCGGCCGGCGAAGCCGGACGCGGCTTCTCGGTGGTGGCCGAAGAAGTGCAGCGGCTGGCCGAACGCTCCGGCGATGCGACGCGCCAGATTGCGGCCCTGGTGAAGACCATTCAGACCGACACCCAGGATGCGGTGGGCGCCATGGAGCGCTCCACGCAGGGTGTGGTGGAAGGCGCCCGACTGTCCGACAAGGCCGGTACCGCGCTGGGCGAGATCGACCGCGTGTCGCGCCAGCTCGCCGACCTGATTGAGCAGATTTCGAACGCAGGCGCTCAGCGAAGCGCGTTCGGCCAACGTGGTGGCGGCCAACATCCAGCACATCTTCGCGGTGACCGAGCAGACCGGAGAAGGCACGCGTTCCACCGCGCAGATGGTGCGCGAACTGTCGCGGACTGCCGAGGAACTGAAGCAGTCGGTGGCGCGGTTCAAGATCGAGTGACCGTCTTCACCTAAGAGCCCTGGCATGGACACGCGCACCGCCACTCGGCCACCAGCGGAGCGAACACGGTCGACGATCTGAGCGCCCTGGCCTGGGTGCACGACGAGTTGCGTCGCTCGCTCGAAGCGGCGCACAAGTCGCTGCGCCGCTATCTGCAAGGAGGCCGAGGCGCTCGGCAAGTCCGACGTCGACACGGTCGACCCCGCCGTGCTGCGCACCGCACGCGCGCAGATCCACCAGGGCGTGGGCGCGCTCGAACTGGTCGGCCTGCCGGCGGCCGCGCTGGTGCTGCGCGGCAGCGAAGCCGCTGTGCAGCGCTTTGTCGCCAAGCCGCACAAGCTGACGCCGCAGGTGGTCGAGGAGATCGAGACATGCCTCGTTCGCGCTGCTCGACTACCTGTCGCGCCTGCTGGCGGGCAAGTCCGGTGTCGCCGCTGGCGATGTTCCCGCAGTACCGCGCGGTGCAAGAGGCCGCCGGGGCCGAGCGCATCCATCCGGCCGATCTGTGGACCGTCGACTGGCGTTGGCGCGACCTGCCGTCCGACACGTCAGTGCACGCCGCGCGCACTCGATGCAGCCACGCGCAGCGAGATCGAAGGCCAGCTGCTGGCCATCGATGCGCACGCCCGCATCCCGTGCCGGCAGCCGCGCGACTGAGCGATATCTGTGCCGGCCTCGGTGCCGCGGCACGCGACCGCAGGTCGGCGACGCTGTGGAAGCTGGCCTCGGCCGTGTTCGAGGCGCAGGCGCACGGGCTGCTGGGCTTCGATGTCTTCAGCAAGCGGGTGGCTTCGCGACTGCTCGCGCAGTACCGCGTGCTCGAGCGCGGCGACAGCGAGGTGTCCGAGCGGCTGGCGCAGGACCTGCTGTTCTTCTGCGCCCAGAGCGCATCGCCCGGGCGACCGCCGCAAGCGCCGCGGCTGGCCGCGCGTGCGCCAGGCCTATGGCCTCGCTCATCACGTGCCGGTCGACTACGACAGTCAGCCAGCTGGGCCGCTTCGATCCCGCCGATCGTCGTGCAGGCGCGCAAGCGCGTGGCCGCGGCCAAGGAGTCGTGGTCTGCCGTGGCGGGCGGCGAACTGCATCGCCTGAGCGGATTGGGCGAACAGTTCTCGCTGGTCGGCGATTCGCCTCAAGCGCCTGTTCCCGCTGGGCGAGATCGTTCGCTGCCGAGCTGCAGATGGCCGTCGCCGCAGACGCAAGGCGCCAGCGCTCGGCCCCGCCGGCGCCGCTGGCGATGGAAGTGGCCACCAGCCTGCTCTACGTCGAGGCCGCGCTCGAGGACGCCGAGTTCGACCACCCGACAGGCCGAGCGCGTGCGCCGCCTGGCCGATCGTCTGGGCGCGGTGCGCGAGGGCAAGCGCGCCCGAACCGCTCGAAGCCTGGATGGAGGAGCTGTACCGCCGCGTCTCCGACCGCCAGACCATGGGCAGCGTGGTGCAGGAGCTGCGCGCCTCCCTGTCCGAGGCCGAGAAGCTGATCGACCAGTTCTTCCGCAAGCCCGCAGAACGGCAGGTGCTGATCCCGGTGCCCAACCAGCTGTCGGCGATGCGCGGCGTGCTGTCGGTGCTCGGCATGGACCAGGCCACGGCCGCGCTGCTGCGCATGCGCGACGAGGTCGAGGGCCTGGTGCAGACCGAGATCGACCTGCAGCGCGTTGCGCAGACCGGCGTGTTCGATCGGCTGGCAGGCAACCTCGGCGCGCTGGGCTTCCTGATCGACATGCTCAGCGTGCAGCCGCAGATGGCCAAGTCGCTGTTCGTCTTCGACCCGCGCACGGGCACGCTCGACCCGGTGATGGGTCGCGGCTCCAGATCACCGCCAGCTTCGGCACGCCACGCCACCGAGCTGCCGTGGAGCCACGGCTCATCGAGCAGGCGCAGCATGCTGGCCTTCAACGCCGCGCGCCACGACGTGCCGGTGGCCGAAGTCGCGCGCGATCTCGAGCGCTTGTCGCACGAGGCGCAGCGTGGCCGACCAGAGCGGCCCTGGTCGAGCAGGTGGAGCCGCGCGAGGCGCTGGCCAAGGCCGACGCAGGCCGACGACCGCGAAGGCGTGGCCTCGGTGCGCGGCGAACTCACCGACGTGCTCGGTCGACTTCGTCTCAGCACCTCCGAGCCGATGGGCCTGGCCAGCAGTCTGGCGCCGGTGGCGCGCCGCCACGGTGTCTGCGCCCGTGCCGCTGTCGGCCACCGCCGAGCTCGCCGAAGACGACGAGATGCGCGAGATCTTCCTCGAGGAAGCGCGCGAGGTGCTGCACGACGCCGGCGTGGCCACGGACGACCTGGCACACGCGCCGCGGACCTGGCGCTGCTGACCACGGTGCGGCGCGCTTTCCACACGCTCAAGGGCAGCTCGCGCATGGTCGGGCTGCAAGGAGTTCGGCGAAGCCGCCTGGGCCTGCGAGCAGCTCTACAACACCCAGCTCGCCGACCACCGCGCGGCGCGGACCCGAGCTGATCGACTTCACGCACTGGGCTGCTCGCCGCCTGGCACCTGGGTCGACGACATCGCCGCCCAGCGCGATGCCGCCCGCACCGCATGCGGCCATCCAGGCGGCGGCGCAGCGGCTGGCGGCCGGCGCAGCCGGCCCTGCCGCTGGTACAGCGCCGGCGCCGCTGGCGGGCCCGATGCGCTGTCGGCCGTTCGGCTTCAGCTCTGCCGCCGGACCTGCCGACGCCGCCGCAGGCGCTCGAAGCTGCCGGCCGCGAAGCCCGCAGCACCCGCGCCTCGGAGGTGTCCTTCGAGCTCGACCTGTCCGCACTCGACGGCGTCGCCGCTGCCGGCACCTGCTCGCCGCCAGCGTCGACTTCGACCTGCCGGCGCTGAACGAACCGTTCGATCCGCAGGCCACCCAGCCGCTGCCGCTGACCGAAATGCCGGCCGCTGCGCCGCCGGCCGTCGACATGTCGTTCGAGCTGATCGACCTCGACCTGGGCGGCGATGCTGCCAATCAACCGCTGGCCGAGACCATCGTCGCCAAGCGCAGCCGCGCCCTTCGAGGCGTCCGCGGACCTGCCGCTGGAGATCGGCGAGACCGAACCCGCACCCGCCGAGGACGAGAACGTCAAGATCGTCGGCCCGCTGCGCATCGGCATTCCGCTGTTCAACATCTACCTGAACGAAGCCGACGAGCTGTCGCGCCGCCTGACCACCGAACTCGCCGAGTGGGCGATGGAGCTGCACCGCCCGATCGGCGAGACGCCGATCGCGCTGGCGCATTCGCTGGCCGGCAGTTCGGCCACGGTGGGCTTCAACGACCTGTCGCACCTGGCACGCATGCTCGAGCATGCGCAGATGCGCTCGCAGGCCATCGGCCACGGCACGCCCGAGGAAGCCCGCCTGTTCGTCGATGCGGCCGAAGAAGTCCGCCGCCTGCTGCACCAGTTTGCGGCCGGCTTCCTGAAGGAGCCGTCGCCCGAACTGCTGGCGCGCCTGGCCGAACACGAGATCGACTTCGGCGCGCCGGCTCGAGGCGGCCACCGCGGCCGCCGACCTGCCGCACGCCCACCGGCAGTGGGCGCGCTCGACGAGGCGCCCGACGCTGGAGCGCATCTCGACCGTGCCGAAGCGCAGCCGGGCCGAGCGGCAGCGAGCCGCCGAGCAGGAGCCCGTTGCCGCGCCTGGCGAAGCCGCCATGCGCCGGTCATGGCGCAGACTCAGCCGGCCCTGGGTGCCGTCAGCGGCTTCGGCGACGCTCGGACAGCCGCGTCGACCCGCTGGGCGTGGCCGAACTGAAGCCGCTGGCCGCGCTGCCGGCCGAGGCCAGCCGCGTCGCAGCGCCGAGCGCGAACTCGCGATCGAAGGCACGCGACGACATCGACGCGGTCGATGCGGTCGACGCCGAGCTGTTCCCGATCTTCGAGGAAGAAGGCGCAGGAGCTGCTGCCGCAGCTGTCCACCCAGCTGCGCGACTGGGCACAGGCGGCCCGAGCGAGACCAGCCACGCCGCCGCCTGCATGCGCACGCTGCACACGCTCAAGGGCGGTGCGCGCCTGGCCGGCGCGATGCGGCTGGGCGAAATGGCGCACCGCCTGGAAACGCGCATCGAGCAGATGCTGGCCAACCCGCCGGTGCTCGGCGGCCGACGTCGAGCAGCTGCAGATCGCTGCGGCGACGCGCTGTCGCAGGTCTTCGAGGCGCTGCGCAAGCGTGATGCCCAGGCCTACGAGGCAGCCGAGGCCGCTGTCGAGTCGCGGCTCCCGCCGGTGGCCGCCGCTGGTGCCGCGCCCCGGCGCCGGTGCCGGTGCCGCGAGCCGCCGGTCGTGGCGTCGCTCGCAGCCGGAGCCGCGCCGATCGCGGTCGAGGAGCAGGCCGTCCGGGCCCGAGCCGCCCGAGTGACGCAGGCGCCCGCAGCCGTCGCGCCGACCGACGGCGCCCGCTGCCGACCTGCCGCGCGATCGACTGGTCGCGCTTCGCGCTGGGCGAGCGCCCAGCGCGCGCCGTGCGCCGACAGTCGCAGAGCGCCTCGCAGTCGGCCGTGCGGGTGCGCGCGCCGCTGCTCGACCGGCTGGTCAACCAGGCCGGCGAAGTCAGCATCACGCGCTCGCGCATCGAGTCCGAGGTGGGCCAGATCAAGGGCTCGCTGGTCGACCTGACCGAGAACCTGGAGCGTCTGCGCCGGCAGCTGCGCGACATCGAACTGCAGGCCGAGACGCAGATGAGTTCGCGCCTCGAAGCGGCCAAGGCGCTGTCGCAGACTTTCGATCCGCTGGAGTTCGACCGCTTCACGCGCTTCCAGGAACTCACCCGCATGATGGCCGAGTCGGTCAACGACGTGGCCACGGTGCAGCGCACGCTGCAGCGTTCGCTCGACAGCACCGAAGACGAACTGGCCAGCCAGGCGCGCCTGACGCGCGAACTGCAGGACGACCTGCTGCGCACGCGCATGGTGGAGTTCGAAGGCCAGTCCGATCGCCTCTACCGGGTCGTGCGCCAGGCTGCGAAGGAGACCGGCAAACAGGTCCGGCTGGACATCGTCGGCGGCTCGATCGAAGTCGACCGCGGCGTGCTCGACCGCATGACCGGCGCCTTCGAGCACGTGCTGCGCAACTGCGTCACCCACGGCATCGAGTCGCCGCAGGCGCGCGTCGCCGCCGGCAAGGACGCGCACCGGCACGATCATCGTGTCGCTGTCGCAGGAAGGCAATGAAGTCGGCGTCGAGTTCCGCGACGATGGCCGCGGCCTCGACCTGGAGCGCATTCGCGCCAAGGGTGTGGCCATGGGCCTGCTCGACGCCAGAGCAGCGTCCAGCGACGCCGAACTCGCCAACCTGATCTTCACGCCCGGCTTCTCCACCGCCGAGTCCGTGACCGAACTGGCCGGCCGCGGCGTCGGCATGGACGTGGTGCGCTCCGAAGTCAACGCCATGGGCGGACGGATCGAGACCGCCACGGCCGCTGGGCCAGGGCACCTCGTTCAAGCTGGTGCTGCCGCTGACCACGGCGGTGACGCAGGTGGTGATGCTGCGCTGCGGCGAGACCACCGTGGCCGTGCCGTCGACGCTGATCGAGATCGTGCGCCGCGCCACGCCGCCCGAGATCGACAGCGCCTATGCCAGCGGGTGCTACCCGCTGGGCGATCGCATGCTGCCGTTCTACTGGCTCGGTGCCGCTGCTGCAGAGCAGCCAGCGCTCGACGGAAAGCGCTCGGCCGCACCCGCACCGGTGGTCGTCGTGCGAAGCGCTCAGCAGCGCGTCGCGCTGCACGTCGACGAAGTGCTGGGCAACCAGGAAGTGGTGGTCAAGAACCTCGGGCCCGCAGCTGTCGCGCCTGCCGGGTCTGGCCGGCATGACCCTGCTGGCCTCCGGCGCGGTGGCGCTGATCTACAACCCGGTGGCGCTGGCCACGCTTGTACGGCGAGGCCGCCCAGTCGGCCACCGTCGGCCGCGATGCGCTGCGCCGCATGGTGCCCGGCCATGCCGACGCAGCGGGAGCCCGCAGGTGGCCGCGGCGCCGCTGGTGCTGGTGGTCGACGACTCGCTCACCGTGCGCCGCGTGACGCAGCGCCTGCTGGTGCGCGAAGGCTATCGCGTGGTGCTCGCCAAGGACGGCATGGACGCGCTGGAGCGCCTGGCGGAAGAGCGTGCCGCAGGTCGTGCTTGTCGGACATCGAGATGCCGCGCATGGACGGTTTCGACCTGGTGCGCAACATCCGCGCCGACGCGCGCTTGCGCGACCTGCCGGTGATCATGATCACCTCGCGCATCGCGCAGAAGCACCGCGACTATGCGGCCGAACTGGGCGTCGACCACTACCTCGGCAAGCCGTATTCGGAAGAAGACCTGCTGGCCCTGATCGGGCGCTACACGACCGCGCCGGTGACGGTCTGACGCGCCGCGCCGTGAGCGACCGTCTGTCTGCAGCGATACAGCCATGTCCGAGCTCGT
This sequence comes from uncultured beta proteobacterium, assembly GCA_963739925.1. GTDB lineage: Bacteria > Pseudomonadota > Gammaproteobacteria > Burkholderiales > Burkholderiaceae_C > CAVUBY01. The sequence goes on along the minus strand of CAVUBY010000004.1, from coordinate 454,301 downwards.
CGACCACCTCGCCGAGCTGACCGGCTTCCGCGACCGCGAACTGCTCGACGTCACGCTGGTCGGCGCCTTTCGCGACCTGCTTCAGCCGCTGCTCGGTGGCCATCTACCGCAGCGTCGGCGAGGAAGGCAACGAACGCTGGGCTGACGCGCGCCAGTCTGGCCGCAGGGCGACGCTGGCGGCCACGCGCCGACCCGCCTGGGCCGACATCGACACCCTGCCGCGCTGCGCACGAGCGACCCGCGCGCGCTGCGATGCGTTCACGCGCCAGGCAGTCGATGCGTCGTGCCCGGGCCGCCGCACCGCACGCTGTTCCCTGGTCGACACCGATCGCGAAGCGCTGGGCGTGATCGAGGTCGAGACCGACGTCGCCGCTGGACGAGCGCGAGCAGCGCGCTGGTGATGAGCATCCTGCGCATCTACCGCAACTTCCAGGGCCTGCTCGACTACAGCGAGCGCGACACGCTCACCGGCCTGCTCAACCGCAAGACCTTCGACGAGAGCTTCCTGAAGGCCATGGCCGAGCCGTGCGCCGCCGCCGGAGCTGGCGTCGCTGGCGAGCGACCGCCGGGCACCGCGGCCCGAGCGCGCAGCTACTGGCTCGGCGTGATCGACATCGACCACTTCAAGCGCGTCAACGACAACCACGGCCACCTGATCGGCGACGAGGTGCTGCTGCTGCTGGCGCGCCTGATGCGCAGCAGCTTCCGCTTCCACGACCGGCTCTACCGCTTCGGCGGCGAAGAGTTCGTGGTGCTGATGCGCTGCGCCGACGCGACGGCTGCGGCGCGATGGCCTTCGAGCGCCTGCGCAGCCACGTCGAGCGCTTTGCCTTCCCGCAGGTCGGGCGCATCACCGTGAGCATCGGCTTCACCGAGCTCACGCGCGGGCGACACGCCCAGCGGCGCATTCGAGCGCGCCGACAAGGCGGTCTACTTCGCCAAGGGCAACGGCCGCAACCAGGTGCGCCAGCCACGCCGCCCTGGTGGCCAGCGGCGACGCTGGTCGACGACACCAAGGTCGGCGACGTCGAGCTGTTCTGAGCGCCTGCGCCGCAGGTCCTTCTGCTCAGTCCTGACCTTCTTCACCACCGCGTAGCGCTCCAGCGTCCGCAGGCGCGCCTCGTCGTGGCGACCACCGGCAGCGGGTAGTCGCGTGCCGAGCTCGAGCCCGGCGGCGGCCAGGTCCAGCTGGGCGCGCCAGCCAGGGCGCATGGATCGCCGCGTCGGGCAGCGCCGGCCAGCTGCGGCAGGTAGCGGCGGATGAACTTGCCCTGCGGGTCGAATTTCTCGCTCTGGCTCACCGGGTTGAAGATGCGGAAGTAGGGCTGCGCGTCGCAGCCGGTGGACGCCGCCCACTGCCAGCCGCCGTTGTTGGCCGCCAGGTCGAAGTCGTTGAGGTGCTCGGCGAAGTACGCCTCGCCGCGGCGCCAGTCGATGCCCAGGTCCTTGCACAGGAAGCTCGCCACCACCATGCGCAGCCGGTTGTGCATGTAGCCCGTCTGGTTGATCTGCGCCATGGCCGCATCGACCAGGGGTAGCCGGTGCGGCCTTCGCACCAGGCGGCGAACAGGGCATCGGCGTGCTTGCCGTGTTCCCAGCGGATGGCGTCGTACTGCGGGCTTGAAGCTCGCGCCCGACCACGTGCGGGTGGTGGTGCAGGATCTGGTGATAGAAGTCCCGCCAGACCAGCTCCGACAGCCACACGCCGCGCGCCGCCGGCCATGCCCATGGCCTGCACCCGCTCCCAGGCGGCGCTGGGCGAGCGCGCGCACCGACACCGTGCCGAAACGCAGGTGCACCGACAGGTAGCTCGGCCCCTTCACGGCCGGGAAGTTGCGGGTGTCGGCATAGTCGTCGATGCGGTGCATGAAGTCCGCCAGCAGCGACTGCGCGCCGCTGCTGCCGGTGGGAATCTTCAGGCGTGCAGGTTGCTCGGCTCGAAGCCGATGTCCCCGAGTGTGGGCACCGGCCGCTGCAGCGCGGACGGGATGTCGGCCAGCGCTGCAGCATGCTTCTCGACCGGGTAGGCCTGCAGGAAGAACGGCTCCAGCTTCTTCAGCCAGGCGTTCTTGTAAGGCGTGAACACGCTGTAGGGCAGGGCCGACGCCGGTGAGCACTTCGCTGCGCTCGAAGATGACGTGGTCCTTGGAGGTGTGCAGGCCACGCCGGCGGCGGCCAGCAGGCCTCGCACGCGGGCGTCGCGGGCCAGCGCAGCGGGCTCGTCGTCGTGGTTGGCATAGACCGCCTGCACGTGCAGCTCGGCCGCCAGGCGAGCGATCTCTTCGGCCGCGTGGCCCTGCCGAACCACCAGGCCGGCCGCAGGCTGGCCGTGGCCGCGCACCCAGCGCGCGAAGCTCGCGGTCGAGCTCGACGAGGCTCTCGTGGATGAACTCCACGCGACGATCGACACGTGGCAGCGGGTCGAGGATGTCGCTGTCGAAGACGAACACGCACCAGACCCGGCGCGCCGCCCGCAGGGCGTGGTAGAGCGCCGCCTGGTCGTCCACCCGCAAGTCGCGGCGGAACCAGACGAGTGCGCGATCGAGGGCTTTGTCTGGCGGCGAGCGGTGCGGCATGGGGCCGAGTCTATAAAATGCCGGCATGGCGGGCGCTCCGATCAACCTCACGAACCAGTTCCTCATCGCCATGCCCGGCATGGGGGACGGCACGTTCGCGGGCACCGTGGTCTACCTGTGCGAGCACACCGAGAAGGGCGCGCTGGGCCTGGTGATCAACAAGCCGATCGACATCAAGCTGAAGAATCTGTTCGAGAAGGTCGAGCTCACGCTGGACCGCGAAGATCTGGCCGAGGCTCCGGTCTACTTCGGTGGCCCGGTCCAGACCGAGCGTGGCTTCGTGCTGCACGAGCGGCTCGGCGGCGGCGAAGGCGAGGGCGGCCACTACAACTCCTCGCTGCAGATTCCTGGCGGGCTGGAGATGACCACCAGCAAGGATGTGCTGGAGGCCCTGGCCCACGGCGCCGGGCCGAAGAAGGTGCTCGTCACGCTGGGCTACAGCGGCTGGGGCGCCGGGCAGCTCGAAGACGAGATCAGCCGCAACGGCTGGATCAACGTCGGCGCCGAGCCGGCCATCATCTTCGACACGCCGGTGGAGCAGCGCTACGACAAGGCGCTTCGCTGCTGGGCATCGACCCGCGCATGCTCAGCCAGGAGGCGGGGCACGCATGAGCCATCGGCCACGTCGTCCGGGTGCTGCCATGACGGCTGCGGTGCAGCCTCGGCCCCCGAGGCACGCGTCGTTTCTGGCCTTCGATTTCGGCATTCGCCGCGTCGGCGTGGCCAGCGGCAATTCGCTCACTGGGCAGGCGCAGGCCCTGACGACGGTGCATGCCGAGGGCGATGCGCGCGTTTCGCCGCCATCGCCGCGCCTGATCGCCGAGTGGCAGCCCGACGCGCTGGTCGTCGGGGTGCCGTTCCACCCCGATGGCGCGGCGCACGAGAATACCGAGCGCGCGCGGCGTTTTGCGCGCCAGTTGCACGGGCGCTTCGCGCTGCCGGTGCACGAGGTCGACGAGCGCTACACCACCACCGAGGCGCTGACGTGATCGGGCGCGCTGACCTTGACGCCGCCAGCGCGGCCATCATCCTCGAGCAGTATCTGAGGTCCCTCGCATGAGTGCCTTGCACCTCGACGCCGAAGCGCTCTATGCCGAACTGCTGGCCGGCGTGCGCGCCGCTGCTGCAGCCAGGGCAGCGTGCTGGTGGGCATCTGGTCGGGCGGCGCCTGGCTGGCCGAACGCCTGCAGCGCGACCTGCAACTGCCCGGCGAGCACGGCGTGATCTCGAGCGCGCTGCACCGTGACGATTTCGGTTCGCGCGGCCTGGCCGCCGGTGCCGACCACACGCGGCTGCCCTTCGAGGTGGAGGGCAAGCCCATCGTGCTGATCGACGACGTGCTCTACACCGGGCGCACCACGCGCGCGGTCATCAACGAGCTGTTCGACTTCGGCCGGCCGCGCAGCGTGACCCTGGCGGTGCTGGTGGACCGCGGCGGGCGCGAGCTGCCGATCCAGCCGGCGTTCTCGCGCCGCGCGCGTTGTCGCTGCCGCGCCGAGCAGCGCCTGTCGCTGGCGCGCGACGACGCCGGCCGCTTCAGCTTCGACATCAAGTGACAGGCGGCGCCGATGCTCTCCAGGCGCAACCCCCAGCTCAACGCCCACGGCGAACTGATCCACCTGCTGTCCATCGAGGGCCTGCCGCGCGTCGGTGCTCACGCAGATCCTCGACACCGCGGGCACCTTTCTCTCGGTCAACGACCGCGAGGTCAAGAAGGTGCCGCTGCTGCGCGGCAAGAGCGTGTTCAACCTGTTCTTCGAGAACAGCACGCGCACCCGCACCACCTTCGAGATCGCCGCCAAGCGGCTGTCGGCCGACGTCATCAACCTCGACATCGCACGCAGCTCCACCGCCAAGGGCGAGAGCCTGCTCGACACCATCGCCAACCTGTCGGCGATGCATGCCGACATGTTCGTCGTGCGCCACAGCGAAAGCGGCGCGCCCTACCTGATCGCCCAGCACTGCGCGCCGCACGTGCACGTGGTCAACGCCGGCGACGGCCGCCATGCGCACCCGACGCAGGGCCTGCTCGACATGTACACGATCCGCCACTACAAGAAGAGACTTCGAGCAACCTCACCGTGGCGATCGTCGGCGACATCGTCCACTCGCGCGTGGCCCGCTCCGACATCCATGCGCTGACCACGCTGGGCGTGCCGGAGATCCGCGCCGTCGGCCCGAAGACCCTGGTGCCCGGCGACCTGCGCGAGATGGGCGTGCGGGTGTGCCACGACATGGCCGAAGGCATCCGCGACGCCGACGTGATCATCATGCTGCGGCTGCAGAACGAGCGCATGAGCGGCGCCATGCTGCCGAGCGCCGGCGAGTTCTTCAAGAACTACGGCCTCACCGCCGACAAGCTGGCGCTGGCCAAGCCCGACGCGATCGTGATGCACCCGGGGCCGATCAACCGCGGCGTCGAGATCGACTCGGCCGTGGCCGACGGCACGCAGAGCGTGATCCTGCCGCAGGTGACCTTCGGCATCGCGGTGCGCATGGCGGTGATGTCCATCATCGCGGGCAACAACGCATGAAGATCCTGATCCGCAACGGCCGACTCGTCGATCCCGCCACCGGGCGCGACGAGCCAGGCGACGTGGCGATCGCTGCCGGGCGCATCGTCGCGCTCGGCAAGGTCAGCCCCGACTTTCACGCCAACCGCACGCTCGACGCTTCTGGCCTGGTGGTGGCACCCGGGCTGGTGGATCTGGCGGCGCGCCTGCGCGAACCCGGGCATGAGCACGAGGGCACGCTCGAGAGCGAGATGGCCGCGGCCGTGGCCGGTGGCGTGACGAGCCTGGTGTGCCTGCCCGACACCGATCCGCCGCTGGACGAGCCCGGGCTCGTGGAAATGCTCAAGTTCCGCGCCCGCAACCTCAATCTCGCGCACCTCTACCCGCTCGGTGCGCTGACGCGCGGCCTGCAAGGGCGACACGCTCACCGAGATGGCCGAGCTCACCGAGGCCGGCTGCGTCGGCTTCTCGCAGGCCGAGGTGCCGGTGCGCGACACGCTGGTGCTGCACCGCGCGCTGCAGTACGCCTCGACCTTCGGCTACACCGTGTGGCTGCGACCGCAAGACGCCTGGCTGGGCAACGGTGTCGCCGCCAAGGGGCCGCTGGCCACACGCATGGGGCTGTCGGGCGTGCCGGTCATCGCGGAGACGATCGCGCTCAACACGCTGTTCGAACTGGTGCGCGACACGGGCGCGCGGGTTCATCTTTGCCGCCTCAGCAGTGCCGCGGGGCTCGATCTGGTGCGCCGCGCCAAGGCCGAGGGCCTTCCCATCACCTGCGATGTCAGCATCAACCACCTGCACCTGATCGACGTGGACATCGGTTACTTCAACGCGGCCATGCGCCTCACCCCGCCGCTGCGCCAGCAGCGAGATCGCGACGCCATCCGGGCCGCGCTCGCCGATGGCACCGTCGATGCACTGGTCAGCGATCACACGCCGGTCGATGCCGACGCCAAGAACCTGCCCTTCGCCGAAGCCGAGCCCGGTGCGACCGGGCTGGAGCTGTTGCTGAGCCTGGCGCTCAAGTGGGGCCGCGAAAGTCAGTCTGCCGCTGAGCCGCGCCCTGGCCACCGTCACCAGCGCGCCCGTGGCTGTGCTGGGCGGCGCGATCGGATCGCTGGCACAGAGCGCAGGCCGGCTGGTCGAAGGCGGCGTCGCCGATGTGTGCATGTTCGATTCCGAGCGCCACTGGGCGGTAACGCCGGCGGCGCTGGCCAGCCAGGGCAAGCACACGCCGTTTGCCGGCTACGAGCTGCCCGGCCAGGTGCGCGCCACCATCGTGGCCGGACACGTGGCCTTCGAGGCCGGACGCGCAGGCGCGTCCTCCTGAGCGCGGCCGGCGTGCGATCCCTGCGCGCGCTGTGGCGCCTGGCCTGGGCGGTGCTGCACGCGCTGCACGGGGCGGCCATCTGCGCCTTCGAATTTCCGCGCCTGAGTGCAGCCGCGCGCATGCAGCGCGTGGGCTGGTGGTCGGCGCGGATGCTCCGAGTGCTGGGCATCTCGCTGCAGGCCGAGGGCACGCCCCACATCGGCCCGGTGCTGCTGGTGGCCAACCACGTCACCTGGCTCGACATCCTGGCGATCAATGCGGTGCAGCCAGCGCGCTTCGTCTCCAAGGCCGACGTCCGGCACTGGCCGTTCCTGGGCTGGCTGGTGGCGTGCGGCGGCACGCTCTTCATCGAGCGCGAGCGCAAGCGCGATGCCTTGCGCGTGGTGCACCAGGTGGCCGAAGCCCTTCGCGCCGGGGAGATCGTGGCGGTGTTTCCTGAGGGAACCACCAGCGACGGCCGCGCGCTTTTGCCGTTCCACGCCAACCTGCTGCAGGCGGCCATCGCCACCGAATCACCGGTGCAGGCGATCGCCCTGCGCTACAGCGATGCGAATGCGGCGATCAGCAGCGCCGGCTCCTACGTGGGCGACACCACCCTGCTGGCCTCGATGTGGTCGGCGGTGAGCGCCGATGGCCTGCGGGTGCAGGTGCTCGTCGAGCCCGCGCAGGGCACGCGCCACCTCGACCGGCGGGCGCTGTCGGAGTCGTTGCGCGAAACGATCTCGCAGCGGCTGGCGTCGCTCGACGCCTGACTGTCGAGCCTGTTGGGTCAGGCCTTGCCTTGGTTGGCGACTGCAGCGGCGGCCTTGGCCACCGCCTCCGCATCGCCCAGGTAGTAGTGGCGGATCGGCTTGAGTGCGGCATCGAGCTCGTAGACCAGCGGAATCCCGTTGGGGATGTTGAGGCCCACGATGTCGTCGTCCGAGATGCCATCGAGGTACTTCACCAGCGCGCGAATGCTGTTGCCATGCGCGGCAATCAGCACGCGCTGTCCCGAGCGGATGGCGGGTGCCAGCGTGTCGTTCCAGTACGGCAGCACGCGGGCCACGGTGTCCTTCAGGCACTCGGTGAGCGGCACCTGCTCAGGGGCAAGCCCGGCATAGCGCAGGTCGCCACGTTCCGAGCGCGGATCGTCTGCGGCCAGCGGCGGGGGAGGCGTGTCATAGCTGCGACGCCAGACCAGCACCTGCGCATCGCCATACTTCTTGGCCGTCTCGGCCTTGTTGAGACCCTGCAGCCCTCCGTAGTGGCGTTCGTTGAGGCGCCAGCTGTTGACCACCGGGAGCCAGGTGCGGTCCATCTGGTCCAGCGCGTGCCAGAGCGTCCAGATGGCACGCTTGAGTACCGAGGTGTAGGCCACGTCGAACTCGTAGCCCTCGGCCTTCAGCAGGCGCCCGGCCTGCTGGGCCTGCGCCACGCCGGTGGGCGTGAGCTCCACGTCGGTCCAGCCGGTGAAGCGGTTTTCGAGGTTCCAGGTCGATTCACCGTGGCGGATCAGGACGAGTTTGTGCATGGGTCGGGCCGTGTTGAGGAATGGGAATGCCCCAACTGGCCAGGGCCGGAGCGCCTCGAATTCTATAATTCAGTCCCTCTCGCTCCCACCTGGCTCACCTGTGAAGTTCTTCATCGACAACTGGTTTCTCTTCTTCACGGCCATCGTGTCGGGTGGACTGCTGCTGTGGCCGGTGCTTGGCCGAGGTGCCGGTGGTGCCAAGATCACCACGGCCCAGGCGGTGCAGCTCATCAATCGCGAGAAGGCGGTACTGATCGACGTCAGCGAGCCCGCCGAGTTCGCCGCCGCCCACGCTTCCGGCTCCAAGAGCGTGCCGCTTGGGGGTCTGGAGGCATCCAGCGAGTTGCCAAAGAACAAGTCGCTGCCGGTGGTGGTGGTGTGCCCGACGGGCAGCCGCGCCGCGCGCGCGGCCGCCACACTCAAGAAGCTGGGCTTCGAGAAGGCGCACGTGCTTGCCGGGGGCCTGGCCGCCTGGCGCGAGGCCAACCTGCCCGTCGAACGAAAGGCCTGACATGAACCTCCAGCCGGTCAAGATGTACGCCACGCTCACGTGCCCCTATTGCCAGCGCGCCAAGGCGCTGCTCCACGAACGCGGCGTGCGGGAAATCGACGAAGTGCGTGTCGACCTGCACCCGGCCGAGCGCGAGACGATGATGCAGATCACCGGCCGGCGCACCGTTCCGCAGATCTTCATCGGCGGCCAGCATGTGGGCGGTTGCGATGACCTGGTGGCGCTCGACCAGCGTGGTGGCCTCGTGCCGATGCTCACCGCCCCGTCCGCGGCCCGCTAGCGCCCCGCCACCATCACGGACCCGCCGCCACGCGGCGGCGATAATCCCGCACTCGGTCGCCCGAAACGGCGACCCCAGCCTGCATCACGCCCCTACCCAGAGACTTTCATGGCCGACGAAAATCCCACCCCGGTGTTCCAGATCCAGCGCATGTACCTGAAGGACCTGTCGCTCGAGCAGCCCAACTCGCCGCAGATCCTGCTGGAACAGGCCCAACCGCAGGTCGACATCAACCTGAGCCTGGGCGCGGAACAGGTGAGCGAGGGCATCTTCGAGGTGACGGTCACCGCCACCGTGACCACCAAGGTCAACGACAAGACGCTGTTCCTCGTGGAAGCCAAGCAGGCCGGCATCTTCGAGATCCGCAACATTCCGGGCGACCAGCTCCAGCCGATCATCGGCATCGCTTGCCCCGGCATGGTGTACCCCTATCTGCGCGCGATCGTCTCCGATGTCTGCACGCGCGCCGGCTTCCCGCCGGTGATGCTGGCGGAAGTCAACTTCCAGGCGATGTACGAAGCCCAGCAGGCGCAGGCCGCGAACGCCAACGGCTCCGGCATCATCACCAGCCCCAACTGAGCGCACCGCCGCGCGCGACGCGAGACACCATGAAGATCAGCGTGCTCGGGGCCGGTGCCTGGGGCACGGCGCTGGCGGTGAGCGTCTGCGAGCGGCATGACACGCTTCTGTGGGCCCGCGATGCGCAGCAGGCCCGCCAACTGGCCGGGCAGCGCGTCAATTGGGCTTACCTCGACGGCGTGTCCTTGCCGGCCTCACTCGCGATCACCGCCGATCTCGATGCCGCACTCACGCACGCGCAGGGTGGCCTCGTGATCATCGCTACACCGATGTCTGGGCTGCGCGAGATGCTGCAGCGCGCGTCCGCCGTGCCGGCCGGTCTGCTGTGGCTGTGCAAGGGTCTGGAGCAAGGCACCGGCCGCCTTGGCCACGAGGTGGCGCGGGAAGTGTGTCCCGACGCGCGAGTGGGCGTGCTGTCCGGACCCAGCTTTGCGCTCGAAGTGGCGCGTGGCCAACCGACCGCGCTGGTGGCGGCCAGCACCGATGCGGCGTTGTGCGAAGAGGCGGTCGAGGCGCTGCACAGCGATGCGCTGCGCGTCTACACCTCCAATGACCCGATCGGCGTGGAGGTCGGTGGCGCGGTGAAGAACGTGCTCGCGATTGCCACCGGCATCGCCGACGGGATGGCTGCGCCAGGGCAGGGACTCCCGATGGCCACGGGTCTGGGGCTGAATGCGCGCGCGGCCCTCATCACGCGGGGGCTGGCCGAGATGACGCGGCTCGGCGTCGCGCTCGGCGCGCGCGCCGAGACGTTCATGGGCTTGTCCGGACTGGGCGATCTGGTGCTCACGGCCACGGGCGATCTCTCGCGCAACCGCCAGGTCGGCATGCGCCTGGCTCAAGGCCTCTCGCTGCCTCAGATCCTGGCCGATCTTGGCCATGTGGCCGAAGGCGTCTACAGCGCGGCCACGGTACTGCAGCGTGCGAACGCACTCGGCGTGGAAATGCCGATCACGGCCGCGGTGGTCGAAGTGCTCGAGGGCCGAGCCACCCCAGCCTCAGCCGTGGGCCGGCTGATGGGGCGCGAGGCACGTTCCGAGCACTAGCGCCGTACCGGTTGCGCGTCATCCGCCACCACCGTAGCCGTTCTGCCGCCAGGCCTCGAAGACCGCCACCGCCACCGCATTGCTGAGGTTGAGGCTGCGTTGGCCTTCGCGCATCGGCAGGCGCACGCGCTGGCCTGCAGGAAACTGCGCCCGCAGATCGTCGTGAAGGCCTGCGGTCTCGCTGCCGAATACCAGCCAGTCCCCGGGGCGCCAGCGGATGTCCGAGAAGGGCCGCGAGCCGCGTGTCGTGAAGGCGAACAGGCGATCTGAAGCCGGCCCAGTCGCGGCCAGGAACTGCGCCCAGGACGCGTGGCGTTGCACGCGTGCTGTCTCGTGGTAGTCCAGTCCGGCGCGCCGAAGCAAGCGGTCGTCCATCGAGAAGCCCAGCGGTTCGATCAGGTGCAGCGAGCAGCCGGTGTTGGCGGCCAGCCGGATCACGTTGCCAGTGTTCGGCGGGATCTCGGGGTGAACGAGGACGATGTGGAACATGGTCAGGCGCGGTCTTCGGGGCGCGGCGTGCGCGCCAGCATCCACACCTGCACCTCGATCGCGCCGGCCTGCATGAGCACCTGAGCGATCTCGCCCACGGTGGCGCCGGTGGTCACCACGTCGTCCACCACGGCCACGCGGGCGCCCTCCAGTTCGTGGCGCCGGCGTGGCTCGACGGCGAAAGCCCCGCGCACGTTGGCGGCGCGGCGATCATGGGGCAGAGCGATCTGGTGCGGTGTGTCGCGCATGCGCAGCAGCAGGTGGGCATCGGCCGTCAGGTGCAGCGTGCGCGCCAAGCGCCGCGCCAGTTCCCAGGCCTGGTTGTAGCCCCGCTCGCGCAGCCGCGGTTCGCTCAGTGGAACAGGCAGGAGCAGCGTGGGGTTCCGCAGATCGCTGTCGCGCACCGCGCGGGCCAGAAGCCCGGCCAGGGCCGATGCGAGATCCAGGCCCTGCCGGAACTTGAATCGCGTGATCAAGCCATCCCAGGGATGCGCGTAGTCGACTGCGGCCACGGCCCGGTCGAAGGCCGGCGGTGACGTGAGGCAGGCGCCGCACAGCGGTTGGCCTTCCGGCACCGCGAGCGCACAGCGCCTGCAGCGCGTCCGGGGCGACGCGAAGCGCTGCACACAGGTGTCGCACAGGCGAGCCGTGCCCCACCCGTGGCACAGACCGCATTGGCCGGGAAGGGTGGCGGCGAGAGGAATCGACACCGCCTCAATATACTGCCCTGCATGACCGAGCTTCAGGCCCCGACCGCTCCAGGCCGTGGGCTCGACGCCCGCGCCGTGGGGCATGTGCTGCGGCGCCTCGCGCGCCAGCCCGACCCCCCCTGGCTGCATCAGGAGGTGGCCCGGCGCATGGCCGAACGTCTGTCCATCATTCGGCTTCAGCCCGAGCGCGTGGTCGACTGGGGGAGCCACCTCGGTGCGGGTGCGACGCTGCTCGAGCGTGCCTATCCCAAGGCCCGGATGCTGCGCGTGGAACCGACCGAGGCGCTTGCCGCACATTCACAGCACGCAGCGCAGGCCCCATGGTGGTCGGCCCAGCGTTGGATGCGAGCGGGCGTCGAGGTGCGGACCGAGCATCAGTCGCTTCCCGGCGAGCAGCAACTGGTCTGGTCCAACATGATGCTGCAGTGGGTGGCGGATCCGCCGGCCCTGTTTGCGCGCTGGCACGCCATGCTGGATGTCGATGGATTCGTGATGTTCTCCTGCCCCGGCCCGGCGACCCTTCGCGAGTTGCGTGCCCTCTATCAGCAGCACGGCTGGGCGACGCCCACGTCAGCCTTCGTCGACATGCACGACCTCGGTGACATGCTGCTCCAGGCGGGCTTTGCCGATCCGGTCATGGACCAGGAGACACTCACGCTCGAGTGGAGCAGCCCGCAGGCGATGCTCGACGAACTCCGGGCGCTGGGTGGCAACACCGCGCCCGGGCGCCATGATGGGTTGCGCACGCCGCGCTGGCGCGGCCGCCTGCTGCAGGCGCTGGCTGAATCGGCCGGGGCTCAGGGCCGCATCGGTGCCGGTTTCGAGATCGCCTACGGTCATGCGTTCAAGGCGGCGCCCCGTTCGCGCGGCGCAGAAACCACGTCGGTGTCTCTTCAGGACATGCGCGCGATGATTCGGCGTCGCGGCACGAAACCTCTGGGCTAAAATGCCGCGCAGACGTGCCCCGCAGTCCAGGGCGCGACGAACCGGGCATCGACGAGGCAGCATGGGCAGTGTTTCGAGCCGCTTGACGGCGGATGGCAAGGCCGATGCCGCACAGCGTTTCCGCTTCGGCCGTGAAGCCGAGGAGGCCACGGGAGGTGACCGGTCGGTGGTGTGGCTGCTCAAGCGCAATTGCTCGATGTCGCCACGCCAGTTGCTGGGCTTTTACGGCGTGCTCAGTCTCCTGTCGCTGGGAATCGCGGGCGGATTCTGGGTGCATGGGGCAACCCTGGTCATGCCGTTTGCCTGGATCGAGGTGCTGGCGGTGGGCTTGGCTCTGTGGATGTACGCGCGCCATGCTGCCGATGCAGAGCGCATCAATCTTCGCGGCGGGCAGCTGACGGTGGAACTGGCCTTCGGGTCGCGGACGGATCGGGTGGACTTCAAGCCCGAGTGGGTGAGGGTGGAACCCGAGCATGGCGATGGCTCGCTGATCGAGCTGTCGGGGCAAGGAAAGCGGGTCGTCATCGGTCGCTTCGTGCGTCCGGAGATGCGCCGACAATTGGCCGAAGAACTTCGCTGGGCGCTGCGGCGGTGGCCGCGCAGCGCGGCGTGAGACGAATATCAATCCGAATCAATTCGAAGTGGCAACGATGACGACGATGAAAGCACTGAGGTCGGCGACGGGTACCTTCTCGGCCTTGGCGGCGATGGTGATGTCCCCCGTGGCGTGGGCCGTCAACAGCCTGCCTGGCGGACCTGCGGTCAACCAGCTCGACCTCCACCCGGCGGTCACCCAGATCGCCCGAGACCAGCAGTGGCTGCACTACTTCATGCTGATCATCTGCACGGTGATTTTCGTGGCGGTGTTCGGTGTGATGTTCTATTCGATCTTCAAGCACCGCCGCAGCAAGGGCGCCAAGTCGGCGAACTTCCACGAAAGCACCTCGGTGGAAATCGCCTGGACGGTCGTGCCCTTCATCATCGTGATCTTCATGGCCCTCCCGGCGACCAAGACCGTGGTCGCCATGAAGGACACGAGTGCCGCCGACCTCACCATCAAGGCCACCGGCATCCAGTGGAAGTGGGGCTACGACTACCTCAAGGGCGAAGGTGAGGGCATCGGTTTCGTCTCCACGCTCGACGTGACCCACCGCGAAATGTCCAACAGCGGCAAGCCGCCGGCCACTGACAACTATCTGCTGAAGGTTGACAACCCGCTGGTGGTGCCTGTCGACAAGAAGGTGCGCATCATCACGACCGCCAACGATGTGATCCATGCCTTCATGGTGCCGGCTTTCGGCATCAAGCAGGATGCCATCCCGGGCTTCGTGCGCGACACCTGGTTCCGCGCCGAGAAGGTGGGTGACTTCTACGGTCAGTGCGCCGAGCTGTGCGGCAAGGAGCACGCGTACATGCCGATCCACGTGAAGGTGCTGTCGCAGGCCGACTACACCGCCTGGGTCGAGGGCAAAAAAAAGGAAATGGCGGCGCTGGCCGACGATCCCACCAAGCAGTGGAAGCTTGAAGAACTGTTGGCCCGTGGCGAGAAGGTGTACGCCTCCAACTGCGCTGCATGCCACCAGGCGACGGGCAAGGGGGCCGGGCCGATCAAGGCCATCGACGGCTCGCCGGTGGTGCTCGACGCCGACAAGGCCAAGCAGATCGCCGTGTTGCTCAACGGCCAGAACAATGGCGCCATGCCGGCCTGGAAGCAGTTGAGCGACACCGAACTCGCCGCCGTCATCACCTACACCAAGAACAACTGGTCCAACAAGACCGGCCAGTTGGTGCAGCCTGCCGACGTCCTCGCGGCCCGCAAGTAAGCGCTGCTCGCCCTACCGAACACATCGAATCAGAAGGAAGCGTCATGAGTGCAGTTCTCGACCACCACGGCGGCCACGCCCACGACCATGCTCACGATGACCATGGCGCGCCGCACGGCTGGCGCCGCTGGCTGTTCGCGACCAACCACAAGGACATCGGCACGATGTACCTGTTGTTCTCGTTCACCATGCTGATGGTGGGTGGCGTGCTGGCGCTGGGCATCCGTGCCGAGCTGTTCCAGCCCGGCCTGCAGTTCGTGAACCCGCAGCTGTTCAACCAGCTCACCACCATGCACGGGCTGATCATGGTGTTCGGCGCCATCATGCCGGCGTTCGTGGGCTTCGCGAACTGGATGATCCCGCTGCAGATCGGCGCCGCCGACATGGCGTTTGCGCGCATGAACAACCTCAGCTTCTGGCTGCTCATCCCGGCGGCCCTGATGCTGGTGGGTTCGTTCTTCATGCCCGGCGGTGCGCCGGCGGCAGGCTGGACGCTCTATGCGCCGCTCACGCTGCAGATGGGTCCGTCGATGGACGCCGGCATCTTCGCGATGCACATCATGGGCGCGAGCTCCATCATGGGCTCGATCAACATCATCGTCACCATCCTGAACATGCGCGCTCCCGGCATGACGCTGATGAAGATGCCGCTGTTCTGCTGGACCTGGCTGATCACTGCCTATCTGCTGATCGCCGTGATGCCCGTGCTTGCGGGCGCCATCACGATGACGCTGACCGACCGCCACTTCGGCACGCACTTCTTCAACCCCGCCGGTGGTGGTGATCCGGTGATGTACCAGCACATCTTCTGGTTCTTCGGCCACCCCGAGGTCTACATCATGATCCTGCCGGCGTTCGGCATCGTGAGCGCCATCATCCCGGCGTTCGCGCGCAAGCGCCTGTTCGGTTACACCTCCATGGTGTATGCCACCGCCTCGATCGCCATCCTGTCGTTCATCGTCTGGGCGCACCACATGTTCACCACCGGGATGCCGGTGACCGGGCAGCTGTTCTTCATGTACGCCACGATGCTGATTGCCATCCCGACGGGCGTGAAGGTGTTCAACTGGATCGCCACCATGTGGCGCGGTTCGATGACATTCGAGACGCCGATGCTGTTCGCGGTCGGCTTCCTGTTCGTGTTCACCATGGGCGGGTTCACCGGGCTGATTCTGGCCATGGCGCCGATCGACATCCAGCTGCAGGACACCTACTACGTCGTGGCGCACTTCCACTACGTGCTCGTGGCCGGTTCCTTGTATGCGCTGTTCGCCGGTGTCTACTACTGGGGACCCAAGTGGACGGGCGTGATGTACTCCGAGACCCGCGGCAAGATCCACTTCTGGGGCTCGCTGATCGCGTTCAATATCACCTTCTTCCCGATGCACTTCCTCGGCCTGGCCGGCATGCCGCGTCGCTATGCCGACTACCCGATGCAGTTCGCCGACTTCAACATGATCGCGTCGATCGGTGCCTTCTGGTTCGGTCTGATGCAGGTCTACTTCTTCCTCTTCATCGTCGTGCCGATGATGCGCGGCAAGGGTCAGCCGGCGCCGCAGAAGCCCTGGGACGGGGCTGAAGGCCTGGAGTGGGAAGTGCCGTCGCCGGCCCCCTTCCACACCTTCGAAACGCCGCCCAAGCTCGACGCATCGGCCACCAAGATCCTGGCCTGAGTCCGTCCTTCCATCGAGCGCGACATGACCACGCCCGAACAGAAGAAGAGCAATCTGCGCCTCGGTCTGATCCTCGGCATCGGTGGCCGTGGCGCTGTTCGTCGGCTTCATCGTGAAGAGCGCATTGCTCGGCATCTGAGCCGCGGCTCGCGCATGGCATCCACGCACGCGCCCGACATCGCCCTGCGCAGGGACAACCTGCGCATGGTGGGCAAGCTGGTGCTCGTCGCGGCGCTGATGTTCGGCTTCGGCTACGCGCTGGTGCCCTTGTACAAGGCCATCTGCACGGCACTTGGCATCAACGTGCTCTCAGTGTCGGAGCGCCAGACGCAGGCGAATGCGGCCCAGTCGTCCGGCACCAATACCCAGGTCGACACCAGCCGGACCATCACCATCGAGTTCGACGCCAACGTCCGTGGGCCGTGGGAGTTCAAGCCGGCGATGCGATCGATCGATGTGCATCCCGGTGCGCTCACCACCGTGATGTACGAGTTCCGCAACGTGCAGAACCGTACCATGGCTGCCCAGGCGATCCCTAGCTACGCGCCGCAGCAGGCCATGCCTCACTTCAACAAGCTCGAGTGCTTCTGCTTCAATGAGTACACGCTTGCGCCCGGCGAACGCAAGCAGTGGCCGGTGGCTTTCGTGATCGATCCCAAGCTGCCCAAGGACGTGCGGACCATCACCTTGTCCTACACCTTCTTCGAGGTGGGCGGCAAGGTGCCGGCCGAACCCCGGGCCGCACGTCGTGCCTCTGGAGCCGAGGTCATGAGCGAGCCGGGTGCCGACCTGCGCGAGGCCGCCCAGCGCAAGGGCTCATTCCTGCAGACCCTGCGAGCCATCGCCTGGGCCTTCTTCGGTGTTCGCAAGTCCAGCGACTACGAGAATGATGTCGCCAAGCTCAATCCCGTCCACGTGATCATTGCCGGCGTGCTGGCGGCGATCCTGTTCATCCTGCTGCTCATCGCGCTGGTGAACTGGGTCATCGGCAGCGGCATGGCGCGCTAACGCCCACACAAGTCACAAGACCTCAGGAGAAACCATGTCGGCAGCGACACCCCCAGGGCAGACGCCTTATTACTTCATCCCCGCACCGTCGCACTACCCGGTGCTCACGGCCACCGGCCTGTTCTTCGTCATCTACGGCGCAGGTCAGTGGGTGAACGGCCACGGCTGGGCGGCCTATGTGGTGCTGTTCGGCCTGGCGATGTGGGCAACCGTGCTCTTCGGCTGGTTCCGCCAGGCCATCAGCGAGAGCGAGGGAGGCCTCTACAGCGACCGCATCGATGTCTCGTTCCGCTGGAGCATGAGCTGGTTCATCTTCTCGGAAGTGATGTTCTTCGGTGCGTTCTTCGGTGCGCTGTACTGGACGCGACTGCACGCTCTCCCCAACCTTGGCTCCATCGAGAACGCCGTGCTGTGGCCCGACTTCAAGGCGGTGTGGCCGAGCGCTGCTGCCGGCGCGACGGGCTCGCCGGCCGGCATCGTCGAGCCGTTCGCCACCATGGGCCCGTGGCCGCTGCCGACGATCAACACGCTGCTGTTGCTGACCTCGGGTGTCACGTTGACCATCGCCCACCATGCGCTGATCGCGGGTCAGCGTGGCAAGACCATCTTCTGGATGTGGTGCACCGTGCTGCTGGGGGTCACGTTCCTGTGCGTGCAGGGCTACGAGTACATGCACGCCTACCGCGACCTGAACCTCAAGCTCAGCTCGGGCGCGTACGGCTCCACCTTCTTCATGCTCACCGGCTTCCACGGCTTCCACGTGTTCGTCGGCATGCTGATGCTGCTGTTCATCACCTTGCGTCTGATGAAGGGGCACTTCACCCCGCAGCGTCACTTTGGCTTTGAAGGTGCCGCCTGGTACTGGCACTTCGTGGATGTGGTGTGGCTCGGCCTGTACATCGTGGTGTATTGGTTCTGAACCCACCGGGACTGCGCCGGACGCCGCCTGCGGGCGGCGTTCTGCTTTTCGAGCTCCGCTCCACGGCAGCTCTGGACAGCCGGCTCAACGTCCGAGTGGCACGCCAGTCGGCTGGATCCAGCCCATCCAGTAGCTGATCATGATGGCGGCGAACAAGTGATCGACAAGGCCACGCGCAGGGCCAGCGCCCGCATCATGTTGCCCGTCTTGGGCTTGCCGTCGCGACCGTCCCGCATCAGGAAGAAGCCCGCCATGGCCAACGCACCGAGAATGCCCACGAACGCCACGCCGATGAGGATCTTCATGGGAGAAGATTATCCGCTGCGTGCCCGAAGCAAGGTGGGATGGAAGACTTGGCCATGTCGCTGAGCAGATCGACGCCGTGGCGGCGTTGGGTGGTGCTGCTGGCGGCCGTGCTCGGCGTCGTCATCACCGCGCGCCTGGGAGTGTGGCAGCTCGCGCGCGCCGAGCAGAAAGAGACCTTGCAGGCGGCGCTCGACCGGCGTGGTGAACTGCCGCCGCTCGACACTGCGGCCCTCGCCGCCGATGCCGCACAAGCTGGCGAGCAGCAGCACAGACTCGTCCGGGTGAGAGGTCGCTGGCTCGCCGAGCACACGGTGTTTCTCGACAACCGCCAGATGAACGGCCGACCCGGCTTCTTCGTGCTGACGCCCTTGCAGCTGGAGGGCCGGCCGCAGGCGCTGCTGGTCCAGCGCGGCTGGGTGCCACGCGACAACAACGAGCGTACGCGGCTGCCGGAGCTTCCTCTGGCACCGGGCGTGGTTGAGCTGGTGGGCCGGCTTGCCCCGCCGCCGGCGCGGTTGTACGAGCTCGGTGAGGGGGAAACGGGCCGCATCCGTCAGAATCTCGACCTCGGCGCCTTTGCAGGCGAAACCGGCCTGCGCCTGCTGCCTTTGTCCTTGTTGCAGACGCAGGCCGAAGGTCCGTCGGGCGACGGTCTGCTGCGCGAATGGGCGCGACCGGCCGCCGATGTCCACAAACACTATGGCTATGCCTTCCAGTGGTTCGCACTGGCGAGCCTGATTGCGGGTCTTTATGTCTGGTTCCAACTCGTCCGCCCCCGGGTCCGGCGCTCACAGTGACGACGTCGCGCCACTGAGCTTCACCGTGCACTCCATGCCCGCGGTGGCGCTTGACGATGCGGCGCGGCGCACGGCGTCAGGGCGGCTGAAGATGTTCCTGGTGCTCCTGGTGTGTGCAGCGCCGGTGCTGGCGTCGTACTTCACCTATTTCGTCATTCGTCCCCAGGCCCGCAGCAACTACGGTGACCTCATCGAACCGCTGCGGCCCATCCCGGCCCAGCTTGGCCTCACCACGCTGCAAGGCCAGCCGGTGGAATCGCGCACCCTGCGCGGCCAGTGGCTGCTGGTGGTCGTGGCGGGTGCGCGCTGCAACGAAAGCTGCGAGAAGCTGCTGTGGTTCCAGCGCCAGCTGCGCGAAACCCTGGGCCGCGAGAAGGACCGGGTCGACAAGGTCTGGCTCGTCAATGACCCGCAGTCGGTGCGGCCCGAAACGCTGCAGGCGGTCACCGGTGTGGCGGGGGCCACTGTGCTGCGCGCAGATCCCGAGGCGCTCGCCAATTGGCTGCTGCCCGACACCGGTCATGCGCTCGAGGAGCATCTCTACCTCGTCGACCCCATGGGCAACTGGATGATGCGCATGCCAGCGCAGGCAGACCCCTCTCGCGTGAAGCGTGATGTGGAGCGGCTGCTGCGTGCCTCGGCCTCGTGGGACACCCCGGGCCGCTGAGGACGCCATGGACAACTCGCCGCTGGTCGACCTCGGGCCTGTGCTGACCATGGTGGTGCTGGCCGCCGTGTTGGCGCTGCTGCCGCTGGGCTGGTGGTGGGCGCGCCATCGCCACGCGCCGCCAGCGGCTCGCTTGCGGGCGCTGACCTTGCTCACGCTCTTTCTCACCTTCGACTTGGTGTTGTTCGGTGCCTTCACGCGGCTCACGGACTCCGGCCTGGGTTGCCCGGACTGGCCGGGCTGCTACGGGCACGCCAGCCCGCTTGGCGCCAAGGAGTCCATCCACGCCGAACAATCCGTGCGCCCGAGCGGTCCGGTCACCCACGGCAAGGCCTGGATCGAGATGGTCCACCGCTACCTGGCCACGATGGTGGGTGCGCTCATTCTCGTCATGGCCGTGGCGGCCTGGCGGGCGCACCGCCGCTCGCACCTGGGGTGTCGCCCTGGTGGGCGACGTTGACGCTCGTGTGGGTGTGTGTGCAGGGCGCCTTTGGTGCGCTCACGGTGACGATGAAGCTCTACCCGGCCATCGTCACGCTGCACCTGCTGGGCGGTGTCGGCCTGCTGGCGCTGCTGGCCGCGCAGAGTCAGGCCTTTGCTTCATCTCAGGTGACGGTCTCGCCCGGACTGCGCCGCGCGCTGTGGCTGGTGGCAGCGTTGAGCGTGGGGCAAGTGGCTCTGGGCGGCTGGGTCAGCAGCAACTACGCGGTGCTGGCCTGCAGCGACTTCCCCACCTGCCAGGGGCAGTGGTGGCCCGAGATGGACTTTCGTTCCGGCTTTGCCATCCGGCGTGAGCTCGGCGAGACCCGTCAGGGCGACTACCTGCCCTTTGCGGCGCTGACGGCGATCCACTACGTCCATCGCCTGGCGGCCTACGGCGTGCTCGCCGCCCTCGCCACGCTGGCGTGGTGGCTCTGGTCCACTGGCCATCCGCCGCTGCGGCGCGGGGCCCTGGCGTTGGCCGGTGTGGCGCTCTGGCAGTTGCTGACCGGTCTGAGCAACGTGGTACTCGGCTGGCCGCTGCTGGCTGCGCTGTCGCACACGGGTGGCGCGGCGGTGCTGGTCAGTGTGCTGGCGATACTGCTCATGCGCACCCGGGCGCAGGCAGCCGGCCTGTCACCGCGCCACGCGGCCGGCAGCCCGGCAGGGCTGGCTTCGTAGAATCGACGCTTCCCATCCCATGTCCGACACCCTCGCCACCGACACGGTCCCTGCAGCGCTGCGGGCCTCCCGTGTGCAGCAGTTCTACGCGCTCACCAAGCCGCGCGTGGTGCAGCTCATCGTCTTCTGCGCGGTCATCGGCATGTTGCTGGCGGCACCGGGCCTGCCGGACTGGCGACTGGCGCTGGCCGCCACCGCTGGCATCTGGCTCGTGGCGGGTGCTGCTGCCGCCTTCAACTGCCTGGTCGAGCAGCACATCGATGCCAAGATGGCCCGCACTTCGTGGCGCGCCACGGCCAAGGGCGAGCTCAGCGTGCAGCAGACTCTGCTGTTCTCCGGCGTGCTCTGCGCCATCGGCAGCGCGATCCTCTACTGGTGGGTGAATCCGCTCACCATGTGGCTCACGTTTGCCACCTTCGTAGGCTATGCGGTGATCTACACCGTGGTACTCAAGCCGCTCACGCCGCAGAACATCGTGATCGGCGGCGCGTCCGGCGCGATGCCGCCGGTGCTGGGCTGGGCCGCCATCCGAGGTGAGGTCGGGCCCGAGGCCTTGATCCTCTGCCTGATCATCTTCCTGTGGACGCCACCGCACTTCTGGGCCCTGGCGCTCTACCGGGCCGAGGACTATCGCAAGGCCGGTCTGCCCATGCTGCCGGTGACCCACGGCGCCGAGTTCACCCGGCTGCACGTCTTTCTGTACACCCTGGTGCTGTTTGCTGCCACCTTGCTGCCCTTCATCTCCGGCATGAGCGGCTGGCCCTACCTCGTCGCGGCGTCGGTGCTGGGCGCGATGTTCATCGGCTACGCCTGGAAGCTGTGGCGCGAGTACTCCGACACCCTGGCGCGAAAGACCTTTCGCTTCTCCATCGTCCACCTCATGCTGCTCTTCGCGGCGCTGCTGGTGGACCACTACCTGAGCCTGCTCTCATGACATTGCATCGACGCGCACTGGTCCTCGCGACCGCCACTGGCCTGACACTCGCTCTGGCGGGCTGCGACAAGGGCGGAGCGCCGGGCAAGCCCGCCACCAAGTTCCACGGCGTGGACATCACCGGCGCCGAGTACGCGCGCACGCTGTCGTTGAACGATCAGGACGGCAAGCGCCGCACGCTGGACGACTTCAAGGGCAAGGTGACGGTGATCTTCTTTGGCTACACCCAGTGCCCCGATGTCTGCCCGACCACGATGGCCGAGCTGGCACAGGTCAAGAAGGCGCTCGGTGCCGACGGCGAACGCGTGCAGGGCGTGTTCGTCACCGTCGATCCGGAGCGCGACAAGCCCGAGCTGCTGAAGGCCTACATGGCCAGCTTCGACCCGAGCTTCGTGGGCCTGAGCGGGACGCCTGAAGAAACCACGGCCGTGGCCAAGGAGTTCAAGGTGTTCTTTGCCAAGGTCCAGGGCAAGAGCGAGACGAGCTACACCATGGACCACACCGCGGGCTCCTATGTGTTCGACCCGAATGGCAAGGTGCGCTTGTTCGTGCGCTACGGCAGCGGTGCCGAGCCGTTGGCCTCAGACCTCAAGCAGTTGCTGGCCGGCGCATGAACCCCCATCCTTGTAGGCCCGTTTCGGCCCGAACATGAAAAACGGCCCCGAGGGGCCGTTTCGCTTGCCGCTGCGGCAGTCTTTGGCCGTCAGGCCTCAGCGAGCGCCTTGCGCATCTTCTTCATCGCCGCGACTTCGATCTGGCGGATGCGTTCGGCGCTCACGCCGTACTCTGCGGCCAGCTCGTGCAGGGTCATGCCGCCGGAGCTGTCGTCGTTCACCTTGAGCCAGCGCTCCTCGACGATGCGACGGCTGCGTTGGTCCAGCGAATCGAGCGCCAGAGCGATGCCGTCACCGGCCAGCCAGTCGCGGTTGCGGGCCTCGATCACGCGCGTCGGCTCGTGGGTGTCATCGGCGAGGTAGGCGATCGGCGCATAGCTTTCTTCGCCGGACTCGTCCGTCATGGGCTCCAGGGCCACGTCGCCGCCGGACAGCCGGGTCTCCATCTCCAGCACGTCCTCACGCTTCACGTTGAGGGTGCGGGCGACTTCGTCGACCTCACCTTGCGTCAACGTGCCGCGGTGCGTGTCGACGTCGGCGGCGTCGTCCTTCAGGCTCTGCTTCATGGAGCGCAGATTGAAGAAGAGCTTGCGCTGGGCCTTGGTCGTGGCGACCTTCACCATCCGCCAGTTCTTGAGGATGTACTCGTGGATCTCGGCCTTGATCCAGTGCATGGCGTAGCTGACCAGGCGCACGCCCTGCTCCGGGTCGAAGCGCTTGACCGCCTTCATGAGGCCCACGTTGCCCTCCTGGATCAGGTCGCCGTGCGGCAGCCCATAGCCCAGGTACTGGCGCGAGATCGACACCACCAGGCGCAAGTGAGAGAGCACCAGCTTACCGGCGGCGCCAAGATCAGCATCGCTACGGAACTGCCGGGCGTAAGTCGTCTCTTCCTCCTGCGTGAGCAGAGGAATGCGGTTGACGGCGCTGATGTAGGCGTCCAGGTTGCCGATGGACGGCACCAGTGCCCACGGATCGCGGACGGTCAAAGCGGTGGCGGTAGCGGTTGTCATGTTCATGGTCCTTTCAGACATGGACGGACAGCGATGGTTCCAAGAATATTAGCACTCCTGACCTGAGAGTGCTGATGGCGCGAGCCCGGTCCGCTGCCCCCAGCGTGAGGTGTCTGGCAGTCCTGCAGTCGTAGGTTGTTGGTGTGCGCACACATTACAAGGCTCCTCAGCCGAACCTCGTGTCCACCTGAAGCAGCAGATCGTCGACCACGGTCAGCAGCTCCGTCACGCTCACTGGCTTGGTGAGGTAGCGCCGCGCGCCGAGATCGAAGGCGGCAGCAATCTGCTGGTCGGTGGCATCGGCCGACACCACCACCACCGGAATCGCCGCCGTCACAGGATCGGCCTTGAGCTGTCCGAGCAGCGCCTCGCCGCTCATGTCGGGCAGGTGCATGTCCAGCAGCACCAGGTCGGGCATTTGGCGCCGGATGGCAGCCAGCCCGTCGAGCCCGTTCATCGTCACCTCCAGCTGCACCTGCGGACGCTGGGACAGGATGCCGCGCATCACCTCGACGTTGGTCTCGTTGTCCTCGACGTAATGGACGATCCGGCGGTGGTAGCCGGCGGCGGTGGGTGACAGTTCACTCAGGTCGGAACGCACCGTGTCCGGCTCCACGGCCTTGGGAAGGGCCAGGATGAAGCTGGAGCCTTCGCCGGCGATGCTGCGGGCCCGCAGCGAGCCGCCCATCAGTTCGGCCAGGCGCTGGCTGATCACGAGGCCGATGCCGGTGCCTTCTTGCGACGAGCGCTCCCGGCCCAGACGGTTGAACGGCTGGAACAGCTCGCTCATCTGCTGCGCGGTCATGCCCAGGCCGGTGTCGGTCACGGCCAGCTCGATCTGGTCGGCGCCGCGCAGGCGCGTGGCCACGTGGATGCGACCGCCATCGGAGTTGTACTTCACCGCGTTGGTCAGCAGGTTGGTGAGGATCTGCTTGACCCGGGTCGCATCGCCCAGCAGCACACCGGTGCCGGGCGCCAGCTCGGTGCTGATGCGCAGGCGTCGGCGCTGCGCGTCGGCATTCACCATCGACAGCGTCGCGTTCAGCAGGTCCGGCAGGTTCAGCGGCGCGATCTGCAGCTTGAGATTGCCCGATTCGATGCGCGACAGGTCCAGCACGTCGTTGATCATCTCGAGCAGGTGCCAGCCGGCCTGCTGGATTTGCGTGACCCAGGGCCGCTGCTCAGTGGCCAGGGGATGGCGCCGGTCGAGCTCGAGCAGCTGGGCGAAGCCGAGCATCGCGTTCAGCGGTGTGCGCAGCTCGTGGCTCATGCGCGAGAGGAACTCGCTCTTGGCGCGGTTGGCCGCTTCAGCAGAGTCGCGCGCTTTCTCGGCCTCCTGCAGCCGAAGGTGCTCCGCAATGTCTTCGACCACGCCCACCACGCGCCGCGGTTGCCCTTGCTCGTCGCGCAGCAGGGTCACCGTGGCCTGCCCCCAGGCTGTTCTGCCGTCGCGCGTGAGGTAGCGCTTCTGCAGCCGGTACATGGGCATCTCACCTTTGAGCAACCGCTCGGTGAGCACCACTTCCTGCATCACGTCGTCCGGATGCGTGTACTGGGCGCTGCTCATCATCAGCAGCTCTTCCTCGCTGTAGCCAGTGAGTTCGCAAAATCGCGGGTTGGCCTGCTTCACGTTGCCGCGCAGGTCGGTGTAGATCACGCCGATCGGCACGTTGTTGAGGATGTTCCGAAAACGCTGCTCGCTGTCGCGCAACGCGGCCTGGGCGCGCTCGCGCTCCTGCACCTCGGACTCCAGCGCCGCGGTGCGCTCGCGAACCGCGGCCTCGATGCGGCGCGTGCGGCCAGTCACCGTGAGCAGCAGCGCGCCCAGCATCGAAGCGCCCAGCAGGCCCACGAGCGAGAACAGCCAGGCGTTGGAGTCGCGCGCTTCCGGCAAGCTGTCCGCTCTGGCCGACACCACAACATCCCAGCTGCGATCGGCGAACTCCACCCGCCGGATGTGGGACAACTCCGCGGGCATGGACTCGCAGCCGGTCGGCCCTGCCAGGTGTTGCCGCAGCCCAGTGCGACTCACATCGACCATGCAGACGGCGAGATAGTCCGGGAACTGCGCGCCCAGGCGTTCCAGCAGAACTTGCGGCCGCAGGGTGGCAAACACCACGCCCTGCAGCGTCGACTCGCGCCCCTCGGGTGTGGCCGGTGATCCGGTGTAGATGCCTCTGTAGATCACGACACCGGTGTGTTGCCTCTTGCCCAGGTCCTGGGTGAGCTCGAAGGCTTCGCTGGCCACCGCGCGATCGCCGCGGATGCTGGCCTGGATCGCCGGCGCGGCGGCAGAGATTGACAAGACGTTCAGTCCAAGCGCGCGCTCGTTGAATGCCATGGGCTCGACGAATCGCATCGCGAGCACGTCAGCGCTGGCACTCACAGGGGCGGACGCCGCGTCGATGCGGTCGAACACCCGAAATCCCTCGATGCCTTCATTGCGCGTGCGGGTCTCGAAGGCTGGCACGGCGTCGCGTCGCACGCGCTCATGCCATCCGACGGCCTGCAGATTGCCGTTGGCCAGCCACGCGGCGGTGGCTCGCCGGAACTCCTGGCGGCTCACGTTGTCAGATGCCACGAACACGCCGCGCAGCGCTTCCAGCGCCATCAGCGGCTCACGCAAGCGGGCTTCCACCGCCGCGCCGGCGTTGGCCGCTTCGCGCGTGAAGGTGTTGCGCAACCGTTCTTCATCCCATCGCGCCACTTTGGCGACGCCGAGCGCCATCACCAGCGTCACCAACGCCAGCGTGAGGCCCACGGTGAGGCGGCGCGAGACCCAATCCGCGCGTGGCCTGCCGATCAGGGTCAGGGCAATCGGCGCGGCGATCATGGCGCCGAGAGTGTCGCCAGCCCACCAGGTGAACCAGGTTGTCGGCAGCGATGCCCGCGGCACGGTGCCGGACAGACCCAGCGCCGCAGTGGCCACCGTGCAAGCCACCATGCAGGACAGCAGCCCGCCGAGGCCATAGAACACCGCAATGTCGCGGGGTTCGGACAGACGCAGGGGTTGTTGCGCGAAGCGACCGACCAGCCGCGCTCCCAGCCAGGCCTGGGCGGCGGATCCCAGCGCGATGACAGCCGGCAATGCGAGCGCAGCGATCTCGAGGTTGCCGCGCGCCGAGCTCAGCGAAAGGTTGACGGCAAAGGACCCGAGTACCACGCCGACGACCGCACTGCGGCCATAGACCAGCACCGCCGCCAGAGCGATGCCCGCCGGCGGGTACAGCGGCGATGCAAAGCCCGGTGCGACGGCCACCTTCAGTGCCGTAACGCCCACGACGAAGTACACCAATGCGGTCAACAGGAGGGGCAGCACCGTGTCCGCCAACCCAGCGGCCGGTCGAGAAAGGGCAGCCGCAGTTGCCGTAGCGGGAGGAGGCAAGGGCTCAGGCATGGCTCGGGCAGAGGCGGTCGGCTCGGGAACGGATCGACAGACGGGGAAGCCTACCACCCGCGAGCGACGTGGCCAAAGAGGGAACAGCACGTGCATGCCGCGTCGAATCCGCACCCGGCGGTGGATCGGGGCGATGGCCTCTCAGGCCGGCGACCCGCACCGCTATAGTGGGGCGATTCCAGGAGTAGTTCATGCCCACGCGCCGCCGCAAGACCCAGCAACTGATGACCCAGGCCGCGCAACTCGCTTTCGCTGCGCCGCAGGTCGTGGCGCATCGCATGACGCGACTGGCGCTGGCGGGGCCCAACCCGTCGCAGCGCGACCGCCTCGAGTTCGAGCGCATGGGTCAGGAGAAGGCGCAGGCCTTCAGCGAATCGTGGAGTGCGATGGCCCAGCAGGCCCTGTTGGCCCAGCGATCCCTGACCCTGTCCTGGATGCAGTCGCTGTGCATGCCCGCCTGGGGCGCGCAGGCCACGCCGGCGAGCATGGCTGCTCAGCTTCAGGGCGCAGCACTCGGCGTGCTGGGCAAGGGCATGGCGCCAGTGCACCGGCGAGCGGTGGCCAACGCCAAGCGGCTGGCCCGCACCAGGCTGCGCTGAGCCCTGCCTCGAGCGATTCCGCTCAGCCCACGGCGCCGAACCAGGCGCCTGCAGCGGCCGTGATGGCCATGGCCAGCGCGCCCCAGAAGGTCACCCGTGCTGCACCCATCCAAGGTGAGGCACCACCGACGCGCGCGGCGACGAACCCGAGCGCGGCCAGGAACGCCAGCGCCGTGCCGGTGACCCAGCCGATCAGCCCGCTGCCAGCGGCAAGCGCCGTGACCACCAGGGGCAGCGCCGCCCCGACCGCAAAGCTCGCTGCCGATGCCAGCGCGGCCTGCAGCGGCCGCGCGCTCAGCGCGGAAGAGATGCCGAGTTCGTCCCGAGCGTGCGCGCCCAGTGCATCGTGCGCCATCAACTGGGTCGCCACCTGGGTGGCCAGCGCCGGCTCGAGCCCCCGGCCGACGTAGATCGCCGACAGTTCCCGGGTTTCTGCCGCGGGATCGGTCGCGAGTTCATTGCGCTCACGGGCCAGGTCTGCGGCTTCAGTGTCGGCCTGGGAGTGCACCGACACGTACTCGCCCGCGGCCATCGACATGGCACCCGCAACCAGTCCGGCCAGGGCCGTGGCCAAGAGGCTGGCATGGCTGGCGCCGCTGGCCGCCACGCCCACCACCAGGCTGGCGGTCGAGACGATGCCGTCGTTGGCGCCGAGCACCGAGGCCCTGAGCCAGCCGATGCGGTCGCTGCGGTGTCGTTCGAGGTGGAAGCGTGCGGGCATGCTGGGCCGATCCGGAGTAGGTGAAGCAGCCCATCCTGCGCCTGGGCGGTACATCCTACAAGCGATGGCGTCAAACGCGGCGCAGATGGCCGCAGCGCCGTCTCGCGCGCCGGACCTCAGGCGGTGCGAACGAGATCGAGCACCTTGGCGGGGTTCAGTCCCCGCGCCCGCTCCTGGATGGCGGGCAGGTGCCGCGCCTGCAAGGCCTTGGCCTCCTGGGTCATGCGCGCATAGGCATCCTTGAGCATCTGCGCCGAGAGCGTGCGCCCGCCGGCGTAGTAGGTCTTGGCCACATGTCCCAGCGCGTAGGTGGAGGCGAAGCTCATGCCCGAGCTCACCGCCTGGTTGCCGACGCCGCGCAGCAGCGAGCCGCCCACGCGGCCGAGCAGACCGCCGAGCAGCTTGCGCCCGGCCTGCTCGAGGTACTGCGAGGTCAGGCCGACACCGGCGGTGGCGAGAAAGTCTTTCACATGGCCGCTGTCGAGTTCGTAGCCATGGGCCTTGCCGATGCGGTAGACGAGCTTCATCTGCAGCGGGATGATCGCCATCGTCGACAGCGTCTCGGGCAGCAACTCCAGCGCGCCGTTCAGGATGGCGGCGTTCAGGATCGCCTGGTCGAGTTCGGCGTCGTTGACGGCGACTCGCGGCGCGGCAGCGGCACTGCCGGCCGCAGCGGCAGGCGGCGCCACCACGACGGCCGTCTGCGCCAGAGATTCCGCCTGCTGCGAGAACTGCGCTGACGTCGTCGAATCCAGCTTCAACGAGTGCGCCAGATCTGCCAGGAAGGCCTGTTCCGCCACCGACTGCACGCCATCCGCATCGCACACGCACACCGCCATCTCGTAGGCCAGCTGGCGCGCGTCGCTGCTGGCCAGCTGGGGCAGCACGCCCGCGAGCGTGACGCGCTTGAGCAGCACATCCTGGTAGAGCGACGGCAGGTTGAGGCCATCGGCCTGCGACAGTCCGTCCGCAATGCGCTTGATTTCAGCGCGCTCGCGTTCGTGCTTCTCGCCGTCCACGAACGCGGCGAGCAGGCTGACGGTGACGATGGCTTGGTGTTCGGTGGAGGTCATGGACGATCCTTCTGTTGCGCAGCGGCGTGCGACCGCGCCGCGTGCTCGAAAGTTCCCCGGGGCGCACGCCCTGGTGCGGCGTTGCCTCAGACGTTGAAGAGGAAGTTCAGCACATCACCGTCCTTGACCACGTACTCCTTGCCTTCGGCGCGCATCTTGCCGGCGTCCTTGGCGCCTTGTTCGCCCTTGAAGGCGATGAAGTCGTCGAACGCGATGGTCTGCGCGCGGATGAAGCCACGCTCGAAATCGGTGTGGATCACGCCGGCGGCCTGCGGCGCGGTGTCACCGATGTGGATGGTCCAGGCGCGCACTTCCTTCACGCCGGCGGTGAAGTAGGTCTGCAGGCCGAGCAGCTTGAACGCGGCGCGGATCAGGCGGTTCAGGCCCGGCTCGGTCTGGCCCATGTCGGCGAGGAACATTTCCTTGTCTTCGTCGGTCATCTCGGCCATCTCGGCCTCGGTCTTGGCGCAGATCGCCACCACCGGGGCCTTCTGGCCCTCGGCATAGGCCCGCAGCTTGTCGAGGAAGGGGTTGTTCTCGAAACCGTGCTCGTCCACATTGCCGACAAACATCGCCGGCTTGGCCGTGATCAGGCACAGCGGCTTGATCAGCAGCAGTTCATCCTTGCTCAGGCCGAGCGAGCGCACCGGCTTGGCCTCGTCGAGTGCGGCCTGCACCTTGACCAGCACGGCCGCGAGCTTGATCGCCTCTTTGTCACCCGCACGGCCGAGCTTCTGCGCGCGGTGCACGGCCTTCTCGACAGTGCCGAGGTCTGCCAGGCAGAGCTCGGTCTGGATGACTTCGATGTCGGAGATCGGATCCACCTTGCCGGCCACGTGGATAACGTTCTCGTCTTCGAAGCAGCGCACCACGTTCACGATGGCATCGGTCTCGCGGATGTGCGCGAGGAACTGGTTGCCCAGGCCCTCGCCCTTGGACGCGCCGGCCACCAGCCCCGCGATGTCGACGAACTCGACGATGGCCGGAACGATGCGCTCGGGCTTGACGATGGTCGACAGCTGGGCCAGCCGCGGGTCCGGCAGCTCGACGATGCCGACGTTGGGCTCGATGGTGCAGAACGGATAGTTCTCGGCCGCGATGCCCGCCTTGGTCAGCGCGTTGAAGAGGGTGGACTTGCCCACGTTGGGCAGGCCCACGATGCCGCATTTGAGGCTCATGGGAGGGCTTTCGACGATCAGGGGAATGAAGAATGCGAGGCGTGATTTTAGGTGGCACGCCTACACTGGCCGAAGCGTCCCTCCACTTCGATCCCGCCACGCCATGACCGAGCCCGTGATCCTGCGCCCGCACAGCAAAGACCTGGGCGGCGGATTCGTCGTGCGGCGCACGTTGCCCTCGGCGCAGCGCCAGGCGGTCGGGCCGTTCCTGTTCTTCGACCATTTCGGCCCGATCGTGGCCGCGCCCACCGACAACCACGACGTGCGGCCGCATCCCCACATCGGCCTGGCCACGGTCACCTACCTCTTCGACGGCGCGATGATGCACCGCGATTCCACCGGCGCGGTGCAGCGCATCGAACCAGGCGCGATCAACTGGATGACAGCGGGCCGCGGCATCGTGCACTCGGAGCGCACGCCCCCCGAACTGCGCGACCAAGCGCGGCGCATGCACGGCCTGCAGCTGTGGGCCGCGCTGCCGGTCGAGCACGAGGAAGACGCGCCGAGCTTCGCGCACACGCCGGCCGACGCCATTCCGGCGTGCGAGCTGACCGGTGCCCGGGTGCGCGTGCTCATCGGCTCGGCCTTTGGGCTCACCTCGCCGGTGCTTACCGTCTCTCCCACGCTCTATGTCGACATGCTGCTCGACTCGGGCGCGCTGCTGAGCCTGCCCGCGGCGGCTGCGGAGCGGGCGGTCTACAGCGTGGATGCCGACATCGAACTCGACGGCCAGCCCGTGCCCGCCTGCACGATGGCCGTGCTGCCGGCGGATCGGGCCGTGGCGCTCAGTGCACCGCAGGGCGCCCGTGTGGTCATGATCGGCGGCGAGCCACTGGGCCACCGCTTCATGGTGTGGAACTTCGTCTCCAGCCGCAAGGAGCGCATCGTGCAGGCGCAAGACGATTGGGTGGCCCAGCGTATGCCAGGGGTGCCGGGGGAGACGGAGTTCATTCCGTTGCCGAGCCGGGGGTGAGTGCCTTTGAAGGATCTGACCGCTGGAGAGACCGCGCTGCGGAGGGACGCTGTATTGCGCTCATGTCCCCCGAGTCGGTCTGTCGCCCGACTCTCCTCCTTTACTTCGCTCCATACAGCATCCCTCCGCAGCGCTCCGGCATCAATCGTTGTCTGCGCTGAGCGAAGTCGTGCACACCAAAGCTGCTGCCCACTGCCGAGGTCGC
Organism: uncultured beta proteobacterium; assembly: GCA_963739925.1. Taxonomy (GTDB): domain Bacteria; phylum Pseudomonadota; class Gammaproteobacteria; order Burkholderiales; family Burkholderiaceae_C; genus CAVUBY01. The sequence continues at coordinate 422,745 of CAVUBY010000004.1, read as the reverse complement.
CGGGTGGCCGGCGCCGGAAGTAAAGGAGGAGGCGTCAGCCGCCAGGCTGGCGCCGGGGGACATGGAGGCGACGGCCACCCGGCGGCCTCGGCAGCCGCTCCGACCACCTGAGCCGCGAGCGTCAATCAACCCACAGAAGCGGCTTGCCCACCGACCCGAAGGCCGTCGATGGCGAGCGCCCTGGCACATCAGTCGAACCGATAACTGGCCCGCCCCGGCATGCCCGCCTTGAGCAGGCAATCGACCCCTTCCACCAGCACCGCGTTCATGCCGAACGTGAGTGCGCCATCGAGGCGCGCGTCGGCGCGGTAGCTCGCCAGCACATCGCCCACGGCGTGGCCCGGTGGTGCCCATGGCCGGGTCCACGTCGGGAATGCTGCAGCGCGCGCAGGGCTTGACGAGCTTGAGCCGCACCGGGCCTTCGGGCGCCTCGAACACGATCTCGTCGAGGTGGTCTTCGCCGTGTGCGTCCAGCCCGTCGAGCACCAGGTTGGGACGGAAGCGCTCCATGCCGATCGCCGCGTGACCCGCTGCCGACATGCGGCGGTTGAACTCGTCCAGCCCCGCTTGCGAAGCCACGAGGATCGGAAAGCCATCGCTGAATGCGTTCTGCGCCTCGATGTCGCCGCTCCAGCGCTTGCTCGACAGGCGCCGCTGCTCGGGGTCGAAGCGGGCCAGGCGCAAGGGCTGGCCGAGAAAGTCGGTGAACCACTGGGCGGCAAGGTCGCCCATGTCGTAGGCGGCCACGGTGTCGTCCCAGACCTTCACCCGCACCGGCTGCTCCACCGTGTCGAGCGCGATGTGCATCGCCAGCATGCCCGGGGCGCGCAGCACCATGTCGTGCAGCTTGAGCGTGGGTTTCACCAGCGCCATGCGCGGCAGCTCGCGCTGCGTCACGAATTCGCCTTGCGCATCCACCAGCATCCAGGCGCGGTCGAACTCCAGCCCGGTCTCGATCATCAGCGCCTCGGAGACTGCAATGCCCGCACAGCTCTTGATCGGATGGACATGAAGCGACTTCAGACGGACGCGCACCTCATCGGATTCATTCACTTGAACAGGCCTTTCAGCAGCTTCTCTTTCAGCACGTCTTTCGGGGATGCCGGGGCCGAGCGCGCCGCTGCGCATGCGGCGCCGGGCTTGAGGCCCAGGCGCTCGTTGAGCTTCTCCCTCAGCTTGTCCTCGGCCTTGTTGCGCAGCACGTCGCCGGCCACGGCCGACCATTGGATTTTCCACTCGATCGCCTCGAACGGCCCGCTCAGGCGCACCGGCACCGTCACGCCCTTGAGCGCGGCCAGGTCGGCGCCGTCCTGGCCCGTGGGCGCGCCGGTCACGGTGGCCCGCGCGGTGTAGTCGAGCGTGCCGTCGGCCGATGTCGGCAGCGCCTTCGCCACCCAGGCGCAGGAACGGGCTCTTGAGATCGAGGTCGCGGCTGCGGGCGACGCCCTTGTCGATCTGGAAGCTGGCGCTGAGTTCGGAGAAGTCGGTCTTCTCGACCTGGCTTGCCTTCTGCGTGGCGTCCTGCTTGAGGTCAGCGCCGCCTTGGCCTGGCGCAGGCTCTTCGCGAGGTTCACGCCCTTCACCGCGCCGTCGCGCAGCTGCAGCGCCGCGGTGCCCTGCAGGCGCGACCGCAGTTCGCCCACGGTGCGGCCGGTGGTGTCCACGTCGAGCGTGACGCGTCCGGTGCCTTCGAGCAGGTCTTTCGCCGCCACGTCCTTCAGCAAGGCATTCACGTTCACGCCGGTGGCCGTGGCCTTCACGGCGATGCGGCTGGCGCGGGCGTCGGCCAGGCCGGTGGCGTCGAGCGCGCCGCCCCAGGCCTTGCCCTGCAGGCTGGTGATGCGCATCAGGCCGCGCATCGAGCGTGGCGTCGACGCCGCGCGGCACTCACCCGGTACTGGCGGAACACCAGGCTGCCCGCGCGCACGCCGCACTTGCGCGTTGACGCTGCGCAGCGCCGACAGGTCCACCGGCGTGTCGGCCGCGTGCCGGGCGAGCCCGGCGTGGCGGGCGCGGCCTTGCCGCTGCCTGAGGCATCGGCCAGCAGCGTGTTCAGGTCCAGCGTGTCGAAGCTCGCCTGAGCCTTGACGAACGGTGTGCTGCCGGCGAGGTTGGCGTTGCCGTCGATGCTGAAGCGGTTGTCGTTGAGCTGGCCGGCGAGGGTCCAGCTGGCCGCCTTGGCGTTGCGCGCCGATGCTGGCGCCGAGCTTGCCGCGCGCGCTGAGCGCCAGGGGCTTCAATCCCGGATCGACCACCTTGGCCTGCAGGTCGAGCGGGTCGAGCGTGAGGCTGCGTTGCGCCGGTCGCAGCACGATGCGGCTGCGCAGGGTGCCGTCGATCTGGCGCTGCGTGCCGCTGCTGGCGATCACGCGCCTCGAAGCCCGGCAGGCTCAGCGTGTCGAAGTTGCCGCGTGGGCGCCTCGCTCTTGAAGCGTGCCTTCAGCGGCGTCGCGCCGCCCAGCTGCACCTGACCCGACAAGGCGCTGCCGCTGAGGCGGTCGCCCTGCACGTCGAGCTCCGGCCAGTCGAGGTCGAAGGCCAGTGGCTCGCTCGCCGCGCTGCCCCTTCACGCGGAGCTGCGAGCTTCGCGACCGACAGGGCCTGTCGTGTCGGGTCGTAGGCGAAGCGATCGATGTCGACGCGAGTGCCGGCGAACTTCAATGCCGGCTGCCTTGGCACCCAGCTGCACTGCCAGCGCGCGGGCCTCGAGCGCGCCTTGGGTCCGTCCCAGGCGAGCGAACCCTTCACCGCCGCGTCGACCGCGCTGGCCCCGGGCACGTCGCCCTTGTAAGCCAGGTCCATGTCGGCCAGCGCCACCGAGCCGGTGGCCAGGTCGGGCGTGCACGCGGGTCGAACCGCTGAAGCGCCCTGCAGCGCCGGTGACTTGAACGCCGAACTGCGCGCCAACTTGACACTGGCGACTCGACACCGGTTGGCGATGCGGCCCGCTGGTGAGCGAATCGACACGCAGCTCGCCGTCGAGCGCCGCCTGCTCGTCCTTCAAGCGCAGCCGCACGTCGCTGAGCTCGATGCGGCTGATGTCGAAACGCAGCGGCCCGCTGCCGGTCGCAGGGGCTTCGAAGCCGCGCCGCCAGGCGTTGCCGCCGCGGCGCCGGCGTGCCAGCAGGTCGTCGATGTTGCGCCGGCCTTGCGCGTCGCGGGTCAGCGCGCGCGCGCACGCCACGCGCCTCGACGCGGTCGACGCCAGCTCGCGGCGCAGCAGCGGCAGCAGCGTCCACGACGAGCGCGGCGTCGTCGATGGCGGCGAACTCGTCCGCGCGGCCCGCTCTCGCTGAGCCGTAACACTGCTCAGCGTCACCGCCAGGCGCGGAAAGACCGAGAGCTCGATCGGCCCGTCGATCGCGAGCGTGCGCTGGCGCTCGGCCTTCATCCAGTCGATCGCCACGCCCTTGTAGCGGTTCGGGTCGAAGCTGTGGATCGAGCCATGCCGCGGCGGCGACCACCAGCAGCACCAGCACGGCCGGTGGCGCGATCAGGGCGCGGCGAATCCACACGGGCATGAGGGACAGCTGACGTTGGCAGTGATCGGGAGGGCCCGGCATTGGGCGACGCTCATGCATGCACTTGTGCGCGCATGCCGCTGCCTACAATCGCAAGTCGATGAAACAGTTCGATGTGCTGGTGCGCGGTGCGGGCATCGTCGGGCAGAGCCTGGCTCTGTCGCTCGCGCGCATCGGCCTGCAGGTGGCTGCTGCGACCGCGGACGCGCGGCGCGCGGCCAGGCCGACGCCAGCGAACCGCGACGTGCGCGCCTATGCCCTCAATGCCGCGTCGGTGCGCTGCTGCGCGCGCTGAAGGTCTGGGATGCGCTGCCGGCCCAGGCCGCCACCCCGGTCTACGACATGCAGGTGCAGGGCGATGCGCCGACGGTGCCGCGGCTGCTCGAGTTCTCGGCCTGGGAGCAGCAGGTGGGCGAACTGGCCTGGATCGTCGATGCCGCCGTGCTCGAGCGCGAACTGGCCGCGGCGTTGCGTTTCGCGCCGCACGTGACCGTGCTCGGTCCGAGGCAGCGTGCCGGCGCCACGCTCACCGCGCTGTGCGAAGGCAAGGCCTCGGCCACGCGCGCGGCGCTGGGCGTGGAGTTCGAGCGCCACGACTACGGCCACACGCGCGATCGCGGCGCGGCTGACCGCGTCGCTGCCGCATCAAGGCATGGCGCGGCAGTGGTTCCGCTCGCCCGATGTGCTGGCGCTGCTGCCCTTCGATGCGCCGAGCCGCAGTCGCTCGTGGGCGCTGGTCTGGTCGCTGCCCGTGAGCGCGCCGCCGAACTGCTGGCGCTGGCGCGCCGCGGACTTCGAGCAGGCGCTGATGGCAGGCCACCGGTGGCGAGGCCGGCGACCTGACGCTCGCCTCGCCGCGCGCGGCCTGGCCGCTGATGCTGGCGCGGGCGAGCGCGTGGTGCGGTCCGGGCTGGGTGCTGCTCGGCGATGCCGCGCACGTGGTGCACCCGCTGGCCGGCCAGGGCCTGAACCTGGGACTGGCCGACGTGGCTGCGCTGAGCCGGGTGCTGTCGCAGCGCGAGGCCTGGCGGCCGCTGGACGACGCGCGCCTGCTGCGGCGCTATGTGCGCGAGCGGGCCCTGCCCACCTGGGCCATGGGCCAGCTGACCGACACGCATGTTGCATCTTTTCGCACAACCGACGCCCGTGGTGCGGGAACTTCGCAACCGCGGACTGATCTGGTGAATCATCTCCCCCCGATCAAGCGCTGGCTCGCCGCCCGCGCGCTCGACGCCTGAAAGGCCTCCCATGCACACATCGCCGCGAACTTCTCTGCTCGCCACGGCCCTGCTCGCGACCCTGCTCATCATGGGCGCGGTGCCCCCGGCCCAAGCGCAGGAAGCGGTCATCCGCAAGAACATCGCCGAGCGCATTCCGGACTTCCCCAAGATCGACGAGGTGCAGAAGACCCCGATGCCGGGCCTGTACGAAGTGCGTGTCGGCGTCGATGTCTACTACACCGACGAGCAAGGCAATTACCTCATCGAGGGCCACGTCATCGACACGCGCACCCGCACCAACCTGACCCAGGCGCGGATCGACAAGCTCACGGCGATCGATTTCAAGACCCTGCCGCTCAAGGACGCCATCGTCTGGAAGCAGGGCACCGGCGCGCGCAAGCTGGTGGTGTTTGCCGATCCCAATTGCGGCTACTGCAAGCGCTTCGAACGCGACCTCAACCAGGTCAAGGACGTCACCGTCTACACCTTCCTCTACCCCATCCTCGGCGGAGACTCGCCAGAAAAGTCGAAGAACATCTGGTGTGCCAAGGACAAGACCCAGGTATGGCGCGACTGGATGCTCGAAGGCACGACGCCCCCGCGTACCATGGGCCAGTGCGATGTCTCGGCGCTGCAGCGCAATGCCGACCTCGGGCGCAAGCACAAGATCAACGGCACGCCGGCCGTGGTGTTCGAGGACGGCAAGCGCGTGCCCGGTGCCATGAGCCTGGACCAGATCGAAAAGCAGCTGGTCGCGAGCCGCGGCAAGTGACCACGGCGGTGCAGCGGCACCGCGCGCATCCCGATGGCCGGGCCTGATTCGGCGCAGCCCGCTTGCCGCCGAGGGCACGATGTACGCCACGTTGGAGGCGAGAGGGCCGCGTATGGCGCACCAGCGACAATGCGCAGCACCCCAACCCGTGGAGCCTTCGCGTGTCCGAATTCCCGTCGTCCGCACCGCCGCAAGCCGCCTTGAGGGTGGGCTACGCCGGCTTGCTGCCCTTTGTCGCTGGCGCCCTGCTGGTGTGGGTGGTGCGGGCGGAGGCCCATCCCTACGCCACGGCCATGCTGGCGTCCTATGCGGCCGTGATCGTGTCGTTCCTCGGCGGCATCCACTGGGGGCTGGCCATGCGCCAGGGCACGCCACCCCAGGCACTGCTGATGTGGGGTGTGGTGCCGTCGCTGGTCGCGTGGGTGGCGGTGGTGATGCCCGCCTACGCCGGACTGGTGGTGCTGGGCGCGATGCTGGTGGTGTGCTACCTCGTCGATCGGCGCGTGTACCCGGCCCAGGGTGTGTCGGCCTGGTTGACCCTGCGCTTTCGGCTCACGGCCGTGGCATCGTTGAGTTGTTTCGTCGGCGCCGCCGGCAGTTGAGGCTTCGCAGACCATGATCACCTACCGCATCGATGTGGCCGACGCGCACGCGCATCTGTTCCGCGTGACCCTCACCATCGCGAAGCCGCAGTTGGACCAGCGGCTGAGCCTGCCGGTGTGGATTCCCGGCAGCTACCTCGTGCGCGAGTTCGCCCGCCACCTGTCTCAGCTGCAGGCCCACCAGGGCGGCGCCGAGGTGCCGCTGGTGCAGGTCGACAAGGCCACCTGGCAGGCCGATTGCAGTGCACGGGGTGCGCTGCGCATCACCTACCTCGTCTACGCCTTCGACACCTCGGTGCGCGCGGCCTTTCTCGATTCGCAGCGCGGCTTCTTCAATGGCACGTCGCTGTGCCTGCGGGTCGAGGGCCAGGAGGCGAAGGTCCACCGCCTGCAACTCGGCACACTGCCGCGAGGCTGGCAGGTGGCCACGGCACTGCGGGCCGTGAGCGCCAATGGCGCCGGGCAGGGCGTTTACGAGGCCGCCGACTACGACGAACTGGTCGACCACCCGGTGGAACTGGGACGCTTCTGGCGTGGGCATTTCGAAGCGGCGGGTGTGCCGCACGAATTCGTGGTGGCCGGTGCGCTGCCCGACTTCGATGGCGAACGCCTGCTCGCCGACACGCGCCGCATCTGCGAGGCGCAGATCGCGTTCTGGCACGGAACACCGCGCAGAAACGCCAAGGCAGGCGCGCGCAGCGCCAAGACAGGCAAGGCACCGTTCGACCGCTACGTGTTCCTGCTCAACACCGCCGAAGACGGCCACGGCGGACTCGAGCATCGCGCCAGCACCGCACTGCTGGCCTCGCGGCGCGACCTGCCAGCGCGACCGCGCGGGGAGGCCAGGGCGACCTCCGGCGCCCGCGCGCCGAACTCAGCGGCTGCAGAAACCACCGACGGCTACGCGAGCCTGCTCGGACTCATCAGCCATGAGTACTTCCACACCTGGAACGTGAAGCGTCTGCGGCCTGCGGACTTCGCGCAGTACGACTACACCCGCGAGAACTACACCGAGCTGCTGTGGTTCTTCGAGGGCTTCACCTCCTACTACGACGACCTCTTCCTGCTGCGAAGCGGACTCATCGACGAGCCCCGCTACCTGCGCCTGCTGGGCAAGACCATCACCAGCGTTCAGGCCTCGCCGGGCCGCCAGGTGCAGAGCGTGGCGCAGTCCAGCTTCGATGCCTGGGTGAAGTACTACCGGGCCGACGAGAACACACCGAATGCCACGGTGAGCTACTACGCCAAGGGCTCGCTGGTGGCCCTGGCGCTGGACCTCACGCTGCGCAGCGAGGGCGCGTCGCTCGATGCGGTGATGCGGGCCTTGTGGAAAGGCAGCAGCGGCGGGCCTATCAGTCAGGCCGACATCCTGGCGGCATTGCAGCAGGTGAGCGGCCGCTCGTATGCGCGCGAACTGGCCGAATGGGTGCATGGCACCGGCGAATTGCCTTTGGCGCCCCTGCTCCAGCACGCCGGCATCGACTGGCAGGCCCAGACGGCCACGCTCGCGCAACGGCTGGGCCTGCGCGTCAACGAGAGCGCGCTGACCGGCATCAAGGTGAGCCATGTGTTGCGCGGGGGCGCGGCCGAACGCGCCGGCCTGGCGGCGGGCGACGAGTTGCTGGCCGTTGGTGGCTGGCGGGTGCGCCGGCTCGACGACGCGCAGCGCGTCATGACCGCCGGCAGCGCAGTCGAGGTGCTGGCTGCGCGTGATCAGCGGGTGCTGACGCTCACGTTGACTGCGCCGGACTCCACCTCCCACGGCGGTCCGGTGACGCTGAGCGTGGCCCCGGCCGCGAGCGGCGCCGCCACGGCAGCGAAGTCGGCGCAGGCCCTGCGCCAGGCATGGTTCAGCGGCAAGGAGTGATCGACAGCGCCGGAGTGCGCCGACCCCGTGGCGCTCGGCGCGCGGCCGCCTTCGCGGTGGTGCTTGCCGTGGTCGTCGTGCATGGTTGCGTCACGGCCGACCTGGCGCAGCGCATGCAGGATGCCGGCGCCGCGGCGCAGATGCCGCAGCGCATCGAGGTGGCTTACGTTCGCGAGATGATGCCGGCGGCCCCGCCGGCCTTGGCGCCGCAGCCGAGGTCCGTGCCGCCTCCCGCCGCGAAGCCCCCGCGTCCCCGACCCGCTCGCCCAAGCCCTGCCGCGTCGATGCCAGCGGAGGTGGCCACGCCGTCTGAAGCGGCCTCGACGGCCTCGGCCGCGTCAGCGTCGGACGCGGAGCCGCCCGCCCGCACGGCTGAGGCGGCGGCATCGACGCCGGAAGTCGCGACCCTTGGCGAACGCGAGCTGCCGGCCTCGTCGCCTGTGCTCGCTGAAGCAACCGTTGTGGCTTCGGTGCCGGCAGCCTCCATGCCCGGCGTGTCGAATGAGCCACCCGCGGTCACGCCTCCGACCGCATCGGCGAGCGCGCCTGCTTTCGAGTGGCCGGCGTCCACGCGCCTGAGCTACCAGCTCACGGGCAACGTGCGCGGCGAGGTCCATGGCAGCGCCCAGGTCGAATGGGTGCGCGTGGGCAGTCGCTACCAGGTGCATCTCGACGTCACCGTGGGCCTGCCGGTGGCCCCACTGCTCACGCGCCGCATGAGCAGCGATGGCGAACTCACCGACCAGGGCCTCGTGCCGCAGCGCTACGACGAAGACACCAAGGTGATGTTCCGCGATCGGCGCCGCGTCGACGATGCTCTTCGAGCCGGATGCGGTACAGATGCCCAATGGCCAGCGGCGTGAGCGCTGGCCCGGTGTGCAGGACACCGCCAGCCAGTTCGTGCAGCTGAGCTGGCTGTTCACCACGCGCCCCGAGCTGCTGCGCACCGGTGGCATGGTGGAGATCCCGCTGGCGCTGCCGCGCAGCGTCGATCGCTGGGTGTACGACGTGCTCGAAGAAGAGACGGTGTACACCTCCTTCGGCGAGCTGCAGGCATTCCACCTCAAGCCGCGGCGCACCTCGCGCCCGGGAGGTGACCTCATCGCCGAGATCTGGTTTGCGCCGCGCCTGCGGTACCTGCCGGTGCGCATCCGCATCCAGCAGGACAGCGACACCTTCATCGACCTGATGCTGGCGCGCCGACCGGAGATGGCCGGGCCGTGAGGCTGCGGCTCCGCCGAGCCGACCGAACCGGCCTCCTCGTATAGTGAACACTGCAAGTCCAGAAGACCCAGGAGCCCACATGACCTACGAAACCCTTCTCACCGAACTGCGCGGCAACGGCGACATCAAGACCGCCCTCATCACGCTGAACCGCCCCAAACAGCTCAACGCGCTGAACGACACGCTCATGGACGAGCTGGGCGCCGCCCTCAAGGGCTACGACGCCGACCCTGGCGTGGGCTGCATGGTGATCACCGGCAGCGAGAAGGCCTTTGCTGCCGGTGCCGACATCACCGGCATGGCCGAGCGCAGCTACATGGACGTCTACAAGTCCGACTTCATCACCCGCAACTGGGAGGCGCTGCGCACGGTGCGCAAGCCGGTGATCGCTGCGGTGTCCGGTTTCGCGCTCGGCGGCGGGTGTGAACTGGCGATGATGTGCGACTTCATCATCGCGGCGGACACCGCCAAGTTCGGTCAGCCGGAGATCAAGCTGGGCATCATCCCCGGTGCCGGTGGCACGCAGCGCCTGCCGCGTGCCATCTCCAAGGCCAAGGCCATGGACATGGTGCTCACGGCGCGCATGATGGATGCGGCGGAAGCCGAACGGGCCGGGCTCGTGTCGCGCGTGGTGCCAGCGGCCGAACTGCTGCAGGTCGCGCTGGCCGCCGCGCAGTCCATCTGCGAGTTCAGCGGCCCGAGCGTGATGATGGCCAAGGAATGCGTGAACCGCGCCTACGAAGGACCACTCGCCGACGGCATGATGTACGAGCGCCGGCTGTTCCATTCGCTCTTCGCCACCGAAGACCAGAAGGAAGGCATGGCGGCCTTCATCGCCAAGCGGCCACCGAACTTCAAGCAGCGCTGATGGCGCGCGCGGTCTGGCCCTAGGGTTGAACCCAGCGCGCGCCGCTCTCGCCGAACACGCGCGCGGCGGTGGCCGTCGGCATGGAGTTCCAGCCAGTCCATCGTCAGCACCTCGGCCTCGATCACCGCGAAGTAGGGGTGCCCGGTCGCCAGCGGCGGGCCGGCCGGTGGCTGCTCGAGTGGGCGCACCCGGCGGAAGTGGAGAGAGGTAATCCTGCGCGCTGCGCGACAGGCGGATGCGCGCCCAGCGCGACGAAGCCGCGATGCCGGAGGTCTGCACCCCGAGCCGCACGCGGCAGCGCAGCTGCCAGCCCAGCGCCGGTGACCACATCACCATGCTGCCGTTGGGATGGCGCAGCAGTTGGGCCACCTTGCCAGCACGCTGATCGGTGTAGACGATCAACTGGCGGGTGTGCGCATCCACCTCGCGCAGGATCACGGTGCGTGCATCGGCACCGTCCTCATCCACCGTGGCCAGCACCGGGCAGCGCCAGGCGTGCGTATTGTCATCGACCGCCTGGCTCAGCTCATGCCACACGCGGGATTCGATCGCCTCGAGCGACTCGAGACGTGCAGCTCATCTCAGCCTTCCTTGCGCAGCGAAGGAAAGAGGATCACGTCGCGGATGCTCGGGCTGTCGGTCAGCAGCATGATCAGGCGGTCGATGCCGATGCCGCAACCGCCTGTGGGAGGCATGCCGTACTCGAGCGCGCGGATGAAGTCGGCGTCGTAGAACATCGCCTCCTCGTCACCGGCGTCCTTGTGCGCCACCTGAGCCTGGAAACGCGCAGCCTGGTCTTCGGCGTCGTTCAACTCCGAAAAGCCGTTCGCGTACTCGCGCCCGGTGATGAAGAGCTCGAAGCGCTCGGTGATGGCCGGGTTGGAGTCAGAGGCGCGAGCCAGGGGTGACACCTCCACCGGGTAGTCGATGATGAAGGTGGGCTGCCACAGCTTCTCTTCGACCGCTGCCTCGAACAGCCCGAACTGCAGTTCCGCAAGCGTCCAGCGCGCCGGAGGCTCTTCGCCCAGGGCCTTGAGCCTGGCGTGGAGCACGGCGGCATCACCGGCTTCTTCGACGCTGAGCCCGGCATGGGCCACGAGCGAGTCGCGCACCGTCAGCCGCGCGAACGGCTTGTCCAGGTCGACCGTCTTGCCGGCATAGGTGAGACTGGCCGAACCGGTGGCCTGGCGCGCGGCGTGGCGCAGCACCTGCTCGGTGAAGTCCATCAGGTCGTGATGGTTCCAGTAGGCCGCATAGAACTCCATCATCGTGAACTCCGGGTTGTGCCGGACGCTGATGCCTTCGTTGCGGAAATTTCGGTTGATCTCGAAGACGCGCTCGAAGCCGCCGACGATCAGCCGCTTGAGGTAGAGCTCGGGCGCGATCCGCAGGAACATCTGCTGATCCAGCGCGTTGTGGTGCGTCACGAACGGCTTCGCGTTGGCACCGCCCGGAATCGGGTGGAGCATCGGCGTCTCGACTTCCAGAAAGCCGTGCTCGACCATGAAATTGCGGATCGAGGACACCGCCTTGCTGCGCGCGACGAAACGCAGGCGCGACTCGTCATCGGTCATCAGGTCCACATAGCGCTGACGGTACTTCTGCTCCTGGTCCGTCATGCCATGGAACTTGTCGGGCAGCGGGCGAAGGCTCTTGGTGAGGAGCCGCAACACGCTCACGCGCACCGACAACTCGCCGGTCTTGGTCTTGAAGAGCGTGCCCTCGGCCCCGAGGATGTCGCCCAGATCCCAATGCTTGAAGGCCTCGTACACCTCGTCGCCCAGCGCGTCTTTGGTGACGAAAAGCTGGATGCGCCCCGAGGCGTCCTGCAGGGTCGCGAAACTCGCCTTGCCCATCACCCGCTTGAGCATCATGCGACCGGCCAGCGCCACCTTGATCGCCTGCGGCTCGAGCGCCTCGTTCGACAACTCGCCGTACTTGCGGTGAGCTCCTGCGCGTGGTGGCGCGGCTTGAAGTCGTTGGGAAAGGCGACGCCCTTGGCGCGAATGGCAGCGAGCTTTTCGCGGCGTTCGGCGATGAGTTGGTTGTGGTCCGAGGCGGACGGGCTGGGGGCGTGAAGAGTGGTCATGATGTGCGCCATAGAGGCATCCATTCTAGGGAACCTTCCCCTAGTGCCGGAGCAGTCCAGCTATCAGGTGGCGGTGCCGACGCTCCACGCCGCCGCGAGCTTCGCGCCACAGATCCGATGAGTCCTCCTGTGATGGACTATTCGAACCGCAAGGATTCAAATGGAACCGGAATGGCGTTCCAGCCGACGCCGCAGCGCCCAGCCGGTGACGCGTACCTGAATTCAAAGACGATTTTCCGACTGGCGTCCAAGCCGACGAAATGCCCCAATGTGCCGCTGCTTGCATCTGCAAAGTTGACCAGCAATGACTTGCCCGGTGCTTCATAAGCGCTGGAGCAGAAGTCCGAGAGGATGCTCTGGCCATGGTCAAAGCGCCAAACTTCCCTGGCGGCAAGTGAAACCGCATCTATCGAGTAAGCCGATACGGCGCTGTAGGTTCGGTTCTCGCCAGCCGGTGCTCCCGCCGGCTGGTTGAAGCTTCGGGTGCCGTTGTTGAAGAGCATCAGGAGGCCATCGGAGGTGATGGAGGTGGCGTGCTGGCCGATGGGGTAGAGATCGCCGGCTTGCAGGGTCAGTGCCTTGGCCCGCAGAGACGGAAAGGTGTACCAGTACTTGGTCGGGTCCCCAAGAATCCATATCAGCCGGCCAGTCCGATAGTCAACCTTGACTACAAAGTTCTCGCGGCTCGAGACGACAAGACTGTTGTCCCGGGCGTCGTAAGTGGCAGAGTTCATATGAAACCAGTCCACCCCGGGCCTCACGAACGTCCCCGGATCGTCCCCTTGCTCCAGCATGTATGTCCGCAGAATCGACGCAAAGTCCCATTCCTTGATCACGGCGCCGCCTGTCGTGATCTCGGCCGCAGTCGTCTCAAGGTTCACGACACCACCAATGGCGGTGTCGACCTCGATGAGCAGACCAAGTTTGCCTGGATCGATGTTGTGGTGGAAGTTGGTGAACGTCGGTGATATGAGATTGCCTTGGGTGACAGTTCCGTCGAGTTCTATTCTCGAGAAGCGATTCGCTGCGGTGTCACCCACTAGGAACGAGTTGCTCTCGAATGCCGACGAGACACTGTTGGTACTGCGCGGTACCGCCCAACGGATCTCGCCGTCCGTGTCGAGCACGACAGGACTGCCTAGATTTGGCTTGACAGCAAAGAAATCGAACCCAAGTTCACTGGTGGTCGCACGTTGGGTCAAAATCGTCGGCCTGTCGTAAATTCCCTGCGGATCGGAGTAACCTGCAGTCAAGACATCGGCGGAAAGTGTTTGTGCAGTACCGTCTTGAAACCGGAGCTCAATGTTCAGCTGATTTCTGTAGCCGGAATACAAACCGAAAGCTGGCAGAGTCAACGGCGCATTGGTAGCGAAGTAGCCTCGACGCGTGAGCGCTTCGATCGTGTACGTTACGTCCACGGGCTTAGACGCTGTGCCGGGCTTCGGAGCGATGGTGTATCGAACCGTTGTCAGCTTTCCGAGGCTCTTTCCCTCCAATCGCAGAAAGCTGATAAAGGGGGTGACGCCCGGTTGAGCATCAATGACCGACACATCGCTGGCACTGGCCAACGTTCCTTGTGCTGTCGTTTCGCCATTGCCCCCGCATGCTGACAGGAGCGAAGCGAAAATCAGCGACAAGACTCGGGATTGCCACTCCGAAAATCGACTTCTCACGTCCGCTCCTCAAAGTAACTGATGAGGCAATTCCAGCGGTGATCTCCGACTTGGACGCTACAGATCCAGGCCTCGCGTTCAGCGCCTAGGAGACAGCCATTTGGGTGTCTTGAATCGCACGATGCTCCAATACAGCAACACATAGGACACCATGAAGACTAGCAAGAAGACTGAAAGCACGACTGTGTGGTCCCACCAAAGCACTGCTGGGATTACCGAAAACAGGCACAGCAACCACAGGTAGGGCGATGTCATCGAGTTGCGTGTGGCTTGGCGTCGCTCCTGCGGGACGCCCAGCATCCACCGCACGACTCGCCGATGGATCAGCGTGTGCAAATGAATCGCATCCGGTTCTGTGGTGGCTGTGCCCCGCACGAACTTGCGCCGATAAATCGTGAAGATGGTTTCGAAGATCGGGTACGCGCACAAGAGCAGTGCGAACATCGGTGACACGGCGGGTTGCGCTGCAGTAGCAGCACATTCAGCTCGAGCCAGCAGGAAGCCCAGAAGATAGGCGCCACCGTCGCCCAGAAAAATCATACCGGCGGGGAAGTTCCAGACGAAGAACCCGAGCACTGCGCCTGCAGTGATCAAGGCGGCAGCGAAGATCAGAGAGTCACCAACTTGGAAGGCTACGTAGGCCAGTGCCAAGACCATGATAAGCACGCACATCGAAGCAAGGCCGTTGAAACCATCGATGATGTTCACTGCGTTGGCCACTCCAGTGACGATGAAGATCGTCAAAGCAATCGTCACTGGATAGACCTGAAGCAGAAGGTCCACCCCAGGAATTGCTGTGCGCTCGATGACAGCGTCGAGCCACCATATGGCAAGAGTTGCAGACACAGCGGTAAACGACAGAGCGCCGCCTCGGAGAGACGCTCTTCGTAATGTCTTCTGCGAGGCCGAACGTAAAGGTGGGCAGTGCTGTGGCAATCAGCAGCCAGAGCGTTCCAACGTCTCCAAGGCCTGCAAAATGCGCGCTGGTACTTCCGACGAGGATGGCCGCGAACACCGCAACCCCACCAACGCGCGGCACCGGGTGCACATGGAACTTCTGCGGGCCCGAAAGATCGTGATCGGTCCAGCGCCCGACGTGGCTCGAAGCAGAGTCTGAGCGCACGATGAGCAGTGCGATCACAAGTGCGGTGACGAAGCTGACGACAAAGAGGCTCATGCGCAGTAGGCGTGTACTAGCGCAGGATTATGCGTTCCTCTGCGGGCTCGCCATTCACACTGTTGCAGCACCAAGATCTGCGGTGCGCATGGCATCTACAGGAACTGCGGCAGCTTGCGTAGGTTCTTGCACATCAAAGAGAACCACCCGCCGATGTGGTTCGCTCGCAAGGTATGTAGATCCTCACGGCTCTTCCTAATGATCGCAGAGAGCGTTCGGTTGCTCGCTCCCCCGGTTCGCATGCGAACGAGCACATCCGGAATGTAGACTGCCTGGGTACCGTGCTTGCTCAGACAACGGAGCATGAAGTCGTAGTCGGCTGAGATTCGGAGAGTGTCGTCGAAGCGACCCACGTCGTGGAGAAGTTGGGTTCGAATGTAGAAAGTTGGATGGGGTGGCATCCACCCAAAGCGAAGCCGCTCGCGCGTGAACTGCCCACTGCGCCAGTGCCGCAGCGTCTGATCGGGCTTGTCCTGACGGACATAGACCAAGTCGCCGTAGACGGCATCGGCCAATGGATTCTGCTGCGCCGCCAAGACAATGGAGGCCACCACGCCAGAGTGAGCAAAGATGTCGTCTGCGTTCAGAAAACCTACCAGATCACCGGTAGCAAGGCGCAAGCCTTTGTTCATGGCGTCGTAGATTCCACCATCCGGCTCGGAGACCAGCTGGGCGACGCGCTTGCCGCGATCTCTGACAATCTTGACGGTGTCGTCCTTCGATGCACCGTCGATCACGATGTGCTCCAGGTTCGCATGGGACTGCGCGGCGACGGACTCGAGCGCTTCGGCTATGGACGCCTCGCAGTTGAAGCAGACCGTGATGACGGAAACCTTCATGACTCGTCTGGCCGTGTGGCTTGGCACCCAACGTAGGCGGTATCGAGATAGACAGAAAGCGTCTGGTCGAATGTCTTGGCCCATGGGAACTCCGCTGCTCGAGCGATGCCCGCTCCGACGGCGGCATCGCGAGTCGCCTCATCCTCCAGCGCGATCAGCAGCGCAGCATAGGCATCACCGCGTTGCTCTGCCGCGTAGTGCGCCGCAGTAGCACCCACCTCCGGAAGCGAAGAGAGGTTCGCAGCAATGACCGGACAGCCACAGGCCATGGCCTCAAGGACGGGCAGCCCGAAGCCCTCGTAGTCAGAGGGGAAGATGAACGCAAACGCAGTGGAGTACAGCCGTCTCAGTTGTGCTGTGCCGACTGACCCGAACTCATGCCAACGTTCGCCAAGGATTGTGTGCAGCGACGCGCGCTCTGAGTCGGTCAAGGGTGGGCCGATAACGCCAAGCTTGAGTCGCGGGCACTGGCGCAGTGCGTCGACGGCGAGATCGAAACGCTTGTAGCCTGCGCGCTGGCCTACGAACAGCACAGTCATCTCATTGCCGGAGTCTGCGATACGGTCAGGCTTGAATGTGTCGAGGTCGACGCCGAGGTGCGTAACGTGGAGCTTCGATGCGTCGATGCCATGGCAGAACTCAAGCGCGTCCTGTTTCGTAGCATTCGATATGCACAGCACGGCGTCTGCGCGGCGCAAGGACGTGAGCTTTTGCCACGTATGGACTTGGCGGGCCAAGCCAGTTCGATAACGCTCGTAGGTGAAGTCGTAGGCGCTGACCACGTATCGCGATACGCGCCGACGCGGAAGCCGATAGTAGGAAGTATGGAACGTTGTTTTAGGGTGCGGGACGGTCGCATCCAGGTAGCGGGTGATGCTGGCTGGCAGTCGCTCGTGAAGTGCAGGCAATCGGCGCACCAAAGCGCTATCTATCTCTGATACTTGATCCGCTGCGGAAGAACAAGGCTTGGAGAAAGCTCTGTGCACGCGGCTGCTGCGTCCACAAGCTGCGCCCAATAGTTGGAGATGCCGCCGTGGCGCTGCAGGCCAAAGATGATGCTATCCAGGACGAGTCTGTGTTGACTTGGCATGAGAACTCAACTCGATTTCTTATCGGCGGCATGCCCGCATTGGTTTGTCCAGTGCAACAACGCTCTCCAGCAGACCTAACCGCGGCTCAGTCTCAGCCTCTGGAGGAGTTGACATCAAGTGAGTGGGTGGCCATCGCTCGGCTTTGGGTTACCAGGCGACGCTTTTTCTCGACGAACAGCCAGGACATGGCGGCAACGTAAAACAAGTTTACGTAGATCGACAGAACGGAGAAGGCGTTGGTGAAGAACAGCCACGTCCATGGGAATAGCAGTGACGTGTACATGAACAGCGACACGAGTGAGCGCCTAGATCTGAAATGGTAGTAGGTGAAGTTGACGATCGTGGCGTAGACAAGTGCGCCAAGAAGACAGAACAGCAGCCCGCCCTCGGCGTAAAGTGGCGTGAGGAAAGTGCCAGTGTTAGCTGCATCAGAGACTACATTCCATTGGTCCACGGGTACGCCAAGTGCGTCTGCCACGTTGCCCATCATGAAGGCGGAAAGCACCGGACGGAACAAGGAGGTCCCAACGCGCCACTCCGCAGGATGCGTAGTCACGAAGTTGCTGAAGTTTTGGAATCCCAATGCTGTGTACCCATATGCGATCGAGACACCCTCACTGGCGACGACGCCGAGTTGGTTTGAGTACCGAAAATCGATCAGGCCGGAATAACCTCCGTCGAGCCCGACACCTTCAAGGCGAATAGAAGTGATGGAGATCACTGCCAGCACGGTGAGCAGCGCGAAAAATTTATATCGCTGTGGCAGCGGGCGGCCACTGCGGCGGTACTGGTAGTAGATGAGTCCGCAATAGCAAAGAATTGGAATATACACATCTGACTTGGAGGCTTTGACAAGCCCAAGTCCAACGATTGCCATGCTGAGTGTCAGGTAGAAGAGTCGGTGGAGCGTTCGCGTTTCAGTCAGGTAGAGATGGAATACGAAGATGGCGGCAACGTATACGCCAAAGGCAACAACTTGCAGCTTTGAGTCCTTGCCGGCGGTGTGAAGGTTCGAATCGGATACGCCACCGAGTAGGTACAGAAACAATGGAAGCTCGCGATTGCTAAACTCTGCAAAATACACTGCAGTTAGTGTTACGCAATAGAAGACCAAGACGCCTGCTGGTCGAACCTTGGACCTTCGCCCAAGATTTGGTCCAAAGATTTCAGCTCCTTTGCGGAGTATCAACAAGCTGGGGACCAGAGACACACCAGACAATACTGCGGTAGACAGAACGATCACTAAAAGTGCGCTGGCCTCGATGCCGCTTTGCAGATTCGAAAGCTCCGCAAAGCACATGCCGAGCGGTGCGATCCAAAAATAGAAGAGCAAGTTGAACGGCGAGAAGCTGTCGTTGTAGAGAGATCGATTCAATCGGGCCCAACCATACCCGACAAATATCACCAAGGCGAGGACGAAGATTGCGTACATGCTCGTGCCCAGCAACCCCAATTCAACCGGGCACCAGCTTGGCCCGAAGCAGCACATGGAGCAACATCAACTGCTTGGACAAGGCGTAGACGTTACGCGATACAAAGTTGGTGCCAAGCCATTGCCGATAGTCAATCTGATCAGCGATCGATCGATAGACGATCTCCAACTGCTTGATGCGTTGACAGGTCCTAGCTGAGAGCAAGAACCGATTGGCGAGTGGGCGTAGGACGAGGATCTCCCGTGCGATGAAACAGGCCAGCGCCATGTTTCCATTTCGGGTGCTCAACAGGCCTGAAAACTCATCGGATTGCAGCGCGGCAAGATATTGCTCAATGGCTTCTACGTGACCTTCAAGGCGCGCGCGTGACAGTCGATGCGATGTGCTCTCACGATGCAGTCTGTAGAGACACTGGCTCGTTTGGCATGTGGCCTTGAATGCAATGCCGGCCAAGCGCGCGAACAAAAGATCGTCCGCATGCAACAGATGAGGCAGTGATGGTATTCCGCCAACGGCGATGTAGTCGCGGGGGCGGAAGACATATCCGGTACCCACCGAGTCGCGCAGACCCCAAAGTCTTGCCGCGAGAAAGCCGGTGCTTGATTCGACCTCGGGAATTGGTCGGCACGGTCTGATCAGTTTCCCCTGTGCATCGATCATATCGAACGCCATCTGGTAGAGGCTGGCACACGGGTGTTTGTCGATCAGTTCATCGACGGACCGCAGAAACGTCGGCAAGAGCAGGTCGTCGTGCCCGATGATCGTCGCAAAATCCACGATGACGCGCCGATCCTGAAGAAGAATCAGCACACGATTCCAACTTTCCCAGATCGACAGAACTTCGATCGAGCGATGGACCTGAATTCTGGGGTGACCGTAGCTTGATGCGATCTCCGCGCTGTCGTCTGAGCTCGCGTTATCAAGAACTATGAGGAGCCAGTCATCGCCTTTCTGTGCAACGATGCTGTCGATGGCCTGGCGGAGGTACGCAGCACCATTGCGAACCGGCAGAAAGATGCCGAACTTGGCGTTGGTCAGCATGTGGCAGCGTCATCTGGAAGATATCTGTTCAACTCGAATCCCGCGGAGCTTGCGTCCATTTTCCGGTCAATTTCGCCCTTAGCCGTTGGCATGATTCGCGTCGAAAGCCGCATAGACCTCCAGAAGATTCTCGTATCGATCGGGGTTCGGAAGCGCCTTAGAGATAGCGTGTTGACCAAGTATGCGCCTGAGAGTCGCCACCAATCGCAGCCGAAACGCTTGTGGGATAGACGCAACAGGCCGAAGCATATCGGTAGACCCAGACCGTACGTCAGTCTTTCCCTCATACTCATCTTCAGCCACAACGCCTTGATATCGGAGGCTGGCACTTTGCGGTCGAAGTAGCAGTTCTTGTAGACGTGTAGGATCTGCAGAAACCGATAGCGCCGATAGTTCGGTACTACTCCCGGCTCACTTCGCATGAAGGATCTGAGCGCGTCCATCGCGAGCAACCAAGAATCATTGTAGGAAGTTCCCGGAAGCAGCTTTGCCTGAAGCGAATCCGATTCGAGTTGAACGCTGTTTTGGAGGAACTTCACGCCTTCGGACGGTCGACTGCTGAAGTGGAAGGCGCCGTACGATTTGGGCGTAATGCCGACGACAACCATCGGGCGAGACAATACGAGAATTCGCTTTGACGTCAGGAACAAGAGCGGCGTTGCATAGAAGTCAGGAAACGGCGATCGGAAGAACATGCCTTCGGACGATAGCTGGTTCACCATGCGTCGACTGATGAGCGAGAACTGCATATTCGAAGCGACTGGCATACGAAAGTCGAGATAGCCTCGAGCGATGCTCCGTGCCGTCTGCGAATCCAGCCAGCGAGGCTCTTCATCCGTGAAAAGTTGATTTCTGTCGCGTCTCAAAAAACCATCGGGGTCCGTTGGTACCGCGCCGCGGTAAGCGAAGAAGTACGCGCTCAAATAGACAAAATCAGGACCCGGAAACGACTGAAGATTCTGAGAAGCGTCGAAAAATATCCTGGCAACAGTCCGTCGTCGTCACCGAGCATGACGACGTAGTCACCGTCGCATTGCTGTAGTGCGTTGTTCCAGTTGTCTGTAACCGGCACCAGTTCCAGAGTACGGACGTACTTGATTCTGGGTTCGTTCAGGGAATGCACATAGGCGGATATGTCTTCCTCGGAGCAGTTGTCCGAGACGATGATTTCCCAGTTGGAATAGTCTTGCCTTCGCACAGTTTCGACGGCGTATCGCAGGTACTCCAGCCGATTGCGTGTTGGCAGCAACACGGAGAACTTCATGGGGTGGGAGCCTTCTGCAACACGGCGGTGTAGGTGCTTCCTCGCATACCGCTACGTTCGATCGGAATCAGCAACTTCGTCAGTACGCGTCCGAAAAAGTGTGCACAGCGTCCGGCGACTGACTCTCCGAAGAAGCTTTTGAGACTGTAGGCCCAGCCGAAGCTGTCGTATCCCTGTGCGCTCTTGCCAGTGGCGGTCAGCCAAAGCGGGCTGAGATCGTGCCGTGCTGCTCGCTCGACCAGCAGCGAGATCGGGATCAACGTGACATGTCGCGGTGCATCGACGTGAGTCCAGCGCGAGCCAAGCACCTTGAACTGAAACGAATCGGGATTGGGTGTGTCGATCACAAGGATCCCGCCCGGCGCTAGGCGATCAGCTGCTGCGGCGAGCACGGCCCAGGGATCAGGAAGGTGTTCGATGACTTGCCAGAGGACGATGACGTCGAAGGTGGGTAGCTTCGCCAACAGCTCGAGCGTGTCGGCGCCCTCGACGACATGGATGCCTATGGTGTCGCGAAGGTAGTTGCAGCACCGACTGTCCATTTCGATGCCGGTAACATCGAAGCCAGCCCGTTTGGCCAGGTAGGCAAACAGACCGTACGCAGGCCCGATCTCGAGGAGACGGCCTTGGGTCGCAAATTGCTGAACGACGTCCAGCTTCCACTGTTGCAGGTGTTCTGCGCGTGAGCTGAGTTCAGCCTCTGAAGTCGGAAGGTCGTAGTACTCGCTCGGATAGAACCGACCCAGATCGGGCGGCTGCGGCGAGAGAAAGATGAAGCCACAAGATGCGCAACGATAGTAGTCGAACCAATCGCGAGTCATGCGACGGTTGTGGTCCTGCGTGCGAAACAGAAACTGCGACGCCTGTGAGCATTGAGGGCAGTGAATCTGGAGCATTAGCTAGTCTTTAGACGTTATGGGCAATGGGTTCGCGGCGGGCACCGGCCGACGATCGCGTTCATGTCGGCTTCATGCCAAGGTGCAGCGTCGACTTGATGGCGGCCTGCGCGCGAATCCCGATCATCAGATAGCCGAGGCCCAGGTACAGCATGGCGGCTACCGCAAGCGCGGCGAACTCAACCAAACGGTTGGGTCGATTGCGGCGCCCGATCCGCCAGCAGCTTTGCGGGTCCGAAGCAGACCAAGGCCAGTGCCGCGGGTGGCATCAAGACGTGCAGTAGGTAAGGGCCGACGGCAATGTTCAGAATGCGGTGGTGGACCCTCGGCAGCAGGAACACGACATACCCCGCATTGAGAAGCAGCCAGGCGAGTGCGGCGCCATCGATCCCCAGCTCCACTATCAACCAATAGAGACAAAGCACGTAAGGCGGGGCCGACAGGAAGGAAATCTTCAAGGCCACGTTCGGTTGGCCTGTCGCGATCGCGATCTGATAAGCGTTGGAGACGACTGCGCTGCCCAGAAATCCGAGTGCCAGCAAGGCCAGGGGACGGCTGGCTCCGGCGGCTGCCGTAGCATTGACCCACAGGGTCAGCAGCGGCTCGCCGAAGAAGATCAGCACGGCGGTCACGAGTCCGATCACGTAGAGCATCAGGCGGCTGGCAACGTCGTAACGCTCGAGCAGCGACTCGCTCGAGCCTTGGCCATGGGCCGCCGCGAAGGATGGCAGTACCGCCGACCCTATTGCCGAGATGACGGCCGGGATGATCGCCGCCGTGGTGTAAGCGAGCGAATAGCGGCCCAGAGCCTCCAGCGTGAGCATGTTGCTGATCAGCAACCGGTCGATCTGCACCAACAGCACCGTCAGTATGGCGAGACCATTCATGCTGAGCGAAAAGCGCCAGACGCGCCTGAGCGCCATCCAGGAAACTCCTGGCCGCATCGGCATGGACGGGTGAATCCAACGACACACTAGGGCGTAGGCGAGCACCTCCAGCAAAGCATTCAACAAGGTCCAGATCAGAAATGCGTACAGGCTGTGCCAATGGAGCAGCACGACGACGCCTCCGATCAATCGCACGGACGCGACCGTCACCTTCAGCAGGTTGAGCATCTCCATACGCTGCAATCCGGTGAGAATGCCGACGTACACGGCCACCGGCCATCGCAGGGCCAGGTACAGAGCGATCACGCGCAGGCTTTGTTCCAGAGTTGCAACGCTGATGGTGCTGGTGGCGTTGAACCAACGCTGGGCGATTTGACCTGCGAACGCGGCGATGACGACTCCGATCGCAACAGCGGAACACCAGTAGATGGTCGACGCGGTACGAAGCAGCTCGGTGCTGCGCTGCTTGTCCTTGGAGGTATCGGCGGCGAGCTCTCTGGTGAGTGTGCTGGACAGACCCAGGTCGAACGCCGTGAATGCGATCTGCAGTGTCGTGATGAAGCCGACTATGCCGAAGGCTTCGAGCCCGAGGATGTTGATCTGCATCGGCGTGATCACGACGGTCAATGCTGCGAGAACCGCTCCGCCGACCAAGTTGGCGATGACGTTGCGCTTTACGACCGACATGCGCGGCTCTGCTCAGTGCATCCGCCCGTCATTAGGAAGGAGTCCATCGCCCGGGACGGCTTCATGGCAGAGACTCGTCGGGCTGCGACCCCACCAGTTGTCTCAGCTTTTCGGCATTGCCCCAGAAAGCCATGGGCTCATAGTCGGGGTAGGAATACCTGCCAAGGTCCAGGTCAATCTGCCAGCCTTTGCGTTCCAGCAACTGCTCGACAAGACCCCGCACCGACACCGGACGACCTGAACAGATGTTGACCACGTCCGACCCTGGGCAGCGTATGGCGATCTGGGTGATGTAATGCGCGACGCTTTCGACGGGCAAGTAGTCCCGCAACTGTTCCCCCCTTGACATCGCGAAGCTGGCATCGCCTCGCGCGACGGCTGCAGCCAACTGCGGAAACAACGATGTGGCGGGCTGCCCCGGGCCATGCATGTAGAACAAACGCGCCCAGGTGAGCGCGAACCGGTGTTTCATGCGCAGAAATTCGAGCTGCTGGCGCAGCGCATTCTTTGCATAGGCATAGGGATTGGCAGGCAGAGGGAATGCGGTTTCCGCCAACTCGCCGGAGGCCATTCCGTACTCGTAGCACGTTCCAGCGACCAAGAGGGACGGCAAACCGGCCTCGACGAGTGAACGGAGGAAGTCGTATTGCCTTGGTAGCTCCGACTCAAAGTGATGCAACGAGCGATAGTTCGGCAAGCCGGACCAGGCAAGGTGGATCAGCACATCGGGCCGACCGAGCCGCTCGTAGTTGTCCGAGTGCGTTGTTGCCAAATCGAGATCCACGTACCGAACGCTGTCGGGAATGCCCGAGGGACGCTGCTTCGCTCGCGAACTGGCCACCACGTGGATGTCGGATTGACTTCCCAGCGCTTGCAGCACATGTCGGCCGATGAACCCGGTCGAACCGGTAACGGCAACTTTCATTGCACTGTCAGTCTCGGCACGGCACTCACGAACCGTCCATCCCAGGCGCGGATGTAGTCCAGCTGTGCTACCACCTCGTCTCGAAGATTCCAGGGCAGTATCAGCACGTAGTCCGGCCTCTCGCGACGCAAGGTGTCCTCGCCGACGATGGGAATGCGGCTGCCGGGCAAGATACTTTCCCGCCTTCGCAGGGTTCCGGTCTACCACCCACGGCAGCAGACTCGCACGCACACCCGCATAGTTGAGCAAAGTGTTGCCCTTGGCCGCCGCTCCGTAGGCACCGACACGTTTGCCGTCGCGCTTGGCTTGGATGAGAAACGTGATCAGATCGTCCTTGATTCGGTTCGCGCGTTCCTGAAAGCCGCTGTAGTACTCCACGCTGGTGACGCCGGCGGCGACCTCACGTGCAAGCAACTCACCGACCGATGCGCAGACCGGCCGCTTACCGGAGTCTTTGCGCTGGGCAAAGACACGCAGGCTTCCGCCATGCGTGCCGATCTCCTGCACATCGAACACGGCCAGTCCGTTCGCCTCGAAGATGGTTTTCACGGCCACCAGCGACAGATACGAAAAATGCTCGTGATAGATGGTGTCGAATTGGCAATCTTCGACCATGCGCATCAGATGCGGAAATTCAAAGGTGGAGACGCCATCGGTCTTGAGCAGCCGAGCGAATCCGCGCGCGAAGTCGTTGATGTCGGGCACATGGGCTAGCACGTTGTTGGCGGCGGTCAGGTCAGCCGCCTGGCCGCGCGCCACCAGCTTGTCAGCCAACTCCACGCCGAAGAACTCCTCGATGACCGCAATGCCCTTGTCGCGCGCCGCCTGTGCCGTGCTGGCTGTGGGCTCGATGCCAAGACAAGGAATGCCCTTGCGTTTGACGTATTGGAGTAAGTAGCCGTCGTTGGATGCCACCTCGACCACGTGCGACGTGGGCCCAAGGCCGAAACGCTCGGTCATCTCGCCAACGTAGCGCTCGGCATGCTCGAGCCACGTGCTAGAGAAACTACTGAAGTAGGCGTAGTCACTCGAGAACATCTCGGAGATGTGCGCATAGTCTTCGGTTTGGACCAGCCAGCATTGGGTGCACGTGTAGACGCGCAGCGGATACCACTTCTCCGGCGCTGACAGCTGTACCTGTGTGAGGTAGGAGTTCGACGGCGGTGCCGTTTCGAGATCGATGAATGGCAAGGTCAGTTCGGCGTGGCAGTGACGGCATTTCATACTGGGATACCCGTGAAGTCGGCTGTGAGCGCGGGGTGTCGTGAATCACGCTCGGAGATGTCGGTGAAGGATAGTGGCCAGCTGATGCCGAGTGTCGGATCGCCGACCTGCAATGCACCTTCGGCCCCGGCCGCGTAGGCGCGTGAATGCAAATAGAGCAGTTCGCAGTCATCGGTCAAGGTCTGGAAGCCATGCGCAAAGCCTTGGGGAATCAGCAGGCTTCTCGCATTGTCGGCCGAGAGAATCTCGCCATGCCATTTCAGAAAGGTGGCTGAGCCGCGTCGCAAGTCGACCGCCACATCGAAGACCTGCCCTCGCAGGCAGCTGACCAGCTTGTCTTCGCAGTGAGGTGGGTGCTGGAAGTGCAGACCTCGCACTGCACCGCGGCGCTGGGTCTGGGTGTGATTGATCTGCGCAATGGGCAGGCGAAAGCCGACTTCTGCCAACTCCTCTGCGCAGAAGAAGCGACTGAAGAAGCCGCGCTGATCGCCAATCCGCTGGCGTTCGACGAGCACTAGGCCATCGAGCGGGGTGCTGTGGATGGTGAACCTGGCCATCGTCAAGACCCGTCAGGAGTGCCTTGGTATGTGGCGATCTGCTCCAGGCAGACACGACGCATGTCGTCGCCTCTGCGCCAGGATTGGTGCCACTCCAAGGTCATGTCGAGCGCAGTGCGCAGATTCCAGCGTGGCCTCCAATCGAGCTCATGTCGCGCCTTGCTACTGTCTAGCTTCAAGTAACCGGCCTCGTGCGGCTGTTCGCCGCCCGCGTGGTGCCATGAGGTGCCTTTCACTTTGGACGTCAGATGGTCGAGGATCCATCCAACTGGGCGGGCATCCTCATCGACCGGTCCGAAGTTCCAAGCCTGTGCGACTTGCTGGCCGTCGGCGAGAAGTCGCTCACCGAGCGACAGGTAGCCACACAAGGGTTCCAACACATGCTGCCAGGGGCGCGTGGCAGTAGGGAATCTCACATCGAGCGTGCGATCTGCATCGAGCGCGCGAAGGAAGTCGGGGACGAGGCGATCAGCTGCCCAATCGCCCCCACCGATCACATTGCCGGCCCGGGCAGTGGCGACTGCCACGCCGGCCTTGGCCAGGAAGGACTCTCGGTAGGCGGCGGTGACCAGTTCAGCGCAGGCCTTGCTGTTCGAATATGGATCCTTGCCTCCCAGTGGCTCGGCTTCACGGTAGCCCCAGACCCACTCCTTGTTCTCATAGCACTTGTCCGTAGTCACGATGACTACAGCACGCACGCTTGGCGTCTGGCGCACGGCCTCGAGCAGGTTCACGGTACCCATGACGTTGGTGGCGTACGTTTCTACCGGCTCGCGATAGGAGAGACGAACCAGCGGCTGAGCCGCCAGATGAAACACCACCTCCGGCGCAGCAGCTGCCATGGACTGTTTCAAGGCTTGTGCGTCACGTACGTCGGCGATGCAGTGGCCAGCAAGCCCCTGTGCGACCTGTGCTACTTCGAACAGGCTGGGTCGGGTGGGCGGTGCCAGGGAGTAGCCATGCACTTGTGCACCAGCACTCTGCAGCCAGAGGGAGAGCCAGCCACCCTTGAAGCCGGTGTGGCCGGTCACAAGGACACTCTTGCCGTGCCATTCTTGCGCGCTCATGTCCAGGTCTTCCAAGGGGCGGCGCCCGAGGCCCAGAGTTGTTCCAGATGATTCTTGTCGCGCAACGTGTCCATGGGCTGCCAGAAGCCGGTGTGCTCAAAAGCCATGAGTTCACCTGCGCTCGCCAATCGGGTCAGAGGCTCGGCTTCCCAAGTGGATTGGTCACCTTCGGTGATGTAGTCCAGGCACTTGGGCGAGAGCACGAAGAAGCCACCGTTGATCCAGCCACCATCACCGCGCGGCTTTTCGATGAAACCGTGCACTGCCGCGCCTTTCATGGCCAAAGCGCCGTAACGTCCCGGCGGCTGCACGGCCGTGACGGTCGCCGTCTTGCCATGTGAGCGATGGAACTCGACCAAGCGGGTGATATCCACGTCGGCCACGCCATCGCCGTAGGTAAAGCAGAACGCTGTTTCGTCTTGCACGTAGCTGGCCACGCGCTTGAGTCGCCCGCCGGTCAGCGTTTCATCACCAGTATCGACCAGGGTGACCTTCCAAGGCTCGGCCTTGCGTTGGTGCACCAGCATCTCATTGCTGCGCATGTCAAAGGTGACGTCAGACATGTGCAAGAAGTAGTTTGCGAAGTACTCCTTGATCACATAGCCCTTGTAGCCGCAGCAGATGATGAACTCGTTGATTCCATGCGCCGAATACATCTTCATGATGTGCCAGAGGATCGGCTTGGCGCCGATCTCGATCATCGGCTTTGGCTTCAGGTGAGTCTCTTCCGAGATTCGAGTCCCCAATCCGCCGGCGAGAATGACTGCTTTCAATGTTTCGCTCCCGAAGGGCTATAGGCCATGGGCTTCACGGCACGCAAATCGAGCTCTGCCGCCTTACCCATGGCTTCGATGACGTCATCCACCTGCAGCTTGGCCTGCCAACCCAGCAGCCGTGATGCAAGTGAGGGATCGGCTGACCCGTGCCGGATATCGGACGGCCGCAGCAGCATGCTATCCAGCCGCACATGTCGGCGCCACTCAAGCCCGAAGTGCTCGAAGACGCGAGCTACGAAGTATTCGAGTGACACGGTTCGACCGGTGGCAATCACGTAGTCCTGAAGCTGCTCTTGTTGCAGCATGAGCCACATCACCTCGACGTACTCGGGTGCCCATCCCCAATCGCGATGAATGTCGAGATTGCCCAGTTGCAGAGTCTCACCACTGCCATTGGCGATTCGACAGGCGGCTCGCACCACCTTCTGGGTCACGAAGCGCTCTGGCCTGAGCGGCGACTCGTGATTGAACAGCATCCCTGTGCAGGCGGACATGCGGTAGGCATCCCGGTAGTTCGCGACCAAGTTGTGTGCACAAGCCTTGGCAACCGCGTAGGGACTGCGTGGCCGAAACGGGGTCGCTTCGGTGGCGGGTCGACCCTCGGTGTCGCCGAAGCATTCACTGGATCCTGCGTTGTAGAGGCGAATCGGACGGCCGGTGTACCGGATCGCCTCAAGCAGATTGAGCACGCCGATGGCGATGCTTTCGATGGCTTCGACTGGCTGTTCAAAAGACAGGCCCACCGATGTCTGGCCGGCCAGGTTGTAGATCTCGTCCGGGACGACCCGGGTGATCGTCTGCAGGACACTGCGAAAGTCATTGGTGGTCATCGAGACCAGTCGGACGCGATCAGCGATGCCCAGGGAGCTCAATCCCTGCCGACTCATCGAAGTGGCATCGCGCGAGCTCCCGAAAACTTCATAGCCCTTGCCGATCAGAAACCGCGCAAGGTAGGAGCCGTCTTGTCCTCCCACACCACAGATGAGGGCGCGACGCTGCGATGACGTTTCGTCGCTACTCGTTGTAGTCATACGCCTGAAACCCAGCCTGTTTGACAAGACTGTCGCGACTGGCCGCGGCGTAGTCGCTCTTTACCATCTCGCTGACCAATTCGGCCAGCGTGGTCGTCGGCGTCCAACCGAGCTTGGCCTTGGCTTTGCTGGGATCACCCAGCAGCGTTTCCACTTCGGTCGGTCGGTAGTAGCGCGGATCGACTCGGACCAAAACATCTCCGACCTTGCACTTGGCCAGGCTGCCGTCGACCTTGGCCACGCTCGCAATCTCCTGCTCACCCTCCCCGCTGAATCGAAGCGTGATCCCGAGTTCTCGCGCCGCCAACTCGACGAATTGCCTTACGCTGTATTGCACACCGGTCGCGATCACGAAATCCTCGGGCTTGTCCTGCTGCAGCATCAACCACTGCATCTCGACATAGTCCTTCGCGTGGCCCCAGTCTCTCAGGGCCGAGAGGTTGCCGAGATAGAGACAGTCCTGCAGCCCCAGAGCGATCCGCGCCAACGCGCGTGTGATCTTGCGGGTAACGAAGGTCTCTCCGCGCAACCGGGCTCTCGTGATTGAAGAGGATCCCGTTGCAGGCATACATGCCGTAGGCCTCGCGATAGTTCACAGTGATCCAGTAGGCGTAGAGCTTGGCCACCGCGTAGGGGCTGCGCGGGTAGAAGGGTGTCGTCTCCTTCTGGGGCACTTCCTGCACCAGGCCGTAGAGCTCGGAGGTGCTGGCCTGGTAGAAGCGAGTCTTCTTCTCCAGCCCGAGGATGCGGATGGCTTCGAGGATGCGCAGGGTGCCGATGCCATCGGCGTTGGCGGTGTATTCGGGCGTCTCGAATGACACCGCCACATGGCTCATCGCTGCGAGGTTGTAGATCTCGTCCGGCTGCACCTGCTGGATGATCCGGATCAGGTTGGTGCTGTCGGTCAGGTCACCATAGTGCAGCACCAGGCGCTGATCGTCGACGTGCGGATCCTGATAGAGATGGTCGATGCGGTCGGTGTTGAACAGGCTGGCACGGCGCTTGATGCCGTGGACGATGTAGCCCTTGCTCAGCAGCAATTCTGCGAGGTAGGCACCGTCCTGGCCGGTCACGCCGGTGATGAGTGCGACTTTGGGTTGGGTCATGGGGCTGCTCAAGTGCGCAAGATGTTCAGGCTGTCCGGGATGACGCGCGGAACGGCGCGGCATCGTAAGCGATCGCGATGCCGTCCAGCAGATCGGTGCGCGCGCGCCAGCCCAGTGCAGTCAGCCGACTGACATCCAGCAGCTTGCGGGGCGTTCCATCGGGCTTGGTGGCGTCGAACACAATTTCTCCCTCGAATCCCACAACTCGCATCACCGTCTCCGCCAGTTCTCGGATGGTGATGTCGACGCCGGTGCCGACGTTCACCAGCGGGCCCTCGTAGCCCCGTTCCATCAGGAACACGCACGCATCGGCCAGGTCGTCCACAAACAGGAACTCACGGCGGGGTGTACCGCTGCCCCACACGACGTACTGCGAGTCGCCACGCAATTTGGCCTCGTGGGCCTTGCGGATCAGCGCGGGGAGAACGTGGCTGTTGGTCAGGTCGTAGTTGTCGTTGGGTCCGTACAGATTGGTCGGCATCACGCTGACGTACTGGCGCCCGTACTGGCGGTTGAAGCTCTCGCACAGTTTGAGCCCTGCGATCTTGGCGATCGCGTAGGGCTCGTTCGTGGACTCGAGCGGTCCCGTCAGCAGGTACTCTTCCTTGATCGGCTGGGGGCAGTCGCGGGGATAGATGCAGCTCGATCCGAGGAACATCAGCCGCTGCACGCCGGCCAGATGAGCACCGTGGATGAGGTTGGCCTCGATCATCAGGTTCTCGTACAGGAAGTCGGCACCCTGCGTGTGGTTGGCCTGGATTCCTCCGACCTTTGCTGCTGCAACAAAGACGTAGTCGGGCTTCTGCTCAGCAAGAAACGCCTTCACGGCCGACGGATCGAGCAGGTTCAGCTCAGCTCGCGGTCGCGTGATGATGTCGGTATAGCCACCCGCCTGGAGGCGGCGAACCAGCGCGCTGCCGACCATGCCCCGGTGTCCGGCCACAAAGATTCGATGGTCAAGCTGTGGAGCCGGAACCAGCTGGGAAGAGGTGTGGGTCGCCATCGGGTTCATTCAGCCGAAGAGTTGGCCAGCTCGCTGCGCAGGGTGGCGATGGTTCTCCGCAGTGCCTCGAACTCGTCTTCCTTGCGCCTGAGAAAAGATTGGGTCAACCGCAGCTTCTCGCTCATCCCGCTCGGTGTGAGCACGTAGGCGTAGGCGAGCTTGCGATCGCTGCGCTTGAAGTTGCGCGCCTTCACCAGACCCTTGTCGAGCAAGGCGTGCAGAACGTAGTGCGTCTTGCCCAGGCTGAGCCCAAGCGACTCCGACAGCTCGCGCTGGGACATGTCCGGCCGCTGCTCGAGCAGGCGCAGGACGGCGAGTCGGGCGCCCTCCACGTCACCGTGGATCGGGATGTCCTGCGTTTCGGGCGGAGTGCGTTCAACCATTGAACGCAGATTCTAGGGCAGGATTTCTGCCAACCGTGTCACGCTGTAAACGGATGTAGTTATGGGGCTCTTCGGGCGAGCCTGGTGAGGCTCGTCGAGCGCGACCCTCGCGTCAGTCGAAGCAGCGCGCTTCGGAGAGCAAAGGGGCGGCGATGTCCTTGGCCGAGAGTGTGGGGGCACTGCCCAGTTGGGGCCACTCCACGCCGATGGCTGGGTCATCCCAACGCACGGCGCCTTCGCTCTTGGGTGCGTAGTAATCCGTGGTCTTGTAGAGAAAGTCCGCGGTCTCGCTGGTCACGAGAAAGCCGTGGGCCATGCCAGGTGGGATCCACATCTGGCGATGGTTCTGCGCGCTGAGCTCGAAGCCCACCCACTGGCCGAAGGTGGGGCTTGATCGGCGTACGTCGACTGCCACGTCGAACACGCTGCCTTGCGTCACCCGCACCAGCTTGCCCTGTGCATGCGGAGGCAGCTGGTAGTGCAGCCCGCGCAGCACGCCTTTGACTGAGCGAGAGTGGTTGTCCTGAACAAACTCCACATGCGATCCCACCGCCTCATCGAACAGCCGCTGGCTGAAGCTCTCCTTGAAGAAACCTCGGTCGTCGCCGAACACTTTCGGCTCGAGCACCAACACACCATCGATCGCTGTCTTCGTCACTTTCATCAGAACACCTGGCTGCGCACCACCTGCATGAGGTACTGACCATATCCGCTTTTAAGCATCGGCTTGGCGAGTGTTTCCAACATTTTTGTATCAATCCAGCCTGAGCGGAATGCGATCTCCTCCGGGCAGGCCACCTTCAATCCCTGGCGCTTCTCGAGCGTGGCGATGAACTGGCCGGCCTCCAGCAAGCTGTCGTGCGTACCCGTATCCAGCCACGCATAGCCGCGCCCCATGATCTCGACGCTCAGCTCCTGCTGCGCCAGGTAGCGCGCGTTGACATCGGTGATCTCGAGCTCGCCCCGGGGCGAAGGCTTGATGGAGGCAGCGATGTCGCACACCTGCTCGTCGTAGAAGTACAGGCCCGTGACGGCGTAGTTGCTTTTCGGTGCCTTGGGCTTTTCTTCGATGCTCAACGCGCGCTTCTTGTCGTCGAACGCGACCACGCCATAGCGCTCGGGATCATGCACGTGGTACGCGAACACCGACGCGCCGGCGGAGCGCGCACTCGCGCTGTGCAGCAGACTTTGAAGGTCATGGCCGTAGAAGATGTTGTCGCCCAGCACCAGGGCACTCGGGTGGCCATCAATAAACTTCTTGCCGAGGATGAAGGCCTGGGCCAGGCCGTCCGGGCTCGGCTGCACGCAGTAGCGGATGCTGATGCCCCAATTGGCGCCGTCGCCGAGCAGGGCCTCGAAGCGCGGTGTGTCCTGTGGCGTGCTGATCAGCAGGATGTCGCGGATCCCTGCCAGCATCAGCGTCGCGAGCGGGTAGTAGACCATCGGCTTGTCGTACACCGGGAGCAATTGCTTGCTCATCGCTAGGGTGGTTGGGTGCAGACGCGTGCCGGAGCCTCCGGCGAGGATGATGCCTTTGCGGGTGGTCATGTTGGTGTCCGTGGTCGATGAATTGGGGTCCGCGTGTGGAACGGATGAGATCAGAAGCGTCCGCCGAGGCGGGCTTCTCAGCGGGTGAGCACTTCGGTGAGCATGCGGTCCACGCCCAGCTTCCAGTCGGGCAGCTCGAGGCCGAAGGTTCGGCGCAGGCACGTGGTGTCGAGTCGCGAGTTCCCGGGCCGGCGGGCAGGCGTCGGGAAGGCGCTGGTGGCGACGGCGTTGATTGCCTGGCTGCCGACCTTGATGGGAGCGCCCGCGCGCCGGGCCGCTTCGATCACGTGGCTGGCATAACCGTGCCAGGTCGTCGTGCCCGCCGCGGCGAGGTGGTAGGTGCCGCTGACTTCGGGGCTCGAACCAGCATGCCGGATGGCATGGGCGCTCACGTCGGCCAGCAGTTCGGCCCCGGTCGGTGCGCCGAACTGGTCGTCGATCACGGTCAGGCGATCCCGCTCCTGGGCCAGGCGAAGCATGGTCTTGGCGAAATTGCCGCCGCGCGTGCCGAACACCCAGCTGGTGCGAAAGATCAGGTGCTTGCAGCCGCTGTCGCGAATGGCGAGCTCGCCCTCGAGCTTGGTCTGCCCGTACACGTTGAGCGGGCCGGTGGTCGAGCGCTCCGACCAGGGGGCGCTGCCGCTGCCGTCGAACACATAGTCGGTGCTGAAGTGAACGAGCCAGGCACCCAGCGTCGCGGCCTCGCGGGCGAGCGCCGCAGGGGCATCCGCGTTGATCGTGCGTGCCAGGGCGGTGTCGCTTTCGGCCCTGTCGACGGCGGTGTACGCCGCCGCGTTCACGATGATTTCTGGGGCGACTTCACGAACGGTCTGCGCCAAGGCGGCCGGGTTGGCGAGATCTCCGGAGAGCCCGCCAGCGCCCAGACGATCCAGCGCCATCACGTCTCCCAGCGGAGCCAGGGCGCGCTGCAGCTCCCAGCCCACCTGGCCGTTCTTGCCCAGCAACAGGATCTTCATGCCGTCGAGGTCAGGCGGCGTTGCGCGCCGCGTAGTTGGTGTCCACCCAGGCGCGGTACGACCCGCTCTGTACGTTGGCGACCCAGTCCGGGTGGTCGAGGTACCAGCGCACCGTCTTGCGGATACCGGTCTCGAAAGTCTCTGCCGGCTTCCAGCCGAGTTCGCGCTCGAGCTTGCGCGCGTCTATGGCGTAGCGGCGGTCGTGGCCGGGACGGTCCTTCACGTAGGTGATGAGCCGACTGTAGCTGCCTGCGGCGTCGGGACGCAGTTCGTCGAGCAGCGCGCAGACTGTCTTCACGATCTCGATGTTCGGTTTCTCGTTCCAGCCGCCGACGTTGTAGGTCTCACCCAGGCGTCCGCGGGCCAGCACTTCGCGGATGGCGCTGCAATGGTCCTTCACGTACAGCCAGTCCCGCACCTGCAGGCCGTCGCCATACACCGGCAGCGCCTTGCCGGCCAGCGCGTTGACGATCATCAGCGGGATGAGCTTTTCGGGAAAGTGATAGGGGCCGTAGTTGTTCGAGCAGTTGGTCGTCACCACGGGAAGGCCGTAGGTGTGATGCCAGGCGCGTACCAGGTGGTCGCTGCCGGCCTTGCTGGCCGAATAGGGGCTGTTCGGCTCGAATGGGTGCGTCTCGGTGAACGCCGGGTCACCGGGCCCGAGCGAGCCGTAGACCTCGTCGGTCGACACATGATGAAAGCGGAAGGCGCTCTTGCGCGAGGCTTCCATGGCCGACCAGTACCCGCGCACCGCTTCCAGCAGCGTGAACGTCCCCTCGACATTGGTCTTGACGAAGGCGCCTGGGCCTTGGATGCTGCGGTCGACGTGGCTCTCGGCGGCAAAGTGCACCACCGCCCGCGGCTGGTGCTTGACCAGCAAACTGTCGAGCATGGCGCGGTCGGTGATGTCGCCATGAACGAAAATGTGGCGTGCGTCGCCGTCGAGTGACTTCAGACTCTCGCGGTTGCCAGCGTAAGTGAGGGCATCCAGATTGATCACCGGCTCGCCCGTCGTAGCAATCCAGTCCATCACGAAGTTTGCGCCGATGAAGCCGGCCCCGCCCGTCACAAGAATCATGAAATGCTCGCTGTCAAATCAAAGTGAGTAGAGATTCACTCAGGCATTCTATGGGTCCATACCGGTGCGCTGACCCCGCGAACGGGGTCCGGGCGATAATCACGGCATGACCGATATCACAGTGGCGCAGCCTTCAGTCTTCATCGACACCGAGGCCACCCCCCCGCCGCCTGCCCGATTCGACACCCTGCCGCTGGACCCCAAGCTGCTGCGCGCCGTGGCCGACCAGGGCTACATGACGATGACCCCCATCCAGGCCAAGGCGATTCCCATCGTGCTGGCCGGACGCGATGTGATGGGCGCCGCCCAGACCGGTACGGGCAAGACCGCCGCGTTCTCGATTCCGCTCCTGCAGAAGATGCTCAAGCACGAGAACCCGAGCATGTCACCCGCCAGGCACCCTGTGCGTGCACTCGTGCTCGCGCCTACCCGCGAACTGGCCGATCAGGTGGCCAATAACGTCAAGGCCTACTCCAAGCACACCAAGCTGCGCGCGACAGTCGTGTTCGGCGGCATCGACATGAAGCCGCAGACGCTCGAGCTGAAGGCCGGTGTCGAGGTGCTGATCGCCACACCGGGCCGGCTGCTCGACCACATCGAGGCCAAGAACTGTGTGCTCAACCAGGTCGAGTACGTGGTGCTCGACGAAGCCGACCGCATGCTCGACATCGGCTTCCTGCCCGATCTGCAGCGCATCCTGAGCTACCTGCCCAAGGAGCGGCAGACCCTGCTGTTCTCGGCGACGTTCTCGCCCGAGATCAAGCGGCTGGCCGAGAGCTATCTGCAGGACCCGATCCTGGTGGAAGTGGCGCGGCCGAACGCCACGGCGTCCACCGTCGAGCAGCGCTTCTTCAGCGTGGCGCCGGACGACAAGCGCCGCGCGGTGCTCAAGCTGCTCAAGGAGCGCTCGATCACGCAGGCGCTCGTCTTCGTCAACTCCAAGCTGGGCTGTGCGCGGCTGGCACGGTCCTTCGAGCGCGAGGGCTTGCGCACCAATGCCCTGCACGGTGACAAGAGCCAGGACGAACGCCTGAAGGCGCTGGATGCCTTCAAGCGCGGTGAGGTCGATGTGTTGGTGGCCACCGACGTGGCGGCCCGGGGGCTGGACATCGCCGACCTGCCGGCGGTCTTCAACTTCGACGTGCCCTTCAATGCCGAGGACTATGTGCACCGCATCGGCCGCACCGGGCGGGCAGGCGCTTCGGGTCTGGCGTTCACGCTGGTATCCCGAGACGACACCCGTCTCGTGGCCGACATCGAAAAGCTGATCAAGAAGAAGATCGAGCTCGAGCCGATCGAACTCGACGAAGGAGCAC
The DNA here is from genome assembly GCA_963739925.1 of uncultured beta proteobacterium. Taxonomy (GTDB): domain Bacteria; phylum Pseudomonadota; class Gammaproteobacteria; order Burkholderiales; family Burkholderiaceae_C; genus CAVUBY01. Next base: position 386,603 of record CAVUBY010000004.1, on the reverse strand, counting down.
CCAGGCGCGACTTCGTTCGCGAGCGGGTGCGTCGTGAAGACGAGGACGAACGCCCGGCGCGAGCGCCCGCGACCAGCGCGCGTTCGCCCAGCCCAGCTCCGATCAGGGCGCCGCGCGACCCGTTCTTCGAGCAGCCGTACGAGCCCAGCAGCACGGCAGAGCCGGCCTGGGACAAGCAGGGCGCCACGGCAGCCGCACCCAAGGGCTTGACGCCGAACATCAAGCCCAAGAAGCGCGTGGCGGCACTGTTCGGCGCCAAGAGCACGGACGAAGTGTCCTCGAGCTGACCGTGCTGCTCAGGCCGCGAGAAAGCTGAACACCGCGGGTCGATCCTTCGACATGGCCAGTGGAGCAACTCGCCACTCCGACACCCTGGCGGTTCGGGAGAAGCCATCGGCCAAGGTCAATCCGCAACTGACAGACAGTCGCGTGCCAGGTTGCAGGTGCGCCAGCATCGCCGCCAGCAAGGCCTCGTTGCGGTAGGGTGTTTCGATCACCACCTGGGTCTGCCGCTGCCGGCGCGACAGCGCTTCGAGTTCTCGAAGCCTGGTGGCCCGTTCTTGCGCATCGGTGGGCAGATAGCCCACGAAAGCAAAGCTCTGCCCGTTCAGGCCGCTGGCGGCCAGCGCGAGCGTGAGTGAACTCGGCCCAGAGAGTGCGACCACCCGACAGCCCGCATCATGGGCGGCTGCGACCAGGGCTGCGCCCGGGTCAGCCACTCCAGGCAAGCCTGCCTCGCTGATCAAACCGACTTCGCCCCCGACAGCAGGGGAGCCAGAAGCGCCGAGAGGTCCGCCGACGGGGCATCGCGCTGACCTTTGGCAGGACGCGGCAATTCGATGATCTGAATGTCCTGCAGCGGCCGCTGCAGCGGCACGACCGCATTCACGCGCTGCAGGAATGCGCGGGTGGTCTTTGCGTTTTCCACTGCCCAGTGTGTCAGGCGTGCAGCCTGTTGCAGTACACCCAGCGGCAGGATGTCCTGGATGTCGGGCAGCGGCGAACCGGGCTCGGTCGTGCCCAGGTCCAGCGTGTTGGGCACCAGGTACAGCGTCCCCTTGGCCATCAGCAGGTCTCGCGCGGATGGAGCGGATCGATGCCCGCCGCCCGGAGCAGCGCGCAGGTTCGAATCAGCGGCAGGCCCACCAGTGCCGTGGGGTCGTCCGATTCAATGCCCTCCAGCAGCGCAATGCCCAGGGTCTCGGACTTGGCGCTTCCGGCGCAGTCGTAGGGTTGCTCCGTTCGGAGGTAGTTTTCGATGCTGGCCTCGTCCAGCCGGCGGAATCGCACGGTGACCGGCGCCAGAAGCGAGTCGGCAAATTGGCGCTGAGCACACACCACGGCGACGGCGGTCTGGAAGACGACCGTTTTCCCGCTCATCGCCTGAAGCTGCTCGACGGCTCGCTCGTGCGACCCGGGTTTTCCGATGGGTGTGCCGTCGAGATCGGCCACCTGATCCGATCCGATCACGATCGCCGCGGGGTGTCGATGGGCCACGGCCTGCGCCTTGGCGAGCGCCAGACGCAGCGCCAGACTGGCGGGTCGCTCACCGGGCCGAGGTGTCTCGTCCACGTGCGGCGATTCCACGTCGAACGGCAGGCGCAGGCGTTCCAGCAGTTCGCGGCGGTAGCGTGAAGTCGAAGCGAGGATCAGTCGGGGACCGGTGCTCATGGCGGGGTGGATTGTCACATTGCGCCTGGCGCTGGATTGCTTTCCAGGTCCACGTCCGTTCACCCCGGAGCCGGATGGCACGCCCTCACGCTCTTAAACTCGTGACATGAAGTCGCGTGAATTCGATCCCCGTCGCCTCGACATCCAGGCCTTTGCCAAGGACGGTGCTCGGCTGGCGGGTGAATGGCCGCTGGCCGAGCTGGCGCGGGTCGCCGAGGCGGCGCATCCTGAAGCGCCCGTGCGGGCTCAAGACCGGGTCCAATGGCACGTGCATGGCGAATGGCGCAAGGTGCGTGGAGAAGAAGCGCAGACGTGGCTTCATCTGAAAGCGTCCGCTCACATTTCACTGATCTGCCAGCGTTGTCTTCAGCCGGTGCCGTTGGAGATCGATGCCCATCGGAGTTTCCGGTTCGTGCATGGCGAGGATCAGGCCGCAGCGCTGGATGCTGAGTCCGAGGACGACGTCCTGGCGCTGGTGCGCTCGCTCGATCTGGCGCCCTTGGTGGAAGACGAGTTGCTGCTGTCCTTGCCGCTCGTTCCCATGCACAGTGATTGCCCGTTGCCGTTGCCCTCGACTGTGCAGGAACTGCCTGCAGACGCCGAGGAGGTGCATCCCTTTGCCGCACTGGCGGCACTGAAGGGCCGCAAGCCCCAGTAGGGGCCACACCAGAATGGCCCTGCGCGGCCAGCTGGTGCTAGAATCGCGGGCTTTTCCGCAGGCTCCGAGCGCTCGTGCTCCGGTGCCGGTGACTCGGCCGCCGCGTGTCTGCGGCCCGCAGCACCCGGGAATCCAGGAGATCACCATGGCCGTTCAACAGAACAAGAAGTCACCGTCGAAGCGCGGCATGCACCGCTCGCACAATGCCCTGAACACACCGGGCACCGCGATCGAGCCGACCACCGGCGAGACGCACCTGCGTCACCACATCAGCCCCACGGGCTTCTACCGCGGCCGCAAGGTCCTCAAGACCAAGGCCGACGCCTGAGGTCTCGCCTCGCCGGCTTCTTCTCGAGCCGGCGCTGCATGGCAAGCTCCACGTTGGTCTGACCCTGCTCGTCTGACATGAGCGTCGGCATCATTCGCCTGGCCATCGATTGCATGGGCGGTGACCATGGGCCGTCCGTTACTTTGCCCGCGTGCCAGTCATTTCTGGCTGCCCATCCCCAAGCCGAGTTGCTGCTGGTCGGCCGTGAGGCTGAGCTCTCCTCGGCGGCGCGCTGGCCGCGTTGCACGGTCGTGTCGGCCACCGAAGTGGTGACGATGGACGATCCGGTCGAGGTGGCACTGCGGCGTAAGAAGGACTCGTCCATGCGCGTGGCGGTGTCCCAGGTCAAGCCGGGTGCTGATGGCCGGTCTGCGGCGCAGGCGTGCGTTTCGGCGGGCAACACAGGGGCACTGATGGCAGTGTCCCGCTACGTGCTCAAGACCCTGGAAGGCATCGACCGGCCGGCCATCGCCGCGGTGATGCCCAACCAGAAGGACGGTTTCACGACCGTGCTCGATCTCGGCGCCAACGTCGATTGCACCGCGGAGCACCTGCTGCAGTTCGCCGTGATGGGCAGCGCGCTCGTGGCCTCGGTGGATGGCAAGGACAACCCCTCGGTGGGCCTACTGAACATCGGCGAAGAGGCCATCAAGGGCAACGAGACGATCAAGCGTGCGGGCGAGCTGCTTCGCGAGCTCGCGGCCGGTGGCCACATCAACTTCCACGGCAATGTGGAAGGCAACGACATCTTCAAGGGCACGACCGACATCGTGGTGTGCGATGGCTTCGTGGGCAATGTGGCCCTCAAGACGGCAGAAGGTCTGGCTTCGATGCTGTCGAACTTCATCCGCCAGGAGTTCACCCGCAACATCTTCACCAAGGTGGCTGCCTTGGTGGCCATGCCGGTGTTGAATCACTTCAAGCACCGCGTCGACCACCGCCGGTACAGCGGCGGCGCCTTGCTCGGCCTGCGCGGCCTGGTGTTCAAGGCGCATGGTTCGTCGGATGCGTACGCTTTCGAGAATGCAATGAACCGCGCTTATGATGCCGCGCGCAACCACCTGCTCGACCGCGTGCACGACCAGATTCTCGAGACCCTTGCGGCAATGCCGTCGGCCGCTGGCGTCGCGCTGCCGGCCTTGGCGGACGAGGCAACGCCATGAGTGCCACTGCATCGCGCTATTCGCGCATTGCCGGCACTGGCAGCTACCTGCCGCCCAACCGACTCAGCAACGCGCAGTTGGTGGCGCGGCTGGCTGCGGATGGCATTGAGAGCTCCGACAGCTGGATCGTCGAACGCACCGGCATCCGCGCGCGTCACTTTGCGGCCGACGACATGTCCAGCAGCGACCTGGCCGTGCACGCCGCTCGACAGGCACTGGTTGCGGCGAATTGCCTCGCGACGGACATCGACCTGATCATCGTGGCCACCTCCACGCCCGACATGGTGTTTCCGTCGACAGCCTGCCTGGTGCAGCGCAAGCTCGGTGCGCCTGGCGGTGCGGCGTTCGACGTCCAGGCGGTCTGTTCGGGTTTCGTCTACGGTCTGGCGGTGGCGGATTCGATGATCCGTACCGGCATGGCCCACAAGGCGCTGGTGATCGGGGCCGAGGTTTTCTCGCGCATCCTTGACTTCAAGGACCGCACCACCTGTGTGCTGTTCGGCGACGGTGCCGGCGCGGTGGTGCTCGAAGCCAGCGACACACCGGGCATCGTGGCCAGCGAGCTTCATGCCGACGGACGGCACGTCGAGATCCTGTGCACCCCGGGCACGGTGTCGGGCGGCGCGATCCTGGGCGACCCCCTGCTCAAGATGGATGGCCCCGCGGTGTTCAAGCTCGCGGTGGGCGTGCTCGAGGATGTGGCTCGAGCTGTGCTGGCCAAGGCGGGACGCAGCGAGGCCGACATCGACTGGCTGATTCCCCATCAGGCCAACATCCGCATCATGCAGAGCACCGCCAAGAAGCTCAAGCTCTCGATGGACAAGGTGGTCGTCACCGTCGACGAGCACGGCAATACCTCGGCGGCGTCGGTGCCGCTGGCGCTGGACGTGGCTGTGCGGACTGGCAAGGTGAAGCGCGGTGACACCGTCATGCTCGAAGGCGTGGGCGGAGGCTTCACCTGGGGCGCCGTGCTGCTCGATTTCTGAGCCGCCACCGCCCCCAAGATCATCTCGACGAGGCAGCGCCGATGACAACTTTCGCATTCGTTTTTCCAGGACAAGGCTCGCAGTCGGTCGGCATGCTCGACGCCTGGGGCGATCACCCGGCGGTGCGCGACACGCTGCGTGAGGCGTCGGATGCCCTGGGAGAAGACCTGGGCGCGCTCATCCACGCCGGTCCGAAAGATCAGCTCGACCTCACCACCAACACCCAGCCTGTGATGCTGACCGCCGGTATCGCTTGCTACCGCGCCTGGCTGGCCGAGACGGGCCGCCAGCCCGCGGTGCTGGCAGGTCATTCACTGGGCGAGTACAGCGCCTGGGTCGCGGCCGGCGCACTCACCCTGACCGATGCCTTGCCTCTCGTGCGTTTCAGAGCCCAGGCCATGCAGGACGCGACGCCCGTCGGCAGCGGTGCAATGGCCGCGATCCTCGGGCTCGACGCCAGCGCCGTCCGTGACGGGTGCGCCGCCGTGGCGCAGGCCACCGGCGAGGTGGTCGAAGCGGTGAACTTCAACGACCCGAAGCAGGTCGTGATTGCGGGCAGCAAGGCCGGGGTCGACAAGGCCTGTGAAGCGCTCAAGGCGCAAGGGGCGAAGCGGGCGCTGCTGTTGTCCGTGTCGGCGCCCTTCCATTGCAGCCTGATGAAGCCAGCCGCCGAACGGCTGAAAGCCCAGTTGGCGAAGACGCCGTTCGCGGTGCCGCGCATTCCCGTGATCAGCAACATTGACGTCAAGACGGAGAGCGATCCGCAGGTCGTTCGCGATGCCCTCTACCGCCAGGCCTTCGGGCCGGTGCGCTGGGTGGAGACGGTCCAGGCCATGAAACAGCAAGGGGTGACGCACGTGGTCGAGTGCGGCCCGGGCAAGGTGCTGGCCGGGACGGTCAAGCGCATTGATGGTGAGATGGTGGGCCTGCCCTTGTTCGATCCGGCCACGCTCGGCGAAGTCAAGGGAGCGCTCGCATGACGACCGCCATGTTCGCAGGGCAGGTGGCCTTGGTGACAGGCGCATCCCGCGGCATCGGCCAAGGCATTGCCCTGGCGCTGGCGGCGCGAGGCCTCAAGGTGATCGGCACGGCCACCAGCGAAGCCGGCGCCCAGGCGATCACCCAGGCGCTGGCCGCTCACGCCGGCTGTCGGGGCTGTGCCTCAATGTGAACGACGGCGCCGGCATCGATGCCGCGGTGGACACCATCGTCAAGGAACATGGCGCCCTGCACGTGCTGGTCAACAACGCCGGCATCACGCGAGACACCTTGTCGATGCGGATGAAGGACGACGATTGGGATGCAGTGATCGACACCAATCTCAAGGCCGTCTTCCGGCTCAGCCGCGCGGTGATCCGCCCGATGATGAAGCAGCGCTACGGGCGCATCATCAATATCACGTCGGTGGTGGGCGCGAGCGGCAACCCAGGCCAGGCCAACTACGCCGCCGCCAAGGCGGGTGTCGCCGGCATGACGCGCTCGCTCGCGCGCGAGCTTGGCAGCCGCGGCATCACGGTCAACTGCGTGGCGCCCGGCTTCATTGACACCGACATGACCAAGACACTGGCGCCGGAGCAGAAATCCGCGCTGTTGTCCCAGATCCCGCTCGGGCGCCTTGGCGATGTCGCCGACGTGGCCGAAGCCGTGGCCTACCTGGCCTCGCCACAGGCGGGCTATGTGACCGGCACCGAACTGCATGTCAACGGCGGCATGTTCATGCACTGAGCCATGCCGTCGGCGTGCCGGGAAACCAGGCGTCACAAGCCTTAGAATCCCGCCCTGTTTCCGTAAACACTCCCGGAGGAGTCATGAGCGATATCGAAGCACGTGTGAAGAAGATCATTGCCGAGCAGTTGGGCGTGCCTGAGGCCGACGTGGCCAACGACAAGGCATTTGTCGCCGACCTCGGTGCCGATTCGCTCGACACGGTCGAACTGGTGATGGCGCTCGAAGACGAGTTCGGGATCGAGATCCCGGACGAAGAGGCCGAGAAGATCACCACGGTGCAGCTCGCGATCGACTACGCGCTCAAGCACCAGAAGGCCGCCTGAGCCGCCGGCGTGGTGCAGAGTCGGGGGTTGTCATGAGCCGTCGTCGCGTCGTCGTTACCGGTCTGGGGTTGATCAGCCCCGTGGGCAACACGGTGGCCGACGCCTGGAGCAATTTGCTGGCAGGCCGTTCGGGCATCGCGACGTCACCCGCTTCGACGCATCGGCGTTCTCGTGCCGGTTTGCCGGCGAGGTGAAGGGCTTTCAGGTCGAGGATTACTTCCCGGCCAAGGAAGCGCGTCACATGGACACCTTCATCCACTATGGGCTGGCGGCTTCCATTCAGGCCGTGCGCGATGCCGGCCTGACCACGAACGAGGCCCTGAGCGAAGAGCAGGCCGAGCGCATCGGCTGCATGGTGGGCTCGGGCATTGGCGGGTTGCCGATGATCGAAGAGACGCAGATCGAGTACGCGGCACGCGGGCCGCGGCGGATCTCGCCGTTCTTCGTGCCGGCGTCGATCATCAACATGATCTCGGGGCACGTCTCGATCCACTTCGGCTTCCAGGGGCCGAACCTGGCGATCGTCACGGCCTGCACCACCGGCCTGCATTGCATCGGCGAAGCCGGTCGGCTGATCGAGTACGGCGATGCCGATGTCATGGTCGCCGGCGGCGCAGAGTCGACGGTCTCGCCGCTGGGCATCGGCGGTTTCGCCGCCGCGCGCGCGCTGTCCACCCGCAACGACGATCCCGCCGACCGCCTCGCGCCCCTGGGACAAGGATCGCGACGGCTTCGTGCTCGGCGAAGGCGCGGGCGTGCTGGTGCTCGAGGAGTACGAACACGCCAAGCGGCGCGGCGCGAAGATCTATGCCGAACTCGCCGGCTTCGGCATGGGCGCCGACGCCTACCACATGACCGCGCCGAACGTCGACGGCCCGAAGCGCTCGATGCGCGCTGCCTTGCGCAATGCCGGCGTCAACGCCGACCAGATCCAGTACCTCAATGCCCACGGCACCTCCACGCCGCTGGGCGACGTGAACGAAACCAACGCCATCAAGCTGGCCTTCGGCGATCACGCCAGGAAGCTGGTCGTCAACTCGACCAAGTCGATGACCGGGCACCTGCTGGGCGGCGCGGGCGGCATCGAGTCGGTGTTCACCGTGCTGGCGGTGCACCACCAGGTGTCGCCGCCGACCATCAACATCTTCAACCAGGATCCCGAGTGCGACCTGGACTACTGCGCCAACACGGCGCGCGAGATGAAGATCGACGTACGCGGTGAAGAACAACTTCGGCTTCGGCGGCACCAACGGCACGCTGGTGTTCAAGCGCGTCTGACGGTCGTCCGCCGCTTGCGGCGATGCAGCCGTCGCCTGCGTTCACCATCGATGCTCCAGCGATGCATCGCCTGGCGCGTGGCTGTGGTCGGCTTGGCCGTGCTGGCGCTGGTTGCCCTGAGCGCCTGGGCGATTGCCGCGCAAAGGCGACCCGCTCGTCCTGGCCCTGAGCGCGGTGCTCGCGCTCGGCGTGGCGGTGGCGACCGTGACCTTGATGCGTTCGGCCGTTCCGGTGCGGCTGCTGTGGGACGGTCGGGACTGGACGCTGACACGCGGTGGCCCGCCACCGGTGGGTCCTGGTCACGCCGGGCGGCTGGCCGTGATGCTCGATCTCGGAACCTGGCTGCTGCTGCGCTGGGTCGACGGACAGCGCGGCGAGCGCACCGCCGCCACGCTTGGATTCCGGTGAGCCGCGCGCGGCCTGGAGGCCCAGTGGCACGCCTGCGCTGTGCGGTATATTGCGCGCGGCCCCGCCCATGACGGCTCCGCCGACCCCGCCCGCTGAGCGCCCCCGCATGAATGCCCCCGACGCCGACGCCCCGCTGATCGAACGCGTCAAGCAAGGCGACGTCAAGGCTTTCGAGATGCTGGTCGTCAAGTACCAGCGGCGCATCGAACGGCTGATCGGGCGCATGGTGCGCGACGTGGATCTGGTGCCCGACATTGCCCAGGAGACCTTCATCCGCGCCTACCGCGCCATCCCGCAGTTTCGGGGTGAAAGCGCCTTCTACACCTGGCTCTACCGCATCGCCGTCAACACCGCCAAGAAGGCGCTGGTCGACCTCAAGCGCGACCCGATCGTGACGGAATCCGCACTCGCCTCTCGCGACGAGGACGATGAAACTTCGCGGGTCGAGAACGAACTAAGCGACGGCGAAACCCCTGATGCCGTGCTGGCCAGCAAGGAAATCGCAGCGGCAGTGAACTCTGCGATCGAAGCCCTGTCAGAGGATCTCCGGCAGGCGATCACGCTGCGCGAGATCGAAGGTCTGAGCTACGAAGAGATCGCAGAATTGATGAACTGCCCGATCGGCACCGTTCGTTCGCGGATTTTTCGGGCGCGAGAGGCGATTGCGTTGCGGCTGCGGCCGCTGCTGGACACGCGCGATGGCGAGCGCTGGTGAGTGACACGCGACGGGAGTTGGGCAGAGTGCGCATGTCAACGGTTTTTTGGAGCTGAACATGTCATCGGCAAAGTTTGTAGGCCTCTCGGTGAGTGAGCGCCTGTCGTCCTTGATGGACGGCGAGCTCGACCGCCTGACGTTGCGGGAGCCTGTGCGGCATGGCGCGACGACCCGCAGTCGCGAGCGACCTGGCACGCCTATCACCTGATCGGCGATGTGCTGCGGTCCGACGATCTGGCCAGCGATGCGGCACGCGACTCGGCGTTCCTGAGCGCGCTGCGCGCGCCGTCTGGCCGCAGGAGCCGGTGGTGCTCGCGCCGCGCCCCGGTGCCAGCGGCTCGCTGCCAGCGTCGACGGCCAGCTGCGGTGCGCGCAGCGCGGTCGGCTGTGGCGGCACTCGGCGGCCGTGGCAGCCGGCTTTGTCGTCGTGGCTGGCGTGCTGGTGGTCACGCGCGAGCCCGGCGTCCGACGACCAGCTGAGACGCGGCCGGCGTTGGCGCGTAGCGCCCGCGCCCGTGCACCGCCGAGAGCATCGCCGCTCGTGCTCGACGGCGCCTGCCGAACTTCGGCAGAGCCGCAGTCCTGGTCGCCGACGGCAAGCTGATCCGCGATGCCCGCTCGATCGCTATCTGGCGGCCCACAAGCAGTTCGCCGGCAGCTCGGCGCTGGGCGTGCCGTCGGCATTCCTGCGCAGTGCCACCTCCGATGCTGCGAACCGCTGAGCTCGCGTGCGCCTGTCCATGTCGATCCGTCCTGTTCTGGCGCTGGCGCTGTTGGGAGCGTTCTGCGGCTTCGTCGCCGACTCGCAGGCCCAAGGTCCGCGTCGGAACCGTCGCGTCGACGCGCGCGAGGTGCAGGGCCTGGCTGCTGCGCATCCATGAAGCGGCGAGGCAAGCGCAACTTCCAGGGCACCTTCATCGTCAGCGGGGGGGCAGCGTGTCGAGCGCGCGCATCGCCCACTTCTGCGAAGGCCCGAACCAGTACGAGCGCATCGAGTCGCTCGACGGCCAGGCGCGCCATGTGTTCCGCCACAACGACGTGGTGCACACCGTCTGGCCCGCGAGCCGCGTGGCGCTGGTCGAGCAGCGCGCAGTTGATGACGTCGTTTCCCGCGCTGCTGCAGGCCGGAGACGACCGCATCGCCGACTTCTACGACGTAAGCAACAGGGTGCGGATCGCGTGGCCGGGCACGAGGCCAACGTGCTGGTGTGCAGCCCCGTGACGCCTACCGCTACGGCTACCGGCTCTGGGCCGACAAGGCTTCCGGCCTGCTGCTGCGTGCCGATGTGCTGGGCGAGCGCGGCGAGGTGCTGGAGACGTCTGCCTTCTCCGACGTGCCGATCGGCGTCAAGCCCCAGCCGATTCGTGTCTTGCAGCCGATGAAGCAGCTGGACGGCTACCGGGTCATCCGACCGGCACTGACGCCGCCACGCGGCTGGAGGCCGAAGGCTGGACGCTGCAAGCGAGCCTGCTGCCCGGCTTCCGCCAGGTGAGCTGCGTGAAGCGCCGCATGGCAGGCGCAAGGAAGCGGCCCAGGAGCGCCGACACGCACCAGTGCTGCAGGCCATCTTCTCCGACGGACTGACCCACGTGTCGGTGTTCATCGAGCCCTTCAATGCCGCAGCGCCACACGCGGCCGATGCATGACTTCGTGGGCGCAACGCAGACCCTGATGCAGCGTCATGGCGACTGGTGGGTCACGGTCGTCGGTGACGTTCCCGCAGCGACCTTGAAGCGCTTTTGCCAAGGGGCTTGAACGCAAGCCGCTAGGCACCACACATACAGCCCGTCTCGGCGGTGTGCGGGCTGATCCGTTCATCATCTGGTGGAGATCTCTCGTGATCAAGCAGTGGCAAGCATGCGTCCGTGGGTTTCGACGCCCGTCGGCGTCTCGGGCGGCGGTGTCGCTGGCGTCGTTCTGGCGCGTGCTGGCCGTGACGACCATGCCGTGCCGGCGCAGCGCATGCGCAGGCCCTGCCGGAGTTCGCCGATCTGGCCGAGCGCGTCGGCCCGGCCGTGGTCAACATCCGCACCACCGAACGGCGCGCGCGCGGGCCGCACCGGCGCCGACCGGAGATCGACGAGGACATGCTCGAGTTCTTCCGTCGCTTCGGATCTGCCCATTCCCAACCAGCCGTACCCCGCGCGGCCAACGTCCGGCACCGGATGGCGAGCCGCAGCAACGCGGTGTCGGCTCCGGGTTCATCCTGAGTGCCGATGGCTTCGTGATGACCAACGCCCACGTCGTCGAAGGCGCCGACGAGGTGTTCGTCACGCTGACCGACAAGCGCGAATTCAAGGCCGCGCGTCATCGGCGTCGACCAGCGCTCCGACGTGGCACTGGTGAAGATCGAGGCCTCCGGGCTGCCGACCGTGCGCATCGGCGACGTGAGCCGACTGCGAGTGGGTGAGTGGGTGATCGCCATCGGCTCGCCGTTCGGCCTGGAGAACACCGTCACCGCCGGCATCGTCAGTGCCAAGTCGCGCGACACCGGCGAGTTCCTGCCGTTGATCCAGACCGACGTGGCGATCAATCCAGGCAACTCGGGCGGGCCGCTGATCAACATGCGCGGTGAAGTGGTGGGCATCAACTCGCAGATCTACAGCCGCTCCGGTGGCTACATGGGCATCTCGTTTGCCATCCCGATCGACGAAGCCACGCGCGTGGCCGACCAGCTCAAGACGTCAGGCCGCGTCATCCGCGGCCGCATCGGCGTGAGCATCGACCAGGTCACCAAGGATGTGGCCGAGTCCATCGGGCTGGGCAAGCCGCAGGGCGCCCTGGTGCGCAGCGTCGAGGCCGGCGGGCCGGCCGAGAAGGCGGGCGTCGAGGCGGGCGACATCATCACCAAGTTCGACGGCAAGACCGTCGAGAAGTCTGGCGACCTGCCGCGCATCGTCGGCGGCGTGAAGCCGGGACCAAGGTCGACGATGCAGGTGTTCCGCCGCGGCGCCTACAAGGACCTCAGGTCACCGTGGCCGAAGTCGAGCCGGAACGCACGGCCACGCGCCACCGAACGCGAGCCCGAGCAAGCCGAGCCCAGCGGTGGTCGGTTCCTTGGGCATGGCCGTCGCCGATCTGACCGACGCGCAGAAACGCGAGCTGAAGATGAAGAACGGCGTGCGCGTGGAGTCGGCCGAGGGCGCCGCCGCGCGGGCCGGCCTGCGCGAGGGCGACGTGATCCTCTCGCTCGACAACACCGAGATCACCAGTGCGAAGCAGTTCGAATCGGTGGTCAGCCAAGCTCGACAAGACGCGTGCCGGTCACGGCGCTGGTGCGGCGCGGCGACACGGTCAATTTCCTGATCATCCGGCCGGCGCGCTGAGCTGTCGCGGCGCCGAACCAGCAGCCCTGGACTTCCGACTGGCATCGGGTCTTTCCACATTGTGAGAGATGAGGCTCGCCGATGTGTCTGGGATGCCGAGCGTTGTGCAGACCGGGCCCTTTCTGGATCGAATGTTTGTGGGCGCAAACTTTCGGATCTGTCGTCCATTCATGTGTCCTGACTGAGCTAGAATTGGCGACTGGACTGCTGTCGGTTTTCGACTGATCCGCGATGGAAGCGGGCCGGCTCAAAACTATCCCCAATCGGTCCACAAGTGCTTTGTGGATAAGATGTTGATAGAATTTGCTGTTGGCGACTCTGCAACGACAAGAAATCAAGCATTGGCGCGGTTTCCCAGCGGGGTGCTTTTGGCTACAATGAAGGCCCAACAAGCAGTTGCCATACGTTTTGTTGGAAGGCGCGTCAATCTTTCGACGTGCCTTTTTTTTGTGTTCGGCACAGCCCTTCGCGGCCATCACATCGCGTGGCGATGTGAGCCTCCCTCGCAACGGCGTCGCCGTTGTGGCTTCACTCTGAGGCTCGCGATCCGCAGCTCATGGACCACATCCGCAACTTCTCGATCATTGCCCACATCGACCACGGCAAGAGCACGCTTGCCGACCGACTGATCCAGCGCTGCGGCGGTCTCAGCGACCGCGAAATGGAAGCGCAGGTTCTCGACTCGATGGACATCGAACGCGAGCGCGGCATCACCATCAAGGCGCAGACCGCTGCCCTGCGCTACACCGCGCGCAATGGCCAGATCTACCACCTCAACCTGATCGACACGCCGGGGCACGTCGACTTTCAGCTACGAGGTCAGCCGATCGCTGTCGGCCTGCGAAGGCGCGCTGCTGGTGGTCGACGCCAGCCAGGGCGTCGAGGCCCAGACCGTGGCGAACTGCTACACCGCCATCGAACTCGGCGTCGAAGTCGTGCCGGTGCTCAACAAGATGGATCTGCCGCAGGCCGATCCGGAGAACGCCAAGGCAGAAATCGAGGACGTGATCGGCATCGATGCCGACAACGCCATCCCCTGCAGTGCCAAGACCGGAGAAGGCATCGACGACATCCTGGAGGCAGTGATCGCCCGGATGCCCGCGCCGCGGGGCAAGCGCGACGCGCCACTGCGCGCCATGATCATCGACTCCTGGTTCGACAACTACGTCGGCGTGGTGATGCTCGTGCGGGTGGTCGACGGCTCCCTCAGCAAGGGCGAACGCATCCGATTGATGGCCAGCGACGCGGTGTATGGCGCCGAGCAGTTCGGCGTGTTCACGCCCAAGTCGGTGCCGCGCGACACGCTGAACTGCCGGGGAGGTGGGCTTCGTCATCGCCGGCATCAAGGAGCTCCAGGCCGCCAAGGTGGGCGACACCATCACGCTGGAAAAGAAGCTGCCCAACAACCTGGGCGTCGCCACCGAGCCGCTGCCGGGCTTCAAGGAAATCCAGCCGCAGGTCTTCGCCGGTTTGTATCCCGACCGAGGCGAGCGAGTACGACCAGCTGCGCGACGCGCTCGAAAAGCTCAAGCTGAACGATTCGTCACTGCGCTACGAGCCCGAAGTCAGCCAGGCGCTGGGTTTCGGCTTTCGCTGCGGGTTCCTCGGCCTGCTGCACATGGAGATCGTGCAGGAGCGGCTGGAACGCGAGTTCGACCAGGACCTGATCACGACCGCGCCTTCGGTCGTCTACCAGGTCGAGCTGAACAGCAAGGAAGTCATCCAGGTCGAAAACCCGTCCAAGATGCCCGACCTGGGCCGGATCGCCGAAATCCGCGAGCCCATCGTCACGGTGCACCTGTACATGCCGCAGGACTATGTCGGCCCGGTGATGACGCTGGCCAACCAGAAGCGCGGGACCCAGATCAACATGGCCTACCACGGCCGGCAGGTCATGCTGACCTACGACATGCCGCTGGCCGAGATCGTGCTCGACTTCTTCGACAAGCTCAAGAGCGTCTCGCGCGGCTACGCTTCGATGGACTACGAGTTCAAGGAGTACCGGGCGGCCGACGTCGTGAAGGTCGACATCCTGCTCAACGGCGACAAGGTCGATGCGCTGTCGATCATCGTGCACCGCAGCCAGAGCGCGTTCCGCAGCCGTGCCGTTGTGTCCAAGATGCGCGAACTGATTTCGCGCCAGATGTACGACGTCGCCATCCAGGCGGCCATCGGCGCCAACATCATCGCGCGTGAGACAATCAAGGCGCTGCGAAAGAACGTCATTGCCAAGTGCTACGGCGGCGACATCACCCGCAAGCGCAAGCTGCTCGAAAAACAAAAGGCCGGCAAGAAACGCATGAAGCAGATCGGCTCCGTCGAGGTGCCGCAGGAAGCGTTTCTGGCCATCCTGCAAGTGGACGACTGATGGGACTTCTGACCGGCGCACTCTATGGCAGCCCTCGCCTTCTACCTGGGTGGCTGGTACCTCGGCAGGTGGACGGGCAACTTCTCGCTGCTGCTCTTCATCCTGTCGTCCGTGACGCTGGCCTACTGGCTGGCCGAGCGCTTCCACTTCGCACCGCGGCGCCTGGCCGCGGCCGGCGCCCTGGAAGCCCAAGACGCAGCAGCGCCGCGCCCAATTGGCCAAGCAGGGCATCGTACAGGTCGACGGCAACGTCGCCCAGGCTCGCGAACGACTGCTGATGCAGCCATGGTGGCTGGACTGGACGGCCGGTCTCTTCCCGGTGATCCTGGCCGTTTTCCTGCTGCGCTCGTTTCTGTTCGAGCCCTTCAAGATTCCGTCGGGTTCGATGATTCCGACGCTGCTCGTGGGCGACCTGATTCTGGTGAACAAGTTCCACTATGGCGTGCGCCTGCCGGTGATCAACAAGAAGATCATCGCGAACAACGATCCCGAAGCGCGGTGACGTGATGGTGTTCCGGTTCCCGCGCGACCCCAGCATCGACTACATCAAGCGGGTCGTCGGGGTGCCGGGCGACGAAGTGACCTTCAACAACCAGAAGGTCTCCATCAACGGCCAGGAAGTGCCGCTGAAGCGCCTTCCCCCGCCGGGCTTCTATGACGAGCGCGAGATGCGCTACTTCGCCGAGTTCGAGGAAAAGCTGGGCGACGTGGAGCACCGGATCCTGGTGAACCCCGAACAGCGTGCGTTCTATGGGCCGGAAGACCGCATCAAGTTTCCATTTCGCGAGAACTGTCGCTACAGTGCCGAAGGGGTGACGTGCAAGGTGCCCGCCGGTCACTACTTCATGATGGGCGACAACCGGGACAACTCCGAGGACTCGCGTTTCTGGGGCTTCGTGCCGGACGAGAACATCGTCGGGCGGGCATTCTTCGTGTGGATGAACTTCGGCAACCTCAAGCGCATCGGGTCGTTCCATTGAGCGACGACCGGTCGCAATGCGAGGGTTTGATGATGGGAGCATGGACACATGAGCAGTTGACATTCGAGCCCACCGGCAACGCGGGGTAACGCTGTTCGGCTTGCTGTTCTGGGCCATCGTCATCGGCTTCGTGGCGCTGGTGGTGATGCGGGTACTGCCCACGGTCAACGAGTACTACACCATCAAGCGCGCGGTGGACAAGATCGCCAAGGAAGGCGGTACCACCGTGCCGGAGATCCGTTCGGCTTTCGAGGCACAGAAGGCAGATCGAATATTCCATCACCTCGATCGGCGGCAAGGACCTGAACATCACCAAGGAGAACGACAAGGTGGTGGTGAGCTTCGCCTACGACAAGGAGATCGAGCTCGCCGCTCCGGTCTACCTGCTGATCAAGTACGAGGGGCGCTCCAAGTAGCGCAGCGGGGGCAATTCGGCCGTTCTGAGGGAACGTCCGCACGCGAGCAACCCGATGGATCCACGACACGACGAACTTCAACAGCGACTGGGCTACCGCTTCTCGCAGCGCGACCTGCTTGAGCGCGCGCTGACGCATCGCAGCTTTGGCGCCGATCACAACGAGCGGCTGGAATTCCTGGGCGATGCGGTGCTGAGCCTCGCGGTGTCGAGCCTGCTGTTCGAGCGATTCTCCGGCTCTGACGAGGGCGACCTCACGCGCGTGCGTGCGCACCTCGTGCGCGAAGAGAGCCTGCATCGCGTGGCGCTGCAGGTCGGACTGCCCGATGTGCTGAGGCTCAGCGAAGGCGAAGCCCGAGGCGGCGGCGCGCAGCGCCCCTCCATCCTTGCCGATGCGCTCGAAGCGCTGATCGGTGCTGTGTTTCTTGACGGGGGGTTCGACGCCGGACGGGCGCTCGTCAAGCGCCTCTTCGGTGAAGTCATCGCAGGCACCGACATGGGCGGTTGGGCGAAGGACGCCAAGACCGAACTCCAGGAATGGCTGCAGGCACGGCGCCTGCCCGTGCCCACCTACCGCATCAGCGCCACCCGTGGCCAGGCCCATGCTCAGACCTTCGAGGTCGAATGTGTGGTGCCCGCTCTGGGCCTGACCGAAACCGGCGAGGGGCGTTCGCGGCGGCAAGCCGAGCAGGAGGCCGCGCGCCGCATGCTCGAGGGCCTCAAGGCCAGCGACCGGCCGGGCGGGCCGCTGCGATCGTGACGCCCTCCGATACCGCGACGCCCTCCGACAGTGCTTCCGTCGCGCCGGCGCGCCGCTGTGGCCTGATCGCCATCGTCGGTCGCCCGAACGTCGGCAAGTCGACGTTGCTGAACGCCCTGGTCGGGCAGAAGATCAGCATCACGTCTGCCAAGGCGCAGACCACGCGCCACCGCATCACCGGCATCCGCACGGTGGACGAAGCGCAGTTCGTCTTCGTCGACACGCCCGGCTTCCAGACGCGCCATGCGGCCGCCCTGAACCGCACGCTCAACCGCACGGTGCAAGGCGTGCTCTCCGATGTGGACGTGGTGCTGTTCCTCGTCGAGGCGGGTCGATTCGGCCTGGACGATGCGAAGGTGCTCTCCCTGATCCAGAACGAGGCGGCGCCCGGCAAGCCGGTGTTCCTGATCGCCAACAAGCTCGACGCCGTGCAGCGCCGTGCCGAGATCGTGCCCTGGCTCAAGGGCATGCAGGACCGCCACGCCTTTGCCGAGTACGTGCCGCTGTCGGCGCGCAAAGCGGCCGACGTCGAGCGATTGCTCGGCATCGTGCGTCCCTACCTGCCCGAGCAACCCTGGCTCTACGAAGAAGATGCACTCACCGACCGCAGCGAGCGTTTCCTCGCCAGCGAGATCATCCGCGAGAAGCTCTTCCGCCTGACCGGCGACGAGCTGCCCTACACCTCCACCGTCGTGATCGACCGCTTCGAGGAGGAGGGCGAGCTCAGGCGCATCGCCGCCTCCATCGTCGTCGAGCGCGAGGCCCACAAGGGCATGATCATTGGCGCGGGTGGCGACCGGCTCAAGCGCATCGGCTCCGAGGCACGCCAGGAACTCGAGACGCTGATGGGGGCCAAGGTCTTCCTCGAACTGTTCGTGAAGGTGCGCTCCGGCTGGGCGGCCGACGAGGACCACCTGCGCGCCTACGGCTACGAGTAGCCGTCCCATGGCCACGCGCGCCGCGCGCCCCGCCTCGCCGCTCGCCGCCTTCGTGCTGCACCAGTACGCCTGGAGCGAATCCAGCCTGATCCTCGACCTGTTCACCCGCGAGCAGGGTCGGCTGGCAGTGGTGGCCAAGGGTGCCAAGCGACCGCACTCGCAGCTGCGAGCGGTGCTCTTGCCGTTTCAGCGCATCCACGTGGCCTTCGGCCGCGCCAGCGGGGCAGAGGGCGGCAGCGAGGTGCAGAACCTGCGCCACGCCGAATGGGCCGGTGGTGCAGCCATGCTGACCGGCGCGGCCCTGTTCAGCGGCTTCTATCTCAACGAACTCCTCATGAAGCTGCTGGCACGACACGATCCGCACCCGGTGCTGTTCGATGCCTATGCCGCTGCCTTGCCCTCGCTGGCGAGCACCGACGACACGCGGGTGCAGCAAGCGCTCCGTGCCTTCGAGCTGACGCTGCTGCAGCAGGTGGGTCTGCTGCCCGAACTCGACGTGGTGACGCAGACCCAGCAGCCGGTCGATGCCGCCGGTGGCTATGCGCTGCTGCCCGAGGTGGGCCTGGCGCAGGCGCGACCCGACGATCCGCCGCTGCGCGCCGCCACGCTGGTGGCCCTGCAGGCCGCGCTCGAACACGGCAGCGTGCCGGCGCTGCAGCAGGCGTGCGCGGGCGACTTGCCAGCCTTGCGCACCCAGCTGCGCGCGCTGCTTCACTATCATCTCGGCCACGCTCCCTTGCGAACCCGCCAGGTGATGCTCGACGTACAAGGCCTCGCATGAATCCCTTGCTCACGACCGGTCTCGATGCCCATCGCGGTCACACGGCGCTCTCGGTCAACCTGAACAAGGTGGCCCTGCTGCGCAACACGCGTGCCCTCGGCATTCCGAGTGTCGTGCGGGCCGCGACGCATCGCCCTCGAGGCCGGCTGCCACGGCATCACTGTGCATCCCCGGCCCGACGAACGCCACATCCGTGCCCACGACGTGCACGACATCGCCGCCCTGATGAAGTCCTGGCCCCAGGCCGAGTACAACATCGAGGGCAACCCGTTCCACAACCTCATGCCCTTCATCGAGGCGGTGCGGCCCCACCAGGCCACCTTTGTGCCGGACAGCACCGAGCAGGCCACCTCCGACCACGGCTGGCGCTTTCCGCAAGACGCCGCCGCGCTGGCTCCGCTGATCGCGCAGGCCAAAGCCATGGGTGTGCGGGTCAGCCTGTTCATGGACCCCGATCCGGCGCAGATGCGCGCCGCGCGCGAGCTCGGCGCCGATCGCATCGAGCTCTACACCGAAGCCTATGCGCGGGCGCATGGCACGGCGGGTCAGGCCGCTTCGCTCGCCACCTACGCCGCAGCGCGGGCCGCGCGGTGCTGGCCGAGGGCATGGGCCTGAATGCGGGCCATGACCTGAACCGTGACAACCTTGCTGACTTCCTGCGCGCGGTTCCGGGCGTGCAGGAGGTGTCGATCGGACATGCCCTCATCGCCGATGCGCTCGAGCTCGGTCTGGCCGAAACGGTGCGCGACTATCTGCGCTGCATCCACCGTGCCGAAGCGGGCTGAGCGCCGGTCATGATCTATGGCATCGGCACCGACGTGTGCGACGTGCGCCGCATCCGCGCAGCGTGGCAGCGGCGCGGCGAGCGCTTTGCGCTCAAGGTGCTGGGGCCGCACGAGATGGATGTGTTCCGTGCCCGCCTGGCCAAGGTGGAAGCGCGCGGCATCAGCTACCTGGCCACGCGCTTTTCTGCCAAGGAGGCTTTCTCCAAGGCCATCGGGCTGGGCATGCGCATGCCCATGACCTGGCGCGACTGCGAAGTGGTCAAGGCGCCGAGCGGCAAGCCCGACATCCGCCTGCACGGCGCCCTGGCGGCGTGGTTTGCCGCTCGCGGCCTGCAGGCCCATGTGAGTGTGAGTGACGAAACAGATTACGCCGCGAGCTTCGTCGTGGTGGAGACCAAGGACGCGCCATGACGCCTCATTCCCCGGTGGTTCTCGATGTGGCCGGGCTCAGCCTGAGCGCCGACGACGCCCGCCGCCTCGAACACCCGCTGACCGGGGGTGTCATTCTCTTTGCGCGCAACTGGCAAAGCCGCGAGCAGCTCACGCACCTCACGGCCGAGATCAAGGCCGTTCGCCCGGACGCGCTCATCTGTGTGGACCACGAAGGCGGTCGGGTGCAGCGCTTTCGCAGCGACGGATTCACCCACCTGCCGCCCATGCGCGCGCTGGGCGAGCTGTGGATGCGCGATGCGCTGACCGCCACCGATGCCGCCACGGCGGCCGGTTTCGTGCTGGGCGCGGAGCTGCGCGCCTGCGGCGTCGACCTGAGCTTCACGCCGGTGCTGGACCTGGATTTCGGCGCCAGCAGCGTCATCGGCGACCGCGCCTTTCACCGCGATGCCCGCGTGGCCACCATGCTGGCCAAGAGCCTCATGCACGGGCTGCTTCTGGCGGGCATGCACAACTGCGGCAAGCATTTCCCGGGGCACGGATTCGTCAAGGCGGACAGCCATGTCGATGTGCCCGTGGACAAGCGGTCGCTCAAGGCCATCCTGGCCGAAGACGCCAAGCCCTACGAGTGGTTGAGTACCAGCCTCGCCAGCGTGATGCCGGCGCACGTCATCTATCCGAAGGTCGATGCGCGACCCGCGGGCTTTTCGCCGCGCTGGCTCAAGGAGATCCTGCGCCTGCAGCTCGGCTTCAACGGCGCGGTCTTCAGCGACGACCTCAGCATGGAAGGCGCGCGGCGCATCGATGGTGCGCTGGTGAGCTACGCCGAAGCCGCTACCGCGGCCCTGAGCGCCGGTTGCGACATGGTGCTGCTGTGCAATCAGTCGCTCGACGGCGGCGCGGCGGTCGATGACCTGCTCGAAGGCCTCAGCGCCTCACAGGCCCGCGGCGGCTGGCAGGCCGACCCCGACAGCGAGTCACGTCGCCTGCGGCTGCTGCCGCTGACACCGCCGCTGACCTGGGACACGCTCATGCACGACCCCGTCTACCAGCACGCCCTCGAGCGGTTGCCGTGAGGCGACCGCTTTGAGAGACCTGCCGGTGGCCGTGAAGCCACCGACGCGTGCAGCCGCTACTGCGGCGCCTTCGCACCCTGCGGGTCGAACGGCAGCGTGATCTGCGAGAGGTCCTTGCGCGTCTCCACCAGCACCAGCGGACCTTCATCGATCACCACCGGAGGCTTCGGTTCGCGCGGCACATGCACGGGTGCCGGCTCGCGGGCCATGGCCTCGCGCACGGCGCGCACCTTCTCCGCGTCTGAGCCCACCCACTGCAGGCCCGCTGAACTGGCCAGCGCCTGCAGATCTTCGGCCGGCAGCACGAACTGCGGCACGACCGGCGCTGCCACGGCGCGGGCAACCGCGGGTGCTGCCACTGGTGTGGCTGCTGCAACCACCGGCATCGGCGCCACGTACTCTGCGGGTGCCAGCCCCGACACAGTCGCCGGAGCCGCATCGGTCAGCTCGAGCTGCGTTGGGGCGCTGCTCGAGGTCGCCGGAACAGCCACATCGGTCGCGGCCGACTCACCATTCGGCACGGCCTCGTCGCGCCGCTCGCGTCGCTGACGATCGCGGCCACGGCCCCGGCGTCGACCCTCACGATCTTCGCCTTCGACCGCTGCGGGCGCGGTGTCCACACCGGCACCGTCGCCGACGACCGGCGCGTCTTCACGAGCATCCATGGGCAGGCCGGTCGCGTCGCCATGGGAACCTACCAGGCCATTGTCCAGCGTGGCTGTCGCGGTGGATTCGCCGTTCTCGCCCGCGGCAGGGCTGTCCACGCCGCGCGACTCGTCACGATCACGTCCACCGCGTCCGCGGCGGCTGCGGCGGCGTCCCGTGCGCTCGCCCTGGGCTTCGCCGGCCTCGGCCGGCTCGCCCACCGGAATGGTGTCGACGAAGTTCTGCACGCCCGCCGGGGCATCGTCGCGCGCTTCGGGCGTGGGTGACGGGCGGCGCTCGCCTCGATCTGCACGCTCACCACGCTCACCTCGACCACCTCGGCGTCCGTCGCCGCGGCCTTCGCCGCGAGCTTCCGGACGCGCTCCACGCTCGTCGCCACGGGTTTCGCCCGGCTCGCCCAGCGGCGCCTTGGCGATCTCTTCACCCTCGGGACGGTCGCCACGTTCGTTGCGCCGACCGCGGCCGTCACGGCCACCGCGACCATCACCGCGACCTTCGCCACGGGAACCATCTCTTCCCTCGCCGCGTTTGCCGTCCCGGTTCCCATCACGACCACCGCGGCCGCCACGGCCACCGCGCTCGCCGCGTTCGGTGCGTTCTTCGCGCTTGGCGCCATCGGCGACTGCGACCGGCTTGATCGCCTCGGTGGTGGCAGGCGCGGCCTGCTCGGCGCCGCCGAAGATCTTCTTCATCCAGGCGAAAAAGCCTGCGCCGGCGGCGGGCGCTGCCACCGGTGCTGCGGCCACGGGCGCCGGCGCCTGCACGGGAGCTGCCACCACCGGTTCGGGCTTGGCCACCGGCTGTGGCGCGGGGGTCTCGGGCATGATGCCCTTGATCACCGGCTCCTGCTTGGGCTTGAGCTTCTCGCGGCGTGTGAAGCCGACTTCGTCTTCCACGTCGTCGATCATGGTGTAGCTCGCCTGCAGGTTCTCCAGGCGGGGATCGTCGTGGCGCAGCCGCTCGAGGCGGTAGTTCGGCGTCTCCAGGTTCTTGTTGGGCACCAGCAGGACGGTCACGCGCTGCTTGAGCTCGATCTTGGTGATCTCGGTGCGCTTCTCGTTCAGCAGGAACGAAGTCACCTCCACTGGCACCTGCACATGCACGGCGGCGGTGTTCTCCTTCATCGACTCCTCCTGCACCATGCGCAGGATCTGCAGCGCGGAGCTCTCGGTGTCGCGGATGTGGCCGGTGCCGTTGCAGCGCGGGCAGGTGATGTGGCTGCCTTCGCTGAGCGCCGGACGCAGGCGCTGGCGGCTGAGCTCGAGCAGGCCGAACTTGCTGATCGAGCTGAACTGCACGCGGGCGCGGTCTTGCCGGAGCGCGTCGCGCAGCCGGGTCTCGACCTCGCGGCGGTTCTTGCTCTCCTCCATGTCGATGAAGTCGACCACGATCAGGCCACCCAGGTCGCGCAGGCGCATCTGGCGCGCGATCTCATCGGCCGCTTCGAGGTTGGTACGGGTCGCGGTTTCCTCGATGTCACTGCCGCGCGTGCTGCGCGCGGAGTTCACGTCCACCGACACCAGTGCTTCGGTGTGGTCGATCACGATCGCGCCGCCCGAAGGCAGGTTGACGGTGCGGCTGAACGCCGTCTCGATCTGGTGCTCGATCTGGAAGCGGCTGAACAGCGGCGCATCGTCGCGGTAGCGCTTGACCTTGGACGCCGTCTCCGGCATCACGTGCGTCATGAACTGCAGCGCCTGATCGTAGATGTCGTCGGTGTCGATCAGGATCTCGCCGACGTCGGCGGTGAAGTAGTCGCGGATCGCGCGGATCACCAGCGACGACTCCTGGTAGATCAGGAACGCGCCCTTGCCCGCCTTGGAAGCGCCGTCGATGGCCTCCCAGAGCTTGAGCATGTAGTTCAGGTCCCACTGCAGCTCGGCGGCACTGCGGCCGATGCCGGCGGTGCGGGCGATGAGGCTCATGCCCTTGGGGTACTCGAGCTGGTCGAGGTTTTCCTTGAGTTCCTCGCGGTCCTCGCCCTCGATGCGCCGGCTGACGCCGCCGCCGCGCGGGTTGTTGGGCATCAGCACCAGGTAACGGCCGGCCAGCGAGACAAAGGTCGTCAGCGCCGCGCCCTTGTTGCCGCGTTCTTCCTTTTCCACCTGGACCAGCAGTTCCTGGCCGTTGGAGATCACGTCCTGGATCTTGGCGTCGCGCGCGCTGGCGCCTTCGCGGAAGTAGGTCTTGGCGATCTCCTTGAAGGGCAGGAAGCCGTGCCGGTCTTCACCGTATTCGACGAAGCAGGCCTCGAGCGAAGGCTCGACCCGCGTCACCACGGCCTTGTAGATGTTGCCCTTGCGCTGTTCGCGCCCTTCGATCTCGGTCTCGAAGTCGAGAAGCTTCTGGCCGTCGACGATCGCCAGGCGGCGTTCTTCCTGCTGGGTCGCATTGATCAGCATGCGTTTCATGTGCACTCCTTCCACGCCGCCTCAGGGGCGGCGTACTCACGAACAGCGCCCACCGCTGCCAGCGGGGGGCGACACTTCGATGCACGAGAAACGCGTGAGAACCGAGAGAAGGGTATCGCCCTGGACTGCCTGGAATGCGTACCGATCAGCGGATCGGACGCGGGGGCAGCGTTGGCGCTGGCGTGTCAGCGGGTTTGGCGGTGGGCGTGGCGTGCCGGGGCTGCAAAGGCAGGGGGCGCGTCATCCGATCTGCGAGAGGCTGCTGCCGCTCCACGCCCAACGCGCCGAATGCAGAGTCGGCCGCAGGCCGCTGCAACAGGCGCACAGGGCGCAGGGGGAAGGTGAGCTTGCTCGACATCCGCGGGGCTTCACTGGACGCTGACAGGAGCCATCGTCTTGATGTGGGGCGGTGTGCCCTGCATCGCGACCGTGTCTCCTGTGCTGAAAACCTTGGTTGGTGGTTCGTTCTTCGTTTGCTCTGGCGTGTGGTGCGATCGATCGCCGCGTCACTTGGGGACGGGGCCCACCGACTGCACTGCACGCTGCATCACCGGGTGGCCTGGCCTCAGGGCCGGGCCGCCACGTGGTCTTGCAAGGCTAAACTCAGAAGAATCAAGCACTTACGGCAACAACGTGGAGCAACCCATTATAGGGGGCAAACCGCGCCGCACGGCCAGCCCCGCGGCCGCGCCTGCGCCGGCCGTGCTGCATGTCCGCATCGACGAGGCCTCCGAGGGCCAGCGGCTGGACAACTTCCTGGTCAAGCTGCTCAAGGGCGTGCCCAAGACCCACGTGTATCGGGTGATCCGCTCCGGGGAGGTTCGGGTCAACAAGGGCAGGGCGCAGGCTGACACCCGCCTGGCGCTCGGCGACGAGGTGCGGGTGCCGCCGGTGCGGGTGGCAGAGCGGGACGTGGTGGCTGCCGCGCCGGCGCGCGAGTTTCCAGTGGTGTTCGAGGACGAGCACCTGATCGCTGTCGACAAGCCGGCCGGCGTGGCGGTGCACGGCGGCAGCGGCGTGAGTTTTGGCGTGATCGAGCAGCTGCGGCAGGCCCGTCCGGGGGCGAAGTTCCTGGAGCTGGTGCACCGGCTCGACAAGGAAACTTCGGGCCTGCTGCTGGTGGCCAAGAAGCGCTCAGCCCTGGTGGCGCTGCAAGACCAGCTGCGCCGCCGCGAGACCGGCAAGACCTACTCGGCGCTGGTGTTCGATGCCTGGCCGGCCGGTCTGAAGGTGATTGATGTGCCGCTGCACAAGTTCGTGTCGGGCGATGGCGAGCGCCGTGTTCGGGCGGTCGAGGCCGACGACGACGATGGCAAGCGCTCCATTTCGCTGGTGTCGGTGGTGCAGCGATTTGTCGGGTACACGCTGCTCGACGTGACCATCAAGACCGGGCGCACCCACCAGATCCGGGTGCACACCAGCCACGCCGGGCACCCCATCGTCGGCGATGCGAAGTACGGCGACTTCGAGCGCAACAAGGCACTGGCGCGAGGGCCGGCGAAGTTCGCGCGCATGTTCCTGCATGCGCGGCGTCTGCGCTTCGTGCACCCGGCCAGCGGCGAGACGATCGAGCTCGAAGCGCCGTTGCCGGCAGAATGCGGATCGTTTCTCGCCACCCTCCACCGCTGACTCCGCTCACCGCCGTCGGATGACCAACGCATGACCCGCGCCCGCCAGTTCGACCTGATCGCCTTCGATTGGGACGGCACCCTGTTCGATTCCACTGCCCTGATCGCCCGCTGCATCCAGGCGGCCTGCGCCGACCTGGGCACGCGTGTGCCCACCGACGAGCAGGCCCGCTACGTCATCGGCATGGGGCTGGTCGAGGCCCTGGCCCATGCGGCCCCCGACGTGCCGCGCGAGCGCTACAAGGAACTCGGCGATCGCTACCGGCATCACTACTTCGCCAAGCAGCACGAGATCGTGCTGTTCGATGGCACCCGCGAAATGCTGAAGGCGCTCAAGGACCGCAACCACTGGCTGGGCGTGGCCACCGGCAAGTCGCGTCGCGGTCTGGACGAGGCACTGCTCAGCGTGCAGCTCGCGCCGCTGTTCGATGCCACCCGCACCGCGGACGAAACCGCCTCCAAGCCCGATCCGCGCATGTTGCTCGAGCTGATGGGCGAGTTCGGCGTCGAGCCGTCGCGCACGCTGATGATCGGCGACACCACCCACGACCTGCAGCTCGCCGCCAACGCTGGCGCTGCCAGCATCGGCGTGAGCTACGGCGCCCATCCGCACGAGAATTTCGAGGCCTTCGACACCCGGCATGTCGCGCACTCGGTGGCCGACCTGCACGACTGGCTGAGCCGCCATGCCTGAGCCGCAGGCCCCCCGGATGCCCCAGGCGCTGTGTGCTTCCGAGGCCCTGGTCGAGCGCGGGGACGCGGTGGTGTTCGACGTGCTGCACTTTCGCCAACCCGCGCGCGCCTTCGCCCTGCGCTTCGATGGCCACGTGGTGGCCTACCTCAACCGCTGCGCTCATGTGCCGACCGAGATGGACTGGCAGGCTGGTCAGTTTCTGGACAGTGGCAAGGAGTTCATCCTCTGCTCGATCCATGGCGCTGCCTACGAGCCGCGCAGTGGCCGCTGTGCCGGCGGCCCGTGCGGCCGCACGGGGCTCACGGTGATCGAGGTCGAAGAGCGCGATGGACAGGTGTATTGGTATCCTTCCCGGGACACGCAACCCCCGTTTGCCGATTGAGCCGCTTCGCTGCCTGTCGGTCGAAAGCACGCCATGAGCAGTTCCGATCCCCACACCGATCCGGCCCGCGTCGAGCCGGCCTTTGGCGCCACGTCGGCACCCGCCGCTCCGATACCGACCGCCCAGGCACGTGTGGGTTCCAGCTGGGACAGCGTGGCCGAGCAGTTCGCCCGCGACTACATCAAGGACCGCCGCAGCGAGCGCCGCTGGCGGGTGTTCTTCAGGCTGGCCTGGCTGTTGCTGTTCGCCACCGTGCTGTGGCTGCTGTTCAGCGCGCGCATGCACGTCAGCGCACCGGCCGGCATGCACACGGCCTTGATCGAGGTGCGCGGCGAGATCGCGTCGGACACTGAAGCCAACGCGGAGCAGTTGGTGTCGGCGTTGAAGACCGCGTTCGAGGACGCCAGTGCGCAGGCGATCGTGCTGCGCATCAACTCGCCCGGCGGCAGTCCGGTGCAGGCGGGCATCATCAACGACGAGATCAAGCGTCTGAAGGCACTGCACAAGAAGCCGGTGTACGCGGTGGTGGAGGAGATCTGTGCCTCCGGCGCCTACTACATTGCCGTGGCTGCCGATGAGATCTACGTCGACAAGGCCAGCCTCGTCGGCAGCATCGGTGTCCTGATGGATGGCTTCGGCTTCGTGGGCTCGATGGAAAAGCTCGGTGTCGAGCGGCGCCTGCTGACCGCTGGCGAGAACAAGGGCATGCTCGATCCCTTCTCGCCGCAGGACGAGCGCCAGAAGGCCTTCGCCAAGGCCATGATCGACCAGATCCACCAGCAGTTCATCAAGGTGGTGAAGGAAGGCCGCGGGGCACGCCTCAAGGAGACCCCTGAGACCTTCTCGGGTCTGTTCTGGAACGGCGAGGAGGCGATCCGCCTGGGCCTGGTCGACAAGGCCGGCAACCTCGACTACGTGGCGCGCGAGGTGGTGAAGGCCGCCGAAATCATCGACTACACGCCCAAGGACAACGTGGCCGAGCGGCTGGCCAAACGCTTTGGCGCCGCAGTGGGCCAAGGGGCGGTGCGCGCCCTGCGCGAAATGGCACCGATCCGCTGAAGCGTCGCGGGCACGCGGCAAGAGCGCCGCGCGTCTGTGCCCGGATCACGGCGTGGGCTGGTAGCCCGCCACCCCCATCTGCCACAGGAAGAAGGCGAACACGTCGGCGCGTTCCTGCAATTGCTGCTGCTTGGTGCTGCCCACGCCGTGGCCGGCATCGAAGTCCAGGCGCATCAGGATCGGCTTGCCGCTGCGCGTGGCGGCCATCAGCCGCGCCGCGGTCTTGGTGCTCTCCCAGACCTCGACGCGCGGGTCGTTCACGCCGTGCGTCAGCATGCACCGCGGGGTAGTGCGTGCCGTCGACGATGTGGTGCGTACGTGCTCATCGCCAGCAGGGCGCGAAAACCGGCTTCGGTGGTGCGCGTGCCGAACTCGGGAATGTTGGGCACGCCGTTGGCCGTGGTCTCGATGCGGATCGCGTCGAGTGCGCCCACGGCCGGTACCACCGCCGCGAACAGATCGGGCCGCTCGGTCATCGCGCGGCCCACCAGGATGCCGCCGGCGCTGCCGCCCAGGATGCCCAGGCGATCGGCCGCGGTCCACTTCTGCGCCACCAGCCACTCGGCGCAGGCGATGAAGTCCTTCCAGGTGTTGGGCTTGGTGGCCTGGAAGCCGCCCTTGTACCAATCCTGGCCGTAGACGCCGCTGCCGCGCGGGTTGGCCACGGCGTACACGCCGCCGGCGTCCAGCCAGGCCAGTCGGCTGACGCTGTAGAAGGGCTCTTCGGTGATGCCGTAGCTGGCGTAGCCGTAGAGGATGGTGGGGTTGCGGCCGTCCAGCGGCGTGCCCTTCTTGTGGATCACCGACATCGGCACCATCGCGCCGTCGTGGCTCTTCACCTTGACCTCGGTGGCCTCGATGCCCTCGGGCGCGTCGAACGGCCCCTGCGGCTGCAGCCCCGAGTTGCGCACCCGGCCATCGGCGCCCACGAGGTAGATCTGGCGCGCGCGGTTCCAGCCTTCGAGCGTGAGCACCAGCCCGGGCAGGCGTGGATCCGCGGCGCCATTGCCGCCTTCGTCGCCGTTGAGCTGGAACGAGCCTTCCAGCGGCAGCTTCACTTCGCTCACCGCAGCGGTGGGTGCATGGGCGCGCTTGAAGAGACGCTTCACGTTGCCATCGCGCGTTTCGATGTAGAGCGCGTCGGCGGCGGCGGCGATGCCGGTCACCACCCGCTCCGACTGCGCCACCAGCACCCGCGCCTGCGCGATGTCGCGGGCCCGCAGGTCGAGCTGCAGCACCTGCGAGCGCGGCGCGCCCTTGTGCGAGACGAGGTACAGCGTGTCGTTCATGTAGGCCACACCGGTCACCTCATCGGCTGCGCGCACCACTCGCCGCCATTGCGGCTTGCCGTTGCGCACCGCCTTGGCCGGGCTCACGAACAGGCCGATCTCGCGCTGCGTGCCGTTGATGGCAAAGCCGAAGGCCCACCGGCCATCGTGCGAGAAGCTGGCAAAGGGCAGTTCTGCCGGACCGATGTCGACGCCGGCCACGCCGACACCGAACACCGGCACGGCACGGGCCACGTCGGCGCCGGGCGGCAGCAGCAGGGTCTGCGCCTTCTGGTACTTCTCGGTGTCGGGCATGCCCGGCTTGAGTTCCTGCAGCCGGGTGAACAGCATCCAGCGCCCGTCGGGTGACCAGCTCACGTTGCCCATGTCGGCGCGATCGATGGGCTGGCCGATCGCGCGGCGGGTCTTGCGTGTCCAGGAGGTGCAGCACCGCCGCCTCGGAGCCTTGTGCCGAGAGACCGTAGGCCAGCCGTCCACCGCCCGGCGCCACGGTGAAGAAGTTGACCGCGTGCGGCTTGCCGGTGCGCTTCTCGATGGCGTCGGGATCGACGAGCAACCGCTCCTTGCCGGCCAGCCCGTCGCGCACCCACAGCTTGAACTGGTTGTCGCTGGCGCCGCGCCGTTCGAAGAACCAGCGGTCGCCGGACTCGCGCACCACCTGCTCGACGCGGGCGGACACCGCACCGTCGTACCTGGCGATGCGCTCGAACATCGCCTGCCGACCAGGGATGCGTGCCAGCGTCGCCATGGCGTTGTCCGCTGCGGCCTTCATCCACGCCTGGCTCTGTGCCGACTTGGTGTCTTCGAGCCAGCGGTAGGGGTCGCGCACCTCGGTGCCGAAGTAGGTCTCGACGACGTTGCCCACCGGGGCCGCGGGCACCGGCGGCACGGGCGACGTCTGGGCTGACGCCGAGACGGCACTGGCGATGAGCAGGGTGGCGGTCAGCAGACGGATCATTTGAGCAGCCCCTTGGTTTCGATGAACGCCACCACTTCGTCCAGGCCGGCGCGCGTCTTGAGGTTGGTCATCACAAAGGGGCGGTTCGGCCGCATGCGCCGCGTGTCGGCTTCCATCACGTCGAGATCCGCACCGACGTGCGGCGCGAGGTCGGTCTTGTTGATGACGAACAGGTCGCTCTTGGTGATGCCGGGGCCACCCTTGCGCGGGATCTTCTCGCCGGCGGCCACGTCGATCACGTACAGCGTCAGGTCGCTCAGCTCGGGGCTGAAGGTGGCGGCCAGGTTGTCACCACCCGATTCGATGAAGACGATGTCGGCGTTGGGAAACTTGCCGAGCATGCGATCGACGGCCTCGAGGTTGATCGAGGCGTCTTCGCGGATCGCGGTGTGGGGACAGCCGCCGGTTTCCACGCCCATGATGCGTTCGGGCTCCAGGGCGCCGGCCACGGTGAGCAGGCGCTGGTCTTCCTTGGTGTAGATGTCGTTGGTGACGACCACCAGGTCATAGCGGTCGCGCAGGGCCTTGCACAACATCTCGACGAGGGTGGTCTTGCCGGAGCCGACCGGGCCGCCGACGCCCACGCGCAGGGGCGGCAGCTTCTTGGTGCGATGGGGAATGCTGTGGAGTGTGCTCATGGCGCCGATTATCGACCGCTGACATGCGATCGACTCAGGACCGGAACAGACGCGAGTACTGCGTCTCGTGCTGGGCCGAGAGGATGGCCAGCATGGGCGCAAAGGCCTGGCGTTCGCTGTCCAGCGCGCGGATGGCCTGCGCGACCGCGTCCGGGATCTCCTGCGCCAGCGCGGCGAGGATGCGCTGGCCGGCGCTCTGGCCCAGCGGCACCGATTTCATCGCCGCCTGCACCATGTTCTCGGACCAGCCGAAGGCGAAGGTGAGCAGCGCATCGCGCAGCGGCGCGCCGGTCTGCGCCACGGCCAGCGAAAAGGCCAGCGGCCAGCTCGGCGCCGGGGACAGTGCCGCGAGCGTGTCGATGCGCGCGTCCGCGATGCCGCGGTTGCGCAGCCACTCGACCAGCGAGCGGCCCATCTGCTCGGTCTGGCCGCGCAGCTCGCGCGACTCGCGGGTGTGCAACACCCAGTCGTTGAGCTCGCGCAGCGCGTCGGCATCGCCCCGTTGCCAGGCGCCGACGGCCTTGGCGGCGACCGCCAGGTCGCTGCGGGCCAGGCCGAGGTGCAGCTGGTCGACGAGCCAGCGCGTGGCCTGCGCTTCATTCGTGACGCCGCCGGACTCGACCGCCGCCTCCAGCACCTCGGAGTAGCTGAAGCCGCCCACCGGCAAGGCCGGCGACGCCAGCCACAGCAGCTGCAGCAGCGCGCTGGCGCCAAGCGAGGGAGCGGGGCGGATCACGCGAGGCATGGCGCCTCAGTGCGAGTGACCGTGGCCATGCCCATGGTCATGAGGATGGTCGTCGTGCCCATGGTCGTGCGCGTGATCGTGGCCGTGGCCATGCTTGTGCGTCTGCTGGTGATCGTGTGCGTGATCGTGCCCCTGGGCATGTCCATGTCCATGCCGCGGCATGGCCCCCCGCGGCGTACGCGCCTCCCTCGGGCTCGAAGGCAGCCTGCACCTCGGCGACGATCAGGTGCATCTGCCGCAGCATGGAGGCCAGCACGTGGTCCGGCTCGAGCTGCAGGTGGTCGGGCCGGAGTTCGAGCTGCACATGCCGGTTGCCGAGGTGGTAGGCCGCCCGCACCAGGTCGAACGGGCTGCCGTGCTCGGGGCAGTGCGTCACCCGCAGCACCGGTTGCGGTGCAGCCTTCACCACCACCAGCGATCCGTCTTCGGCCACCAGCACGTCGCCGCCGCGCACCAGGGTGCCGCGTGGCAGAAAGACACCCAGCACACGGCCCTGCGAGTCGGTGGCATCGAAGCGGCTCTTCTGGCGCACGTCCCAGTCGAGTTCGACGGTGGCCGCCCGCTTGAGCAGCACCGCGCTCAGGCCGCGACCCTGGGGAAGGAGTTTGGAGATGTTCAGCATGCGGCGATTGTGCCGCCGCATGCAGGCCTTCGGTGCGCTCAGAGCTCGTCGATCAGCACCGAGACCGGAAAGTGATCGCTGTACCCGCCCAGGTTGATGTTGGCGTCGGCATTGCCCTTGGGCAGACCGAAGCGGATCGGGCCTTCGGCCACACGGTGGTCCACCATTTCGGCAAAGGCCTCGATGCGCACGCTGGCCTCGTTGACGCGAAGCTTGCCCGGCCCGGTGAGCAGGCCGCGCGAGACGAGGATCTGGTCGAACACGTTGGCGTCGCCGCCGAAGTAGAGCGTGCCGTCGAGCTCGCGCAGGTCACCGCGGTGATCGGCCACCGTCTGCGTGAGGTAACGCCACGCGAGGTTGTAGAACTTGGCGCTCTGGGCGCGCACCACGTCGCCGCGTTCGCGCAGCGCCACGGCGTGCACTGCCAGCGAGCGGTCGAAGGGGTCGTCGTTGAAGTCGCCCATCGCGAGGATGGCCGCCTGCTTGCCCTTCACCTCGCGGATGCGCTCGTGCCAGTAGCCCAGTGTTTCGCCGGCCGTGGCGCGAAAGCCGGCTGAATGCTCCGGCCCGCTGCCCGGCTCGCCCGAGCGCGAGGGCCAGTGGTTGGACAGCGCGATCAGCTCATTGCCGGCGCGGGTGATGAAGGTGGCCTGGGTGATGTCGCGCGTGCCCGTGCGGCGCATCACCCAGTGCGAGAACAGCTCCTGCGGGTTGGTCGACAGGTGTTGGTGTCGAAGATGAATGCGGTGTCGATGCCGCGCTGCTCGCGCACCGAGTCGACATGCACGATCTCGTAGCGGCGTTGCGGTCGCAACGCGTTCAGGCGGTCGGCCACGGCCTGCAGTGCGAAGCGGTTCTCGACCTCGCACACGCCCAGCAGGTCGGGCCCGGCACCGCCCTTCATCTGCACGATGATCGATGCGAGCTGGTCGACCTTGCGCGCAAACAGCGCCGGCGCCCAGCCGGTGAGGTCCTTGCGCACCGCGTCGGCCAGCCACTGCGGCCGCTCCGGGAAACCCTCCGGCGCAAACAGGTTCTCGAGATTCCAGAAGGCGACGAGGTAGGACATGGCGGTCTCCCAACGTGGTGTCGATGGGATGCTACCGAGCGCCGAACCGGGCGCCAGCGCCCATGGCCAGGGCGCCTCCGCAAGCGGTGGGAGGCCGTGGCGCCGGGCCCGGCACCCGGCTCAATCCAGGCTCAACGGAATCAGAACAGGTAGTAGCGCTGCGCCATCGGCAGCACGGTGGCCGGTTCGCAGGTGAGCAGCACACCGTCGGCGCGCACCTCGTAGGTCTGGGCGTCGATCTCCATGCGCGGCAGGTAGGCGTTGTGCACCATGTGCTGCTTCTTCACCGCGCGATTGCCCTTCACCGCCGCCACCCGCTTGTGCAGCCCGAGCACATCGTTCAGACCGGCCGCCACGGCCGCCTGGCTCATGAAGGTGAGCGAGCCCTGGTGCAGCGCGCCGCCGAAGGCACCGAACATCGGCCGGTAGTGCACCGGCTGCGGCGTGGGGATCGACGCGTTCGGGTCGCCCATGGCCGCGCAGGCGATGAAGCCGCCCTTGAGCACGAGGAAGGGCTTGACGCCGAAGAAGGCCGGCTTCCACAGCACCAGGTCGGCCCATTTGCCGACCTCGATGCTGCCCACCTCGTGCGCCATGCCGTTGGCCAGCGCCGGGTTGATGGTGTACTT
Source organism: uncultured beta proteobacterium (assembly GCA_963739925.1). Classification (GTDB taxonomy): domain Bacteria; phylum Pseudomonadota; class Gammaproteobacteria; order Burkholderiales; family Burkholderiaceae_C; genus CAVUBY01. The sequence goes on along the minus strand of CAVUBY010000004.1, from coordinate 352,735 downwards.
GGCGACGTAGCGCTTGACGCGCGTGTTGTCGTTGCGCGCCGAATCACCGCGAGCGATGCCGCGCTGCGCCTTCATCTTGTGCGCCGTCTGCCAGGTGCGGACGATGACTTCGCCGACGCGGCCCATGGCCTGGCTGTCGCTGCTCATCATGCTGATGGCGCCCAGGTCGTGCAGCACGTCCTCGGCGGCGATGGTCTCGCGGCGGATGCGGCTTTCGGCGAAGGCCAGGTCTTCGGCGATGCCGGCGTCGAGGTGGTGGCACACCATCAGCATGTCGAGGTGCTCGTCCACCGTGTTGGCGGTGTAGGGCATCGTCGGGTTGGTGGAGGACGGCAGGAAGTTCTCCTCGCCCACCACCCGCAGGATGTCGGGCGCGTGGCCGCCGCCGGCGCCCTCGGTGTGGAAGGCGCAGAGCGTGCGGCCCTTGGTCGCGGCGATGGTGTCCTCGACGAAGCCCGATTCGTTGAGCGTGTCGCTGTGGATCGACACCTGCGTGTCGGTGGCCTCGGCCACGCTCAGACAGCAGTCGATGGCCGCGGGCGTGGTGCCCCAGTCCTCGTGCAGCTTCAGGCCGATGGCGCCGGCATCGATCTGCTGGCGCAGCGCGTCGGGCTGGCTGGCGTTGCCCTTGCCGAGAAAGCCCAGGTTCATCGGAAAGGCATCGGCTGCCTGCAGCATGCGCGCGAGGTTCTCCGGCCCCGGCGTGCAGGTGGTGGCGAAGGTGCCGGTGGCCGGACCGGTGCCGCCGCCGAGCATGGTGGTCACGCCGCTGGTCAGCGCCTCTTCGATCTGCTGCGGGCAGATGAAGTGGATGTGGCTGTCGATGCCGCCGGCGGTGACGATGAAGCCTTCGGCCGGCGATGATCTCGGTGCCCGGGCCGATGACGATGTCCACGCCCGGCTGCACGTCCGGGTTGCCGGCCTTGCCGATGGCGGCGATGCGCTGGCCGCGCAGGCCGATGTCGGCCTTGACGATGCCCCAGTGGTCGACGATGAGTGCGTTGGTCAGCACGCAGTCGACCGCCTCCTGCGCGGCCCGGGCCGTTGACGCGCTGGCTCTGGCCCATGCCGTCGCGGATGGTCTTGCCGCCGCCGAACTTGACCTCTTCGCCGTAGACGCGTGAGGTCCTTCTCGACCTCGATCACGAGGTTCGGTGTCGGCCAGCCGGACCCGGTCGCCCGTGGTCGGGCCGAACATCTCCGCATAGGCGCGGCGGCCGATCGTTGCCATCACAGCGCTCCCTGGATGTGGCCGCGGAAACCGAACACCTGGCGCGCGCCGGCATAGTCGACCAGCTCGACGGTGCGTTGCTGGCCCGGCTCGAAGCGCACGGCGGTGCCCGAGGCGATGTTCAGGCGCATGCCGCGCGCGGCGCCGCGGTCGAACTTCAGCGCGGCGTTGGTTTCGGCGAAGTGGTAGTGCGAGCCGACCTGGATGGGCCGGTCGCCGCTGTTCTCCACCACCAGCGTGATCGGCGCGCCGGCCGGGGTTGATGACGATGTCGGGGCCGTCGGTGAGCAGCTCGCCGGGAATCACTGGCGGCCCCTCCACACCAGCCAGCCCGCCACCACCGCCACCAGGGCGATGCCGAACAGGTCGCTGGCGTGCCAGTGAGGATTGGCCGGGCCGTGGCCTTCATGGGCAGAGGCCAGGCCGGCGCTCAGCAGCGTGCTGGCGGCCACGAGGATGCGGTTCATGGGAGCGTCCTTCAAGGAAGGTGGAATCGGGAGGCGGACTTCGAGCGAGCGCTGCGCTCAGGCGATGGGCTGGTGGACGGTCACCAGCTTGGTGCCGTCGGGGAAGGTGGCCTCGACCTGGATGTCGGGGATCATCTCGGCCACGCCGTCCATCACGTCGGCGCGGGTGAGCACGGTCTTGCCGTCGCTCATCAGCGCCGCCACGGTCTTGCCGTCGCGCGCGCCTTCCATGATGGCGGCGCTGATCAGCGCCACGGCCTCGGGGTAGTTCAGCTTGAGGCCGCGGGCCTTGCGGCGCTCGGCCAGCAGCGCGGCGGTGAAGATCAGCAGCTTGTCTTTTTCGCGCGGCGTCAGTTCCATGCGGGGCAGGGTAGCAGGAGGCGTACCACGCCAGCAGCACGGATCGTCCCGCTGGCGCGACCCCGCCGGATCTGGCAAGGCTGCGACCACCTCACGACGGGCCCAGCGCCGCCCGCCTGCTCTGGCATGAGCCTTGCACCAAAGCGGGTCATGCTTCCCCCCACTGCCAGCACCGAGGCAGCGCCGCGTCTCGGCGCGGGCATCGTGCCACCTGAAGGTGCGCGAGATAGCACCAAGGCAGTGCAGCGCGTGGTCAAGGTGCGCCGCGACTACAACGGCTGGGTCGCGCGCGAGACGATGGAGGACTACGCGCTGCGCTTCACGCCGCGCAGCTTCCGCAAGTGGTCGGCGCTGCGGGTGGCCAACACCGCGTTCGGCGCCTCGTCGTTCCTGGTGCTCGAGGCGGTGGGCGGCACGCTGCTGGTCGACTACGGCTTCATCAACGCCTTCTGGGCCATCCTGGCCACCGGGCTGATCATCTTCCTGGCCGGCTGGCCGATCAGCGTCTACGCCGCCCGCCACGGCGTCGACATGGACCTGCTCACCCGCGGCGCCGGCTTCGGCTACATCGGCTCGACCATCACCTCGCTGATCTACGCCAGCTTCACCTTCATCTTCTTCGCGCTCGAGGCGGCCATCATGGCCTACGCGCATCGAGCTGGCCTTCGACATCCCGCCCGCCTGGGGCTACCTGCTGTGCTCGCTGGTGGTGATTCCGCTGGTCACGCACGGCGTCACCACCATCAGCCGGCTGCAGGTGTGGACGCAGCCGCTCTGGCTGGCGATGCTGATCGTGCCCTTCGTCTACGTGCTGCAGCAGCACCCGGGGGTGCTGGACCGAGCTCTGGCACTACGGCGGCGGCGGTGCCGCACGGGTGGCCGGAGACGGGTCTGGCAGTCGCCGCCGCGGCTTCGACCTGCATGAAGTTCGGTGCGGCCATGACGGTGGGCATCGCGCTGATCACGCAGATGGGCGAGCAGGCCGACTACCTGCGCTTCATGCCCGAAGCCGCGCCGCGGCGCGCGCGCCGCGCTGGTGGGCCGCGGTGATGGTCGGCGGGCCGGGCTGGGTGATGCCGGGCGTGCTGAAGATGCTCGGCGGCGCGCTGCTGGCCTTCCTGGCCATCAGCTACGCGGTGCCGGTCGACCGCGCGGTCGACCCGACGCAGATGTACCTGGTCGCCTACGGCGCGATGACCTCGCAATTACGGTCTGGCGGTCGCCGCCACCGCGGTCTTCGTGATCGTCTCGCAGCTCAAGATCAACGTCACCAACGCCTACGCCGGCTCGCTGGCCTGGTCGAACTTCTTCGCGCGGCTGACGCACAGCCACCCGGGCCGCGTGGTGTGGATGGTGTTCAACACCTGCATCGCGCTGATGCTGATGGAGCTCAACGTGTTCCAGGCGCATCGGCCAGGTGCTGGGCCTGTACTCCAACATCGCCATCAGCTGGATGATGGCGGTGGTGGCCGACCTGGTGATCAACAAGCCGATGGGCTGGTCGCCGCAAGGGCATCGAGTTCAAGCGCGCGCACCTGTACGACGTCAACCCGGTGGGCGTGGGCGCGATGGGCGCAGCCTCGGTGCTGTCCATCGCGGCCTACCTCGGCGCGCTCGGGCCGATGGCGCAGGCATTCTCGGCGTGCATCGCCCTGGTCACGGCCTTCGTGGTTCGCCGCTGATCGCGTGGGGGACCCAGGGCCGCTACTACATCGCCCGCCAGCCCGCCGCGGCCCCGCCGGACGAGGGCAGCTACAAGCGCCTGACGCGCTGCGTGATCTGCGAGCGCGACTACGAGCACGACGACATGGCGCACTGCCCCGCCTACCAGGGCGACATCTGCTCGCTGTGCTGCTCGCTCGACGCGCGCTGCCACGACCTGTGCAAGCCGCAGGCGCGGCTGTCGGTGCAGTGGCGACGCGGCGATGTCGGGCATCGTGCCCGCCGGCGTGTGGCGCCGGCTCGACACCGAGCTCGGCCACTACCTGCATGCTGATGGCGCTGGGCATGCCGGCGCTCGCTGCGCTGTTCTACGCGGTCTATCGACTGCAGCGCGGCCGAGCTGGGCGCGGTCGGTCCTGAGGCGCAGATCGGCGCTGCAGATGGGCTTCGTCAAGGTCTACGCCGCGTTGCTGGTGATCGGCGCGGTCGTGGCCTGGTGGCTGGTGCTCAAGCACAAGAGCGCGCAGGTGGCGCAGGAGGAATCCAACCGCCAGACGCAGCCTGCTCGTGCAGGAGATCGAGTCGCACCGGCGCACCGACGAGGCCCTGCAGACCGCCAAGCAGCTGGCCGAGCAGGCCGGCAGGCCGCCGACGCCGCCAACCAGGCGAAGAGCCGCTACATCTCGGCCATCAGCCACGAGCTGCGCACGCCGCTCAACAGCATCCTCGGCTATGCGCAGCTGCTGGATGAAGACGCGCACGATTCCCGAGGCGCCGCCGCCAGGCGGTGCGCGTCATCAAGCGCGGCGGCGACCACCTGCTCTCGCTGATCGAAGGCACGCTGGACATGGCGCGCATCGAGGGCGGCAAGCTCACGCTCGAGCCGGCGCCGATGCAGCTGCGCGACAGCCTGCAGCAGATCGCGCGCATGTTCGAGCTGCAGGCGCCGTCCAAGGGCATCGGCTTCGAGGCGCAGATCGATCCGCAGGTGCCCGAGCTGGTGCGCGCCGACGAGAAGCGGCTGCGCCAGATCCTCATCAACCTGCTGGGCAATGCGGTCAAGTTCACCCGCCAGCGGCCGGGTGGTGTTTCGCGTGCGCTATGGGCGCGAGATGGCGCACTTCGAGATCGACGACACCGGCCCGGGCATGCCGCCCGACGAGCTGGCCCGGGTGTTCGAGCCCTTCGCGCGTGGCTCGGCGGCGGGCCAGGCCGGCGGCTCGGCGGAACCGGCCTGGGCCTGACGATCGCCAAGATGCTCACCGACCTGATGGGCGGCGAGATGACGGCGCACAGCCAGCCCGGCCAGGGCAGCAGCCTTCCGCGTGCAAGCTGTTCCTGCCCGAGCTGCGCTCGGTGCGCCGTGCCGGCCGCGCGCAGCAGGCGCCAGCGTGTGGGCTACGAAGGCCCGACGCGGCGCATCCTGGTGGTCGACAACGAAGAGGCCGACCGCGGCCTGCTGGTCAACGTGCTCAGCCGCTGGGCTTCGAGCTCCGGCAGGCGGCGTCGGGCGAAGAGTGCCTGGCGCTGCTGCGCGAACAGCGCCTTGAACTGGCGGCCCGACGCGATCTTCATGGACCTGGCCATGCCCGGCATCGATGGCTGGGAGACGCTGCGCCGCATCCGCCACGAGGCGATCGGTCCGCCGGCCTTGGCGATCGTGTCGGCCAACGCCTTCGACCAGGGCCTGGACAACGACGTCGGCATCACGCCGGCCGACTTCTTCACCAAGCCCGTGCGCGTGAACGAGCTGCTCGACTGGCTGGGCCGTGCGCTCGGCCTCGCCTGGCGCAGCCTTGCCGTCGCGCCCGGCGCCGACCGCCGCTGGCGGTGGAGCCGGCGAGCCGCTCGCCATGCCCGACGCGCAGCACCTGCGGGCGCTGCAGGAGCTGGTCAACCTCGGCTACGTGCGCGGCATCGTCAAGCGGCTCGACCTGATCGAGCGCGAGTCGCCGGCCTGCGCCGCATTCGTCGAGCGCATGCGCGCGATGGCGCGCGGCTTCCAGCTGGACGAGATGAACGGCGTGATCGAACGCGCCCTGGCCGACCGCCATGAAGCTCGACCGCTCCAACAGCGACGTCGTGCTGATCGTCGACGACGTGCCCGACAACCTCTCGCTGCTGCACGACGCGCTCGACGAGTCCGGCTACACCGTGCTGGTGGCGGTGAGCGGCGAGCAGGCGCTGCAGCGGGTGGCGCAGACCCTGCCCGACATCATCCTGCTCGACGCGGTGATGCCGGGGCATGGACGGCTTCGAGGTGGCGCGCCGGCTGAAGGCCGAAGCGCGCACGGCGGCCATCCCGATCATCTTCATGACCGGCCTCACCGAGACCGAGCACGTGCTCAAGGCCTTCCAGTCCGGCGGCGTCGACTACGTGGCCAAGCCGATCAAGCCCATGGAGGTGCTGGCGCGCATCGCCGCCCATGTGCAAGGCGCGCGCGAGCGCCGCCAGGCCCGCAACGCGCTCGATGCCTTCGGCCATGCCACGCTGGCCGTGCGCGTCGGCCGACGGCCGCATCCTGTGGCAGACGCCGCTGGCGCGCCAGCTGCTGGCTGCGCACTGCGGCGGGTGATGCCCAGCTGCTCGGCGAGGCCGTGCTCGACTGGCTGCAGGCGCAGGCGGTGCTGCAGCCACCGGCGGGTCGCCGCAGGCCGCTGACGCTGGCGCGCCATGGCCGCCGGCTGGTGTTCGCGCTGCACGAGGCCAGCGCCACCAGCGAAGGCGAGAGCGGCGGTGATGCGAGTGGCTGATCGTGATGAGCGAGTCGTCCGACGAAGCCACCATCGAGGCCCTGGGCCTGGCCTTCAAGCTCACCGCGCGCGAGGCCGAGGTGCTGTACTGGGTGGTCAAGGGCAAGACCAACCGCGACATCGGCGACATCCTGGGCACCAGCCCGCGCACCGTGCACAAGCACCTGGAGCACGTGTTCGAGAAGCTCGGCGTCGAGACGCGCACCGCGGCGGCGGCGATGGCGATGGGCCGCGTGCGCCAGCTCGCGCCGGCCCGGTGAAGCGAAGCGAGCGATGATCCGACTGGCCACCTCCGCCGATGCAGCCCCGCGGCCATCTTGCCGTCCGAGAGCGCCTCGCTCAAGCTCGCCGGGCACTCGCTGAACCAGAAAGTGGCTCTGCTCGCCGGCTTCGGACCGCAGCCTTCTCGGCACTGCTCGGCTCCGGCGCGAGCCTCACGGTCATGCTGCACCGCGACTGCTGCTCGCCGGCTGCACCGGCTCCGCTGCGCGTCGCCAGGGTGTTTCGCGCCGCATCACCTCCAACGGGCCACGCGTTCCCGGCGATAGTTGGCGTCGACCCGGTCGGTTCGCGACGCTGGCACACGGCCTCACTACCGCCTGAGTGCGGATCCGCCCGGCCGCTGCCGCGCCACCCACGCCGCTGCTGCCCCTGGCTCGCCGCCGCACCTGCGCTGGCCGGGACAGGTCACCCACATTCCAACACCCCCGGAGTTATCCCCCATGAAAATCTCCCGTCGCTTTGCTGCGAAGTCCCTCACCGCGCTGGCCGCTGCCGCCTGCACGATGGGCTTTGCCACCATCGCCCAGGCCCAGCCACCATCAAGGTCGGCGTGCTGCACTCGCTGTCGGGCACGATGGCCATCTCCGAGACCGTGCTGAAGGACGTCGCGCTGATGGCGATCGACGAGATCAACGCCAAGGGCGGCGTGATGGGCAAGAAGCTCGAGCCGGTGGTCGTCGACCCGGCCTCCAACTGGCCGCTGTTCGCCGAGAAGGCCAAGCAGCTGATCGACCAGGACAAGGTGGCCGTGGTCTTCGGCTGCTGGACCTCGGTGAGCCGCAAGTCGGTGCTGCCGGTGTTCGAAGAAAAGAACGCGCTGCTGTTCTACCCCGTGCAGTACGAAGGTGAAGAGCTCAGCAAGAACGTGTTCTACACCGGCGCCGCGCCGAACCAGCAGGCCATCCCCGCGGTGGAGTACCTGATGAGCAAGGACGGCGGCTCGGCCAAGCGCTGGGTGCTGCTGGGCACCGACTACGTGTACCCGCGCACCACCAACAAGATCCTGCGCGCCTTCCTGAAGGCCAAGGGCGTTGCCGAGGCCGACATCATCGAGGAGTACACCCCCTTCGGCCACTCCGACTACCAGAGCATCATCGCCAAGATCAAGAAGTTCGCCTCCGAAGGCAAGAAGACCGCGGTGGTGTCCACCATCAACGGCGACTCCAACGTGCCCTTCTACAAGGAACTGGGCAACCAGGGCCTGAAGGCGACCGACGTGCCGGTCGTGGCCTTCTCGGTGGGTGAAGAAGAGCTGCGCGGCGTCGACACCAAGCCGCTGGTGGGCCACCTGGCCGCCTGGAACTACTTCATGAGCATCAAGAGCCCGGCCAACACCGAGTTCGTCAAGAAGTGGAGCGACTACGCCAAGGCCAAGAACATCCCCGGCCACAAGGACAAGCCGCTGACCAACGATCCGATGGAAGCCACCTACATCGGCATCAACATGTGGAAGCAGGCGGTCGAGAAGGCCAAGAGCACCGACACCGACAAGGTCATCGCGGCGATGGCCGGCCAGACCTTCAAGGCGCCGGGCGGCTTCACCTCCACGATGGACAAGGAGAACCACCACCTGCACAAGCCGGTGTTCATCGGCGAGATCAAGGCCGACGGCCAGTTCAACGTGGTGTGGAAGACCAAGGGCCCGGTCGTGGCCGACCCGTGGAGCGACTACATCGCCGAGAACAAGGGCAAGAAGAACGTCCCCGAGAAGAAGTGATGGCCCGGCGGACCGCCTGAGAAGCGACAAGGCCCTGCCCCGCAGGGCCTTGTCACGATGGCGGTCCCTCTGATCTGGCGGGTGCCGCATGGGCCCGCCTCTTGATACTTCTGGTCCACCATGTTGCTGAATCTCCGATCGACTCGCTCGGGTCTGGTGTGCCTCGCTGCTGGGCGCTGCCGATGCCCGCTCCGCGCTGACGCGCCGCGCAGGCACGGCCATCGCGACGGCGACAGCGACGACCGCATCGCCGCGCTGAACGAGGCGGCGGCGGCCGGCGACCGACGGGCTCGAGGCCCTTCGTGCAGGCGCTGCTCGACGACTGCGGTGAAGGTCGCCGGCGACAAGGTCTTCATCGTGCGGGCGACAAGGCGGTCGATGCCGCCACCGGCGCAGCCGGCCACGCTGCCCGAGCCGAGGCCGAGGACGTGGTCAACAACAACCGCATGCGCGGCGCGCTGCAGGCCGCGCATGCGGCGCTCTGCAGTTGCTGTCGCCCGACGTGGCGGCGCGCCGCGACCGGCGTGACCGAACTGCTCAAGCAGTCGCTCGAGGAAGCCCAGCTGCCGCTGATCGAGAAGGCGCTCGCGGCCGAGACCGACCCGGCAGCTGAAGGACTCGCTCGAGCGCATGCGCGCCACCATCCTCGTCTCCTCGCCCGACAAGGCCAAGCGGCTCGACGCCGTCGCGCGCTCGCCGGGTTCAGCCGCCAGAGCGCCGTCGCCAGCCTGCTGCAGGAGCGCCTGGCGCCCGATGCCGAGACCGACCCCGAGGTGCGTGCCGCGCTCGGCCGCGCGCTGGGCAGCGTGCGCGACCGCCTCGCCTGGGGCGAGCGCCTCGGCGTGGTCTTCACCGGCATCAGCCTCGGCTCCATCCTGCTGCTGGCCGCGCTCGGCCTGGCCATCACCTACGGCCTGATGGGCGTCATCAACATGGCGCACGGCGAGCTGCTGATGATCGGCGCCTACGCCACCTACGTGGTGCAGAACGTCTTCCGCAGCAACCTGCCCGGGCTGTTCGACTACTACATCCTGGCGGCCATTCCGCTGTCCTTCCTGGCCTCGGCACTGGTCGGCGCGGCGATGGAGCGCAGCGTGATCCGCTGGCTCTACGGCCGCCCGCTGGAGACGCTGCTGGCCACCTGGGGCATCAGCCTGGTGCTGATGCAGGGCGTTCGCACGCTGTTCGGCGCGCAGAACGTGCCGGTGGAGAACCCGGCCTGGCTGTCCGGCGGCGTGTCAGCTGATGAGCAACCTGACGCTGCCCTTCAACCGCATCGCCATCATCGCCTTCGCCGCGCTGGTGCTCGCCGGCGTGGCGCTGCTGATCGCGCGCACCCGGCTGGGCCTGTTCGTGCGCGGCGTGACGCAGAACCGCCGCATGGCCGCCTGCGTGGGCGTCAACACCGCGCGCGTGGACACCTACGCCTTCGCCCTCGGCTCGGGCCTCGCCGGCCTGGCCGGCTGCGCGCTCTCGCAGGTCGGCAACGTCGGGCCGGACCTCGGCCAGGGCTACATCGTCGACTCGTTCCTGGTCGTCGTGCTCGGCGGCGTGGGCCAGCTCGCCGGCACGGTCTACGCCGCGCTGGGCCTGGGCGTGCTGAACAAGCTGCTCGAGGGCTGGGCCGGTGCGGTGCTCGCCAAGATCATGGTGCTGGTGTTCATCGTCATCTTCATCCAGAAGCGGCCGCAGGGCATCTTCGCGATGAAGGGCCGGAGTGCCGAAGCATGAGCGCTGTCTTGCCCGCGCCCAGCTTCGACGCCGCCGACGCGCGTGCTGTCGCTGAAGAGCTGGTTCGGCGTGCTTCGCCGCGCTGCTGGTCGTCGCTGGTGGTTGCGCCCGTGCTCAACCTCGTGGTGCCCGAGGGCAGCGTCTTGCACATGAGCGACTACGCCGTGGCGCTGGTCGGCAAGATCATGTGCTACGCCATCTGCGCGCTGGCGATGGACCTGATCTGGGGCTACACCGGCATCCTGTCGCTCGGCCACGGCCTGTTCTTCGCGCTCGGCGGCTACGCGATGGGCATGTACCTGATGCGCCAGATCGGCACCGACGGTCAGTACAAGTCGGAGATGCCCGACTTCATGGTCTTCCTCAACTGGAAGGAATACCCCTGGCACTGGGCCCTCAGCGACTCCTTCGTGCCCAGATGCTGTTCGTGGTGCTGGTGCCCGGGCTGCTGGCCTTCGTGTTCGGCTTCTTCGCCTTCCGCTCGCGCATCAAGGGCGTGTACTTCTCCATCATCACGCAGGCGATGACCTTCGCCGCGATGCTGCTGTTCTTCCGCAACGAGACGGGCTTCGGCGGCAACAACGGCTTCACCGACTTCAAGCGCATCCTCGGCATCCCGATCGCCACGCCGTCGATGCGCATGGTGCTGTTCGTGATCACCGGGCTCACGCTTGATCGGCTTCTTCGTGTTTGCCCGCTGGCTGGTGACCAGCAAGTTCGGCCGCGTGCTGCAGGCCATCCGCGACGCCGAGAGCCGCGTCATGTTCACCGGCTACGACCCGATCCGCTACAAGCTCACCATCTGGGTGATCTCCGCGGTGATGTGCGGCATCGCCGGCGCGCTCTACGTGCCGCAGGTCGGCATCATCAACCCCAGCGAGATGTCGCCCGGCCGCGAGCATCGAGATGGCCATCTGGGCCGCGGTGGGCGGGCGCGGCACGCTGATCGGCCCGATCGTCGGCGCCTTCTTCGTCAACGGCGCCAAGAGCTGGTTCACGCAGGCCTTCCCGGAGTTCTGGCTCTACTTCCTCGGCGCGCTGTTCATCGCGGTCACGCTGTTCCTGCCGCAGGGAATCATCGGCCTGCTGCGCCGCGGCAAGAAGGAAGTGAAGCCATGACGCCCGGACCTGATGAAGGCGGGCGCCAAGCTGCGCGAAGAGCACGATCAGCGTCGCACAGCGCCGCGCGAGACTGTCGGGCGATCGCGCGGCCAGCTACGGTCGCGTCGTGACGCCGGGCGAGCTGGACGTGGCCCACGGCGCCATCCTCTACCTCGACGACATCACCGTCAGCTTCGACGGCTTCAAGGCGCTCAACGCGCTCAGCCTGTCCATCAGCGCCGGCGAGCTGCGCTGCATCATCGGCCCCAATGGCGCGGGCAAGACGACGATGATGGACGTCATCACCGGCAAGACCCGGCCCGACGCCGGGCAAGGCCTTCTTCGGCTCGACCATCGACCTGCTGCGCATGCGCGAGAACGACATCGCCTCGATCGGCATCGGCCGCAAGTTCCAGAAGCCCACGGTGTTCGAGCAGCTCACGGTGTTCGAGAACCTGGAGCTCGCGCTGAAGGCCGACCGCGGCGTGCAGGCCTCGATGTTCTTCCGCCTCTCCGGCGAACAGCTCGACCGCATCGGTTCGAGTGCTCACCCTGATCCACCTGAAGGACAGCGCGCAGCGCACCGCCGGACTGCTCAGCCACGGCCAGAAGCAGTGGCTGGAGATCGGCATGCTGCTGATGCAGGATCCCGAAGCTGCTGCTGCTCGACGAGCCGGTGGCCGGCATGACCGACGAAGAGACCGAGCGCACCGCCGAGCTGTTCCTGTCGCTCGAGGGCAACCACTCGCTGGTGGTGGTCGAGCACGACATGAAGTTCATCGGCGAGCTCACCCAGGGCAAGGCGAGCAAGAAGGTCACCGTGCTGCACGAGGGCAGCGTGCTGGCCGAAGGATCGCTGGCCGACGTGCAGGCCAACGACAAGGTCGTCGAGGTCTACCTTGGCCGTCGCGTGAACACCATGCTCAAGGTCGAAGGCATCAACCAGTACTACGGCGGCTCGCACATCCTGCGCAACCTCGGCTTCGAGTCGAAGATCGGCGAGGTCACCGTGGTGCTGGGCCGCAATGGCGTGGGCAAGACCACGCTGCTCAAGAGCCTGATGGGCGTGGTGCCGGTCAAGACCGGCAGCATCCAGCTCGACGGCCAGGACATCACCCGCGACACGCTCCTACGACCGCGTGCGCAAGGGCGTGGGCTACGTGCCGCAGGGCCGCGAGATCTTCGGCCGCCTGACGGTGGAAGAGAACCTGCGCATGGGTCTGGCCTACAAGAAGGGCGGCACGCCGATCCCGGCCGAGCTGTTCGAGCTGTTCCCCGTGCTCAAGCAGATGCTCAACCGCCGCGGCGGCGACCTCTCCGGCGGCCAGCAGCAGCAGCTCGCGATCGCGCGTGCGCTCGCCGCCGGCCCGAAGCTGCTGATCCTCGACGAGCCGACCGAAGGCATCCAGCCGAGCATCATCAAGGACATCGGCCGCGTCATCCGCATGCTGGCCGACCGCAAGACCATGGCCATCGTGCTGGTCGAGCAGTACTACGACTTCGCCGCCGAACTGGCCGACCAGTACCTGCTGATGGAGCGCGGCGAGATCGTCCAGCGCGGCCGCGGCGCGGACATGGAGCCGAGGGCGTGCGCCAGAAAATGTCGATCTAGCATGGCGGGCCGCGGCCGCGTGGCATGACGCCGCACAATCGGGGCCGAACTCTCCACCGGCTGCCGACATGATCACCGTCCACCACCTCGAGAACTCGCGCTCGCAGCGCATCCTCTGGCTGCTCGAAGAGCTGGGCCTGCCCTACGAGATCCGCCGCTACCAGCGCGACATGCAGACCATGCTGGCGCCGCCCGAGCTGCTGAAGGTGCACCCGCTCGGCAAGTCGCCGGTGATCACCGACGGCGACGTCACCGTGGCCGAGTCCGGTGCCATCGTCGAGTACCTGGTGGGCGAGCACGGCGGCGGACGGCTGATTCCACCGGCGGGCACACCCGAGCGGCGGCGCTACACCTACTGGCTGCACTTTGCCGAAGGCACGGCCATGCCACCGCTGCTGATGAAGCTGGTGTTCGACAAGATCGCGAGCACGCCGATGCCCTTCTTCGCCAAGCCCATCGCCAAGGCGATCTCGTCCAAGGTGCTGGCCAGCTTTGTCATGCCCAACATCCAGCGGCAGCTCGACTTCATGGAAGCCGAGCTCGGCGCGCAGCGAGTGGTTTGCCGGCCCGGAGTTCACCGCGGCGGACGTGCAGATGAGCTTTCCGCTCGAAGCGGCCGCGCAGCGCGCGGGTCTGAATGCCAGCCGCCCCCGCCTGATGGCCTACCTCCAGCGCATCCACGACCGACCGGCCTACCAGGCGCGCGCTGGACCGGGGTGGTCCGTACAGCTTTGCCGATTGATTTCGTGCGCCAGCGCATCGCCGGCGAAGCCTGATCGGGAAAGCAGCGCCTCAGGTCCGCCAGATGCGCGGTGGCTGCGCGGTGAGTGACCAACCCAGCGACCGCCAGCAACCCCGCACTTGCGCCAGCAGGTTCATCAGCGGCTCGACCCGATGGGCCAGTGCACGCAACACGAGCGTGCCGTCGCTGGGTGCCGTCACGCCGGCGGTGCGCGCCAAGGGATGCGCTGCCACCGATTCACGCGCGGCGTCGATGAGTGCCTCGCGTTCGATGTCGCTCCATGGCGTGCCCGAGGCGAACCACAGCGTGCCCATCACCGTGTGCCCGGCCAGGCCGAGCGGCGAATGCAACAGGCGGTGGTCCTGGGCATCGATCACGCCGCGCTCCAGCCAGTGGCCGGGCAGGGCGATGTGCTGGGTGAAGCGGCCGCGATCGAAGGCCTCGCCCGAGGCCGGCAGGCCGAGCGCGAGCACATCCCAGCCCAGCATCTGCGCGCCCGGGGCCAGCTCGAAGCGCAGGTGGTTCTCGCCCAGGCAGCCGCTGTGCGCAATCGTCTCGAGCGGCAGCCACTCGAGCCGGGTGCCCTCGTCGAGCCGCGCACGCAGGGTCTGCACGGCCGGCTCCCGGCACTGCGGTAGAAGCGCGTTGCGCCCGGGCTGGTGATCACCGCATGGCTGCCCTCGGCGAGGTGCAGGTCGATGTCCAGCGTGTCGCCACCGACGATGCCGCCCGGTGGGTGCACCAGCACGTGGTGGCAGATGCCTGGACCTTCGGGGTACAGGCGCTGCAGCACCCGCAAGGGGCCGTGGTGCCGGTCGTGCGCGGTGGTGGTGGCGCCGTCGCGGCGGTAGTTCAGCTGCAGGTGGCCTTGCCAGCCCATGGGTCGATGCAGCCCAGAGGGCGTGGTGCAGATGGAGCCGAAGTGTAGGGGGCGTTCGCAACGAGAGCAGGCGTCGCTTCAGGCCTGGCGCTGGATCGGGATGACCGCAGGCTGCTCGCGGTTGCCTCCGTGGATCTCGCGTTCGCCGTGGCGGGCCAGCAGTTCCATCAGCTGCTTGCGGATCAGCATGCCGGGCCGGTCCGACGGCATCGAGTACTCGATGCCGCGGCGGCGGGTGTCGATCACCGCATCCGGATCGGTGGACTCGAGGATGGCCTTGTCCTCGCGCGTGATCTCCTCGTCGAAGTCGATCAGCATCTGCGCCGGACAGTCCGCCTCGGTGTCATTGCGGAAGAGCCATTGGCAGAGCTGCATGCGGCCATCGTCGATGGGCGTGAAGCAGTTGATGATGATGTGGCGCCTGCCGGGCCTGCCGTTCACGGCGGGGTACTCGATGTCCAGACGGCGCGAGAAGGGCAGGAAGTACGCGTTGCGCATGTGACGCGTGGTCACCGCGTCGTCCACGCCGCTGATGCGCCGGAAGCGTTCGGGGTTGGCGGCCGGAATCACCGTCTCGGCATAGAAGCCGCTGTCGGTCTCGACCAGTTCGTAGCGGCTCGGCTTGGGCTGATCGGCCACGCCGAAGGTGGCGCGGTGCACGAAGCTGAAATGCGCGTTGTCGAACGAGTTCTCGAGCGCGCGCATCGGGCTGGTGGCCCACGTCTCATAGAACTGGAAGATGGTGCGGTAGCCAGGATCGTCGAACTCGGGAATCGCCGGGATGTCGGCGATCGGTTCGTCCAGTGCCACCCACGCATAGCCGTATCGAGCGGTGCAGCGGAAGGCGGGCGTGCAGTAGTCCGCCGGGATGGCCTGCTCCGCGCCGAACTGCGGGATGTGGACCACGCGGCCCGTGCGGTCGTAGGTCCAGCCGTGGTAGCCGCATTGCAGCGTGCCGTGCAGCGCGCCGTCCTTGGGGCACGACCCTTTGCTGAGCCGGGCGGTGCGGTGGCAGCAGCGGTCCTTCAGCGCCGCGGGCTGGCCTTGCGCGTCGAGGAAGAGCACGATGTCCTCCCCCAGCAGCGTGAAGGGCTGCGGCCCATCCTGCAGACGGCTCAGTGGCATCACTGCATGCCAGTACTTGCGAAAGACCGGTTGGCGGGTGGTGAGCATGCCGGGCCTAGCGCCCCCGCCAGAAGCTGCGGTGCAGTGCCGCGATCGGCTCGGCCATCTCGGCCACGGGGCCGATGACCTTGACTGCCTTCTGTCCGCGCGCGAACACCTCGCGGCAGGGCAGGTCAAGCGTCGGGTTCTCGGCGTGGTCGCCGGTCGAGCCCGAGCAGGCTCGCGTTCTTCCATGCCGTAGATCACCCGGCCGATGTGGGCCCAGTACTGCGTGCCGGCGCACATCGCGCAGGGTTCGACGGTGGTGACCAGCGTGCAGGCCCACAGCTGCTCGGGCGCTGAAGCGACGCGCGGCCTCGCGCGCCAGCACCGCCTCGGCGTGGTTCACGCTGTCGACGTTGCCCTGTTCGAGCAGCACCGTCTCGTGATCGGGCGCCACCAGCAGCGCGCCGAAGGGGTGGTGGCCCGCGTCGAGCGCTCGCTGGGCCACCGCCTGGGCCTTGGCCAGCAGCCGCGAGCACCTGCTCGGGCGTGGGCTCGGTGCGATCGGGCGATGGCTGCTGCGGGCGATGACGCAACTCGGACCGCGCGGCCCGAGCCGTCTGCGGTCAGTGGTTCTGCGAGCCGCGGTGCGCCCAGCCGGTGGTGCGCTTCTCGATCACCGAGAACAGCTCGTACATCACCATCGCCATGACGCCCACCACCACCAGGCCGGCGAAGGCCAGGCCCATCTGCATCGAGCTGCCGGCCGAGATCAGCAGGTAGCCGATGCCTTCGTTCGCCGCCGTCATCTCCGACACCGTGGTGCCCACGAAGGCCAGCGTGATCGCCACCTTGAGCGAACCGTAGAAGTAGGGCATCGAGCGCGGCAGGCCCACCTTGATCAGCACGTCCCAGCGTTTGGCGCCCAGCACGCGCAGCACGTCTTCGAGCTCGGGCTCGAGCGTGGCCAGGCCGGTGGCGATGTTGACCATGATCGGGAAGAACGAGATCAGGAACGCCGTGAGGATGGCCGGCCCCACGCCGATGCCGAACCACACCACCAGGATCGGCACGAAGGCCGCCTTGGGCAGGGCGTTGAAGCCGGTCATCAGCGGGTACATCGGCGTCGTAGGCCAGCCGCGAGCTGCCCATCAGGAAGCCCAGCAGCACGCCCACCACGATGGCGATGCCGAAGCCCACCATCGTCACCCAGAAGGTGCGCCAGGCGTGGCCGAGGATGGTGCCGCGGAACTCCCAGGTCTGCTCGGCGATGCGCGCCGGGCTCGGGAAGATGAACTCGCTGACGTTGAAGACGCTGCAGATCAGCTGCCACAGCACCAGCGTGGCGACCAGCAGCAGCCAGCGGCGCGGCCTTGGTCGAGTCGCCTTGTTCACTGCGCTGCTCCTGCCGTGGCCACCGCGCCGATGGGCTTGCGGATCGCGCCGATGTGCCCGCGCAGCTCGTGCACGATGTCGGTGAAGGCCGGCGTGTAGGTGACCTCCAGGTCGCGCGGGCGCGGCAGGTCGATCTCGCGCTTGACGACGAAGCGGCCGGGGCTCTTGCTCATCACGTAGACGGTGTCGGCCAGGAACACGCTCTCGCGCAGGTCGTGCGTGACCAGGATGACGTTGAACTTCTGCGCCGCCTGCAGGTCGCGCAGCGTGCACCACAGCTCCTCGCGCGTGAACGCGTCGAGCGCGCCGAAGGGCTCGTCGAGCAGCAGCATCTTGGGCTCGTGGATCAGCGCGCGGCAGATCGACTGGCGCGCTGCTGCATGCCGCCCGAGAGCTGCCACGGGAACTTGTCCTCGTAGCCGCCCAGGCCCACGCTCTGCAGCAGCTTGCGCGCCTTCGCGTCGTACTCGGCGCGCTTGCTGCTTGAAGTTCGAGCGGTAGGGCTCGACGATCTCCAGCGGCAGCAGCACGTTGTCGAGCGTGGTGCGCCAGGGCAGCAGGCTCGAGGCCTGGAAGGCCATGCCGGTGATCTTCAGCGGGCCGGTGACCTCCTGGCCGCCGATGATCACCGTGCCCTTGCTCGGGCGCTTCAGCCCGGTGGCCAGCTTCATGAAGGTGATCTTGCCGCAGCCCGAGGGCCCGACGATGGCGATGAACTCGCCCTCGCGCACCTGCAGGTTGATGTCCTCGACGGCGAACTGGCCCTTGGCCAGCAGCTCGTCGTTGTAGGCGAGCCAGACGCTGGTGGAAATCGACGAAGGGCTTGCCGCTCGGGCGCGGCGGCACCCATCACTTCTTCGCCGCGGCGAAGATGTTGCGCTCGGCTGGCGCTCGGCAGGAAGCCGCCGTTCCAGACCGCCGTCGGGCTTGACACGCTCCTTGGTGGCGAAGGCGTCGGACACCTGGCTGGCCATCAGCGCCAGGCGCGGGCCGGACACGTCGCCGAAGCCTTCGGCCTTGGCGTCGGGCGTGAGCACCGTGGCGTCCAGCGCCAGCTTGAGGCGGCGCAGTTCCAGCTCTTCGTTGATGATGCCGTCGCGCGCCTTGACGGTGGCGATGCCGGCCTTCGGGTCGGCGATCACGTCCTTCATGCCCTTGGTGAAGGCGCGCAGGAAGGCCTTGACCGCCTCGGGGTTCTTCTTGAGGAAGTCCTCGCCGACGATGATGGCGTTGCCGTAGAGCTTCACGCCGTAGTTGCGGGTAGGGCATCACGACCACGTCTTCGGTCTTGATGCCGCGCGCCTCGAGGTTGAGCAGCGAGGTGAACGAGAAGCCGGTGATGGCGTCGATGTCGCCGCGCACCAGCATGGTCTCGCGCAGCGGCGGGTCCATCGCCGTCCAGGCCACGTTGCCCACGCCGTTGGCCTTGGCGAAGATCGGCCAGGCCTTGCGGCCGGCGTCGAACACCGGCGCGCCCAGCTTCTTGCCGTTCAGGTCGGCCGGCGTCTTGATGCCGCTCTTCTTGAGCGCCAGCACCGCGGCGGGCGTGTTGTTGTAGACCATCATCACCGCGACCGGCTTGTTGGGCGCGGTGGGGTTGTTGGCGTGGAACTCCATCAGCGCGGCCAGGTCGGCGAAGCCCATGTCGTAGGTGCCCGAGGCCACGCGCGTGACGGTGCCGCCCGAGCCGTTGCCGGCGTCGACGGTGACGTTGAGCTTCTCGGCCTTGAAGTAGCCCTTGGCTGACCGGCACCAGGAACAGCGCCGCCGGGCCCTCGAAGCGCCAGTCGAGCTGGAACTTGACGGTCGTTTCCTGCGCGTGGGCGGTGGGCAGCAGGCCGGCGCTCAATGCCAGGGCGGCCACGCCCAGAGTCAGCCTGCGGGACAGGCGCGGGTGGGACAGCGAGAACAGGTTCATTCGATACTCCGAGGTCGTGAGAAACCGCTGTGCGGTGGTCGGGGCGAGGTAGCAGCAAATTCTGTGCTTGCGCAGTGCACCACCGGTATCGGGTCAAGCGCTAACTTGGTGCGTGCCTCAGGACAGCAGATCGAACAAGGTGCGGGCGACCACCTTGGTGGCGCGGCGCAGGTCCTCCAGCACGATGTGCTCGTCGGCGCGCTTGGCGTTGGACTCGAGCACCGTGCGCGGTCCGGCGCCGTAGATCACCGCCGGGATGCCGCGCTCGCAGTACAGGCGCACGTCGGTGTAGAGCGGCGTGCCCGAGGTCGGGATCGGCTCGCCGAACACCGCCTGCGCCGTGCTTTTGCAGCGCTTCGACCAGCGGGCGGTTGCCCGGCAGCGGCGTGAGCGCGCGGGCCAGCAGCATGCGCCGGATGTCCACGCGTGATGCCAGGGCTGAGCGCGGCCGCCTCCGCGATCACGGTCCGCAGGCGGGCCTCCACCTCGGCCGGGTACCTCCTCCGGGATCATGCGGCGATCGAGCTTGAGCACCACCTTGCCAGGCACGACGTTGGTGTTGGTGCCGCCGTCGATCAGGCCGACGTTGAGGTAAGGGTGCTTGATGCCCGCCACCTTCGACGTGACCTGCTTGTAAAGCGTGTTCTGGTGGTACAGCGCATTCAGGATCGCGGTGGCGCCCTGCAGCGCATCGACCCCGGTGTCGGGAATGGCGGCATGCGCCATCTTGCCGTGCACCGTCACTTCCATCTGCAGGCAGCCGTTGTGGGCGGTGACCACCTGGTAGCTGAAGCCCGCGGCGATCAGCAGGTCGGGCTTCGTCAGGCCCTTGGCGAGCAGCCAGCCGGGACCGAGTTCGCCGCCGAACTCCTCGTCGTAGGTGAAGTGCAGTTCCACGCCGCCCTTGCAGCGGCGCGCCCAGCGACTCCAGCGCGCGGGTGGCGAAGGTGAAGGTCGCGAAATCGCTCTTGCTCACGGCGGATGCGCGGCCGTACAGCTTGCCGTCCTCGACCTCCCCGCCATAGGGCGGGTGCACCCAGCCCTCGCCGGGCGGCACCACGTCGCCGTGGGCATTGAGGGCGATGGTCCGGCCCGTCGCCGTAGCGGCGGCGCACGATCAGGTTGGTGACCGATTCCAGCCCGCAGGCCTGCACCTCGGTCGGCCGGCACAGGGTGCTTTTCGGCCACAAAGCCGAAACCCGCCAGCAGCTCGGCGGTGCGTTCGGCGTGCGGCGCGTTGTTGCCCGGTGGCGTGTCGGTGGGCACCTGCACCAGGGCCTGCAGGTAGCGCACCTCTTCATCGAAATGCGCATCGATCCAGGCGTCGAGTTGTTCGTGGTGGTTCATGGGGTTTCCGTGGCCAGTTGCTCGAGCAGGTGCTGGAAGGCGCGCACGCAGAGTCGGCGTCGTCGTTGGTGGTGGATTCGAGCGGGTTGTGGCTGATGCCGGCGTTGAGCCCGCGCACGAAGAGCATGGCCTGCGGCATGACCTCGTGCAGCTTCATCGCGTCGTGGCCGGCCCCGCTGGGCATGAGGTGCAGCGGCAGACCCAGGGCCCGCACGGCGCGCTCCCAGCGCTGCTGCCAGGGACGGGCGCTGGGCGCGGCGGCGGCGCGCATCGTCTCTTCGACCTGGTGGTGCAGGCCCCGACGCTTGCAGATGGCGGCCAGTTCCGCGAGCACGTCGCTGGCCAGCGCATCGCGCGCCGCGTTGGTCGTGGCGCGCAGGTCGAGGCTGAACTGGCAGCGGCCGGGCACGACGTTCATCGAGCCGCCCGGCACCTGCAGCATGCCGATGGTGCCCACCAGCTGCGGTTCGCGAGCCGCGCGACGCTCCACATAGAGCGCCAGCTCGGCCACCCCCACCGCGGCGTCGCGCCGGCGGTCCATGGGCGTGGTGCCGGCATGGCTGGCCATGCCGATGACCTCGCACTGGTAGCGCACGCTGCCATTGATCGAGGTGACCACGCCCAGCGGCAGCCCGAGCTCGTTGAGCACCGGTCCCTGCTCGATGTGCACTTCCACGAAGCCGAGGTAGTTCGCCGGATCGCGCCGGATCCGGGCGATCGCCTCCATCGTGGCGGGCAGGCCCGCGGCGCGCATCGCGTCGCGCATGCGGACGCCGTCGGCATCGGCCTGGTCGAGCCAGGCGGGGTCGAACTGGCCGGTGAGCGCACCGGAGCCGAGGAAGGTGGCCTTGTAGCGCTGGCCTTCCTCTTCGGCAAAGCCGACCACCTCGATGCCGAAAGGCAGCCGCCGGCCGGCGCGGTGCAGCTCGCGCACGCACACCATGGGAACGAAGATGCCCAGCCGGCCGTCGTACTTGCCGCCGTTGCGCACGGTGTCGTAGTGGCTGCCGGTCAGCAGGCGCTTTGCGGTGCGGATCGCTCCCGTGTAGACGCCGACCACGTTGCCGACCGCATCAACCGACACCTCGTCGAAGCCGCAGTCGCGCATCCAGCGCTGCAGCTGCACCTGGCAGTTCAGGTGCGCCTGCGTCAGGTAGGTCACGGTGAGCTGACCGCGTTCGGCGAAGCCGGGGTCGCTGTGCTGCGCCAGCAGCTCGGCGCAGTCCCACACCTGGTTGCCCAGCACCGGTTCGATGCCGAACTTGTCGTTCACCCGCATCTCGACGATGCGGTGGATGTTGCGCAGGCACTCCGCCAGCTCGACATCGGCGTGGCCTTCGAGCCGCCGCGCGAAGGTGTCGATGATCTCGGTGCGGGTCAGGCCCGTGCCGCGCGGCCCGCGCGCCGCCAGGATGAAGGGCCAGCCGAACTTGGCGTTGTAGTCGGCGTTGAGCTGCTGGATGCGCGCCAGCTCGGCGGGTGAACAGTTCGTGAGTCCCGAACGTGTCTGCTCGTTGGTCGACTCGGCGGTGAGCGATTGGCTCACCATCGCCTTGCCCGCCAGTTCGGGGTGGGCCCGTACCAGCCGCAGCTGTGCGTCGCGGCCGGCGGCATCGAGTACCTCGATCATCGCCCTGCTTGAGTCCGGACACCGACGCGAACGGACGCCGGCGCAGCGCCTGCTCGGCAATCCAGGGCGAATGCTCGTACAGGCCGTCGAGCAGGGCCAGCGCCTCGTCGGGCGCCGCGGCGTTCAGCTGCGCCAGCGTGAGCGTCATGCGGCCGCCACGTACGGGTGCGTCTGCATCCAGTGCCGCGCGATGTCGATGCGTCGGCACACCCAGACATCGGGCCGCTGCTGGATGTGATCGAGGAAGCGGCGCAGCGAGCCGATGCGGCCGGGCTTGCCCAGCAGCCGGCAGTGCATGCCGATGCTCATCATCTTGGGTCGGTCCAGCCCGGCCGGGTCGCCCTCGGCGTACAGCGCATCGAAGCTGTCGCGCAGGTAGGTGAAGAAGTGGTCGCCGGTGTTGAAGCCCTGCGTCTGCACGAAGCGCATGTCGTTGGTGTCGAGGGAGTAGGGCACCACGAGGTGCGGAACCACGCTGCCGTCGGTGCGCGTCACCTCGGTCCAGAACGGCAGGTCGTCGCCGTAATAGTCGCTGTCGTACAGGTAGCCGCCCTGATCGGCCACCAGGCGGCGCGTGTTCGGGCTGTCGCGGCCGGTGTACCAGCCCTGTGGCCACGCACCGCCCGTCAGCTCCTTGATGACGCGCGTGCCGATGTCGATGTGGCGGCGCTCGGTGGCCTCGGGCAGGTTCTGGTAGTGGATCCAGCGCAGGCCGTGGTTGGCGATCTCGTAGCCGTTCTTGATGAAGACGTCGAGCAGCTCCGGGTAGCGCTGCAGCGCCATGCCGATGCCGAACACCGTCAGCGGCAGGCCGCGGCTTTCGAACTCCCGCAGGATGCGCCAGACGCCGACGCGCGAGCCGTACTCGTACATCGACTCCATCGTCATGTGGCGGTTCTCGTAGGCCTGCGCGGTGATGAGCTCGGAGAGAAAGGTCTCCGAGGTCGGGTCGCCGTGCAGCGGGTTGTTCTCGCCACCCTCTTCATAGTTCAGCACGAACTGCACCGCGATGCGGGCGCCGCCGGGCCAGCGCGCATGCGGCGGGTTGCGGCCGTGGCCGCGCAGGTCGCGCGGGTAGCCCGCGCTGGAGCTCAGGTCTCGGGGATCGGTGGGTGCAGTGGTCATGGCAGGCGCAGTGAGAGTCATGGACGGGGCCGCAGCACGGCAACGAGGTCATTGTCGAGGCCGCAGCACGGCAAGGAGGTCATTGTCGAGGCCGCAACACGGCCTCGAGGTCAGGGGCGCGGGGGTCGAGGCGCAGGTTGTGCTCGACATTGTGGAGGTGTTCTTCCATCAACCGGACAGCGGCCCGCGCATCGTGTTTCTCGAGCACATCGACGATCGCGACGTGCTCGGCGAACGAGTGCTCGGCCGAGTGCGAGGACTGGTACATCAGGGCGATGAGCGACGAGCGCGTCACCAGATCGGCCAGCATGTCGGCCAGCACCTCGTTGCCCAGCATGCGGGCGATCACCACATGGAAGTCGGCCAGCAAGCGCGTGCGCCCCGACACGTCGGTCCGCTGCACGGCGGCCTGCTCGTCGCGCAGGTGCGCGCGCAGGGCCGCGATCTGGCCGGCCTCGAACTCGGTGGCGGCGCGGCGGATCATGGCCGCCTCGAGCATGTGCCGCACCTGGAACACCTGCCGCGCCTCCTCGATGCTGGGCTCGGCCACCCGGGCGCCGCGCGCCGGCTCGAGCGTGACCAGCTTGTCGCGGCTGAGCTGGTTGAGGGCCTGGCGCACCAGCGTGCGCGACACCTTGAAGATGTCGGCGATCTTCTGCTCGGCGAGCTTCGTGCCCGGTGTGAGGCGCCGTTCGACGATGGCGGTGACGATCGAGTCGACGATGCGCTGGGTGCTGCTCGGCCCGGCGTCGCCCGTGCTGGCGCGCGCCTTGCTCGTGCGTGGCGCGGTGCGTACGAGCTGCAGCGGGGCACTGGTGCGCGGCATGGGGCTCCGTCGAGGTGCATGCCCGCCGGCGGCGGGCGGCTTGTCAATGCGCTCAAAGTGTATACACTTTTGGACGTGACGCAAGCGATCCGAGCCTCCGGTGTCGATCGCGAGCGCCGCCACCCCTTCGCTGCTTCTTCGAAAGACGTCCATGGGAAAACTCACCACTCACGTGCTCGACACCGCCCACGGCTGCCCGGCGGCAGGCATGGCCGTGCGGCTGTACCGGCTGGCTGGCGATGGCCAGGCGCAGCTGCTGAAGTCGATCGTGCTCAACCACGATGGCCGCGGTGATGGTCCGCTGCTCTCGGGCGAGGAGTTCCAGCCCGGGCGGTACCGGCTGGTCTTCGGCGTGGCGGCTTACTTCCGGGCGCGGGGGGATGAGCTCAGCGATCCGCCCTTCCTCGACGAGGTGCCGCTGGACTTCGGCCTGTCCGCGCTGGGCCAGCACTACCACGTGCCCTTGCTGGCGAGTCCGTGGTCCTACTCGACCTATCGCGGCAGCTGAACGTCGTTCGCCCTTGTCAGGGCAGACCATCGTGACAAGTGGTGCAGAAAGTGTATACAGTTTGACGTCGCCGCGCGGGCGGCACCCCGGGCCCGCTTCTTGCGCCTTGCCCGGCAACCAGGTGAGAGGAACGCATGGAAGCGTACGTGCTGGACTGGCTCAACATGCTGCTGCGTTGGGCCCATGTGATCACCGGCATCGCCTGGATCGGTGCGTCGTTCTACTTCGTGGGCCTCGACAACGGCCTGCTCAAGCCCGCCGACCCCAAGGACATCGACAAGGGCGTCGGCGGCGAAACCTGGGCGGTGCACGGCGGCGGCTTCTACCACCAGCAGAAGTACGCGCGCGCGCCGGCGCGACTTCCCGAGCACCTGCACTGGTCGTTCTGGGAGAGCTACTCCACCTGGCTGACCGGCTTTGCGCTGTTCACGGTGCTGTACCTCTTCAACCCCGGCACTTTCCTCATCGACAAGACGGTGCACGACTGGTCGCCTGCCGCAGCGGTGGTCGCAGCACTGGGCTTCCTGGTGGCGTTCTGGGTCATCTACGACGCCATCTGCCGCCTCTTCGGTGCCCGCAAGAACGGCGACCTGATCGTTGGCGCGCTGGTGTTCGCTTTCGTGGTGTTCGCGGCGTGGCTGTCGTGCGCGCTGTTCGCTGGCCGCGCGGCCTTTCTGCTGGTGGGTGCCATGCTGGCCACGACCATGAGCGCCAACGTCTTCTTCTGGATCATCCCGGGGCAACGCGAGGACGTGGCGGCCCTGCGCGCCGGCCAGCCGGTCAATCCGGCCAACGGCCAGCGCGGCAAGCAGCGCAGCGTGCACAACACCTACTTCACGCTGCCGGTGGTGTTCACGATGCTGAGCAACCACTACGGGTTCCTCTACAGCGGCGCCAACAACTGGCTGGTGCTGGTGGTGATGATGCTGGCGGGCGCACTGATCCGCCTCTCGTTCGTGCTGCGCCACAAGGCCTGGCCGAGCACCGGCCGGTGCCGTGGCGCTACGCCATCATCGGCTGCGTCGTGCTCGCTGGCCTGGTGGTGGCACTCGCCCCTCAGCCGCGTGCAGCGGCAGCGGCGCTTCCGCCCCGCCGCACCGTGAGCTATGCGCAGGTCAGGGCCGTGATCGATCAGCGTTGCGCCCTGTGCCACAACGAACAGGTGCAGAACAAGAACGTGGCCCTGCACACACCGGCCCTGCTGAAGCAGCACGCGCAGGCGGTGTACCAGCAGGCGTCGGTGCTGAAACTCATGCCGATGAACAACGCCACCCAGATCACCGACGACGAGCGCGCGCTCATCAAGCGCTGGTTCGAGGCCGGCGCGCCGACCCACTGAGGTGCGTCGTCACGCGCTGGCCTCGCACCATCACACACCTGACCCAGGACGGAGGATCCGATGAGCCAAGCTGCAGTGCACCCTGTCGACGAACGACTGCCCACACCGCGCCTGGCGGCGCTCGGTCTCCAGCATGTGCTGGTGATGTATGCCGGAGCGGTGGCCGTTCCGCTCATCATCGGCCGCGCGCTCAAGCTCTCGCCGGAACAAGTGGCCCTGCTCATCTCGGCTGACCTCTTCTGCTGCGGCATCGTCACCCTGATCCAGTCGCTCGGCATGACGCGCTGGTTCGGCATCCGCTTGCCGGTGATGATGGGCGTGACCTTTGCAGCCGTGGGCCCGATGGTGGCGATGGCCAATGCGCAGAGCGGCACCGATGGCGCACGGGCGATCTTTGGCGCGATCATCGGCGCCGGCGTCCTGTCGATGCTGATCGCACCGGTCATGGGTCGGTTGCTGCGGTACTTCCCGCCGGTCGTGACGGGCACCATCATCGCGATCATCGGCATCAGCCTCATGCGCGTGGGCATCGGCTGGGCGATGGGGGGTCCGGCTCCGCTCGCTCAGAGCGTGGATGTGCCCAAGCTCGTGGCCATGGTCGACAGCGCCAAGGCCACGCAGGCTTCCGCCGCCGCCTCGGCTGCGCTCACCGGTGCCAGCGCCCCGGCCATGCGCCTGCCCGGTCCGATTCCGATGACCGACAACGCCAACTACGGCTCGCTCGACAACATGGCCATCGCGGCCTTCGTGCTCGTGGCCATCCTGCTGATCACACGCTACGCCCGCGGCTTTGTCGCCAACATCTCGGTGCTGCTGGGCATCGTCGCGGGCTGCGTGCTGGCGGTGATGCTCGGCAAGATGAACTTCGACAAGGTGGCCAAGGCGCACTGGTTCGACGTGGTCACGCCATTTGCCTTCGGACCTCCCATCTTCGACGTCGTGATGATCCTCACCATGACACTCGTGATGATCGTGGTGATGATCGAATCGGTGGGCATGTTCCTCGCGCTGTCGGACATCACCGGCAAGCCGGTGTCGCAGGCCGAGCTCACGGCCGGCCTGCGCACCGATGGCCTGGGCACGCTGATCGGCGGGCTGTTCAACACCTTCCCGTACACCAGCTTTTCGCAGAACGTGGGTCTGGTCGGCGTGACCGGCGTGCGCAGCCGCTGGGTCTGTGTGGCTGCGGGCCTGATCATGATCGTGCTGGGCCTGCTGCCCAAGATGGCGGCGCTGGTCGAATCGGTGCCGCAGTTCGTGCTCGGCGGCGCGGGTCTCGTGATGTTCGGCATGGTGGCTGCGACCGGCATCCGCATCCTGGCCAACGTGGACTTCAAGTCCAACCGCTACAACCTCTACATCGTGGCCATCTCCATCGGCGCCGGCATGATCCCGCTGGTGGCGCCGCGCTGGACGCAGCACATGGCCCATGCACTGCACCCCTTGCTCGAGTCCGGCATCCTGCTGACGGCGATCTCGGCGGTGCTGCTGAACCTCTACTTCAACGGCGGCAAGGGCGGTGCCGAAGACGCCGTGGCAGCGGCCAAGATGGCCGAGGCGCACTGAACCCCTAGACGGCATGCCCACGCTGCTGGTCCGCCATGCCCGGCTGCTCGTCACCATGGACGCGCAGCGGCGCGAGATCGCCGATGGCGGCGTGTTCGTGCGCGACCACGTCATCGAAGCCGTGGGCGCCACGGCCGAACTGCCGCACACCGCCGACGAGGTGATCGACGCACGCGACCAGGTGGTGATTCCTGGGCTGGTGAACACGCACCACCACATGTACCAGACGCTCACGCGCGTCATCCGTCCAGCGCAGGACTGCGAACTGTTCGAGCTGGCTGCGCACGCTCTACCCGATCTGGGCGAACCTCACGCCGGAGATGGTGCCGCGTCTCCACGCAGACGGCCATGGCCGAGCTGCTGTTGTCGGGCTGCACCACCAGCAGCGACCATCTCTACATCTATCCCAACGGCGTGCGGCTGGACGACAGCATCGAGGCCGCGGCAGAGATCGGGCTTCGCTTCCATGCAGCTCGCGGCTCGATGAGCGTGGGTCAATCCCAGGGCGGTCTGCCGCCGGACCGTGTGGTGGAGCGCGAGCCCGACATCCTCAAGGAGACGCAGCGGCTCATCGAACGCTGGCACGACCCGCGGCGCCACGCCATGCAGCGCATCGTCGTGGCGCCGTGCTCACCGTTTTCGGTGAGCCGCGAGCTGATGCGCGATGCGGCGGTGCTGGCGCGGGAGCATGGCGTGTCGCTGCACACCCACCTCGCCGAGAACGACAACGACATTGCCTACACCCGCGAGAAGTTCGACTGCACGCCGGCCGAGTACGCCGAGCAGCTTGGCTGGGTCGGCCCCGATGTCTGGCACGCCCACTGCGTCAAGCTCGACGCGGCCGGCATCGCGCTGTTCGCGGCCACCGGCACCGGCGTGGCCCACTGTCCCGGCTCGAACATGCGGCTGGCCTCGGGCATCGGCGCCGATCCGCGCGATGCGCGATGCCGGTGTGCCGGTGTCCATCGCGGTCGATGGCTCGGCCTCCAACGACAGCGGGCACCTGCTCGGCGAAGCGCGCCTGGCCCTGCTGCTGCAGCGTGTGGCCCACGGCCCGGTCAAGGGGCCGGCGGCGCTCACCGCGCGCGAGGTGCTGGAGATCGCCACGCTCGGTGGCGCCCGGGTGCTCAACCGCGACGACATCGGGGCCCTGGCGCCCGGCATGTCGGCCGACATCGTGACCGTGCCGCTGGACGAGATCGGCCTGGCCGGCGCGCTGCACGATCCGCTGGCGGCGCTGTTCTTCTGCCACGTTCCGCGGGTGCGTCACAGCATCGTCAACGGCCGGGTGGTGGTGCGCGATGGCCGCGTGACCACGCTGGAGCTGCCCCGTCTGATTGAGCGCCACAACGCGCTGGCGGCGCAACTCGCCGGGGTTCCCTGAGAGATCGATTGAGATGTGGCGTGAGGTGTCGCGCGACGTGTTGTGCCTCGGCTTGACGCCACCCGCTGCGTCGGTCCTCAGGCCAGTCGCCAGAGCTGCGCCAGCAGCTCGGTGCGGTCGGCGCCGCCAGCCTGGTCGGCGAGCTGGTTGAAGAACTGCTCGCGGCTGGTGGATGTGGCCGCTGCGCGGCGAACGACCACCGCGGCAATCGGCCCGATGTGGGTGCTGAGCAGCCGTTGAGCCTTCTCGACCACCTCCGGCCTGAGCGGCGTGTTGCCCTGCAGGGCGGGCGGCTGCGTCTCCGGGCCGAATCCCGATGGGCCTGGTGCGCCTGCAGGAGATCCGAAATCAGAGTGCCCGAACGCTGAAGGCCCGAAGCTCGACAGCCGCGTGCCCAGTTCGGGCACCTGCGCATTCACCTGCGCCAGGAACATGGCGCGCTCGCCCGCCGGCACGTGAATGTCGCCATGGTGTCGACCAGCTGGCGCAGGTCGCTCGTCTGGCGTGCGGCCTCGCGAAGCACATACCGCGTGACCGGGCCCAGGTGCGGCCGCAGCAAGCGCTCGATGCGCGTGAGCGCTTCGGCGTTGGGTGCGGGCGGCGGCATGGGCATCGTCGGGGCTTGCGGCGGCATCGGAACCATCGGTGGGGCCACCAGGGTTCTGGGCGGTGCCAGCGGCACAGGCGGGATGGACGCCGTGGTGTCACCGGTCGATGCCGCAGGCTCGCGCGGAAGGACTTCCGTCGGCGCAGAAGCGCTGCCGGCAGCACCTTCCGCCCGCCGGTCGAGCACCTGTGTGGCGTCGTCCGGTGCGTTGGGCGCCTGCGCAGGCGTGGCACGCAGACGGTCCAGTGCGTCGACCGACAGCACCCGGCGGATCGGCAACGGGCTGGCGGCCAGCAGATCGGCTCGCATCGCCGCGGCGCTCTCGTAGCGGTCTTCCACGCGCCGCGCCATGGCGCGCGCCACCACCGCGTCCAGGCTGGCCGGTGGCGGGTTGGAGATGGGCAGGGTGGAGGGCGCGCGCGGTGTCTGGTGCATCACCTGGTACATGACCGTGCTCACCGATCCCCGGAAGGGCGCGATCCCGGCCAGCAGCTCGTACAGCACCACGCCGCAGGAGAACACGTCGACGCGGCCGTCGGGCTCGTCGCCGGTGTAGCGCTCGGGCGCCATGTAGCCGGGCGAACCCATCACGGTGTTCATCTGCGTCAGGTGGGTCGAGTCGATGCGCGCAATGCCGAAATCGGTGACCTTCAAGCGACCGTCGGGCGTGAGCAAGAGGTTGCCTGGCTTGATGTCGCGGTGCCACACGTTCTGCTCGTGCGCGCACTCGAGGGCGTCCAGCAGCTGCAGCACCACGCTCAGGCAGTCGGCCAGGCCCAGGCGCGCGCCGCGGCCGGTCAGGCTGAGCAGCGAGGCGCCTTCGACGTACTCCATCGCGATGTACATGTCGGCGCCGTCCTCACCGTATTCGTATACCGACACGATGTTGGGATGGGTCAGCCGGCCGGCGGCCTTGGCCTCGCGGCGAAAACGCTGCACCGCTTCCAGGTCCTGGGCGGCCGGCGCCAGCAACTGCCGGCGGATGGTCTTGATGGCGACCGGCCGGTCGATGTGCGGATCGATGCCTTTGTAGACGATGCCCATCGCGCCTTCGCCCAGCACCTCGGACACCACGTACTTGCCGATGCGACGCGGAGCCTCGGCTGCTGCCGGCTTGCCGAAGTCGATCGGGCGCGCGCTCATGACGTGCGAGCTCCAGGCAGCGTGGGCGGGGGGTGGTGCTTCATGGCGAGTGGGCAGGTTCGGTGTCGCGGGGAACGGCGGACCCGCCTAGTTTGCTCTCACCACCCAGGTTTCGACCAGCGCTGCATTGGGGGGCAACCCTGTGGCGGGCAACGGCGACGCGGTCCCGGTCGCGGCCGGCACAGCCAGCGCCGCGGCGGCTTCCCGCGCGGGGGCTGCGGCCGTCTCCGCCTCGGGCGATGGATTGGGAGCGGCTTTGGCGGCGACCTTTGCCAGCGCGGCGGCCCGGGCCTTGGCCAGCTGTTCCGGAAACAGCACCCGCCGCCATTCGGGGTGGGCGCGCAGCTCGGCCAGCAGCGGCGCGCGGAAGGCACGATCCCGGGCCAGGGGTGCGAATCGCTGCACGAAGCCGGCGCGCAGTGCCGCTTCGCCGTTGATCCACAGCGCCACCTCGGCGTAGCTGACCGGCGTTGCGGCGCCCGGGGCCACCTGCGTGGACTGGAAGCGAGGCGCCCGGCGCGGCAGCTGGTCGGCCAGCGCGCGCGGCAGACCTTGCAGCAGGGCCGCGCTCGGACGCGAGGCCAGCGCGCCCGGCTCTGCACCGCGCAGCACGTACGACTCGCCTTCGCGCAGCGCCAGCGCGCGCGGCGCCGCCTCGGCCCTGCGCTCGCTCAGGTCGGCGCGGCCCGACTCCACGAACACCACCGCCCGTTGCGGACCGGCCTGCAGTAACGCGGCACCCGTGAGCTGCAGCAGATCGAGCCGCGGCGAGGCGATACCCGCCACGCTCTGACCGGGCCGGGACGCGAGCTTGGCCCAGCCGGCGGCCAGATAGACGGTGGCAGGACGGTCGGGCAACGGCTGCGGCTGCAGCTGCGCCTGGCTGGCGGGGCCGAGGTCGAGCACGCTGCCGTCGCTCATCTCCACGCGCACCACCCGGCTGTCGGGCGAGGTCAGCACCAGGTCCTCGGCCTGCACGCGCAGGCCTTCGGCGGCGGCAAAGCGCACCGTGTCGCGCACGATCTGCGCGCTGCCATCGACGATGGTGACGATGCCGATCGATCCCGCCACGGCGCTGGCCGCGGCACAAGGGCCGCTGGCCGCCGAGAGAAAGGTCAGCGCGAGCAGCACGGGGCGAACGAGTGCGAGGGGGTTCATGGCAGCTCCAGCCCCCGGACGGGCCCGGGGATGTGGACAGAATAGGCAGCGCGCTGGCGCAGCGAATCGTCCGAAAGGGGGGAGCCGCATGGTGATTAGTACCGGAGTGCCCCAGGGGCACGATCGGTTTCTCGGCCAGCCCGCAAGACTTCGGCGCACTGCGGTGGCGCGCGCCGAAGGGCGGCGTCAAGCTGGCACCCATAATCCATCGCGCGACTGAGCCCGGGCGCGCGTCACCCTCCTGGAGCCCGACATGCCACCCACCCCCCCGCGGCTGCGCTGCTCCGAGCGGACGCTGCACTGATGCCCGCGCGAATCCGCACCCACGTGGGAGATCTGCGCGGCGCCGTTCGCCTGGCGACCGACGCCACCGCGGGTCTGGCCGATCTGGTGGAGGCCGTGCACCATCGCATCGTGCGGCTCCCGGGGCGGGGTGCAACGGTGCCTGCCGAACGCACCCGTGGGCTGACCGGCCTGGTCTACAAGAGCGTTCGTGGGGTGGTGCGACTGGTGGGTGGCAGTGTCGATGCGCTGCTGGCGCTCATCACCCCGGCGCTGCGCGACGGCCAGCCGCAGCCCGAGCGCGAGGCCGTCGTGGCGGCGCTCAACGGCGTGCTGGGCGATCACCTGGCGGCCAGTGCCAATCCGCTGGCGATACGCATGACGCTGCGCGACGGGGATCACGCCGTGGTGCCTGAGCGCGAGAAGCTCGCCGAACGTCTGCCACGCACCACTGGCCGCGTGGTGGTGATGGTCCACGGCCTGTGCATGAACCACCTTCAGTGGACGCGCAACGGGCACGACCACGGCAACGCGTTGGCCCGCGACCTGGGCTTCACGCCGCTGCGCCTGCACTACAACACCGGGCTGCACATCTCGATCAACGGCGCTGAGCTGGCCCAGCAACTCGAAGACCTGGTCACCGAGTGGCCGGGCCGTCTGCAGCGCCTCGTGCTGCTGGGCCACAGCATGGGCGGGCTGGTACTGCGCAGCGCCTGCCACCAGGGCAGATTGGCGGGCCACCGCTGGCCCCAGGCGGTGGGCGACCTGATCTGCCTGGGCACGCCGCACCACGGCGCGCCGCTGGAGCGCGCGGGTCACTGGATCGACACGGTGCTGGGCGCGACACCCTACGCGGCGCCTTTCGCGCGCCTGGGCAAGGTTCGCAGCGCCGGCATCACCGACCTGCGCCACGGGCATCTGCTGGCGCAGGAGGGCGCCGGCCGCGACCGCGTTGGCCCGAGGCACCCCAAAGGCCCAGCGCGTGCCACTGCCGGCGGGCGTGCGCTGCTTTGCCGTGGCCGGCACGCTCGATCCCGCGGACCCCACGTTCAAGGGCCGCCTGCTCGGCGACGGTCTGGTGCCGCTGGACAGCGCCCTGGGCCGCCACGCGGATCCGGCGCGTGCGCTGGCCTTCGCGCCCGATCGGCAGTGGATCGCGCGCGGGGTCAACCACCTCGATCTGCTCAGCGATGCCGCCGTCTACCATCGCCTGCGGCACTGGCTGGCCTGACCGCGGCGTGGGCCTGAGTGGCCGCTGTCATGGCACGGGCCGTCGACCGGCCGACTCAGTGCGACACTAGGGCTCGCTCTCAGCACCGACCCTTGCGATGACCACCTCCACCGCCTTGCCCGACGCCAAAGACCTGCAGGCGCTGGAGGAGAAGTTCGATCCCGAGATGCGCTTCCGGCCCACCGTGGCCCCGGCCACGGCGATCGTGAAGTGGCTGCTGATCACGCTCTCCTGCTTTCACTACTACACCGCCGGCTTCGGGCTGCTGCGCGAAACCACCCACCGCGGCGTGCACCTGGCCTTCGTGCTGGGCCTGATCTTCCTGGTGTTCGCCGCGGGCAAGGCCAGTGCAGGGCCGTCGTCGCAAGGGCGCTGGCGGCTCGGAGGCGTTCCGCTGGTCGACTGGCTGCTGGGCCTGGCGTGTGCGGCCAGCGTGCTCTACATCCCCTGGGTCTTCGCGGACCTCGCCTTCCGCGTGGGCAACCCGAACACCTTCGACGTGGTGTTCGGCTCCATCCTCTTCATCACGCTGCTCGAGGCCACGCGCCGCTCCATGGGCTGGCCGCTGCCGCTGATCGCCATCGGCTTCACGTTGTATGCGATGGCCGGCCCGTATTTCCCCGGCCTGCTGCGCCACGCCGGCGCGAGCTGGTCGCAGATGATCAACCACCAGTACCTCACCAGTCAGGGCATCTACGGCGTGGCGGTGGGGTGGTGGCGACCTACGTCTTCCACTTCGTGCTGTTCGGCGTGCTGGCCACGCGCATCGGTCTGGGACAACTGTTTCTCGACATCGCTTCCAGCGTGGCCGGTCGATACGCCGGCGGGCCGGCCAAGGTGAGCGTGTTCGGCTCGGCCATGTTCGGCATGCTGAGCGGCTCGTCGGTCGCCAATGCGGTCACGGTGGGCTCGCTGACCATCCCCGCGATGATCCGTGTGGGCTACAAGCGCGAATTCGCGGGCGCGGTGGAGGCCGCTGCGTCCACCGGCGGGCAGATCACACCGCCGGTGCTGGGCGCGGCGGCGTTCCTGATGATCGAGTTCCTGAACGTGCCGTACCAGACCATCATCGCCGCCGCGGTGGTGCCGGCCTTCATGCACTTCTTCGGCGTCTTCATGCAGGTGCACTTCGAGGCCAAGCGCTACGGGCTGCGTGGCCTCACCGAAGAAGAGATGCCCAAGCTGCGGCAGTCCTTCAAGCAACGCTGGCCGACGCTGATCCCGCTGGCGCTGATGGTCTGCGTCCTGGTCATGGGACGCACGCCCTACCTCGCGGCTTTCACCGGCATCAGCTCCTGCGCGATCGTCGGCCTGACCACCACGGTGAGCGGCAATACCGCGAAGAACTGGACACTGATGGTCGTGCTGCACGTCCTGCTGGCGCTCATCGCCTTTGCCGATCTGGGCCAGCAAAGCGAGTGGATCAAGCTCGGCCTGTTCGCGATCGGCGTGGCCATCGCGCTGGCGGGCTGGAAGTTCGCCGGCGTCACCGGGCGCATCGCTCACGGTGTGCTGGTCGAGGCGTTCGAGACCGGGGCCAAGTACGCCCTGGCCGTCGGCGCGGCGGCGGCCACGGTGGGCATCGTGATCGGCGTGGTCACGCTCACCGGCGTGGGCTTCAAGATCAGCTTCATCATCACCGGCTGGGCCACGGCCATCTCGGGCGCGCTCTCATCGGTGATTCCGGCGGCGATCATCAGCACGCCGTCGCTCACGCTGCTGGCGGCGCTGGTCATGACCGGCGTGGTCTGCATCCTGATGGGCTGCGGCATCCCGACCACCGCCAACTACATCATCATGGTCACGGTGGCCGCGCCCACGCTGGTGCAGCTGGGCGTGGAGCCGCTGGTGGCGCACTTCTTCGTCTTCTACTACGGCGTGCTGGCCGACATCACGCCGCCGGTGGCACTCGCCGCCTATGCGGCCGCCGGCATGGCGGGCGGCGATCCGTTCAAGACCGGCAACACCGCGTTCCGCCTCGGCATGGCCAAGGTGCTGGTGCCCTTCGTGTTCGTGTTCTCGCCTTCTCTGCTGCTCGTGGCCAAGGGCTTCACCTGGTTCGACTTCATCGTCACCTTCACCGGTTGCGTGCTGGGCATCACGGTGCTCGCGGCGGCGCTCAGCCGATTCTTCCTGGTCGAGATGAGCCGCTGGGAGCAGGCCCTGTGCATTGCGGCGGCGCTGCTGCTGATCGCTCCCGGGTCTGACGGTGACGCTGATCGGCGCCGCGCTCACCGTGCCGGTGCTGCTGCGTCAGCTGGCTGCCCACCGATTGACGCGCCCCGCGGTCGCCGCGCCCTGACCGACGGCCCGCGATCGCGCTACGCTGTCGGGCTGCCAGCCCGCAATGCCGGGCGCACCAGCCAGAACCCCGGGAGATCGAACCATGTGGACTTACAACGCCCCGCTGCGCGACATGCACTTCGTGCTCGAAGAGGTGCTCGATGCGCCCTCGGGCTGGGCGGCCATGCCCGACTTTGCCGACATGGACGCCCACACCGCGCGGCAGGTGCTGGAGGAGGCCGCGAAGTTTGCAAGCGGCGTGCTCGTGCCCATCAACGGCTCCGCCGACCTCGAAGGCTGCCATTGGAACGACGGCAGCGTCACCACGCCGGTCGGCTACCGCGAGGCCTACCGCGCCTATGTCGACGGTGGCTGGGCGTCGCTTGCCTGCCGCCCGGAGCATGGCGGCCAGGGCCTGCCCATGGTGCTGAACGCTGCCTTCAACGAGATGATCTCGGCGGCGAATCCCGGCTGGGGCATGTACTGCGGCCTGCTGCATGGCGCCTACGAGTGCCTGAGCACCCACGGCAGCGAGGAGCTCAAGGCCCGCTACCTCGACAAGATCGTCAGCGGCGAGTGGCTCGCCACCATGAACCTCACCGAGCCGCAGGCCGGCAGTGACCTCGGCCTGGTGCGCACCAAGGCCGAAACGGCTGGCGACGCCTCCTACCGCCTCACCGGCACCAAGATCTTCATCTCTGGCGGCGAGCAGGACCTCACCGACAACATCGTGCACCTCGTTCTCGCCCGGCTGCCCGACGCGCCACCGGGCAGCAAGGGGCTGTCGCTGTTCCTCGCGCCCAAGGTGCTGCCGGACGGCACGCGCAACCGCATCCGCTGCGATGGCATCGAGAAGAAGATGGGCATCAAGGGCAGTGCCACCTGCGTGATGAACTTCGACGGCGCCACCGGCTGGATGGTGGGCGCACCGCACCGCGGGCTGGCCGCGATGTTCGTGATGATGAACTCGGCGCGCCTGCTGGTCGGCATGCAGGGCCTGGGCTATGCCGAGGTGGCGCAGCAGAACGCCGACGCCTATGCGCGCGAGCGGGTGCAGGGCCGCGGCGCGCCGATCGCCGAACACCCGGCGATACGCCGCACGCTGTGGAGCCTGCGCGCCCTGTGCGAAGGCGAGCGCGTGGTGGCTTACTGGACCGCGCAGCTGCTCGACGAGGCCCACCACCATCCAGACGAAGCGCGCCGCGCGCGGGCCGATGGGCTGGTGAGCGTGCTCACCCCGGTGGTCAAGGCCTTCTTCACCGACAACGGCAACCGCGGTGCCAACGAGGCGCTGCAGGTCTGGGGCGGCTACGGCTATGTGCACGAATACGGCATCGAGCAGGCGGTGCGCGACAGCCGCATCTCCATGATCTACGAAGGCACCAACGAGATCCAGGCGATCGACCTCTTGCAGCGCAAGGTGCTGGACGACGGTGGCAACGGTTGCAACTGCTGCTCGCCGAGCTCGACGCCGAGGTGCAGGCGGGTGCTGCAGAGGCGGCACTCGCCGAGTTCACGACTGCGCTGCGTGAGCAGGTGGCCGCGGTGCGCTCGGCCACGCAGGCGCTGGTGGCGGGCCGTGCGGCCGACCCGCAATGGCCGCTGCGGGTGGCCGACGACTACCTGCGCGGCCTGGGTTTCGCGCTGCTGGCCTGGGCCTGGGCGCGCAGTGCGCGTGCCGTGCGGCGACAGCCCGCCCAGCCCTGGCTCGACGACAAGCTGAGCGCCGCGCGTTTCGGCGTGCAGTGGCTGCTTCCCGAAGCCTCGTGGCGCTGGGAGCGTGTGGCCGCACGTACCCATGCCTTGCCGGCGCTGCCTGTGGGCACCTGATCACCGACCTGATGACCGAACAGACCGACGTCGACACCGTGGTCGCGACGCTGCCCAACGGCGTGCGTGTGATCGCCATCCACACGCCGCAGCTGGAGAGCGCCCACGTGAGCGTGTTCGTGCGCACCGGCAGCCGGCACGAGAGCGCGGCGCTCAACGGCATCAGCCACGTGGCCGAGCACATGGCCTTCAAGGGCACGCGCACCCGCGATGGCCGTCAGATCAACCTCGATGCCGAGCGCCTGGGCGCCGAGGTTGATGCCCACACCGACAAGGACCACACCGCCTACCACCTGCGCGGTCAGGCGCGCGATGCGCTGACCTTCGTGCAGATGCTGGGCGAGATCGTGCAGGACAGCGTGTTCCCCGAGGCCGAGCTCGAGCGCGAGCGGCAGGTCATCCTGCAGGAGCTGCTGGAGGACGAGGACGATCCGATGTCCACCGCCTTCAAGCTCTTCGACAAGGCCTGCTACGGCCCGCATCCGATGGCGCAACCGGTCATCGGCACGCGGCGCAACATCGAGCGCTTCACCCGCGACGACCTGCTGCACTACGTGCAGTCGCAGTACACCGGCGCCAACGTCATCGTTGGCGTGGTGGCGCCAACCGACCCCGCGCAGACCATCGCCACGGCTGAGAAGGTGTTCGGCGGCATGCCGGCGGGCGGTGGCAACCTCGACACCGCGCCCACCTACCTGGGCGGCACGCGGGCGCAGCGCCTCGCGGGCAGCAGCCAGAGCCACGTCGTGCTGGGCTACCCCTGCGTCGGTCTCGCCGACGAAGCGCACACCGCCATGCGTGTGGCGGCTGCGCTGTTGGGCGAGGGCATGAGTTCCCCGCTGATGCACGAGCTTCGCGAGCGCCGCGGGCTGGCCTACTACGCAGGGTGCTCCGCCGATCTCGCCGACGTCTGCGGGCAATTCGTGATCGAGGCCTCGACCACGCCCGAGCACCTTGACGCCTTGTTCGGCGAAGTGCGGCGCCTGTTGCGCGAGCAAGCGCGCCACGTCGATGCCGCCGAGCTCGAGCGCGCCCGCAACCAGCTGGCGGTGCGGGCGCTCGGCACGCTGGAGCGGCCGTTCCGCCGGCTGGAGGAAGCCGCGCAGGACTTGTTCGTGCTTGGGCGGATCCGTTCGCGCGGGCAGCGCCGTGCGGCACTCGAGGCCATCACCACCGAGCAGGTGCGTGCAGTGTTCGAGCGCTTGCTGTCGTCAACGGCGTCGGTGGCCCTCGTCGGGCGTTTGGGCGCCTGGAGTGGCGCCCGGCTTCAGGCGGAGTTTGCAGATGCCGCTGCGTTGAATGATGTGGCGGTTAGATCGCACCGGCGAGCAGTTCGCGCAGCACCTGGCGCACGGCTTCGAACCCCTGGGCGGTGGGCAGCCAGGTGAGCCGTTCGGTCTGACGCTGGGTGATCACACCCAGCGGGGCGGCCTCGATTTCCATGCCTGGCGGTGCTGCGAGCTTGAACTCGCGCACGGCGCGGCGCATGTGCCAGTCGTGCGTCACCAGCAGCACGCGTTCGACACCCTGGGCCTTGAGCAGGGCCATGCTGCGCTGGGCGTTCTCGTGCGTGTCGCGCGAGGCGTCCTCGATCCACTTGAGTGGCCGGCCGAACTCCTGCGCGGCGATGCGCTGCGCGATCTGCGCTTCGGGCGTTCCCACGCCCTGATCGGCCCAGCCCTGGCCACCGCTGAATCCGATGGGCGCTCCGGTTTCGCGGCCCAGCCAGACGCCGTAGCGCAGGCGTTCCAGCGATTGATCGGTGAGGTTGCTCACCCCGTACTCGGGCGACAGCGGATGCAGCCCGCCGCCCAGCACGACGATCGCCACCGGCCGCTTGGCTTGCACCTCGGCCCTGATCTCGGCCAGGCGCTGCGCCGTGAGGGCCGGCGGCGGACGCAGCACCTGTTGCGCCAGCAGCCGGCTGGTGCCCAACGTCGCGCTCAGCCACATCAGTACCGCGGCCAGCAGCACCACCGTCCAGCCCAGTCCCCGGCTGGGCAGCACCAGGCGTGTGCCCAGCAGCATCAGCAGGATCAGCGGGACCGGCGGGAGCAGCAGCGCGGTAAGGATCGGTTTCCAGGACTCGATGCCCAGCAGAATGAAAAGTTCGTTCACGCAGTGTTCTGAGGAGCAGGACGGAAGCGTCGCCGCGATTGTGACCTGCGCCGGGCTGGTCTTCAGCGCTGGATGTCGCCGCCGGCCGCCTGGGTCGGCCTGAACGCCGCGCTGGATCGGGTGCCCGCCGGCAGCTTGTCGTCAAAGACGCCAACGACGCCGCCGCACCGGCTTTGACCGTGGTCAACCTCAGCCTGGGTGCGGCGCAGCACTCCCCTGAGAC
Source organism: uncultured beta proteobacterium (assembly GCA_963739925.1). Taxonomy (GTDB): domain Bacteria; phylum Pseudomonadota; class Gammaproteobacteria; order Burkholderiales; family Burkholderiaceae_C; genus CAVUBY01. Next base: position 313,176 of record CAVUBY010000004.1, on the reverse strand, counting down.
CTGCCTCCCCCCAATCATTGGGATGTACTCGCCGGAAAGTCCACACGGCTGGGTGTCTTCAGGTAAGGTTCCTTCCGCGGTGGCAATTCACGCCGCGCGCCAGTGCAAACCGGCAGGACCTGCTTTGCGGAGACCTCGATGCCCACCCCTTCGGAAACCATCACCCTTGGCGGCGGCTGCTTCTGGTGTGTCGAGGCCGTCTACGAGAAGGTGCGTGGCGTGCAGTCGGTCGAGTCGGGCTACTGCAACGGCCAGGTCGCCAACCCCACCTACGAACAGGTGTGCGAGGGCCGCACCGGACACGCCGAGGTGGTGCGGGTGCGCTTCGATCCGACGGACATCAGCCTGCGCGAAGTCCTCGAGATCTTCTTCGTCGTCCATGACCCGACCACGCTCAACCGCCAAGGCAACGACGTGGGCACGCAATACCGTTCGGGGATCTATTTCCACACGGCGGAGCAGCAGCGCCTGGCCTCGGAGGTGATCGCCGAGGTCAATGCCCACCACAGCGGGCGGGTGGTGACCGAACTGCTGCCCGAGACCAACTACACGCGCGCCGAGGACTACCACCAGCACTACTTTGCGCAGCATCCTGAGCAGGGCTACTGTGCCTTCGTGGTGGCGCCCAAGGTGGAGAAGTTCCGCAAGACTTTCGCGAGCCGCGTGCGCGACTGAACCCGGCACCGGGCGCCGGACGCGTCCGGCGGGGTGGTCCGCGCGGGATAGACTCCGGCCCAACCCGTCTCGCCATGCGCCGTCCCTCCCCCTTCTCCCTGTGCCTGTCATGGCGCGGCGCCGCCTGTCTGGCATCGGCCCTGCTGCTGGCCCAGTGGCTGGGTCTGGCGCACGGCATCGCGCACGCCGATCACGCCGCCCACCGCCACCACCATGCGCATCGGGCCGCACCCGGCGCAATCGCGCCGATCGCGTTCAGCGAGCCCCTCGCGCCGGCTCACTGGCTGGGTGGACAGGGCCTGTTCGACGATCACGAGGACGAATCGCAGTGCCGGCTCTATGACCAGCTCAGCCACGCTGACCTGATCGCGAGCTGGCTGGCGCTGCCGATCCCGAGCGCGCTGCCGCAGCGCGCCCTGCCGCGCCACGGGAACTGGCATCTGGCCGCCCAGGCCACGGGCTTCCTGGCCCGAGGACCGCCTGCTCGAGGCTGAGTCCTGCGCGCGGAGGCCACTCGCTTCGAGGGTGGCCCACCCCCCCTGCTCATGCGCCGCCCGCCACCCGCCGTGGCGGGTGGCATTTGTCCTGGCCGAACGCTCGCGCGACGCCAGGAGAACACCCATTGACGGACACCCCATGCATTTCCACCGTATCCACCCCTTGCGCTCGGCGCACCGGTTCACCTTGAGTGTCATCTGCGGGGCGCTGGCGTGGCCCTGCGCCGCACAGACGCCTGCCACTCCACCCGCTCCCACCTCCCCGGCGGCAACGCCGCCGGCCGCTGCTGCGTCGGCCGCACCAGCGGCCACGCTGCTGTCTCCCGTCATCGTCACCGGCAATCCGCTGCGGTCCGGCACGGTGGCGGCACCCGTCACCGTGCTGACTGGCGACGAACTCGTGCTGCGCCGCGGCACCTCACTCGGCGACACCCTGGCTGGCCAGCCCGGTGTCTCGTCCACCGGCTTCGGACCGAACGCGGACCGCCCCATCATCCGCGGCCTGGACGGCGATCGGGTGCGCATCCAGAGCAACGGCGGAGCGTCGCTGGACGCCTCGTCGCTGAGCTTTGACCATGCCGTGCCCATCGATCCGTTGATCGTGGAGCGGATCGAGGTGCTGCGGGGACCAGGAGCCCTGGTCTATGGTGGCAGCGCCCTCGGAGGCGTGGTCAATGCCCTGGACAACCGCATTCCCACCGCACCCGTGCGCGGTGTGGGAGGGACTGCCGAAGTGCGACTCGGCGGTGCCCAGCAGGAACGCAGTGGCGCGGCCATCGTCGAAGCAGGCAATGGCCGCCTGGCGGTCCACGCCGATGCCTTCGGCCGCCGCACCAACGATCTGCGGGTGCCGAACTACACACCGATCGAAGACGGCACGGCGCTCGACCCCGCAGACCGCGTTCGCAACTCGGGCGCCCGCGCGAGTGGCGGAGCGCTGGGGGCATCGATGACCTTCGGCGCCGGGCACATCGGCGCGGCGATCGACACCTACGACAGCCGCTATGGCATCGTCGTCGAACCCGATGTCGTGATCCGCATGAAGCGGGATCACCTGGCGATATCGGGAGAATGGCGTGAGCTCGCCGGCCCACTGCGCACGGTGCGTGGCCAGATCAACCACACCGACTACCGCCACCAGGAGATCGAAGGCACCGGTGAGGTCGGGACCACCTTCGACACCGCCGGCACCGAGGCTCGCCTGGAATTCGAGCACGCTGCTCTCGGCCCGCTGCGCGGCGTGGTGGGGCTGCAGGTCGAAGACTTCGACTTCTCGGCGCTCGGTGAAGAGGCCTTCGTGCCGACGACGCGCACTCGGCGCCAGGGTGTTTTCGTGCTGGAGGAGATGCCGTGGCGCTTTGGCACGCTCTCGGCCGGGCTGCGGCTCGACCGGGCGCGCGTGGCGTCGGATGGCGACGCCGACCCGGCGGCGCCGCAGTTCGGCCCGGCCTTGGAGCGACGCTTCTCCTTGCACAGCGCTTCGCTGGCGAACCTGTGGTCGTTTGCACCCTCCTGGAGCCTCGCCACCACGGTGGCTGCCACCGAACGCGCGCCCACATCCTTCGAGCTCTTCGCCAACGGCGTGCATGCCGCCACCGCCGCCTATGAGCGTGGGGACACCCAGCTTCAGTCGGAGCGCGGTACCAACATCGACGTGGCCTTGCAGTGGCAAAGCGGTCCGAGCCGCTGGCGTGCCGGTGTCTTCAGTGCACGCTTCTCGCGCTACATCTCGCTGGAGGCGACTGGTGCCAACGTGGATGTGGTGGCCGACGACGGCAGCATCGAGAGCTTTCCGGAGTACGTGTTCCGACCGGTTCGTGCGCGGCTGAGCGGTCTGGAGATCGAAGGGCAGCAACGTCTGCTGGATCGTCCCTGGACGCTCGACGGCCGGTTCAAGCTCGATAGGGTGCGCGCGAGCAACAGCGACACCGGCGAGCCCTTGCCGCGCGTCGCCCCCGTGCGAATCACGCTGGGTGTGGACGCCGCCAGTGGCCCCTGGACGCTGCGGGGCGAAGTGCAACATGCGGCGCGCCAGACCCGGGTGCCGGCCACCGATGTCGCCACCGAGGGCCACACCTTGCTGAACCTGGCCGCCACCTACCGCTTCGCGCTGCCAGGGACGGGCGCACTCTGGTTCGTTCGTCTGGACAACCTGAGCGATGAGCTGGCCTACAGCGCCTCGAGCATCCGCACGGTGCGCGACCTCTCGCCGCTGCCGGGCAGGGGGCTCAAGACGGGGTTGCGCATGACTTTCTGAACATTCACCCGCGAAGGGCCCGATCCAGCGGGCTGGTGCGGAGCAAGGGGTCGATACACTGCGTCGCGTCCCTTCCACCACACGATTCGATGGATCAGCTCTGGCTCGCGGCGACGGCACCCGCCATCAAAGTCTGGAAAGACGACGGGCAGACGCATTGGCGCCTGAATGAGGCGGCGATCGAATGGGCGCTCAAGGTGGGCCAGGGGCGCGAAGACTGGGAGGCGCTCGCGCAGACATTGCAGCAGCTCCAGCAGGCCGCCTCGGCTGGCGTGGCCATGCTGGGCGCGGCCCCACTTCGCTGGCGTGCGGTGGCGTGCGATCCCGGATACCTGGTGTGGTTGTCCCCGGGTGCCGGTGCCCACAGCGCGTCCGATGGCGTGTGGAACGATCCCGACCAGAAGCTCAGCCTGGTGCAGGAGTTCGGCCGCATGGGTCTGTTTGAGCGCGACCTGCGATCCAACGAAGGTCGCTGGGATGCCCATGTTTTCCGGCTTTTCGGCATGGCGCCGTCGGAGGACACGCCCGACTTTTACACCGCCGCGAGTCGGGTTCACCCCGGCGATATCGAGCGCTTGCGCCAGGACCACCTGCGCTTCATCGCCGAGGGCGGCCGCCACGAGAACCGCTATCGCCTGCTGCTGCCCGACGGTCGCGTGCGGCACATCCACTCCCTCACCGAAGTTCGTCATGGTCCCGACGGTCAGCCCGCGAAGATGGTGGGAGTGCTGATCGACGACACGCCGTTCGCCCTTGAGCTCGAGCGCCAGCAGGAGCGGCTGAACCTCGCGACCCAGGCGGCGGGTGCCGGCATCTGGGAACGTGAGCTCGACGGTCGAACCACGTACTGGAGCGATCAGATGTACCGCCTGCGCGGACTCGAGCCGACGGATTCACGTCCCATCGAGTTGCTGGCGGCGCAGACCATGACCGCCGAGCAACGCGTCGAGCTTCTTGAGCTCACACAGCGCCATGTGCGTGACGGCACGCCCTACGAACGCGAACTCAAGCTCGTCTGGCCTGACGGTTCTGAACACTGGATCGCCACCGTGGGGCGAGTACTGCGTGACGACAAGGGCCACCCCTTGCGCATGACGGGTGTCAACTGGGACGTTACGCAGCGCAAGCGCGCTGAGGAGGCGCTGCGCGACAAGGAGGCTGCAGAGCGCGCCAGTCAGGCCAAGTCGGAGTTCCTGGCGCGCATGAGCCATGAGTTGCGCACGCCGCTGAATGCACTGCTGGGCTTCGCCGAACTGATGGCCCGCGACAGGCAGCATGTCCTGCCGGAGCCACAGCAAGTGCGCCTGGCCCGCATTCGCTCGGCGGGTGACCACCTGCTGGCGCTGATTGAAGACGTGCTCGACATGGCGGCCCTCGATTCGCAGCGGTTGCCGCTGACCTGCGAGCCGGTCTCACTGGATGCTGCGGTCGAAGACGTCCGCCAGTGGCTGCTGCCGCAGGCCGCAGAGGCAGGGGTCGCGTTCCATGCGCCGCCTGCTGGGCTGTGGGCGCTGGCAGATGCACGCCGACTGAGGCAGGTGCTCTCGAACCTGATCAGCAATGCGGTGAAGTACAACCGCCGCGACGGGGAGGTCTGGTTGATTGTCGAAGCCGAGGGAACGGGCGCATCGCGCATGCTGCACTTGGTGGTTCGCGACACGGGTCGCGGCCTCAGCGCGCACCAGCTGGCACACTTGTTCGAACCCTTCAATCGACTCGGCGCCGAGCGCGATGGCATCGAAGGCGTGGGCATCGGCCTGACCATCGTGCGTCACCTGGTGCACTCGATGGGCGGGCGGGTGGAAGTCGAGAGCGAGGTCGGTGTGGGCTCAGCCTTTCACGTCTGGCTGCGGGCCGCCGAAGGTGCCTTGCCGCAACCTGGCGCCCTGCTGCCCGCTGCTGTCGATGCGGCTGCGCGCAAGCTCGACATCCTCTACATCGAGGACAACCCGGTGAATGTGCTGCTGGTCGAAGAGCTCGTGGCCTTGCGTCCGGGTCTGTCGTTGCGCTGCGCGACGGACGGCCGTGACGGCCTCCAACGCGCCAGACAAGCTGCACCCGATGTGCTGCTCGTGGACATGCAGCTGCCAGACATGGACGGCTTTCAGGTCCTGCGTCGGGCACGCGCGCTGCCCATGCTTCGCGACACCCAGGTGATTGCCTTGTCGGCCAACGCCATGCCGGAGGATGTCGCAGCGTGCGCCGGCGGCCGGCTTCGACGACTACTGGACCAAGCCGATCGACTTCGAGCGTTTCCTGTCGGCACTCGATGCGCAGGCTGCGCGTCGAGCTCGGACGATGGCGACTTGATCTGCGTCCAGCGCGTCAGGGCGCGAGCCGCTCGCGCACCCACCCGCCGTCGGCGAGCCGGTAGCGCAGGCGGTCGTGCAGGCGGGTCTTGCGGCCCTGCCAGAACTCCCAGCGGTCGGGCACGCAGCCGGTAGCCGCCCCAGTGCGGCGGCCGCGGCGGCTGCTGGCAGGTGGGCAGGAACTGCGCGCCGTAGCTTCGCCGCGTTGGCCACCAGCACCGCGCGCGAGGCGATCACCTGGCTCTGCGGCGAGGCCCAGGCGCCGATGCGCGAGTCCAGCGGGCGCGAGCGGAAGTAGGCGTCGGACTCGGCCGTCGTCGACCTTCTCGACGCGGCCCTCGATGCGCACCACGCGCTCGAGTTCGACCCAGTGGAACTGCAGCGCGGCGAACGGGTGCGCCGCGAGTTCGCGGCCCTTGCGGCTGTCGTAGTTGGTGTACCAGACGATGCCGCGCTCGTCGTACGCCCTTGATCAGCACCACGCGCGTCGACGGCCGGCCGTCGGCGCCCACGGTGGCCAGCGTCATCGCGTTCGGCTCGGGCAACTGCGGCCTCGAGCGCCTGCTGCAGCCAAGCTCGAACTGGTGCAGCGGGTCGGCGGCCGCGGCTTCGTCGAGCTCGGCGCGCTCGTAGCTCTTGCGCAGGTCGGCGATGTCGCGGAGAGGTCGGTCATGATGAAGACGAGTATAGGCGATCGGTGCGCAACCCGCCTGACAACTGTGCGTAGGCAGAGTCTGCTTACGGGGAAGGCCTAGGTATACGTCCCACTTTCTGCCGCCGGGGTGCAGCTCCCATCCTTGTACTGCGCAGTCAGGTCACCGGCAGTGGTCGGTGCGCGTCAACCAGGCCAACAAGAACAGTGACGGCGCGAATGAGATCGCGACCAGCCATCGATCGTGCTGGCGGCCGGCAAGGGCAGCCGCTTCCTGGGCGACCGACCACAAGCTCGCCCAGCGCCTGGGCGGCGCCACCGTGCTCGGCACCACGCTGCGGCACGCGATCGCGACGCAGCTGCCGGTGGTGGTGGTCACCACCGAGGCCCTTGCCGACGTGGCCCGCCGCAGCGTGGCCGCGCGCGACGTGGTCGTGCTGCCCGAGGTGGGCAGCGCCGGACCGAGCCGCAGCTCGGCATGGGCTACTCGATCGCCGCCGGCGTGAGCGCGCGGCCCGGATGCCGCCGGCTGGCTGATGCTGCCCGGCGACATGCCGATGGTGCGGCCGCCACGCTGCTGGCGGTGGCCGCGGCGCTGGAGCAGCATCCGGTGGTCTATGCGCAGCACCGAGGCCGGCGCGGCCATCCGGTGGGCTTCGCGCGCCGAGCTGTACTCCGAGCTCGTCGCGCTGCAGCGGCGACGAAGGCGCGCGGCGCCTGGTGGCGCGCTACCCGGCGTTCGGCGTCGAGGTCGACGACCCCGGGCGTGCTGATCGACGTCGACACCGCAGGCCGACCTGGACGCGGTGCGCGCCGCGCAGCCGCGGCCAGCTGCCCGAGCGCGGCGTCTGACGCGCCGTCGGGCGCCAGCGACGCCGGTCAGCTCAGCGCCGTGCCGCGCGGGCCAGCGCCACCAGCCGCTCGATCTCGCGGTCGCGGATGCCGCAGCGGCGCAGCGCCGCGGCGGTCTCCAGCAGGTAGTCGAGCGTGCTGCCGTAGCGGCCGCGCGCGTGGCGCAGGATGTCCAGCATCTCGTCGTCGGCAATGCGCCCGGTGTGGCTCGGGCTGCGCCGGCTGAGCGTGAAGGCCAGCGCCTGCACCGGGCCCTGCGGCGTGCGGCAGGGCAGCCAGCGCGGGTCGTAGACGCCGGTGGGCATCTCGCGCTCCCACAGGCGCTCGAGTTCGCTCGCGGCGCGCTGGCCGCTCGATGCGGTAGACCATGCCGCGGCACGAGCCGCCGGGCACCAGCGCGAACACCAGGCCGGGCTGCTCGGGCGTGCCGCGGTTGATGCGCGAGCGCATCCGCAAGCGCGCGGTGCCAGCCGTGCACGAGCGCCGGCCGCTGCTCGGCGGCATCGAACTCGGGGCGCCAGATCAGCGAGGCGTAGCCGAACACCCACAGGTCGCGCTCACCACCCCATTGCGCCAGCGTGCTGGCCAGCAGCGGGCGCGGGTCGCGCACAGTCAGGGGGTCGGGCAGGCTCGACATGACCGGACTCTAGAATGATTTTCTTTTCAGCAGGGACGATGCCATGAGCGACCAGAACGACGACACACAGAATCTCGCACTTGATGGTGCTCGCCGGCATCGTGGCCCTGGTCATCGCCGGCGTGATCGGCTTGGCCATCAGCCGATCAGGCTCGAAGTATTCACCCGCCTCGGGCAAGCCGCCTGCCGCGCGGCCGCTCCGGCCGCGCCGGCAGAGCCTGCCGCGGCCGCGGTGGCGGTGAGCGAGGCCGCGGAGCGGCTGTACTTCGAGGTCGGCTCCGATGCCTTGCCGGCCGACGCCATCGGGCGTGCTGGCCAAGGTGGCCGATGCTGCCCGCGCCAACGGCGGCGTCTCGGTGCTGATCTCGGGCTTCCACGATGCCAGTGGCGACCCCGAGAAGAACGCCGATCTCGCCAAGCGCCGCGCGCAGGCCGTGCGCCATGCGCTCGAGGCGAATGGCGTCGCCCCGCGAGCGTCTGGTCATGAGCAAGCCGCGAGTTGACCACCGGCGGCACCGACGCCGCGCGAGGCCCGCCGCGTCGAGCTGCGCCTGCGTTGAGGCGGCCCTATGCCTGCGGCACGGGGCTGGTTGTTGTGACGATGTAACCCGGTTACCTGATAATCAGGGCCAGAGTTACAACGCCCGGGAGCCGCCATGAAGCCTGCCCTCGTCGAAGTCACCCAGCGCATCCGCGAGCGCAGCGCCGCCACTGCGCGGCGCCTACCTGGCCCGCGTCGAGGCGCACGATCCAGCGCCCGCGCGGCGCCGACCGCATGGGTTGCGCCAACGTGGCGCACGCCTTTGCCGCGCTGCCGGCCAACGACAAGTTGCGCGTCGTGGCCGAGCGCGCGCCGAACATCGGCGTCGTCACGGCCTACAACGACATGCTGTCGGCGCACCAGCCCTACGAGGGCTTCCCGGCGCTGATCCGCGACGAGGCGCGCCGGCACGGCGCCACGGTGCAGGTGGCCGGCGGCGTGCCGGCCATGTGCGACGGCGTCACGCAGGGCCTGCCCGGCATGGAGCTGAGCCTGTTCTCGCGCGACACCATCGCGATGGGCACCGCCATCGCGCTGACCCACGACGTGTTCGACGCCGCGCTGCTGCTGGGCGTGTGCGACAAGATCGTGCCCGGCCTGCTGATCGGCGCGCTGCACTTCGGCCACCTGCCCTGCGTCTTCGTGCCCGCCGGGCCGATGAGCACCGGCCTGTCCAACAACGCCAAGTCCAAGGTGCGCGAGCAGTACGCGCAGGGCCTGGTGGGCCGCGACGAGCTGCTCGAGGCCGAATCGGCGGCCTACCACGGCGCCGGCACCTGCACCTTCTACGGCACCGCCAACAGCAACCAGATGCTGCTCGAGGCGATGGGCCTGCACGTGCCCGGCGCCGCCTTCATCCACCCGCATGCGGACCTGCGCGAGGCGCTCACGCGCGAGGCGGTGCGCACGCGTGCTCGCCATCGCCAAGGCGGCGAGCGTTCACGCCGATCGGCCGGCTGGTCGACGAGCGCGTGATCGTCAACGCCATGGTCGCGCTGCTGGCCACCGGCGGCTCCACCAACCACCTGATCCACTGGGTGGCGGTGGCGCGCGCGGCCGGCATCCTGATCGACTGGACCGACTTCGCCGACCTGTCGCACGCCATGCCGCTGCTGGCGCGCGTCTACCCGAACGGCAGCGCCGACGTGAACCAGTTCCAGGCCGCCGGCGGCCCCGGCTTCGTGCATCCGCGAACTGCATCGACGGCGGCTGCATGCACGCCGACGTGGCGACCGTCGTCGCCGCGCGGCCTGCGCCGCCTACGGCCAGGTGCCGCAGCGCGACGGCGAGCGGCTGCGCTGGACCGCGCTGCCGGCCGGCCAGCGACGACGACGCGTCGTGCGCACCGCCGCGCAGCCCTTCAGCGCGAACGGCGGCCTGAAGCTGCTGACCGGCAACCTCGGCCGCGCGGTGATCAAGATCTCGGCCGTGCCGGACGACCGCCACGTCGATCGAAGCGCCGGCGCGCGTGTTCGACGGCCAGGAGGCGCTGCTCGCCGCCTTCAAGGCCGGCGAACTCGAGCGCGACTTCGTCGCCGTGGTGCGCTTCCAGGGCCCGCGCGCCAACGGCATGCCCGAACTGCACAAGCTGACGCCGCCGCTGGCGGTGCTGCAGGGCAAGGGCTTCAAGGTGGCGCTGGTGACCGACGGCCGCATGAGCGGCGCCTCGGGCAAGGTGCCGGCGGCCATCCACGTGAGCCCGGAGGCGCTGGCCGGCGGGCCGCTGGGCAAGGTGCGCGACGGCGACCTGATCCGCCTCGACGCCGTGGCCGGCACGCTGCAGGCCCTGGTCGATCCGACGCCGTCTGGGCGGCGCGCAGTGTCGAGCCCGTGCCCGCCCAGCAGGCCGACACCAACGCCCACGGCCTGGGCCGCGAACTCTTCGCCGGCATGCGCCGCAACGTGCTCAGCGCCGAAGAAGGCGCCTGCACCTGGCTCTGACACCAAGGACAGGACACGCCATGAACGCTCATGACCTCGTCGCCCACGGCCCGGTGATCCCGGTGATCGTGCTCGACCGCCTCGACGACGCCGTGCCGCTGGCGCAGGCCCTGGTGGCCGGCGGCGTGCGCGTGCTGGAGGTGACGCTGCGCACGCCCGTCGCGCTGAAGTGCATCGAGGCCATCGCCGCGGCGTGCCCGACGCGATCGTCGGCGCCGGCACGATCCGCACCGTGGCCGACGCCCAGGCCGCCAAGGACGCCGGCTGCGAGTTCGGCGTGAGCCCCGGCTACACCGGCGAGATCGGTCGCTACTGCCGCGACATCGGCCTGCCGCTGCTGCCCGGCGTGGCCACGGCCAGCGAGGTGATGCGGGCCCAGGCCGACGGCTATGGGTTCCTGAAGTTCTTTCCGGCCACGCGGCCGGCGGCATCCCGCTGCTGAAGGCGCTGGCCGGGCCGTTTCCCGACGTGGTGTTCTGCCCCACCGGCGGCATCACGCTGCAGACCGCGCCGCAGTTCCTGGCGCTGCCCAACGTCAAGGTCTGCGGCGGCTCCTGGCTGACGCCGGCCGACGCGGTGGCAGCCAAGGACTGGGCGCGCATCACGCAGTTGGCCAAGGAAGCCAGCGCACTGCGTTGAGCTGGCGGCTGTGGAGCGCCCCCTTCAGGGCTTGCGTTCGATCAGCTCGATCTTGTAGCCGTCCGGATCGGTGACGAAAGCGATCACGGTCGCGCCGCCCTTCACCGGGCCGGCCGCGCGGGTGACGTTGCCGCCGCCCGCCTGGATCTTCTCGCACGCCGCATAGGCGTCGGGCACGCCGATGGCGATGTGGCCGTAGGCCGTGCCCAGCTCGTAGGCACTCACGCCATGGTTGTAGGTCAGTTCGATCTCGGCGTGGTCCGGGTTGCTGCCGTAGCCCACGAAGGCCAGCGAGTACTTCTGCTCCGGCCGCTCGGTGGTGCGCAGCAACGTCATGCCCATCACCTGGGTGTAGAAGTCGATCGAGCGCTGCAGGTCGCCCACGCGCAGCATGGTGTGCAGCAGTCTCATGGATGTCGGTGCGCCGCGGTCGGTGGAAGGGTTCAAGTCAGTCTCCTCAGACGGTGTAGTTCAATGCGCGCCGGCCGCCGTCGGCATAGACGATCTCGCCGGTCAGGTAGTTGGACGCGCTGCTCAGCAGGAAGGCCACCACATCGGCGATCTCCTGCGGATCACCCAGGCGCTGCAGCGGCGTGCGGCTCATGATGCGCTGCCGGGCAGCCTCGCTGCCCAGCACGGCCCGCTGCGCCAGTTCGGTGGCAATGGTGCCCGGCGCCACCGCGTTGACGCGGATGCCGCGATCGGCCAGCGCCAGCGCCATCACCCGCGTGAGCTGGTCGATGCCACCCTTGCTCACGTTGTAGCTGGCGATGCTCGGAATGGCCATCACGCCGTTCACCGAGCTCATGTTCACGATCGCGCCGCCGCCATGAGCCGCCATGACCCGGGACACCGCCTGTGCCGACCAGGAACGCGCCCTTGAGGTTGACCGCGATCACCGCGTCCCAGTCGGCCTCGGTGATGTCGAGAAAGTCCGCAGCCTTGAAGATGCCGGCGTTGTTGACGAGCGCGTCGACCGTGCCCAGCGCACGCTGCGAGCTGGCCAGCGCCGCATCGACATCGGCCTTGCGCGACACATCGCAGTGAACGTAGTGCGCCCGGGCGCCGCCGGCCACGCAGCTCATCGGCCAGCGCCTCGCCGCGTGCGCATCGCGATGTCCCACAGCGCCACCGCGGCGCCGTCGCCGGCCAGCCGGCGCGCACAGGCCGCGCCGATGCCCTGCGCCGCGCCGGTGACCACCGCGACGCGGCCTTCGAGGTGGAAGTGGACGGCGCTCATGGACTGCCCTCCGCGGTGGGTGCTGCGGGATTCGCGCGGGGGAGCTGCCCAGCGCGCTCATGCGGCTTCCTTGTCGAGCCAGATGGCCATGCCTTGCGCGTTGAGCTCGGTGTCCATGGCCAGCAGGGACTCGACTTGATCGGCCGCCAGCGCGCAGCCATGACGCGTCGTGCGCTCGAGGTACTGCTCGAGCAGACCCCGCGCAGCGCCGCATGGCGGTCGGGATGCTGGCGCAGCCGACGGCCCAGGGCGACCATCTGATCGAGCTGCTCCATGAACATCGCGCCGAGCCGCGGCACGTCGGTCACCTGGCCGAAGTGCGTGAGGTAGAGCACTGCGGCTGCGTGTGCCAACAATCGGTCCACCGAGGCGCGCAGGGCTTCGGGCTCGAACTGCACCGGCGTGGTCGTGGGCAGCAGCCAGGGCCCCTGCGCGGTGTCGAACTCGCGGTAGCTCAGGCCGAAGGTGTCGCCGGTGAAGAAGCCGCGGCTGCGCTCGTCCCAGATGCAGTGGTGGTGGCGGGCGTGGCCGGGCGTGTCGAAGAACAGCAGCTCGCGGCCCGCGAGCGACAGGCGCATGCCGTCGTGCGTGGTCACCACCCGCGCGGCATCCACGCCGACGATCTGGCCGTAGGAGCGCTCGATCTCCGCGGCCCCGTACACCGCGGTGGCGCCCTGGATCAGCGCCGTCGGATCGATCAGGTGGCGCGCGCCACGGGGATGCACCACCAGCGTGGCGCGCGGCAGGTGCTGCATCAGCAGCCCCACGCCACCGGCATGGTCGAGGTGCACGTGCGTGGGGATCACGTGCGTCCACGTCTGCCGGCTGCAGTCCCAGGGCATCGAGCGCCGCCAGCAATCGCGGCACGGCGTGGTTGGTGCCGGTGTCGACGAATGCGGCGCGGCCTTCCTCCACGATCAGGTAGCTGGCATCGAACGCCGGGCGGTGGAACCCGGTGTCGATCACATGGATGCCGTGATCCAGCGACTGGACGAAGGGCGGGAGTGCGGGCATGGACAGAGAAAGCGAGTGGGCGCAGGGGATTCTAGGCAGCCGGGCCAAGGCGCGAATCAGGCGTGGCACGATGCACCCATGGACTCCAAGGTCCTTGCCCAGGAGATTGCCATGAACCTTGCACCTCGGGTCGGCCTGTGTCGCGGGCGAGCGTCTGCGATGTCTTTCGCACTTGCCGGCGTGATGGCGACGGCCCTTTCTCTTTCAGGGTGTGCCTACTTCAACCCTGCAGCGCTCCAATCCGGCGTGTCGCTCGCGCAAACGCAGCAGGCACTCGGCGCGCCGACGGAGACTTTCGCGCTGCCCGGAGGCGGTCAGCGTGTGGAGTACGCCCGCGGGCCGATGGGCAAGGAAACCTGGATGCTCGACTTTGATTCCGCCGGAAGGCTGCAACGCGCCGAGCAGGTGCTGACCGAGCGGCGCTTCAATGCGATCCTCGCTGGCATGTCCAGCGCGGAACTTCGCCAGACACTCGGGCGCCCGGCGCGCGAATGGCGCCTGGACTTCCAGAACCAGACGGTGTGGTCGTACCGCTATGACAGTGCTGTTCTGCAAGTGGTTCCAGGTGGGCATCGACCCGGCAGGGCGGGTGGTCGACACCGGCTATTACCCCGATCCCCAATGCGCCGACAGCGAGCGTCCGGACATCCTGAAATGAGCATCACCGTCTACGGCATTCCCAACTGCGACACCGTCAAGAAGGCGCGTGCCTTCCTCGCCGAGCACGGCTTGGTGCACGCCTTTCACGACTACAAGAAGCAGGGCGTGCCGCAAGAGGCCTTGCGCCACTGGGTGGCCGAGCTCGGCTGGGAACCACTCCTCAACCGCCAAGGCACGACCTGGCGCAAGCTGTCAGCCGAGCGGCAGTCCGCGGTGCACGATGCGGCCTCGGCCATCGCCCTGATGACCGAACAGCCCAGCGTCATCCGCCGACCGGTGCTGGTCGAGGGTGGCCTGGTGCGGGTGGGCTTCAACGCTGAGCAGTGGTCCGACCTGCGGGCCTGAAGCGCGCGTGGGCGGCCGTTGAAGTCGGCTCAGCACATCAACGTGAAGTCTGCTCGGCTCAAAATGACGCCATTGATGCGAATGTCGACGCCGTGCAGTCCTGGGTGGTAGGTCCTGGTGGTGATGGGGCGGAACGAGTGACGCTTGCTCAGCGAGCGTGCTTCGCCCGGTGCCAGCTCGAGGTTCCATCCCTTGAAGACCTTGACCGAGGTCGAGCCGTTGGCCTTGACGTGGTGGACGCCGTAGTCAACCACGATCGACAGACGGCGCCGCGCACGGGACGACAGCGCAAGCGTGAGTTCGACGTGTTCGCCCATCTTGACGCGACTGGGCTTCAAGGCCAGATCGACGTCGCCCTTGAACCGTTCTCCCAGTCCCCAGGCCTTGAGCACCCGCGCATGGCCCGCTTTGATCAGCGTGCGACTGGCGTGGCGCAGCAAGGTCTGTCGCTGGGCAGGTGCATCGGGCAAGTGTGTCTCCAGCCACTGGGCGACCAGCGTCGGGGTGGTCCTTCGCGATGTCGTTGAGGTGGTTGGCCACGCTGCGTCGCACATACGCGCTCGAATCGTCCTGCAGCACCTCGAGCAGCGGCAAGGCAGGAGAGGGGTCGGCAATCAGGCTGCGCAGTTGCGTGCCCCAAGGCAGGCGCGGGCGGCTGCCTTCGCTCACCAGCCGCCGCACATGCTCGCTGGGGTCGGTGAGCCAGCGCTGCAGGGTGCGCCAGGTGAGGTCCGGGTGCTGAATGATGAAGGGCCGGATCGACCACTCGGCTGTGAATCGCTGGGTCAGCGCGTGCAGGCATTGCAGCGCGCGCTCGGGTGTGGCGAGTCCGCGCCGGGCAACGTACTCTGCCAGCGGCCAGACAGCCCAGCCAGTCACACCCGCGTCGGCGTCAGCAGTCGGCGTTGCTTCGCCGGGGGCACGTGGCGGCGCGAGACAGGCTTCGATGAGCCCGGCCGCGTGATCGAAGTGAGCAGGAAGCGTCTGCTCGAGCGCATCGCACACCTGCATGGCGCGCGACTTGAGTTCGAGCTCGGTCAGGCCGCGGATCGCCAGGGTCTCGAAGCGTCGGCGCTCGAACGCCGGTGCATGACGTTCCAGTTGCTGGCCCAGCGCACGGACCAGCGACGCATCGATCAGGTTCTTGAACGGTTCGGCCATCAGGCCCGGAGCATAGAGCGATCGCTCAAGGCGTGCACCGACCGAGGTTCTGCCAGTGGGTGCGGACGGAGGTTTTCTGGATGCTGGCGGGGTGGGAGAGGACGACCTCGGTGGCGTAGCCGGCTTTGAGGGTGGACAGGTTGATGCCGTCACCGACCATGTCGAAGGCCGAGCCGTTGGCGGTGGCGCAGTCGCCGTTGAAGTTGTCCCAGGACCATGCCAGGTAGCCCAGGCCATGCGACTGGGCCTGCGAGATCACGGTGCGGTAGTCCACCGCCTGACCGCAGGCGCCTGCCGACACCGGGCCGAACTCACCCACCAGCAGCGGGATCTTCTGGGCCACCGCGGTCGAGAACGCATTGGCCACCCGCGCAGGCTGGTCCGAGCCCACGTCGTACTGATGCCAGGAGAAGATCACGTTCCTGAGCGGATCGGCCGCCTGGATGGACGGCGCCACCCGAAGCAACTGCTCCACATTGCGGCCCCAGCCGGCCGCATCGATCATGAACGGCATGCGCAGCCCTGCGTTGCGCAGCTTGGAGATGATCGACGAGTAGGTGTTGACGAAGGTCGAGTCCGAGACGTTGTAGTCGCCGGCCTCGTTGGCCAGGTTCACGATGACCTTCGACTCGAACTGGCGCAGCACCGAGATCGTGCTGGCGTTGTTCCAGAACGCGTCGATGGTGGGCATCCTGGAGAAGTCGCCGGTGGCATCGTGCAGTTCCCAAACCGGGATGAGCTGGGAGTCGACGGCGCGCTGGAGCGTCTGCACGGCCTCGGAGGCGGGCACTTCGGTGAGCCACATGAAGCGCACCATGTTCGCGCCGGTCTTGGCGATCTCGGGGAAGGAGTTGCCGGCGCGGTCGCCGAACACGGCCATCTTGTTGACGCCACGCGGAATGACTTCGACGCCGCACGGGTCCCGCAGCTTGCCTTCTTCCACGTAGTACGCAGCGCGCTGCGCGGAGGCGCTGGTCGTGACCGAGCCACTGCTCAGTGCGGAATCGCCGCTGCCGCTGGCCGACGCCTGCAGGCCACTGTCATCACTGCCGCCACCGCAGCCTGCCAAGACGCTCAGCGCCAGCAGGAAAGGGTGGAGCACAGCACGGGCCCGCGGTTGAAAGTGCAGGCTTGAGATCATCGATTGGGGCTTCTCTCGGAAATCAGGTCAGGACAAACTGGGGTATCGGCCGAGGCAGATGCCTGCGGGGAAGCAACGACAACACTCCCTGCCATCGACCTCACGCCGAAGTGTTGCAAGCGCGACGCGTCAACTCGAGTCCGACCGGTGAGAAGTGCAACCAGCGGTAGGGCAAGGCGCAAGCGAAATCAAGCGTCGGCGTGGTGCAGGTTGGGGCTTACCCGCAACCCGTCGATACATGTCGCAACAAGATGCCTCCCAAGTCCGGGCGCAGGTGACCACGGACAGGACGCTTACTCTGCAGTTGGAGGTGAGAGAGCCCCCGCACATCCCGTGTTAGCGCTCCAATACGGGGGGCCGACTGGGAACCCCGTGAATCGGGTGGATTGACGCCGAGAGACGTGAGCCTGCGGAATATCCCCGCGAATCCCGGAACACGCGAGGGGGATGCTTGAGTAGCATTCCTGAAGACTTCTCGCATTGAGCCCGTACAGGCTCGGCAGACGGCTCAATATCTGAAGAGGATGGACATGTCAGATCTGAGGGACAAAGTCACGCCTTGGCTCGTGAGCGTGCATGCGAATGCTCAGACTCACGGCACTCGACCTGCTCTGATGGCTTTGGGTCGCCGAAGCATGAGCTTCGATGACCTCTTGAATCAGATGGCGCTCACGGGTACTCAACTGCGCCGCTGCGGCGTCGCCCGTGATTCGCGCGTGGCCCTGATGGTGCCGCAGGGCGCAGAAGCGGCGAGCGCCTTGCTGTCGGTGATGGCGCATGCCGTTTGCATGCCGCTCAACCCGTCCATGCCGGCCGAGGAACTGATGGGTGCGCTGCGTGCGTCGGGGGCCCGCGTGCTGCTCGTGGCCTTGCCCGTCGATACTGCAGTGAGCGCTGTTGCCGCTTCGCTCGGGCTCATGCTTCTGGGCCTTCGCCCAGGCGCGGAGTCCGTGGCCGGCAGCTTCGAACTCGAGCTGATCAACCCAGGGTCTGCCGTGATGCGTGAGCTGACCGACAACGCCGCGAGCGAGTCGGTCGACCCGGATCACGCCGCGCTGATCCTGCACACCTCGGGTACCACCGGTGTCGCCAAGCGGGTGGTGTTGACGCATTCGCAGCTGGGCGCATCGGCGCGCAACATCGCCGAGCACCTGCAGTTGAGCCCGAACGACCGCAGCGTCAACGTCATGCCGCTGTTCCACAGCCATGGCATCGTCGGCGTGCTGCTCTCGTCGATGACCGCCGGGGCGTCGGTGGTCTGCCAGCCGACCTTCGAGCCGGGAGCCTTCTTCGATGCGGTGGCAAGCTTCCAGCCCACGTGGTACAGCGCCAGCCCCACCATCCACGCCAGCGTTCTCGAGCACGCCACGAGCCATCCAGAAACCACCGCGCGGCTTGACCTGCGGTTTGTGCGTTCGACGTCTTCGGCTTTGCCAGCCCCAGTGCTCGAACGTCTGGAAGCCGTCCTGCGGGCGCCTGTCATCGAATCGTTCGGCATGACCGAGTGGTCGCAGATGGTGAGCAATCCCTTGCCACCGGGACGCCGCAAGGCGGGCGCCGTGGGCCAGGCCAGCGGTGTGGAGCTGGCATTCCGCCAGCCCGACGGCGAAGTGCGCGAACTGCGGACGACGCAAGGGAGCGCGATCGAGGGCGAACTCCTGGTACGCGGGGCCGGGGTGGCCCAGGGCTACGATGGGGATGCGATCGCTACAGCACAGGCGTGGGTCAACGGCTGGTTCCGCACCGGCGACCTCGCGCGCGTGGACGCCGACGGCTTTGTGAGCATCTGCGGGCGCTTGAAGGACGTGATCAATCGCGGCGGCGAAAAGCTTTCACCGCTCGAGATCGAGTCGGCACTGCTCGCTCATGCGGCGGTGCGCGATGCCGCCGTCTTTGCGGTGCCCCATCCCACGCTGGGCGAGGACGTGGTCGCTGCCGTCGTGCTCCATCCGGGTGCGAGTGCCGTCGAGTCCGTGCTGCGGGAGCATCTCTTCTCGCGTCTGGCCGACTTCAAGGTGCCATCGACGATCACCATCACCGATGCCATCCCGCGCAGCGCGACCGGCAAGGTTCAGCGCAGCGAGCTGTCGCGGCAGTTCGCGGCAGCCAACGACGTGGCGAGCGCAGCTCCGCAGACGCCTCTCGAGCACGACCTGCACGGCATCTTCTGCGGTGTGCTGGATCGACAGAGCATTGGCGTGGACGACAACTTCTTCACCCTGGGTGGCGACTCGCTCAGCGGTATGCGCGTCATCAGCCGCATCAACAAGCAGCAGGGCATCAAGCTGCCGCCGGCCACGCTGTTCCGGCATCCGTCGATCCGTGCGCTGGCCTTGCAGATTCAGCCGGCTCCGGTCGCACCTGCCCCCGATCTGCTCAGCCAGGTCGCCGCGCTGTCCGACGCCGAAGTTCTGAAACTGCTGGCCATCGAAGAAGCCGCAGCCGCAGCCGCACGCCGCGTGACCTGAGTGCCGCGCGACCTCTACCTCTACCGGGTGCACCCAGCCATGATCGACACACCTTCGCACTTTGTTCCCGCCGCGCCACACGCTTCGCGTGACCGTCTGCCCCGTGGAAAATGTCGCAGCCAGGGAGTACACCCTCTTCGAAGCGGTTTCGCGCGTGCACTGTGTGCAGGCGCTCAGTCCCTCGCTGAGTGCAACGGCGTACGCCAGGGTGCATCAAGCGCACCTGCTCGATCGCTTGAAGTCGCATCAGGCCGTGCTGTTTCGCGGGTTCGATGTGCCTGACGCGAACGCCTTCGAGGAATTGGTCGAGGTCTTCCATCGCGAGATGCTGGACTATCGCTACGGCTCGAGTCCGCGCACCCGGATGAAGGGCAACATCTTCACGTCGACGGAGTTCCCGTCGGCAGAGGTCATCCCGTTGCACAACGAGATGAGCTACACGACCGAGTGGCCGCGCAAGATCTGGTTCTACAGCGAGGTGTGCGCGGAGACCGGTGGCCAGACACCCCTGGCCGACAGCCACCGGGTGCATGAGCGCATCCCGCCGGAGGTGCGCGAACGGTTCAACGCGCATGGCGTGCGCTATGTGCGCAACTACACCGGTACGTTCGACCTGAGCTGGCAGAAGACCTTCCAGACCGAGAGTCGCGAGGCCGTGGAGCGCTACTGCGCCAGCCGGCGCATCCAGTGTGAATGGATTTCGCCGGACCACCTGCGGACCACCGAAACCTGCCAGGCCGCCCTGCGGCACCCCGACGACGGCCGATGGCTGTGGCTCAACCAGGCGCACCTCTTTCACACGTCCGCCATTGAAGCCCGATGTGCGAGAGGTGCTCGAGGAGAGCTTCGCGCCAGAGGATCTGCCACGCCAGGCCTGGTTCGGCGACGGCTCACCCATCAGCGATGACGACCTGGACGAGGTGCGTCGCGCCTATGACGCCGAGACACTCTCGTTCCCCTGGCAACGAGGAGACGTCCTGCTGGTCGACAACCTGGCCATGGCGCACGGTCGCAACCGGTTCACCGGCAGCCGACGGGTGCTGGTGGCCATGGGCGAGGCTTTCGACGGCCTGACGTCGCTCTGATAGGACCTGTTGCGACCATGTCCAAACCGCTCGAATCCCCCACCGTCAGCGACGCAGCGCGAGCCCGCCTGCTGGCCTTGCTGGCTGCACGTCAGGCCCAGGCCGGCGCGGGCGACCCGTCCGCCAGCCACGCTGCCACGCCGCTCAGCGACCCCATCGCACGGCTGATGCCCGGGCAGGCTGCCCGGTTGTCATTTGCGCAGGAAGGCCTGTGGTTCCTCGAGCAATTGATCGGTTCGACCTCGCTCTACAACCTGCCTCGTGCCGTGCGGCTGGATGGTCCGCTGAACGTCGCCGCACTCGGGAACAGTTGGCAGCGCGTTGTCGAAAGACATGAGAGCCTGCGCACGCGCTTTCTCACGCGGGAGGGCCAGGCAGAGTTGCATGTCTGCGACGCTGCCGATGTGAACCTGAGCGTGATCGATGCCAGCGCCTGCACCGCGAGCGAACTCGAGTCGCTTGTCACCCGCCATGCCACGCAGCCCATCGATCTGGTGGCCTCGGTGCCTTGGCGTGTGGTGCTGTTCCGACTTGGCGAAGAGCGACATGTGCTGCTCATGGTCATTCACCACATCGTGTGCGATGGCTGGTCATTGAGCGTGATTGCGCGCGAGCTCGCGCGCTTCTACGCCGAGGCGACCATCGCGCGCCAGCCGATCGGTGCAGGCCCATTGCCTCTTGAGCTGCAGTTCTCCGACTGCGCGGCCTGGCAGCGTCAGCGCTACGAAAGCGGCGCGCTGGCCAGCGAGGTGGATTTCTGGCGACGCCAGCTGGCCGGCATTGCCCCGCTGGAGCTGCCGACCGATCGCGCCCGGCCGCCACGGCTGAGTGAGCGCGGCGCCACGCTGGAGTTCATGTTGCCGGCGGAGACCGTCGCACGGCTTCACGCACTGGCCAAGGCCCAGGGCGCCACCGTGTTCATGCTCCTGCTCGCGGTGTACAAGGTGCTGCTCAAGCGTCTCGCCTCGCAGGATGACGTGGCCGTGGGCAGTCCGGTCGCGGGCCGCAGCCGACCCGAGTTCGAGAACCAGGTGGGTTACTTCGTCAACTCCGTCGTCCTTCGCACCGATCTGGGCGGGCAGCCCACATTCGTCGAAGCGCTGAGTCGTGTTCGCCAGTCCACGCTCGACGCGCTGGACCACCAGGAGCTCCCCTTCGATCGGCTCGTGGCCGATCTCAGTCCGGAGCGCGACCTGTCGCGCAATCCGCTGTACCAGGTCTCGTTTGCGCTGCAGAGCTACCCCTCCGATAGCGTCGAGCTGTCAGGACTCCGCAGCGAGCGCATGAACCTGCCGCTGGGCACGTCGAAGTTCGACCTGTCCCTGACCTTCACCGACCTGGCAGGCGAGCTCCACGGCGTTTTCGAGTACAGCACGGACCTGTTCGACCGCGCCACGATCGAGCGCTGGCACGGTCACTTCCAGACCCTCCTGGACGCGGTTCTGGTCGATCCGACACGCTGCATCGATGAAGCCCCGTTGCTGACAGTCGAGGAGCGCCGTTGCATCCTGGTCGACTGGAACGACACCCGGCAGGCCTATGCGCTGCGGGGCAGCGTTCAGGGCCTGGTGGAGGCGCAGGTCGCCCGTACTCCGCACGCCATCGCCGCCTCGCTCGACGGCGAGGTTCTCGACTACGCCACCTTGAATGCCAAGGCCGATGCAGTGGCTCGCTTGTTGCGGGCACGCGCCGTCGGGCCTGATGTGTTGGTTGGCGTGTGCATGGAGCGCTCGTTTGAGCTGCTCATCGGTCTGCTGGGCGTCCTCAAGGCGGGCGGTGCCTTCCTGCCGATGGATCCGGAGCTCCCGCCCGAACGCCTGGCGTTCATGCTGGACGATGCCGAAGCGCCTGTTGTGCTCACTCAAGGGCATCTGCTGCCGCGAATTGGAGAGCTTCTGGCCCGCAAGGCCGTCACGATGCTGCCGGTGGATTGGCGTGAGCTTCCAGCCCATGCCGATGCGTGCGAGAAGCTGACCGACGCTGACCCGATCGACGATCTCGCCTACGCCATCTTCACCTCGGGTTCCACCGGGCGACCCAAAGGTGCGCTCAATACGCATCGCGGCCTTGTCAACCATGTCCTCTGGTTGAAGGACGCCTTGCGTCTGGAGCCGCAGGATCGCGTGGCCCACAAGACCACGATCAGCTTCGATGCGGCCATCTGGGAGATTTTCACGCCGCTGGTGTGTGGTGCGAGTATCGTGCTGGCGCGCCCCGGTATTCACCGCGACATGGAAGCGCTGACGGATTTCGTCATCGACCGCTCGGTGACCGTGCTGCAGATGGTTCCATCAGCCCTGCGCGTGTTGCTCAGCGAGCCGCGCATCGGTGAATGCACGAGCCTGCGCTATGTGGTCAGCGGTGGCGAGGCGCTCGAGGCCAGCCTGGCCCAGCACTTCCATGACGCATTGCCGCATGTGGTTCTCGGCAACTTCTACGGGCCGAGCGAAGCCTCGGACGACGCCACCTGGTTCGAGCTCAGCGCCGAGCCGCCGACGCGACCCATCGTGCCGATCGGGCGTCCCATCGGCAATGTGCGATGTCATGTTCTCGATCGCTTGCGTCAGATCGTTCCCGTCGGCGTGGTGGGTGAACTGTTCGTGGGCGGCGATAGTGTGGGCCGAGGTTATCTCAAGCGCCCTGAACTGACGGCAGAGAAGTTTGTCGATGACCCCTTCCACCCGGACCGGAAGCTGTATCGCACTGGCGATCTGGCGCGGCATCTGCCCGACGGCAATATCGAGTACGTGGGTCGCATCGATCACCAGGTCAAGATTCGCGGTCAGCGCGTCGAACTCGGGGAGATCGAGGCGCAGCTCAAGACTTGCGTCGGAGTGACCCACAGCGCCGTGCTGCTGCGCGAAGACGTTCCGGGCCATCCCCGACTGGTGGCTTACGTGGTCGCAGATCCTGTGTGCATGGAGGATCTCAAGACGCAGTTGGGCAAGCAACTGCCGTCCCACATGGTGCCTTCCCTGTTCGTTCGCCTCGACGAGCTGCCGACGCTGCCCAACGGCAAGCTCGACCGCAAGTCACTGCCGGCCCCCGAGGTCCATGCGCTTGGCGGCGACATCGTCGCGGCCCGATCACCGCTGGAAGAACTCCTGCTTGAGATCTGGGCGTCGGTGCTCCCAGTGGCTCGTTTCGGGATCCATGACAACTTCTTCGATCTGGGCGGCCACTCGCTGATGGCCACACGCATCGCGGCCCGTGCCCGCGCGCGATTGCACGAAGACGTGCCGCTGCGCTGGCTGTTCGAGCATCCCACCGTGGCCGAACTCGCGGCCTGCATCGAGCGTGCGCGCCACGATGGCGCTGTCGCTGTGGCTGCCCGGCCCATGGCCCTGGTTGACCCAGGCGCGCGGCCGCCTACCCGCCGCGCCCCGGTGTCGTTCGCGCAGCGTCGCATGTGGCTGCTGCAGGAGCGCGATCCGCTGAGTGCAGCCTACAACATGGCGATGGCCTACCGGCTGCTGGGTGCCCTGGAGCCGAACGTTCTGCATGCGGCCCTGCACGACATGGTGTCGTCGCACGAAGCCTTCCGCACGTCATTCGAAATGACCGAGGACGAGCCGATGCAGGTCATCGAGGCACCGGGATCGATGGCGCTGGACGAGATCGATCTCTCGGCCCTCCCGGCCCGAGAGCGCGACGATCGACTGGCCAGCCTGCTGCGCGAACGGGCACGCGGCCGTTCAACCTGTCGGTGGCGCCGCTGTACCGTTTCACCCTGATCCGGCTGGCGCCGACGGTCCATGTGCTGCTGCTGGTGATGCACCATGCGATCGGCGATGAATGGTCCATCGGCGTGCTGATGCGCCAGCTGTCGCGCAGCTACCGTTTGCGTTGCGCCGGCGAACTACCCGTTCTGACGCCGCCTGCCCTGGAGTACGCTGACTACGCCGCCTGGCAACGCGCGCATGTCGACGAGCACGCGCTCGACTCGCTCTGGGCGTACTGGCGCGATCGTCTTGACGGCGTGCAGCCGCTCGCACTGCCCTACGACCGTCCAGTGCCGGTGCACCGCAGCAGCGATGGCGACCGGGTGATGACCACCCTCCCGGTCGAGATGGTTCATCGCTTGCGCGAGTTCAGCGTCGCACGCGCGGTCACGCCGTCCATGACGCTGCTGGCAGCGTTTGCGGTGCTGTTGCGCAGCTACACGCGCCAGGATGACATCACCATCGGGTCGCCTGTGGCCAACCGCACCACGCTCGACGCCGAAGAACTGGTGGGCGTGATGGTCAACACGCTGCTGCTGCGGCACGACACCTCGGGTCACCCGACGTTCGACCAGTTGCTGCAGCGGGTTCGCACCGGGGCGCTGTCTGCCTATGCGCACCAGGACATGCCCTACGACCTGCTCGTCGAGCGCCTGCGTGCCGAGCGCGGCGGCACGGCGATGCCCGATCTGCAGGTGATGTTCAACGTGCTGAACACCCCGGGTGAACCGCTGACCTGGCCGGCCTGCAATGCAAGCCGGAGCCGATCGAGCGCGGCACGGCTCAGCTCGATCTTTCGCTGCAGATTGATCTTGAGCAGAGCCGCGAGGTCGTGCTCACTTTCGCAAGCGATGTCTTCGAAGCGCCACGGCAAGGCGGTGGCTGGCGGCGTATGTGCAACTGGTCGATGAAATGCTGACCCACCCCGAGCGCAAGATCAGCGCGTTGGCGCTGCCGAGCCGCTCGAGCGTCAGGAACTGGCCGCCTGGAACGCCACGGAGCGACCTACGACCAACTGGCCTGTGCGCACCAGGCGTTCGTCCAGCAGGTCCAGCGGACCCCGCTGGCGCACCGCACTGCGACATGGCAAGGAGGCCTTCACCTTCGCCGAGATCGAGGTGCGGTCCAACCGCCTGGCGCGGCTGCTGCGCGCGCGCGGCGCTCGCCGCGGCCTCCTGGTCGGCCTGTGCGTGCAGCGCACGGCTGGCCATGGTGGTGGCGCAACTGGCCATCCTGAAGTCCGGTGCCGGCCTATGTGCCGCTCGACCCGGCCTACCCGTCCGATCGCCTGGCCCACATGGCCAGGATGCGCGGCTCGGCGCTGATGATCACCGAGGCCGCGCTCGCGCGCGTTGGTGCCGTGGCCGCGCGAGCCGTCCATGCTGGCTCGACTGAGACGCCGGCGACCTGGCGCGGCTGCCGGGCGGCCCGCTGGAGGCCGACGCCGAACGCGACGCCCGGCCCGACGACCCGGCCTACGTGATCTACACCTCGGGCTCTACCGGCCTGCCCAAGGGCGTGGTGGTGCCGCATACGCGCGGTGGTCAACTTCCTCGCACATCATGGCGCGCGAGCCGGGTCTGCGCCAGCGAGACCGGCTCGTTGCCGTGACGACCCTGAGCTTCGACATCGCGGTGCTGGAACTGCTGCTGCCCTTGAGCGTGGGGGCGCAGATCGTGCTGGCACCGCCGTGAAGAGGCTGTCGACGGCCGCGCGTTGCGCCAACTGCTGGAGAGCAGCGGTGCCACGGTCATGCAGGCCACGCCCTCCACCTGGCGCATGCTGATCGAAGCAGGCTGGCGTGGCAACGATCGCTTCAAGGCGCTGATCGGCGGCGAGCCCTGCCGCGCGACCTGGCCGAGGCCGCTGCGTGAGCGCACGCGGGTCGGCTGTGGAACCTGTACGGGCCCACCGAGACCACGGTGTGGTCGACGTGCTGGCGGGTTGACGATCTCTCGCACGGGCATCTGCATCGGCCGGCCGATCGCCAACACCCAGGTGCATGTGCTGGACGAGCAGCTGCAGCCCTGCCCGATCGGCGTGCGCGGGCGAGATCTGCATCGGTGGCGCGGGTGTGGCGCTGGGCTACCTGCACCGGCCCGAACTCACGGCCGAGCGTTTCGTGGCCGATCCGCTGGCCACCGCACCCACACGGCGCCTTTACCGCACGGGCGACCTGGGTCGCTGGCGCCACTGACGGCCTGCTGGAGCACCTGGGCCGGCTGGACCCCCAGGTCAAGGTGCGCGGCCATCGCATCGAACTGGGTGAGATCGAGAGTGCCCTGGCCACCCATCCGCACATGGCGCGGGCGGTGGTCACCACCTTCGAGCCCCAGGCCGGTGACCTGCGGCTGGTCGCCTATTCGTGTGCCCGGGCGAGGCGCCCTCTGCCAGCGTCGTGCGTGAGCATCTGGCGGCCAGCCTGCCCGCCTACATGCTGCCGCAGCATGTGGTGACCCTGGATTCGATCCCCCTGCTGCCCAACGGCAAGGTGGACCGTCGCGCCTTGCCGCCGCCCACGCACCTGGCGGTCGACGAAGAGATGCCCACCGGACAGATGGCCGAACCACCCGCCGATGCCACCGAGGCGGCGATGGCGGCCCTGTGGCAGCGTCTGCTCAATCTTTCCCAGCCGCCAGGCGTGACCCAGAGCTTCTTCGATCTTGGCGGCCATTCGCTGCTCGCCGCCCGTCTCGTGCGGGCGATCGAACATGAGTTCGGACAACCTTGCGGACTGCAGCAGCTCTACCGCGCACCCAGCGTGCGTGCGCTTTGCGCCGAACTGCCCAAGCCTCAACGTGACGATGAGGCTGAAGTGATCGCACTGTCGAGCGTTCCAGCGCCCGAGACCTTGTTTTGTATCTGCGGTGTACAGCTCTACAAGCCCCTGGCGGATGCCTTGGCTGGTGAATACAGCGTCTATGGCATCTTCCTGCCCTACGAGCAGAAGCTGCTGGAGCGGCAGCCTGGCGAACCGCTGCAATGGCCCACTGTGGAAGAGATGGCCGCCGACTACCTGAGACACTGCTGGAGCACCAGCCAGTGGGGCCGTATCGGCTGGCCGGGGTTTCTTTCGGTGGTGTCCTGGCCTTCGAGATGGCACAGCAACTGCGCCGTGCGGGGCACGAGGTGGTGTTCGTCGGTCTGCTCGACACCATGCTGCCGGGGAGCATCGAGCGCGCACTGCTCCCGCGCCTGGTCCGGCGTACCGGCAAGATGCTCCGGCGCCTGGCGAGTGCGCCGGGTGCCGCCGAGCGCATTCAGACCACTCCAGCCCTCGATCCGGTGGCCGAGGCGGAGCGTCGCGTCGCCGCGCAGCGCGAAGCCATTTACCTGCGCGCGATTCGCGTCTACCGCCCGCAGGCGTACGACGGCCCGGCGGTGCTGGCCCGGGCGCAGGACCTGGATCTCCAGGTGGGTGAAACGCCGCATCCCAGCTACCGGTGGGGTCCGTTCATTCCACGTCTGCGCGTCGTCAATGTCCCGGGCGACCACCTCGGTCTGCTGACCATGCCTCACGTGGAGGAGCTCGCCACCTGTCTGCGCCCGCACCTGCGGCGCGCACCGCAAAGCTGAAGCGGCGTCCTTTCACCCTCTCACGCGATGAGCTGCCTCAGCACGTACGGCAATATCCCGTTGTGCCTGTAGTAGTCCACTTCGATCGGGGTGTCGATGCGCAGCACCACCTGAACCTGCTGACGTGAACCATCGGCACGCCGGATGACGAGCGTCAGGTCCGACTGCGGCACCAATGCCCCGCCGATCACCACGTCGATGAATTCATCGCCCTGGAGCTGCAGGCTTTGCCAGGAGTCCTTGGGCTTGAACTGCAGGGGCAGCACGCCCATGCCCACCAGGTTGCTGCGGTGGATGCGCTCGAAGCTCTTGGCGACCACCGCCTTGATGCCCAGCAGCTGCGTGCCCTTGGCCGCCCAGTCGCGCGACGAGCCGGTGCCGTACTCCTCGCCGCCGAAGATGACGGTCGGCGTGCCGTCGGCCATGGTAGCGCATGGCGGCGTCGTAGATCGGCATCTTTTCGGCCGGTGCTGGTGCGCCGCCTGCGGCCGAATGGCCGCGGTAGAGCGTCACGCCACCTTCCTCGCGCGAGCCGTCCGCGCCGCGACGGGATCATCAGGTTCTTGATGCGCACATTGGCAAAGGTGCCGCGCATCATCACCTCGTGGTTGCCGCGGCGCGAGCCGTAGCTGTTGAAATCGGCCGGCAGCACGCCGTGCTCCTTGAGCCAGCGCCCCGCGGGCGAGTTCTCCTTGATCGCGCCCGCTGGCGAGATGTGGTCGGTCGTGATCGAGTCACCGAAGAGCGCCATGATGCGCGCACCCTGGATGGCGGCGTTGCTCGGCGGCGGCTCCATCGTGAAGCCGTCGAAGAACGGCGGCCGGGCGATGTAGGTGGAACTCGGCCAGTTGTAGACCTGCCCGTTCACGCCTTCGATGCGCCTTCCACAGCTTGCCCGGCTTGCTCTGGACCTTGTCGTAGTTCTCGCGGAAGGCCTTGCCGTCCATCGCGAACTTCATCAGCGCGTAGATTTCGTCGCTGCTCGGCCAGATGTCGCCGAGGTAGATCGGGCGGCCGTCCTTGCCGGTGCCCACGGGCTCGGTCATCAGGTCCCGCGAGACCGTGCCGGCAATGGCATAGGCCACGACCAGTGGCGGGCTGGCCAGGAAATTCGCCTTGAGGTTGGGGTGGATGCGCGCCTCGAAATTGCGATTGCCCGACAGCACCGCCGCACACACGAGGTCGTTGCGGGTGATGGTCTCGTTGATCTGCGGCGTCAGGTCGCCGGCGTTGCCGATGCAGGTGGTGCAGCCGTAGCCGGCGAGGTAGAAGCCGAGCTTTTCGAGGTAGGGCAGCAGGCCGGCTTTCTCGAGGTACTCGGTGACGATGCGCGAGCCCGGAGCCAGCGAGGTCTTGATGTGCGGTTTGACCGTCAGGCCCGCCGTCACCGCCTTCTTGGCCAGCAGGCCGGCCGCCAGCAGCACACTGGGGTTCGAGGTGTTGGTGCACGACGTGATGGCCGCGATCAGCACGTCGCCATTGCGGATCTCCAGCCCATCCTCGGTGTGGAATGATCTGGCCAGCTTCTTGGCCGGCTGGTTGAAGCCATTCTCGGCCGGCGGTTGGCTGAACAGCCTGGCGAACTGCTTCTTGACCTGACCGAGCTCGATGCGGTCCTGCGGCCGCTTCGGTCCGGCGAGGCTGGGCGTGACACTGGCCAGGTCGAGCTGCACGACCGAGCTGTAATCGATCTCGCCCGGCTTGGGCACACCGAACAGGCCCTGCGCCCTGAAGTAGGCCTCGAAGGCCTCGATCTCCTTCGTGGTGCGGCCCGTGCCTTTGAAGTACTCGATGGTCTTGGCGTCCACCGGGAAGAAGCCCATCGTCGCGCCGTACTCCGGCGCCATGTTCGCGATGGTCGCGCGGTCGGGCAGGGCGAGCGTCTCGGTGCCCTGGACCGAAGAACTCGACGAACTTGCCGACCACCTTGTGCTCGCGCAGGATCTGCGTGACGGTGAGCACCAGGTCGGTGGCCGTCACGCCCTCGCGCAGCTTGCCGGTGAGCTGGAAGCCCACGACATCGGGCGTGAGGAAGTACACCGGCTGGCCCAGCATGCCGGCCTCGGCCTCGATGCCGCCCACGCCCCAGCCCACCACGCCGATGCCGTTGATCATGGTCGTGTGGCTGTCGGTGCCCACCAGCGTGTCGGGGTAGTAGAGCCTGGTCTTGCCGCCATCCTCGGTGGGCACGCTCTTGCCCTTGTGCACGCCGCGCGCCAGGTACTCGAGGTTGACCTGGTGCACGATGCCGAATCCCGGCGGCACGACGCCGGAAGGTGTCGAAGGCCTGCATGCCCCACTTCATGAACTCGTAGCGCTCGCGATTGCGCGAGAACTCGAGTTTCATGTTCAGGTCCAGCGCGTCGCGCGTGCCGTAGTGGTCCACCATCACCGAGTGGTCCACCACCAGGTCCACCGGCACCAGCGGCTCGATGGTCTTGGGATCCTTGCCCATCTGCTCGGCCACGTTGCGCATCGCGGCCAGGTCGGCCAGCAAGGGCACGCCGGTGAAGTCCTGCAGCACCACGCGCGCGACAACGAACGGGATCTCGTCGGTGCGCTCGGCCACCGGCTTCCACTGCGCCAGCCGCGCGACGTGGTCGGCGGTCACCTTCTTGCCATCGCAGTTGCGCAGGACGCTCTCGAGCACGATGCGCAGTGACACCGGCAGGCGGCGCACGCCGGGGTGCGTCTTGGCCAGTTCGGGCAACGAGTAGAAGCAGCCTTCCTTGCCCGAGGCGGTGGTGAAGGTCTTGAGCGTCTTGGCGTAGGCATGGGCGGTCATGACGGAACCTCTGTGTGGGATGGTGAGATGGCGCGGGAGGCGCTGAAATTCATTGTGTCACCGGGCCTGCCGCCCGCGTGTGACAGGGCGCATGTCTTGCCGCGCCGACTACGATCACGGCCTCGACCGACCGGACCCGAACCATGAACGACCGCATCCGCGTGCACAGCATCGATGTGCTCTCCGACAACTGGTACGTGCTGCGCAAGGCGACCTTCGACTACCGCCGCCCCGACGGCACCTGGCAGCGCCAGAGCCGCGAGGTCTACGACCGCGGCAACGGCGCGGCCATCCTGCTCTACAACCGGCAGAAGAACAGCGTGGTGCTGACGCGGCAGTTCCGCTTTCCGACCTATGTGAACGGCAATGCCGACGGCATGCTGATCGAGGTCTGCGCCGGCCTGCTCGACCAGGACGACCCGGTGACCTGCATCCGCCGCGAGGCGCAGGAGGAAACCGGCTACCGCGTCAGCGAGGTACGGCAGGTGTTCGAGACCTTCATGAGCCCAGGGTCGGTGTCGGAGCGCCTCTTCATGTTCGTCGGCGAGTACGCGCCCCACGACAGGGTGGGTGCGGGCGGTGGCGAGGTGCATGAGGGCGAGGACATCGAGGTGCTGGAACTGCCGTTCCCCGAGGCGTTGGCGATGGTGCGTTCCGGCGAGATCCGCGATGCCAAGACGGTGATGCTGCTGCAGCACGCTCAGCTCGAGGGTTTGCTGCGACCCTGAGCCGGCGCCGCCGGGCGGTTGCCGGCCGACTGCAGCCAATGTGTGACGACGGGACCGGCAAGGCGCCAGGCGCGCCAGGCCACGATGCCCCAGCGCATCCACCGCACACGGTCGGCGCGTGGCTGCGCACCGGAGATCGATGCCTGCGCAGCCGGCTGGCGCAGCGAGCGGCCGAGCCAGAGCGCGGCCACCGCTGCCGCGGCCAGCCGCACGGAGGGTTGGTTCCACAGGGTCACCACACCGTTCACGCGCGACTGAACCCGAGCGGCGGCGGCGCTCAGCTCGTCCGCGGCGCCTGCTGCATGCAGTCGCAAGAGCTGCGAGGCCATCAGCAGATCCTGCTTGCGTTGCTCGCGGGAGGTCATGACGTCAGGGAGCGGGATTCGGTGCATCGGCACCCGTGGCCGCAGGGGCTGCGAGCGGGGATGGGCCGAGCGCTGCGGCGTCGCGGCGCAATTCGGCCAGACTGCTGGCGAACAGCGTGTGGCCATGTCGCGTGAGACCGCGAAGTTTCACCACGCCAACCGTGGCCAGGGCCAGCATCGTCGCGGCTGACAAGCCCAGCACCAGCAAGCGGTGCGTGTCCCACAGCATCACGGTGATCGTGGCCGCCACGAACACCAGCGCGAAGCCCACGAGCAGTGCGGTCAGCAAGGCCCAGAAGAGCAGGGCAGCGATCCGCTCCTTCTCTTCCTGGACCTCGATGGCCAGCAGTTCCAGCCGGATGCGACCGAGCGTCAGCAGGGACGCACCGAGGCGTCGCACCGGCCCTGCCGCAGCGTTCACCGCCGCCCGATCAGCACGCCCAATGCCAAGCCCACGGCGGCGGCTGCGCCGATGGCCTGCCACGGATGCTCATGCACGTAGTTGTCGGTGGCGTGGGCGGCGTCCTTGGCCTTGGCGACGGTTTCGTACTGCACGTCGGCGACCTTCTCCTTGGCCGCGTCCAGGCGCTCCAGGATTCGCTCCCGCAAGGCCTTGGCCTCACCCTCGGCGCGATTGCTCGTCGCGTTCACGAGTGAATCGATGTCGTCCATCACTTTGCCGAAGTCGGCGCTGAGGTGCTGCCTGGCCGTGGTCTGAGTGCTCATCGTGTCTCTCCTTGAACCTGATCGGTCGTTGGCGGTGACCGGCCCCCTCGGCCGCCCACTCTGAGAGAGTGGAGTGCACAGGCAAGGCCAGGGTTCCGTGCAGCTCAACGACCCGGCACAAAAGATTGCGCGGCGAACCGTCTTGAAAAACACGGCTCGCGACCCCATGCGCAGCGACGCGGCGGGCTACTGGAACGCCACCTCGGCGAAGCTGCGCAGCTTGCGGCTGTGCAGCTGGTCCACGCCCTGCTCGCGCAGCAACTCGATCGCGCGGATGCCGATGCGCAGGTGCTGGTCGACCCGCTCGCGGTAGAAGTGGTTGGCCATGCCCGGCAGCTTGATCTCGCCGTGCAGCGGCTTGTCGCTCACGCACAGCAAGGTGCCGTAGGGCACGCGGAAGCGGAAGCCGTTGGCCGCGATCGTGGCGCTTTCCATGTCGAGCGCGATCGCGCGGCTCTGGCTGAAGCGCCGCTCCGGCGTCGTGCCACGTTGCGCGACGGCAGCAGCTCCCAGTTGCGGTTGTCGGTGCTGGCCACGGTGCCGGTGCGCATCAGGCGCTTGAGCTCGTAGCCCTTGAACTGCGTGATCTCGGCCACCGCCGCTTCGAGCGCCACCTGCACCTCGGCCAGCGGCGGGATCGGCACCCACAGCGGCAGCTCCTCGTCGAGCACGTGGTCCTCGCGCACGTAGCCGTGGGCGAGCACGTAGTCGCCGAGCTGCTGCGTGTTGCGCAGGCCGGCGCAGTGGCCGAGCATGATCCAGGCGTGCGGGCGCAGCACCGCGATGTGGTCGGTGATCGTCTTGGCGTTGGCCGGGCCGACGCCGATGTTGACCATCGTGATGCCGCCGCCGTCCGGCGCGCACCAGGTGGTAGGCCGGCATCTGCGGCAGGCGCGGCGGCGCGGCGCCGAGCTCGTCGCCGGCTGCGCGGGCAGGCCGGCGCGGCGCGTCACCACGTTGCCGGGCTCGACGAAGGCGGTGTAGTCCTGCGCGTGCGCGCTGCTCGCCATCGCCTCGTGGCCCAGGCGCACGAACTCGTCGATGTAGAACTGGTAGTTCGTGAACAGCACGAAGTTCTGGAAGTGCTCCGGCGCGGTGCCGGTGTAGTGGCGCAGGCGGTGCAGCGAGTAGTCGACCCGCGGCGCGGTGAACAGCGACAGCGGCTGCGCCTCGCCGCGGCCGCGGCTCGTGGGTGCCGTTGGCGATGCCGTCGTCCATCGCGGCCAGGTCGGGCAGGTCGAACAGGTCGCGCATGCAGCAGGCGGCGCTCGGCGCTCAGCGCTGCCCTCGATGTGGTCGTGCTCGGCGAACGAGAAGTGCACCGGGATCGGCTGCGTGCTGGTGCCCACCTCCAGCGACACGTGGTGGTTCTTCAGCAGCAGGCGGAACTGCTCGAGGTAGTAGTTGCGCGAACAGGTCGGGCCGCGTCAGCGTGGTCTCGTAGGTGCCCGGGCCGGCGACGAAGCCGTAGCTCAGGCGCGAGTCGGCGCGCGCCACGGTGTCGGTGTGCACGCGCACGAACGGGTAGCAGGCGCGCACGTGCTGGCCAACGTCCTCGCCGGCGACGAAGCGCTGCAGCGCTTCGCGCAGGTGGGCCACGCTGCCGTCGTAGATGCTTGCGCACCTGGGCCAGCGCGCGCCGCGGGTCGTCGAAGCGGGTCGGGGCGATGAAGGTGGGTTCGGAGCTCATGGGGCGTCGGGCCTGTTCCTTGCGTTTGATGGCATTGTGGCGGCATTCGGGCGCCTGCCGAGCTGGACGGACTTTGCGCGGCCGATGCTCGAATCGACCGATGAAGATTCGGTGCAATCGAAGCAGTCGATTTTGTCGCGCACAGTT
Source organism: uncultured beta proteobacterium (assembly GCA_963739925.1). GTDB lineage: Bacteria > Pseudomonadota > Gammaproteobacteria > Burkholderiales > Burkholderiaceae_C > CAVUBY01. The sequence continues at coordinate 279,323 of CAVUBY010000004.1, read as the reverse complement.
CTGCGCGCTGCGCATCGTTAAGCTCTGCGGCACGTTCCAAGGGAGTTCGAGCATGAAGGTCATCGTCCTGGGCAGCGGTGTCATCGGCGTGTCGTGCGCCTGGCACCTGGCGCGGGCCGGCCACGAGGTCACCGTGGTCGACCGCCAGCCTGCCGCCGCGCTCGGAAACCAGCTACGGCAACGCCGGCGAGGTGTCGCCCGGCTATTCGGCGCCCTGGGCCGGGCCGGGCGTGCCGCTCAAGGCGATCAAGTGGCTGCTGATGCACCACCGGCCGCTGGTGATCCGCCCGCACGCTCGACCTCAACCTGGTGCGCTGGGGCCTGGCGATGCTGCGCAACTGCACCGCGGCGCGCTACGAGCTCAACAAGAGCCGCATGGTGCGCCTGGCCGAGTACAGCCGCGACTGCCTGCGCGAGCTGCGCGCGCAGACGGGCATCGCCTACGACGAACGCATGCAGGGCACGCTGCAGCTGTTTCGCACCCAGGCGCAGCTCGACGGCACGGCCGCCGACATCGCCATCCTGCAGCGCTACGGCGTGGGCTACGAGCTGCTCGACCGTGGCCGGCTGCATCCGCCACGAGCCGGCGCTGGCGCGCGTGCGCGACAAGTTCGTCGGCGGCCTGCTGCTGCCCGGCGACGAAACCGGCGACTGCTTCAAGTTCACCCAGAACCTCGCCGGCGCTGGCCGACGAAGCGCGGCGTGCACGTTCCGCTACGGCACGCGCATCGAGGCGCCTGCGCAGCGAAGGCGGGCGCATCACCGGCGTGCGTCACCGACGCCGGCGTGCTGAAGGCCGACGCCTACCTGCTCGCGCTGGGCAGCTATCTCCCCGACTGCTGCTCGAGCCGATCGGCATCCGGATGCCGGTCTATCCGGTCAAGGGCTACTCGATCACCGTCCCGATCACCGACGCCGCGGGCGCGCCCGAGTCGACGGTGATGGACGAGACCCACAAGGTCGCGGTCACGCGCCTGGGCGATCGCATCCGCGTCGGCGGCACGGCCGAACTGGCCGGCTACACGCTGCAGCTGCACGAGGCGCGCCGGCGCACGCTGGAGCATGTGGTGACCGACCTGTTCCCGCAGGGCGGCGATGTGTCGCGTGCCGAGTTCTGGTGCGGGCTGCGTCCGATGACGCCCGACGGCACGCCGGTCGTCGGCGGCACGCGTCTGCCCAACCTGTACCTCGCCACCGGCCACGGCACGCTGGGCTGGACCATGGCCGCCGGCACCGGGCGGGTGATGGCCGACCTGATGTCGGGCCGCAGCCCCGAGATCGACCTGCAGGGCCTGACGGTCGACCGCTATCCAGCGGCTTACGCCTGAACCTACGCCTCAGCCTATGCCTGAGCGATCGTGCGGCGGTCGCTCATCTCGCGCCCGAGCAGCCGGCGGTCGTCGTGCCGGCGCTTGATCGTCGCTGCCACCACCGCGATCGAGCTCGCACGAGTCTGCACCTCGTAGCGGCGCAGGGGTTCGAGAGGTTCGCCGTCGGCCGCCATGGGCAGGTCGCGGTCGCTTTCGACACGCAGCTTGTCGCCACGCTTGGTGATGATCTTCGGGTGACCCAGGTGCTCGCCGTTGAGCAGGCGCGGCAGCATCGCCAGGGTGCCGAGCTTGCCGAAGGGCCCGGCCACCAGCAGATCGAGCTTGCCGTCGGCGATGCGAGCCCCCGGCGCAGCCGGCAGGCCGCTGCCGTAGGTCGGTGTGTTGAACACCGAGGCCAGGATGGCCGGGCCATCGAAGGCTGGCTCGCCCTCGACGGCAATGCGCAGCGCCTGAGTCTGCAGCTTCCCCAGCTCGGCCAGCGTGGCCCACAGGTAGCGCCCCTGGCCACTCAGCCAGCGCGGACCGAGCAAGGCACGCTCGTTCACCGTGGCGTCAAAGCCGGCCGAGAGGCTGGAGATGAACGGCAGGCGACCCCGCGGGGTGACGAGCTCGCCCAGGTCCATGCGCCGTGTCTGTCCGGTGAGTGCCAGGCGCAGCGCCGCGGGCCAGGCCTTGCCCTGCAGACGCCAGCGCCGCGGCCGTGTCGTTGCCGCTGCCCAGGGGCACCAGGCCCAGGGCGAGGCGGTGGGTCAGCAGCACCGGCAGCATGTGGTGCAAGGTGCCATCGCCACCCATCAGCACCACGCGGCTGCTGCGGGGCAGGCACTGCAGCGTCGCGCGTGAGCGCTCGATGCTGTCGGATTCGATCAGCGCCACTTGCGGTGCATACGTGGCCAGCCAGTGCCGCACCGGCTCGGCCAGCCTGGCGGCGCGCCCGCCTGCGGCACGCGGATTGAGCAGCACCATCGTCGGACGGTCGACCTCGATGCGTCGCTTGGACAGATCATCCGGCGACTCGCGCTGGGGTTCGGACTCCGGCCCGGCGCTGGAAGTCTCCGCGCCCGGCCCGTCGTGCGTGGTGCGAAGCGACTGCATAAGGCGTCAGCCTATCGCAGAAACCGAGGCGCGCTCACCACGGATGTGCCGGGCGTGAGCAATTGCTCAATCCACCGCTTCGGCCCCGGACATGAGGGCAATGAAGCGGTCGATGCCGACGTTTCCGCCCGACAGCGTGATGCCCACCCGCTGGCCGCGGAACCGCTCGGCATGCGCCATCAGCGCCGCCAGTGCACAGGCGCCGGAGGGCTCCAGCACCATCTTCATGCGCTCGAAGGCAAAGCGCATCGCGTCGACCACCGGGGTCGGACACCGTCAGCACGTCCTTCACCATCGCCTGGATCACCTCGAACGGCTGTCGCCCGACGGCCTGGGTCTGCTGGCCGTCGCAGATGGTGCGTGGCACGTCGATGCTGACGATGTGCCCGCCGCGCAGCGATTGCTGCATGTCGTTGCCGCGCTCGGGTTCGGCGCCGTAGACCCGGATGCCGGGCAACAGGTGCTTCGCCGCGACGGCGCACCCCGACAGAAAGCCGCCACCGCCGGCGCACACGATCAGCGCGTCGAGCGGGCCGGCGTCTTCGATCAGCTCCAGCGCCGCCGTGCCCTGGCCGGCCATCACCGGCAGGTGGTCGAAGGGTGGGATCAGCGCGGCGTCGGTCTCGTCCACCAGGCGCTGCGCGATCTCGGCGCGGTCCTGCTGGTAGCGGTCGTAGAGCACCACCTCGGCGCCGTAGCCGCGGGTGGCAGCCAGCTTGAGCGCGGGTGCGTCCTGCGGCATCACGATGGTCGCACTTGCAGCCGTGCAGTTGCGCCGCGAGCGCCACCGCCTGCGCATGGTTGCCCGAAGAGAACGCGACCACGCCGCGCGCGCGCTGCGCATCGCTGAGCACGTTCACGGCGTTGTAGCCGCCGCGAAACTTGAACGCGCCCATGCGCTGCAGGTTCTCGGCCTTCATGAACACCTGCATGCCGAGCAGCGCATCGAGCGTGCTTGAGCGCAGCACCGGCGTGCGGTGGGCGATGCCGCGCAGGCGTTGTGCCGCGGCCTGGACATCCTGGAACTGGAGCATGTTGGATCCGAAGCTGGGAGGCGCCCACTGTAGCGCTGAGGATGGGCCCGGGGCAGCGCCTGGCCAAGCACCCCGAGTCACCCTGGCGTGGCGCTACAGTTCGCTTCCGGCCATTGCCCCGGTGGCCACGCCCCCACCGTACGACTTGGTTGCGAACCGCTGCCGACACGATGACATCCTCTGCTTTGGGAACGGTCCGACCGGCCGCCACCGTGGTGGTGGTGCGGGACGCACCCGCGGGTCTCGAGGTGCTGTTGCTGCGGCGCGCCCAGCGCGGTGATCTGAACAGCGGTGCCTGGGTATTTCCTGGTGGCCTGGTCGATGGCGGTGACGCTGGATTGGCGCCGCACTGCCGCGGGTTGAATCCCGACCAGGCGAACATCTGCCTGGGCCTGGACCAGGGTGGCATCGACTTCTACGTGGCTGCCTTGCGCGAGTGCTTCGAAGAGGCCGGGCTGCTGTACGCGGTCAATGCGCAGGGACGGCTGCTGCAGGGCAACGAGGCGCAAGCGCTGGCCCACTGGCGGGATCCGCTGCAGCGCGGCGAACGGTCATTGGCCAACCTTTGCCAAGAACACAGGCTGACGCTGGCGCTCGATCACTTCGCCTACCTGAGCCACTGGGTCACACCCGTCGGGCGTGCCAAGCGGTTCGACACCCGCTTCTTCCTCGCCGTGGCACCCGCCGGCCAGACTGCGTTGCACGACGATGGCGAACTGGTCGAGCAACGCTGGCTGCGTCCGGCCCACGCGCTCGCCGAAGGCACGGCCCTGCGGCTGATGACGCCCACGCTCAAGACGCTGCAGACACTGGCGGCCTTCGACGACACCGCCGCGCTGATGGACTGGGCGCGCTCACCGCGCGACATCCCGCGCTGGGAGCCACGCCTGGGCCGCGATGCACAGGGCGAGCGGCCAGTCACGCCGGACGAGCCGGCCTGGGTGGAACTGGGGCGGCTCGATCCTCAGGGGCGCGGGCAGGTCTCGTGCGTGATGCAGCCTGGCGTGCCGGTGCGCCTGTCGCCCCATGTGATCCGGCTGACGGCGCCGAACCCCGGCGTCATGACCGGGCCCGGCACCAACAGCTACCTGGTCGGCGGCGGCCCGCGCAACCAGTGGGCGGTGATCGACCCCGGGCCCGCGGACGCTGCCCATGTCGCGGCACTCCAAGCCGCCGCGCCGGGGCCGATCCGCTGGATCTTCGCCACCCACACCCACCTCGACCACTCGCCAGCGTGTGCTTTGCTGCGCGCGGCGACGGGGGCTCCGGTGCTCGGCCGCGTCGCTGCGCATGCCTCGGGCCAGGACCCGAGCTTTGCACCGGATGAAGTGCTGGGCGGTGGCGAGCACTTGTCGCTCGACGATGGCCTGTCACTGCGGGCCGTGCACACACCGGGCCACGCGTCCAACCACCTGTGCTACCTGCTCGAAGAGGAGAAGACCCTCTTCACGGGCGATCACGTGATGCAGCGCTCCACCGTCGTCATCAACCCGCCCGATGGCGACATGGCGGCGTACCTGGACTCGCTGCGTTCGCTGTGCGACCTGGAGCTCGACTGGCTCGCGCCGGGACACGGCTTCCTGATGGACCAGCCGCGGCGCGTGTTCGAGGCCCTGATCGCGCATCGCCTGCGGCGCGAGGCCAAGGTACTCGCCGCCCTGCAGCCACTGCCCGAGGCCGCGGCCGAACGCCTGCTGCCGGTGGTGTACGACGATGTGCCCGAGCGGATGCACCCGATCGCGCTGCGTTCGCTGCACGCCCACTTGAACAAGCTGCGCGACGACGGCAAGGCGGTCGAGCAACAGCAGCGCTGGTCCGTCCGGCTGGGCACGACCACTTGAGCAAGACAGCGCCAGCTTGCGCGGCAGCTGTCTCGTCAGTGGAGCCCTCCGCTGGTTCTCAGACCCGCTCGAAGATCGCGGCGATGCCCTGGCCGCCGCCGATGCACATCGTCACCAGCGCGTAGCGGCCCGCCGACGCGCTGCAGCTCGTACAGCGCCTTGGTGGTGATGATCGCGCCGGTGGCGCCGATCGGGTGGCCGAGCGAGATGCCCGAGCCGTTGGGGTTGACCTTGGCCGGGTCGAGCGCCGAGTTCCTTGCACGACCGCGCAGGCCTGGGCGGCGAAGGCCTCGTTCGATTCGATGACGTCCAGGTCGCCGATCTTCAGGCCGGCGCGTTGCGAGCGCCAGCTTCGTGGCCGGCACCGGGCCGATGCCCATGATGCGTCGGCTCGACGCCGGCGTGGGCGTAGGCGACCAGGCGCGCGATCGGCTTGAGGCCCTGCGCCTTCACCGCATCGGCGCTGGCCAGCACCACGGCGCCGGCGCCGTCGTTGATGCCCGAGGCGTTGCCGGCGGTCACCGCGCCGTCCTTCTTGAATGCGGCGCGCATCTTGCCCAGCGTCTCCATGGTCGTGCCGGCCTTCACGTGCTCGTCGGTGTCGAAGGCGATGTCGCCCTTCTTGCTGGCGATCACCACCGGCACGATCTGCTCCTTGAAGCGGCCGGCGGCGATCGCCGCGGCGGCGCGGCGGTGGCTCTCGACCGCCAGCTCGTCCATCATCGTGCGGCTGATGCCGAACTGCTCGGCCACGTTCTCGGCCGTGATGCCCATGTGGATCTTGTGGAAGGGGTCGTGCAGCGCGCCGACCACGAAGTCGAGCATCGGGCTGTCGCCCATGCGCGCGCCCCAGCGGGCCTGCGGCAGCAGGTAGGCGCCGCGGCTCATCGATTCGGCGCCGGCGCCGACGGCCACCTCGCAGTCGCCCAGCAGTGATCGCCTGCGACGGCCGAGACGATGGCCTGCAGGCCCGAGCCGCACAGGCGGTTGACGTTGAAGGCCGGCGTCTCCTTGGGCAGGCCGGCGTTCATGGCGGCCACGCGGCTGAGGTAGGCGTCGCGCGGCTCGGTCGGGATCACCGTGCCCATGGCCAGGTGGCCGACGCTCGCGGCGGCCGCGCCGCTGCGCTCGAGCGCGGTCTTGACGGCCAATGTGGCCAGGTCGGCCAGCGGCACGTCCTTCAGCGCTGCCGCCGAAGGTGCCGATGGCGGTGCGCGCGGCGCCGACCACGAAGACGTCGCGGGGAAGGGCCATGTGATGTCTCCTGGAACTGGTTTGGAATGGGCGGGAAGTTACACCGCAATCGATACAGCTTCCTTACGCCAGCGCAAACCCGACCGGGGCGCCCGTCAATTCCTCGCCGAATATCGACGGCGGCTGGCGGGCCAGCCCACGGTCAGCGCGGTGGCGGCAGCCGCTCGCCCGGGCGCGCCGCCACACCCAGTTCAAGGCCCGGGGAATGTCGTCGGCCGGCGGCCGGCTGACTCGGCGTCACCTCCTGCGCGCGCTGCGTCGCTCGGCCACGTTGAACGAGAAGGTGTAGGTCGGCTCCTGACCCATGCGCAGGTCGGTGATGTGCAGCGTCCCGGGACTCCTGAGCTTGTAGAACCCCTGGCTGAAGCAGCCATGCGGTGGGCTGCCTGGTTGTCGCCCAGTCCTGTCGCAGCGCTTCGCCGCGCGGGAAGGCGTCGAACTGATCGCGGCGTCGGCTCGAGCAGCGAGCGTAGCCCTCGAGTACCGTCGGGGCCGATGGCGACGATGCGCCACAGCACGGTGTTGAACGGCGTGGGTGTGACCAGCACCCGCTCGGCGGAGATGCCTTGAGCTGCCGGGCCGACGCGCGACGCCGGCGACATGCTGCTGCGCCGCCCAGCCCCAGCCGAGGTAGGCCGTGCTCAGCACGAGGCCCGCGGTGTTCCAGGCACGCCGCCGGTCCGCGCGGGCGAGTGCCACGCCCGTGCCGATGAGCAGCGGCAGGGTGTAGAGCAGGTCGATGATGAACACGCTCCCGACCGCGAAGGGATGGTCGCTGAACGGCCGGGCCAGCTGCGTGCCGTACACCGTCATGAGGTCGAGCAGGGGATGCGTCACCAGCGCCAGCCAGGCCGCGAGCCACCAGCGCTTCCAGACCGACCATTCGCCGTGCAGCCGCGCGATCGCCGCGCCGATCGGCAGCGACACCAGCGACAGCCAGAACAGCGCATGGCTGTCGCCCGGTGGAGCGTCATGTTGGCCACCGGGTCGCCGTGGTCGATGAAGGTGTCCAGGTCGGGCAGGGTGCCGCAGACCGCGCCCCACAGCGCGGCTTTCCACAGCGCCGTGCGCCGCCCCATGACGGCCACGCCGACGGCCGAGCCCAGTGCAATCTGCGAGAGTGAATCCATGGCGCGGGATTCTCGCCGCAGGGCCGGCTATGCCGCGGCATGAATCAAGAACACCTCTTGGTGTCACGGGCGTTTCGCGCGGGCTCGGCCTGGGCATGGCCGAGCAGTTGCTGGTGCCGGGCAACGTGCTGCTGGGCATCTCGCGTCAGGCCAATCCGGCCCTGGCCGAGCGTGCGCGCGCGGCCGGCACGAGGTTCGAGCCATGGTCTCAGGACCTGGCGCAGCCGGTCGAGGCAGCAGCCCGGCTGGAGGCCTGGCTCGGCGGGCTGGACGGCGCTCGCTTCGCGACCGCCACGCTCATCAACAATGCCGCGATGCTGGCGCGCACGGGGCCGGTGCAGGACGTGCCGGCGCAAGAGCTGTCGACCGCGCTGCGTGTCGGCCTCGAAGCGCCGGTGATGCTGACCAGCGCGTTCCTGCGCGCCACCCGCGCCTGGCCGGGCCAGCGGCGCGTGCTCGACATCTCCAGTGGCTTGGGACGCCGGGCCATGGCCGGCTCGGCCGCCTACTGCGCCGTCAAGGCCGGGCTGGACCATCACGCGCGCGCCGTCGCACTGGACGAAGCCCGCCTGCCGAACGGCGCCAAGATCGTCTCGCTCGCGCCGGGAGTGATCGACACCGACATGCAGGTGCAGTTGCGCAGCAGCGACCTGCGACGTTTCCCGACGGCGCACGGTTCCGCGAACTGCACAGCGGCGGCCAGCTCAGCTCGCCGCAGGACGCTGCCCGGCGTGTCCTCGCCTACCTGAACAGGCCAGACTTCGGTCAGAACCCGGTCGCCGACGTGCGCGACGCCTGAATCGGCCGACCTCGCGGCCTCACATGCTGCGCCGGTACTGCCCGCCCACCTCGAACAGCGCGCTGGTGATCTGGCCGAGCGAGCAGCAGCGCACCGCGTCCATCAGCACCTCGAACACGTTGCCGTTGGCGATCACCGCCTGCTGCAGCCGGTGCCAGCTGGGCCGGCGCCTCGTGCGGCATGGCGGGCGTGGAAGTCCGCCAGACGGGCGAGCTGGCTCTGCTTCTCGTCCTCGGTCGAGCGCGCCAGTTCGAGCGTCGCCGGCGTCGGGTCGCCGTGCGGGTTGCGGAAGGTGTTCACGCCGATGATCGGGTACTCGCCGGTGTGCTTGAGCATCTCGTAGTGCATCGACTCTTCCTGGATCTTGCTGCGCTGGTAGCCGGTCTCCATCGCGCCCAGCACGCCGCCGCGCTCGGCGATCTTCTCGAACTCGCGCGAGCACCGCCTCCTCGACCAGCTCGGTCAGCTCGTCGATGATGAAGGCGCCCTGGTTCGGGTTCTCGTTCTTCGCCAGGCCCCACTCGCGGTTGATGATCAGCTGGATCGCCATCGCGCGGCGCACGCTGTCCTCGGTGGGCGTGGTGATCGCCTCGTCGAAGGCGTTGGTGTGCAGCGAGTTGCAGTTGTCGTAGATCGCGATCAGCGCCTGCAGCGTGGTGCGGATGTCGTTGAACTGGATCTCCTGCGCATGCAGGCTGCGGCCGCTGGTCTGCACGTGGTACTTGAGCTTCTGGCTGCGCTCGTTGGCGCCGTAGCGGTCGCGCATCGCCACCGCCCAGATGCGCCGCGCCACCCGGCCCAGCACGGTGTACTCCGGGTCCATGCCGTTGCTGAAGAAGAAGCTCAGGTTGGGCGCGAAGTCGTCGATGTGCATGCCGCGCGCCAGGTAGGCCTCCACGAAGGTGAAGCCGTTGGTCAGCGTGAAGGCCAGCTGGCTGATCGGGTTGGCCCCCGCCTCGGCGATGTGATAGCCGCTGATGCTCACCGAGTAGAAGTTGCGCACCTGGTGGTGCACGAAGTACTCGGCGATGTCGCCCATCACCTTCAGGCTGAACTCGGTGGAGAAGATGCAGGTGTTCTGGCCCTGGTCTTCCTTGAGGATGTCGGCCTGCACCGTGCCGCGCACGTTGGCCAGCGCCCAGGCGCGGATCTTCTGCGGCTTCGTCGTCGGTGGGCTCGCGGCCGTTGTCGAGCTTGAACTTGTCCAGCTGCTGGTCGATGGCCGCGTTCATGAACATCGCCAGGATGCTCGGCGCCGGGCCGTTGATGGTCATGCTCACCGAGGTGGCCGGGTGGCACAGGTCGAAGCCCGAGTACAGCACCTTCAGGTCGTCCAGCGTGGCGATGCTCACGCCCGAGTTGCCCACCTTGCCGTAGATGTCCGGGCGCGGGTCGGGGTCGTGGCCGTAGAGCGTCACCGAGTCGAAGGCGGTGGACAGCCGCTTGGCCGGCATGCCTTCGCTGACACCAGCTTGAAGCGCCGGTTGGTGCGGAAGGCATCGCCCTCGCCGGCGAACATGCGCGTCGGGTCCTCGCCCTCGCGCTTGAAGGCAAAGGTGCCGGCGGTGTACGGAAAGCTGCCCGGCACGTTGTCCAGCATCAGCCACTTGAGCATCTCGCCGTGGCATTCGTAGCCGGGCAGCGCCACCTTGCGGATCTTGCTGCCCGGACAGCGTGGTGTGGGTGAGGGCGGTGCGGATCTCCTTGTCGCGGATCTTCACCACGTACTCGTCGCCGGCATAGGCCCGCTGCATCTCGGGCCACATGGCCAGCAGCTTGCGTCGCGCGCGGGTCCAGCCGGGCTTCGCGGGCCTCGGCCAGGCTGATGCGCAGCTTCGGCGGCGCGGGGCTTGTCGGGCTTGCCCGACCGCGAGCATGCGTGGCCGCGGCGCGCAGCTGCTGGATCTCGCGCGCCAGCGCGGCCTGCTCGCGGGCGTGGCGCTTGTAGCCGCGCACCGTGTCGGCGATGTCGGCCAGGTAGCGCACCCGCGCGCCCGGCACGATGGGCACCTGGTGGGTGCTGTGGCGGGTGGCCGACCCGCGGCAGGCGGCTGTCGCCTGCCGGCAGTCCGAGTGCGGCCAGGCGCGGCAGCAAGCGCCTGGTAGAGCGCCGTCACGCCGTCGTCGTTGAAGCGGCTGGCCATGGTGCCGAACACCGGCATGGCCTCGGTGGGCTGGCCCCAGGCCTCCCTGTTGCGCTGCACCTGCTTGGCCACGTCGCGCAGGGCGTCGCTGCGAACCCTTGCGGTCGAACTTGTTGATGGCCACGAACTCGGCGAAGTCGAGCATGTCGATCTTCTCGAGCTGGCTGGCCGCGCCGAACTCGGGCGTCATCACGTACAGCGGCACGTCGACCAGCGGCACGATGGCGGCGTCGCCCTGGCCGATGCCGGAGGTCTCGACCACGATCAGGATCGAAGCCGGCGGCCTTGCAGGCCAGCAGCACGTCGGGCAGGGCCTGGCTGATCTCGCTGCCGAAGTCGCGCGTGGCCAGTGACCGCATGAACACGCGCGGTCCGGCGGACCATGGACCGATCGCGTTCATGCGGATGCGGTCGCCGAGCAGCGCGCCACCGCTCTTGCGCCGGCTGGGATCGATGCTGATGACGGCAATGCGCAGGCGCGTCGCCCTGGTCCAGGCGCAGGCGGCGGATCAGTTCGTCGGTGAGGCTGCTCTTGCCCGCGCCGCCGGTGCCGGTGATGCCCAGCACCGGGATGCGCCGGCCGGCGCCGGCAGCGGCCAGGCTTTGCTTGAGTGCGTCGGACACGCCGGCCGTTCTCCAGCGCGGTGATCAGCTGGGCCAGCGCGCGCCAGGCGGCTTCGGTGTGGCCCTGGATGGCCGGCGAGCCTGCGTGGGGGCGTGCGGGGACAGGTCCACGTCGCAGCGCATGACCATCTCGCCGATCATGCCCTGCAGGCCCATGCGCTGGCCGTCCTCGGGGCTGTAGATGCGGGCCACGCCATAGGCCTGCAGCTCGGCGATCTCCGCCGGCACGATCACGCCGCCGCCGCCGCCGAACACCTGGATGTGCGCGCCGCCGCGCTGGCCGCAGCAGGTCGACCATGTACTTGAAGTACTCGACGTGGCCGCCCTGGTAGCTGCTGATGCGCGATGCCCTGCACGTCCTCCTGCAGCGCCGCCGTGACGACCTCGTCCACCGAGCGGTTGTGGCCGAGGTGGATCACCTCGGCGCCCATGCCCTGCAGGATGCGCCGCATGATGTTGATGGCCGCGTCGTGGCCGTCGAACAGGCTACGCCGCGGTGACGAAGCGCACCTTGTGCTTCGGGCGGTAGGTCGGCCAGGGCCTGGTATTCGGCGGAGAGGTCGGTCACGGTGGGGTCTCCTGCGTGCGCTTGTCGTTGTCGCGTCCGATGGGTCTAGACGACCCGGATGGCTGCCAGCTCGGGGCTGCCCGGCGGGTAGCGCAGCTTCAGTCGCAGCAGCGTCTCCTTGACCGCGGTGGCGATCATCAGGTTGCGGTGGGTCTTGGAATCGGCCGGCACGATGGTCCAGGGCGCCCAGGCGGTGCCGGTGGCGGCGATCGCATCGCTGTAGGCCTGCTGGTAGGCGTCCCACTGCTTGCGCACCTCCAGGTCGCCGGCGGCGAACTTCCAGTGTTTGGTCGGGTCGTCCAGGCGCTCCTGCAGCCGCAGCGCGCTGTTCGTCCTTGGAGATGTGCAGCATGAACTTGAGGATCACCGTGCCGTTCTCGGTGAGCATGGCGCTCGAAGTCGTTGATCTGGGCGTAGCGCTGCTGGGTCTGCTCGGGCGTGATCCAGCCGTTGACCGCCGGCACCAGCACGTCCTCGTAGTGGCTGCGGTTGAAGATCACCACCTCGCCGTCGGCCGGCACGCGCTGGTGGATGCGCCACAGGTAGTCGTGCGCCTTCTCGTCGGATGGTCGGCGCCTTCCAGCCGCACCGCGTGCACGCCCAGCGCGCTCATCTAGCCGAACACGCCGCGGATGGTGCCGTCCTTGCCGCTGGTGTCGGTGCCCTGCAGCACCACCAGCAGCTTGAAGCGGCGATCGGCGTAGAAGAGGTCCTGCAGGCCGTCGAGTTCGATGGCGAGGTCCAGGACGCGCTGCTTGTCGCGGGCCTTGCTGCCGGTGGAGAACGGCTTGGCTGCCGGGTCGATGGCGGCGCAGATCGAAGCGCTTGCCACGCGCCTTGCCGCGGTGGCGCCAGCGTGTTGGTGGTCTGACGAGCCGGGGCGGTGTGGATGCCAAGCTGTGCCTCCTGGTGTGTCAGATTGACGTATACGTCAATCGGCAGTGTATCTGCAAGTGCCCCGGGCGCGCTCGACCGCGGCCGGCGTTGAAACCATCGGTCACGCGTTGCCCCCCGACACCCGGGGCCCCGGTTCGAGGGGCCGTGCTGATTTGGCGGCACAATCGCGGCCGTTGGGGGCCATGGTTCACCGAACTCGCAGCCGATCTGCGCTGGAGGTCATGGCCACGAGGAGCGTCCGTGTCCGTAGGGTCTGCACCGATCAAGACTGCTGAAGGCCAGGCCGAGCTGGCTTCGCGCGCAGCGTCGGGTGAGCCAGCGCCACCGCACCATGCTGCTCCTGGTGGACGGGCGCCGCAGCGCCGTGCAGGTCAAGTCGCTGGCCGCACAGGCCGGCGTGCCCGAGACCTGCTTCGACGAGCTGCTGGGCCTGGGCCTGATCACCGTGCCGCCCGCGTCGTCCGGCCCCATCGCCGCTGCGCACCTCGCCCGGCCTGCTGTCCGAACCCTCGTCCTTTCATTCGAACTGCCGCTGCCCGACGTCGCCGGAATCGGTGCTGCCGCCCTCGCGCACGCTGCAGCCCGAGTCGACGCTGCAGGGCGACCCCGATGCCGCCGAATCCTGGTATGCCGCGCTGGCCGCGAGCGACGACCCCAACAGCGAGGCCGTGCTCGACGCGCCGATGGAAGAGGCCCGCGACATCCTGCTGCGCGCGGTGCGGGGCGAGGCGCCGGTGGCCGGCTCGCTCACGCTTGCTGCGCCTGCGCCGTGCGCGCACCCGCGATGACCTGCTCGAGCTTGCTCGACGAGGTCGAGGCCCGCATCGCGCAAGCCGCATCGCGTGCTGGCCACGGCGCAGGTGATGCGGCGCGTGCGCCACCTGCTCGGCGCGCCCTGATCGTCGCCCCTGGCTTCTGCTGCGGCCGACCGCATGAGCTTCATCGCCATCGACGTGGGCAACACGCGCCTCAAGTGGGCGCAGTACGCCGCGCCGCAGCCGGGCGCCGGCTGCTCGCGCACGGCGCCGTGTTCCTTGAGACCATCGACTCGCTGGCCGAAACCGAATGGCGCCCCTGCCCGCCGCCGACCAGCATGCTCGGCTGCGTGGTGGCCGGCGAGGGCGTCAAGCGCCGCGTCGAGGAGCAGCTCGAGATCTGGGACCTCGAGCCGCGCTGGGTGGTGTCGTCCGCGCGAGGCCTGCGGCGTGCACCAACGGCTACGACCATCCGAGCCGGCTGGGCGTGGACCGCTGGGTGGCGATGGTCGGCGCGCGCCAGCGCGTGCTCGCCAGCGGCGCGGCCGCGGCCGGCGCTGGTGGTGATGGTGGGCACCGGCGTCACGGTCGATGCGCTCGACGCGCACCGGCCACTTCCTCGGCGGCCTGATCCTGCCCGGCTTCGGCCTGATGCTGCGGGCGCTGGAGATGGGCACCGCCGGACTGAAGGCGCCGACCGGCGAGGCGCGTCGACTTTCCCGACCAACACCAGCGATGCGCTGATGAGCGGCGGCGCCGACGCGATCTGCCGGCGCGGTCGAGCGCATGCTACCGGCAGCTGCGCGCGCGCACCGGGCAGCGAGCCGATGCTGCTGATGACGCGGCGGCGCAGCGGTGAAGCTCGCGCCGATCACCGACCTGCAGTTCGAGACGGTCGACACGCTGATCTTCGACGGCCTGCTGCAGCTGCAGTCGCACCGCCTGGCGCTTTGACGCGAGCGGCCGAAGCGCTGCCAGCCTACAGGATGTAGCGCGACAAGTCCTCGTTCTTCACCAGCTCGCCGAGCTTGCGCGTCGACCGCCGCGGCATCGATCGTCGATCGTGCGGCCCGACAGGTTGGGCGCGTCGAAGCTGATCTCGTCGAGCAGCCGCTCCATCACCGTGGACAGTCGCCGCGCGCCGATGTTCTCGGTGCGCTCGTTCACGTCGAAGGCGATCTGCGCCATGCGGCGGATCGCGGCGGGCGCGAGTGTCAGCGTCACGCCCTCGGTGGCCAGCAGCACCTGGTACTGCTTGACCAGGCTGGCATGCGTCTGCGTGAGGATGGCCTCGAAGTCGTCGACGCTCAGCGAGCCCAGCTCGACGCGGATCGGGAAGCGGCCCTGCAGCTCGGGGATCAGGTCGCTGGGCTTGGCTGAGGTGGAACGCGCCCGAGGCGATGAACAGGATGTGGTCGGTGCTGCACCATGCCGTGCTTGGTGTTCACCGTCGTGCCCTCGACCAGCGGCAGCAGGTCGCGCTGCACGCCCTGGCGCGACACGTCGGCGCCTTGCGCGTCGGCAGCGCGAGGCCACCTTGTCGATCTCGTCGATGAAGACGATGCCGTTCTGCTCGGCGTTGGCGAGCGCGGCGGTCTTCGACCTCCTCGTCGTTGACCAGCTTGGCGGCCTCCTCGTCGAGCAGCAGCTCGAGCGCCTCGGCGATCTTCAGCTTGCGCGTCTTGCGGCGGCGTGCCGCCGAGGTTGGCGAACATGCCCTTGAGCTGCTCGGCCATGTCTTCCATGCCGGCGGGGCTCATGATCTCCAGCGTCGGCTTGGGCCTCGGCCAGCTCGATCTCGATTTCCTTGTCGTCGAGCACGCCTTCGCGCAGCCGCTTGCGCATCACCTGGCGCGCGGTGTTGTCGGCCGTGGCGGCGGCGGTGAGCCCCTCGCTGCGGGGGCCGGGCACCAGCACGTCGAGGACGCGGTCCTCGGCGGCATCTTCGGCGCGGGCGCGCTGGCGGCGCATGGCCGCCTCGCGCTCCTGCTTGACGGCCATGTCGACCAGGTCGCGGATGATCGAGTCGACGTCCTTGCCGACGTAGCCCACCTCGGTGAACTTGGTCGCCTCGACCTTGATGAAGGGCGCATCGGCCAGCTGGGCCAGGCGCCGCGCGATCTCGGTCTTGCCCACGCCGGTGGGGCCGATCATCAGGATGTTCTTGGGCGTGATCTCGCCGCGCATCTTCTCGTCGACCTGCTGGCGCCGCCAGCGGTTGCGCAGCGCGATCGCCACCGCGCGCTTGGCGTCACGCTGGCCGACGATGTGGCGGTCGAGCTCGGAGACGATCTCCTGCGGGGTCATGCTGCGATTTCATGCGTCAGTCGAGCGTTTCGATGGTGTGGTGCTGGTTGGTGTAGATGCACAGGTCGCCGGCGATCTCGAGCGACTTCTTGACGATGTCGGCTGCGGCGCCATGTCGGTGTGCTCGAGCAGGGCGCGCGCGGCGGCATGGGCGTAGGCGCCCGCCCGAGCCGATGGCGATGATGCCGTGCTCGGGCTCGAGCACGTCGCCGTTGCCGGTGATGATCAGCGAGGCCTCCTTGTCGGCCACGGCGAGCATCGCCTCGAGCCGGCGCAGCACGCGGTCGGTGCGCCAGTCCTTGGTCAGCTCGATGGCGGCGCGCACCAGGTGGCCCTGGTGTTTCTCCAGCTTGGCCTCGAAGCGCTCGAACAGCGTGAAGGCATCGGCCGTGGCGCCGGCGAAGCCCGCCAGCACCTGGTCGCGGTAGCAGCTTGCGCACCTTGCGGGCCGACGCCTTGACGACGATGTTGCCGAGCGTGACCTGGCCGTCGCCGCCCAGCGCGACGATCGGGCCGCGGCGCACGCTGACGATGGTGGTGCCGTGATAGGTTTCCATGTGGATCCCAGTTGAAGGCGGCAGGCGCCGATTCGATGGGGCCGCGTGCGCGAGCGCCACCAGACGGCGGCCAGCCCGACGGGTCAGACCGTGCGCACCTTCACCCGGGCATGCTCGTTGATGCCCATCGCGCCGAAGAACAGCGCCACCAGGCGGTGCGAATCGACGAAGGTCACGCTGCGGTTCTCGCTGCGGCGCGCCAGCACCCAGTTCAGCAGGTCGCCGGCGGCGATGAAGTCCACCCGGATCAGCCGCGCGCAGTTGACATTGACCATGGCCGGCCGCGCCGAGTTCGGCTTGCAGCTTCTTGAGGGTCTGGCCGATGTCGCCGACCAGCTGGCCGGACAGCTCCACCGCTGGCCACCTGCACCTGGCCGCCGGGTCCTCGTTCAGGCGCGATTCGACAAAGCTGGTCGACACCTCGCTGACCATCGACAGCGGCGGCGACGTGGTGCTCGATCTGCGAGCCGCTCACGCGGACCTTGCACTGCGCCGGCTCCCAGGAGGGCGGCGACACCTCGTAGGTGACGCAGTAGTCGATCGCCGCCTCGTCGAACTGGTCGGGCCGGTTGGTCATGCGCAGCGCGTCCAGGCGCAGCAGCCAGTAGGCCGGGTCGGCGTCGCGCACGCCGGTGGGCGCGGCCTCCTGCAGCACGGCGAACAGCCTCTCGCCGCCCAGCCAGCGCATGTCCAGCTTCTGCGGGATCCAGTTGCGGAACAGCTCGGACAAGCGGGCGCACGCCTCGGCTCGATGCCCTTCAGCGCGCTCCAGTCGAACACCCAGGGCAGCGGCATCTGCAGACTCTGCGACGACAGCCTGGCCGACCGCGTCGGCGTCCAGGTACTCCGGGCACACCCAGCCGACCTGGCCCTCGATGCGCTGACTGCGCGCCGGGCGCTCCTCGCTGGCGGCATCGGCGACCATGCGCGGCATGGAGAACCACTGCGGCGCCGACCAGCCGAACTGCTGGGCGTAGTCGAGCGCCAGGCTCTCGAACTTGTGCTGCTGGCCGATGGCGCGGTACAGGTCGAACAGCACCAGCCAGGTTTCGGCATGTGCTGGCGCTGCGCCTCCGTGCGCCGGTCAGGTCGGCCAGGGCCTGCTCGCATTGCTCGAAATCGGCATTGGCGAAGGCGATCACCGCTTCGTCCAGTTCGGGGTCGTGCGCGACCTCGCTGACCTCGACGGCGAACGGGTGTGCGAAGTCACCGGCGACGCGGCTGTCCAGCGCCAGAGGCGACAGCGGAGACAGGCCGGCGCCCAGCACGGCGCGCGGCCGGCGGGGCTGCCGCGACGGTGACGGGGCTCGGGCCGTGGCCGCGGCGTCGGGTGCTGCCGCCTGGGCACCGTTGAGAGGCATGCGCGCACTCGGGCGCGCGGGCGCGTTGCCGCCCAGCGGGATCCGGGCTGCGTGCGCGGGCGTTGTAGAACTCCGGGCCACGCTCTGCGGTGGCGGCGCGCCGAAGCCGTCGCCCACCATCTGCTGCTCGATCTCGTCGATCTTGGCCTTCACGCCGGCGTCCTGCTTGGCGCCGCTGTCGGCCACGAGCAGGCGGCCTTCGGAGTCGTCGAGCCGGGAGGAGCCGCCCAGCGCCGCCAGCTGCTCGGGCGACAGGCCTTCGCGGCGCACCTTGCGCAGCATGTCGAACTCGCGCTTGCGCACGAAGTCGTTGCGCCGCTTGCGCTCGATCATCGCCTTCAGCTCGGACTTGGCGTACTCCGTCTCGCGCGCTTCGTCCGTCGGCTGCGCCGATCTCGGCCCATTCCGTGGTCGGATTGGCGACGAACTTGACGACCTTGCGAAAGAAGCTCGTGGTGTCTTTGGGTTCCGACCATGACGGTCAGGCGCAGCGACCTGGGCTGAGCCGGCGAGCCTCAGTCGCCGAACATCTTCTGCTTGAGCTCGCGGCGCTGCTGCGCCTCGAGGGACAGTGTAGCGGTCGGGCGCGCGATCAGGCGGCCCAGGCCGATCGGCTCGCCGGTTTCGTCACAGAAACCATAGTCACCGGCCTCGATGCGGGCGAGCGACTGGGAGATCTTCTTCAGCAGCTTGCGCTCGCGGTCGCGGGTGCGCAGCTCCAGCGCGTGTTCTTCCTCGATGGTGGCGCGGTCGGCCGGGTCGGGCACGATCGACGTGTCCTCGCGCAGGTGCTCGGTGGTCTCGCCGGCGTTGGTCAGCAGGTCGTCCTTGAGCGTCTGCAGCTTGAGGCGGAAGAACTCCAGCTGCTTGTCGTTCATGTACTCCGAGTCGGGCATGGCCAGCATCTCGGCTTCGGTCAGGTCGCGGCCGGCCTTGGTCTTCCAGGCGTTGGCCAGCTTCGGGTCGGCCTTCTGCGTGGGCTTGGGCGTGTCGAGCCCGAGATTGTTCATCTGGCGGGTCGGCGGCCGCGGCGGCGCGAACCGGTCGGCAAAGCGCGAAGTTGCCGGCGGCAGGGGCGCTGGCACAGGCGCGCCGAGGCGCGGTGCCAGCGCGGCCCGCGACGACTCGGACGTCGCGGGCGCCGTGCGCGGCTTGGCGGCGGCCGCCGGTGGCGGAGCCGGTGCCGCCAGGGCGGGCTTGGCTTGGGCGCTTTCGGCGGCTTTGACGACCGGTGCTTGGCCGGATCGGCTTGGCCGGCAGGCCTTGGCAGGCGGACTTGCAGGCTGGCTTGGCGGTCGATTTGGCGGGCTGTCTTCACGGAGGGTTTCGGACGCCGGCTTCGCGGTCGGCTTGGCGGCTGGCTTGGCCGCCGTCTTGGCAACGGGTTTGACGGGCGCTTTGGCGGGCGCCAGCTTCGGAGCAGCCTTGGACATCGGCTTGGCCGCGGCTTGGACTGGGCTTGGCCGCCTTGGCGGCCGGCTTGCTTGGCGGGCAGCCGCCTTGCCGGCCGCTGCCTTCTTGGGCGTCGCTTTCTTGGCCGGTGTCTTGCTCACGTGATGTCTCCTCGCAGTGACGGTTATACCCCGTCCGCGAGGCGCGGGTCGTGCGGCTGGGCCCGGTTTCAGGCGCCGCGGATTGTAGCCACGTTCACCGGCACGGTGACCGATCGTTTCGACACGGTCGTTTCACGCCAGGCACTGCTCCAGTCCCTGCAGGAAGATGTCGCGCGGCAGGTCCAGGCCGATGAACACCATCTTGCTGGTCTTCTTCTCGCCCGGCGGCCCATTTCGGACCCAGGTCGCTGCCCATCAGCTGGTGCACGCCCTGGAAGATCACCTTGCGGTCGCTGCCCTTCATGTTCAGCACGCCCTTGTAGCGCAGCATCTTCGGGCCGTAGACCTGCACGATGGCGCCGAGGAAGTCCTCCAGCTTGGCCGGGTTGAAGGCCTTGTCGGAGCGGAACACGAAGGACTTCACGTCGTCGTCGTGGTGCATGGTGGTGCGGGTGGTCGCAGTGTTCGCCATGCTCGTGGTCATGGTCGTGGTGATCGTGGTCATCGTGGTCATGCGCGTCGGCGTTCAGGAACTCCGGGTCGATGTCGAGCTTGGCGTTCAGGTTGAAGCCGCGCAGGTCGAACACCTCGGCGATCGGCACCTCGCCGAAGTTCACCTTGCGCTGCGGCGCGCGCGGGTTCATGTGCTTGACGCGGTGGATCAGCGCGTCGCACCGTCGGCGTCGTCCACCAGGTCGGTCTTGCTGATGAAGATCTGGTCGGCGAAGCCGATCTGGCGGCGCGCTTCCTGGCGGGTGTCGAGCTGGCTGTCGGCGTGCTTGGCGTCCACCAGCGTCAGGATCGAGTCGAGCAGGTAGCTCTCGGCGATCTCGTCGTCCATGAAGAAGGTCTGCGCCACCGGGCCGGGGTCGGCCAGGCCGGTGGTCTCGATCACGACGCGGTCGAAGTCGAGCTCGCCCTTGCGCTTCTTGGCGGCCAGGTCGGACAGCGTGGTGCGCAGATCCTCGCGGATCGTGCAGCAGACGCAGCCGTTGTTCAGCTGGATGATCTGCTCCTTCGCTGTCCTGCACCAGGATCTCGTTGTCGATGTTCTCGTCGCCGAACTCGTTCTCGATCACGGCGATCTTCTGGCCGTGGGCCTCGGTCAGCACGCGCTTGAGCAGGGTGGTCTTGCCCGAGCCGAGGAAGCCGGTGAGGATGGTGGCGGGGATGAGAGCCATGGAATGCTGCCTTTGAATGGGTGACGCGCCAGGGTGCGAGCGCTGGCGGGAAATCGGGGGGCGGCTGACTTTGGTTCAAGGTACCAGATGTGTCAAGCGAAGCGCCGTGCCAGCGCGCGCGACGGTTCGGTTAAGCTTGCCGCTCCGGCACTTTCTCTCCGCATCGCGGCGCGATGTCCGACCCTCATCCAGCAGGTCGCTGCCCTCCGGCGAGCGGCCCGCGCCCGGCCGCATCGAGCGGCGCACCCTGTTCCAGCAAGCTGGTCGAATTCGTCTCGCCCGGCCCCGACTCGCGCGACGAGCTGATCGAGACGCTGGCCGATGCCGAGCACCGCGAGCTGATCGCGCCCGAATCGCGCTGATGCTCGAGGGCGTGCATCCGCATGGCCGACATGACCGCCGGCGACGTGATGGTGGCCGCGCCGCGCATGGACCTGCTGCGACATCGACGCCGCCTACGACGAGGTGCTGCATGCGGTCATCGGCACCGGCCACTCGCGCTTCCCGGTCTACGAGGGCCGCGCGAGAACGTCATCGGCATCCTGATGGCCAAGGACCTGCTCAAGCTGCAGCGCTCGCCCGACCTGAACCTGCGCACGCTGCTGCGTCCGGCGGTGTTCGTGCCCGAGATCCAAGGGCCTGAACGAACTGCTGCGCGACTTCCGCTCCAACCGCAACCACCTGGCGATCGTGATCGACGAGTTCGGCAACACCGCCGGGCTCATCACCATCGAGGACGTGCTCGAAGAGATCGTCGGCGAGATCGAGGACGAGTTCGACGACAAGGACGGCGAGTCCGGCATCTACACGCTGGCCGACGGCAGCCAGCGCGTGGCCGGCGACGCCGACATCGAGGCGGTCAACGACGTCTTCGCCGTGCAGCTGCCGGCCGGGCGATTCGACACCATCGGCGGCCTGGTCGCGCACGAGCTGGGCCACGTGCCGCGGCGCGGCGAGTGCGACGCAGGTCGGCCCGCTGGTGTTCTCGGTGATGCTCACCCGCGGCGGCGCGGTGCGCTGGTTCAAGGTGACGCGCGCGCCGGAAGAGGCGCTCGGCTCCGACGGCGCCTGATGGCCCGCCGCGCCCGGCGCGCGTCGGCCGCTGCGCCGATCTGCTGGCTGCTGGCGGCGCTGGGCGCGCTGCACACCGCTGGCCTACGTGCACACCCAGCCGTGGTGGCTGCAGATGGCCTCGCCGTGGCCTTGCTCGCGCTGGCGCGCCCGCCGCGCCGCGCCAGGCCGCGCCGCGCGGCACTGATCGGTCCGCCTGTTCGGCACGGCCTGGCTGGTGGCCGGCACCTGGTGGCTGTTCATCAGCATGCACCGCTACGGCGGGCTTGCCGGCCTGGATGGCGGCGCTGGCGGTGCTCGGTGCTGGCGGCATTCCTGTCGCTCGTACCTGGCCGCTGCGATGGCGTCCTGTTGCCGCGCTGGCGGCGCGGCACGGCCAGCCGCTGACGCGCTGCTCCTGGCCGCGCTGTGGCTGCTGGCCGAACTGGCGCGCGGTGTGCTCTTCACCGGCTTTCCCTGGGTCGCCTCCGGCTACGCGCATGTCGATGGCCCGCTGGCTGCGCTGGCCGCCTGGGTGGGCGTGTACGGCCTGGGCGCCGTCGCCGCCGGCGCTCGCGGCCTGGGTGGGACTGCGCTGCACTGGAGGCATCGGGCGCGTCGCGGCGCATCGTGCCGGTCTTGGCCAGTGCCGCTCTCCTGCTGGTCCTGGCGCTGGATGCCGGCGGTGCAGTTCACCCAGCCCACGGGCAGCCTCAGCGTCAGACTGCTGCAGGGCAACGTGCCGCAGGACGAGAAGTTCGAGGTCACCCAGCAGGCCGAGCGCGCTGGAGTGGCACCTGCGCGGGCTCGCCGCAGCCCGCAGCGACCTGGTCGTCGCGCCGGAGACGGCGATTCCGTTCCTGCCGCAGCAGATGCCCGAGGGCAGTGTGGTCGGCGCTGCAGGCGCGCTTCAGCGGCGGGCCGACGGCCGCGCTGCTCGGCGTGCCGCTGGGTGACGACGTGCAGGGCTACACCAACTCGGCGGTCGGCCTTCGCCGCCGGACAGCCAGCGATGTACCGCTACGACAAGCAGCACCTCGTGCCCTTCGGCGAGTTCATCCCGCTGGGGCTTCCGCTGGTTCACCGAAATGATGAACATCCCGCTGGGCGACTTCAACCGCGGGCCGCTGGTGGCCCCGTCGTTCGCATGGAAGGGCGAGCGCGTGGCCCCAACATCTGCTACGAAGACCTGTTCGGCGAGGAACTCGCCGCACGCTTCGGCGACGCGGCGGCGAGCGCCGACGATCCTGGCCAACCTCAGCAACATCGGCTGGTTCGGCGAGACCATGCGGTCGACGCAGCACCTGCAGATCTCGCGCATGCGCACGCTCGAATTGCAGCGGCCGATGCTGCGCGCCACCAACACCGGCGCCACCGTGGTGATCGACCACCGCGGCCGGGTGCACGCATGCGCCTGCGCCGCACACCCGCGGCGTGCTCGAGGCCAGGTGCAGGGCCGCGAGGGGCTCACGCCGTTCGCGCGCTGGGCGGCGCGCCTTCGGGCTGTGGCCGCCGGCTCTGCTGGCGCTGGCATCGTCGCGGCGTTTGTCGCCACGCCTCTCGCGGCCCACGCGCGCGGCGACCGCCTGAGGCCGCCGCGCGGCAGGCCCCTAAAATCGCGGCTTTCGTTCCGCGCCGCCGCCGATGCTCACCTTCCAGCAAATCATCCTTCGACTGCAAGACTACTGGGACGCCCAGGGCTGCGCACTGCTGCAGCCCTACGACATGGAAGTCGGCGCCGGCACCAGCCACACCGCGACCTTCCTGCGCGCGCTCGGCCCCGAGCCCTGGAAGGCCGCCTATGTGCAGCCGAGCCGCCGCCCCAAGGACGGCCGCTACGGCAAGAACCCGAACCGCCTGCAGCACTACTACCAGTACCAGGTGGTGCTCAAGCCCGCGCCGGCCAACATCCTCGAGCTCTACCTCGGCTCGCTCGAAGCGCTGGGCTTCGACCTAAGGCCAACGACATCCGCTTCGTCGAGGACGACTGGGAGAACCCCACGCTCGGCTGCCTGGGGCCTGGGCTGGGAGGTCTGGCTCAACGGCATGGAGGTGACGCAGTTCACCTACTTCCAGCAGGTCGGCGGCATCGACTGCAAGCCGATCACCGGCGAGATCACCTACGGCCTCGAGCGCCTGGCGATGTACCTGCAGGGCGTGGACAACGTCTACGACCTGACCTGGACAGTGGGCCCGCGGCGAGCTGAGCTACGGCGACGTCTACCACCAGAACGAAGTCGAGCAGAGCACCTACAACTTCGAGCACAGCGACGTCGAGTTCCTGCTCGTCGCTTTCGGCGCCCACGAGAAGCAGGCCAAGCACCTGATGGCGCAGCAGCTCGCGCTGCCAGCCTACGAGCAGGTGCTCAAGGCCGGCCACAGCTTCAACCTGCTCGACGCGCGCGGCGCGATCAGCGTCACCGAGCGCGCCGCCTACATCGGCCGCATCCGCAACCTGGCGCGCAGCCGTGGCGCAGAGTTACCTCGACAGCCGCGCGCGGCTGGGCTTCCCGATGGCGCCGCAGTGCCTGGGCCGACGAAGTGCTGGCGCAGCTCGCCAGAAGAAGGCGAGCGCCGCCGCATGAACAGCACCCGCAACCTGCTGGTCGAACTGTTCGTCGAGGAACTGCCGCCCAAGGCACTGAAGAAGCTGGGCGAGGCGTTCGCCGGCACGCTGGCCGCCAGCCTGCAAGGCCGCAGACGCCTCGCAGGCGCCGCAGTCGGCAGTCACCTCCTTCGCGTCGCCGCGCCGCCTGGCCGTTCATGTGTCGGCGGTGGCCGCGCAGGCGGCCGACAGTCCGTCAGTCAAAGCTGATGCCGGCGAGCGTGGGCCTGACGGCCGACGGCCAGCCCACGCCGGCGCTGCTGAAGAAGCTGGCGGCCATCGGTGCCGACGCGACGTCGCTGCCGGCCATCCGGCGCCAGCCTCGACGGCAAGGCCGAGACGCTGTTCCTCGATGGCACGCGCCGCGGCGTGACGCTGGCCGAAGGCCTGCAGGTGGCGCTCGATGAGGCCCTGGCCGCGCTGCCCATCCCGAAGGTCATGCAGTACCAGCTGGCCGATGGCTGGACCAGCGTGAACTTCGTGCGGCCCGGCGCACGGCCTGGTGGCGCTGCACGGCGCCGACGTGGTGCCCATCTCTGCGCTCGGCCTCACGGCGGGCCGCGAGACGCTCGGCCATCGCTTCGAGGCGCAGATCACCCCGGTGGTGCTGCAGAACGCCGACCACTATGCCCGGCAGCTCGAAGAGCAGGGCGGCGTGATCGCCGAGCTTCGAGGCGCGCCACGGCGAGGTGCTGCGCCAGCTGCGGGCCGCGGCGGGCCGCGAAGGCCTCACGCCGTCGACGATGCTGCGCTGCTCGACGAAGTGACGGCGCTGGTCGAGCGGCCCAACGTGCTGCTGTGCCGCTTCGAGCCCGAGTTTCTCGAGGTGCCGCAGGAGTGCCTGATCCTCACGATGAAGGCCAACCAGAAGTACTTTCCGCTGCTCGACGAGGAGGGCCGGCTTGACGCACAAGTTCCTGGTCGTCTCCAACATCCGGCCCGAAGACCCGCGCCATGTGATCGGCGGCAACGAGCGCGTGGTGCGACCGCGGCTGGCCGACGCCAAGTTCTTCTTCGACCAGGACCGCAAGAAGACGCTGGCCTCGCGCGTGCCCCAGCTCGACAAGGTGGTCTACCACGGCAAGCTGGGCAGCCAGGGCGAGCGCGTGACGCGTGTTCGTGCCATCGCCAAGGCCATTGCGCAGCAGCTGGGTGGCCCGGCCGTGGCCGAGCAGGCCGATCGCGCGGCCTTCCTGTCCAAGGCCGACCTGCTGACCGACATGGTGGGCGAGTTCCCCGAGCTGCAAGGGGTGATGGGCGGCTACTACGCGCGCCACGACGGCGAAACAGAAGCCGTGGCGTTGGCCGTCGAAGACCACTATCAGCCCCCGCTTTGCCGGCGACGAGCTGCCGCGCGGCGACGTGGCCGTGGCGGTGGCGCTGGCCGACAAGCTCGAAACACTCACCGGACTCTTCGCCATCGGCCAGTTGCCCACCGGCGACAAGGATCCGTTCGCCCTGCGGCGCCATGCTCTGGGCGTGATGCGCATGCTCGTCGAACGCGGCCTGGCGCTGTCGCTGCCTGCGCTGGTGGATCAGGCCCTGGCCCTGTTTCCAATGGCGGCGGCCGATACCCGCGACACGCTGCTGGCGTTCATGTTCGAGCGCCTGGTGGGCTACCTGCGCGAACGCGGCTGGAGCGCCCGCGAGGTGGACGCCGTGATCGCGGTCCGCCCACCCTGGGACCAGATCAACGCGCGGCTGGAGGCAGTGCGGGCGTTCGCCCAGGTGCCCGAAGCCGAGCCGCTGGCTGCTGCCAACAAGCGCGTGGGCAACATTCTCAAGAAGAGCATCGAGGCCGTGACGGCCACCGTGGAGGTCGCACTGATGGCCGAGGCCGAAGAGCGTGGCTTGCATGACGCGCTGAATGCAGTGACGCCGCGATCCGAGCAGGCCTTTGCCCGCGGCGACTACACCGCGTCGCTCCAGGCCCTGGCTGCGCTCAAGGGACCGGTCGACGCCTTCTTTGACAGCGTGATGGTCAATGCCGAAGACCCCAAGCTGCGAGCCAATCGCCTGGGACTGCTGTCGCAACTGCATGCAGCCATGAACCGTGTGGCCGATCTCTCCAAGCTGGCGACCTGACCTGTGCACACCGACGTGAAACTCATCGTTCTCGACCGCGACGGCACCATCAACCACGACCGCGACGACTTCGTGAAGTCGGCCGACGAGTGGGTGCCGATCCCGGGTGCGCTCGAGGCCATCGCGCGGCTCAACCAGGCGGGCTGGCACACCGTGGTGGCCAGCAACCAGTCGGGCATCGGCCGGGGCCTGTTCGACATGGCCACGCTCAATGCCATGCATCTCAAGATGCACCAGGCGCTGGCCAAGGTGGGCGGTCGCATCGATGCGGTGTTCTTCTGCCCGCATGCCCCGGAAGAGGGATGCACCTGCCGCAAACCGCTGCCGGGATTGATCCAGCAGATCCACGAGCGCTACGGCGTCGATGCGGCCGACGTGCCCCTGGTGGGCGATGTGCTGCGCGACCTGCAGGCGGGCGCCGCGGCGGGCAGCCCGACGCACCTCGTGCGCACCGGCAAGGCCGCGAAGCTGGGCGAAGCGCAGATCCAGGCCATCTGCGCGCAGGTGCCCGGTACGGTCGTTCACGACGACCTCGCGGCCTTTGCCGAGTGGATGATCCGCCAGGAGCGCGAGCGACGCCTGGCCGCGGGCGAAGCGGGCTCCGACTCGGGCCGCCTCAACTGATCGCGCCATGGCTCACGACGACCGGAGCGCCACCGCCCCCACGGCCCTGCACGCCGTGCGCTCGGCGATCTTCGTGTTGTGGATGGCCGTCACCGTGGTTCCCTACGGCGATCTCGGTGCTGATGCTGTCGATCTTCGTGCGCGGTGATCGCCTCTACTGGTACACGATGTTCTGGCTGCGCCTGGCGATCTGGGGCGCGCGCACCATCTGCGGCGTGCGGGCGCGCGTGAGCGGCATGGAGAACCTGCCCGACGCGCGGTGGTTCTGGCCCCAAGCACCAGTCGACCTGGGAGACGTTTGCCTTCCCCTGCCTGATGCCGCGGCCGCTGTGCTACGTGTTCAAGCGCGAGCTCTTGTCGTGCCGTTCTTCGGCTGGGCGATGGGCCGGCTGGACATGATCCACATCGACCGCAGCAAACGCGCCGAAGCCTGGAACAAGGTGGCCGAGCAGGGACGGCGCTTCATGGCCACCGGGCACTGGGTGATCATGTTCCCCGAAGGCACGCGCATCGCGCGCGGCCAGGCCGGCCGTACAAGGCCGGCGCCACGCGGCTGGCCATCACCACCGAGCGTGCCGGTGGTGCCGATCGCCGTGACCTCGGCGCGCTGCTGGCCGCGCAAGAGCTTCGTGCTGCGCCCCGGCGTGATCGATGTCTCCATCGGCAAGCCCATCGCCTCGTCTGGGCCGCGCAGCCTGACGAGATGATGCGCGAGGTCGCAGGCGCTGGATCGAGGCCGAAATGCGCCGGCTCGATCCGGAGGCCTACCCAGCGGCCAGCGCCGACGCGATGGCTGACGTCGCCGCCCAAGCCGACGTCGCTGCGCCAGCGCCGTCAACGGCGCGGCCGACGTAAACTCCGCGCCCATGTCGCGCCGGGCCGTTCCCGATCTCTCGCAGCTGTCGCTGTTCGAGGCATCGGTGTCGGTGCCGGAGACGACGGCCGCACCGACCTCGCCAGCGCCCAGCGCTGCGCTCGAGCCTGTTGTGAAGCCGATCACCGCAGAGCCCGCAGTGCACGCTCCTTCCCCGTCGGTCTCCATCGCCAGCGTGCTGGCGCCTGCCGTCTTCCGCCAC
Source organism: uncultured beta proteobacterium (assembly GCA_963739925.1). Lineage (GTDB taxonomy): Bacteria > Pseudomonadota > Gammaproteobacteria > Burkholderiales > Burkholderiaceae_C > CAVUBY01. The sequence goes on along the minus strand of CAVUBY010000004.1, from coordinate 251,452 downwards.
CCGCAGGCCGACCGCGAGATCCGCCTGCAGGACCACCTGGTGGCCTACGCGCTGCGGCGAGGCCGCCGGCGCAGCATCGGTTTCGTCGTCGCGTGCCGAAGGCCTGAGCGTGGCCGCGCCGCGCTGGGTGGGCATCGGTGACATCGAGGCGGCGCTGCGCGAGAAGTCCGGCTGGATCCTGCGCAAGCTGGCCGAGCAGCAGGAGCGCCAGCAAAGGCTGCAGGCGGCCAAGGTCGACTGGCGCGACGGCACGTCGATCCCTTCCTCGGCGAGACGGTGATCGTGGTGCTCGACGCACGCGAGGGTGTGTCACTCGGCGGCGCCATCCTCAACACCGACGCGCAGGCACTGCCCGGCGTGCCGCGACTCACGCTGCACGTCGGCCTGCCGCACACCGCCACGCCGGACGCAGATCCGCGACGCGGTGCAGAGCTGGCTGCAGCGCCAGGCCAAGCGCGTGTTCGAGGAGCGCGTGGCGCACTACGCCGGCAACTCGGCGTGCGCTGCACGCGGCTGAGCGCTTTCGTCGGCGCAGACGCGCTGGGGCAGCGCCATCGGCCGACGGGTCGATCCGGCTCAACTGGCGCCTGGTGCACTTCGCGCTGTCGACCATCGACTACGTGGTCGCGCACGAGCTCGCGCACCTGCGCGAGATGAACCACAGCGAGCGCTTCTGGGACGTGGTGCGCTCGGTGCTGCCGGACTACGAACAGGCGCGCGGCAGCTGCGCGACGACATGCTGCCGGTGTTCGACTGAGCGCGTCGGTCTGACCTGCGCTTGCGAGGCGGATCAGGAGGGCGAGTAAGGGGCCGCGAGTCCGGCGTACACCTTGCCGATCGGCCGGGCGTAGTCGCCATGCTTGCTGGTGCGCCAGGCCCAGCGACACCAGCGCCTCGGCCAGCTTCACCGCCGCGGCCACGCCGTCGATCACCGGCACGCCCAGCCGCTGCTGCAGCGTGCGGCACAGGTCCGCCATGCCGGCGCAGCCCAGCACGATGGCGCCGCTGCGGTCGCGCACCAGCGCCTGCTGCGCGCAGTCGAGGATGCGCGCGTAGGCGTTGCTCGCCGGGTCTTCGAGTTCGAGCACCGCGATGTCGGTGCCGTGGATGCCGCGGCAGCGCCGCTCGAAGCCGTATTGCAGCACCAGGTGCTCGGCGATCACGCAGGTGCGCGTCGAGCGTGGTCACCACCGAAAAGCCGGTGGCCAGCAGCGAGGCGGCGTGGAAGGCCGCTTCGGCGATGCCGATCACCGGGCCGCGGGCGAGCTCGCGTGCGGCATGCAGGCCCGGGTCGCCGAAGCAGGCAATGATGTGCGCCTGCGCGCCGGCGGCCTCGCCCGAGCGCACCTGCTCGGCCACGCCGGCGGCGGCCCACACGTCGTCGTGGTGGCCCTCGATCGACGGCGCGCCGAAGCTCGGCTGCACCGCCTCGATCACGGTGCCCGGCGCGGCCGCCGCGCGCGCCGCATGCGCCGATCAGCGCGGTCATCGACGCGGTGGTGTTGGGGTTGATCACGCGCAGCTTCATGGTCGCTTTCTCCGGAAGTGGCCGATTTTGTATACAAAGCGGAGGGCCGGGTCTAGCATTACAGCAAGCGCCACGCCTGTCGTCGTCCCGGACTAGCGCCCCATATGCGGGCGAATCGCATGCGACGGGCGCGTTCAGGCGGCCGGTGGTGAAGGCGCTGGTGCATTTGCGCGCCCCGGGATCGCCGCGCGCGGCCGAAGCGGTGCGTGGCACATGCTTTGCATACAAGGTCGACCATGGCCGTCGATTCGACGCTCGAACTCGTCCATCTCACCAAGCGGTACGGCGAGACCACGGCGGTCGACGCCATCGACCTGAAGATCGACGCCGGCAGCTACTGCTGCCTGCTCGGGCCCTCGGGCTGCGGCAAGACCTCCACGCTGCGCATGATCGCCGGCCACGAGATCGCCAGCGACGGCGACATCCTGCTGGGCGGCCGCAACATCACCGACCTGCCGGCGGCCGAGCGCGGCACGGCCATGATGTTCCAGAGCTACGCGCTGTTCCCGCACCTGTCGGCGCTCGACAACGTGGCCTTCAGCCTGCAAGATGAGCGGCGTCGACAAGGCCGAGCGCGCAGCGCAAGGCCGCCGAACTGCTCGAGCGGGTCGTCGCATGGGCCGCCTGGCGCACCGCAAGCCCGCCGAGCTCTCGGGCGGCCAGCAGCAGCGCGTGGCGCTGGCGCGCGCGCTGATCACCGAGCCCAAGGTGCTGCTGCTCGACGAGCCGCTGTCGGCGCTCGACCCCTTCCTGCGCATCAAGATGCGCGCCGAACTGCAAGGCGCTGGCAGAAGGAGCTGGGCATGACCTTCGTGCACGTCACCCACTCGCAGGAAGAGGCGATGGCGCTGGCCGACCAGGTGGTGGTGATGAACCACGGCCGCATCGAGCAGGACGGCGCGCCGCACGACCTGTTCAACGCGCCCGCGCAGCGAGTTCGTGGCGCGCTTCATGGGCGGCCACAACGTGATCGACACGCCGCGCCGGCAGGTCGCGGTGCGCGCCGACCAGCACGCGCCTGAGCCGCCGCCGCTGCCCGCGGGCGACACCGCGCTGGCCGCCACCGTGCGCGGCGTCGAGTACCAGGGCACCTACGTGCTGCTGCACGCTGGCCGCCAGCGAGCCGCAGTGCCCGAGCTCGCCGTGATGCTGCCCGAGGCGCAGCTTCGACGCCGCGCCCTGGCAGCCCGGCGACAGCCGCGTGCGCCCACTGGGACGCCGGCCGACGTGCACCCGCTGGCGCGCCTGAGCGCCGCCTGCGCTTCCGCCGAGTTCTCCGCCATCCCACCCACCCTCGAGGAGTTGACCATGTCAGACCGCAACGAACCGATGCCGCGAACCGCCACCGACGATCAGCCCACGCCGACGCCGCCGCGCCGCACGCCTGCTCAAGGGCACCGCCGGCATCCTGGCCGCACCGGCATGTTCCCGGCCGTGCACGCGCAGGAGAAGATCACGCTGCGCTACCTGGGCACCGCGGTGAACCAGGACAAGGCCATCGCCGAGAAGTTCAAGGCCGACACCGGCATCAAGATCCAGTACGTGGCCGTCAACACCGACGACGTGACCAAGCGCGCCGTCACCGCGCCCAACAGCTTCGACCTGATCGACACCGAGTACTTCTCGCTGAAGAAGATCGTGCCCACCGGCAACCTCAAGGGCATCGACACCAAGAGATCAAGAACGCCGACAAGATCACCACGCTGTTCACCAACGGCGATGGTCGCCGGCAAGAAGGTCGGCGACCAGGGCACCGCGCCGAAGAAGGTGATCTACCTCGAAGGCGAGAAGAGCAAGGTGTTCGCCAAGACGCCCACGCAGTTCATGAGCGCTGATCCCCACGGTCTACAACGCCGACACGCTGGGCATCCGCCCCGACCTGATCAAGCGCCCGATCGACAGCTGGACGGAACTGCTGAACCCCGAGTTCAAGGGCAAGGCGGCGATCCTGAACATCCCGTCGATCGGCATCATGGACGCGGCGATGGTGGTCGAGGCCATGGGCCTCTACAAGTACCCCGACAAGGGCAACATGACCAAGAAGGAGATCGACCTCACGATCAAGACGCTGATCGAGGCCAAGAAGGCCGGCCAGTTCCGCGCGCTGTGGAAGGACTTCAACGAGTCGCGTCAACCTGATGGCCTCGGGCGAGGTGGTGATCCAGTCGATGTGGTCGCCCGGCCGTCACCGCGGTGCGCACCAAGGGCATCGCCTGCACCTTCCAGCCGCTGAAGGAAGGCTATCGCGCCTGGGCCGCCGGCTTCGGCCTGCCGGCCACGCTGTCGGGCAAGAAGCTCGACGGCGCCTACGAGTTCATCAACTGGTTCCTCGACGGCTGGGCCGGCGCCTACCTCAACCGCCAGGGCTACTACAGCGCCGTGCTCGAGACCGCCAAGGCCAAGATGGAAGCCTACGAGTGGGCCTACTGGATGGAAGGCAAGGCCGCCGACGCAGGACATCAAGAGCCCGAACGGCGACCTGCTGGCCAAGGCCGGCGAGCATGCGCGACGGCGGCAGCTACGAGCAGCGCATGGGCGGCATCGCCTGCTGGAACGCGCGTGATGGACGAGAACACCTACATGGTCCAGAAGTGGAATGAGTTCGTCGCCGCCTGATCGCGGTGCGGCGCTGAGCGCCGCCGCACGAGCCGTCCGCAGTCGCGCGAACCGCGGCCGCGCCTGTCGGCCTGGCTGCAGGCCGCTGCCGCTGGCGGCGGTGTTCGTCGCTCTTCTTCCTGGTGCCGCTGGCGCTGATCGCTGACGGTCAGCTTCTGGCCGACCAGCGACTACGAGCTGATCCCGGCCTTCACGCTGCAGAACTACGTCGACATCTTCGACGGCTGCGGCGACACTCGCCGAGCACCTGCGTGACGCTCAAGACCTACCTGTCGACGCTGCAAGTTCAGCCTGCTGACCTGGGCTGATCACGCTGGTGCTGGGCTTCACGGTGGCCTACTTCCTGGCCTTCCACGTGCGCTCGCCGCGGCATGCAGACGGTGCTGTTCGTGCTCTGCACGATTCCGTTCTGGACCAGCAACGTGATCCGCATGATCTCGTGGGTGCCGCTGCTCGGGCGCAACGGCCTGGTCAACCAGGGCGCTGGTCGGCACTGGGCCTGGTCGACCAGCCGGTGGAGTGGCTGCTGTTCTCCGAGTTCTCGGTGGTGCTGGCCTTCGTGCACCTGTACACCATGTTCATGATCGTGCCGATCTTCAACTCGATGATGCGCATCGACCGCGCGCTGCTCGAGGCCGCCGACGACAGCGGCGCCACGCGCCTGGCAGACGCTGTGGAACGTGATCGTGCCGCTGTCGCGCACCGGCATCGTCATCGGCTCGATCTTCGTCATCACGCATCGTGATGGGCGACTTCGTCACCGTCGGCGTGATGGGCGGCCAGCAGATCGCCTCGGTCGGCAAGATCATCCAGGTGCAGACGTCCTACCTGCAGTTCCCGCTGGCCGCGGCCAACGCGGTGGTGCTGCTGGCGGTGGTGCTGATGATCATCGTGGCGCTGACGCGCCTGGTCGACCTGCGCAAGGAGCTCTGAGCATGGCCGCACGACAAGCGCCGCCAGGGCTTCTGGCTGCTGGCCGCTGTTCTTCGCGCCTGTTCGTGCTGTTCCTCTACGGCCCGATGTTCACCATCTTCGTGCTCAGCTTCCAGGGGCCGGAGGGCGGCCTGACCTTCCCGATGCGCGGCGTGTCGCTGCACTGGTTCGCGAAGCTGTGGGAGGGCCTCGGCGTGGTCGACATCGGCGCGGCGCTCGCGCCGCTCGCTGGCGCTGGGCGCGGTGGTGATGGTGCTGACGGTGCTGCTGTCGCTGCGGCGCGGGCCTGGCCTTCCGCAAGAAGCTGGCCGGGCGGCAACGCTGCTGTTCTACGTCGTGGTGGCCAGCCTGATCATGCCGTCGATCATCGTGTCGCTGGGCATCGGCCTGCATGTTCCGGCTGCTCGACGGCGGCATGCAAGTGGGCTGCTCGGACGCGCTGGGCGCGACCGGCGCTGCTCGAAGACCTACACCACCGCGCTGGGCCTGTACACCTCGGGCCTGGGCGCGCACCTGACCTGGACGCTGCCCTTCGGCCTGCTGATCATGTTCGCGGTGTTCAACCGCTTCAACCCGGCCTACGAAGAAGCCGCGCGCGACCTGGGCGCCACGCCCTGGCAGACCTTCCGCCACGTGGTGCTGCCGCTGATCGGCCCGTCGGTGGTGGGCATCGGCATGTTCGGCTTCACGCTGAGCTGGGACGAGATCGCGCGCTCGCTCGCAGGCCATGGGCGACCTCAACACCCTGCCGCTGGAACTGCAGGGCCTGACCACCACCGTCACCACGCCGGTCGATCTACGCGCTGGGCACGGTGACCACGGTGATCTCGCTGCTGGTGATGCGCGCTGGCGCTGGCGGCCGTCGTGGCTGGTGCCGGCGCAGCGCGCGGCGCGCGTGAGCGGCGCCGCGCATGCCGCGCCGCCGCCGAGCCCGCCCGCCGCGGCGGCGCGACCGCGTCTACGACGGCATCTACGCCGCGATGATCGACCACCGCCTGCCGCCCGGCGCGCGGCTGCGCGAGGAAGAGCTGGCCGCAGACCTTCGAGGTCTCGCGCACCGCTGGTGCGCCAGGCGCTGCACCGGCTGGCGCAGGACGGCGTGGTCGAGCTGCGCCCCAACCGCGGCGCGCAGGTGCCGCGAGCCGACGCGCGAGACGGCGCCGCATGTGTTCGACGCGCGCCGCGTCGTCGAATGCGAGGTCGCGCGCCGGCTGGCCGGCCGGCTCGACGCAGCGCCAGCTGCGCCAGCTGCGCCGCCTCGTCGACGGCCGAGGCGCGGCCACCGCGGCGCGGCGACCGCCGGCGGCGATCCGGCTGTCGGGCGAGTTCCACCGCGCGCTGGCGCGCATGAGCGGCAACCCGCTGTTCGTGCGCATGCTCGACGAACTGCTGCCCACCACCTCGCTGCTGATGGCGCTGTACAAGGCGCCGCGGCGAGCCGATGTGCGTGGCGCACGGCCACCGCGAGCTGCTCGCCGCGCTGGACGGCGGCAGCGCCGGCCGCGGCGGCCACCGAGATGCGGCGCCACCTGAACGAGATCGAGCGCTCGCTCGACGCGCCCGCGCCGCGCGCCATACCGGCGCTGCGCGATGTGTTCAAGCCCTACCGGGCCACGCCGATGAGCGTCCCTGTTCGACACCGCTCCCGCTGCCGGACCACGGCCGCTTCGACTACGTCCGCATCACGCGCCGGCCGGCGCTGCGCTGGCCGGGCGGCGCGGGGCTGGCGGTCTACCTCGGCTTCAACATCGAGCACTTCGCCTTCGGCGAGGGGCTGGGCGCCGCGCTCGGCGCCGGCCGCGCCGCAGCCCGACGTGCTGAACTACAGCTGGCGCGAGTACGGCAACCGCGTCGGCGCGTGGCGCTGCCTGGAGCTGTTCGACGAGCTCGCGCTGCCCGCCGGCGCGCTCGATCAACACCGCGCTGTACGACCACTGCCCCGAGCTGGTCGCAGGCCTTCGTCGCGCGCGGCGACGAACTGGTCGGCCACGGCCACACCAATGCCGAGCGCCAGGGCGTGCTCGGCCGAGGCCGACGAGCGCGCGCTGCTCGCAGCACTGCCGCGACCGCATGGCGCGAGCGCAGGGCCGCGCGCCGCAGGGCTGGCTGTCGCCGTGGATCTCGGAGAGCCGCGTCACGCCCGACCTGCTGGCGGAAGCCGGCTACCGCTACACGCTGAACTGGTGCCACGACGACCAGCCGGTGCCGATGCGCACGCGCGCGGGCCGCGCTGTGGGCGGTGCCCTACCCGCAGGAGCTGAACGACATCCCGATGATCGTGGCGCGCCAGATGGACGGCGAAGGACTTCGCGCAGATGATCGTCGACCAGTTCGACGAGATGCTCGAGCAGTCGCGCAGCGCCGACGCCGCTGGTGATGGGCATCGCGCTGCACCCCTACATCGTCGGCCAGCCCTACCGGCTGCGCCACCTGCGGCGCGCGCTGCAGCACATCGTGCCCGCGCGCGCGAAGGTGACGACGTCTGGATCACCACGCCCGGCGAGATCGTGGCGACGCTTGGCGATTGAGGCGCCGCCCGCGCGAGCGGGGCGCTACACCACCGTGAAGCGGAACACGCCGTCGGCGCCGAGGTTCCGCCTGAGTCGCCCGCCCAGCCACAGTGCGTGCAGGTGCGCGATCGACTCGCCCATCGCGAAGGTGGTCTGGTGCAGGTCCAGCGTGCGCTTGAACAGCACCGGCAGCAGGCCGGCCGCGGTCTGCGGCGCCTGCGGCGCAGGCGGCCATCACGTCGGCAAAGCGCTCGTCGTGGTGGGCCTGCAGCTGGTCGATGCGGGTGTGCAGGCCGCGGAAGGGCTTGCCGTGCGAGGGCAGCACCAGCGTGTCCGCCGGCAGGGCCCGCATGCGCTCGATGCGACGCCAGGTACAGCGGCAGCGGGTTGGCCTCGGGCTCGATGTCGATCACGCTCACGTTGGTGGAGATGCGCGGCAGCACCATGTCGCCGCGATCAGCACGCCGAGCGCCGCGCAATGCAGCGAGATGTGCTCCGGCGCATGGCCGTAGCCGGCGTGGCACTGCCAGTCGCTGGTCGCCGATGCGCAGCACGTCGCCGCTGCATCAGGCGGCGGTAGCGCGCCGGCACCTGCGGCACCATGCTCGCGTAGTAGTTGCTGCGCGCCCGGATCTTGTCGACCGCCTCGGGGTCGGTCAGGCCGTGGCTGGCCATGAAGCGCCGCCGCGCTCGTCGCCGCCGAAGCCGGTGGTCGGTCTGGCTGGCCATGCCGCGCCGCGTTCCAGTCGGTGGCGCTGATCCACAGCCGCACGCTCTCCAGCGCTCGGTCAGCCAGTGCGCCAGGCCCATGTGGTCGGGGTGCATGTGGGTGACGATCACGCGCAGCACCGGCAGGCCGCCGAGCTCGTTGGCGAACACCTGCTCCCAGGCGGCGCGGGTGGCGTCGTTGGCGATGCCGCAGTCGACGATGGCCCAGCCCTCGCGGCCGTCCTCGTCGCGGTCGCGCAGCAGCCACAGGTTGATGTGGTCCAGCGCGAACGGCAGCGCCATGCGCAGCCAGCGCACGCCCGGCGCCACCTCGAGCGTCGTGCCGGGCGCGGCAGCGTGTCGCCCAGGGGATAGTGCAGCTGGCGTTCGAGTGCGTTCATGGGCAGGTGGCAGGTGGCCTGAGAGGTTCGGTGGAACGGCGATGTCGTCGGCTTCGCTACACTTGACGTAAACGTCAATCGCCCAGTGTAAGCCGCCATGCCCGCAGCCGTCCCAGGCCTCGTCTCCAGTGCGCCCAGACCTTCACCATCGGCGAACTGGCGCGCGAGTTCGACCTCACCACGCGCGCGATCCGCTTCTACGAAGACTGCGGCCTGCTCACGCCGCAGCGCAGCGGCCGCAACCGCGTCTACACCGCGCGCGACCGCACCCGGCTGAAGCTCACGCTGCGCGGCAAGCGCCTCGGCCTCACGCTGGCCGAGGTGAAGGACCTGGTCGACATGTACGAATCGCCGCGCGACACGCAGGCGCAGCTGCAAGAAGTTCCTGGTCGTGCTGGCCGCGCACCGCGGCCAGCTCGAGCAGCAGATGGCCGACCTCAACATCACGCTCGACGAGGTACGTGCCCACGAGAAAGAGGCGCGTCGTCTGCTGGCGCAAGGCGAGCCGCGTCGGGTGGCCACCAATGCGGACCGCAGCTCGGAGACCGACGCATCGAAGACACGATGACGCCGGACGACCGGGATCATGCCCAGCGCACCCGCGACGCCTTCGCCCACTCTGACTAAAGCGACCACAGGAGACGCCCATGAACCTGCCCGGCCTCAACTTCCAGCTCGGCGAAGACATCGATGCGCTGCGCGACGCGGTGCGGTCGTTTGCGGAGGCCGAGATCGCTCCGCGAGCCGCCGACATCGACCGAAGCGATCACTTTCCCACGGACCTGTGGCGCAAGATGGGCGAGCTCGGCGTGCTGGGCATCACCGTGCCCGAGGCCTACGGCGGTGCCAACATGGGTTACTTGGCCCACATGATCGCGATGGAGGAGATCAGCCGCGCCTCGGCGTCGGTGGGTCTGAGCTACGGTGCCCACAGCAACCTGTGCGTCAACCAGCTCAAGCGCAACGGCAGCGAAGCGCAGAAGAAGAAGTACCTGCCCAAGCTGATCAGCGGCGAGCACGTGGGTGCGCTCGCGATGAGCGAGCCCGGCGCCGGTTCCGACGTGATCTCGATGAAGCTCAAGGCCGAAGACAAGGGCGGCTACTACCTGCTCAACGGCACCAAGATGTGGATCACCAACGGGCCGGATGCCGACACCATGGTGGTCTATGCCAAGACCGACCCGCAGATGGGCGCGCGTGGCGTCACCGCCTTCATCGTCGAGAAGGGCATGAAGGGATTCACCACCGCGCAGAAGCTCGACAAGCTCGGCATGCGCGGCAGCCACACCGGCGAGATGGTGTTCCACGATGTCGAGGTGCCGGCGGAGAACGTGCTGGGCACCGTGGGCGGTGGCGCGCGCGTGCTGATGAGCGGCCTGGACTATGAGCGCGCGGTGCTCGCTGCCGGCCCCATCGGCATCATGCAGGCGGTGATGGACAACGTGATTCCCTACACCCACGACCGCAAGCAGTTCGGCCAGAGCATCGGCGAGTTCCAGCTCATCCAGGGCAAGGTGGCCGACATGTACACCGTGCTGCAGGCTGGACGTGCCTTCTGCTACACCGTGGGCAAGAACCTCGACCTGCTGGGTGCCGAACATGTGCGCCAGGTGCGCAAGGACTGCGCCAGCGTCATCCTGTGGTGCGCCGAGAAGGCGACCTGGATGGCCGGAGAGGGCATCCAGATCTTCGGCGGCAACGGCTACATCAACGAATACCCGCTCGGCCGGCTGTGGCGTGACGCGAAGCTGTATGAAATCGGAGCAGGCACCTCGGAGATCCGCCGCATGCTGATCGGCCGCGAGTTGTTTGCCGAAACCATGTGAGCCCTGTCTACACTGTGCTCATGAGCGACGAACTGGACGACCTCTTTGCCCGCAACGAGGCCTGGGCCGCGGCCACCAAGGCCCGCGAGCCGGGCTTCTTCACCCGCCTGGCGCAGCAGCAAAGCCCGAAGTACATGTGGATCGGCTGCGCAGACAGCCGCGTGCCGGCCAACGAGATCACCGGGCTCGATCCGGGCGAGGTGTTCGTGCACCGCAATGTGGCCAACGTGGTGGTGCACTCCGATCTGAACGCGCTGTCGACGATCCAGTTCGCGGTGGAGCACCTGAAGGTGGAGCACATCATGGTGGTCGGCCACTACGGCTGCGCCGGGGTGCGGGCCGCGATGCGCGGCATCCGAGTCGGCCTGGCGGACAACTGGCTGCGCCATGTCCAGGACGTGCGGCTGCGGCACCGCAAGCGACTCGACCACCTTCCTGCCGCGGAGCAGGAAGACATCCTGTGCGAGATGAACGTCATCGAGCAGGTAGGCAACGTGGCCTTGTCCACCGTTCTGCAGGACGCCTGGGCGCGTGGGCAGAAGGTGGCCGTGCATGGCTGGGTGTACGGCCTGCGTGACGGTCTTCTCAAGAACCTGAACGTCACCATGGACAAGCCCGAGTCGGTGGTGCCGGTGTTTGCCGCAGCCCTCAAGCGCTACCCGCGCGTGGCGAGCGACCAGGAGGAGTAGGACGCCATGTTCCCGACCCGCCTGACCGACGCGCGTGGTTTCGACATGTGGAAGAACTTGGGCGTCACGCGTCACGGCAAGGTGGTGTTCTACGACGACGATAAGATCAAGTACCTCTCCGGCTGCAATTTCCGCAAGGTGCGCGCGCCGCGCAACGAGGAAGAAGAGATGTCCCGCGAGACCTGGTACCGCGTCGGCCCCAAGGACGTCTTGCCCGAGACCTTCGCGCCGGTTCTTCTGGGCAACAGCGCCGTGCGGGAAGTCTTCATGCAGCACCATGCCGATCTCTTGGACCCGGAGTTCTGGCAGTCTCACAAGGAACGAATCCGCGCCGGGCATGTGCACGACGTGTTCCCCCACGAACAGAGCAAGCGCTTGCGGATGACTCGACAGACCGAACGCGAGGCCGAAGCCGCCGGCATGTGACGCCGTCGCCAGAGTCCCGCACTGAACTGAAGGAGCTCGACATGACCGATTCCATCGTGATCGTTTCCGCCGCGCGCACGCCCATCGGCGGCCTGCTCGGCGATTTCTCTGGCGCTCGCTGCCCACCAGCTCGGCGCGGTGGCCATCCAGGCCGCGGTCGAACGCGCCGGGGTGCCCGGCGACGCCATCGACGAGGTGCTCATGGGCAATTGCCTGATGGCCGGCCAGGGCCAGGCGCCTGCCCGCCAGGCCGCCCTGGGTGCGGGCCTGCCGCAATCTGCCGGTGCCGTCACGCTGTCCAAGATGTGCGGCTCTGGCATGCGCGCCATGATGTTCGGCCACGACATGCTGCGCGCGGGCAGCGCCGAGGCCGTGGTGGCGGGCGGCATGGAGAGCATGACCAACGCGCCGCACCTCATGTTCGCCCGCAAGGGCGTGCGCTACGGCGCCGCGCAGATGTTCGACCACATGGCGATGGACGGCCTGGAAGACGCCTACGAGCGCGGCCGGGCCATGGGCGCGTTTGCCGAAGACTGCGTGGCCAAGTACGGCTTCACCCGCGAGGCGCAGGACGCGTTTGCGATCGCCTCCACGCGGCGCAGCAAGCAGGCCAACGAGGACGGCAGCTTCGACTGGGAGATCGCGCCGGTCAAGTTGGCGTCGCAAGGCGGGCGACACCCTGATCAAGTTCGACGAGCAGCCCTTCAAGGCCAAGCTCGACAAGATTCCTGGCCTGAAGCCGGCGTTCAAGAAAGACGGCACCATCACCGCGGCCAACGCCTCGAGCATCTCCGACGGCGCGGCCGCGCTGGTGCTGATGCGCGAGAGCACCGCCATGAAGCGCGGGCTCAAGCCGCTGGCGCGCATCGCCGGCCACACCGTGCACGCGCAGGCACCCGCGTGGTTCAGCACCGCGCCGGTGGGGGCGATCGACAAGCTGCTCAAGCAGACCGGCTGGGCGGCCAAGGAGGTCGACCTGTGGGAGGTCAACGAAGCCTTTGCCGCGGTCACCATGGCGGCGATGCACGAGTTCAAGCTGCCGCACGACATCGTCAACGTGCACGGTGGCGCCTGCGCGCTCGGCCACCCGATTGGCGCCAGCGGCGCGCGCATCGTGGTCACCCTGCTGGGCGCGCTGCGCAAGCAGGGCCGCCGCCGCGGCGTCGCTGCGCTGTGCATCGGTGGTGGTGAAGCCACCGCGCTCGCTGTGGAGATGCTCTGAATGCCGGATGACTTGCTGGTGGTGGAAGGTGAAACGATCCGCCGCACCGTGCGCCTGACGCATGACGACATCATGCTGTTCGCCCAGATGAGCCACGACGCCAACCCGCTGCACCAGAACCGCACCGCGGCGCAGCGCGCGCGCTTTCCCGATGTGATCGCGAGCGGTCAGCACACCGCATCGCTGCTGATGGGCTTGATGGCGACGCACTTCACGCGCAGCCACGATGGCATCGAGCGCGAGATGCTCTGCCTCAACACCAATTTCGCCTACAAGGCGCCGGTGCTGGCCGATCAGGACGTGCTGCTGCAGTGGCGGGTCACGAGCGTGCGCTACAACAATTCCCTGCGCGGCCAGCTGGTGCAGCTCGACGGCAGCGCGGCGCCTCCGAGCGGTGCCCCGGCGGTGGTGGCCCGCGCGACCATCATGGTGCGCCGAGCACAAAGCGAGGAGGGGCTGGTCGATGCAGCTTGACGAAGACCACCTGGCCGTCCAGGACGCGGTGCGTGCCTACGTGCAGGAGCAGATCGCGCCGCACGCAGCGCGCTGGGACAAGGAACATCACTTCCCGGCGGCTGAACTCCAGGGGCTGGCCGCGCTGGGCTGTTATGGCGTGGCCGTGCCCGCCGAGTGGGGCGGCGCGGGCCTGGGCTACCTGGCGCTCGCCGTGATCCTCGAGGAAATCGCGGCCGGCGATGGCGGCACTTCCACCGTGGTCAGTGTGAACAACTGCCCGGTGTGCTCCATCCTCATGGCCTGGGGAAATGCCGCGCAGAAGGAGCGCTGGCTGAAGCCTCTGGCGCGCGGCGAGATGCTGGGCGCGTTCTGCCTCACCGAGCCGCACGTGGGCTCGCAAGCCGACGGACTGAAGACCACTGCTGTTCGCGATGGCGGTGAGTACGTGCTCAACGGCGTCAAGCAATTCATCACCAGCGGGCGCAACGGCGACGTGGCCATCGTGATGGCGGTCACCGACAAGGCGGCCGGCAAGCGTGGCATCAGTGCCTTCCTGGTGCCGACCACGGCGCCGGGCTACACCGTGGCCCGCATCGAGGACAAGCTCGGGCAGCACAGCAGTGACACGGCGCAGATCGTGTTCGACAACTGCCGTATCCCGGCCGATCACTTGATTGGCGAAGAAGGTCAGGGGCTGAAGATTGCGCTCTCGGGCCTGGAGGGCGGGCGCATCGGCATCGCCTCGCAGAGCGTGGGCATGGCCCGGGCCGCGTTCGACGCGGCCTTGCGCTACGCCAAGGAGCGAGTCGCCTTCGGGCAGCCGATCTTCGAGCACCAGGCGGTGCAGTTTCGCCTGGCCGACATGGCCACGCAGATCGAGGCGGCGCGTCAGCTCATCCACCATGCCGCGAGCCTCAAGGACGCCGGCCGGCCCTGCCTCAAGGAGGCCGCCATGGCCAAGCTGTTCGCCAGCGAGATGGCCGAGCGCGTGTGCAGCGCGGCCATTCAGACCTTCGGTGGCTACGGCTACGTGACCGACTTCCCGGTGGAGCGCATCTACCGCGACGTGCGGGTCTGCCAGATCTACGAGGGCACCTCCGACGTGCAGAAGATCCTCATCGGCCGGGCACTCGCGGCGTCATGAACGATGGCCGCATGAGCCACGACTTCGACCAGCGCTTCGAACGCCGCTGCAGTGCCTTCGGCGTGCTGTTCGAGCCAGAGATCAAGCCCGGTGCCAACTACGAGCTGGCGGTCGAGCACGACGGCCAGGTGTTCGTGAGCGGCCAGGTGCCGCGCATCCAGGGTCTGATCGTGTCGCCCGGTCGGCTGGGCGACACCGTCACGCTCGACGAAGGTCGCCGCGCCGCCTCGCTGTGCGTGCTGCGCTCGCTGGCGATCCTGCAGCGCCGCCTGGGCAGCCTGGCGCGGGTGAAGAAGGTGCTGCGCATGAACGTCTACGTGCACAGCGCGCCCGACTTCACCCAGCAAAGCGAGGTCGCCGACGCCGCGTCTCAGATCCTGTATGCGGTGTTCGCGCCCGATGGCGGCCACGCCCGCACATCGGTGGGCGTGGCGCAGTTGCCCAAGAACGCTGCCGTCGAGCTCGACCTGCTCGTGGGTCTGCATCCCGGCCCCGTCGAACGATGAACATCATCATCCTGGGCGCAGGCCGCGTCGGCGAAAGCGTGGCCGAGAGCCTGGTCTCGGAGAAGAACGACATCACCGTCATCGACACCAACCCGCAACGCCTGCGTGACCTGCAGGACCGGCTCGACCTGCGCGGCGTCACCGGCAATGGTCTGCAGCCCTCGGTGCTCGAGTCCGCCGGTGCGCGCGATGCCGACATGCTCATCGCCTGCGCGCCGCTGGACGAGACCAATCTGGTGGTTTGCAAGGTGGCGCACGAGGTGTTCAACATTCCGACGCGCATCGCCCGGGTGCGCTCGCCGGAGTTCCAGCAGGGCAGCGAGCTGCTGTCCAAGACTGGCTTTGCCGTCGATCAGGTGATCTGCCCGGAGGAGTCGCTCACGCGCTACATCCGCAAGCTGATCCAGTACCCCGAGGCGCTGCAGGTGCTCGAGTTCGCCGGCGGCGCGGCAAGCCTGATTGCGGTGCGAGCGGTGAGTGGTGGACCGATGGTGCAGCACATCATCTCGGAGCTGCCCCAGCTGGTGCCCGACCTGCAGATGCGCTTCGTCGCCATCTACCGCACCGATGAACTCGGTGTGGACCAGCAGGTCACCTGCGACGGCACCACGCGCATCGAGGCGGGCGACGAGGTCTTCGTGCTGGCCGCCACGCGCGACATCCGCCAGGTGCTGGATGCCCTGCGCCGCCGCGACGAGCCGGTGCGCAAGGTGATGATCGCCGGCGGCGGGCGGGTCGGCCTGCGGCTGGCGCGCGAGGTGCAGGACGAATGCCATCTGAAGATCATCGAGGCCAACCCCACGCGCTGCGAGTACCTCACCACGCAGCTCGACAGTGACGCCCTGGTGCTGCTGGGCGACAGCACCGACGAGGACCTGCTCGACGACGAGAACGTGCAGGACACCGACCTGTTCCTCGCTCTCACCAGCGACGACGAGGACAACATCATGGCCTGCCTGCTGGCCAAGCGCATGGGCGCGCGGCGGGTGCTGGCGCTCATCAACCGCCGCGCCTACGCCGATCTGGTGCAGGGCACGCAGATCGACATCGCGCTGTCGCCAGCGCAGACCGTGATCGGCGAACTGCTCGCGCATGTGCGGCGCGGCGACGTGGAGGCCGTCTACAGCCTGCGCCGCGGCGCCGCAGAGGCGCTGGAGGCGGTGGCCCATGGCGACCGCAAGTCCTCCAAGGTGGTCGGCCGGCGCATCGAGGAGCTGTCCTTGCCGGCCGGGGCCCAGATCGGCGCCATCGTGCGCACCGTCCGCGATGCCGAGATCCGACGCAGAAGGTCATCATCCCGCATCACGACACCGTGATCGAGAGCGGCGACCACGTGATCGTGTTCGTTCCGCGCAAGCGCATGGTGCGGGAGATCGAGAAGCTGTTCCAGGTCGGCGCGACCTTCCTGTTCTGATGCAGTCCGCCGCTCGCCGTCGTCGCGCTCGTCGGCCGCATGGTGGTGCTGTTCGCGCTGTGATGCTGGTGCCCCTGGCCTTCGCGGTGGTGGGCAGCGATGCGGCGGAGGGTGCCTTCCTGGTGGCCACGCTGATCACCTTCGGCTGTGGCGTGGTCATGAGCCTGGCCACGCGGCGGCTTTCGCCGCGAACTTCAACCGCGCGATGGCTTCGTCCTGGTGGGTCTGACGTGGCTGGTACTGCCGGCTTTCGGCGCCGTTCCGCTGCTCTTGTACCATTCCCGGCTTGAGCGTGACCGACGCCTACTTCGAGTCCATGTCGGGGCCTCACCGCGACCGGCGCCACGGTGCTCACCGGACTCGACACCCTGCCGCTGTCGGTCAACGTGTGGCGTTGCTTCATGATGCTGATCGGCGGGCTGGGCATCATCGTGCTGGCCGTGGCCATCCTGCCGCTGCTGGGCGTGGGTGGCGCGCAGCTCTTCAAGGCCGAGATCGGCCGGTCCGATGAAGGACGCAAAGCTCACGCCCCGCATCGCCGAGACCGCGCGCGGGCTGTGGACGGTGTACTTCGATCGTCTCGGTGGCCTGCTTCTTCGCCTACCGTTGGGCCGGCATGAGCTGGGCCGATGCCTTCATGCACATGTGCTCGCACCATGGGGCTGGGCGGCTTCTCGTCGCACGACCTCAGCTTCGGCTTCTGGAACTCGCCGACCATCGAGGCGGTGGCGGTGGTCTTCATGATGCTCTCCGGCGTGAACTTCGCCCTGTACTTCGCCGCATGGAAGCAGCGATCACTTCGAGTGCTGTGGGACAACGTCGAGGTACGTGGCTTCTACCTGGTGGTGTTCGCGACGGTGGCCCTGGTCTCGCTCTTCCTCACCGTCAACCAGGTCTACCCGAGCTTCCTGGAGTCGTTGCGGCATACGGTGTTCAATGTGGTGTCCATCGCCACGACCACG
The DNA here is from genome assembly GCA_963739925.1 of uncultured beta proteobacterium. Taxonomy (GTDB): domain Bacteria; phylum Pseudomonadota; class Gammaproteobacteria; order Burkholderiales; family Burkholderiaceae_C; genus CAVUBY01. The sequence goes on along the minus strand of CAVUBY010000004.1, from coordinate 234,111 downwards.
GGCTACGCCTCCGTACGACTATGCCCAGTGGCCGCTGTTCGCGCCGGTGCTCATGATCTTCCTGGGCTGCTTTGCCACCTGCGCGGGCTCCACCGGCGGCGGCATCAAGATGGTCCGCATGATCGCTGCTGCTCAAGCAGCCGTACGCGAGCTGGTGCGCATCGTCCATCCCAACGTGGTGAATCCGGTGGTGATCGGCGGCTGCGGCCGTCAGCCCGCGCGTGATCCAGAGCGTGATCGCCTACATGATGGTCTACGGCGCCTGCTGGTGGCGTCGACCATGCTGCTGCTGTTCAGCGGCCTGGACGTCGTGACCGCCGTTCACCGCGGTGATCGCCTGTGTCAACAACATCGGTCCGGGCCTGGGTGACGTGGGCCCGGCTGTGAACTACCGGGGCCTCAGCGACTTCCAGACCTGGGTCTGCACCTTCGGCATGCTGCTGGGCCGGCTGGAACTGCTGGCGGTGCTCGTCCTGTTCACGCCGCAGTTCTGGCGAGGATGATAGCCGCGACGTCACCCGATCCCGGTCCGGCGGGCGGCCCCCTCGGCGTGCGGCAGGTAGCGCTCGTCCGACCAGCTCGCCAGCCACTGCGGCTTGAAGGCCACGAAGATCGCGACCAGCATGCCGGTGGTGAATGCTTCGCCCCAGGCCATCAGCCAATGACCGACGAGCACCGACTCCAGCTGAAGGCCCGGGGGCAGCGGCTGCCGCCAGGCGGACGAGCGCGCCGGCGGCCATCAGGGCCACTGCGGTGGCGATGAAGCCGCGACCGAGGATGAACACGAACACATGGTGCGGCAGCCAGCGACGCATCGCCAGACCGAGCCCGAGGCCGATGCTGGCCGCCGCGATGCCATTCCAGGCCAGATGGCTCACGGCCTGCTCCATACCCATGCCCGCCATCCAGCCGCCGATGGCCGCCACAGGGAGGAGGCTGAGCACGGTCAAGGGCCAGCCGAACATCAGCACCATCAGGCACGCGCCCGACATCTGCAGCGCCACGCCGCCCGGCAGGGCGCGCTGCGATGCCCACAGCCAGGGCAGCAGGGCCAGCGTGGCCAGCCAGGGGTGGTGCAGCGGCCGGGCCTGCAGCGTGCGCCAGGGCTGGAGCGCAAGCGCGACGGCCACCGACAGCATGATCAGGATCGATTCGAGCACCATCGTGGCATCCTAGCCGTGGCGCCTTGACTGCAGGATGACCTGCGTCATGCACCGGGATCGGTCTGCAGCCGCGCAGGCGCAAGCGCGGGTGCAGGATCCGGGAAAGCGCCCAGACCCGATTCACCCACCCGCGCTACGCTGCCACCCATGACACCCGCATCCCGTTCCATCGACTTCTACTTCGACTTCTCGTCGCCCTACTCGTATGTGGCGTCCGAATGGATCGAGGCGCTGGCGGCGCGGCACGCCCGCACCGTGAACTGGAAGGCCATCCTGCTTGGCGCCACCTTCGCGGCGGCGGAGCTGAAGAGCCCGGTCTCGTACCCGATCAAGCGCGAGTACTCGCTGCGTGACTTCGAACGCTCGGCGCGCTTTGCGGGCGTGCCGTTGCGCATGCCCGAGAAGTTCCCGATCTCGACGCAGAACGCCGCCCGCGTCTTCTGGTGGCTGCACGACCAGCGTGCCGAGACCGCGAGCCACTGGGCCCGGCACTGCCTGCGCGCCTACTTCGCCCGTGGCGTGGACGTGAGCGATGTGGCGCGATTGCGCGAGCTGGCCGAAGAGTTCGGCGCCGGTGCCGACGCGGCCGAGGCGGTCTGGAACGACCCGGTGTGGAAGCTGCGTCTGAAGACCGAGAACGAGAAGGCGATCGCCGCCGGCGTGTTCGGCGCGCCTTTCTTCGTCATCGATGGCGAGCCCTTCTGGGGCAATGACCGCCGCGCGCAGATCGAGCGCTGGCTCGAGAAAGGACCGTTCTGATGCCCAAGAAAACCGCGGCCGCCCTGGTGCAGGAGGCCATGGACCAGGTCACCACCTACACCGTCGAGCAGGCACGGGCGCTGCACGGCCACCCTGGCGTGCAGTTCGTCGACATCCGCGACGTGCGCGAGCTCGAGCACGAGGGCGTGGTGCCCGGCGCGGTGCACGCGCCGCGCGGCATGCTGGAGTTCTGGTTCGACCCCGACTCGCCTTACCACCGTGACGTGTTCGCACAGGACAAGGAGTACGTCCTGTTCTGCGCGGCCGGCTGGCGCTCGGCCCTGGCCACCAAGGCGTTGATGGACATGGGCTTCGAGCGCATCGCGCATGTCGACGGTGGCTTCAAGGCCTGGAAGGATGCCGGTGGGCCGGTGGCGGACAAGCCCGTCAAGAAGACAGCGCCGGGAGCAGGCTGAAGCCCCGGCCAAGGCCCCGAAGAAACCGATCGATAGAATCCCGATTGACGTTTACGTCAACGTGAACCGGCGGTCCCAAGCCACCGCCGGCGGCCTGCGGAGACCCCATGCCTGTTCTCGCCTCCAAGCTCAATCCCCGATCGGACGACTTCAAGGCCAACGCGGCGCAGATGCGGTCGCTGGTCGATGACCTGAACGCCCAGCTGGCCCGCATCGCGCTGGGTGGCGGCGAGGCGGCGCGGGCCAAGCACACCGGGCGCGGCAAGCTGCTGCCGCGCGAGCGCGTTGAAATGCTGCTCGACCCGGACACGCCGTTTCTCGAAGTGGCGCCGCTCGCGGCCTTGAACATGTACCCCGAGCGCGGCGGTGTGGACGCCGCGCCAGGCGCTGGCCTGATCACCGGCATCGGCCGTGTCAGCGGCGTCGAGTGCCTGGTGGTGTGCAACGACGCCACGGTCAAGGGCGGCACCTACTTCCCGATGACGGTCAAGAAGCACCTGCGCGCGCAGGAGATCGCGATGCAGAACCGCCTGCCCTGCATCTACCTCGTGGACAGCGGCGGTGCGAACCTGCCCAACCAGGACGACGTGTTTCCCGACCGCGACCACTTCGGCCGCATCTTCTACAACCAGGCGCAGATGAGCGCCCAGGGCATCCCGCAGATCGCGGTGGTGATGGGCTCGTGCACTGCCGGCGGCGCCTACATGCCGGCCATGAGCGACGAGTCCATCATCGTCAAGAACCAGGGCACGATCTTTCTCGGCGGCCCGCCGCTGGTGAAGGCGGCCATTGGCGAGGTGGTGAGCGCCGAGGACCTGGGTGGCGGCGATGTGCACACGCGCCTGTCGGGCGTGGCCGACCACCTGGCCGAAAACGACACGCATGCGCTGGCCATCGCGCGGGCCTGCGTGTCCAACCTCAACTGGCGCAAGGATCCGGCGATGCGTCTGGCGCCGCCGCGCGCGCCGCTGTTCGATGCGGCCGAGCTGCACGGCGTGATCCCGATCGATGCCTCGGGCCAGAGCAGCCGCAAGCCCTTCGACGTGCACGAGATCATCGCGCGGCTCGTGGACGGCAGCGAGTTCGACGAGTTCAAGGCGCGCTATGGCGCCACGCTGGTGTGCGGCTTCGCGCACATCGAGGGCATGCCGGTGGGCATCGTCGCCAACAACGGCATCCTGTTCTCCGAGTCGGCGCAGAAGGGCGCGCACTTCATCGAGCTGTGCGGCCAGCGCAAGGTGCCGCTGGTCTTCCTGCAGAACATCACCGGCTTCATGGTGGGGCGCAAGTACGAGAACGAGGGCATCGCCAAGCACGGCGCGAAGATGGTGACCGCGGTGTCCACCGTCAACGTGCCGAAGTTCACCGTCATCATCGGCGGCAGCTTCGGTGCGGGCAACTACGGCATGTGCGGCCGGGCGTTCTCGCCGCGCTTCCTGTGGATGTGGCCCAACGCGCGCATCTCGGTCATGGGCGGAGAGCAGGCGGCCAGTGTGCTGGCCACCGTGAAGCGCGATGGCATCGAGGCCAAGGGCGGCGCCTGGAGTGCCGACGAGGAGTCCGCGTTCAAGCAACCCATCCTCGACCAGTTCGCCCACCAGGCACACCCGTACTACGCCAGCGCGCGCCTGTGGGACGACGGCGTGATCGATCCGGCCGACACCCGCCGCGTGCTCGCGCTGGCGCTGAGCGCGAGCCTGAACGCGCCGATCCCCGAACCGAAGTTCGGTGTGTTCCGGATGTGAAGCCGCGATGACCACCACGCCCACGCTCGACGTGCAACGCCCATCGCCTGCGGTGGCACGGGTGTTCCTCAACCGTCCCGACGTTCGCAATGCGTTCAACGACCAGGTGATCGCCGAGCTGACGTCCGACTTTCGCCAATGCTCGGCCGCGAGCCAGGCCTGCGCTGCATCGTGCTCGGTGGCCACGGCAAGGCCTTCTGCGCGGGTGCCGACCTCGCCTGGATGCGCGCGATGGCCGGCTACGACTGGGAGCAGAACCGCGCCGACGCCCAGGCCCTGGCCGACATGCTGTGGACGCTGTACCGCTGCCCGGTGCCGGTGATCGGCCGCGTCCATGGCGACTGCTACGCGGGCGGCGTGGGCCTGGCCGCGGTGTGCGATGTGCTGGTGGCCAGCGAGGCCGCCACCTTCTGCCTCAGCGAGGCGCGGCTGGGGCTGCTGCCGGCACGATCAGCCCCTACGTCGTGCGCGCGCTCGGCGAACAGGCGTCGCGCCGCTACTTCGTGACGGCCGAGCGCTTCAGCGCCGAGCAGGCCCATGCCCTGGGCTTCGTGCACACGCTGTGCACGGCCGAGGAACTGGATGCGCGTGTGGACGAACTCGTCGCCACCGTGGTGGCCAACGGGCCGATGGCGGTGCGCGCCTGCAAGTCGCTGGTGCAGGACGTGGCCGGGCGCCCGATCGACGCCGATCTGCGCGCCGAGACCGCGCGCCGCATCGCCGACATCCGCGCCACGCCGAAGGTCGCGAAGGCGTGCAGTCGTTCCTGAACAAACGCAAGCCGGATTGGTTGCTCGAATGAAGGCCCGGCCATGACTTCACTGCCTGTGAATCTCGACACCACGCAGCTGTTCGCGATCGCCGCCGCACTCGGCTGGGCGAGCGGCCTGCGCCTGTACCTGGTGGTGTTCCTCACGGGCATCGCCGGCCACCTGGGCTGGATTCCGCTGCCGCCCGGACTGCAGCTGCTGCAGCACCCGGCGATGCTGGTCGCGAGCGGCCTCATGCTCTTCGTCGAGTTCTTCGCCGACAAGATCCCGGGCCTGGACACGGTGTGGGACACGGTGCACACGCTGGTGCGCATCCCGGCCGGCGCAGCGCTCGCCGCCTCGGTGTTCGGTGCCGACCAGTCCACCTGGGCTGCGGTGGCCGCCTTGCTCGGCGGCACGCTGGCCGCCACCAGCCACGTGGCCAAGGCCACCACGCGCGCCGCGGCGAACACCTCGCCCGAACCCTTCTCCAACATCGGCCTGTCGCTGCTGGGCGATGCCGCCGTGCCCACTGCGCTGTGGCTGTCCTGGGAGCACCCGATGGCCTTCTTTGCGGCGCTGGCTGTGGCGCTGATCGTCATGGTGGTGCTGATCGTCGTGCTGGCGAAGTTCCTGCGGGGCTTGCTGCGCCGCGTTTCGGGCTGGCTGCTGCCCAGCCGGCCCACCGCCTGAGGTGTCCATGTTCACCAAGATCCTGATTGCCAACCGCGGCGAGATCGCCTGCCGCGTCGCGGCCACAGCGCGGCGCCTGGGCGTGCGCACGGTCGCCGTCCATTCCGACGCCGATGCCAGCGCCCGCCACGTGCAGGCCTGCGACGAGGCGGTGCACATCGGCGGCAATGCGCCGCGCGACAGTTACCTGCGCGGCGAGCGCATCATCGCGGCCGCGCTGCGCCGCTGGCGCGCAGGCGATCCATCCCGGCTACGGCTTCCTCAGCGAGAACGAAGACTTCGCCCAGGCCTGCGCCGATGCGGGCCTGGTGTTCATCGGCCCGCCGCCGGCGGCGATCCAGGCGATGGGCCTGAAGGCCGAGTCCAAGCAGCTGATGGAGAAGGCCGGCGTGCCGCTGGTGCCCGGCTACCACGGGGCCGACCAGGACCCGGCCCTGCTGCAGCGCGAGGCCGATCGCATCGGCTACCCGGTGCTCATCAAGGCCAGCGCCGGCGGCGGCGGCAAGGGCATGCGCATCGTCACGCAGGCCGGCGAGTTCGCAGCGGCGCTGGCCTCGTGCCAGCGCGAGGCGCGCAACAGCTTCGGCGACGACGCGGTGCTGATCGAGCGCTACGTGCACCCGGCCGCGGCACATCGAGATCCAGGTGTTCGCCGACGCGCACGGCCACTGCATCCACCTCTTCGAGCGCGACTGCTCGGTGCAGCGCCGCCACCAGAAGGTGCTGGAGGAGGCGCCCGCGCCCGGCATGAGCGAGGCGCGCCGGCGCGAGATGGGCGCGGCGGCGGTGGCCGCGGCCAAGGCGGTGGGCTACGTGGGCGCGGGCACGGTGGAGTTCATCGCCGAGCCGTCACCGGATGGCGACCTGCGCTTCTTCTTCATGGAGATGAACACGCGGCTGCAGGTGGAGCATCCGGTCACCGAGGCGATCACCGGGCTCGACCTGGTGGAGTGGCAGCTGCGCGTGGCCTGCGGCGAGCCGCTTGCCGCTGAAGCAGGACGAGCTGCGCATCCACGGCCATGCCATCGAGGCGCGCATCTGCGCCGAGAACCCCGACGCCAATTTCCTGCCCGCCACCGGCACGCTCGAGGTCTATCGCACGCCGCCGTGGCGACGCACTTCGCGCGCAGCGAGGTGCGCATCGATGCCGGTGTGCGCGAAGGCGATGCCATCTCGCCCTTCTACGACTCGATGGTCGCCAAGCTCATCGTCTGGGGTGCCGACCGCGCCCAGGCGCTCGCGCGGCTCGACGCGGCGCTGGCGCGCACGCACATCGTCGGTCTGCACACCAACGTGGCCTTCCTGCGCCGCGTGGTCACCAGCCGGTCGTTCGCGCACGCCGATCTCGACACGGCCCTGATCGAGCGCGAGCGCGCGGCGCTGTTCGAGGCACCGCCGCTGCCGCTGGAACTGGTGGCGGCGGGCGTCGTGGCGCAGAGCCTGGCGCTCGAGGCCACGCAACAGGACGCCGATCCCTGGTCGAAGCGCGATGCCTGGCGGCTGCACGGCGCAGCGCTGCGGCGCTTCGATCTGCTGATCGGCGCGCAGCACCATGTGTTCACGCTGGAGCGCAGCCACGGTGGCACGCAGACGCTGGTGCTCGGCGAGCAGCGCTGGGCTTTCGGCGCCCAGGCGCGCGGCGGCGAGCGGCACGACGTGACCCTCGGCGAGCGCCGCTGGTCGCTCAGCGGTCTACGCCACCGGCGAGCAGGTGACCGTGTTCGCGCCCGAGGGCAGTGCCATGCTGCACCCGCATCGATCCCGATCGCGCACGCGGGCGAGGGTGCCGGCGAAGGCGGCCGGCTCACCGCGCCGATGCCCGGCAAGGTGATCGCCTTCCTGGCCACCGCCGGCGAGGCGGTCAAGAAGGGCCAGCCGCTGGCGGTGATGGAAGCCATGAAGATGGAGCACACCCTGACCGCGCCGCACGACGGCACGGTGGAGCAACTGCTCTACGCCGTGGGCGACCAGGTGATGGAAGGCGAGGAACTGCTCCGCCTGGCGGCCGCGGCCTGAGCGATGGCCGCGATGCGGTCAGGCGGTCGACGCTCTGCGGAACCAGGCCGGCGGCAGCATGCGGCTGCGCACCACCGGCGGTGGTGTCGGGTCCAGGCCCGGCGCGTTGGAGAGATCGAGGTTTGGCGTGGCTTTGGCGCTGGCGTCCTTGGCTTTGGACGGCATGCGCCCGACCGGACGGCCGAGGGGTGGGTGTGCGGATGCGGGGGCACGTGAGTCGCTGCCGCCTCGGCGGACCCGGCGGCGTCCTTCTCGGGATGCGTCGCCGCCTGGGCCAGGGCTTTGCTGCAGGCCTTGAACTGCCGCGCCAGGTCCATGAGTTCGATGTCACCGCTGGCTTCGCACACCCACAGGGCCTCGCGGGCAACACCCTGGTTCTTGATCAGGTCAGTGATCTCGATGTTTTCACCGAACTGGCGGAGCAGCGCAAAATGAATGCGGGTGGCCATCCGCAGGCGCGTGCTGGTGTCCATGGGCGTGCCTTCCGAGTGCTTGTATCTTCTTGTTTCCGGCCCCCGGTCGCCATCCCCGGACACGGGGGGCGATGACCTTGCCCTCTGCCAACTGAGACGTTTGCCATGATTCCTGCCCAGGTGACCCTCGTCGACGTGGGGCCGCGCGACGGCCTGCAGAACGAAGCGCAGCCGGTGAGCACGGCCGCACAAGCTGGAAGCTGGTGCAGCGCCTGCAGGCGGCCGGCCTGCGCGAGATCGAGGTCACCAGCTTCGTCAGCCCCAAGTGGGTGCCGCAGATGGCCGACAACAGCGCGGTGATGGCCGGCTTGCAGCGTGCACCCGGCGTGCGCTACTCGGTGCTCACGCCCAACATGAAGGGGCTCGAAGCCGCGCTGCCGCGTCGTCCCGACGAGATCGTGGTGTTCGGCGCCGCGAGCGAGGCATTCAGCCAGCGCAACATCAACTGTTCGATCGAGGAGTCGATCGAGCGCTTTCGCGCCGGTGGTGCAGGCAGCCAAGCCCAGGGCATCCATGTGCGCGCCGCGGTGTCGTGCGCGCTGGGTTGCCCCTACCAGGGCGAGGTGAGTGCCGACGAGGTCGAGCACGTGGTGCGCCTGATGAAGGACATCGGCGTGGACCACTGCGGCATCGCCGACACCATCGGCACCGGCACGCCACGCCGCGCCCAGGCGGCGCTGGAGCGCGCGCTGCAAGCACTTCCCGCTCGATGAGGTGAGTGGCCACTTCCACGACACCTACGGCCAGGCGCTGGCCAACATCTACGCCTGCCTGGAGCTGGGTGTGCATTGTTCGACACCAGCGTAGCCGGTCTGGGCGGCTGCCCCTATGCCAAGGGCGCCACCGGCAACGTGGCCACCGAAGACGTGGTCTTCATGCTGCAGGGCCTGGGCATCGATACCGGCATCGACCTCGACAGGCTGGTCGATGCCGGGGCCTTCATCTCCGACGTGCTCGGCCGGCCGCCGGTGTCGCGCGCGGGCAAGGCTCTGTTGACCAAGCGCGCCAAGGTGGCCGCATGACGGCCGACTTGACACCGCGCCCGGAGGGCTTTCGCCGCGTGGCGCAGGCCCTGGCCGAGCGAGGGCATCCGCATGCGCCGCGCTGGCTCGAGGTGGCGGCGCGCACCTCGCAGGAGGCGGCGGATGCGCTCGGCGTGCAGGTGGGTCAGATCGCCAAGAGCGTGATCTTCCGGCGCAGCAGCGACGACGTCGCGGTGCTGGTCGTCACCTCCGGCGACCGACGGGTCGACGAGAGCCAAGGTGGCTGCGCAGGTCGGCGAGGTCGGCCGGGCCGACGCCGAGCTTCGTGAAGGACCGCACCGGCTTCACGATCGGCGGTGTGGCGCCCCTGGCCCACGCGCAGCCACCGGTGACGCTTGATCGACCGCGAGCTGTTCCGTTTCGACGAGATCTGGGCGGCGGCGGGCCACCCCAACGGCGTGTTCTGCCTCAGTCCCGATCAACTGCAGTCGCTCACCGGCGCGCCGGTGTGCGATGTGACGCCATGAGAGCGCCGGGCCGCCCCAAGGTCGAATGCCGGAGTGCGCAGCACGAAGGTTCCCTATGACGAGCATCGGCGTGCCCAGCCCCTGCGTCAACGTGTGCCGCATGGACCCCAAGACCGGCTGGTGCGAAGGCTGCCAGCGCACCTTGCGCGAGATCGGCGCCTGGTCCAGCCTGGACGACGACGACAAGCGCGCCATCTGGGCGCTGCTGCCGCTGCGGCGCGCGCGGCTCGAGCCCAAGCTTTGCCCCAAGCCGTCCCCCGAACCGGACACCTTGCCATGAAGCACCTCGTGTTCTGGTTCGACCCGATCTCGCCGTTTGCGCACCTGGCCTTCGAGCGCTTGCCGCAGGCGCTGGAAGGGCTGTCCTACAGCGTCGACTATCGACCGGTGCTCCTGGGCGCGGCTGCTGTCGCACTGGGGCCAGAAGGGTCCGGCCGAAATCGAGCCCAAGCGGGCCTGGACCTTCCGCCAGGTGGCCTGGGCCGCGCACCTGCAGGGCACGCCGTTGCAGACCCCGGCCCAGCACCCGTTCAACCCGCTGGCCCTGCAGCGCCTGCTGCTGGCCACGGCCCCGGCCGGCGGCCTGCCCAACCGCCTCGCGTGCGAGACGGTGCTGCGCCATGTGTGGGCCAGCGGTGGCGCCGATGCCAACGATCCCGCGCGCCTGGCCGCACTCGCGCAACAACTGGCCCCGCGGCGTGACCCGGCGGGCGACGAGGTGAAGCGCGAACTGAAGGAGCACACCGCCCAGGCCATCGAACGCGGCGTCTTCGGCGTGCCGACCATCGAGTGCGAGGGGCGTCTGTTCTGGGGGCTGGACTCGCTGCCGATGCTCGCCGCCTGGTTGCGCGGCGACCCCTGGTTCGACGGCCCGGACTGGGACCAGGCGGCCGTCGCGCCGCCCGGCATCACCCGCCGCGCGCCCTGAGTGCCACCACGGCTGAGATGGCCGACTCCCACGACATCCACCTGCGTGAGCGCTTGCGCTGCCGACCCAAAGGCGCGACCATCCCTGTGACTTCCAGCCAGCCGTCCACTGCCATGACCGCGTCCTTGCTCCGCCTGTCCTTCGTGTGCCTGCTCACGGCCTCGGCCGCGGTCTCTGCCCAGAAACCGGGCGCCGCATCGGCGCCAGCCGCGGGTGGCGATGGTGCCAAGGTCGTCGGCGCGCGCGCTGATGCGGCCAAGGCGGGGGAACAGTGCGAGTCGGCCGTTGCCGAACTCGTGCGCCGCATGCGCGGTCGCGATGCGCAGGAGGTGCAGTTCGTCGGCGCCAAGCGCGCGCTGTCGCCCGGCACCGACGACGAAACCGGCGTCAAGGGCGAGGGCCGCTACCGTGGCGCTGGTCGCGTCATGCCCTTCAGCTACAGCTGCACCTTCAACACCAGCACCGGGCTCACCTCGGGCGTGGTGTTCCGCGACGACCGGTGTTGCGGCCACCGTGGCGGCGCCAGAGAAGGCCTGGCAGCCCGACCTCACCTACTTCTCGCCCGAGGCCTGCGCGAGCGCCGCTGCCGCCTCGCTGAAGGACCGGCACCCACGCGTCAGCCGCGTGACCTTCGGCTCCGATTCGCGCCAGATGCGTCCGGGTCCGAACGACCATCTGTTGCTCGAAGGCCGCGGCGCTGTCGAGCGTGCGCCGGGCATGAACGCCATACCGTTCACCTACCGCTGTGAAGTGGAAACCCGACGTGGCCGGGTGGTGGCGGTGCAGACCTTCGACTGATCGAGCGTCGGTCGGGCTGCAGCCCGTCTGAGCAGGCGCCACGCTGGCGCTGCTTCCTCCGTTCCTCTTCGTTCCTGTCAGCTTGCTGATCAGCTTCGCGTCAGCCTCTGTTGGCTTAGCGTCAGAGCAGGGTCAGTGCCGCGTGGAGTTTCACGCCATGCCCCGCGGAGCTCCTCACAACAAGGGAGACGCCATGGAAGACGATCTGGCGCGACGGATCTCGACACACCCCAAGTACCAGGAGCTGAAGGCCAAGCGCACCAGCTTCGGCTGGTGGCTGACGCTGGCGATGATGGTCGTGTACTACGGCTTCATCGTGCTGGTCGCCTTCAACAAGCCCTTCCTGTCGCAGCGCCTGGGCGACGGCGTGATGACGATGGGCATTCCGATCGGCTTCGGCGTCATCGTCTTCACCGATCGTCATCACCGGCTTCTACGTGCAGCCGCGCCAACAGCGAGTTCGACGACCTGGCCGACGCCATCGCCAAGGCGGTGCTGAAATGAGCCGCCGCATCCGATCAACGATCGCGCCGCGCTGCTGACGCTGGCTCGCGCTGTTCGGCGTGTCGGCGGCGGCCTACGCCGCCGGCGCCGACCTCGGCCAGGCCGCCAAGCAGGCCACCAACTGGACGGCCATCGGCATGTTCGGCGTCTTCGTGGTCGCGCACGCTGTTCATCACCAAGTGGGCGGCGGCCAAGACCAAGTCGCGCGGCCGACTTCTACACCGCCGGCGGCGGCATCACCGGCTTCCAGAACGGCCTGGCGATCGCCGGCGACTACATGTCGGCGGCGTCGTTCCTGGGCATCTCGGCCGCGGTGATGGCCAGCGGCTTCGACGGCCTGATCTACTCGATCGGCTTCCTGGTCGGCTGGCCGGTCATCACCTTCCTGATGGCCGAGCGGCTGCGCAACCTGGGCAAGTTCACCTTCGCCGACGTGGCCGCCTTCCGCTTCGAGCAGACGCCGATCCGCATCTTCGCGGCCTCGGGCACGCTGGTCGTCGTGGCGTTCTACCTGATCGCGCAGATGGTCGGCGCGGGCCAGCTGATCAAGCTGCTGTTCGGCCTGGAGTACTGGATCGCGGTGGTCATCGTCGGCGCGCTGATGATGGTCTACGTGCTGTTCGGCGGCATGACGGCCACCACCTGGGTGCAGATCATCAAGGCCTGCCTGCTGCTGGGCGGCGCGACCTTCATGGCCTTCATGGTGATGTGGCACTTCGGCTTCAGCCCCGAGGCGATGTTCGCCAAGGCGGTGGAGATCAAGGCCGACCTGGCCGCTGAACGGCGGCAAGACGCCCGAGGAGGCGGCGAAGATCGGCCAGTCGATCATGGGCCCGGGCAACTTCGTCAAGGACCCGATCTCGGCCATCAGCTTCGGCATGGCGCTGATGTTCGGCACCGCCGGCCTGCCGCACATCCTGATGCGCTTCTTCACCGTGCCCGAGCGCCAAGGAAGCGCGCAAGTCGGTGATGTGGGCCACCGGCTGGATCGGCTACTTCTACCTGCTGACCTTCATCATCGGCTTCGGCGCCATCACCTTCGTGCTGACCAACCCGCGAGTTCCTCGACGCCAAGGGCGGCCTGCTGGGCGGCGGCAACATGGCGGCCATCCACCTGGCCAACGCGGTGGGCGGCAACGTGTTCCTCGGCTTCATCTCGGCGGTGGCCTTCGCGACCATCCTGGCGGTGGTGGCCGGCCTCACGCTGTCGGGCGCCTCGGCGGTGTCGCACGACCTGTACGCCACGGTGATCAAGAAGGGCAAGGCCGACAGCGCCTCCGAGCTGAAGGTCTCGCGCATGACCACGGTGGCGCTGGGCATCGTCGCCGTGGTGCTGGGCATCGTGTTCGAGAAGCAGAACATCGCCTTCATGGTGTCGCTGGCCTTCGCGATCGCGGCGTCGGCCAACTTCCCGGTGCTCTTCATGAGCGTGCTGTGGAAGGACTGCACCACCAAGGGCGCGGTGATCGGCGGCTTCCTCGGGCCTGATCTCGTCGGTGGCGCTGACGGTGGTGTCGCCGTCGGTGTGGGAAGCCACGCTGGGCAACCCCAAGGGCTCGGCGCTGTTCCCGTACACCTCGCCGGCGCTGTTCTCGATGACCATCGGCTTCGTCGGCATCTGGCTGTTCTCGATGCTCGACCGCAGCGCGCAGCGCCGCCAAGGACCGCGCCGGCTTCCTGGCGCAGCAGGTGCGCTCGGAGACCGGCATCGGCGCCTCGGGCGCCTCGCGGCCACTGATCGCCTGAGCGCATCGCAAGCTTCACGCGCGGGACTGCAGGCACACTGCCTGCAGTCCCGCTTTCACTGTCTGGAACACCCCATGCCGGATTCGCCCGCGGCACAAACGCAGCGCGAGATGCTGTCGCTGGTGACCGCGCGCGTGCGCGACGCCTATGTGCGCAAGCCGTTCTACGTCGACGGCGCGCTCGACCTGGTGTCGGTGTGCCGCGACTGCTGTCGCAGCAGGCGGCTGACGCAATGCCCTGGTGCGGCGCGACGGCGTCGAGCGCCTGGGCATCTTCACCACCACCGACCTGCGCGACGCGCTGCTGCGCGGCTACGCCGCCGGCCGCGCTGGCGGTGCGCGAGGTGGCGCGCTTCGACCTGGTCGAGCGTCGACGCCGACGCCGAGCTGTTCGAGGCGCTGTGGCTGATGGTGCGCCACCGCGTGCACCGCCTGCTGGTGCGCGACGGCGACACGGTGCTCGGCGTGCTGGGCCAGCTCGACCTGGTGAGCTTCGTCGCCAACCACTCGCACATCATCGCGCTGCAGATCGACGATGCCGGCGCGGTCGCCGAGCTGCAGGCCGCGGCGCAGCGGATCGACGCAGCCTGGTCGGCGCTGCTGCACGAGCGGCGGCATCCGCATCGAGCGCATCGCGCGGCTGGTGAGCGAGCTCAACGCGCCGCCTCTTCGCGCGGCTGTGGGCGCTGCTCGCGCCGCCGGAGCTGGTCGCCAACAGCTGCCTGCGTGGTGATGGGCAGCGAAGGCCGCGGCGAGCAGATCCTCAAGACCGACCAGGACAACGCGCTGCTGCTGCGCGACGGCTTCGAGTTCGCCGGGCTGGAGGCCGTGGCGCGGCGCTTCAACGCGCGCGCTGGCCGACTTCGGCTACCCGCCCTGCCCGGGCGACATCATGCTGACCAACCCGCTGTGGCGCCAGCCGCTGGCGGCCTTCCGCGAGACGCTGCGCGGCTGGATCTACGGAGCCGACCCGCGAGGGCCCGATGCACCTGGCGATCTTCTTCGACGCCGCCGCCGTGGCCGGCGATGCCAGCCTGCTGCGGCGAGGCGCGCGCGCACCTCGACGCGCATCCTCGCCGGCGAGCGATGCCTTCCTGGCGCGCTTCGCGGCCGCCGCCGACCAGTTCAACGAGCCGCGGCAGCTGGTGGACGCGCCTGACCGCGCGCGCGACGAGCAGCCGCTCGACCTGAAGAAGCTCGGCACCTTCCCCATCGTGCACGGCGTGCGCGCGCTGGCGCTGCAGTACGGCGTGCGATGCGCGCGGCACGGCCGACGCGCCTGCAGGCGCTGGTGGCGCGAGCAGCGCTCGACGCCGGCGCTGGCCCGCGACCTGGTCGAAGCGCTGCACTTCCTGATGGGCGCTGAAGCTGCGCACCAGCTGCGCCAGCGCGAGCAGGGCGCAGGCGGCCAGCAACCTGGTGCGGCCGTCGGAGCTGAGCACGATGGAGCGCGACCCGCTGCAAGGACGCGCTGGCCATCATCAAGCGCTTTCGCGCCTGCCTGCAGCAGCACTTCAGGTTCGATGCGCTCTGAGCGCGCGCTGACGCGCACGACCTGCGACGCCGAACGATGAGACGACGCCAGGATTGCGCGCCCAGCGGCTGCTCGGCCCTGTTCGCGCCTGGCGCTGGCTGCTGCTGAACTTCCCGCTGCTCACGCTGTGGGACCGCGATGCCACGGTGTTCGGCCTGCCGCTGCTTCCGGCGGCGCTGTTCACCGGCTGGGCGCTGCTGATCGCGCTGCGGCCTGGGTCGCCGAGCGCGACGACGAGGCGACCTGACATGCTGTCGCCCGCGCTGGTCATCGGCGCCTCGTTCGCCTACCTGCTGCTGCTGTTCGCCGTGGCCGCATGTGGGCGACCGGCGCGCGCGCGCAGGGTCGCTCGGTGATCGGCAACGCCTGGGTCTACGCGCTGTCGATGGGCGGTGTACTGCACCGCCTGGACCTACTTCGGCAGCATCGGCCGCGCCGCCTCGTCCGGCCTGTGGTTCCTGCCGATCTACCTGGGCCCGACGCTGGCCATGCTGCTGGCGTGGCTGGTGCTGCGCAAGATGATCCGCATCGCGCGCACCTACCGCATCACCTCGATCGCCGACTTCATCGCCAGCCGCTACGGCAAGAGCCGCGCGCTGGCCGGCGCTGGTGACGCTGATCGCGGTGGTGGGCATCCTGCCCTACATGGCGCTGCAGCTCAAGGCGATCGCCAGCGGCTACGCGTGCTCACCGCCACGCCTGGCGATGCGATGCCCGCGCGGCGTGCCCTGGTGGCGCGACAGCACGCTCTACATCGCGCTGGCGCTGGCCGGCTTCACCATCGCCTTCGGCACCCGCCACCTCGACACCACCGAGCGGCACGAAGGCATGGTCGCCGCGATCGCGGTCGAATCGGTGGTCAAGCTGCTCGCCTTCCTGGCGGTGGGCGTCTTCGTCACCTGGGGCCTGTTCGACGGCCCCGGCTGACCTCTTCGCGCGGGCGCTGCCGTGCCCGAGTTGCGACGCGCTGCTCGGCCTGGGCGCCGAGTGGCAGCTTCGCCGGCGGGCAGTGGTTCGCGCTCACGCTGCTGGCGATGTTCTCGGTGATCTTCCTGCCGCGCCAGTTCCAGGTCATGGTGGTCGAGAACGTCGACGAGCGCCATGTGCAGCGCGCCACCTGGGTCTTTCCGCTGTACCTGCTGCTGATCAACCTGTTCGTGCTGCCGATCGCGCTGGGCGGGCTGCTGCACTTCGGCGTCGGCCGCGCCGAACCCGGAGACCTTCGTGCTGTCGCTGCCGTTGGCGCAACGGGCAGCACGGGCTCGCGCTGGCTGGCCTTCATCGGCGGGCTGTCGGCGGCCACCGGCATGGTCGATCGTCGAGGCCATCGCGGTGTCGACCATGGTCTGCAACGACCTGGTGATGCCGCTGCTGCTGCGCACCCGGCGCTTCGGGCGCGGCTGCTCGGCCGCACGGCGACCGTCGACCGCGCGCCTGCTGCTGGCGCATCCGCCGCACGCGTCATCGTGGCGCTGCTGCTGCTGGGCTACCTCTACTTCCGCGTCGCCGGCGAGGCCTACGCGCTGGTCAGCATCGGCTTGATCAGCTTCGCCGCGGTGGCGCAGTTCGCCCCGGCGCTGCTGGCCGGCATGTACTGGAAGGGCGGCACGCGCGCCGGCGCGCTGGCCGGCCTGTCGGCCGGCTTTGCGCTGTGGGTCTGGACGCTGATGCTGCCGTCGATCGCCAAGTCCGGCTGGATGGCGCCGACTTCCTGACGCACGGTCCGTTCGGCATCGCGCTGCTGCGGCCGGAGCAGTTGCTCGGCCTCGCCGGCTTGGACAACCTCACCCACTCGCTGTTGTGGAGCCTGCTGGTCAACGCGGCGCTCTACTGTCGGCGTGTCGCTGTGGCGGCGGCCGTCGGCGCGCGAAGCGGGCCAGGCGCTGCTCTTCGTCGATGTCTTCCAGCGCGACACCGGCGCGCACGGTGCGTCAGGCCCGGTGTTCTGGCGCGGCCGCGCCCAGGTGGACGATCTGCTGCACCTCGCCGGCCGGTTCCTCGGTCTCGAGCCGGCGCAGCGCTTGTTCGCCGACTACGCGCGGCGCAGCGGCGCGGCGGGCCTGGCCGACATCCGGCCCGATGCGCGCCTGGTGCAGTTCGTCGAGACCCAGCTGGCCGGGGCCATCGGCAGCGCCTCGGCGCGGGTGGTCGTGGCCTCCGTGGTGGAGGAAGAGCAGCTCGGCCTCGACGACGTGATGCGCATCCTCGACGAGGCCTCCCAGCTGCGCGCCTACTCGCACGCGCTGGAAGAGAAATCGGTGTCATTGCAGCGGGCCACGGCCGAACTGCGCGCTGCCAATGAGCAGCTCAAGAGCCTCGACCGCCTGAAGGACGACTTCATGTCGTCGGTCACCCACGAACTGCGCACGCCGCTCACCTCGATCCGCGCCTTCGCCGAGCTGATGCGCGACGACCCGCAGATGGACGTCGCCCAGCGCCAGCAGTTCCTCGGCCTCGTGGTGGCCGAGACCGAACGCCTGACGCGGCTGGTGAACCAGGTGCTGGACATGGCCAAGATCGAGTCCGGTCACGCCGAATGGCGCACCACCGACGTGGATCTGCGTGCGCTGCTGCAACAGGCGGTGCAGACCACGGCCGAGCTGTTCCGCGAGCGCGGCGCGCAGGTGGATCTGCACCTGCCCGACGCGCTGCCGCCGCTGCAGGCCGATGCCGACCGGCTGATGCAGGTGGTGCTCAACCTGCTGTCCAACGCGGCCAAGTTCGTGCCGCGCGACAGCGGCCGTGTCGAGGTGCGCCTGCTGCACGACACGCAGGGCGTCACCATCACCGTGCAGGACAACGGACCCGGTGTGCCGCCCGATCAGCAGCGCCTGGTGTTCGAGAAGTTCCGCCAGGGCGGCGACAGCCTGAACCGCCCGCAGGGCACCGGCCTGGGCCTGCCCATCAGCCGGCAGATCGTCGAACATTTCGGCGGAAGAATGTGGCTCACATCCGATCCAGGTCAAGGCGCCTGCTTCGGTTTCGAGTTGCCATGGCGGTATGAACCTGCACCCGTGTCAAACCCTAGACGCCACCCATGGCGCACGAGGAGACAAGCCGATGAACTCAGACACTGCCCACAAGATCCTGATCGCTGACGACGAACCCAACATCCTGATCTCGCTGGAGTTCCTGATGAAGCGCGAGGGCTACGCCGTGAGCGTGGCGCGCGACGGCATCGAGGCGCTGGCGGCCATCCTGCGGGAGCGGCCGCACCTGGTGCTGCTGGACGTGATGATGCCGGGCAAGACCGGCTTCGACGTCTGCCAGGCGGTGCGGGCCGACGAGAGCCTGGCCACAACGAAGATCCTCATGCTCACGGCCAAGGGCCGCGACACCGATGTGGCCAAGGGGCTGGCGCTCGGTGCCGATGCCTACATGACCAAGCCGTTCTCCACCCAGGAGCTGGCCGCCAAGGTGCGGGCCATGCTGGCAGGCGCAGCGTGAACATCGACAAGCGCGAGTGGCTCGCCGCCTTGCTGCCCGGGGCGGTGCTCGGCGGCTGCGCCCTGGGCGCGGTCGGCCTGCTGGCGGCCACGCTCGAGCCCGCCGAGCGCGCGTCCATGGCGGCGCTGATCGAGCCGCGCGCCGCCTTGCTGGTGCTGGCCTGGCTGGTGCTGTCGGGGCTGCTGGGTGCACTGGTGCGGCAGGCCTACCTGCGATGGGTGGCCGCCTCGGCCCGACTCGCCGAGCAGGCCCAGGTGCTGGTGCGCACCGACGTGCAGCGCGAGCTCGAACCCGAGGGCAGCGGCGAGACCCGTGCGCTCGCAGGCGTCATCAATCAGCTGGTGCGGCAGCGCAACGAGCTGCGCGCCGACATCGGGCTGCGCGTGCGCGACGCCAGCCGCGACATCGAGCAGGAGCGCAGCCGCCTTGCGGCACTGATGTCCGAGCTCACGCAGAGCGTCGTGGTCTGCAACCTCGACGGCCGCATCCTGCTCTACAACAGCCGCGCCCGCATCCAGTTCCGCGCCCTGTCCGAGCTGCCAGCGCTGGCCGATGGCGCCGAGCTCATCGGCCTGGGTCGCTCGATCTACGCGGTGTTCGACCGGCAGCTGGTGGCGCATGCGCTGGAGAGCATCCAGCAACGCCTGCAGCGCGGCGCGGCGCACCCCTCGGCGCAGTTCGTCACCAGCACGCGTGCCGGGCAGCTGCTGCGGGTGCAGATGGCACCGGTGCGCGCCATCGTTGCAGCGTCCGGATCCGAGGCGGAGGCGCGCAGCGACGAGCCCTCGCGCGAACCTGCGCTGAACGGCTTCGTGCTCATGCTCGAGAACATCACCCGCGACTTCGCCGACGAGTCGCAGCGCGACAGCCTGCTGCATGGCCTCACCGAAGGCAGCCGCGCGTCGCTGGGCAATCTGCAGGCTGCGGTCGAGATGCTCGACTACCCCGATGTCGACACCGCCACGCGCGAGCGTTTCCACGGCGTGATCCGCGACGAGGTGCAGGCCATGAGCCAGCGCATCCAGCAACTGGCCAGCCACACCAACCAGACGATGAAGACGCGCTGGCCCCTGGAAGACATGCTGGGGGCCGACCTGGTGGCGGCAGCGCTGCGGCGCATCGAGACGTTGCATGGCTGCCGCACGGCGGCCCCGCAGCTCGATGGCGCGCTCTGGCTGCGCGTCGACAGCTTCTCGCTGCTGCAGGCGCTGGTGTACCTGGCCGGTCGCCTGGTCGAGGAGTACGACATCAAGCTGGTGCAGTTGCGCCTGAGCACGCAAGGCACGCGGGCCCAGCTCGACCTGGTGTGGAGCGGTCAGGCCATGAGCACCGAGACGGTGATGGGCTGGGAGACCGACCCGATCCGCGTGGGCCACCAGACGCTCGCACTCACCGTGCGCGACGTGGTCGAGCGGCACGATGGCGCGTTCTGGTTCGAACGCGAGCGCGTGCGCCACGAGTCCTTCTTCCGCTTCCTGCTGCCCCTGGCCAGCGCGGGCGACCAGCTCGAGACTGCGCAGCTGGTGCGCAGCGAAAGCCGACCCGAGTACTACGACTTCGACCTGTTCCGCGCCTCCGACCAGACCCGCGAACTCGCCGATCGTCGCCTGGTCGACCTGAGCTACACGGTGTTCGACACCGAGACCACCGGCCTCAACCCGTCGCAGGGTGACGAGATCATCCAGATCGGCGCCGCCCGCATCGTCAACGGCAAGCTGCGGCGCCAGGAGTGCTTCGAGCAGCTGGTGGACCCGCAGCGTGACATCCCGGCCGCCGTCGATCCCGATCCATGGCATCGAGCCTGCCATGGTCGCGGGCCAGCCCATCATCGACACGGTGCTGCCGGCGTTCCATGCCTTCGTGAGCGACACCGTGCTGGTGGCGCACAACGCGGCGTTCGACATGCGCTTCCTCCAGCTCAAGGAGGCCCGCACCGGCATCGTCTTTGACCAGCCGGTGCTCGACACGCTGCTGCTCTCGGCACTGGTGCATCCGCACCAGGACTCGCACCGGCTCGAGGCCATCGCCGAGCGGCTGGACGTGCCGGTGCTGGGACGGCACACCGCACTCGGCGATGCGATGGTCACCGCCGAGGTGTTCCTCAAGCTGATTCCGCTGCTGGCCGAGCGCGGCATCCACACCCTGGGACAGGCCCGTGACGCGTCGCAACAGACCTACTACGCACGGGTGCAGTACTGAAGCGCTCCCACCATCTCAGAGCCTGAACACCGTCGACACTATGATGGGTCACCATGACCATGCCGTCTGTCCACTCGTCTGTCGCCGGCCTCCCGGATCCCACCGTCCCGACGGATTCGCGCACCTTCACCGAGTACCGCCTCAGCGGCTGGGAGGAGTTCACCGCCGTCGCCGAAGCGCTCGACGGCTGGGCCTTTCGCGGCCAGGAAGACGCGCGCTGGGAGCTGGTGAGCCTGCTCACGCGGCGGCTGCGCGACTTCTGCCCTGATTCGGCGTTGTGGCCGCTGCGAGAGGAGCGGGCGATGCGCATCTTCCGCCGCAAGGCCCACATCTACTTCCAGGATCGCCTGGCGCTGTCCGATGACCTTCGCTGCCTGGCCCTGATGCAGCACCATGGCGCGCCGACGCGCCTGCTCGACTTCACCAAGTCACCCTTCGTCGCAGCCTTCTTCGCCTTCGAGCGTGCGGTGGACGACGTGGCGGTGTACGCGCTGAACACACCGGTGCTGTGGTCGGCACGACCGGACTTCGACGACCAGCTCGACCGCGAGAAGATCGACCCGCGCGAGAACGGCAACTACGAGCGCTACTTCGCGCTCAACCGCCATCCGCTGGTGTGGTTCGGCGAGTCGTCGGAGATGGACTCGCGCCTCGTGGCGCAATCGGGCGTGTTCGTGATGCCGGGCGTGCTCGACCTGCCGCTGGACGCCATCCTGCAGCGCTACCAGCCCAGCGCCGACCTGCTGCGCAAGTACGTGCTGCCGGCCAGCGCCCGGGCGGATGCGATGCGTGCGCTCTACCGCATGAACATCACGCACGCCACGCTGTTCCCTGACCTCGACGGCCTGGCCCGTTCGATCGGCTATGAGCTCGAGGTGGTGTGGAGTCGCCTCATCGACGACTACCGCGCCCGCGTGGGCGAGGACTGAGCGCGCGCTGCGGCTCGACGGCGGATCAGCAGTCGCCGACCCACTGCGGCGTCTGGCGCAGATCGGCGTCCACGTCCATCAGCACGCTGGCCAGCTCGAGCGTGCGCCACAGGGGCGCCGGCATCTCGAGGATCTGCTCGGCGTTGTTCGCGTTCGCGATCCAGGCACCGATCTGTGCGTGCTGCACCGGGGTGAGCAGCTTGCGATCGAGCATCTCGTCCAGCGTCTGCATGGGCTACTCCTGCCGAAGGCGCGGGCACCCATGCGGCCCGGCTCGAGTCCATCTTAGCCCGATAGCGTCTGCGGGCGCAGCACCTTGACCTTGGGGGAGCGGACTTCTGCCTCAGGTCTGCGCCGCCAGCCGGGCCTGGGCCTGCTCGTCGGCGCGCTTTTCCAGCATGCGGCGCACTCGCACCACGCCCACGTCGTGCTCGTACAGGTACTCCTGGTTGCGCGCATCGTCGGGCAGCGACTCCAGCACGAACTGGTCCTGTTCGAGCACGGCCCAGTGCAGTGCTTCCAGGCGATTGCGGTACATGAAGCGCCAGACATTGCGCTGCCAGCCCTGCACCTTGCGCGTGCGCCAGAAGTAGACCTGGCAGTGCGTCTCGTCCACCGGCGTGGCGAAGCCGACGATGCCGAAGTTGCCCCCGGGGCCGAAGCGCTTCTTGTAAGGAATGGCCAGGCGCAGCCACAGGCAACCGGTGTCGCCGAGTTCCACCCAGTCGAAGTTGACATCGCGCTGGCCGATCTTCTCGAACATCAGGCCGGTGGGTGTCTTGCGCACGCGCATCTCGGCCTGCTTGTCGCCCTCGGCCATCGAGTGCGAGGTGGCGTGCAGGTAGGAGCCGTGCATCGGGTCCATCACGTTGTCGATGGCGTAGCGGTAGTTCGTCTTCCAGTTCGACATGCACAGGAAGTGCGAGTACGCGTCCGACGTCAGCTCCTCGGGCAGCTCCAGCGCTGCCGGCTCGGCCTTGGGGTCGAGGCCGAACCACAGGAACACCGCACCGGCCATCTCGCGCACCGGATAGCTCTTGACGCACTGCTTGCCTTCGAGCGGGCAGTGGGCCGAAGCCGGCACCTTGGCGACCGTGCCGCTGCCGTCGACCTCGATGCCGTGGTACCAGCAGGCCACGCGGTCACCCAGGTTCCAGCCCAGCGAGAGCCTCGCGCCGCGGTGCGGGCAGCGGTCTTCGAGGGCATGCACCTGTCCCTGCCCGTCGCGCCACAGCACGATGCGCTCGGACAGCCGGGTGATGCCGATCGGCGCGCTCTGCACCTGCCAGCTGGGCGCCACCGGGTACCAGAGGTTGCGGATGCCGGTGTTGAGAATCCGGGCCGACTCCTGCTTCACCAGGGCGGTCTTGTCGATCGTTTCCATCGCGTGCTCCTTGTGTTCAGGCGCCCAGGCGGGCCATCTCGGCCTCGAACCGGGCCAGGGTCCACTCCAGGCCTTCGGAGGTACGCATGCCCATGCGGTTGAGCGCGTCCACCACCTGCTCGGGCGTCTCGGCGCCTTGCTCGAAGATGGCCTCGAAGGCATCGCCCAGGCTGTTCTCGTAGGCGCTGGGCGGTGCGGCGCGCGTTTGCCACACGATGTTGGGCATGTGGGCCGGATCCTCGATCTTTCCCTTGCCCGCCACGTTGTTGGGGGTCGGGATCTTCCAGGGCTGCAGGTGCGGGTTGTGGTCCATGGGGGTCTCCGGGTCAGGGGTCACGCATCGGTCGGGCGTCGCCAGGCCTCAGGCCTGGACTTCGATGCGCCCGTCCACCAGGCGCACCGGGAAGGTCTTGACGTCCCGGCAGGGCTCGCCGCGCAGATGCTTGCCGGTGGTCACGTCGAACACCGCGTTGTGCAGCGGGCACTCGACCTCGCAGCCGTCGGCGAAGCCTTGCGAGAGCAGGGCGTTGGCATGCGGGCACACGTCTTCGATCGCATGCAGCGCGCCATCGACGTCGTACACGCCGATCTTGAGCTCGCCGACCGCGGTCGACAAGGGCGTGTCGGGCTCGACCTGATCGCGGGTGCCGACGGATGTCCAAGAACTCATGGTGCGGGTCTCCTGAAGAAAGGTCTCAGCCACCGGCAGGTGCCAGCGGCAGCTTGTTGAGGTCGGCCGAGGCATCGGCCAGGCTGTCCAACGCGGGGAAACGGTCCTGCGCGATCCACTTGCGCACCACCTTCACATCGCGACCGGCGTTCACCGCGGCCACGGCGCGCACGCGGCCACCGTCGCAGAAGAAGAAGAGGCGCTGGCGCTTGGCCGGCACCTGGCGCTCGATCATGCGCAACCCGTCGCCGGGCACGCCCAGCAGCTGCAGGTTGTCGTCGAACTGATCCGACCAGAACCAGGGCGGCCCGTCGGCCTCGGGGTCGCAGGCCCGGCCCAGCGCCGTGCGCGCGGCAATCACCGCCTGGCGTTGCGCGTTCTCCCACGATTCGAGGCGCACGCGGCGGCCGTCGGCGCGCAGGCTGTTGGCCACGTCGCCCACGGCGAAGATGGCAGCGTCCGAGGTTCGACCGAAGGCATCGGTGAGCACGCCGTTGTCAGCGTCGAGCCCGCACTCGCGGGCCAGCGCATCGTTGGCCACGAGGCCAATGCCGACGATGAGCACGTCGCCCACCAGGCGGCGTCCGCTGGCGAGCTGCACCGTCACGCCTTGGGCATCCGGCATCACGCGCTGCACGCCGTCGCCCAGCAGCACCTCGACACCGCGGCCGGTGTGCAGGTCCAGCAGGTGCTGCGACACGCAGGCCGGCACCGTGCGCACGCACAGGCGCGGCGCGGCTTCGATCACCGTCACCTCGCGACCGAGACCGCGCGCCGAGGCCGCGATCTCCAGGCCGATCCAGCCGCCGCCAAGCACCAGCACCCGCTGGGCGCTGGAAAGGTGTTGTTTGATCTGCTGTGCATCCTCGAAGGTCCGCAAGGTCAGCACACGGGCGTGCGGCGCCAGGCCTGGCAGGGTGCGCGCGCGGCCGCCGGTGGCGAGAAACAGCAGGTCGTAGCCGACCTCGGAACCGCTGCGCGTGCGCACGCAGCGCTGCGTGCGGTCGATCGCGGCGACCGCATCGCCCGGTCGCCATTCCACGCGGTGCTCGGCCAGCGCCGCTTCCGTCATGAGTTCGAGCTGCGCCATCGGCACCTCGCCCTGGATCACTGCCTTCGACAGCGGAGGCCGGTCGTAGGCGCGGTGCGGCTCATCCCCCAGCCAGACGATGCGGCCGGCAAAGCCTTCGGCGCGCAACGTCAGCACCAGCCAGCGCCCGGCGAGGCCCGCACCGACGATGACCGCGGTGCGCAGGTCGCTGGCACCCGTGCTGACGGGTGTGGCGGCGGCGATGTCGCTGCTCACGATCAGCTCCGCTTCTCGGTGAGGAACTTGCCCTCGTTGCGCACGCCCTTCTGGCGCCGCGTGGTTCCGTCCAGGCCGCCGTCGACCGCCCACTCGGCGAACACCGTCGGGCCGGGCTCGAAGTCGCGCGCCTGCCAGGCTTCTGTGAGCTCGTCGTCGTCGGCGTAGTACTCGATCAGGCCGCCAGCGGGATTGCGGAAGTACCAGAAGTAGGCCGAGGAAATCGGGTGCCGGCCCGGGCCGAGCTGGGTCTCCCACCCGCAGCGGCTGAAGTGCAGGCCGCCGCCGAAGACCTCGTGGATGTCACGCACCGAGAAGGCCACATGGTTCAGCCCGCGCTTGCCGTGTGGCGCCTTGAGCAGGAAGAGGTCGTGGTGCCCGCCGCGCGGCTGGCAGCGCATGAAGGCGCCGCGTTGCGGATAGCGGTCCGAGGTGATGAAGCCGATCGACGCGTAGAACGCCTCCACAGGCGCGAGCTCGGTGACGAAAAAGACCACGTGCCCCACCTCGATCGGCGTCGCGCGCTCGTAGATGGGCGAGGCGCGGTCGACGCGGTGGCGCTGGTCCCAGGTGTTGCTGGGCGAGCCGTGGACCTCGACCGCGTGCTTGACGCTCACCTGGAAGCGCACCGCCATGCCGTTGGGATCGGTGCAACCCACGCGCACGCCCTGGTCCACGAAGCCAGGCTGCGAAGCCAGGCGCTGGCGAAGGGCATCCAGGCTCGCGGCATCTTCCACGCCCCAGACCACCTCGCGCAGCGTGGGCCCGTCCTCGAACGCCGCGGGCAGGGTCACGCGATCCGGATCGGCCACGATCACACGACAGCCGTTCAGGCACGCGAACACCCGTCGGTCGTCCGGCGCATCGATGCGCCGCAGGCCCCAGTCTTCGAGGAAGCGCGTGCAGGTCGCCAGGTCGCTGGCGCCATAGGTGATCTCGTCGATGCCGGTGATCTTCATGCGGTCTCCACCGTGTCGGGGCGCGGGTCGGCGCGGCGCGTCACGCGTCGCGTCACTCGGCGCTGATGCCGAAGTCTTTGATGATCTTGCTGAATCGCTCCTGATCGGCCGCGATCTGCGCCGACAGCGCGCTCGCATCGCCACCGATCACTTCGTAGCCCAGGCTGCTCATGCGCTGCACCACGTCGGGCATCTTCAGCACCTCGTTCATCGCCGCGTTCAGCTTGGCCACCACGTCGGCGGGCAGGCCCTTGGGGCCGAGCAGGCCGAGCCAGGCGGTGACTTCCACGTCCTTGTAGCCGAGTTCGATCAGCGTCGGCACGTCGGGGAAGAGCTTGGAGCGCTGCCGGTCGGCGATCGCCAGCGGCACCAGCTTGCCGCCTTGCACCTGGCTCATCACGGCCGGCGGCGTGACCCAGCCCAGACCGACGTGGCCGCCCATGGCGTCGGTGACCACCGGTGCCACGCCGCGGTAGGGCACGTGGGTGATCTTGGTGCCGGCTTCCTTGTTGAGCATCTCGCCCACGATGTGCATCGGCGAGCCCGCACCTGGCGAGCCGTAGGTCAGGGCCTTGCCGCCTTTGGACGCAGCGAGGATGGACTTCATGTCCTTGAGTGCGCTGGTCGGCGAGGTCACGGCCATCAGCGGCACGTTCGCGGCCTTGACGATGGGCGTGAAGTCCTTGACCACGTCGTGCGCCGTGCCCGGGCCGACCTTGAGCGTGAGCTGCGCGATCGCGAAGGTGCTGGGCACGAAGATCAGCGTGTAGCCATCGGCCGGCGCCTTGGCCACGGCGGCGGCCGCGATGGTGCCGCTGGCGCCCGGCTTGTTGTCCACCAGCACCTGCTGGCCGAACTTGGCGCTGAGCTTCTCGGCGTACAGCCGGGCCATCGCGTCCGAGTCACCCCCGGCTGGGTAGCCGTTGACGATGGTGATGGTCTTGCTGGGGAAACCTTGCGCGCTGGCGGCGCCCATGGCCAGGGCCAGCAGCGGCAGGGCCAGGGCGTTCAGGGCGTGGCGGCGGGTGATGCTCATGGGTGCGTTCCTTGGGTGATGCGGGCGGGTGAAAGGGTCGATCCGGGGAATCGGTGCTTGTTCAGTGCGAGTTCGATGCGTGCTCGGTTCATCAGTCGGACCACGCCAGCGGCTGGTCATTGAGTCCCCAGTACAGGCTCTTCTGTTCCATGTACTCGCGGATGCCGAGGCGGCCCTTCTCGCGGCCGATGCCGCTGTCGCGCCAGCCGCCGAAGGGTGTGGAGATGGAGAACTGCTTGTAGGTGTTGATCCACACCGTGCCGGCCTGCACTGCGCGGCCGATGCGCCAGGCGCGTTTGTAGTCACGGCTCCAGATGCCGGCCGCGAGTGCGTAGACGCTGTGGTTGGCCTGAGCGAGCAGATCGTCTTCGTCGTCGAAGGGCAGGGCCACCAGCACCGGGCCGAAGATCTCCTCCTGGCAGATCGACTGCTCGTTGCGCAGGCCTTCGATGATGGTGGGCGTGTAGAAGAAGCCCTGCTCGCGGCCCTCACCCGTGGGGCGTACGCCGCCTGTGAGCAGCCGGCCGCCATCGGCCAGGCCACGCGCGACGTAGCGCTCCACGCTCTCGCGGTGCGCAGCCGATACCAGTGGGCCCATGTGGGTGCGCTCGCTCAGCGGATCGCCCACGCGCAGGGCCTGCGCGCCTGCCACCAGCCGGTCCATGAAGGCGGCGTAGAGCTTGCGCTGCACGAACAGCCGTGACCCGGCGATGCACGATTCGCCCGATGAACTGAAGATGCCGTAGAGCACGCCCTTGACCGCATGGTCGAGGTCGGCGTCGTCGAACACCATGGTGGGCGACTTGCCGCCGAGCTCCAGCGACACCGGCATCATCTTGTCGGCGGCCAGGTGCGCGATCTGCCGCCCGGTGGTGGTGCCCCCGGTGAAGGCCACGCGCTTGACCAGCGGATGCTTGACCAGCACATCACCCACCACCGAGCCCTTGCCCGGCAGCACACTGACGATGCCCTTGGGAACACCGGCGGCTTCGCACAGGCGCGCGAGTTCGAGCGCCAGCAGCGGCGTGATCTCGGCCGGCTTGACCACCACCGCGTTGCCCGCGGCCAGGGCCGGCGCCATCTTCTGCGCCTCGCTGGCCACCGGCGAGTTCCAGGGCGTGATGGCGGCGATGACGCCCATGGGCTCGTGCACGCTCATCGTCATGCTCGCACCGCGCTGCGGCGTGAGCTCGTCCTCCAGCGTTTCGCAGGCGGCGGCGAAGTACTGGAAGGTGCCCGCGGCGCTGTCCACCAGCGCTCGCGTCTCGTTGATCGGCTTGCCGTTGTCGCGCCGCTGAAGCTGCGCCAGTTCCTCGCGCCGACCGCGGATGGCCTCGGCCACGCGGAACAGCACGGCCGCCCGCTCGTGCGCCTTGGCGCTGGCCCAGCCCGAGCGACGGAAGGCCTGGTCCGCGCGCTCCACCGCCTCGTTCGCATCGTCCGCACTCGCGGCATGCAGTTCGGCGTTCACGCTCTGGTCGGCGGGGTAGAGGCTGGTGTAGGCGTGGCCACGGCCGCGTCGCCATTCGCCAGCCACGTTGATGGCGACATCGCGCAGCGGCAGGCGAGGTGACAGGGGATCGTTCGGGTTCATGCGCAGATCTCCTTGGCCGTCACAGCGCCACCGCACGCGAGGCGTTGTGGATGGCGCGCACCATGCTGTAGACGGTGAGTGCCGAGGTCTTGGGGTTGGCGGCCAGCGGCTCGTTCTCGAGCGTCAGGTCCAGGCGGCCGAAAGCGCCGCTGGCCTCGAGGCGGTGCACGTTGCGCGTCACGCCGGGGTCGGCGATGAGCGTGGCGCGCGTCGCGTCGAACCCCACGCCGGCCAGCGACACCGTGGCCGCCACGTTGGCGTTCTTCGGGTAGAGCCGGGCTGCTTCGCGCGCGCTGCCTTCGAAGATCACCATCGGCGCTTTCAGGCTGCGCAGGTCGCACAGCGCCTCGGCCGGCGTGCCCAGCCAGCTGAGCGGCGGCTTGCGCCCGGTGTAGCTCACCGCGTCCAGGCCACCGAGCCGCGCCGCGGCCAGCGCGTCGATGCCGCCGATCGCGCCGGAGACCAGCAGCACGCGCGCCGCGCCCGCATCGGCCGCGTCCGCGAGACGGGCCAGCGAATCGGCCTCGTGCAGCGCACCGATGGAGGCCACCACCGCCGAGATGCCGGCGCGCAGCGCCGGCAGCACGTGCTCGTGCACCGCGCCATGACCGGCGCATTCAACGATCAGGTCCGGATGGTTCGGCCCGTCGAGCTCGAGCGCGAGCCCGACGCGGGCGTGCGGCGCGGCGATCGCGCAGGTCATGTGCGCCTGAGCGAGTCCCGCTTCGGAGACGATGACCTGCACCACCCGCAGGCCCGGGTCCTGGCGCAGCTCGTCCATCACCGCTCGGGCGATGGCGCCACAGCCGACGATGGCGAGTTGCTTCATGCGGTCTGCTCCCTGCGCGTCAGGCGGCGGGCGTGGCCGGCTTCTTCACCGGTGGGCCGGCGAAGGCGGTCTTGAAGCTGCCGACCGACAGCATGTCGATCTCCAGCATGGCCGGGCCCGCGCTGCCGTTCAGCTCGGCCAGCTGGCCGCGGACCTGCGCGCAGCTGCGTCACGCGGCGGTGCGCGAACTGCAGCGACTCGGCGAGCTTGGCGTAGTCGGGCGTGTGCAGGTCGGCATAGACCTTGCGGCCGCCGTACTGAGCGTCCTGGATGTTCTTGATGACCCCGTAGGCGCGGTCGTTCATGAGCACGATCTTGAACTCCGCCTTCTCCTGCACCGCGCAGGCCAGCTCGCCCAGGTTGAGGATGAAGCCGCCGTCGCCCGCGAGGCAGTAGGTCTTCTTGCCGGTGCCGTAGACCGCCGCGCCGATCGCGGTGCCGATGGCCATCGACAGGCCCAGGCCGATGCCACCGCCGAGCGCGTGCACGCCGGCACGTGGGTCGTGCAGACGCAGCTCGCGGTTGCCCCAGGTGCTGTTGGAGACGGTCACGTCGCGCACCCAGTTGAAGTGCGTGCCGGCCTCGGCCTGCAGCGCGTCCACCAGCGCGGCGTAGGGCCCCAGGCCGTCGCGCAGCGTGGCCACCGCCTGGTCGTGCGCAGCGCGCAGGTCGGCGGCAAAGGCCGGGTCGATGTTCATGCGGCCTTGCAGGCGGTTCGCCAGGGCGTCGAGCGTGAGCGCGGCATCGCCACACACGAAGTGCCGGCTCGCGTAGCAGCGGCCATTGGCGGTGGCATCGGCGTCTATGCGGTACAGCGGCTGGGGCAGCTTGAGCTGGTACTTGAGCGTTTCGTTGCTGCGCAGGCGCGAGCCCACCACCAGCATCGCGTCGCAGGTCTTGTAGAAGGCTTCGATCGGGCCCTGCAGCGTGTAGGCGCCGATCGACAGCGGGTGGTTCTCCGCCACGATGCCGCGCCCCTGCGTGGTGGTGACCACGCCGATGCCCATCGCCACCAGCCGGGCCACGGCCGCGCCGGCATGGCGCGCACCGCCGCCCAGCCACAGCAGCGGGCGCCGCGCGCTGGCCAGTGCATCGGCCAGCGCCTGGACCGCACGCTCGTCCGGTGCGATCGGCACCACGCGCAGCGGCTGCAGGTCGTCGGGCAGGTCGATCAGCTCGGCCTGGATGTCGATCGGCACCTCCACGCTGACCGGCCCGCTCGGTGCCGAGAGCGCGCAGTGCACCGCCTGCTTGAAGGTGGCGAGCGCGGTGTCGGCGCTGCGCACGCGCCAGGCCTGCTTGGACACGGCCTTCAACATGCTCAGCTGGTCCGGCGCCTCGTGGATGTAGGCGAGGTCGCGGTCGAGGTAGGGTGTCTCGATCTGGCCGGTGATGTGCAGCAGGGGCGTGCCCGCGGTCAGGGCCTCCACCATGCCGCCCGCGGCGTTGCCGGCGGCCGTGCCGGTGCTGGTGATGCACACGCCGAGCGTGGCGGTGCTGCGCGCGCAGGCATCGGCCATGCTGGTGGCGCCGGCCTCGCCGCGCGCCGACACGAAGCGGATCGCGCCCCGCTCGGCGATGGCGTCGAGGATCGGCATGTTGTGGATCGAGATGACGCCGAAGGCGACCTTGACGCCACAGCGCTCGAGGAAGGCAGCGATCGCGTGTCCGACGGTGACTTTCATGGGGTGTTCCGCTCCAGAGTTCAGATGTGCCGGGCGAGGCCGCCTGAGACGTCGAGGTGGCTGCCGGTGGTGAACGAAGACAGCGGCGTGGCCAAGTGAAAGATCGCCTGCGCGGCCTCTTCAGGCTTGCCCAGGCGCCCGAGCTGGATGCCCTTGCGCTGGGCGAGGGCGCCGGTCCACTGTTCCCAGGTCTGCGCGCGGTCTTCGCGCGCGTCGAAACGACGTCGCCACTGGCCCGACTCAACCAGGCCGATCAGGATGGCGTTCACGCGGATGCCCAGCGGCGCGAACTCGGTGGCGAGCGATCGCACCAGGTTCTGCGCGCCGGCACGTGCTGCCGACGTGGCCACCATGTGCGGCTCGGGCTGCAGCGCGAGCAGCGAGTTCACGCACACGATCGCCGCCTTGTCGCTGCGCTCGAGCCAGCGTCGGAAGGCGCGTGTCGGGTAGATCAGCGAGAAGAACTTGAGTCGCAGCTCCTCGGTCCAGGCCTCGTCGTTGGTGTCGGTGAAGGTGGAGACGCGGCCCTGGCCGGCGTTGTTGACCAGCACGTCGACGCCGCCGAAGGCCTGGGCGGTGCGACGTCGGCGAAGTCGTTCATCTGCCCGGCGTCGAGCACGTCGCAGGCGTGTGCCAGCAGGCGCGCGCTAGGATGGTTCTGTCGCAGCTGCAGTTCGGCTTCGCGCAGCCGGCCGGTGTCGCGCCCGCAGATCGCCACCGCGGCACCGGCGCGCAGGAACAACTCGGCCGTGGCCAGGCCGATCCCCGAGCTGCCGCCGGTGACGACGGCGGTGGTGGCGGACAGGTCGATGGTCAGCATGATGCGGGTCGTCCCCGCGTCAGCGGCGGCGCAGTTGCACCACGGCGGGCGCGGCTTCTTCGGGGGCCTCGGGGCGGTAGTTCAGCAGCGTCGAGAGCTGCGTCGCCACACCGCACACCTGCGCCACCAGGCCGGCCTGGCGCTCCTCGGGCACACGCCCGCCGGGCACGGTGAGGCCGATGGCGGCGACCACGTGTCCGTTCTCGTCGAGCACCGGCGCGGCCACGGTGGAGATCTGCGCCTCGAAGAAGCCTTCGGCCAGCACGTAGCCTCGCTGACGCGTCTGCTGCACCAGCTCGAACAGCGCGTCGGTGTCGGTCGGCGTGTTCGCGCCAGTGCCTTCAAGACGCGCTTCGGGGTAAAGCGTGCGCAGCGCTGACAGCGACAGGTCACCCAGCAGCACATGGCCCAGCACGGTGGCGTGCGCCGGCAGCCGCGTGCCGATGGTCACCGTGGTGGCAAACGGCGAGTGCGGTGCCGCGCGTTGCAGGTAGACGATGTCGCGGCCATCGCGCACCACCAGGCTGGCGGCGTAGTCGGTCTCGTCGCGCAGGCGCTCGAGCAGCGGCCGGCCGAGTTCGACGATGTCCAGCGAGCCCAGGTACTCGAAGCCCAGGCGCAGCACCGCCAGACCGAGGCGGTACGCGCGGCCGTCCGGCGTGCGCTCCACGAACCCCATCTGCTCCAGCGTGACCAGCAGGCGGAACACCGTCGACCGCGGGACACCCAGGCGGCGCGCCAGCTCCGGTGCGGTGAGCGAGGGCTCGCGCCGGCTGAACTCGCACAGGATGCGCAGGCCGCGCTCCAGGCCCGGCACGGTGTAGCGGTCGCTCTCGATCTCAGACATGCGCGGCTCCGCACACCGGACGAACCAGCGACAGCAGCGCTTCGTTGAACTGCGCCGGGTCCTCGACGTAGCAGGCGTGCGCCACCTTGCGCAGGGGCACGTAGGGCGCCCCCACGGCGCGGGCCACCTCGGCGCAGGCGTCGAGCGGCGTCACGCGGTCGAGCTCGCCGCACATCACCGACACCGGCACCTGCACCTGGCGCAGGTGCGTGAGCAGGTCATCGTGGGCCAGCATGTGGGCGGCCTGCAGATAGCCCGAGGCGGTGGCGCGTGCCATGTGGTGGCGCACCTGGGCGATCACGTTCGCCGGCGCACCAGGCGCGCACAGGCCGGCCGAGCGCTCCTCGGCCAGGCCATTGATGCCCAGGCGCGCGACCAGGTCGGCACGCTCACGGAACTTGCGCGCGCGCACCTCCGGTGCGGCCTGCCCGTAGCCGCGTGCGGGGCTGGCCAGCACCAGTGCGCGCAGCGTCAGTGTGGGCTGCGCGGCCCACGCCGCGGCAACCAATGCGCCCAGGGAGTGACCGAGCACGATCGCCGCCGACAGCTCAAGCTGGTGCGTGAAGTCGGCCAGCACCTGCGCGTAGTCCACCGCCAGTGGCGTGGGGTTGTGCAGCGGGTCGGAACCGCCGTAGCCCGGCGCATCCCAGGCGATCACGCGAAAGACCGAGGACAGACCTTCGAGCTGGCCGCTGAAGGCGCCCGAGCCCGAGCCGATGCCGTGCAGCAGGATCAGCGGCAGCCCATCGCCGGCCTCGCGCCACGCCACCCGGCCGTGGGCGCAGGCGACCTGGCGCAGCGCGAAGCGGTCGTCCGGGTTGGGCTCGGCGTGCATGGCGAGCATCAGGTCGTGGCGCGTGGTGTGGCGAGGCGCAGGGTGCGAGCGTCGCGGTCTGCGCCGCTCAGCGGCCCGCCGCCTGGGCCGCCACCATCTCGCGCTTGACCTTGGCCAGCGGGTGATCGGGTGGGTAGGTGGGCGTGATGGGCGTCTTGGCGCCAAGCATCACGCACATCAGTGCGTCTTCCTCGCCCACGTTGATCTCACCGCGGTAGACACCGGGCGGAATGGAGATCAGGTCGCGCTCGCCGAGGATGGCCTCCCAGGTGTGGCCGTCCTTTTCGCACATCACCTTGACCTTGCCGCGCAGCACGAAGAACACTTCCTCGACGTCGGTGTGCAGGTGCATCGGCCCTTCATTGCCGGCGGGGATGATCATGGTCGAGAAAGTGAAGTGCTCCGACGGCACGCTGTTGCTGTCGGACGCCACGCCGGTACCGCCCGTGCCCAGGTAGCGCATCTGCGCGCGGCGGTACTTGGGGTCGAAGTCGGCCTGGAACTTGAGAGCATTCCAGTCGTAGCGGCGGGTGCTGAACAGGGCGCACCGGGATTGCATCCACTCGGCGAAGGATTGGTGGGGTGCGGGGTTCATGAGGCGCCTCCAGTGGATGATGTTGAGCCAGACGTTTCGCTAATGAGTCAGCGATTCCTGAATGAAACGAAGTATAGAAGTCGCCCGATGGCTGTCAAGCGCCCATTTCTCCCTGAGGGGGTTGATGCATGACTCACTTTCCCGGATAGTGCGCATCGGCACCTCGGCATCCTGCGCACCCAAAATGTTTCATATATGAATCAATCTGTCTTCGCCCACGATCCCCGCCTGCTGGCAGGTCACCGCGTCCTGGTCACGGGCGGCGCGCGGGGCCTGGGCCTGCAGTTCGCCCGCCACGTGGCCACGCAGGGCGGGCGCGTGGTGATCGCCGACATCCTCACCGAGCAGGCGATGCATGCCGCGGCGGCCCTGCGTGCCGAGGGGCTGGAGGTGCATGGCGTGGCGCTCGACCTGGAAGACGCCACGTCGATCGAGGCTTGCGCCCAGGCAGTGGTGCAGCTGCTCGGCGGACTCGACGGTCTGGTGAACAACGGCGCCATCACCAACTCTGGTGGTCGCTCGGCGATGGAGCTCGAGCCCGAGGTGTGGGACCGCGTCATGCGCGTCAATGTGCGTGGCACCTGGCTGATGACACGGGCCTGCACTGGCGCGCTGGCGGCCAGCGGCAAGGGCAGCGTGGTGAACCTCGCGTCCGACACGCCCCTCTGGGGTGCGCCCAACCTGCTGGCCTATGTGGCGAGCAAGGGCGCGATCATCGCGATGACGAAGTCACTCGCGCGCGAACTGGGTGGCGACAACATCACGGTGAACGCTGTCGCACCCGGCCTCACCCTGGTTGAGGCCACACAGTACGTGCCCGAGCACCGCCACCGCCTCTACCGCGAACAGCGCGCGCTGCAGCGCGACCAGCTGCCCGAGGACGTGAGCGGTGCGGTGGTGTTTGCACTGAGCAGTCTGTCGCGCTTCGTCACAGGGCAACTGCTGGCGGTGAACGGCGGCTTCGTGATGCATTGAGCCGGGCGCTGCCACGGCACATCCGGCCTGCGTCAGGTCACGAACAAGCCCTTGTGCTGCTCCCGCAGCAGGCTTTTCTGCACCTTGCCCATGGTGTTGCGGGGCAGGTCGGGCACGACGAACAGGTGCTTGGGCGTCTTGAAGTTGGCGATCTTGGTCTTGAGCTCGGCGATGAGGGCCGCTGCGTCGAGCACCGCGCCGGGCCTGGCGACGACCACGGCGACCACGGCCTCGCCAAAGTCGGGGTGCGGCACGCCGATCACCGCGCTCTCGGCCACGCCGAACATCTCGTTGAGATAGCCCTCCACCTCGGCCGGGTAGACGTTGTAGCCGCCGGTGATGATGAGGTCCTTGCTGCGCCCGACGATGGTGACGTATCCCCGCTCGTCGAACTTGCCGACGTCGCCGGTCTTGAACCAGCGCTGGCCGGTGGCATCGGTGCTGAACTCTTCGCGGGTCTTCTCCGGCATGCGCCAGTAGCCCGAGAACACATTGGGGCCACGCACCTCGATGCCGCCGATCTCGCCAGTGGGGCAGGGGCGGCCCTTGTCGTCCATCACGCGCACGCTCACGCCCGGCAAGGGGAAGCCCACCGTGCCGCCGCGGCGCTCGCCGTCCTTCGCGTGGTAGGGGTTGGAGCAGAGCATCACCGTTTCGCTCATGCCGTAGCGCTCGACGATGGTGTGACCGGTGAGTGTGCGGAACTCGTTGAAGGTCTCGAGCAGCAGCGGTGCCGAGCCCGCCACGAACAGGCGCATGCCCTGGCAGGCCTCGCGCGTGAAGCCGGCCTCGGCGAGCAAGCGCACATAGAGCGTGGGCACGCCCATGAACACTGTCGCCTCTGGGCAGGTGGGCGATCACCGCCTTCGGGTCGAAGCGGCTGAACCAGATCATCTTGCTGCCGTTGATGCAGCGCGCCGTGCGAGGCCACGAACAGGCCGTGCACATGGAAGATCGGCAGCACGTGGATCAGCACGTCGCCAGGCTTCCAGCCCCAGTAGTCCTTGAGCGTGAGCGCGTTGCTCAGGAGGTTGCCGTGGCTGAGCATCGCGCCCTTGCTGCGCCCGGTGGTGCCGCTGGTGTAGAGGATGGCGGCCAGGTCGTCGGCCGCGCGCACGGCCGGCACGTGCACATCGCTGTGCCAGGCGGCCCGGTCGAGCAGGCTGCCGGTGCGGTCTTCGTTGAGCGTGAAGACGTGCGCCGTGCCGGCCTTGAAAGCGATCTGGCTCACCCAGCCGAAGTTCTTGCCCGAGCACACCACCACGCTCGGCTCGGCGTTGCCGATGAAGTACTCGATCTCGCCGGGCTGGTAGGCGGTGTTGAGCGGCAGGAACACCAGGCCGGCGCGCAGCACGGCCAGGTAGAGCATCAGTGCCTCGACCGACTTTTCGGTCTGCACGGCCACACGCGATCCGGCCGGGAGCGCCAGCGAGTCGAGCAGGTTGGCCAGCATTGCGGTGCCGCGGTCGAGGTCGCGCCAGGTGTAGAAGAGCGGTGCGCCGGGGCCGTCGCCGGTTTCGATGGCCGTGCGGTCGAGGTCGGCAGGGAACTGGCGGTGCAGGGCGCTGAAAAGGTTCTGGTTGTCGTTCATGTCGCTCAGGGAAACTTGCAGGATGTCGTGACCGCTCAACCGCGCTGGAAGCGGGGTGGTCTTTTTTCGATGAAGGCCATCACCCCTTCGCGGTGTTCGGCGCTGTCGGCATAGGCGAAGTGCGCGTGACGCTCTTCGTGCGCCGGCCCGCCCGCGGCGATCTGGCGCAGCGTGCGCTTGTTGATGCGGGCGGCCTGTGCCGAGAGCGTGGCCAGGTGGGCCGCGCGACGCTGCACCGCCGCCGACAGCTCGGCATCCGGCACCACGGCATGCACCAGCCCGTGGCGCAGGGCCGCGGCAGCGTCGAGAGGCGCGCTTCCAGCAGCATCTCGCGCAGCACGGCGGCGGGGGCGATGCGACCCACCACCTGCAGTTCCTGCGGTGCCATCGGGAAGCCCAGTTTGGCGATCGGTGCACCGAAGCGGCTGCCCTCGCCACAGACGCGGATGTCGCAGCAGGCGGCGA
The DNA here is from genome assembly GCA_963739925.1 of uncultured beta proteobacterium. Lineage (GTDB taxonomy): Bacteria > Pseudomonadota > Gammaproteobacteria > Burkholderiales > Burkholderiaceae_C > CAVUBY01. Next base: position 196,912 of record CAVUBY010000004.1, on the reverse strand, counting down.
TCTCGAGCCGGCGCCGATGCACGCGCCCTTCGATCTGCCGGCGATCAGGGGAATGTCGCAGTCCAGCATCGCGTGCAGGGCCGGCGCGACGATCTCTTCGTGGAAGTGCCGCAGCTTGTCTTCGTCGAAGCGGAACTGCGCGAACTCGTCGATGTCGCCGCCCGAGGCGAACTGACCGCCCGCGCCCGTGACCACCACCACCCGCGGCGCCGCGTCCGCGGGAATGGACTGCAAGCGCGAGAACGCCGCGCTGCAGCGCGCGCCACATCGCCGACGTCCACGGCATTGAGCTTGCCCGGGTGGGACGCGGACGCTGCGCGATGCCGTGCGCGTCGGCCTCGATCAGCGTGACGGACCCAGGCATGCGCGCACTGCGTCAGTCCAGCTTGGCGCCCGAGGCCTTCACGACCTCGGCCCAGCGCTTGATCTCGGCGCTGACGAACTTGCCGAAGTCGTCGCCGTAGAGGTTGGGGGTCTCGGTGCCCAGGCCGGTCCAGGTCGTCCGCAGCTCGTCGGAGTTCAGCGCCTTGCGCATCTCGGCCTGCATGCGCGTCGATCGCGTCCTTGCGGCGTGCCCTTGGGAGCCCACAGGCCGTACCAGGTGGCGACCTGGTAGGTCGGCACGCCGCCCTCCGCGGAGGTGGGCACGTCGGGGAAGCCGGGCGCGCGCTTGTCGGAAGCCACCGCGATGGCCTTGATGCGGCCGCCCTTGATGTGCGTGGCCGACGAGCCCAGGCCGTCGAACATCATGTCCACCTGGCCCGCGATCAGGTCCTGCAGCGCCGGGCCGGCGCCGCGGTAGGGGATGTGGGTGATGAAGGTCTTGGTCTGCAGCTTGAACAGCTCGCCCGCGAGGTGGTGCGAGGTGCCGTTGCCGGCCGAGCCGTAGTTCAGCTTGCCGGGGTTCTTGCGCAGGAAGTCGAGCAGGCCCGGCAGGTCGTCGCCGGCACGCTCTGCGGGTTGACCACGATCACCTGCGGCACGCTGACGATCAGGCCCGACCGGAATGAAGTCGGTCTCGATGTTGTAGTCGAGCTTGGGGTACATCGCCGGCGCGATGGCGTGGTGCACCGCGCCCATGAAGAAGGTGTAGCCGTCGGGCGCGGCCTTGGCCGCGATGCCGGCGCCCACCGTGCCGCCGGCGCCGCCCTTGTTGTCGATGACGAACTGGCTTGCCGAGGTTCTTGGTCATCGCGGCGAACAGCGGCCGCGCGAAGGCGTCGGTGCCGCCGCCGGCGGGGAAGGGCACGACGATCGTCACCGGCTTGGTCGGCCAGCGCTCTGCGCGGGGCTGGCCAGCGGCGCGGCCAGCCAGGCCGCGGCGCGCGGCCAGCAGGACGCAGGCGGCGCGGCTGCGATTCGGCGGGTTCGGTTCATCGTGTGTCTCCTGTCGTGGTGGTGGGATAACCCCATGTCGATGCAGGGCGCATCGGCTCAGAGCAAGATGCCAAGCGCGCGAATGCGCCACCTCGCCATGCACGAACTTTTCGTGGTGGGCCTCGACTTTGCTAGATCGTAGAGGTAGTTGACCATGAGCCCGAACGACTGCTTCGAACACCCTTGGCCGACAGGTCGCCCAGCGCGTTCAGCCGTTCCAGGCGCGCACCGTTGTCGAGGTGAAAACGTGCCACCGGGTCGCCGCCTGCCGTGGCGGCATGGAAACCCAGGTAGAGCGCGCCCAGGCGCAGCAAGGCCTCGGTGGCTCCGGGCGACATCGCCCGCAGCGCGCTGGCGGTGGCGAGCCTGTCGAGGTCACCGCCGAACGCAGCCAGCAGGGTCTCGTGCGACTGCGCCAGGCGTTCGGCGCGGGCCTTGGGCAGGCCGTCGCACGGCGCGCCGGCGCGCACCCAGCGTGCGAAGCCTGGGATCGGCGACAGCGTGCAGAAGGTCTTGAGCTGCGGCAGCTCGCGCTTGAGTGCTTCGGCCACGCGCTTGATCAGGAAGTTGCCCAGCGACACGCCGCGCAGCCCGGGCTGGCAGTTGCTGATCGAATAGAACGCGGCCACCTTGAACTGGCTCGGGCAGCAGGGGCTTGTCGGCCTTGTCGATCAACGGCGCGATCGCGCCGGGCATCTGCGGCAGCAGCGCCACCTCCACGAAGATCAGCGGCTCCTGCGGCAGCTGCGGGTGGAAGAACGCGAAGCAGCGCCGATCGGGCTGCAGGCGTCGCCGCAGGTCGTCCCAGCCGTCGATCTCGTGCACTGCCTCGTGGCGGATGATCTTCTCGAGCAGCTGCGCCGGCGAGTTCCAGTCGACGCGCTCGCAGCTGCAGGAAGCCGGGGTTGAACCAGCTCGACAGCAGGTGCAGGAAGTCGGCCTCCACCGCCTGCAGTTCGGGCTGCTTGGGCAGACGCGCGAGCAGCGCGCGCCGCATCGCGCACGATGCTCGAGGTGCCGCCGGGCGAGCGGTTGATGCGACGCAGCAGCTCCTGGCGCGGCGGCTCGGTGGCCTGGTCAGCTGCAGCAGGTTGTCGGCGTCGGGCTGGCTCGGCGTAGGCTTGTGCGGACGGCCAGCACGGCCTGCGGGTCGGGGCTGAAGTCGCGCGCCAGGTCGCTCGAAGAAGACCTGCTGCTGTTCATCGGGCAGTGCCGCAAAGCGCGACACCAGGTTGCGCGCGATGACCACACTGTTGGCCTCACCGCGTTCGGACAGCAATCGCTTGCAGTCGATCAGCAATCCGCGCAGGTGGTGGGCAACGCTCACTTTGCGGGCCACGCTGCGAAACTCATCCAGCATGCGGTACTCCTTGGGACTGCTCATGGGCGCGCAGCGCCTTCAGCGCGCTCAACTGCGCCATCAGGTGGTCGTGCATCACGCGTTCGGCGCGCACCGGGTCGCGCTGCTCGAAGGCATCGATGAGCACGCGGTGCTCGTTGATCGAAGCCTCGATGCGGCCGGGCCAGTTGAGCTGCCGCCCGCGCAGCAGGCGTACGAATCGGCGCAGGTCACTCGTCGCGCGATCCAGCCAGCGGTTGCCGGCCAGGGCCTGCACGGTGCTGTGGAAGACATGGTTGGCGCGGTAGTAGCTGTCGACGTTGCGCGCTTCGGCCTGGGTTTCGAGCTCATCGTGCAGCTGGCGCAGGCGGCGCAGGTCGGCGTCGGTGGCCCTGCGAGCCGCCTCGAAGGCGCAACGCCCTTCCAGGAGGGCCATCACCGGAAACAGCGCATCGGCATCGTCCTCCGAGAGTTCGGCCACCTTGCACCCCTGGCGCGGGACCGGCGTCACCAGTCCCTCGGAAGCCAGCACCTTGAGCGCCTCGCGCAGCGGCGTGCGGCTGATCTGCCACTCGCCGGCCAGCGCCAGTTCGTCGATCCACTGGCCCGGTGCGAGCTGGCGCTCGAACACCATGCTGCGCAGCCGGGTGGCCACCTCCTCGTGCAGCGAGACGGGGCGGAGTGGGGTGGTATCGACCATGGTGATGAGATTGTAAAACTCATAATATGTAATTACGACGTCCTCGAAACATTTGGCGTGGCACTGTTACGCTGGCCCAAAGCCCTGCTGATGCGGTACGTCCGGCACTAGAGTCGTGCACCTTTCGAACAGGCTTTGCCGCGCGGCGAACGCCGCTCGCCGGAATGGCCCATCCACGGACCAATCGGCGGGCGTTTGAACCAAAAAAGCGATGATGACATCGAGCTCGAACTACATGACGATCGCTGGACGCGAGATCCACTACACCGAGTGGGGCTCGCAGCACCGCGAGACGGTGATCGCCTGGCATGGCCTGGCGCGCACCGGGCGCGACATGGACGACATCGCGCAGCAGCTCGCCCGACGCTGGCGGGTGATCTGCCCGGACACCCTCGGCCGCGGTCTCAGCCAGTGGAGCCCGGAGCCCGAGCGTGAGTACTGCCTGGCGTTCTACACCCGCCTGGCCCAGTCGCTTCTCGATCAGCTGGGCATCTCGCAATGCCACTGGCTGGGCACCTCCATGGGCGGGGCGATCGGGATGGTGGGCGCTGCCACCTCGCTGCGAGGGCGCATCCGCAGGCTGGTGCTCAACGACAACGGGCCGCAACTGGCCGAAGCCGCGATCCAGCGCATCCGCAGCTATGCCGGCAGCCCGGCTGCCTTTGCCACCGTGAGCGAGCTGGAGCAGTACTTTCGCACCGTCTACAAGCCCTATGGCTGGCTGAGCGACGCACAGTGGCGGCGCCTCACCGAAACCTCCACCCGACGCCTGCCCGATGGCCGAGTGACGCCGCACTACGACCCGGCGATGGTGATGCAGTTCACCCACCACACCGACGACTACCTGCGATGGGCCGAATGGGACAGCCTCGACATCCCGGTGCTGTGCTTGCGTGGCGAAGAGTCCGACCTGCTGCTGCGCGACACCGTGGAGCAGATGCGCGAGCGCGGTCCGCGCGCCGTGGTGGTCGAGATTGCCGGATGCGGACACGCCCCGGCACTCAACACCCCGCAGCAGATCGAGCTGGTGGAGCGCTTCCTGGCCGCGTGACGGTTGCGATGGTCGGGACGTGCCCGGCCACCCGCAACCCGCTCAGATCTCGTCGATGGCCGTGCGTGCCCGACTCTCGCGGTCGGCACCGTCGATGGCGAAGCGATCGCGCGTGGTGATGTAGAAGCTCGCGCCGAAGCGACCCACCGGGTGGTAGTCCTGCAGGCGCACGCGCCAGGTCTCGGTGTCGACCAGACCATCGCGCGCGTGCAGCCATTGCACGCGACCGATGAAGATGTAGCGGCTCTCGGTCTCCAGCTTCTCGTGCAGCACGCACTCGAAGGCCACCGGCGCTTCGGTGATGCGCGGCGGTGCCACGGTCTGCGATGGCGCGGCGTGCAGCCCGAAACGGTCAAGCTCGCTCACCTCCGGCGGCAGCGATTCGCCGCAGGCGTGCATCTGCGCGGCCATGGCTTCGTCGGTCAGGTGCACCACGAACTCGCCGCTGGCCAGGATGTTGGCCGCGGTGTCCTTGAGCCGACCGTCGTGAACGCGGTTGATCGAGAGCATCACGATCGGCGGGTCTTCACCGAGCATGTTGAACATCGAGAAGGGCGCGGCGTTGACCACGCCATTGGCGCCCAGCGTGGTCACCAGCGCGATCGGCCGGGGCACGATCAGGCTGGCCATGAGCTTGTAGCGCTGGTAGGCGGTGATCTGCGAAAAGTCGATGTCCATGCGTGGGTCTCGTGAGGGTGAGCCGGGTCTCGCGGGCAGTGTAGGGGGCCCAAGCACGGGCAATGCCAGAATGCGGCCCCGCCTCGGCACCAAGCCCGATTCCCCCACGGAGGTTCTGCATGAAGCACCCGTCGTCGAGCCATTCCCTGCGCCTCGCCCTGCCGGCCGGAGCCATGCTTGCGGGCTGCGCGCTGTGTCTGCTCGGACCTGCGCTGCAACCTGCCGCTGCCCAGACGGCGCCTTCGGCCGAGCAGGTTGCTGCCTACACCGGCGTGCACGCCGCAGCCCACCGGGGCGATCTGCCCGCACTCGACCGGCTGCTCGCGGCCCGGGTTGACCTGAACGCCCGCGACGCCAACGGCCGCACGCCGCTGCACGTGGCCACCTTCGCGCGGCAGCGGGAAGCGATCCGCCGCCTGGCGCAAGCTGGAGCCGATCTCGGAGCGCTGGAGGCCGACCGCTACGACGCCGTCACGATCGCCTCCGTGGCCGACGACGAGGAGACTCTGAAGCTGCTGCTCTCGCTGGGCGCGAGCGCAAAGCTCATCACCAGCCGCTACGACGGCACCGCGCTGATCGCTGCGGCCCATCTCGGACACGATGGTGTGGTGCGACAGCTCATCGCCGCGGGCGCACCACTCGATCATGTGAACAACCTGCACTGGACGGCGCTGATCGAGTCCATCGTCCTGGGGCAGGGCGGCCCGCGCCACGTGGCCACGCTCAAGGCCTTGCTCGAGGCGGGCGCGAGCACGCGTCTGGCCGATCGAGAGGGGCGCACGCCACTGGCGCTGGCCCAGGGCCGTGGCTACACCGCCATGGTGCGCCTGCTGGAGCAGGCCGGCGCGCGCTGAACGCGGCCCGGTCGCGGTTCAGCGCTTGAATTTGCCGTCGGTGCCGATGATCGACAGGTCGACAAATTCCAGACCAGTGTGATCGTTCGGGCTGAAGCTCACTTCGAGCCCGCCAATGTCGACCTTGTTCATGCCTTCGAGTGCATCGCGCAGCTTCGCGCGGGTCGCGCCTGGTCCGGCGCGCCGCAGTCCGGCCACCAGCACCTTGGCGGCGGCAAAGCCTTCGAGCATGGCCGGGCTCACGCCTTCCAGTCCCTTGGCGGCAGCCAGGTCATTGGCCTCCTTGACGATCGGTGCGGCCAGGGAGCGTTCGTTGGGGAACACCTGCGTCACGATCACGCCGCGGGCGTTCTCCTTGAGCGCCTTGACGAAGCCGCCCGAGGCATTGTTGGAGTTGGTGATGATCTGCGCGCGCGATCCGGCAGCGCGGATCGCAGCGATGCCGTCGACCACGGCCGTGCCCGAGCCGATGAACAGCACCGCCTGGGCGCCCGAGCTGTTGACCAGCGGCGCGATCTTGCTGAAGTCCCACTTCTCGCGATTGAACTTCTCCACGAACAGCGGCGACTTCTTGACGGCGGCAAAGCCGCGCTTCGCGCCCTCGTAGAGGTCGGCGCCGAAGCTGTCTTCGACATGGATCACGCCGATGCGGTCGATGCCGATCAGGCTCAGGTGCTGCACCGCGCGTTCGGCCTCGCGCTGGTAGGTCGCGCGCACGTTGAAGAGCCACGGGTTGACCGGCTGGTGCAAGGCCATGGCGCCGGTGGACGGACCGACCAGCGGCACCTTGAACTCGTTGAGCAGCGGCATGACCGCCTGGGTGTGGGGCGTGCCACGGGTCAGGAACAGCGACAGCACGTTGCGCTCGGTGATCAGCTTGCGTGCGTTCTCGGCCGCGAGCTTGGGGTCGAACTTGTCGTCCAGCGACACCAGTTCGATCTGCTGGCCGTTCACCCCGCCCTTGGCGTTGACCGCGTCGATGTAGAGCTTGGCGCCGTCGGTCGTTTCCTTGACGCCGGCCGCGACCGCGCCGCTGAAGCCCGCGGTCTGACCGATCACGATCTGGGCCGATGCCGCGCCGGCCAGGCCGAGGCCCGCGCAGCACCAGCAGATGTCTGACAAATCGTTGCATGCAGTCTCCTGACGAGCTCACCGTGAAGCGGCCCGACAGTGTGGCGCAAGTGGCGTGGCGTGCACGCGCTGGAACGCGGCGGAAGGCCGGATCGACACGGTCCGCGTGAGATTCTCCTCGCTTGGCAGCGCGGATCCGGCACCGTCCCTACAATGACCGGCCTTCCCCGGCGCACCCCATGGACAGCAGTCGCAGCCAGCCCCCCGCCCCCGGCCTCATCCGCATCCGCGGCGCACGCCAGCACAATCTCAAGAACCTCGATCTCGACATCCGCACCGGCGAGATGACGGTGGTCACCGGACCGAGCGGCTCGGGCAAGTCCAGCCTGGTCTTCGACACGCTGTATGCCGAAGGGCAGCGGCGCTACGTCGAGACCTTCAGCGCCTATGCGCGCCAGTTCCTCGACCGCATGGACCGCCCGGCGGTCGACCGGGTCGACGGCGTGCCGCCGGCCATCGCCATCGACCAGACCAACCCGGTGCGCAGCTCCCGCAGCACGGTCGGCACGATGACCGAGCTGAACGACCACCTGAAGCTGCTGTACGCCCGCGCCGCCGAGCTGTTCGACCGGCAGACCGCACAGCGCGTGCGGCACGACTCGCCCGAGACCATCTACGCCGAGCTGATGGAGCGCACCCGGGCAGCGGACCCGCGCCTGGTCGTCACCTTTCCGGTCGAGTTGCCCGCCGACACCTCCGCCGCCGACATCGAGCAGTGGCTCGCGGCCAGCGGCTTCACCCGGGTGCAGGCCGAGCGCGAGGTGGCCTCGCCCACCGGGCCGCGCAAGCTGCTCGATGTGGTGGCCGACCGCTTTCGCCTGCAGGGCACCGAGAAGGTCCGCGCGCTCGAGGCGATCGAGATGGCACTCAAGCGCGGCAGCGGGCGGGTGAACGTGTACGCACTGAAGGAAGAAGGCGAGGCCGACCTCTGGCGTTTCTCCACCGGCCTGCACTGCCCCGACAGCGACATCCGCTATGCCGACCCGCAGCCGGCGCTGTTCAGCTTCAACTCCGCCTACGGCGCCTGCGACACCTGCCGCGGCTTCGGCCGCGTGATCGGCGTCGACTACGGCCTGGTGATTCCCGACCCGCGCAAGACGCTGCGCAACGGTGCCATCAAGACCGCTGCAGACGCCGGCCTGGAAGGAATGCCAGGACGACCTGATGAAGTACGCCGGCGAGGCCGGCATCCCGCGCGACACCGCCTGGATGGCGCTCACCGACGCGCAGCGCGATTGGGTCATCAACGGCTCGCCCCACTGGGCCGGCAAGTGGAACAAGCAGTGGTACGGCATCAAGCGCTTCTTCGAGTACCTCGAGTCGAAGGCCTACAAGATGCACATCCGCGTGCTCTTGTCCAAGTACCGCAGCTACACGCCGTGCCCGGTCTGCGGCGGCGCGCGGCTCAAGACCGAGGCGCTGCTGTGGCGCCTGGGCTCGAAGGCCGATGCCGACGGCGCGATGCCGCCCAGCGCCCGCGTCATGCCGCAAGGCGTGCCGTGGACGCGCGACCAGCTCGAGGCGCTGCCCGGGCTGACGGTGCACGACCTGATGCTGATGCCCATCGAGCGCATCCGCCGCTTCTTCGACGGCATCTCGCTGCCCAGCACCCTGCTCGACGAAGCGCTCAAGCTGCTGCTCGACGAGATCCGCACGCGGCTGCGCTACCTGTGCGACGTGGGCATCGGCTACCTCACGCTCGACCGCCAGAGCCGCACGCTGAGCGGCGGCGAGGTGCAGCGCATCAACCTCACCACCGCGCTGGGCACCTCGCTCGTGAACACCATGTTCGTGCTCGACGAGCCCAGCATCGGCCTGCACCCGCGCGACATGAACCGCATCATCGAGGCCATGCAGCGCCTGCGCGATGCGGGCAACACGCTGGTGGTGGTCGAACACGACCCGGCGGTGATGCTCGCCGCCGACCGCCTGATCGACATGGGCCCGGGCCCCGGCGAGCGCGGCGGGCAGATCGTCTTCGACGGCACACCCGAGGCCATCCGCTCGGCCGACACGCTCACCGGCGCCTACCTCGGCGGGCGCAAGCACGTGAGCATGGGCATCAAGCGCCTGGTGGGCGAGGCCACGCCGCGCCTCATCCTCGAAGGCGTGCGCGACCACAACCTCAAGAACGTGACGGTGGAGTTTCCGCTGCGGCACCTGGTGTGCGTGACCGGCGTGTCGGGCTCGGGCAAGAGCACGCTGATGCAGGACGTGCTCTACCCCGCGCTGCAGCGCCACTTCGGCAAGGCCACCGAGTCGCCGGGCGCGCACGATCGCCTGCTCGGTGCCGACTGGCTCAATGACGCGGTGTTCGTCGACCAGTCGCCGATCGGCAAGACGGCGCGATCCAACCCGGCCAGCTACGTGGGCGCGTTCGACGAGATCCGCAAGCTGTTCGCGCAGGCGCCGCTGGCGGTGCAGCGAGGCTACGGCGCGGGCATGTTCAGCTTCAATGCCGGCGACGGCCGCTGCCCGACCTGCGGCGGCTCGGGCTTCGAGCATGTGGAGATGCAGTTCCTGAGCGACGTCTACCTGCGTTGCCAGGACTGCGATGGCCGCCGCTACCGCGCCGAACTGCTGGACGTGAAGATCGACCGCCGCCTGCCCGGTGACGTGATCCGCGACCTGTCGGTGGCCGATGTGCTCGAGCTCACCGTCAGCGAGGCGGTGCAACTCTTCCGCGACGACCGCGAGGTGCTGCGCGTGCTGCAGCCCATCGTCGACGTGGGCCTGGAGTACGTGAAGCTCGGCCAGCCCGTGCCCACGCTGAGGGGCGGCGAGGCCCAGCGCCTCAAGCTCGCCGGCTTCCTCGCCGAGGCGGCGCAGGGCGGCAGCGCGAGCCGCCAGGCGCTGGCCAAGCGCGGCACGCTGTACCTCTTCGACGAACCCACCACCGGGCTGCACTTCGACGACATCGCCAAGCTGATGCGCGCGTTCCGCAAGCTGCTCGATGCGGGCCATTCCATCATCGTGATCGAGCACAACCTCGACGTCATCCGCGCCAGCGACTGGCTGATCGACCTCGGCCCCGAGGGCGGCGAGGCCGGCGGCGAGCTGGTGTGCGCCGGCACGCCGGAAGAGGTGAAGCGCCACCCGACCTCGCACACCGGCAAAGCCCTGCTCGACTACGACCGCGCGCTCGGTGTGGACGGTCTGGTGGCCGAGGAGGGCTTGCCCCTGCAGAGCCTGGTCAAGCGCCAGCGCGACGAGCGCCGGGTGAGCGAGCGAGCTGATCCGCATCGTGAACGCGCGCGAGCACAACCTGCAGTCGCTCGACGTGAACATCCCGCGCGGAAAGTTCAGCGTCATCACCGGCGTGTCGGGCTCGGGCAAGAGCACGCTGGCCTTCGACATCCTCTTCAACGAGGGGCAGCGGCGCTACCTCGAATCGCTCAATGCCTATGCGCGCAGCATCGTGCAGCCGGCCGGTCGGCCCGAGGTGGATGCGGTGTACGGCATTCCGCCCACGGTGGCGATCGAGCAGCGCCTGTCGCGCGGTGGCCGCAAGAGCACCGTGGCCACGACCACCGAGGTGTGGCACTTCCTGCGCCTGCTCTACGTCAAGCTGGGCCTGCAGCACTGCATGCAAGGACGGCGCGCCGGTCAAGCCGCAGAGCGCCGAGAGCATCGCCGCGCAGCTGCTGCGCGATCACAAGGGCCAGCACGTCGGCCTGCTCGCGCCGCTGGTGGTCAACCGCAAGGGCGTGTACACCGACCTCGCCAAGTGGGCCAAGGCGCGCGGCCACACGCACCTGCGCGTGGACGGCGAGTTCCTCAAGGTGGACCCGTGGCCGCGGCTGGACCGCTTCAAGGAGCACACGCTGGAGCTGCCGGTGGGCGACCTCGTCGTCAGCGCCGACCGCGAAGCCGAGCTGCGCGACCTGCTGGCCCAGTGCGCTGGATCTCGGCAAGGGCGTGATGCACCTGCTCGCGCCGCTGGACGGCCTGAAGGGCGCGATGCTCACGGACGCGCCCACGGCCCACATCGGCAGCGTGAAGGTGTTCTCCACCAAGCGCGCCTGCCCGGTGTGCGGCACCAGCTACCCCGAGCTCGACCCGCGCATGTTCAGCTACAACAGCAAGCACGGCTGGTGCACCACCTGTGTGGGCACCGGCCTGGCGCTGACGCGCGAGCAGCGCAAGGCCTACGACGATTCCAAGCGCGACGACGACGACAACAAGGGCCGCGAGCAGAGCTTCCCGTCCGAAGAGACCGAGGTCGAAGGCCTGGTGGACGCGCCCTGCCCCGATTGCGACGGCACGCGGCTGAACCTCGCCTCGCGCGGCGTGACCTTCGAGAGCGAATCCATCGCCGCGGTGGCGCAGTGGTCGGTGACCGACTGCCGCGGCCTGGGTCGAGGCGCTGCAGCTCGACGGGGCGCGACGCCGACATCGCGCGCGACGTGGTCACCGAGATCCGCAGCCGCCTCGAGTTCCTCGAGGAAGTCGGCCTGGGTTACCTGACGCTGGACCGCGCCGCGCCCACGCTCAGCGGCGGCGAGGCGCAGCGCATCCGCCTCGCGGCGCAGCTGGGCAGCAACCTGCAGGGCGTGTGCTACGTGCTCGACGAGCCGACCATCGGCCTGCACCCGCGCGACAACCAGATCCTGCTCAATGCGCTGCACAAGCTGGGCGACAAGGGCAACACGCTGGTGGTGGTCGAGCACGACGAAGACACCATCCGCCGCGCCGACCACATCATCGACATCGGCCCGGGCGCCGGCAAGCGCGGCGGTCGCCTGGTGGCGCAGGGCAGCGCGGCGACCTCTCGGCGATCGCCGATTCGGTGACCGGCCGTTTCCTCGCGCATCCCGCTGCGTGCACCCGCTGCAGCGCGGCGGCCATCGAACCCGTCAGCGCCGCAACGGACGGCGCGAGCGCGCCGCCAACCTGCTGCTGACGGTGAAGGCGCGCGCTGCACAACCTGCAGCACATCAACGTGGCCGTGCCGCTGCGGCCGCCTGGTGGCCGTCACGGGCGTCAGCGGCTCGGGCAAGTCCACGCTGGCGCGCGACGTGCTGCTGGCCAATGTGCAGTTCATCAACGCGCGCGGCGGCGAAGCCGAACTGGCAGGGCTGCGCATGGCGATCGACGGCTGGCGGCTTCAGCATCGACCGCGTGCTCGAAGTCGACCAGACGCCGATCGGCAAGACGCCGCGTTCCTGCCCGGCCACCTACATCGGCTTCTGGGACACGATCCGCAAGCTGTTCGCCGACACGCTGGAGGCGCAAGGCGCGCGGCTATGCGCCGGCGCGCTTCTCCTTCAACACCGGCGAGGGCCGCTGCGCCGGCTGCGAAGGGCAGGGCATGCGCACCATCGAGATGAGCTTCCTGCCCGACGTGAAGGTGCCCTGCGACGTCTGCCACGGCGCAGCGTTTCAATGCCGAGACGCTGGCGGTGAGCTGGCGCGGCAAGAGCATTGGCGACGTGCTGACGATGGAGATCGACGAGGCGGTGGAGTTCTTCGCCGTCGATGCCCACATCTCGCACCCGCTTGCAGCTGATGAAAGATGTGGGCCTGGGCTACCTCACGCTCGGCCAGCCCTCACCGACGCTCAGCGGCGGCGAGGCGCAGCGCATCAAGCTCGTCACCGACTCAACAAGGTGCGCGACGACGTGGGCAAACGCGGCAACAAGGCGCCGCACACGCTCTACGTGCTGGACGAGCCCACCGTCGGCCTGCACATGGCCGATGTGGAAAAGCTCATCCGCGTGCTGCACCGCCTGGTCGACGCGGGCCACTGCGTGCTGGTGATCGAACACGACCTCGACGTGATCGCCGAAGCCGACTGGGTCATCGACCTCGGCCCTGAGGGCGGCGTGAACGGCGGCGCCGTGGTGGCGGCAATGCACGCCCGAGGCGCTGGTGCGGTGCGGCCAGCCACACCGGGGCGGCCTTGAGGCCGGTGTTGGCGCGCGGGCGGCGGCGAGGCGGCGGTCCGGCCTGTCTAGACGCGCGGCGTTGCGAGCGATCGCCGCCATGGCCAGTCCCGAGGGCCGCCAGCCAGCCCAGGCCCAGCGCACCGCCGCCGGTGTCGTCGCCACCGGCGGGTGGTGGCGGCGCACGCTGCCGTTGAGGAACACACGCGCGGGTCGAATGCTACTGATCCTTCGCCCTGATTCATCGTGACACCGTCGGGGCACGGAGACAGTGTCTGTCGCGCGTAGGTCACCGTGATCGAGCACGTATCGCCGGCGTTAAGCGGCGCGCTTCGCAGCCGGACTGGCGAGAGAATCGGGCAGCGCCCGTGCCGTGTCGTCGACGCTGTCACCAGAGATTCTGGAGGCCGCAGTCGAATGCTTTAAATCGATCGTCTGTGCCGCCGATTACCGATTGCAGCGTTGGCGCTGAAGTCCAGCTGTGTTTCGCTCAGTTTCGGCGTATCCGCGATGTAGGCCGCGATGTTCGCACCTGCTGCTGATCTAGCGCACTGGAAGGACCCATACGCTCTGGCTTCTAACGGTCAGCGTGAAGCGAGTCATGGCAGTATCGAAGCTGATGTCTGCCGACGCGCTACCGCCCGATCTTTGTGCGCCGCTCCTGCACGTTGCCGTGGCAGGCCGGGCAACTGTGCGAGGCCGGCTTGCCGGACGCGCCGGGAGTGTTGTTGAACAACGCCTGCCGCTCACCGGGCATCGCTGCCGTTTGCGCCTGGGCAGCCGTGGCCGAACAGCGCGACCAGCGCCGAGACGAGCATTTGCGTGGAGTACTGCATGGTGGAGACCGGCCGTGGTGGGACAGCCCGCAGTGTCCCCGCCACGGGCCTCGCATGGCGCGGCCCAATCGTTACAGCCTGTTCCGGTACCCGCCAGGCGTTGCGTCTGGTTGCCTTGCCGGCGTCCGACGCTCAGCTGTCCTTCGCGTAACGCTTGGCGCGCAGGTTCTTCTTGATCTCCTGCAGCATCGGCCGCAGCTCGCCGGGCAGGCGCAGCGCCACGGCGGTGGTGAGGATGTCGATCACCACCAGGTGCAGCAGGCGCGACACCATCGGGCTGTAGCGATCGAAGTCTTCCGGGTGATCGACGGCCAGCAGGATCTGGTTGGCGCCGCCCTGTCCCATCTGCGCCAGCGGAGAGCCGCTGGCCGTGATGAAGATGGTGGTCGCGCCGCGCTTGCGGGCGATCTCGGCGGCGTCCAGCAGGTCGCGGCTGCGCCCCGAGTTGCTGATGATCACCACGCAGTCGCCGGGCTGCAGCATGGTGGCGCTCATCACCTGCACGTGGCCGTCGCTCACCGCCGCGGCGTGCACGCCGAGGCGGAAGAACTTGTGCTGCGCGTCCTGCGCCACGATGCCCGAATTGCCCACGCCGTAGAACTCGATGCGCCTGCCGCTCCGACCTGCCTCGGCCAGCGCCACAATCGCGCGCTCGAAGGCATGGCTCGCGGCATCGTTGCGGTACTTGAGCAATGCGCTCACGGCGTTGTCGATCACCTTCACGAGGATGTCGCTGCTCTTGTCGTCTTCGTCCACCGCGCGGTGCACGAAGGGCACGCCCTCGTTCACGCTGCCGGCCAGCTTGCGCTTGAAGTCCGCCAGCCCGTCGTAGCCCACGCTGCGGCAAAAGCGCACCACCGTCGGCTTGCTGACATGCGCCCGCTCTGAGAGCTCGCCCACCGGCAGGGTCGCGAAGGCACGCGGGTCGAGCATCAGCAGCTTGGCCACGCGCTGCTCGGCGGGGGGCAGGGCAGGGATCGACGCCTTGATGCGGTCGAGCATGTCGCTCACTGCTCTTCGGCCCAGGCGGAACCGTCGCGGGCCACCAGGGCGCTGGCGGCGGCAGGACCCCAGGTGCCGGCGGCATAGGGCCGCGGGCCGGTGCTGTCTTGGCGCCAGGCATTGAGGATGGGCTCCACCCAACGCCAGGCCTGCTCCTGCTCGTCGCTGCGCACGAAGAGGTTCAGGCGTCCGGCGATCGCGTCGAGCAGCAGGCGTTCGTAGCCGCCCACTCGGTTGGCCGCAAAAGCCTTGTCGAAGTCGAGGTCGAGGAACACCGGCGAGAGTGCCTCGGTCTGGCCGGAGCCCTTGGTGGCCAGCAGGTGCAGCTCGAGTCCGTCTTCGGGCTGCAGCTTGATGACCAGTTTGTTGGGCTGGTTCACACCCGGGAAAGATGCTGTGCGGCGTCGGCCGGAAGTTCACGACGATCTGCGCGTCGCGGGCCGCGAGCCGCTTGCCGGTGCGCAGGTAGAAGGGCACGCCGGCCCAGCGCCAGTTCTGCACCTCGGTGCGCAGCGCGACGAAGGTCTCGGTCTGGCTGCCGGGCGGCACCTTCGACCCTTCCAGGTAGCCCTCGGCCGGCTTGCCCTCGGTGTTGCCGGCGCGGTATTGGCCGCGCACCACGTCGCGCGCCACGCTTTCTTCGGTGAACGGCTTGAGCGAACGCAGCACCTTGAGCTTCTCGTCTCGGATCGCATCGGCGTCGTTTCGGCTGGGGGGCTCCATCGCCACCATCGTCAGCAACTGCAGCGCGTGGTTCTGGATCATGTCGCGCAGCGCGCCGGTGCGGTCGTAGAAGTCACCGCGCGTGCCCACACCCAGGCTCTCGGCCAGCGTGATCTGGATGTTGGCGATGCTCTCGCGCCGCCACAGCGGCTCGAACAACGCGTTGCCGAAGCGCAGCGCCATCAGGTTCTGGACCGCCGGCTTGCCGAGGTAATGATCGAGCCGCAGCGCCTGGTCTTCCCGGAAAGCGCCGCGCACCACGCGGTTGATTTCCTGTGCGCTGGCCAGATCGTGGCCCAGCGGCTTTTCGAGCACCACGCGCACGTTCGGCCCGTTCAGGCCCACCTGGCCGAGCTGCTGCACGATCTCCGGAAACAGGTGCGGGCTGGTGGCAAGGAAGAGCACCACTGTGCCTGCGTTGCGTGCGGTGATCCAGTCCTTCAGTCCGGCATAGTGGTCCGGCTGCGAAAGGTCCATGCGCCGGTACTGCAGCAGTTCGGCGAAGCGACCGAACTCCTCGTCGCTCGGGCGCTTGGCGCTTTCCACCTCGACGAAGCGTTCCTTGATGAAAGCGCGGTAGGCCTCGTCGCTGCGTTCATCGCGAGCCACCGACAGGATGCGTCCGCCCGGCGGCAGCTTGCCGTGGCGCCACGCCTGGAACAACGCGGGCATTAGCTTGCGCCAGGTCAGGTCGCCGGTGCCGCCAAAGAGAACGAGATCGAAGGACATGACAGTAGGCCGGCCTACACCAGCACGTAACTTTGTTTCAGTGGTCATGATGCATGAGTTTCTTCGGTCGGTCAAACCGCGCACAGTCGGTCGCCACAGCTACCTTTCTTGCAGAGAGTGCGGGAAAGCACTATCTGTTGACGCATAAAAGTACAAAACTGCGCGCGTAAAGTATCGAGGCATGAATAGGCCGCCGACTAGATTTCGCTGGCCACGGCGGGGATCACCGCCGGCATACAACCGACCAATGCAAGGAGATAAGACCATGAAGCTCAAGGCTTTCGTTTCACTGATGCTCGGCCTCGCGGCTGCCAGCGTTGCCAGCGCTGGCGATCTCGTCATCGCCACGGTGAACAACGGCCACATGATCGAGATGCAGAAGCTCACGCCGCACTTCGAGAAGGCCAACCCGGGCATCAAGGTCAAGTGGGTGACGCTCGAAGAAGGTGTGCTGCGTCAGCGCGTGACGACCGACATTGCCACCAAGGGCGGGCAGTTCGACGTGATGACCATCGGCATGTACGAGACGCCGATCTGGGGCAAGAAGGGCTGGCTCAACGAGCTGAAGACGGATGCCGCCTACGACGTGGACGACCTGCTGCCGGCCATGCGCAACGGCCTGTCGGTGGACGGCAAGCTGTATGCCGCACCGTTCTACGGCGAAAGCTCCATGCTGATGTACCGCAAGGACCTGGCCGACAAGGCCGGCGTCAAGTTCGCCGAGCGCCCGACCTGGGAAGACGTGCGCACGCCGCATCGAAGATGCACGACCCGAAGGCCGGCGTGTACGGCATCTGCCTGCGCGGCAAGCCGGGCTGGGGCGACAACATGGCCTTCCTGACCACCATGGTCAACAGCTTCGGTGGCCAGTGGTTCGACATGTCGTGGAAGCCGCAGCTGCAGTCCAAGCCCTGGAAGGACGCTGTCACCTTCTACGTCGACCTGCTGAAGAAGTACGGCCCCCCCGGCTCCAGCGCCAACAGCTTCAACGAGATCCTGGCGCTGTACAACGAAGGCAAGTGCGGCATGTGGATCGACGCCACCATTGCGGCCTGCTTCATCACCGACCCGAAGCAGAGCAAGGTGGCCGACAAGGTGGCCTTCGCGCAAGGCCCGAAGATGGCCACCGAGAAGGGCGCGAACTGGCTGTGGGCCTGGGCGCTGGCCGTGCCGGCCGGCACCAAGAACGCGGCGGATGCGCAGAAGTTCATCGCCTGGGCCACGTCCAAGGACTACATCAACCTGGTCGCCAAGGAAAAGGGCTGGGCCGCGGTGCCCACCGGCACGCGCAAGTCGACCTACGCCTCGCCTGACTTCATGAAAGCGGCCGTCTTCGCTGAAGCCGAGAAGAAGGCCATCGATTCGGCCAACCCGAACGACAGCACGCTGCCCAAGAGCCCGTACGTGGGCGTGCAGTTCGCGGCCATCCCGGAGTTCCAGGCCATCGGCATCGCGGTGGGTCAGCAGATGAGCTCGGCGCTGGCGGGCAAGGCCACCGTGGACCAGGCCTTGAAGGCCGCGCAAAACGCCGCCGAGCGTGAAATGAAGAAGGGCGGCTACTACAAGTAAGAGCCCCCATTGAGGCTGCCGGCCCCATTGCAAGCACTGGTGGGTCCGACAACTCTGTGCGTGCACGGGCGGCCTCATTCCCTGAACCGGGCTTGTGCATGTTGGTGCTTCCGCGACGATTGCGGGATGTGACTTGGCATGCCCACTTTTTCGCTAGAGAATGAGAAGCGAATCGGAGCCGACCAGCTTTCGCGCCAGAGAGTGTCAATCGCCTGGACCGTAGCCAATTCGCCGGACTGACCCACTGCCATTGGATCAATGGCAGTGGGTCGATCCGAGAATCGGACATGTAGTTGTCCATCGTCCTATAGATATCAACCTACACCTGACCAGAGAATAAACATGGCTAAAAAATTTCCTAGAACTTGCCTCCACCAAATCGCGCTTGCCACCGCCTTGCTGGCCTCCAGCGCGGCGCACGCCGAATTCAATGCGAACATTGAATTCGATAACGCCTATCTGAATCAGAACCGAGGACTGAACCAGAGCGGTCGCGTCGAACTGAACGCCTTCGGTAAGGCCGGCACCAACTACTTCATCGCCGGCAAGGCTGCATTCCTTGCCAAGAAGGACGGAACCACAGCCACGGACGACATGTGGGTCCAGATCGGATCGAGCGCCGTCGACCTGAAGCTGGGTCGCTTCGAGGCGGCCGATCTCTTTCCGCTCCCGCGTGACGCACTCGTCCTCTTCGCCAATGGCGACGGCGGCTCTTCGGTCTATCGCGCGAACGCTTTGCGTGGGCGCTTTGGCAACGCGAGCAATGGCCAGGGCTACTTCCACGCGGCGGGCACGGCCAACCTCGGTGGCGGCCTTTCGCTCGAACTTGGCGTGGTGGAAACGAAGGCTACCGATACCAAGGGTCTTCGCCCAGTCCTGACCTATGCCACTGGCCCGCTGACCGTGAAACTGGGCGTCGAGGCCATCAAGTGGGCCACCACCGGAGGCAGCGAGACTGGCCTGGGATTGACCGGTGCCTACGACTTCGCCGGCATCAAGCCGATTGTCAATCTGGCCATGGTCAAGGACGCCGCGGGCAACAAGCAGCAGACTTTCGGCTTGATTGTTGACACGGCTCTTGGCGCCACCGTGGGCTATATCCACGGTGTGACGAAACTGGCTGCAGGCGACTACGAGACCGACACGTTCTATGCGGCGTACACGATGCCGTTGTTCGACATCAAGAACGCTTCAATGACGGTCGCGGGCTCGTTTTCCTCTGGCAAGGGAACCAACATCTCGGAGGACGAAAAAGGCGTGAAGGTGCGCTTCAACTACTCGTTCTGATCGAGCCATTGGTGTAATGCCGTGGTCGGGGCGCCCAGAGCGGGCAGCGGAGACTCCGCCTCGACTTCCTCACCCGTTTGCGAATCCCGATCCACTGCGGTCGGAACAGCTGCGGCGTCTCCATGGGACGGGGCCACCTTGCGTGGCCCTTTCCTTTGCCGCTCGTCGTCAAACTGAACGCTTGTCTGCCCAGTTCCGAAGCGAGGCGGGTGATCTGCGGACCAACGCGATAGATCGATGTGCCGTGCGCACCGGCTATCGCAGCGAGGGTAGCCATTGACCCGTTCCCGGTTTGGCTGGTCTCGGCATCGACATCGACATTCAATGCCGCACGAACCGCAATGAACTGCGGGAGCACGCTGTCGCGGCAGGCTCGCGTCGCGACTCAGGCAGATACGCTGGTTGCGGACATTCGGGTTATTACCAGTAACTTGACGCATAAAAGTACATGAGTCTGCGCCCTCGATACCAATGCCTGCATGGTCCATTGACTATCTTCGCAGCTCGGACTCAAGCCGGTCGTCGGACCGGCGCCACAACAAACTGGAGACTTGGCATGAAGCTCAAGGCATCCCTCGCCCTGGCCTTCGGCCTGGCCGCCGCGCACGCGCCGCCAGCGCCGGCGATCTCGTCATCGCCACCGTGAACAACGGCCACATGATCGAGATGCAGAAGCTCACGCCGCACTTCGAGAAGGCCAACCCCGGCATCAAGGTCAAGTGGGTGACGCTCGAAGAAGGCGTGCTGCGCTCAGCGCGTGACGACCGACATCGCCACCAAGGGCGGCCAGTTCGACGTGATGACCATCGGCATGTACGAGACGCCGATCTGGGGCAAGAAGGGCTGGCTCAACGAGCTGAAGACCGATGCCGCCTACGACGTCGACGACCTGCTGCCGGCCATGCGCAACGGCCTGTCGGTGGACGGCAAGCTGTACGCCGCGCCGTTCTACGGCGAGAGCTCGATGCTGATGTACCGCAAGGACCTGGCCGACAAGGCCGGCATCAAGTTCGCCGAGCGCCCGACCTGGGAACGACGTGCGCGACGCCGCCGCGAAGATCCACGACCCGAAGGCCGGCGTGTACGGCATCTGCCTGCGCGGCAAGCCGGGCTGGGGCGACAACATGGCCTTCCTGACGACCATGGTCAACAGCTTCGGCGGCCAGTGGTTCGACATGTCGCTGGAAGCCGCAGCTCGAGAGCAAGCCCTGGAAGGACGCGGTCACCTTCTACGTCGACCTGCTGAAGAAGTACGGCCCGCCCGGCTCGAGCGGCGAACAGCTTCAACGAGATCCTGGCGCTGTACAACGAAGGCAAGTGCGGCATGTGGATCGACGCGACGATCGCCGCGTCGCTTCATCACCGACCCGAAGCAGAGCAAGGTGGCCGACAAGGTGGCCTTCGCGCAGGGCCCGTACGCGGCCACCGCAGAAGGGCGCGAACTGGCTGTGGGCCTGGGCGCTGGCCATGCCGGCCGGCACCAAGAACGCCGACGGCGGCGCAGAAGTTCATCGCCTGGGCGACCTCGAAGGACTACATCAACCTGGTCGCCAAGGAAAAGGGCTGGGCCGCGGTGCCCACCGGCACGCGCAAGTCGACCTACGCCAACCCGGAGTTCCTGAAGGCCGCCAAGTCTTCGCCGAGGCCGAGAAGAAGGCCATCGACAGCGCCAACCCGAACGACAGCACGCTGCCCAAGAGCCCGTACGTGGGCGTGCAGTTCGCGGCCATCCCCGAGTTCCAGGCCATCGGCATCGCGGTGGGTCAGCAGATGAGCTCGGCGCTGGCCGGCAAGGCCACGGTCGACGCGGCGCTGAAGGCCTCGCAGACCGCGGCCGACCGCGAGATGAGCAAGGGCGGCTACTACAAGTGAGCCCCGGTGCGCATGCGCTCGGCCAGGCCGCGCCATGCCGGTGCCGGCGCCGACAACAGCGGCCTGGCAGCGCAGCCGATCGGCGCGCCAGCTGGCCAGCCGCACTTCCGCGAGGCTACGCCATGAACCGACTGCTGCCCCGCGCCGCTGATGGCGCCTGCCGTGGTCACGCTCTTCCTGTGGATGATCGTGCCGCTGGTGATGACGATCTACTTCTCGGTCGTGCGCTACAACCTGATGCAGCCCGGCGACAAGGACTTCATCGGCCTGGCGAACTTCGAGTACTTCGTCACCGACCCCGACTTCGGCGCGTCGGTGCTCGAACACGCTGCTGCTGCTGGGCTCGGTGATCGCCATCACCGTGGTGCTGGGCGTCGCGCTGGCGCTGCTGGTCAACGAGGCCTTCCCGGGCCGCGGCATCGTGCGCGTGCTGCTGATCTCGCCCTTCTTCGTGATGCCCACGGCCAACGCGCTGCTGTGGAAGCACATGATGATGAACCCGGTCTACGGCGTGCTGGCGCAGGTGGCGATCTTCTTCGGCGCCGACGCCGGTGGACTGGCTCACCGACCACCCGCTGTTCTCGCGTGATCCTGATGGTGGCCTGGCAGTGGCTGCCGTTCGCCTGCCTGATCTTCATCACCTCGCTGCAGTCGCTGGACCGCGACCAGATGGAGGCCGCCGGCATGGACGGCGCCAACGCGCTGCAGAAGTTCTGGTTCCTGACGCTGCCGCACCTGGGCCGGCCGATCGCCGTCGTCGTGATGATCGAGATGATCTTCCTGATGAGCGTGTTCGCCGAGATCTTCACCACCACCGGCGGCGGGCCCGGCAACGCGAGCACCAACGTCGCGTTCCTGATCTTCAAGCAGGCGCTGATGAACTTCGACGTCGGCG
Organism: uncultured beta proteobacterium; assembly: GCA_963739925.1. Taxonomy (GTDB): domain Bacteria; phylum Pseudomonadota; class Gammaproteobacteria; order Burkholderiales; family Burkholderiaceae_C; genus CAVUBY01. The sequence continues at coordinate 174,984 of CAVUBY010000004.1, read as the reverse complement.
TGGCCTCGGCCGGCGCGCTGTTCGCGGTGGTGCTGGCCAACATCGCCGCGGTGTTCCTGATCCGCATGATCGGCAAGAACCTCGACTGACAGGAGCACCGCCATGAAGCACTTCGCGCTTGATCGTGCGCACCGTGGCCGCCTGGGGCATCACGCTGCTGATCGTCTTCCCGCTGATCTGGCTGGTGCTCACCGCCTTCAAGACCGAGCAGCAGGCCATCGCGATCCCGCCGCAGCTGTTCTTCACGCCGACGATGGAGAGCTTCGCCGAGGTCAACGAGCGCAGCGACTACCTGCTGTTCGCGACGAACTCGGTCATCACCAGCGTGGTCTCGACGCTGCTGGGCCTGGCGATCGCCGCGCCGGCGGCCTACTCGATGGCCTTCTTCCGCACGAAGAAGACGCGCGACATCCTGATGTGGATGCTGTCCACCAAGATGATGCCGGCGGTGGGCGCGCTGGTGCCGATCTACGTGATGGCGCAGACCGCCGGGCTGCTCGACTCGCTGACCGGCGCTGATCATCGTCTTCACGCTGTCCAACCTGCCGATCATGGTGTGGATGCTGTACTCGGGCTTCAAGGACATCCCGCCCGACATCCTCGAAGCCGCGCGCATGGACGGCGCCACGTCTGGGGCGAGTTCCTGCACGTGATCCGGCCGCTGGCGATGGGCACGCTCGCCTCCACCGGCCTGCTGTGCCTGGTGCTGAGCTGGAACGAGGCCTTCTGGTCGCTCAACCTCAGCTCGGCCAAGGCCGGCACGCTGGCCACGCTGATCGCCTCGTACTCCAGCCCCGAGGGCCTGTTCTGGGCCAAGTTGTCGGCCGCCTCGCTGATGGCCATCGCGCCGATCGTCGTGGTCGGCTGGTTCAGCCAGAAGCAGCTCGTCCAGGGCCTGACCTTCGGCGCCGTCAAGTAAGCACACCAGGAGACACACACCATGTCTTTCCTCGAACTCAAGGGCGTCGAGAAGTTCTTCGGCGACCTGCGCGCCATCAAGGGCGTCGACCTGCCGATCGAGAAGGGCGAGTTCGTCGTCTTCGTCGGCCCGTCGGGCTGCGGCAAGTCGACGCTGCTGCGCATGATCGCCGGCCTGACCGAGATCGACGGCGGCAGCCTGCACCTCGACGGCCGCGACATCACCAAGCTGCCCTCGCAGCAAGCGCGACCTGGCGATGGTGTTCCAGAGCTACGCGCTGTACCCGCACATGAGCGTGTTCGACAACATGTCGTTCGCGCTGAGGCTGGCCAACGTCGACAAGGCGGTGATCAAGGAGAAGGTCGGCCGCGCCGCCGAGATCCTGAACCTGACGCAGTACCTGCAGCGCACGCCGAAGGAGCTGTCGGGCGGCCAGCGCCAGCGCGTGGCCATCGGCCGCGCCATCGTGCGCGCGCCCAAGGTCTTCCTGTTCGACGAGCCGCTGTCCAACCTGGACGCCGCGCTGCGCGGCCAGACGCGCGTCGAGATCGCCAAGCTGCACCGCGACCTCGGCGCGACGACGATCTACGTGACGCACGACCAGGTCGAGGCGATGACGCTGGCCGACCGCGTGGTCGTGCTGCGCGACGGCGCGATCGAGCAGGTCGGCTCGCCGCTGGAGCTGTACGACCGGCCGGCCAACCAGTTCGTCGCGCAGTTCATCGGCACGCCGCAGATGAACGTGATCGACACCGCGGCGCTGCCGGCGCTGCGCGACGGTGGTCGGCGCTGCGAACGCGCGCGACGGCTTCATCGGCGTGCGGCCCGAGAACGTGCTGGTGCAGCGCGGCCGGGCAGCGGCACGCTGGCCGGCCGCGTCGAGCTGGTCGAGTCGCTGGGCGCCGACACGCTGATCTACACCCACGTCGGCAACGGCGGCAGGCGGCGTGCAGATCGTCGCGCGCCAGACCGACGCGCACCACGCTGCACCCGGGCGACCCGGTCGGGCTGGACATCGCGCCGGCGCTCCTTCCACCTGTTCGACCGCCAGGGCCACACCGTGCCGGCCTGGCACGAGCGTGACATGGCACGCCATGAAGGGCAATGAGCACTGGCCACGGCCCTGCAAGGCCAGGTCGCCGCCATCACCGGCGCCGCCTCGGGCATCGGCCTGGCCAGCGCCGAGGCGATGCTCGCCGCCGGCGCGCGCGTGGTGCTGGTCGACCGCGACGCGCAGCGCCTGGCCGCAGTTGCGCGAACGCACTGGGCGACGCACGCGCATGCCGCTGGTGCTGGACCTGCTCGACCCGGCGGCCTGCAAGACGCTGCTGCCGCAGATCCTCGAGCTGGCCGGCCGACTCGACATCTTCCACGCCAATGCCGGGCTCTACGTCGGCGGCGACCTGGTCGATGCCGACGTCGACGCGATCGACCGCATGCTGAACCTGAACGTCAACGTCGTGATGAAGAACGTGCACGACGTGCTGCCGCACATGATCGCGCGCGGCATCGGGCGACATCATCGTCACCAGTTCGCTGGCGGCGCACTACCCGACGCCGTGGGAGCCGGTCTACGCCGTCGTCCAAGTGGGCGATCGACTGCTTCGTGCAGACGGTGCGGCGCCAGGTCTTCAAGCACGGCATCCGCGTCGGTGCGATCTCGCCCGGCCCGGTCGATCACCGCGCTGCTGGCCGACTGGCCGGCCGAGAAGCTGAAGGAGGCGCGCGAGTCCGGCAGCCTGATCGAGGCCAGCGAAGTGGCCGAGGTCGTGATCTTCATGCTGACCCGCCCGCGCGGCATGACCATCCGCGACGTGGTCATGCTGCCCACCAACTTCGATCTGTAGGCGACTGCCGCATGAACACCATGCTGCACCTGGGCCTGGGCTCCTTCCACCGCGCCCACCAGGCCGTCTACCTGCACGAGCTGATCGAGACCGGCGACGCGTCGCTGGGCGCTGGCCGGCGGCAACACCCGGCCCGACATGGCCGAGACCATGGCCGCGCTGGCGGCGCAGGGCGGCGCCTACACGCTGGAGACCATCTCGCCGGCCGGCGAGCACCGCTACGAGCGCATCACCTCGATCCGCAAGGTGATCCCGTACGACGCCGACCTGGCCGGTCTGATCGCCGAGCGGCGCCGACGCCGGCGACGACGATCATCTCCTTCACCGTCACCGAGGCCGGCTACTACCTCGACGCGAAGAACCGGCTCGACCTGAACTTCGCCGACCTCGCCGCCGACCTGCAGGCCGCGCAGGCCGGCCGCCCGGGCAGCACGATCTACGCGGCGCTCACCGCGATCCTGCGCGCGCGCAGCGCGGCCGGCGCCGGCCCGGTGACGCTGCTGAACTGCGACAACCTGCGCCACAACGGCGACCGTTCGCGCAGCGGCCTGCTGCAGTTCATCGAGCTGCTCGGCGACGCGGACCTGCGCGCGCTGGGTCGAGGCCGAACACCACCAGCCCGAACGCGATGGTCGACCGCATCACGCCGCGGCCCACGCCCGACGTGCGCGAGCGCGTGCAGGCCGCCACCGGCATCGACGACCCGGCGCGCGCTGATGGGCGAGAGCTTCATCCAGTGGGTGATCGAGGACCGCTTCGTCGCCGGCCGCCCGGCCTGGGAGAAGGTCGGCGTGCGAGATGGTCGCCTCGGTCGCAGCCCTACGAGGAGGCCAAGATCCGCCTGCTCAACGCCACGCACAGCTGCATCGCCTGGGCCGGCACGCTGGCGGGCTACCTGTACATCCACGAGGGCACGCACGACCCGGCAGATCCGCCAGCATGGCGCTACGACTACGTCACCGACGACACGATCCCCTGCCTGCACTCGCCCGAGCAGCCGAGCCCGATCGACCTGGCGCGCCTACCGCGACGTCGTGCTCGACCGCTTCGGCAACCCGGCGATCCGCGACACCAACCAGCGCGTGGCGATGGACGGCTTCAGCAAGATCCCCGGCTTCATCGCGCCGACGATCCGCGAGCGGCTGGCGCGCGAGCGAGTCGATCGCCAGCGTGGCGATGCTGCCGGCGCTGTTCCTGGCCTACCTGCAGCGCTGGCACCGCGGGCAGATCCCCTACACCTACCAGGACCAGGCGATGGACCCGGCGCGCGGCGCATGCGATCTGCGAGGCGGCCGACCCGGTGGCCGCCTTCTGCGCCGACAGGCTACTGTTCGGGGCCGATTGGCCGGCGACGCGCGCCTGGTCGCTGCGCTGCGCGGCCGCAAGCGCGCGCGTGGCCGATTTCGTGCAGCGCCGCAGCGCCTTGATGCACTGACGACACCGCGACGATGCCCGCCGAGACCCGCCATGGCCCTGCAACGCGTCCGCAGCCCGGAGCTGGAGCACGACGTACGCGCCGCACGCCGACCTGGGCTACGAGCGCCGGCGGGCACCTATGGCTTCGTGCGCTGCCTCGCGCATGGCTTCCCGACGCCGCTGGCGCGCTGGCACTACCACGACGAGTACGAGCTGCACCTGATCGTCGCCACGTCGCGGCAAGGCGTTCGTGGGCGACTGGATCGGCCACTTCCAGCCCGGCCACCTGGTGCTGACCGGCCCGCGCCTGCCGCACAACTGGATCTCGCATCGACGTGCCCGAGGGCGGCGTGGCATTGCGCGACCTGGTGATCCAGTTCGCCGACGCGCCCGATCGCGCGTGCGGCCGCAGCAGATCCCGGAGCTGGCCGAGGTGCTGCCGCTGCTGGAGCGGGCGCGCCACGGCATCGAGTTCTTCGGCCTGTGCGGAGCGGCGCGCGAGCGCACTGGCAGCGCGTGCAAGCAGGCGCGCGGGCTGCAGCGCTTGGCGGCGTTCCTGCGACCTCCTCGGCCGACCTGGCGCGCTGCACCGACTACCGGCTGCTGTCGACCGTGCAGCATGCAGAGCGTCGACGACGACGCCGGCGCTGGACCAGATCGAGCGGCATCGTCGACCGCATCACCGAGCGACTACGCGCAGCCGCTTCTCGCCGGCCGAGCTGGCCGCCGAGCTGGGCATGAGCGAGAGCCGCTTCTCGCGCTTCTTCCGCCGCGCCACCGGCAACACCTTCACCGACTTCGTCAACCGCGTGCGCATCAACCGCGCCTGCCAGCTGCTGATGGAGACCGACCGCTACATCACCCACATCTGCTACGAGGTCGGCTTCAACAACGTCGCCAACTTCAACCGGCGCTTCCTCGAGATCAAGGGCATGACGCCGAAGCGAGTTCCGCCGCCAGGCCGAGCCAGCGCTTCGGCGGCCGCCGAGCCTGAGCTGACCAGGCCATGTACCTCGGCATCGACCTCGGCACCTCGGAACTGAAGGCGCTGCTGCTCGACGAGCGAGCACCGCATCGTCGCCACGGCGCGGCGAGCCGCTCACGGTGCAGCGCCCGCAGCCGCTGTGGAGCGAGCAGGACCCGGCCGACTGGTGGGCCGCGCTGCGAGCCGGCGCTGCAGCGCCTGGCGGCCGCAGCAGCCGCGCCGGCGATGGCGGCGGTGCGCGCCATCGGCCTGTCGGGCCAGATGCACGGCGCCGTGCTGCTCGACGCGCACGACGCAGGTGCTGCGCCCGGCCATCCTGTGGAACGACGGCCGCAGCGGCGCCGCATGCGCAGCGAGCTCGAGGCCGCGTTGCCGCGCGCTGCGCGCAGCATCACCGGCAACCTCGCCATGCCCGGCTTCACCGCGCCCAAGCTGCTGTGGGTGCGCGAGCACGAGCCGGCGATCTTCGCGCGCATCGCGCCGCGTGCTGCTGCCCAAGGACTGGCTGCGCCTGCAGCTCACCGGCGAAGCGCGTCAGCGAGATGTCCGACGCCGTCGGGCACGCTGTGGCTCGACGTCGGCCGGCGCGCGCTGGTCAGCCGAGCTGCTGGCCGCCAGCGGGCTCGACCGAGTCGCACATGCCGCGCCTGGTCGAAGGCAGCGCGCGTCTCGGGCGGCTGCGCGCGCGAGCTGGCGCAGCGCTGGGGCCTGCCGGCCGGGCATCGCTGGTGGCCGGCGGCGGCGGCGACAACGCCGCCAGCGCGGTGGGCATCGGCGCCGTGCGAGCCCGGGCAGGGCTTCGTCTCGCTCGGCACCTCGGGCGTGATCTTCGTCGCCAGCGACCGCTTCCGGCCCAACCCGGCGCACGGCGTGCACGCCTTCTGCCACGCGCTGCCCGGCACGCTGGCACCAGATGACGGTGATGCTCGTCGGCCGCCAGCGCGTCTGCGCTGGGTCGCGCGAGCTGCTGGGCGCCGAGCGAGGCGGCGCTGCTGGCCCAGCGCCGAGACGCTGACGCCGGCGCAGCGCGACGCGCGCGCCGCTCTTCCTGCCCTACCTCAACGGCGAGCGCACGCCGCACAACGACCCGCAGGCGCAGGGCGTGCTGTTCGGCCTGAGCGCCGACCACGCTGCCGGCGCGCTGGCTGGTCGGTGATCGAGGGCGTGGGCTTCGGGCTGCGCGATGGCTGGCGCAGCCTGACGCTGCCGTCCGGGCCAGTAACGCTCTCGCTGGTGGGCGGCGGAGCGCGCAGCGGCTTGTGGGCGCGGCTGCTCGCCAGGATCCTGGGCATCTCACTGGAGCGGCGCCAGGGCGCGAGGCCGGCGGCGCACTGGGCGCCGCGCGACTGGCTTGGCTGGCCGACGGCGGCGAGCTCGAGCAGGTCTGCCGCGCCGAAGCGGGTCGCATTGAGCGATTCGAGCCGCAGGCCGAGACAGCAGCAGTGTTCGACCGCCGCTACCAGCGCTTTCGCGCGCTCTATCCGGCGCTGGTATCTCAGTTCCATGCTGGTCACGAGTTGTCGGCCGTGCCGTCCGGGTTCTAATAGTGTCCCCTGCGCTTGCCGGCCACTCTCAGATCGCCATGAACCAGCTCGATCAACTCAAGCAGTACACCACCGTCGTCGCCGACACCGGCAACTTCAAGCAGCTGGCGCAGTTCGCGCCGCGCGATGCCACCACCAACCCGTCGCTCATCCTCAAGGCGGTCCAGCAAGCGGAGTACGCGCCGCTGCTGGCCGAGACGGTGGCCGCGCATCGGGGTGAGCCGCTCGAGCAGGTGGTCGACCATGTGCTCGTGCGATTCGGCCGCGAGATCCTCAAGGTGGTGCCGGGGCGCGTCTCCACCGAGGTCGATGCGCGCCTGAGCTTCGACTCCGCGGCCACCGTGGAGCGAGCGCATCGCCTGATGGCGCTGTACGAAGACGCCGGCGTGTCGCGCGAGCGGGTGCTGATCAAGATCGCCGCCACCTGGGAGGGCATCCAGGCCGCGCGCATCCTGGAGCACGAGGGCATCCACTGCAATCTCACGCTGCTGTTCGCCTTCTGCCAGGCCGTGGCCTGCGGTGAGGCGGGCGTGCGGCTGATCTCCCCCTTCGTCGGTCGCATCTACGACTGGCACAAGAAGGCTGCCGGCGCCGGCTGGGATGAGGCTGCACGCGCCGGTGCCAAGGATCCCGGCGTGCAGTCGGTGTCGCAGATCTATACCTACTACAAGAAGTTCGACATCGAAACCGAAGTGATGGGCGCGAGCTTTCGCAACCTCGGCCAGATCGTGGCGTTGGCCGGCTGCGACCTGCTCACCATCAGCCCGGAGCTGCTGGCCGCGCTGCAGGCCAGCGAGGCGCCAGTGGTCGCGCGCCCTCGATGCCGAAGCGGCCAAGTCCGCCGCCATCCATGCCGTCACCTACAACGAAGCCAGCTTCCGCTATGCGCTCAACGAGGACGCCATGGCCACCGAGAAGCTGGCCGAAGGCATCCGTGCATTCGCGGCGGACGCCCTGAAACTCGACAGCCTGATCGGAGCCCTGGCATGAGCAGTTCGATGACCGCACCGCGATGCGACCGCACCGAAGCCTGGGCCGCACTGCAGGGCCACTTCGAAGCGCATGGCCGCGCCTTCGACCTGCGCGATGCCTTCGCGCGCGACCCCGGCCGCTTCGCCGCGATGGCGGTGCAGGCGCCGGAAGTCTTCGCCGATCTGTCGAAGAACCTGCTCGACGCCGCCACGCTGCACTTCCTGTGCGACCTGGCGCGCGAGTGCCAGCTCGAAGCGCGCCGCGACGCCATGCTGGCCGGCGAGCCGATCAACACCACCGAGGGCCGCGCCGTGCTGCACACCGCACTGCGGGCACCACGGGGTCAGGGCCCGTTCAGCGACGAGGTGCACGGTGTGCTCGACGCCATGCTGGCCTACGCCGAGACCGTGCGCGACACCGCCACCAGCGGCATCCGGCATGTCGTCAACATCGGCATCGGCGGCAGCGACCTCGGGCCGCAGATGGTCGTGCCGGCGCTCGATGCCTTCGTGCACCCGGGCTTGCAGTTCCACTTCGTGGCCAACGTCGACGGGCACGACATCACGCCGGTGCTGCGCCACCTCAAGCCCGCCGAGACGCTGTTCATCATCGCGAGCAAGACCTTCACCACCCAGGAGACGATGGCGAACGCGCAGGCGGCGAAGGCCTGGTTCACCGCGCATGGCGGCACCGACACGGCCCGGCACTTCGTGGCCACCACCACCAACGTCAAGGCCGCAGCGGCTTTCGGCATCACCACCACCTTCGGCTTCTGGGACTGGGTGGGCGGGCGCTACTCGATGTGGTCGGCCATCGGCCTGCCGATCGCGCTGGCGATCGGTGCGGACCATTTCCGTGAGTTGCTCGCTGGTGCGCACGCGATGGACCGCCATTTCGCCACGACGCCGGTCGAACGCAACCTGCCGATGCTGCTGGGCCTGATCGACGTCTGGTACCGCAACTTCCATGGCTTCACCAGTCGCAGCGTCGCGCCCTACCACCAGGGCCTGCGTCGCCTGCCGGCCTACCTGCAGCAGCTGGAGATGGAAAGCAATGGCAAGCGCGTCGACCTCGACGGCGTGAGCCTGCCCTACGGCACCAGCCCGGTGGTGTGGGGCGAGCCGGGCACGAACGGCCAGCACGCGTACTTCCAGATGCTGCACCAGGGCACCGACGTGATCCCGGTGGAGTTCATCGCCGTCAAGCACGCGACGCATCCGCTGAAGGATCTGCACACCAAGCTGCTGGCCAACTGCCTGGCCCAGTCGCAGGCGCTGATGCTGGGCAAGAGCACCGACCAGGCGCTGGCCGAGAAAGCGCCCACGGCCTCGGCAACGCTCGACCCCGGCACGTTGGCGCGACACCGCACCTTCCCCGGCAACCGCCCGAGCACCACGCTGGTGCTGGACGAGCTCACGCCGCGTTCGCTCGGCGCGCTCATCGCGATGTACGAGCACCGGGTGTTCACCAGCGGCACGCTGTGGGGCATCAACAGCTTCGACCAATGGGGTGTGGAGCTGGGCAAGGCGCTGTGCAACGAACTGCTGCCGCGGCTGGCCTCCGGCAACACCGATGGCCTGGACGCGTCCACCGCCGGGCTGCTGACCCGTTTGCGCTCTTGAGGAGACACGCTCGCTCAAACTGCACAGCATCGGCCTGGCCGCGGGCTGGCAGGTGATGCACTTTTGCAGCCCGACGCAGTGCGCCGAGGCGCTGGCCAGCGAGGGAGTGCTCTGAGGCGTCGCGAAGATCGGCGACGTGCGTCACGACTTCCCCCCTGAAGAGGGGTTTCGACGCGTCAAACGCTGGCCCCGCTTGTAAACTCAGCCCGCTTTTCCAGTAGGCAACCCGTCATCGCAGACGAGGCCTCGCTCATCAGGTTGCGGCCGATTTGCGACCGCGCCCAAGCACCAACCAAGGGGAAACCATGCACAGCAAGATTCACGGCCAGAAGACAGGTCGCACCGGCATCTTCGGAACCACGGCGATCGGCGGCCTGCTGCTCGCCCTCAGCGGCTGCGTGGCGACCACGCCGGAGATCGGCGGAGGCTCCAAGACCGCGGTCACCGGCGCGGCTGGCGGCGCCACCGCCGAAAACGCCAACAGCGCGCTCGAACGCTGCGACCAGTCGCTGGGCACGATCGGCGTGGTCGAGGACCAGAACGCCCAGTGGTACAGCTACCTGCGCAACTACAAGCTCGGCTCCACCGTGCCAGTGCTGCGAATGATGATCCAGCAGAGCAACTGTTTCGTGGTGGTCGAGCGCGGCGCGGCAATGAACAACATGAACGTCGAGCGCAACCTGGCCAAGTCGGGTGAGATGCGCGCGGGCAGCAACATGGGCGCCGGCCAGATGGTGGCGGCCGACTACACCATGAACCCGAGCATCACGTTCAGCCAGAACACCGGCGGCATCGGTGGCGCGCTGGGCGGCTTCAGCCGCAGCCTGGGTGTGGTGGGCGCGACTGGCCGGTGGCATGAAGCAGAACGAAGCCTCGACCACGCTGATCATGATCGACAACCGCTCGGGCGTGCAGCTCGCCGCGGCCGAGGGCAGCGCCAAGAACATGGACTTCAACCTGTTCGGCGGCATGTTCGGCGGCAGCATGGGCGGTGGCGCCGGCGGCTACAGCAACACGCCCGAAGGCAAGATCATCATCGCGGCCTTTGCCGACAGCTACAACCAGCTGGTGAAGGCCGTGCGCAACTACAAGGCCCAGACCGTCAAAGGTGGCCTGGGCACGGGCGGCGCGCTGGGCGTTTCCGGCGGCACGACGGCCGCCTCTCAGGAGGCCGATGCCAAGGCGGCGGCACCTGCCGCGAAGCCTGCGCCGACCACCACGCCCAAGCCCCCCGCCAAGCCGGCCCCGAAGCCCGCGCCGAAACCGTGATCCGAACCGCCGCGCGAGTCCCTCAGGGCTCGCGCAGTCCGGCCAGCGCCTGCCGCCCGGCATCGAAGGCCTGCACGCAGCACCTGCAGCTTCCACGTGGCTTCGTCGACATAGAACGCGTCGCGCAGCCGCTGCTTGATGGCGAGGCGCTGCTCGGCCGGTGCCGAGGGGTGGTTCTGCAACCACTGGTCGGCACGCATGGCATCGAGCAAATCGAGGATCGGCACCGTGCCGTATTCCAGCGCGATGCCGGTGTACTCGGCCTGCGCGCACTCCTCGTAGGCAGCCAGCCACATCATGCCCGTCAGCCGTGCGGAGGTGGAGCTGCCGTCGTAGATCGAAGTCACGTCCGGGCCCCACCAGCGGCGGGCGCGCTGCAAGCGCGGCGGCGTCGTCGCGGCAGGCGAAGATGCGCTCGCCCACGCCGCACGGCCCCAGGCCGGTGTGGACGTCGATCCAGCCCAGCCGCGCGCAGCGTTGTGCCATGCTCGCGCAGCACCTGGCGCAAGTGACATGGCTCCAGGTCGGCGCCAGGCCGCCGTAGAAGAGGCCGTCCGGATGCGTGTGCTGGCCCGAGGTGATGGCGTGCTGCACGGCCTGCTGGCCCTGCTCGGTCGACGCAGCGCGGCGAAGGCCGCCTGCACCTCGGCCGAAGGGCGGCCAGGTGTCCGGCACCACCAGCGAGCGCAATCCGGTCGTAGGCCGGGTTGGCCGGCAGGGGCTGGCTGAAGTTCGTGGAAATTGCGGTTCAGGTCGACGTTCTCGTGCGTGGTGCGCCGCCACCACGAGAAGCCGTAGGGGTTGAGCGCATGCACGTAGAGCACGGCCACGCCGGCGCCGGCCACGGCGTCGTGCCAAGCGCGATCGCGCAGCATGCGCCACCTGCACGCCTGAGCCGCAGTAGCCCTCGACGCCATGGCAGGCGCTGGAGACGATCAGCAGCGCCGGCGCGTCGCAAGCACCTTGCAGGACCACGTCCATCGCCAGCGGCTCGCCGTCGCGGCCGGGCAACGGATGCGGATGGCTCTGCACCGACAGGCCGGCCTGCGGCGCTGGCCTGCAGGAACTGTCGGCGCGCTTCGGCGTAGCTCTGCGAGAAGTGGCGCGCTGGCTCGGCGAGCGAATCTCCGAACGGCGGGCCGCCCATGCCGGAGTCGTGCGCTGATCAGGCGGGACGCGGCGCGGCCAGCCACGACTCCGCGAGCCGCACCCACACCGTCGCGCCCAGCGGGATCAGCTCGTCGTTGAAGTCGTAGCTGGGGTTGTGCAGCATGCAGGGCCCCAGGCCGTGACCGCCCTCGCGATGGCTGCCGTCGCCATTGCCGATCAGGAAGTAGCAGCCGGGCTCGTTCGAGCAGGAAATAGCTGAAGTCTTCGGCCCCCATGGTGGGCTCGAACTCCAGCACGTTGTCAGGCCCCGACCACCTCGCCGAGCAGCCGGCGCGCGAACTCGGTTTCTGCCGGATGGTTGATGGTGGGCGGGTAGTTGCGATGGAACTCGAAATCGCAGCTGGCGCCGAAGGCCGCGCAGGTGTGCTCGGCCACCGCCTTCATGCGCGATTCGATGAGGTCGAGCACCTCCAGCGTGAAGGTGCGCACCGTGCCCTGGATCTCGCAGCTGTCGGGCACCACGTTGGTGGCCTCGCCGGTGTGGATCATGGTCACCGAGATCACGCCGGCGTCGATCGGCCGCTTGTTGCGCGTGATGATGGTCTGGAAGGCCTGCACCATCTGGCAGGCCACCGGCACCGGGTCGATGCCGTTGTGGGGCAAGGCGGCATGCGAGCCCCGGCCGCGCACGGTGATCTTGAACTCGTTGCTGCTGGCAAAGCAGGGCCCGGTCTTCAACGCAAACTGTCCGGCGGCCATGCCGGGCCAGTTGTGCGCGCCGAACACCGCCTCCATCGGAAACTTCTCGAACAGCCCGTCCTTGATCATCTCGCGCGCGCCGCCACCGCCTTCTTCGGCCGGCTGGAAGATCAGGTAGACGGTGCCGTCGTATCGTCGGTGGCGCGACAGGTGCTTGGCCGCGGCCAGCAGCATGGCCGTGTGCCCGTCGTGCCCGCACGCATGCATCTTGCCGGGGATACCGGCTGGCGTGCGCGAAGGTGTTCTTCTCGGTCATCGGCAGCGCGTCGATGTCGGCGCGCAGTCCCACGGCGCGATCGCTGGTGCCGTTCTTGAGGATCGCCACCACGCCCGTCTTGCCGAGGCCGCGGTGGATGGGAATGCCCCATTCCGTGAGCGCCTTGGCGATCAGGTCGGCGGTGCGCTCTTCCTGGAAGCACAGCTCGGGGTGGGCGTGGATGTCGCGGCGCATCGGCGGCGATGCTGGCCGCGTCGGCGAGGATGGTGTCGATGAGCTTCATGCGCACTCCGGCGATGGCGTGCGAAGCATCTTACCGTCAGGGCGTGCCCTCGCGCGGTGCGGGATTCCGCTGCCGCAGCTGAGCCCTGTCAGCCAGGTCGGTTCGCCGCCGCGTGGCATGCGAATCATCTTCAGTGGATGAAGCGTCCCGTCCCGGCTCACCAGCGACAAATCGACGAAGTTCGAGCCCTCGTGTTCTGCAGGCGTATAGCGCACTCGCACGCCACCCAGCTCCATCGCCGAGTTCTCCAGCGTGCGAACGAAGTTGGCGCGCGTCAGGTCTCGGCCGACGCCCTTCAGACGCGATCGCCAGGGCCTTGGCCGTCATGTAGCCCTCCAGGCCGCCATAGCTGAACTCCGGATTCGGATCGACCTTGCGCATCGCATCCTGGTACTCGCGCGCGATCTCTCGCTTGCGCTCCCACGGGCTGGGCACGACCTGCGCGAACACCATGCCCTGGGCCAGCGGCCCGAGGTTCTTCACCATCTGCGACGAACCGGAGTTCACGCCCATGAAGCTCGTCTTGATCCCGGCGGCCTTGGCCTTCTCGATCAGCTTCTGGTAGGGGCCGGGCGAGCCGTGGTTGAGCACCATGTCGGGATTGGCCGTGGCCATCGACTTGACCATCGCCTCGAAGTCGGCGTCGGTGGGTTCGCTCTTGACCGGCAGCGGCAGCACCACCTGCATGCCCAGATCCTTGGCGATGATGTTGACGTTCTCGAGGTGCTTGCGGCCACCGTCGGAGTCGGCGTGGAAGAACGCCACGCGTCTTCAGCCCCGTGCTCTTGCCCCAGGTCATCAGCGCGCGGAACTCCTCGCGGTGCTCGGCGCGCACCGGAAACACCATCGGCTGCAGCGGCCGGCGCAGTGCCGGTGGGCCAGCCATCGGACCGAACAGCGGCACCTTCAAGCTCGGAGGCTGCCTTCATCACCGCCGTGGATGGCCCGCCCTCGACCGGGCCGAAGAACAAGAAGACGCCATCCTGCACCAGCTTGCGAGCATTGGCTTCGGCCGTTGCCGCGCTGTTGTTGTCGTCGAGGGTGCGCATGACGATCCTGCGACCGCCGATGCCACCGCTGGCGTTCAGCGCATCGAAGTACAGCTTCATGCCCGTGTGTGCCGCCACGCCGTAGGCGTTCTTGCCACCCTGCAGGGTGATGGTGTTGCCGATGACGATCTCGGTGTCGCTCACGCCGGGATCGGCTGCCATGGCCGCGCCAGTCGAGCGCCGAATGCGACACCCGGCACAAGACATCAACCTCGGCACCGACGAACAAAGGAGCATTGATGCATTTCGATCTCGACGAGGTCCACGAACGTTTGGACACCATGGCTTGCGGGAGGCTGGCGTTAATATTGCACGGTCTGCAAGGGCTCGGCTCTATTCTCGTTTCTTGAAGGGCGAGGGGCGACGTGTCATTCAGAAACATCGTGGACAAGTTCTCACGATGAGGCGCTTCAGGGCCGAACAATTCGTTGGAGAAATCAACATGAAGACCACTGCAGCGCGGCAACGTGCCGACCTGCCCACGATGCTGATGCATTGGGGCCTTGTGCTCACCTTGCTCGTGAGCGTATCCACCGGCTGGCGCATTGCCAGCATGACCGATGACTCGCCGCTGCTGCGCTGGGTCGAGGTGCTGCTGCTCCAGGGCAACGTCATTCGATGGCACTTCGTGAGCGCGGCCTTGCTGACCGCGTTGGTGGTGGCCTATCTGGTGTTTCTGTGGCGCATGGGTCTGGCGCGGTCGTCTGGCCCTGCGCTGGAGCAGCCTCACCAGCCCGGATCGCACGACGCGCTGGCAGGCCATCAACCGCCTGATCTACTGGATTGCGTTGGCGCTGCTCGCGGGCGCCGCGGTCACCGGCTCGCTGCTGTACTTCGCGCCGGGCCTCGTGCCCACGCCGCCGCTGATCACGGTGCACGAGTGGCTGTCCTGGGCCTTCGTCGCCTACATCGTGCTGCACGTCGTGGCCCAGCTGGGGCTCGGCGGGCTTCGCGCCAGCTGCTGAAGATCGTCTCGCCGCGCCTGGCCTACGGCCTGGGTGCCGCCGCGGCCCTGTCTGCTGGCGTGGCGGGTGCCGCGGTGGCCTATGTCGACCGACTCGTCCACCCTGGCCACGCTCACTTTCGTGCGCGCCGCCAACGCTGCCGGTGCTCGACGGCGATGCCGGCGATGCGGCCTGGGCAGCCGCTCCGGAGGTGGTGGTGCACACGAACCGAGGCTTCAACCTGGAGCAGGGCGAGGTCGATGTCAGCGTCAGGGCCCTGCACGACGGCAAGCAGGCCTACCTGCTGTTCCGCTGGCCGGATGCCACGCGCAGCCAGAAGCACGTGCCGCTCATCAAGACCGAGCAGGGCTGGAAGGTGATGCACAGCAACTACTTCAACAACGACGAGAACGAGTTCTACGAGGACAAGTTCGCCGTGATGATCGCGCGCTCGCCCGTGGCCGGTGGCAACACGGTGCGCCTGGGCCCCAAGCCGCTGGCCGACAAGCCGGGGCCGACCAACGGCCTGGGACTGCACGTCGCCACCGACGGCAGCCTCGCCGACGTGTGGCACTGGAAGAGCGTGCGCAGTGGCTCCATCAACCAGTTCGACGACAACTACTTCGGCCCCCCGATGGAGGCCAAGCCGGGCCGCTACACCGGCGGCTATACCCAGGATCCCAAGACCGCGGGCGGCTTCGACCAGAACTTCGAGAAGCTCGGCGACGGGACCTTCGTGAAGCTCAAGTTCCTGCCGCGCGACCTCGCCGCACAGCAGGCGCGCATGGGCCCGTTCAACCCCGATGCCCAGGTGAGCGACAGCGGCAGCTTCTGCCATGGCACGCACCGAGGTTGTGCCCTACAGCGCCGCAGCTCGACGCGAAGCATCCCGGTGGGCACGGTGATTCCCTCGGTCGTCTACGACAAGCCCTTCGAAGGGGACCGCGGCGATGTCGTGGTCCACGCCCAGTGGAAGGACGGCTGGTGGACGCTCGAGGCGCGTCGCCAGCTGGACACCGGTTCCAAGTTCGATCAGCCGCTGGCCGACGGCATGTTCATGTGGGTGGCGGTGTTCGACCACAACCAGGTGCGCCACACGCGGCATGTGCGTCCGCTGCGCATCGTCTTGCAGTGACCTGAGTGACATCCCTTCCATGGCCCTGGTTCACATCGAAGGCTGGCCTGATCCCGTCGAGGCCGGCAGGCACCGCATTCTCGAAGCGGCGCTCGACGCCGGCGTGCCGTTTCCGCATGGTTGCGGCTCCGGCGAGTGTGGAAGCTGCAAGTGCCGGCTCCTCTCGGGCGAGGTCAGGAGCGACCGCTACAGCCCCGACGCGCTCACCGAGGACGAGGCAGCGCAAGGCCTGATCCTCGCCTGCCGCGCGCGTCCATTGGGCGATGTCCGCGTGCAGTGGTTGACACACGCAAGCCGCGCTGCCGATGGTGAAGCTCGATGCGAGAGTGTCGGGTATCGACCGCGTGGCGCGCGATGTGGTGGTGCTCACCGTGGCGCTGCGCGCCGGCGAGTCGTTCGACTTTCGTCCCGGGCAGTTCGCCAAGCTGCGCTTCGGCAAGCTGCCCGCGCGCAGTTATTCCATGGCCAACCTGCCAGGCCAGGGTCAGTTGGTGTTCCACATCCGCGTGTTGCCCGAAGGCAAGGTGAGCCGTGCCGTGGCAAGCGACCTGAAGGTGGGTGACGCGGTCGAGGTCCGCGGCCCCTTCGGCGAGGCCTTCTGGATGGGCGTCCAACCGGCGCAGCTGCTGCTGCTGGCCGGCGGCACGGGCATGGCGCCGATGCTGTCGATTCTCGACGCGGCGCTGCGCGACGGCCAGGATCCGCATCGCGTCCATCTCTATCACGGCGTGCGCGGCTCCGCCGATCTGTACTGCGAGGATCTGTTGCGCCAGCGCGCGCGCGACAAGGGCATCCGCTTCGTACCGGTCTTCGCCGACGGTGGCGCCGGTAATGAGCGTGCAGGCCATCTGCACGAGGCCGTGGCAAAGGACTTCCGCGACTTCGGCGATGCCGTCATCCACATGGCCGGCCCGCCACCGATGGTCGACGCGGTCAATAACCTGGTGCTCCATCGCGGCGCGTCGGCCCAGCGTGTCCACGCCGATGCGTTCTACGCGGCCGAGCCCGAGAAGCGCAGTCTGTGGGAACGTATCACGGCCTGGGGCAACCTCGATTAGGGTCTGGGCAGGCCGCCGGTCCTGTCGGGGCTGTGCAATAGTTCGTGCATGGAGACCTCGACCGTCCGCGCTGCTTGCCCGCACGACTGCCCCGACACCTGCGCGATCCGCGTCACCGTGCAGACGGGGCGGGCCATCAAGGTGCAGGGCGATCCCGACCACCCGCCGACCCATGGCGCGCTGTGCACCAAGGTGTCGCGCTACCCGGAGCGCACCTACCACCCCGAGCGCGTCTTGCAGCCGCTGCAAGCGCGTCGGCCCCAAGGGCAGCGGCCAGTTCGAGCCGGTGAGCTGGGACGTGGCGCTGGCCGACATCGCCCGCCGACTTCAGGCCATCGCCGCGCGCGATCCGCAGGCCATCGTGCCCTACAGCTATGCCGGCACGATGGGGCTGGTGCAGGGCGAAGGCATGGCCGCGCGCTTCTTCCACCGACTCGGCGCCTCGCTGCTGGACCGCACCATCTGCGCCTCGGCCGGCGGCGATGCGCTGGCCGCCACCTACGGCGGCAAGATCGGCATGCACCTGGAGCACTTTGCCGAGAGCCGTCTCATCCTCATCTGGGGCAGCAACTCGATCGCGTCGAACCTGCACTTCTGGACTTTCGCGCAGGCAGGCCAAGCGCGCCGGCGCCAGGCTGATCTGCATCGACCCGCGCAAGACCGAGACCGCCGACAAGTGCCACCAGCACATCGCCCTGCTGCCCGGCACCGACGGCGCGCTGGCGCTGGGCCTGATGCACGAGCTGATCGTGAACGACTGGCTCGATCACGACTACATCGAACGCCACACCGAAGGCTGGCCCGCGCTGCGCGAACGCGCCCTGCAGTGGCCGCCCGAGCGCGCCGCCGCAGGTGTGCGGCATCACGGCCGACGAAGTGCGTGGCCTGGCCCGCGACTACGGCACCACCACGCCCGCGGCGATCCGGCTGAACTACGGCATGCAGCGGGTGCACGGTGGCGGCAATGCGGTGCGGCTGGTGGCGATCCTGCCCTGTCTCACCGGCGCGTGGCGCCACCGCGCCGGCGGCCTGCTGCTGTCCGCCTCGGGCTGGTTCAAGCGCTTTCGCGACGATGCGGCGATGCAGCGCCCCGACCTGCTCGAGACCGTGTACGGTCCGGCTGCCCTCGGGCACCGGCCGCGCACCATCAACATGAGCACCATCGGCGACGACCTGCTGCGCGACAGCTCGCCCGGCTTCGGGCCGAAGATCGAAGCCCTGGTCGTCTACAACAGCAATCCCGTGGCGGTGGCGCCCGAGTCGCCCAAGGTGGTGAAGGGCTTCGCGCCGCGACGACCTGTTCACCGTGGTGCTCGAGCACTTCATGACCGACACCGCCGACTGGGCCGACTACGTGCTGCCGGCCACCACCCAGCTCGAGCACCTGGACGTGCACACCAGCTACGGCCACACCTACGCGCTGATCAACGAGCCGGCGGTGGCGCCGCTGGGTCAGAGCAAGCCCAACACCCAGATCTTCCGCGAGCTGGCGCAGCGCATGGGCTTCGACGAACCCTGCTTTGCCGACAGCGATGAAGCGCTCGCGCGCAGCGCCTTCACCGCCGAGATCGATTTCGAGACGCTGCGCCGCGTGGGCTGGGTCAAGCTGCCCGTGCCCGATGCACCGCTGGCCGACGGCGCCTTCCCCACGCCCAGCGGCCGGTGCCTGATCGATGCGCCCGGGCTGGGCGTGCCCGACCATGTGGCCAACCACGAGTCGGTGCTCAGCACGCCGGCGCTGGCGCCAGCGCTTTCCGCTGGCGATGATCTCGCCGCCGGCGCGCAACTTCCTCAACTCGAGCTTCGTGAACGTGAAGAGCCTGCGCGACATCGAGGGCGAGCCGGTGCTGGAGATTCACGCCGAGCGATGCGCAGCCGCGCGGCATTGCCGACGGCGCAGGTGGTGCGCGTGTTCAATGACCGCGGCACCTACGTCTGCAAGGCGCGCGTGAGCGATCGCGCGCGGCCCGGCGTGGTGAACGGCCTGGGCATCTGGTGGCGCAAGCTCGGACTGGCCGGCACCAACGTCAACGAGCTCACGCACCAGCGCCTCACCGACATCGGCCGCGCGCCGGCGTTCTACGACTGTCTGGTGGACGTGGCCCCGCTGGAGGCTGCGCCCCTCGCGTCGGCCTCGGCCGTCGCTTCCGTCGCCCCGTCGGCTTGAAGCGCGCACTGCTGATGGCCCTCGGCGGATTGGCAGGCGTGATCGCCCTGGCGACGGCCACGCTGTGCCTCACGACCGGCTGCAGCAGCATTGGCTACTACGCGCAGTCGGTGGGCGGTCATCTCAAGCTGGTCCGGGCCGCCAAGCCGGTCTCGCAATGGCTGGCCGATGAGCAGGCGCCGGCTACGCTCAAACAGCGGCTCGAGCTCAGCCAGCGCATGCGCGAGTACGCCATCAGCGAACTCAAACTGCCCGACAACGCGAGCTACCGCCGTTTTGCCGACCTCAAGCGCCCCGCCGCGGTGTGGAACGTGGTGGCCGCGCCCGAACTGAGCCTCACGCTGCAAGCACCTGGTGCTTCCCGGTGGTGGGCTGCGTGGGCTACCGCGGCTACTTCGACCGAACCGAGGCCGATGCCTACGCCGCGCAGCTGCGGCAGCAGGAAGCGCTCGAGGTCAGCGTGTACGGCGTGCCCGCCTACTCGACGCTCGGGCGGCTGCCGGGCGACTGGCTGGCCGATCCCCTGCTCAACACCTTCATCCACTACCCCGAAGGCGAGCTGGCCCGGCTGATCTTCCACGAGCTGTCGCACCAGGTCGCCTACGCCGCCGACGACACCGAGTTCAACGAGTCCTTCGCCACCGCCGTCGAGCGCATCGGCGGGCGGCGCTGGCTCGACACCCACGCCACGCCGGCGGCGCGCGAGGAGTACCAGCGTTTCGATGCCCGCCGGCAGGACTTCCGCGAACTCACCTTGCGCTACCGCCAGCGCCTGGATGCGCTGTACCGGAGCACCGCAAGCGACGCCGACAAGCGCAGCGGCAAGGCCGCGCTGATGACCGAGATGCGCGCGGAGTACGCCCGCCTCAAGGCCGACCGCTGGGGTGGCTTCTCTGGCTACGACGGCTGGTTCGAGCGGGCCAACAACGCATCCTTCGGCGTGCTTGCGGCCTACAACCGCCTGGTGCCGCAGTTCGAGCAGCTGTTCGAGGCGCAAGGGCGCGACTTCGTGCGCTTCTATGCCGAGGTGCGACGGCTCGCGGCCTTGCCCAAGACCGAGCGGCGCGCGCTGCTGGGCGCACCGGTCGACTGATGCGGGTCTTCGCCGCGCAGGCCCGCTCAGCAAGCCCTCTCAGGCCGCTGAGACCTGATTTCCGTTCATCATTGCGATAACGCCATCGAGTCTGCAACCACGCAGGCCGCCAGGAGACAGCCCCATGCCCGACATCCGCATCCACCGCCAGCACGCCCTCGGCCTGTCCAAGGCCCGCGAGATCGCCTGGAAGTGGGCCGAGGACGTGGAGGCGAAGTTCGACATGGAATGCACCGTGCTCGAAGGCGAGACCAGCGACACGGTGGAGTTCAAGCGCTCCGGGGTGAACGGCCAGCTGGTCGTGGCGGCCGATCACTTCGATCTGGAAGCGAAGCTCGGCTTCCTGCTCGGTGCCTTCAGCAAGACCATCGAGGCGGAGATCCAGAAGAACCTCGATGACCTGCTTGCAAAGTCCGGCAGGTCCGCCAAGGCTGCGGCCAAGAAGGCCGCACCGAAGAAGAAATAGCCGGGCCGGCGGCTACTTGAGGGACTCGATCAGGTCCACGTACTCCTGCATCGCCTCGCTGCTGGACTTGCCCTTGAGCTCGTTCCAGGCGTCCCACTTGGCGCGACCCACCATGTCGGTGAAGCCGGGCCGCTTGCCCTCCACGTCGCCGCCGCTGGCCTGCTTGTACAGCGCGTAGATCTTGAGCAGCGTCATGTTGTCGGGCTTCTCGGGCAGGTTCTTCGAGTCGGCAACGGCTTTGTCGAACAGCTTCTTGAGGTCGGCCATGGGTGTGTCTCCTGAGCACCTTGTGGAAAACGGGCATTGACGCTGCGGATGTTACCCAGCATCTTGCCCCCTGGCGCGCCTGTGCGACGCGTCCTCCCATCGCCACCTTTCCCGGAGCCTCTTGATGCCAGCAACCGCCGAGCGCATGTCACGTGTGGACACTGCGTGGCTGCGCATGGACAACGACGTCAACCTGATGATGATCGTGGGCGTGTGGCTGCTGCAGCCTGGCGTGTCGCATGCGGCGCTGTGCGAGCGGGTGCAGGACAAGCTGCTGAAGTACGGCCGCTTCCGCCAGAAGGTGGTCCAGGACGCGATGGGCGCCCTCTGGGTCGACGACGACAGCTTCGATCTTTCCCGGCACGTGCTGCAGGAAAAGCTCCCGCGCAAGAAGGGCCAGAGCCAGCGCGAAGCGCTGCAGGCGCGCGCCGGCGAACTGGCCATGACACCGCTCGATCCTGACCGGCCGCTGTGGCAGTTCCATCTCGTCGACCACTACGAGGGCGGCAGCGCCCTGATCGCCCGGGTGCACCATTGCATCGGCGACGGCATCGCGCTCATCTCGGTGATGATGTCCATCACCGATGGCGGCACCGACCCGCCCGCGCGCCGACGGCGCGAGCCAGCGAAGCCGAAGCCGACGGCCGAAGCCGAAGAGCACGACTGGTTGTCCGACGCGGTGCTCAAGCCGCTCACCGATCTCACGGTGAAGGCCATCGGCATGTACGGCGGCGGCGTGGCCAAGTCGATGCAGATGCTGGCCACCGCACCTCAGGATCCCTTGCTGGGTACGCTGGACATGGCGCGCATGGGCTACCAAGTGGTGAGCGATGTGGCGGCACTGGCGGTGATGCCCGACGACGCGCGCACCTCGCTCAAGGGCAAGCCGGTGGGCCGCAAGTGCGTGGCCTGGAGCGAGCCGATGCCGCTGGACACGGTCAAGGCCGTCGGCAAGGCGCTGGGCTGCTCGATCAACGACGTGCTGCTGGCCTGCGCGGCCGGCGCCATCGGCCAATACCTGCGCGAGCGCGGAGAAGACCCGACCGGCCAGGAGATCCGCGCCATGGTGCCGGTGAACCTGCGGCCCTTGTCCGAGGCCTGGAAGCTCGGCAACCGCTTTGGCCTGGCGCCGCTGGTGCTGCCCATCGGCATCGAGAACCCGGTCGAGCGCGTCTACGCCGTGCGTCGCCGCATGAGCGAGCTCAAGGGCAGCTACCAGCCACTGCTGGCGTTTGCCGTGCTGGCCGTGGCCGGGCTGCTCATCAAGCCGGCGCAGGATGCGCTGCTCGGGCTCTTCGCCAAGAAGGCCACCGCGGTGATGACCAATGTGCCCGGCCCAGCCCAGCCGCTCAAGTTCTGCGGCTCGACCTTGCGCCAGACCATGTTCTGGGTGCCGGCTTCCGGCGACATCGGCCTGGGCGTGAGCATCCTCACCTACGGCGGTGGGGTGCAGTTCGGCCTGATCAGCGATGCGGCGCTCTGCCCGCAGCCGCAGAAGATCATCGACGACTTTCAGCCGGAATTCGAGAGGCTGCTGTTGCTGGCGATGATGCTGCCCTGGGAGCCGTAGCGCCGTCTCCACACGCCAGGCCGCGAAGGATCAGCGCCCGACGGCGCGCAGGCCCTCGCACAGCATCTTGAGTCGGCGGGTGTCGGACGGCGGCAGGTCGCCGGCCCGCAGCAGCGCGGCACGCTCGATCGACCGCAGGCGGAAGAACAGTTCGTCTTCGACCGACTCGACTTCGCCCGCATCCTGCGGAGAAATCAGTTCGGTGCTCCACAGCCCGCTGGCGTACCAGCCGGTGCGCAGCCGTCCCAGCAGGTACTGCGAGAGGGAAAGGGCGGCCTTGAGCTCGGCGGTTTCGGCGCTGTGGGTGAGCGAGGTAGCGCGCTCTTCGCAGGTGTGCAGCGAGCCGGCCAGGCGCGACAGGCGACGCTGTACCGCGGCCGTGTCGAGGCTGGCGCAAAGCGGGGGCTGGGCCTGCGCGGCCTTGGCGATCGGGCTCACCCAGGTGAGGTCGAACTCGCCCGGCACCACGCGCAGCGCCACGCTGGCGCGCGACAGGTCGGCGTGGCCATGGCGCAGCACCGCCAGCGCGGCTTCGGCCACCGCCAGCAGGCGGCCCAGCGGCGACATCGCATCGCGCGTCAACGCGTGCGGGTAGCCCGGAGCCGTCCATGCGCTCATGGTGTTCGGCCACGGCGCGGGCCAGCGGTGCCGGGTAGTTGGTGAGCTGCGCCAGCAGCAGGTTGCCGACGTGCGGGTGCACCACCAGTTGCTGGTAGCTGATGAAGTCGAGCGTGCGGTCGGCATCGGCTTCGCCGTGCTGCGGGATCGATGTACATCTCGCCCAGGTCGTGCAGCAGGCCGGCCAGCATGGCAAGGCGCAGCTCGGCCGAGCGTGCCGCCTTGCCCGATCATCAGCGCGCCGGCCAGCGCCATGGCCTGGATGGCATGGTCGAAGGCCTCGGGGCGGGCGGCCTGGCCGGCCGACAGCAGCAGTTGCGCCACCGAGTGCAGCGGCAGGTGGGCCACTTCCTGCAGCAGCTTGGGTCCGTGCGGGCGCAGCATGGCGGCCAGCGGGGTGTCGCGGGCGATCAGGGTCTCCAGCGATTCGGCCAGCGACACCGGCGTGACGCCATCTTCGGCCATCAGGCAGGTTTCGAGCGGATTGCGCAGCTGGCGGTCGAGCAGCTTGCGCTGCAGCGCACTCGACACCGGCTGGTCGCGTGCCCACAGCTTGATCCCCGAGATGTCGAAGATGTCGCGCGACGCGATGATGGTCTGCGTCTGGCTGGCGTCCAGGATGGTGGCCAGCGCGTGCGGGTTGGCGGTCGAGAAGGAAGTGGTCGGCGAGGATGTGTTGGTCGCGGGCGTGGTCATCGCGGTCTCCGGAAAGTCGTCTGCTTCCCGGTTTTCGGCCGAAATGGCTGGCGATTGAGCCTGCCCTGCGCGAATGCGTGAGTTTTCGCAACGGCGAGGCCAGAAGCGGCGCGCGCCGGCGGTGCGATCAGTCTTCCAGCTCGGCGCGCGCCATCTCCACGTCGAGTCGCTCCATGGCGTCGGCCGGCACCACGGCAGCCGCATCGGCGTAGAGCTTTTCGGCTTCCTTCATGCGCTTGTCGCCTTCGAGCATCACCAGCCCGTTGGCGTACTCCACCATGGCGATGGCCGAGCCCGGCGCCAGCTTGATGGCAGTCTTGAACATCGCCATGCCCGTCTCCTTGCTGGCACCCTGGGTGCGGCCCAGCAGCGAGCCCACCTTGTCGATCACCTCGGCATGGAAGGCGCCCAGCGCAATGTGGGCATCGGCATGTTTGGGCTGCAGCTTGATCGCTGTCTCTAGGGAGCCCTTCACCTTGGTGCCCAGACCCTGGGCCAGCGCCTTGGTGACGCTGATGCCCTGACTGTAGCGCCCGAGTGCGTAGGCCATCAGGTACCAGGCGTTGGGGTTCTTGGGCTCGCTCGTGGCCTGGGCCTCGGCGCGCTCGGCCACTTCCATGAAGAGCGCGAGCTTAGTCTTCTCGCTCTTCTCGAGGTAGTTGGCGTAGATGGCTTGGGCCTTGTTGGCCACGGTGATGCCGGCAGCACCCGCCTTGAGCCCGGCGTCGCAGGCCTTCTGGAACTCGCCCGCGTGGAACAGGGCCCAGGCCGCCAGCACCTTGTCGTCCTTGGGCAAGGGCTCGGCATCACCCGTGTGCAACCGAGCCCAGTGCTTCTTGAGCTGGGAGGCGTCGTACTGGTAGTCGGCACTGTCGTGCGGGAAGGCGGTCCACTTGGCCATGCGCTGTCTCCTGGGGGCTCGGTCTGCGTTGTCGTGTTCAGGTCTTGTTGTAGCCACCGGCCAGCGCATGAAGGTGCGATCGCTGGGCCGGCTCGAGGTAGGGTGTGATGAGTCCGAGCACGTGATAGGCGCCGCGCAGCAGGGCCGCCCCCGCGCTCTCGGGCTCGAGGGCGCGGCGCGGATCGCGCACGTACTCGTAACTCAGCCAGTAGGTGAGCACCACCACCATCGAGGTGGCCACCACCTCGCTGTCGCTCGGGTCGATGCGCATCGCACCCCCACGCGCCAGCCCCGAGAGCACCGCCTGCACGGCCGTGCCCTTGTCCTTGAGCACGAACTGGAACTGCTTTTCGAGCGTGCGGTTCTTGCTGAGCAGGTCGTTGAGGTCGCGGTACAGAAAGCGGTACTTCCAGATCAGCTCGAACAGCATGTGGAAGAAGAGCCAGGCGTCCTCGACGTTGCGCACCTGGTCGGCGGCCTGCAGCAGTTCGGCGAGCGAGCGCTCATAGCGGCCGTACAGGCTGTTGATCAGCTCGTCCTTGGCCGGGTAGTGGTAGTAGAGGTTGCCGGGGCTGATGTTCAGCTCGGCCGAGATCAGCGTCGTCGACACGTTCGGTTCGCCGAAGCGATTGAACAGCTCGAGCGTGACTTCCAGGATGCGTTCGGCCGTGCGGCGCGGTTTCTTGGGCGGCGTGGCCATGGGCGGGTGCGTTCAGTGGCGAGCAATCTAGCACCAACCGTGGGGGCGCTCCAGGGGCGCTAGCCCTAGTGCGACCGTGCCGGCAGCGCGCGGGGCGGACGCTGTCTACAATCGCGCTCCCCATGCCCGCCATTGCCTTCCAGAACGTTTCCAAGAGCTATGCCGGTGCCCGCGGGGTCACCCAGGCCTTGTCCGACGTCAGCTTCGACATCCAGCAAGGCGAGTTCTTCGGGCTGCTCGGACCCAACGGGGCGGGCAAGACCACGCTCATCAGCATCCTGGCGGGCCTGACCCGGGCCACGGCCGGCCGCGTCACGGTGCTCGGCCACGACGTGGTGAGCGACTACGCGGCGGCGCGGCGCTCGCTGGGCATCGTGCCGCAGGAACTGGTGTTCGATCCCTTCTTCTCGGTGCGCGAGGCCTTGCGCATCCAGAGCGGTTACTTCGGTGTTCGCCACGACCCCAAGGCCAACGACGCCTGGATCGAGGAGTTGCTCGGGCACCTGGGCCTGGCCGACAAGGCCGACGCCAACATGCGCCAGCTGTCGGGCGGCATGAAGCGCCGCGTGCTCGTGGCGCAGGCGCTCGTCCACCGTCCGCCGGTGATCGTGCTGGACGAACCCACCGCCGGTGTCGACGTGGAATTGCGTCAGACGCTCTGGCAGTTCGTCGCGCGGCTCAACCGCGAGGGGCACACCGTGCTGCTCACCACCCATTACCTCGAAGAAGCCGAAGCGCTGTGCGGTCGCATCGCCATGCTCAAGCAGGGCAGGGTGGTGGCGCTGGACCGGACTTCCGCGCTGCTGGCCGGCACCGCCAGCACCATGCTGCGCTTCAAGACCGACGACGCCCTGCCCGAGTCGCTGCGGGCCATGGCGCGCGTCACCGGCCGGATCGTGCAGCTCACGGCCCGTGACGCGGTCGAGGTGGAAGCGCACCTGGCCGCGCTGCGCGCCGCCTCGGTGAAGGTCGAAGACCTCGAGATCGGCCGGGCGGACCTGGAAGACGTGTTTCTCGAGATCATGCAGGCCGAACCTGCGAAGGTGGCCGCGTGAACGGATCATCGACAGGGACGCGGTCGGGTGCGCTGTCCGGTGTGCTCTCGGGCGCCGGCACGCTGCTCTACAAGGAAGTGCTGCGCTTCTGGAAGGTGAGCTTCCAGACCGTGGCCGCCCCGGTGCTCACGGCCATCCTCTACCTGCTGATCTTCGGCCATGTGCTCGAAGACCATGTGAAGGTCTACGAGACGGTCGGCTACACGAGCTTCCTGATCCCCGGGCTGGTGATGATGAGCGTGCTGCAGAACGCGTTCGCCAACAGCAGCTCCTCGCTCATCCAGAGCAAGATCACCGGCAACCTGGTGTTCCTGCTGGTGGCGCCGCTCTCGCACTGGGCCTGGTTCGTCGCCTACGTCGGGGCCTCGATGGTGCGTGGGCTGGTCGTCGGCTCGGGCGTGCTGGTGGTCACTTTGTGGTTTGCACCGCTGCGGGCGGTCGAACCGGGGTGGATCCTGGTGTTCGCGCTGCTCGGGGCGGCGATGCTGGGGGCACTGGGGCTCATCGCCGGGCTGTGGGCCGAGAAGTTCGATCAGATGGCCGGCTTCCAGAACTTCATCATCATGCCCATGACCTTCCTGTCGGGCGTGTTCTATTCGGTGCACTCGCTGCCGACGTTCTGGCAGGGCGTGAGCCACCTGAACCCCTTCTTCTACATGATCGACGGCTTTCGCCGTGGCTTCTTCGGCGTGAGCGATGTGTCGCCGTGGATCAGCCTGGCGGTGGTGGGCACCAGCTGTGTCCTCGTCAGCGGTGTGGCGCTGAACCTGCTGCGCATCGGCTACAAGATCCGCCACTAATACAATCCGCGTCACCATGTCCGACCCCACCGCCGCCGACGTCCAGCGCTTCATTGCGCAGGGGCTGGCCTGCGAGCATCTCGAGGTCGAGGGCGACGGCCAGCACTTCTTCGCCACCATCGTGTCGGCCGAGTTCGAGGGCGCCAGCCGAGTCAAGCGCCACCAGCGGGTCTACCAGGCCCTGGGCGATAGAATGCGTCAGCAAATCCACGCCCTGTCGATGAAGACGCTGACACCGGCCGAGTGGGCTTCGCAGCCCGACGCGGCTTCCAACCACCACCACTGATCGCGCCGCAGCGCTGGCTGCGGCTGGCGGGCCCGCGCGAGCGGGTTCGGTGGCCGCAGTGGGCGTTCGGCCACCAGCCATTCATGGACAAACTTCTCATCCGCGGCGGCCGCCGACTGCAAGGCGAGGTGCCGATATCCGGCGCCAAGAACGCTGCGCTGCCCGAGCTCTGCGCCGCTTTGCTCACGGCCGAGCCGGTCACGCTGTCCAACGTGCCGCGCCTGCAGGACGTGAGCACCACCCTCAAGCTGCTGCGCAATATGGGCGTCGTCGCCGAGCGCAGCGAGACCCAGACCGATGTGGTCACCGTCGATGCCAGCAACGTGGTCAGCCCCGAGGCGCCTTACGAGCTGGTGAAGACCATGCGCGCCTCCATCCTGGTGCTGGGGCCGCTGCTGGCCCGATTTGGCCAGGCGCGTGTCTCGCTGCCCGGCGGCTGCGCCATCGGCTCGCGGCCAGTGGACCAGCACATCAAGGGCCTGCAGGCGATGGGCGCCGCAGGTGAGCGTGGAGCACGGCTACATCATCGCCAAGGCGGCCAGGCTCAAGGGAGCGCGCATCACCACCGACATGGTCACGGTCACCGGCACCGAGAACCTGCTCATGGCCGCGACGCTGGCCGACGGCGAGACGGTGCTGGAGAACGCGGCCCAGGAGCCGGAGATTCCCGACCTGGCGAAGATGCTCATCGCCATGGGCGCGCGCATCGAGGGCCATGGCACCAGCCGCATCCGCATCCAGGGTGTCGATCGCCTGGGCGCGGTGTCGCACCGCATCGTGCCCGACCGCATCGAGGCAGGCACCTTTCTGTGCGCCGTGGCGGCGGCCGGCGGCGATGTGGTGCTGCGCGGCGCGCGGGCCGATCACCTCGATGCCGTGATCGACAAGCTGCGCGAGGCGGGCGCGACCATCGAATCGGGGGCCGACTGGATCCGCGTTCGGGCCCAGGGTCGACTCAAGGCGGTGAGCTTTCGCACCAGCGAGTACCCGGCGTTCCCCACCGACATGCAGGCGCAGTTCATGGCCTTGAACTGCGTGTCCGAGGGCGTCGCCAAGGTCACCGAAACCATCTTCGAGAACCGCTTCATGCACGTCAACGAGATGGTGCGCCTGGGCGCGCGCATCGAGGTCGACGGGCACACCGCGGTCGTTCACGGCGTGAGCAAGCTCTCCGGCGCCGCGGTGATGGCGACCGACCTGCGCGCATCGGCCAGCCTGGTGATTGCCGGCATGGTGGCCGACGGCGACACGGTCATCGACCGCATCTACCACCTCGACCGAGGCTACGACCGCATGGAAGCGAAGCTGCGCGCCATCGGGGCTGACATCGAGCGTGTGAAATGACGATCACCCTCGCGCTGTCCAAGGGCCGCATCTTCGACGAGACGCTGCCGCTGCTGAAGGCGGCCGGCATCGAGGTCAGCGAGGACCCGGAGAAGAGCCGCAAGCTCATCATCGGCACCAGCCGACCGGGGGTGCGCATCGTGCTTGTGCGTGCAACCGACGTGCCCACCTATGTGCAGCACGGTGGCGCGGACCTCGGCGTGGTCGGCAAGGACACGCTCATCGAGCACGGTGGCCAGGGCCTTTACGAACCGCTGGACCTGCAGATCGCCCGGTGCCGCGTGAGCGTGGCCGTGCGCGCCGACTTCGACTACGCCGCCGCCGTCAGGCAGGGTTCGCGCCTGCGCGTGGCCACCAAGTACACCCGCATTGCGCGCGATCACTTCGCCAACAAGGGCGTGCACGTCGACCTCATCAAGCTCTATGGTTCGATGGAGCTCGCGCCGCTCACTGGCCTGGCCGAGGCCATCGTCGACTTGGTGTCCACCGGCAGCACGCTCAAGGCCAACCAGCTGGTGGAGGTAGAGCCGATCATGGCCATCTCGGCCCGGCTGGTGGTGAACCAGGCTGCGCTCAAGCTCAACCGCGAACCCATCCGCAGCATCATCGATGCGATGGCCGGTGCCGTGAAACCCAGTCCCTGAAGCAGCCCTCCAATGAGCCTCGACCTCAGGTGCATTGCCACCACCGACGCCGACTTCGAAGCGCAGTTCGCGCGCGTGCGCCATTGGTCGGCCGAGACCGATGCGGCCATCGAGCAACGGGTGGAAGCCATCCTCGCGGACGTGAAGCAGCGCGGCGATGCGGCCGTTCTGGAGTACACCGAGCGCTTCGACGGGGTTCGCGCCTCGAGCATGGCGGCCCTGGAGATCCAGCGCAGCGAACTGCTGGCCGCGCTCGATGCCATCACGCCGGCGCAGCGCGCGGCCCTGGAGGCGGCCGCCGATCGGGTGCGGCGCTACCACCAGCGCCAGCTCGAGGCCTGCGGTCGCAGCTGGAGCTACCGCGACGACGACGGCAGCCTGCTCGGGCAGAAGGTGACGCCACTCGACCGCGTGGGCATCTACGTGCCCGGTGGCAAGGCCGCCTACCCCTCCAGTGTGCTGATGAACGCGGTGCCGGCCAAGGTGGCGGGCGTTGGTGAGATCGTGATGGTGGTGCCCACGCCGCGCGGCGAGCGCAATGCGCTGGTGCTGGCGGCGGCCGCCGTGGCCGGGGCCGACCGCGTCTTCACCATCGGTGGTGCCCAGGCGGTGGGCGCGCTGGCCTATGGCACCGACGCCGTGCCGGCGGTGGACAAGATCACCGGCCCGGGCAACGCCTATGTGGCCAGCGCCAAGCGGCGCGTGTTCGGCCAGGTCGGCATCGACATGATCGCCGGGCCGAGCGAGATCCTGGTGCTGGCCGACGGCAGCACGCCGCCCGACTGGGTGGCCATGGACCTGTTCAGCCAGGCCGAGCACGACGAACTGGCGCAGAGCATCCTGCTCTGCCCCGACGCCCAGTACATCGCCCGCGTGCTGAGCGCCATCGAACGCCTGTTGCCGGAGCATGCCCCGGCGCGACGTGATCCGTGCCTCGCTCGAAGGCCGCGGCGCGCTGATCCGCACCCGCTCGATGGAAGAAGCCTGCGAGATCAGCAACCGCATTGCGCCCGAGCACCTCGAAGTCAGCGCCCGCGAACCCGGACGCTGGGAGCCGCTGTTGCGGCACGCCGGGGCGATCTTTCTCGGCGCGTTCACCAGCGAGAGCCTGGGCGACTACTGCGCCGGGCCGAATCATGTGCTTCCGACCTCCGGCACGGCCCGCTTTTCGTCACCGCTGGGTGTCTACGATTTCCAGAAGCGAAGCAGCCTGATCGAAGTCAGCGAAGCCGGCGCTCACAAACTCGGCCCGATTGCTGCGGAGTTGGCGTATGGCGAGGGCCTGCAGGCCCATGCCCGGGCCGCAGAAATGCGGTTGAAGGATTGACACGAAGTTCGTGCAACACGAGAATCGTGCAACACGAATTCAGTGGGGCGCCTTGGTCGGTGCTCCATTCGCAGGTCACGCATGAAGAACGTCACCGTCACCATGGAAGACAGCGTCGCCGACTGGGCGCGCATGGAGGCCGCGCGCCGCAATACCAGCGTGTCGCGGCTGGTGGGCGAATTGCTGGCCGAGAAGATGCGCCACGACGATGCGTATGAGCGGGCGATGGCCGACTGGCTGAGCCGCGAGCGCACCTGGAAGTCCGACGGTCGGCCTTACCCCAAGCGTGACGAGACCTATGCCGAGCGCCTCGACCGTCTTCGTTGACACCAACGTCCTGATCTACGGCGAAGACCTGGCCGACGCTGCCAAGCAGGCATCGGCACTGGCTTGGCTGCGCGAGCTCTGGGTGCGTCGGTGCGGGCGGCTCAGCGTGCAGGTACTGCACGAGTTCTACCTCCATGCCACGCGCAAGATCCGCAAGCCCATGTCGCCCGGCGATGCGCGGGCAGAGGTGCGCCGCTACCAGCGCTGGCTTCCTTGGCCGAACGACCATGCCACGGTCGAGGCCGCCTGGGCAGTCGAAAGCCGCTACAACCTGAGCTACTGGGACGCGCTGATCGTCGCTGCAGCCCAGGCCCAGGGCTGCCGCTATCTGTTGTCGGAAGACCTGCAGCACGAGCAGCAGATCGACAGCGTGCAGATCATCAACCCCTTCCTGGTCGGGCCTGAACTGCTCGACGATCAATCCGCATGAGCACGCTGCAAGAGCGCATCGACCGGGTCATCCGCCAGGACGTGAAGTCGATGCACGCCTATGCCATCCAGCCCAGCGCCGGCTTGGTCAAGCTCGACGCGATGGAGAACCCGTTCCGCCTGCCCGCGGCGCTGCAGCGGGAACTGGGCGAGCGGCTGGGGGCCGTGGCCATCAACCGCTATCCGACGCATTGCGTGGCCGACGTGATCGAGGCGCTGTCGCGGCACATCGCCTTGCCGGCCGGATGCAAGCTGATGCTGGGCAATGGCTCCGACGAACTCATCGACCGCCTCGCCATGGCCTGCGATGTGCCGGGCAGCACCGTGCTGGCGCCGCTCCCGGGCTTCGTGATGTACGAGATGTCTGCCAAGCTCCAGGGACTGGGCTTCGTGGGCGTGCCGCTCACGCCGCGCTTCGAACTGGACCTCCCGGCCATGCTCGCTGCCATCGAGCGCCATCGTCCGGCCATCACCTACATCGCCTACCCCAACAACCCGACGGGCAACCTGTTCGACGATGCGGCGATCGACGAGATCGTGGCAGCGGTCGGTGCGCAGAGCGGCCTGGTGGTGTTCGACGAGGCCTACCAGCCGTTCTCGTCGCGCACCTGGCTCACGCGCATGCCGGCGCATGAGCATGTGCTGGTCATGCGCACCCTCAGCAAGTTCGGCCTGGCCGGCGTGCGCCTGGGCTACATGGTGGGTGCGGCTGCGCTGATCGACGAAATCGACAAGGTGCGCCCGCCCTACAACGTGAGCGTGCTCAACGCCGAAGCCACGCTGTTCGCGCTGGACGCATGCGGACGAGTACGCGCGCCAGGCCGCACTGCTGTGCGAAGAGCGCGCGCGTCTGCAGCGCGCACTGGCCGCGATGCCCGGCGTGGAGGCCTTCCCGAGCGAAGCCAACATGATTCTGGTGCGCGTGCCTGATTCGGCGAGTGCCTTCAACGGCATGAAGCAGCGTGGCGTGCTGATCAAGCACATCGCCGGCCTGCATCCGTTGCTGGCCAACTGCCTGCGCCTGACGGTCGGCACCCCCGAAGAGAACACCCTGATGATCGATGCCCTGAAAGCGAGCCTGTGATGAGCTCCCGTACCGCGCAAGTCACGCGCAACACCAAGGAAACGCAGATCACCGTGAAGGTCGGGCTCGACGGCACCGGCCAGGCCCGGCTGTCCACCGGCATCGGCTTCTTCGACCACATGCTCGACCAGATCGCCCGCCACGGCCTGATCGACCTCGACATCGACGCCAAGGGCGACCTTCACATCGATGGCCACCACACCGTCGAAGACGTGGGCATCACGCTGGGCATGGCGGTGGCGCAGGCGGTGGGCGACAAGGCCGGGCTGACCCGCTACGGCCACGCCTATGTGCCGTTGGACGAAGCCTTGTCGCGTGTCGTCGTCGATTTCTCCGGCCGTCCCGGGCTGCACATGGACGTCCCGTTCAAGAGCGGCATGGTGGGTGGCTTCGACACGCAGCTGGCATTCGAGTTTTTCCAAGGCTTCGCCAACCATGCGCTGGTGACACTGCACATCGACAACCTCAAGGGTCACAACGCGCACCACCAGTGCGAGACGGTGTTCAAGGCGTTCGGCCGTGCGCTGCGCATGGCCATGACGCTCGACCCGCGCTCGGCCGGGGTGATCCCGTCCACCAAGGGCAGCCTCTGACATGGCGCGCACCGTGGCCGTCGTCGACTACGGCATGGGCAACCTGCGCTCGGTGTCGCAGGCGGTGATGCATGTGGCGCAGGGCAGCGGTCTGGACGTGGTGGTGACGTCCGAGCCCGAGGTGGTCTACCGCGCCGAACGCATCGTGCTGCCGGGGCAGGGCGCGATGCCCGACTGCATGCGCGAACTGCGCGACTCCGGCCTGCAGGACGCGGTGCTTGACGCTGCCGCCCGCAAACCGATGATGGGCGTGTGCGTGGGCATGCAGATGCTGCTGTCGCGAAGCGAAGAGGGACCGACCGATGGCCTTGGCCTGGTGCCGGGCAAGGTGCTGAAGTTCCAGCTCGAAGGCCGCCTGCAGCCGGACGGCAGCCGTTTCAAGGTGCCGCAGATGGGCTGGAATCAGGTGGTTCAGGTCCGGCCGCACCCGATCTGGGCGGGCGTGCCCGACGCCAGCTACTTCTACTTTGTTCACAGCTTTTACGCGCAACCGTCGGACCCTGCCCACAGCCTGGGCGAGACGGACTACGGCAGCCGCTTTACCTGCGCGCTGGGGCGAGATAACATTTTCGCCACACAGTTTCACCCCGAAAAGAGCGCCGACCACGGCTTGGCGCTGTACCGCAACTTCCTGCAATGGAATCCCTGAAGACTCGCTTCCACGCTGGTCCTCCCTGATTTCCCGGGTGAACGCTCCTTCCTCCCACCAGCCCCTCGGCCATGCTGCTGATCCCTGCGATTGATCTGAAAGACGGTCGGTGTGTCCGCCTCAAACAGGGCGACATGAACGACTCCACCACCTTCGGAGAAGACCCGGCGGCCATGGCGCGACGATGGGTCGAAGCGGGTGCCCGCCGATTGCACCTCGTCGACCTGAACGGTGCGTTTGCCGGCAAACCGGTCAACGAGCCGGCGATCAAGGCCATCCTGGCCGAGGTGGGTGACGAGATTCCGGTGCAGCTGGGCGGCGGCATCCGCGACCTCGACACCATCGAGCGCTACCTCGACGACGGCCTGAGCTACATCATCATCGGCACGGCCGCGGTCAAGAACCCGGGCTTTCTGCACGACGCCTGTTCGGCCTTCGGAGGACACATCATCGTCGGGCTCGATGCCAAGGAAGGCAAGGTCGCCACCGATGGCTGGAGCAAGCTCACCGGGCACGAGGTGGTCGATCTGGCACGCAAGTTCCAGGACTACGGCGTCGAGGGCGTCATCTACACGGACATCGGCCGCGATGGCATGCTCACCGGCATCAACATCGAGGCCACCGTGAAGCTGGCCCAGGCGTTGACGATTCCGGTGATCGCCTCGGGTGGGCTGAGCGGCCTGGCCGACATCGAGCGCCTCTGCGCAGTGGAGTCCGAAGGGATTGAAGGCGTGATCTGCGGCCGCGCGATCTACTCCGGCGATCTGGATTTCGCCGCCGCGCAAAAGCGCGCCGACGAGCTGGCCGAGTGAACGGCCCAGCGCCGCAGGCCATGCTCGCCAAACGCATCATTCCCTGCCTGGACGTCACCGGCGGGCGCGTCGTCAAGGGCGTGAACTTCGTCGAACTGCGCGACGCCGGTGATCCGGTGGAGATCGCCGCGCGCTACAACGATCAAGGGGCCGACGAGCTCACCTTTCTCGACATCACCGCCACCAGCGACGGGCGCGACCTGATCCTGCACATCATCGAGGCGGTGGCGTCGCAGGTCTTCATTCCACTCACGGTGGGCGGTGGCGTGCGCACCGTCGACGATGTGCGGCGCCTGCTCAATGCCGGGGCCGACAAGGTCAGCTTCAACTCGGCGGCGGTCGCCAACCCGCAGGTGATCGCGCGACGCCTCGCACAAGTACGGCGCACAGTGCATCGTGGTCGCCATCGACGCCAAGCGGCGGGTGGGCGACGACCTCGCCGCCGCGGACCGGGCTGGGACGTGTACACCCATGGCGGCCGCAAGAACGTGGGCCTGGACGCTGTGGCCTGGGCGCGCGACATGGCCCGCCGCGGTGCCGGCGAGATCCTGCTGACCAGCATGGACCGCGACGGCACCAAGATCGGCTTCGACCTCGAGCTCACCCGGGCGGTGAGTGACGCAGTCAGTGTGCCGGTCATCGCCTCGGGCGGCGTCGGCGCGCTGGAGCATTTGTCCGAAGGCATCCGGGTGGGCGGCGCGGATGCAGTGCTGGCCGCCAGCATCTTCCACTACGGCGAATTCACGGTCGGCCAGGCCAAGGCCCTGCTCGCGCGCGACGGCATCCCCGTGCGGCAATGAAGGCCGCGGCCCGCAAGACGCAGGGCGCGCCCCTCGAGGTGCGCCTCATTGGCGGGCTGTGGAAGCGCAGCAAGCTGCCCGTGGCCGATCGCCCTGGCCTGCGCCCCACGCCGGGTCGCGTGCGCGAAACCCTCTTCAACTGGCTGGGACACGATCTCGGCGGCTGGCGGTGTCTCGATGCCTTCGCCGGCTCCGGCGCGCTGGGTTTCGAGGCCGCCTCCCGCGGTGCCGACGAAGTGGTGCTGATCGAGCGTGATCGCACTCTGGCGGCGAGCCTGGCGCAGTCGCGCGAGCGCCTCAAGGCTGAAACGCTGCGGGTGGAGACGGCCGACGCGCTGGCCTGGATGGCGCGTTGCGCGCCGCAACGGTTTGAGCTGGTGTTCATCGATCCGCCCTTCGATGCCCAGGTGTTCGACCGCGCCCTGGCCTTGGCCGTGCCACTGCTGGTGCCGCAGGGCTTCGTCTACCTCGAAGCGGATCGCGCCTACCCGGCCGACGAGGTGGCACCGCTCGGGTTGCGGCTTCATCGCCAGAGTCAGGCCGGCGCGGTGCACTTCCATCTGTTCCAGCGCGACGAAACGGCCCCGGCCCCGGCTACACTGCGGCCGCCAACCACCTCCGGGGGCCTGCCTTGACTTCTGTCACCCGACTCACCGCGGTTTACCCCGGCACCTTCGACCCGATGACGCTCGGGCATGAAGACCTGATGCGCCGCGCCAGCCGGCTGTTCGAACGGCTGATCCTCGCCGTGGCGGCCGGCCACCACAAACGCACGATGTTCACCATCGCCGAGCGCCTCGAGATCGCCACGAGCTGTCCGCGAAGTACCCCAATGTCGAAGTGATGGCATTTCGCGGCCTGCTGCGCGACTTCGTGGTGGGGCAGGGCGCCAAGGTGGTGGTGCGCGGCCTGCGCGCCGTCAGCGACTTCGAGTACGAGTTCCAGATGGCCGGCATGAACCGCCAGCTGATGCCCGATGTCGAGACCTTGTTCCTCACGCCCAGCGACCAGTTCCAGTTCGTGTCGGGCACCTTCGTGCGGGAGATTGCCACTCTGGGCGGCGATGTTTCCAAGTTCGTGTCACCCTCGGTGCTCGACCGGCTGAGCCTGCGCGTCAAGTCGGTCGACAGCTGAAGCCCACCGCGAACACCTCGCACCATGGCCCTGTGGATCACCGACGAATGCATCAACTGCGATGTGTGCGAGCCCGAGTGCCCCAACCAGGCGATCTCGATGGGCGCGGAGATCTACGAGATCGACCCCAACCGCTGCACCGAGTGCGTGGGCCATTTCGACGAGCCGCAGTGTGTGCAGGTCTGTCCGGTGAGCTGCATCCCGGTGCATCCTGAACACATCGAGAGCAAAGAGACGTTGTGGCAGAAGTACCGGCGGCTGCAGCTCACGGAGAGCTCCGAGCCGACATCAGGCGCTGCCTGATCGGTCCGGCTCAGCGGGCCGGGGCAGTCTTCGGCGCCTTCGGGGCCACCGCGGAGAACTCCCTTTTTGGACCGCTTTCGGCCTTGGCCTTGGTGCGGGTCTTCCTGCCGTCACCCTGGGCCGATGCGGCCGCGGCCGCGGGGCGGGGCCCGCTGAGCGATGCAGCCGGCGCGCCTGGCGCACGTTCGCGCGCCAGTCGCTCGCGCTCGAGATCGGCCGCTGCCTTGCGTTCCTGAGCGGCTGCCTTGCGGGCCTCTGCCCGTTGCGCAGCGGTTCGCGGGTCGGACGCATCCATCACCGTCCCATCGGCACACGGCACCTGGGAGTAGACCTTGCCGTCCGGTCCGCAACGGTAGATCGGCTGCGCGAGCGCGGCCAGCGGTGCCGCCAGCAGCACCAGGAGCAGCGCAGGATGCTTCATGCGGATGGTTCTCCTGGGGTGTCGACCACCAGGGGCTTGGTGGTTTGGGCCGCGGTGGCTTGGCGTGGATCTTCATCATCGCGCGCGCCATGTCGCCTGCCAGCAGCAGCGGCAGCGCTTCCAGCGACTGGGTGATGGTCTTGTCGATGGCTTCGCGGTGCTCGGCCGAGGGCTTGCGCAGCACGTAGTTGACCACCTCGGCCTTGACGCCCGGATGCCCGATGCCCAGGCGCAAGCGCCAGTAGTCGGCGCGTGCCGAGCTGGGCGTGGATGTCCTTGAGGCCGTTGTGTCCGGCATGGCTGCCACCCTGCTTGAGCTTGACCTGACCGGGCAGCAGATCGAGCTCGTCGTGCGCCACCAGGATCTCGTCCGGCGCGATCTTGAAGAATCGCGCCAGGGCCGCGACCGACTTGCCCGAGAGGTTCATGAAGGTCATGGGCTCGAGCAGCCACAGCGGGCCTTCCGGCAGTGTTGACGCGCGCCGCCAGGCCGAAGTAGCTGCGATCGGGCGTCAGCGACACCTTCATCTGACGCGCGACCGCGTCGATGAACCAGAAACCGGCGTTGTGCCGCGTGTCTTCGTATTCCGGGCCGGGATTGCCCAGGCCGACCAGCAGTCGAATCATGACGGGATTATCCCGGTAGATGTCGGCATGGTGCACAGGTCGTGACCATGCCGTTGCGCCCAGAAAAAAGCCCCGCCAAGGCGGGGCTGGTGAACGTCGCAGGTGACGGGGCAGAAGCCCGTCCCCGTGCATCACTTCTTGTTCTGCTTCTCGTCCTTCTTGGGCTTGGCAGCGGCAGGCGCCGCAGCCACGACCGGAGCCGCCGGCGCCTCTTCTTCCGCGGCCTGAACCGAGACCGAAACGATCACGGGATTCTTCTTGCCGTGAGTCACCACCTTGATGCCGTCGGCCAGCTTGATGTCGTCGACGTGCAGCGACTGGCCCTTGGCCAGGGTCGACAGATCGATCGTCAGGAACTCCGGCAGTTGCGAAGCCAGGCACTGGATCGTCAGCTCGGTCAGCACGTGATTGACGAGGCACTTGTCGGTCTTGACCGCCGGCGAGTTCTCTTCGTTGATGAAGTGCAGCGGCACCTTCTTCTTGACCTTGGTGGTCGCATCGACGCGCTGGAAGTCGATGTGCATCACGATCGGCCTGAAGGCGTGGACCTGGTAGTCGCGCAGGATCACCTGCTCCGACTTGCCGTTGAGTTCCATCTCGAGCAGCGACGAGTGGAACGCTTCCTTCTTCAGTGCGAAGAACAGGGCGTTGTGATCGAGCTCGATCTTGGTGGGCGTGCCGGCGCCGTAGACGATGCCGGGAACCTTTTGCGCATTGCGCAGGCGGCGGCTCGCTCCGGTCCCCTGCAGCGTGCGCTCATAAGCGACGAATTTCATGTTGACTCCAAACGTTGTGAAGCCCCGCGACCAGGTGCTTCGAAAGACGGTGCCGCGGCACCGCCACGATGACGAAGCCGCCAAGGCGACCCCGCTCACGTCCTTGCTAGAAATTGGAGTTCTGCTCCGCGAACAGCGATGTGACCGACTCGCCGTCAGAGATCCGCCGGATGGTCTCGGCGAAGAGGAAAGCCACCGAGAGCTGACGCACCTTGCTGCAGCTGAGGCCCGCTTCGGCGAGGGGAATGGTGTTCGTGATGACGACTTCGTCGAGCGCCGAGGCCTTGATGCGCTCGATGGCCGGACCAGAGAAAACCGCGTGCGTGCAGTACGCGTAGACACTCTTGGCGCCGCGTTCCTTGAGCACCTCGGCCGCCTTCACCAGCGTGCCGGCCGTGTCGATCATGTCGTCCATGATCACGCAGTTGCGGCCCTCGATCTCGCCGATGACGTGCATTACCTCGGACACATTGGCCTTGGGGCGGCGCTTGTCGATGATGGCCAGGTCGCAGCCCAGCTGTTTGGCCAGCGCACGTGCGCGCACCACACCGCCGACGTCGGGCGACACCACCACGAGGTCGGTATAGCGCTTGGATTGCAGGTCGGACAGCAGCACCGGCGAGGCGTAGATGTTGTCGACCGGGATGTTGAAGAAGCCCTGGATCTGGTCGGCGTGCAGGTCCATGGTCAGAAGGCGCTCGACGCCGACGGCCTCGAGCATGTTGGCGACCACCTTGGCGCTGATGGGCACGCGCGTGGAACGCGGCCGGCGATCCTGGCGGGCGTAGCCGAAGTACGGGATGACCGCAGTGACTCGGCGCGCCGACGCGCGCTTGAGCGCGTCGACCATGATGCAGAGTTCCATGAGGTTTTCGTTGGTCGGCGCGCAGGTGGACTGCACCACGAAGATGTCGCGGGCGCGCACGTTCTGCTGAATCTCGATGTCGACTTCACCATCGGAGAAGCGGGCCACCTTGGCCTTGCCGAGTTCGATGCCCAGATTGCTGGCGATCTCCTGCGCCAGCGCAGGGTTCGCATTCCCGGTGAACAGCACGGTGTTGAACAGCACGACGGCTCCGACGGGGCTGACCGGGCAGGCACGCGCACCGGGGTTACAGGCTCAGCAGACTCTCAACAAACAATTTTGGCAGGGGAGGAAGGACTCGAACCCTCGCATGTCGGAATCAAAATCCGATGCCTTAACCAACTTGGCGACTCCCCTACACAGGACCACCGTTTGCACGCTGGCCCGAAACCGCATCAGCCCGGCGCCCACCCCGACAACGGATGGCTATCCAGGCTGCGGCACATTCGCCCCACCCACCCCGGCGGAAGATCCGCCGGCATCGCCGCTGTGGGTTCGGCGCCTGTGCCCGCTCTCGCAAAAACAGCACTGCCCGAACCCGTCATCCGGCTGTTGCCGAAGCACTCAGCCAGCAGGTCCAAGGCTCGCTTCACATCGGGACAGATCGCTTGGGCTGGCGGTTGCAGGTCGTTGCGGCCAAAGGCCTCGCCTGATTCGCTCAGCGCACGCCACAGGCCGCCGGGTGTGTCTGCAAGAAAGCCCGAAAGTATAACAGCTTCGGTGTTGCGGACCAGCAGCGGGCTGTCGAAGATGGCGCGGGTTTCCAGCCCGGCCGCGGGCTTGACGACCGCCAACCACGCAGGCGGCACCTGCACCGGACGCAGCAGCTCTCCGATGCCTTCGACAAAGGCGTTCGTGCCGCCCAGAAAGAACGGCACGTCCGCACCGATCTTCGAGGCCGATATCGAGCAGACGCGAGAGCGGCCAGTGGAGCCCCCACAGCCGATTGAGCGCCAGCAGCGTGCATGCCGCGTCCGAGCTGCCTCCCCCCATGCCGGCACCCCAGGGCACGCGCTTGTCGATGGAGATGTCGACGCCGAGCGTGGTGCCGCTGGCCATCTGCAGCGCCCGTGCGGCACGCAGGCAGAGGTCGTCCGGCGGCAACGCCGGTCCGAGGTCGTGTCGCAAGAGTCGACCATCGGCTCGGGATTCAAAATGCAGCGTGTCGCACCAGTCGATGAGCACGAACAGCGACTGCAGGAGGTGATAGCCGTCCGCCCGGCGGCCGACGACGTGAAGGAAGAGGTTGATCTTGGCCGGCGCGGCGACTTCGTACAGCGCTCGTTGTGTCATGGCCGAAGATGCTCCAGGGCGGGACTCACGGGCGGTCGAGCTTGACGCGCACCGAGACCTCCGGCGCCTGCTCACGAACCGCGTCGATGCCGGCGTCGGCAAAGCGCGCCAGGTTGATGACCCAGCCCAGCTGAACAAATCCCGGCTGGCCGGGCGGCTGGGTCGGAGCGCTGACCGCACCCGGCCATGGCCGGCCCTTGAGCCAGTCGAAGAGGGCCGCCACCGGAATGCTCTCGCCGAGCACTTCGCGGGTCAGATCGTCCAGGGTCGGGAATTGCCGCTCGCCCTGGGGCGTGACCAGAACCACCGTTCCCGGCGCCCAGCGGGCCTGGGCGAGCATCGTTCCCAGGGGCGTCGAAAGATTCAGTTGACCGGCGGACGGGCGGCCTTGCAGCTCGAACCCCGCGGTCACCGATCGCTCCAGGCTCTGCGGACTCGCAGCCACGCGAACCGCCATGCGCCCGGACAAGACATCGCCGACGTCGTCATGGCTCGGGCGCGGCGTCGTCGCGCAGCCAGCCAGTGCCGAGATGACCCAGGCCGACAGCGCGAGCCGTCGCAAGATCACAAGTCCACCCGAAGTCGGCTCAGCGTCTCGCGCAGCACTTCGTTGGCACTGTCGCGCGCCCGCGACTCGCGCCAGATGCGGCGGGCCTCGTCCCGCTGGCCGGACACCCAGAGCACCTCGCCGAGGTGGGCACCGATTTCGGGATCTGGGCGCGAGCGATAGGCGTCCTTCAGCAGGCGCAGGGCCTCGTCGCGGTTGCCCATCCGGTACTCGACCCAGCCGAGGCTGTCGGTGATGAAGGGGTCGCCCGGGCTGAGGTCCAGTGCCTTGCGGATCAGCGCGCGCGCCTCCGGCAGACGCAGGTTGCGCTCGGCCAGCGAATAGCCCAGCGCGTTGTAGGCATGGTGGTGGTCCGGCTTGAGCTCGATGACTCGGCGCAACAGCCGCTCCATCTCGTCCAGCCGGTTGAGCTTCTCGGCCACCATCGATTGCTCGTAGAGCAGGTCGACATCGCCCGGGAACTTGTCGTTGGCCTGCGCCAGGACCAGCCCGGCGTCGTTCCACTGCTTCACGTCGCGCAGGATCTGCGCTTCGGCGAGCAGCTTGGCACGGGCGTCGGCCGGCCCACGTTCGGGAGCGACGCGCACCAGGGCCCGGGCCTCCGACACCTTGCCCTGGCGCGCCAGCAGCGAGGCGCGGCGCGACTGCACCTCGAGCGCTCGCTGCGGGCTGTCCACCTTGCTCAACCAGCCTTCGGCAGCCTTGAAGTCGCCCTGCTGTTCGGCGGCCTGCGCCAGCAGCAGCCAGGCCTGCATGCGGCCTTGCGTCGCGTCGTCGGAGTTCGAGCAGGACTTCGGTCGCTTCGTCGTCGTCTTCGACCTGGGCACGGACCTGCACGCGGCGCTGCCGGCGGTGCCGCATCGACGACTGCGAGGTAGCGCTCGAGCGCCGCGACGCGCCTCCTGCGGGTGGCGCAGTTCCACCTGCAAGGCACCGAGCGTGAGCCAGGCTGGCCCGAGTTGAGGCGCGGTGCGGGTCACGATCTCCAGTTGCGACACCGCATCGGTGTAGCGTTGCGCCGCCGTGAGGGCGCGCACGTAGCCCATGCGAAGGGCGCTGCTGTCCGGACGGGCCTGCAATTGCGCCGTGACGATCGCTTCGGCCTCGGGGGTTCCGGGCAGCATGTTCACCGCCAGCATGGCCGGCAGCTCATCGTTCGGATCGAGCGCTGTCGCGCGCCGGATCTGTTCCATCGCCCTCGCCGTATCGGGCACGGACAGCCAGGCGCGGCCGATGGCGACGCGTGCCGCCACCCGCGTGGCGGGCGCCTCCAGGTGAGGCTGCACCATCTGCTCGACCAGTCCGGCTGCCTGCGTCCGATCCGGCAGGCGGCTGAGGAAGCGCGGGATTGCCTGGACCATCGCCGCACGGTCGGCCGCCGGCGTGATCGCGATCAACGAGCGCATCGGCTCCACGGTTTCGCCGGGGCGATTGAGTGCCACCAACAGCTGGATCAGGAATCGGTGAGCGTCTGCGGAAGTCGGCAGTGCGGCGCGCCACGCCACCGCCGCGGCCAGTGCCTGATCGCCGGCGCGTGCCTGCAGCGCGATTTCGGTCGCGCGAC
Source organism: uncultured beta proteobacterium (assembly GCA_963739925.1). Lineage (GTDB taxonomy): Bacteria > Pseudomonadota > Gammaproteobacteria > Burkholderiales > Burkholderiaceae_C > CAVUBY01. The sequence goes on along the minus strand of CAVUBY010000004.1, from coordinate 131,676 downwards.
GGAAGAGCTGCTCGCTGCGCGTGCGCCGCGCCGCGTCGAGCACCACCTGGTAGGCATTGCCGGGCTGTCCTTCGCTGAGCTCGATCTCCCCGATCAGCAGCTGATAGAAGAGCTGAGCATCGAGATTCGAATTGCTGAACTTCGGCGCCGAGGCCGGGGTCGGTGCACTCGGTGCCTGCGCCCAGATCCCGTTGCCGCTGGCCAGCAGCAGCGCAGCGCACCACACACGGAGTCGACCGGTGTGCGAAACATGGGCGGGCATCGGGAACTCCTGGAGACTGAATTTCATTCTAGTGCGGGGGTCGCAGCGCGTCTGATCACAAGGCATCGCGATAATTCCCTGCATGCCAGAACTTCCCGAAGTCGAGACCGCGCGTCGCAGCTTCGCCCAGCGCATTCAAGGCGCTCGGGTGACGCAAGTGCGACAAGGCAAACCGCTGCGCTGGCCTCTCGGATGCGCCACGGACAGTCTTGTGGGGCAGCGTGTCGGCGAGGTCACACGGCGCGGCAAATACCTCTGGTTGCCGCTCGAGCGCGGCGGCCTGCTGATGCACCTGGGCATGTCCGGATCGCTGGCGTTCGCCGATGCAGGCGGCCCGCCCGGACCGCATGACCATTTCGACCTGGTCACCTCGCAGGGAACGCTGCGGCTCACCGACCCGCGGCGCTTCGGCGCGGTGGTGTGGTCCGAAGGCCTCGACGCGGAACCCGCCGCCTTGTTGTTGTCACGCCTCGGGCTGGAACCTTTCGACCCCGAATTTACCGGCGCATACCTTCACGCGCGGCTGCGGGGCCGGCGCGTGGCCATCAAGCAGGCACTGCTTGGCGGCACCATCGTCGTGGGCGCGGGCAACATCTATGCCTGCGAGGCCTTGTTCGAAGCAGGCATCGATCCCCGCCTGGCAGCTCACCGTCTGAGCCGCGTCCGCTGCGAACGTCTGGCCCATGCGGTGCGCACCACGCTGCTGGCCGCGCTGGATCTCGGTGGAACCACCCTGCGGGACTTCCGCGACGCGCATGGCATGGCAGGGCAGTTTCAGCAGCAGGCGCGTGTCTACGGTCGCGAAGCACAGGCCTGCACGGTGTGTCGCACCGCAGTGCGGCGCATTGTCCAGGGGCAGCGTGCGACCTACTTCTGTCCCAACTGCCAGAAGCGGTGAAGCCGGGAAGCTGAAAGCCCGGTCTCCGGGTTTGCCCTGCAAGCGCTGAGGTCGCGTGCGACAATCTTTTCGTCTTCGCCCGAGAAGCCATTGCGGCATCTCGCAAGCCATCAGGCACCAACCCATCTCTTCATGCCGAGTGATCCCCCAAGCGTGACCTCCGAAGCGCTGATCGAGATTGACCATGTCACCTTCGGGTACGACGCCAACCGGACCATCCTCAGCGATGTGACGCTGAGCTTTGCCCGGGGCAAGGTCACGTCCATCCTCGGCGGATCGGGTTGCGGGAAGACCACCTTGCTGCGCTTGATTGGCGGCGTGCACGCCGCCACGTCCGGCGAGGTTCGCTTCGACGGCAAGGCGCGTGGATGCGACGGACCAGAAGGCACTGTTCGCGCTGCGGCGCCGCCTGGGCATGCTGTTCCAGTTCGGCGCACTGTTCACCGATCTGTCCGTGTTCGACAACGTCGCATTTCCCTTGCGGGAGCAGTCCGACCTCACCGAGCCCATGATCCGCGACATCGTGCTGATGAAGCTGAACGCCGTCGGTCTGCGCGGCGCCGCGGGGCTGCGCATCTCCGAGGTGTCAGGCGGGATGGCGCGGCGCATCGCGCTGGCGCGCGCGATCGCGCTCGATCCAGAGTGCATCATGTACGACGAGCCCTTTGCTGGCCTCGACCTGATTTCCATGGGCGTGGCTGCCAATCTGATCCGCACCCTGAACGACGTCACTGGCGCCACCTCGCTGGTGGTGTCGCACGACGTGCCCGAGTGCATGGCCATCAGCGATCATGTGGTGCTGCTGGCCAACCAGGGACGCATCGTGGCGCAGGGCACGCCGAAAGACCTGATGGACTCCACCGATCCCGAGGTTCGGCAGTTCGTGCGTGGTGAGCCGGACGGGCCAGTGAAGTTTCACTACCCCGCGCCGACCCTGGCGCAGGACTTCGGACTCGCCGCGGGAGCCGCACCGTGAACGCCCTGGCCACGCTGGGTGCCGGCACGCTGCAATTGCTGCGCTCGCTCGGCCATGCCGCCCTGTTCTTTTGCCGCTCTGTTGCGCGCCATCCCGGCGTCGCTGCGCCGCTTCGGCCTGGTGGTGGCGCAGATCCATGCCATCGGCAACCTCTCGCTGGTGATCATCCTGGCCTCCGGGCTGGCCGTGGGTTTTGTGCTGGCGCTGCAGATGTACTACGCGCTGGTGGCGTACGGTGCGGCCGAGTCGCTCGGGCTGATCGTCAACCTGGCACTGGTGCGTGAGCTCGGCCCGGTGGTGACCGGTCTCCTGTTTGCCGGGCGCGCCGGCACCTCGCTCACGGCCGAAATCGGTCTGATGAAGGCTGGCGAACAACTTGCTGCGATGGAGATGATGGCCATCGACCCGAAGAGCCGCGTGCTCGCACCTCGGTTCATCGCCGGCATGGTGTCGATGCCCATCCTGGCCATCCTGTTCTCGGCGATCGGTATCCTCGGCGCCTACGTGGTGGCGGTGTTGCTGATCGGCGTGGATGCGGGCAATTTCTGGTCGATCATGCAAAGCAAGGTCGATGTGTGGCGCGATGTCGGCAACGGCATCGTCAAGAGCGCGGTGTTCGGCGTGATCTGCACCTTCGTGGCGCTGTACCAGGGGCACGAGACCCAGGCGACGCCCGAAGGCGTGGCCTATGCCACCACACGCACGGTGGTGATCTCGTCGCTGGCCATTCTGGGCTCCGACTTCATCCTCACCGCGCTGATGTTCTCCACGCCGTAGATCCAAGAAGAAGGAAGACAAGATGGGCAAGAAGGGCATTGAAACCCTAGTCGGACTCTTCGTGCTGCTGGGCATTCTGGGTCTGGTGTTCCTGGCACTGAAGGCGGCCAACCTCGCCAGCTTCGGCGGCTCGGACTCCTACACACTGACCGCCAAATTCGACAACATCGGCGGCCTGAAGGCGCGTGCGCCGGTGCGCAGTGCCGGTGTGACGGTGGGACGGGTTGCATCCATCACGCTGGACACCAAGACCTACCAGGGTGTGGCGCGCCTCGAGATCGACCGCTCGGTGCAGTTCCCCAAGGACTCTTCGGCGCGCATCCTCACGGCCGGTTTGCTGGGCGACCAGTACATCGGCCTCGAGCCGGGCGCCGACGAGAAGCTGCTGGTGGCGGGCGACACCATCACGCAGACCCAGTCGGCGGTGGTTCTCGAAAGCCTGATCAGCCAGTTCCTGTTCAACAAGGCGGCCGACGCCGGCAGTGAGGCGCCTGCCGCCGCGCCCGCCACGGGAGCCAAGAAGTGAATCGGCTGCGGTCCAGCCTTCGCGTAGTGGGTCCTGCTCCTGCTGGCGTCCGTGCTGGCAGGATGTTCGACCCTTCGAGAAGCGCGCGGCGGTCCGGGCCAGCGGCTGGACCCATGGGAGAACTGGAACCGCAAGGTGTTCGCGTTCAACGAGAGCCTCGACGAGAACCTGCTCAAGCCCGTGGCCACCGTTTACAGCAACGTCGTGCCCCAGCTCCTGCGTCAGGGCGTCGACAACTTCTTCGGCAATGCGGCCGACGGCTGGTCGGCGATCAACAACTTCCTCCAGGGCAAGATCGTCCTCGGCTTCCAGGATTCGATCCGCGTCGGCACCAACACGCTGTTCGGCATTCTGGGCCTGTTCGATGTGGCGTCTGAGCTGGGCATCGAGCGCCACAACGAAGACTTCGGTCAGACCCTGGGCCAATGGGGCGTCGGCGCCGGCGCCTATGTGGTGTGGCCAGTGCTGGGCCCGTCGACCGTGCGCGAGTCGGTGGCCTTGCCGCTGGACATCGCCGCCTCGCCCGCACTGCTCTTCAACGACGGTGGTGCAAAGTACAGCATCACCGCGCTGCGACTGGTGAATGCGCGTGCCAACCTGCTGGGCGCCTCACGCCTGCTCGACGACATCGCGCTCGACAAGTACACCTTCATCCGTGACGCCTACCTGCAGCGTCGGCGCAGTCTCGTGCTCGATGGCGAAGAGCCCCCGCAGGACCGCTCGGATGCGCCGGAACCATCCGCGGTGGCTCCCGCCGCGGCCGCACCGCCCGCATCGCCCTCGGCCTCGTCACCCGCCAAGTGAAACCGAATGCTGCCTTCGCGCGTTGAACCAAGCGGCGCGAAGGCGCTCTGAGTGACAGCGGGCCGCGAGGCCGCGCACAACGAAAGGAACACCATGCTCTCCAAACGCAAGCTCCTGAACTGGGTGATGGCCCTTCCGATGGCCCTGCTGGCCGTGACGGCCCACGCCCAGGCCGGCAAGGCGCCCGACGTGCTCATCAAGGAGGTCTCGACCGATGTGCTCGATGCCGTCAAGGCCGACAAGACCATCCAGAGCGGAGACGTGCAGAAGGTCATCGCCCTGGTCGACGCCAAGGTCATGCCGCACGTGAATTTCCAGCGCATGACGGCCTCGGCGCGTCGGCAGGTACTGGCGCCAGGCCACGCCCGACCAGCAGAAGCGCCTGCAGGACGAGTTCAAGATCCTGCTCGTGCGCACGTACTCCGGCGCGCTGGCCCAGGTGAAGGACCAGACCGTGCAGCTCAGGCCGATGCGCTGCGGCGCCGGAAGACACCGAAGTGGTGGTGCGCACCGAAGTGCGCGGCCGCGGCGATCCGATCCAGCTCGACTACCGGCTCGAGAAGGCGGGTGACGCGTGGAAGATCTACGACGTCAACGTTCTCGGCGTCTGGCTGGTCGAGAACTACCGCAACAGCTTTGCGCAGGAGATCGGCGCCAATGGCATCGACGGGCTCATCGGCAAGCTGGCCGAGCGCAACAAGGCGGCCTCAGCCAAGAGCTGAGCGGGCTCCCTCCATGCTGCTGCTCCCGGCCACCGTCACGCTCAACGGCTCCCGCGATGCCCTGCGTCTGCTGGCGCAGGGCGTGCGCACCGAACCCGACTCCGGCGTGGTCATCGACGCGTCTGCGCTGCAGCAGTTCGATACCTCGGCGCTGGCGGTGCTGCTCGAATGCCAGCGGCTGGCCAAGGCCGACGGCAAACCCTTCAGCCTGCACCGGGCTCCATCCAAACTGCGCGACCTGGCCAAGCTGTACGGCGTGGACGCCTTGTTGCTGGCGGAGCAGGCTGCGGCCTGACGCACCAGCCCCGCATCTGCCGGGGCTGTGGCTCAGGCGCTGTTTGCCGCGAGGCGTCGCCGCAGACGCCAGCCCAGCAGCAGCGCGATCACGGCGGCGTAGACCGCCACCTCGGCGAAGTTGTTCTTCGCTGACCGCATCCAGAAGAAGTGCAGCAGGCCGAGCAGCACCACCGCGTAGACACTGCGGTGCAGTGCCTGCCAGCGCGCTGCGCCGAGTGCCTTGATGGCGCGGTTGAATGAGGTCGCGGCCAGCGGCAGCATCAGCAGGAGTGCCGCGAAGCCAACAAGGGCGAAGGGGCGCTTGGGGATGTCGCGCAGGATTGCCGTGGCGTCCAGGCCCATGTCCAGCCAGGCGTAGCAGAGGAAGTGCAGCACGCCATAGAAGAAGGCGAACAGACCGAGCATGCGGCGAAACCGAGCCAGCGCGGGCTGGCGCAGCCAGATGCGCAAGGGCGTGATGGCCAGCGTGGCGCAGAGCAAGCGCAACGTCCAGTCGCCGGTCGCACGAATCAGCGCCTCAGCAGGGTTCGCGCCTAGCGAGTCGGTCGCCGCGCCCTGCACCAGCCAGGCCAGTGGCACGAGGCAAAGTACGAACATCAGCGGCTTGGCCGCCGGGTGCATCAACCAGGACCGACGCGGCGGCGAGCTGCCGCGGTGCAGTGACGGCGGCGCGTGGCTGGACATCTCGGCGACCCGTCGCTCAGAAGAACTTCTTGAGGTCCATGCCGGTGTAGAGCTGGCCGACCTGCTGCTCGTAGCCATTGAACATCAGCGTGGGACGCTTCTTCTGGAAGAGACCGTCTTCGCCGATGCGCCGCTCGGTGGCCTGGCTCCACCGCGGGTGATCGACCAGCGGGTTCACGTTCGAATAGAAGCCGTACTCGCTCGGGCCGGCCTTCACCCAGCTGGTGCGCGGCTCCTTCTCGGTGAAGCGGATCTTCACGATCGACTTGCCGCTCTTGAAGCCGTACTTCCAGGGTACGACCGCGCGCACCGGCGCACCGCACTGGTTGGGCAGCACTTCGCCATACATCCCGAAGCTCAGCAGCGTGAGCGGGTTCATGGCCTCGTCCAGGCGCAAGCCTTCCACGTAGGGCCAGTCGAGCACCGATGAACGCAGGCCCGGCATCTGCGCCTTGTCGGCCAGGGTCACGAACTCGACAAACTTGGCGCTGCCGGTCGGCTCCACCCGCTTGATCAGTTCCGACATCGAGTAGCCCAGCCAGGGGATCACCATGGACCAGCCTTCGACGCAGCGCAGCCGGTAGATGCGTTCTTCCATCGGAGCGAGCTTGAGCAGGTCGTCGATGTCGAAGGTGCGCGGCTTGCCCACCGCGCCTTCGACCACCACCGTCCATGGGCGGGTCTTCAGCGTGCCGGCGTACTGCGCCGGATCGGCCTTGTCGGTGCCGAACTCGTAGAAGTTGTTGTAGGTCGTCGCATCTGCGTAGGGCGTCTGCTTTTCCATGGTCAACGCACCCGCGACCGCGCTGCGGGTGGCGGGCAACGGGGCCAGCTTTCCGGGCCGGGCCGACTGTGCCAGTGCTTCGCGTGACGCCCAGGCCGCCAGGGTGGCACCGCCGGCGCCAGCAGCCATCCATCGCAGCCAGTCGCGCCGGCTGCTGTAGGCCTGAAGAGGAGTGATGTCGCTGGGCGACCGGTGGACGAATCCGCGGTCAGGATGGAAGTGCATGGGCTGGTCTCCTGGCGTGCCTTGAGCGTGAGTCTCGCGTCGAGGCTCGCACCTTACACGCGCCGGCGCTGGCGCGCTCGAGATCTCAGCGGATGCTGCCGAAATTCGTGTCGTCGATCAGCGTGCTGAACTCGGACTCGGAGAACAGCCGCAGCGAATTGCGCGCGCTGCGCTCGCGAAAGCTCTTGCGCGCAAACAGCTTGGCCTGGGCTTCGCCAGGCAGGTCGGTGATGTTGATGACGTTCTTGACGATCAGCGTATCGATCACGTCCTCGATCACCCGCACGAAGTCGGCGTCGAGTCGCTCGAACTGCGCCGAGCCTGGCGCACTGTGGCCCAGAAAGCTGAGCAGGTCGGCGTGGCCCTCGGGCAGGAATTCCAGGCCCTTCGCCGCCGTTTCGGTGCAGGCTCTCGATCTGGCCGTCCGGGCCGCGGCGAATGTAGGGCATGGCGATCGGGTCGAGTGACGACGCTGCGATCATAGGCCGCGCTCGCCCATCGCAACTGCCGGCCTTCCGCGCCGATAGGCAGGACCGGCAGCTCTTCACGCACCGAACCGTGAAGCGCCAGGCGATACGGTTCGCAGAAGCAAAACGGCCGGCACCTGCCCGGCCGTCTGGGGTGCTCAGAAGGCCTTACTGCAGGCCAGCGATGTAATCGGACACCGCCTTGATCTCGGTGTCGTTCATCTTGGCTGCCACGCCAGTCATCTGGGCGCTGTTCTTGCGCAGACCGTTGCGGAAGGCCAGCATCTGCGCCTCGGTGTACTCCGCGTGCTGGCCGGCCAGGCGCGGATACTGCGCGGGGATACCGGCGCCGGTGGGGCTGTGGCATCCAGCGCAAGCCGGCACGCTGCGGTCGGCGATGCCGCCGCGGAAGATCTTCTCGCCCAGCAGCACCAGGTTCTTGTCCCGTGCGAATCCAGGTTTGGCCTTCTTGGTGGCGTAGAACGCCGAGACGTTCTTCATGTCATCGTCGCTCAGGGTGCCGGCGAAGCCCTTCATGATGGCGTTCTCGCGCGCACCCGACTTGAATTCGGCGAGCTGCTTGGCAAGGTATTCCGGATGCTGCCCCTGAAGGATCGGGTTGGCGACCGCTCCGCGGGAGCCATCGAAGGTGTGGCAGGCGCCGCAAACCGCCGTGGCCGTGGCCTGGCCCTTGGCGAGGTCGGGCTTGGCCGCCGCCTTTTTTCCGCCGCATCGACGGGAGACACCGAGCTGATCAAGGCCAGGGCCAGCAGGCCGGACATCAGGCAGGACAACAGCGGAAAGGCAGGCTTCATGGGGGCGCTTCTGAATGCAAAACCTGGCGATTTTACAATGCCTGCTTTGGACCCCTCCATGGCCGAACAAAGCAACACCACCACAACGGCCGAATCCGACGCGCTGTCCGCCAACGCCGATGCCCAGAAGCGGGCGCTCGCCTGGACCCACACCGCCCGATTTCTCACCACGGCCAGCCAGCTTGACCAACTGCCGGCCACCGAACTGCCGGAGTTCGCCTTCGTCGGCCGTTCCAATGCCGGCAAGTCGACCGCCATCAATCTGCTGACTCAGCAAAAGCGCCTCGCTTTCGCCTCGAAGACACCGGGACGCACCCAGCACATCAACCTTTTCGAGCTCGGACCCCGCACCGGAGCGAACGCGCTGTTTGCCGATCTGCCAGGCTACGGCTACGCCGCCGTGGCCCGTGGTGCCAAGGTGCGCTGGCAACGCGTGATGGCCGACTACCTCGAGCTGCGACGCAGCCTCGCGGGCGTTGTGCTCATGGTCGATTCGCGCCTGGGCTTCACCGACCTCGACCGTCAGTTGCTCGAGTTCATCGCTCCCCGCATCGGCAACGGTTCGGTGAAGCTGCTGGTGCTGCTCACCAAGGTCGACAAGCTCAACCGCCGTGAGGCCGATGCCGCCGCCGCGGTGGCGCAGCAGGTGCTTGGCGAGCTGACCACCGCCGAGGCCGATGTGGGCATTGCGCTCTTCTCCGCGCTCAGCAAGCGTGGCGTGGGCGATGCAGCGCAGGTGCTGCACGGCTGGGCGGGCCTCTGAAGGCGCGGCGATGATCGAGCGTTTTGCCGCGCCACTGCCCCACGGCATCACCTTGAGCTGTCGCGCCGCAGGGCCGCGCAATGCACCACTGATGCTCTTCCTGCACGGCTTTCCCGAGGCCGCTTTCGTCTGGGACGACCTGCTGCTGCACTTCGGCAGGCGCCACCGCTGCGTGGCGCCCAACCTGCGCGGTTTCGCCGACTCGAGCGCACCGAGCGAGGTACAGGCCTACCGCGCCAGGCACCTGGTGGCGGATCTGCAAGCGCTGCTGGCCCATCTGGGAGTGAGCTCGGCCGTGGTCGTGGCCCACGACTGGGGCGGCGCCGTGGCCTGGGGTCTGGCCGCTGGATTTCCGGCGCTGGTCGACCGGCTGGTGATCATCAATTCGCCGCATCCCGCGATCTTCCTGCGCGAGCTGCGAGACAACCCGAATCAGCAGGCCGCCAGTGCCTACATGAACTTCCTTTGCCGGCCAGACGCCGAAGAACTGCTGGCGGCGAACGACTTCGCGCGCCTGTGGCCCTTCTTCACACGCATGGGCGGCGATGCGTGGCTCACCGACAATCTGCGCGCGCGCTACCGTGAGGTGTGGCAGCAGGGCCTCACCGGCGGCTGCAACTACTACCGGGCCTCGCCCCTGCGTCCGCCCGAGGCATCCGATGCGTCCTTGCAGCAGTTGCAGTTGCCCGCCTCTGCGGTGCGGGTCGATGTCCCGACCCGCGTCATCTGGGGCGAGCGGGACACCGCCTTGCTGCCCGGTTTGCTCGACGGCTTGGCCGAGCACGTGCCGCATGTGCGGATTGCCCGTGTGCACGACGCCAGCCACTGGATCGTCCATGAGCAACCGCAACGCGTGATCGCAAGAGATCGAGCTGGCGCTGGCCGGCTGATCGATCTGCCCCCCGTGGAGGGTGGGTGCGGGTGGTTCAGGGTCGCCCGATGAACAGGTACAGACCGGTGGATCCGCGCGGCGCATGCGTCACGCCGAAATACAGCGGACCGAGGCCGGTGTCCGCGCCCACGAAGACGCTCATGCCGGTGCGCAGGTCGCGCAGTGACACCTGGCTCGCTCTCGCCCATGCATTGCCCGCCTCCAGCGTGGCGCCGACGAACGCTCCGCGCGTGAACACAGGTGCCTGCGCAGAACGCCGGTACCAGGTCAGGCGACCGAAGGCCACGTGGTCACCGTCAAAGCGCTCGGAGGCATAGCCGGAGAGCTGGTGGAAGCCGCCGAGGGTGTAGCGGCCGAACAGGCCGGACGCCTCGCCGCCGGTGCCCTGCAGTCGCACGTGTCCATTGAGCGTGTGGGCGCCCCAGCTGCGCACCAGGGTCCCTTCTGATTCGAAGCGTGTGAAGCGCTCGCGCAGGTCGTTGACGGAGTTGCGACGGTAGCCCGTGAGCACCTCCGCGACCACGCGGTAGCCGCGCTGCGGAAAGTTGGCGTAGTCGAGCTGATCGACCACTGCACCAAGTCGCAGACCGGTCTCGCGCACGCTGACGGCCCGCAGCAAGGTCACCAGGTTGCCGGAGACGATCTCCGGATCGAAGCGCTCGACCACCTGGGTGAGCCCGATGCGCACTTCGCCAAGTTCTGCCCAGGGTTGACCGAAGTCGATGCCCAGCCTGCCGGTGGCGCGGCCGATGCGAGCACGCTCCGAACCGTCGGTGTTGTCGTAGTTGATGAGGTCGCGGCGCAGGATGTCGGCATAGCCGGCGACGAACCAGTCGTTGCTGATGCCCACCGTCCAGTTCAACGGGTGGTACAGCTCGGTGAACCAGCGCGGGTTCTGGCCAATCTGCACCCGGTTGCGCCACTCGGTGCCATTGGCGTCGAGCCAGTGTCGGTTGTGGCTGATCTTGAGGTTGAAGCCGCCACCGCCCCGGAAGTCGGTGCTCAGGTCGAGTCCCAGGCGAAAGTAGTGCGGACCCCAGGGCTTGTCCTCGACGTCGAAGACCAGGCCGTCGCCTTCGGGCGTGCTGGCCAGAAGGTAGTCGGCCCGCGTGTAGTCGCCACTGGCGGCCAGGCGACGCGCGTCGCGCTCCGCCGCAGCAGGATCGAAGGGCTGGCCGGGTTTCGATTCGAGCTGCGCCACGAAGCGCTCCGGGTTGCTGATCTCCGTGCCCTGGAAGCGCACGAAGGCGAGTGTCGTGGGCGCCGTGGCTGCGCGTCGGTGGGCCATCTGCCACTGGCTGTACGCCGATGGGTCGAGTGCCAGGCCTTCCAGGCGCCCGCCCACCGGCTGCGTGCCCAGCTCGCCCAGTCCGATGAAATCGCGCACCTTGTCGAAGTCGCCCGCGCTCAAGGGGCCGAGCGAGGGCGTGATCAGGACGTCGGCCGGAGTGAGCTTGGCCAGGCTGCGCTGCACGTTCTGTTCGGTGAGGATGTTGATCATCTGCCCCGTGAGGCCACCCACCGACGACAGTGCTTCCCGCCCCGACAAGGGCGTGCCGATGTTCACCACGATCACGACGTCGGCTCCCATCGCGCGGATCACGTCGACCGGAACGTTGTTGACGAGGCCACCATCGCCCAGGATGCGGTCATCGATCTCCGTCGGCGCAAACACCCCGGGCACGCTCATGCTCGAACGCAATGCCAGGGCGAGGTCGCCTTGCGCCAGGACCACCGGCTGGCCGGTTTCCATGTCGGTGGCCACCGCGCGGAACGGGATCGGCAACTGATCGAAGTGCCGCACGCTGCGCACCGGCAAGGTGTAGCGCCGCAGCAGCGTCTCCAGGCCGCGACCCGACAGGGCGCCCAGGGGCGCGCGCAATTCGCCATTGCGCATGCCGAGCTCGACCGCTGTGGCGATCTCGAAGTCCTCGTCCTTGCGCCGCTGCGAAAGGAGCTGCCGGTCTACGCGACTGGCGAAGACCGTCTCCCAGTTCACTTGCAGCAGCTCCGACTCGAGCTCGGAGGCGCTCATGCCGCTGGCGTAGAGCCCACCGATGATCGCGCCCATGGAGGTGCCGGCGATCAGGTCGATCGGCACCCGCGCCCGCTCCAGCACCTTGAGCACGCCCACGTGGGCGAGCCCGCGGGCGCCGCCGCCTGAGAGGACCAGGCCGATCCGCGGTCGACCCAGCGGGACCGGGGTCGGAGTCGATGCAGCGAGGCTGGGGGACGCAGCCTGCGGCGTGGCCGGTGCGGGAGGCGCTGAAAGCGACTGCGCTGCGGCAGCGCCATATGACAGCGCTGCTGCAAAGGCGAGCGCCGCACGCCGAAAGACGAGGTGGACGGAAGGCATGTTCCTGATTGTGCCGGCCGGCCCGTTTGCCACACGTGCCGGTCGCTGCGCCGTGCGCCCTTGCGGCTATCCCGGCAGGGCGAGCTGGTTCATCAGTGCGTCGAGCGTGCGTTGCACCAGCGGTCGCGTCTCCAGCGGTTGCATCAGCCCGGCCGCGTCCAGACGCTCCAGTGCCCGCCGCGTGACCGAGTGCGTGCGGCCCGCCGTCTCGCCGGCAAACAGCAGGTACATGCCCTGCTCGCTGCGCCACAGCAGCTGCACACGCATCCAGCGGCCTTGCAGGAAGACGCGCCAACGTGCTCCGACGGGCATCGTGTCCAGCCGCCGTGCGGCCGTGTCGGTGCCGGCGCCGGGCACGTTGGTCGGCATGAAGTCGGCCGGCACGGTGTCCATCGAGCCCAGGTCGATCACCGAATCGCTGAACGGGCGCAGTGGCGTGTCGGGCACCACCTCGTCGCGAAGCTGCTGAACGATCTCGGCGGCGGTCGGGGCGGCACCCGCTTGGCGCGACAGGGGCCGCAGGGCCTCGGTGTGCACGGCCATCAGCTCGTCGAGCACCGCCTGTTGTTCGCTGGCAGGCAGCTCGATGCTCGCCATGCCCGCTCGCAAGCGCTGCAGCAGGCCCGGCAGGAGAGTCACCAGGCGCTGGCGGCTTTGCGGGTGGTTGGGAGGGTTCAGGCTCCAGAGCAGGTCGTCGACGGTGCGCATGCTGCTCTGCGTGGGCTCGGTCGACTCGCCGTGGCGCACCATGCTTTCGGCCAGCACCTTGGCCCAGGCACCGGTGACAAAACGACGCAGCGTCGGGCTGGCCCGCACCGTGCTCATCTGCTCGGCCAGCCGCTGCGACAGGCGCTGCTCGAGCAGTTCGCGCTGTTCGGCGAGCGTCAGGCTCTCGACGGCGCGCTGCGCTTCGCGTACCTGCCACTGCACCTGTTCGGTCAGAAAGGCCGTGATGCGGGCGAGCTCGCGGCGGTACATCGCCGCGTCGGCAGACGGGCTGCGCGACACCTCTTCGGCGATCGCCTCGCAGAACGACTGCAACGTGGCCAGTCGGCGGTCGCCGCCCACGGGGTACGACCGGCTGGCCTCGCCGATGCGGTCCATCAGCTGCCACACCGGATGGGTGTGCGACTCGAGCATGGCCGGATCCTGCACGGCCACGCGCAGTGCCGACACCTGCAGCCGCGCGAGAACGGCCCGGATGCCACCGGGCAGGTCGTTGTCGGCCTGGATCAACGCGAAAACGCGGCTGAGCAGCTCGACCACCTGCCGATCGCCTGAGCTCGGCGCGCTCGCCGCGAGCGCTGCTCGTTGCGCCACCAGGCGACGCTCGACTTCCGCAGTGGGGCTGTGAGCCGGTTGCCGCAGCGCCTCGTCGAGCCGCAGCAGCGCCTGCTCGAACTCTGGCGTGATGCGCTGGCTGCGCGGCAGCGCGGGCATGCCGACGCCGCTGCCGCCGGGCATGCCCTGAAGCAGAGAGCCCATGGCGCCCGGGCGCGTGACGTCAAATTCAGGCGTGCGCTCCGGGGTCGTGCCAGGCGCCAGCAGCACCGTGCTGTAGATGCCCGGCTGCACGCCCTGCGCCTCGAGCCGGCTGCTGGCCGCGGCCCAGGCGCTCTTCAGCAGCCCGGCTGCGACGCCGGCCGACACCCGCAGCAGCGTCGTGCGCTGCACCTGGACACCCACGACAGCGCACGCGGCCTCCCACAGAGAACCGGCATAGACCAGCGGACGCAGCGGGTTGGATTCGGGGCTCACGTGCTGCAGCCCGCACAGCGTGGAGGTGAACATCTGCAGTTCGCGCAGCTCCCACTCGGCCGTGGTGTCGATGAGCTGCATCGCCCGCGAGATCTCGATGTCGATCTCGACCCGGGATTCGTCCATCAGCTCGAGCGCGATCGCGTGGGCATCGAGCGTGGCCGCGTCGCTGGCGTGGGACTGGAGTTCGCGGTTCACGGCCGCTCGAAGGGCGTCGACGAAGGCCGCGCGGTAGGCACCGCCGCGTGCCTGCAGCGCTTCGACCATCGCGAAGTGGTGGCCGCGCTCGTTCGCGGTCAACACGCCGTCCTTGGACTCGCGCAGCAGCTGCAGCACGCCGATGGCCGTGCGGTCGATCAGGCCACCGGCACGCGGAGAGCTCCTCTTCGACGAAGCTTGCAACTGCGGGGCAATCGGCATCGGCGCATCCCTGAGCTGAAGGTCTCGATTATGCGGCGGTGGTCTGCGGACCCGGGATGTGATGGCCGCCGCGTCCCAAGAAGAAGGGCCACCCGAGGTGGCCCTTGCCATGGCAGAGATCCAACCTGGCGTTGCCGCCAGGCAGAGCACTCTTACATGTCCATGCCCATGCCGCCCATGCCGCCCATGCCGCCACCGGGCATGCCGCCGCCGGCGACTCGTCCTTCGGCGCCTCGGCGACCATGCACTCGGTCGTCAGCATCAGCGAGCCACCGACGCGGCGTTCTGCAGCGCGGTGCGCGTCACCTTGGTCGGATCGAGAATGCCCATCTCGATCATGTCGCCGTAGGTGGCGTTGGCAGCGTTGTAGCCGTAGTTGCCCTTGCCTTCCAGCACCTTGTTCACCACCACGCTCGGCTCGTCGCCGGCGTTGTAGACGATCTCGCGCAGCGGCTGTTCGATAGCGCGCAGCACGATCTTGATGCCAGCGTCCTGGTCGGCGTTGTCACCCTTGAGCGAGCCGATCGCCGCGCGGGCGCGCAGCAGCGCCACGCCACCACCGGCCACGATGCCTTCTTCCACCGCAGCGCGCGTGGCGTGCAGGGCGTCTTCGACGCGGGCCTTCTTTTCCTTCATCTCGACTTCGGTGGCGGCACCGACCTTGATCACCGCCACGCCGCCGGCCAGCTTGGCCACGCGCTCTTGCAGCTTCTCGCGGTCGTAGTCGCTGGTGGCTTCCTCGATCTGCACGCGCACTTGCTTGACGCGGGCTTCGATGTCGGCAGCAGCACCGGCGCCGTCGATGATGGTGGTGTTTTCCTTGCCCACTTCGACGCGCTTGGCCTGGCCCAGGTCGGCCAGGGTGACCTTCTCGAGCGTCAGGCCCACTTCCTCGGCGATCACCTTGCCGCCGGTCAGGATGGCGATGTCTTCCAGCATGGCCTTGCGACGGTCACCGAAGCCCGGCGCCTTGACGGCCACGACCTTCAGGATGCCGCGGATGGTGTTGACCACCAGCGTGGCCAGCGCTTCGCCTTCGACTTCCTCGGCGATGATCAGCAGCGGACGGCCGGTCTTGGCCACCTGCTCCAGCGTCGGCAGCAGATCGCGGATGTTGCTGATCTTCTTGTCGTAGAGCAGCACGAACGGGTTGTCGAGCACCGCGCGACTGCTTTTCGGGGTTGTTGATGAAGTACGGCGACAGGTAGCCGCGGTCGAACTGCATGCCTTCGACGACGTCCAGCTCGTTGTTCAGGCTCTTGCCGTCTTCGACGGTGATGACGCCTTCCTTGCCGACCTTGTCCATCGCGTCGGCGATGATCTTGCCGATCGACTCGTCGCTGTTGGCCGAGATCGAGCCGACCTGCGAGATTTCCTTGCTGGTGGTGGTGGGCTTGGATGGCCTTCTTCAGCTCTTCGGCCAGGGCCGGTGACGGCCTTGTCGATGCCGCGCTTCAGGTCCATCGGGTTCATGCCGGCGGCCACGTACTTCATGCCTTCGCGCACGATCGACTGGGCCAGCACGGTGGCGGTGGTGGTGCCGTCACCGGCGTTGTCGCTGGTCTTGGAAGCGACTTCCTTGACCATCTGCGCGCCCATGTTCTGGAGCTTGTCCTTCAGCTCGATCTCCTTGGCCACCGAGACACCGTCCTTGGTGACGGTCGGGGCGCCGAACGAGCGCTCGAGCACCACGTTGCGGCCCTTGGGGCCCAGCGTGACCTTGACCGCGTTGGCCAGGATGTTCACGCCCTCGACCATGCGCAGGCGCGCGTCGGCGCCGAAAATTACGTCTTTAGCTGCCATCTGTGTATCTCCTGAATTTCGGTTGTGGTGTGCAGTGGAAGCAGTGGATTACTTCTTCTCGACGACGGCGAAGAGGTCTTCTTCGCGCATCACCAGCAGTTCGTCGCCATCGACCTTGACGGTCTGGCCGCTGTACTTGCCGAACAGGACGCGGTCACCCACCTTGATGTTCAGGGCCACGAAGTCGCCCTTCTCGTTGCGCTTGCCGGGGCCGACGGCCAGGACCTCGCCCTGGTCGGGCTTCTCGGCGGCGTTGTCGGGGATGACGATGCCCGAGGCGGTCTTGGTTTCCTGTTCCAGGCGCTTGACGATCACGCGATCGTGCAACGGACGAAGTTTCATAGCATCTCCTTGAGGACTCGAAATGGCTTCTGGGGGATGAGGCAGGGTCTGCGCTCATCGGGGTCAGCAGGGTTCCGGGAACCGGGCCTGACTGTCCGTTAGCACTCGCCATGGGTGAGTGCTAGCAGAAGAATTATAGGGCTCGATTTCCCGCTTTCAAGAGCACGGGTGCCGCCCAATGCCTTTGATGTCAGCATGGTCTACGATGCGGCCCGAGCGTGTCATCCGGCACGCGCGTACGAGTCTGTCATGGTGAATTGACACCTGACCGGGCTGGAGGTGCAGGGCACATGGCAGTGGCGTTCCCGTTTTCGGCGATGGTCGGCCAGGACGAGATGAAGCTGGCGATCCTGATCGCGGCGATCGATCCCAGCATCGGCGGCGTGCTGGTCTTCGGCGACCGTGGGACCGGCAAGTCCACCGCCGTGCGCGCGCTTGGCCGCGCTGCTGCCGCGCATGCGCGCGGTGGTGGGTTGTCCGCTATCAGTGCGATGCCGCCGCGGCCCGGCGCTGCAACGACTGCCCGGCGGCGGCCAAGGGCAGCGGTCGCCAAGACGCACCTGGTGCCGGTGCCGGTGGTCGACCTGCCGCTGGGCGCCACCGAAGACCGCGTGGTCGGCGCGCTGGATCTGGAGCGCGCGCTGGCGCAGGGCGTGAAGGCGTTCGAGCCAGGCCTGCTGGCACGTGCCAACCGCGGTTTTCTGTACATCGACGAAGTCAACCTGCTGGAAGACCACCTCGTCGACCTGCTGATCGACGTCGCCGCCTCGGGCGAGAACGTGGTCGAGCGCGAGGGCCTGAGCGTGCGCCACCCGGCGCGCTTCGTGCTGGTCGGCAGCGGCAATCCGGAGGAGGGCGAACTGCGCCCGCAGCTGCTCGACCGCTTCGGCCTGTCGCGTCGAGGTGCGCACGCCGACCGACCTCGCCACCCGCGTCGAGGTCGTGCGGCGCCGCGACGCCTTCGAGCGCGACCCCGACGCCTTCGTCGCGCAGTGGAAGAAGGAAGACGACGCGGTGCGCCGGCGCATCGTCGCCGCACGCGAGCGCCTGCCGCCGGTCGAGGTGCCCGACGCGGCGCTCGAGCGCGCGGCGCAGCTTGTGCATGGCGCTCGGCACCGACGGCCTGCGCGGCGAACTGACCCTGATGCGCGCCGCGCGCGCGCTCGCCGCGCTCGACGGCGACGGCGACGGTCGGCGACGCGCACCTGCGGCGCATCGCGCCGCCGGCGCTGCGCCACCGCCTGCGCCGCGACCCGCTGGACGACGCCGGCTCGAGCGTGCGCGTCGAGCGGGCGGTGGCGGAGCTGTTCGGCGCTGCAGGTCGCGGCCCCCGGGCCGCCGCCGGCGCCGACAAGCGGCCTGGGCCGATGCGGCGCTGGCCGCGGCACTGTGTCGCGCGTCGACTCCGCGGGCCTGGGCGGCGTGCTGCCTGCGCGCGCGGCCGGCCCGGTGCGCGACGCGCTGGCTCGCACTGCTGCGCGCGCTCGCTGCCCGCCGGCATGCCGCTGCGCGCGCATGCCGCTGCACATCGGCGACGAACGCCTGCTCGGCGGCCTCGACCTCGCCGCCACCCTGGCGCGCCGGCCGCCCGGTCGCGCAGCGCGGCCTGCTCGCCGAGGCCGACGGCGGCCTGGTGCTCGCTGCCGATGGCCGAGCGCCTGACGCTCGGCACGGCGGCGCGCTGGCCGCCGTGCTCGACCGCGGCGAGGTGGCGCTCGAGCGCGATGGGCTCGACAGCGCGTCCACGCCGGCGCGCGTCGGCGTCGTCGCGCTGGACGAAGGCGCCGAGGACGAAGATGGCCGCCGGCGCGCGCTGCCGATCGGCTGGCGTTCCAGCTCGACGCTCGACGAGCATGCGCTGTGCGCTGACGGCTGCCGATGCGCCGTTCGACGCGCGGCCGTGTGCGCGCAGGCGCGCGGCTGCTCGCGGCGACGACCGCTCGAGCGACGCCGCTGCTCGAGGCGCTGTGCGCGGCCGCGCTGCGCCCTCGGCGTCGCCTCGCTGCGCGCGCGCGCTGCTGGCGCTGCGCGTGGCGCGGGCCGCGGCCGCGCTGCCGGGCGCGACGCGGTCGACGCCGACGACGCCGCGCTGGCCGCGCGCCTGGTGCTCGCGCCGCGCGCCACACAGTGGCCGACCGCCGCCGCAGGACGCCGCGCCAGAGGACTCGCCGCCGGACACGCCGACCCGCCGCCGCAGGAGCCGCCGCAGGAGTCGAGCAGTCGCACGGACGACGACCAACGGCCGAGCCGCAGACCGCTCGAAGACCAGCTGATCGCAGGCGGCCGCTGGCCGCGCTGCCGGCCGGCCTGCTGGCCCGGCTCAAGTCGGGCAGCCGCGGCCGCAGCGCAACGCGCAGCGCCGGCCGGGCGGGGCGCTGATGGCGTCGGCGCTGCGCGGCCGACCCGTCGGCGCGCGGCGCGGCGAGCCGCGGCGGCGGCGCGCGGCTCGACCTGATCGAGACGCTGCGCGCCGCGGCGCCCTGGCAGCGCGCTGCGCCGGCGCGATTGCCGCGGCGCGACCGGCGCGCATGCGGTGCCGCGCCGAAGATTTCCACATCAAGCGCTTCGAGCAGCGCAACCGACCACCACACATCTTCGTCGTCGATGCCTCGGGTTCGGCGGCGCTGCACCGGCTGGCCGAAGCCAAGGGCGCGGTCGAACTGCTGCTGGCCGACTGCTACGTGCGGCGCGACCAGGTGGGCGTGATCGCCTTCCGCGGGCACGAGCGCAGAGCTGCTGCTGCCGCCCACGCGGTCGCTGGTGCGCGCCAAGCGCAGCCTGGCAGGGCTGCCCGGCGGCGGCGGCACGCCGCTCGCAGCCGGCATCGATGCGGCGGCCGCCCTGGCCGACCAGGTTCGCCGCAGCGGCAGCACGCCGGTCATCGTGCTGCTCACCGACGGACGCGCCAACATCGCGCGCGACGGCACCCCGGGGCGCGAGCGTGCTGACGAGGATGCCCGCCAGGCCGCGCGCGGTCTGCGTTCCGCACGGGTGGCCACATTGGTGGTCGACACCTCGGCGAGGTCGGAGCCGGCCGCGCGACGTCTGGCCGAGGACCTCGGCGCCACCTACCTGGCGTTGCCCTACGCCGCGGCACAGACTCTGTCGCGCGCGGTTCGCGCCTTGCCGAACCCCGGCCATGCTTGAGCGCTTGAACTGGGCACGCGATGGCGCCCGCTGGCCCCATCGCGAGGCCAGCCAGTTCGTCGAAGCGGGCGGGGTGCGCTGGCATGTGCAGCGTTTCGGACAGGCCCACGCGGCGGACAGGACGGTCGTGCTCTTGCACGGCACCGGCGCCGCCACCCACTCCTGGCGGGTGCTGGCACCGCTGCTCGCGCGCCGGTTCAAGGTCGTGGCCATGGACTTGCCGGGCCATGGGTTCACCAGCATGCCCGATACCGGGAGGATGTCGCTGCCCGGCATGAGCGCGGCCGTGGCGGACCTGCTCGACGCGCTCGGCGAGCGGCCCGTGCTGGCAGTAGGCCATTCCGCCGGCGCGGCCATCGCCGCGCGCATGGTGCTGGACCGCCGCATCGATCCGCGCGCCATCGTCTCCATCAACGGCGCATTGCTGCCACTGCCCGGCCTCGCGGGGCGGATCTACGCGCCGATGGCGCGGCTGCTGGCCCTCAACCCCCTGGTCCCGCGTCTGTTTGCCTGGCGTGCCGCCGAGAAGCGGGTGCTGCTGCGACTGATCGAGGGGACCGGCTCCAAGATCGACGCCCAAGGCATTGCCCTGTACGGTCAACTGGTGGGGAGCCCAGGACACGCCGCTGCCGCGCTGGCGATGATGGCGGCGTGGGACTTGAACCGCCTGGCGGCCGATCTGCCGGCGATGCAGACGCCACTGTGGCTGCTCGCCGGCGAGCGCGACCGCACGGTGTCGCCCGAGCAGGCCCAAACGCTGGCCGCGCGCATGCCCAACGCCCATCTCTGCGTGTTGCCGGAACTCGGGCACCTGGCTCATGAAGAGCAACCGGGCACCGTGCTCGCCGCCATGGAGCCTGCGCTCGTCGCCAGCACGACCTGAAGGCGGCGCCGTGGCGCCGCGGAAAGCCCGCGTTGACGCTCCTGCTTGATGTGTCTATCCTACGTGACACTATCAAATGACAAGTCAACTTGACTTGTCCGTGGCCGTCGCGCGGTGTGGCGGTGTCGAGGAGGCGCATGGACGCAAGCACCCGAATCGAGCAGGTCCTGGAGGCGGCGGTGTCACGGACCCAGGCTGCCGGCGGCCCACCGCAATTGGCCGCGGCGGTTCGGCACGCCGTTTTCCCCGGAGGAGCACGCATTCGGCCGCAGCTGTGCATCGCCGTCGCCCGAGCCTGCGGTGACGATGTCCCGGCGCTCACCAATGCGGCCGCTGCGGCCATCGAGCTTCTCCACTGCGCTTCGCTGGTCCATGACGACCTGCCGTGCTTCGACAACTCGCTGCTGCGGCGCGGTCGACCGTCGGTCCACGCCGAATTCGGCGAACGCCTGGCGGTTCTGAGCGGCGACGCCCTGATCGTGCTGGCGTTCGAGGTTCTGGGGGGCGCAGCGCTGGCTGCCCCGGTGCGCCTGCCGGCCTTGATGGCCACGGTTGCCCGCAGTGTCGGCATGCCGCATGGCATCGTCGCCGGGCAGGCCTGGGAGTGCGAGCCGTGGGTGGCGTTGCCCGACTACCAGCGCGCAAAGACCGGGTCGCTGTTTGCGGCCGCCACCGAGGCGGGTGCCCTGGCGGCCGGTGTCGATGCCAGTCCCTGGCTGGCGTTCGGCCAATGGCTGGGTGAGGCTTACCAGGTGGCCGACGACATCCGCGACGCCAGCGCCTCGGCCGAGGAAATCGGCAAGCCCGTGGGCCGCGATCGGGCGCTGTCGCGTCCCAGCGCCGTGGCCGACCACGGCCTGGCGGGTGCCCTGGCGCACTTCAACCAGCTGATGGAGCGCACCGTGGAAGCCATCCCGGAATGCGCCGGCGCGGGCGCCCTCAGGAAGCTGGTTCGCATGGAGTCCCAGCGGCTCGTCCCCAAGACCCTGGCCGCGGACCTCGCCCGAGTCGCCGCATGAACCCTGTGCTCCTTGAGCCGGGAGCGCCGTCTTCGCCGCCTGGCGGTTGGGGAGAGCGTTGGCGCTCGTGGCGTGACCGTTTGCTGGCGAGCGAGCGCTTCCGTCGCGCGGCGGCCTCGGTGTGGTTCACCCGTCCGATCGCGCGGCGCCGCGCCCGGGCGCTGTTCGATGTGATGGCCGGCTTCGTCTACTCGCAGGTGCTGCTGGCCTGCGTTCGGCTGAAGGTGTTCGATGTGCTCGCGCGGGGTCCGCAGACCCTCGAAGCGCTGGCGCCACAGCTCGGGCTCACGCCGCAGGCAGCGCAGCGCCTGCTTGCCGCCGCCGCCAGCCTGCAGCTGGCCGAGCGCCGCGGGCCGCTTCACTTTGGGCTGGGTCCGCTGGGCGCAACGATGGTCGGCAACAGCGCCATCGAGACCATGGTCGAGCACCATGCGGCGCTGTACGCTGACCTCGCCGATCCGGTGGCGCTGCTTCGGGGCGGGCCCGCCCAGGGGGCGCTGGCACAGTGTTTCGCCTACGCGACGTCTGACATGCCCGGCGAACTGTCGAGCCAGACCGTGCGCGACTATTCGGCCGTGATGGCGGCATCGCAGCCACTCGTGGCCGACGAAGTGCTCGACGCCTACCCGGTGCAGCGCCATCGGCATCTGCTGGATGTGGGCGGCGGCGAGGGTGTCTTTGCCGCGGCCGTGGCGCGCCGCGCGCCGAGTCTCCGCCTCACCCTCTTCGACCTGCCGGCCGTGGCTGCCGCTGCGAAGGCGCGCCTGGCAAGCCAGGGACTTTCGGACCGGGTGACGACCCAGGGAGGCGACTTTTTCCGGGATGCGCTGCCGGGCGGCGCCGACCTGGTGACGCTGGTGCGGGTGATTCACGACCACACCGACGAGGGTGCCGCGGCCATCCTGCGGGCAGTGCATGCAGCGTTGCCGTCTGGCGGCACCCTGCTGCTGGCCGAGCAGATGGCCGACACCCCGGGCGCCCAGCCGATGGGGGATGCCTATTTCGGCTTCTACCTGCTGGCCATGGGGCGCGGGCGACCCCGCTCCGCGGGGCGACTCACCGAAATGCTGCTCGCCGCGGGCTTCCGAAGCGTCCGGCAGGTGCGCACGCGCTTGCCGCTGCAGGTTCAGGTGCTGGTTGCGCAAGCCTGAAATTGGGAGCCTTTGGGCGCCGGCTGGGGGTGTTTTCGCGGGGCGTCAACACCCTCGTAAACAATGCTTGACACTCAAGAGCGTAAGCATAAGATGACACTCGAAATGACTCGTTGCATTGACATCCGGAACGTCCCAAACCCGCCGCGCTGGCCTGTCGCGATCGCGGCTTTCCCTGGGAGGTCGACATGAACCCCATGCACACCACCGCCGTGGTGCTGGAGCAGCCAGAGAAGCTGGTGCTCAGCCATCTGGACCTGACAGCACCCGGCGACGAAGACATCGTGGTCGACATCGAGTGGAGCGGCATCTCCACAGGCACCGAGAAGCTGCTGTGGACCGGTCGCATGCCGATGTTTCCGGGCATGGGCTACCCGCTCGTGCCGGGATACGAGTCGGTGGGTCGCGTTCGGCATGCCGGGGCCAAATCGGGCCACGAAGTCGGCGAGAGGGTCTTCGTTCCCGGTGCGCGCTGCTACGGCGAGGTCAAGGGACTCTTTGGTGGTGCGGCGTCCCGGGTCGTCGTTCCGGGGCAGCGCGTCTTCCAGGTGAGTGAAGACCTGGGCCAGAACGCGGTGCTGCTGGCGCTGGCGGCCACGGCGTATCACGCGGTGGCCGGTGGCGGAAAGCGCGATCCGATCGTGCCGCCCGACCTCATCGTCGGTCATGGCGTGCTCGGCCGCCTGCTCGCACGCATGACCGTGCTGGCGGAGTTTCCGGCGCCCACGGTCTGGGAAACCCATCCGCAGCGCGCCAAGGGTGCCGAAGGCTATCGGGTCGTGCATCCGGACGAGGATCCGCGCCGCGACTACCGCTCCATCTATGACGTCAGCGGCGATTCCGCCATCCTCGACAAGATCATCTCGCGCCTGGCCCCGGGCGGCGAGATCGTGCTGGCTGGCTTCTACAGCGCGCCCCTGAGCTTCAACTTCGCGCCTGCCTTCATGCGCGAAGCCCAGATCCGCGCCGCCGCGGAGTGGAAGCCTGCCGACATGCTCGCCGTGCGCGAGATTGCCGAGGCCGGAATCCTCTCCTTTGACGGACT
Source organism: uncultured beta proteobacterium (assembly GCA_963739925.1). GTDB lineage: Bacteria > Pseudomonadota > Gammaproteobacteria > Burkholderiales > Burkholderiaceae_C > CAVUBY01. The sequence continues at coordinate 107,860 of CAVUBY010000004.1, read as the reverse complement.
GATCACCCACCACGAAGACGCCACCGGCGCCGAGCGGGCCTACCGCACGGCCTTCGGCGATGTCGAGTGCCTGAAGATGATTCTCGACTGGAGAGCCACCGCATGAGCTCGACGACCACGATCCCCGCTGTCGCACCCGTTCACTTCATGACGCGGGACTCGCAGAAGGACATCCTCCGTGCCGAGGCCGCCATCGAGCCCGATCCGGTATCCACCTCGCCGGCCGCCAAGACGACGCAGATCATTGCCATCTATGGCAAGGGCGGCATCGGCAAGAGCTTCACGCTCGCCAACCTCAGCTACATGATGGCCCAGCAGGGCAAGAAGGTGCTGCTGATCGGTTGCGATCCGAAGAGCGACACCACCAGCCTGCTGTTCGGCGGCAAGGCCTGCCCGACCATCATCGAGACCAGCAGCAAGAAGAAGCTTGCTGGCGAGGCCGTGGCGATTGGCGATGTCTGCTTCAAGCGCGACGGCGTCTACGCCATGGAACTCGGTGGCCCCGAGGTCGGCCGCGGTTGCGGAGGGCGCGGCATCATCCACGGCTTCGAGACCCTCGAGAAGCTCGGCTTCCATGACTGGGGCTTCGACTACGTGTTGCTCGACTTCCTGGGCGACGTGGTCTGCGGCGGCTTCGGCCTGCCGATCGCGCGCGACATGTGCCAGAAGGTCATCGTCGTGGCCAGCAATGATCTGCAGTCGCTGTACGTGGCCAACAACGTGTGCAGCGCGGTCGAGTACTTCCGCAAGCTCGGCGGCAACGTCGGCGTGGCGGGCGTCGTGATCAACCGCGACGATGGCACGGGCGAGGCCAAGAAGTTCGCCGAGGCTGCCGGCATTCCGGTGCTGGCCACGATCCCGGCCAACGACGACATCCGCCGCAAGAGCGCCAGCTACGAAATCATCGGCCGTCCCGGCACGCAGTGGGCGCCGCTGTTCGAAGAACTGGCCACCAACGTGGCCGAGGCGCCGCCGGTGCGTCCCAAGCCGCAGACGCAGGACCAGTTGTTGGGCCTGTTCTCAGCCGAATCGACCGGCCGCGATTTCAAGATGGAGCCGGCGACGCTGTTCGACATGGTGGGCAAGAACGAGATCGTCAAGCCCACCCTCGAAGTGGTCTACGACGCCGCCTGACGCCATGAGCGACACGCCCCAGGTGCCCAACCCCGCCGCGCTGTCTGGTGACGGCGTGGGATGCCACACCGGCCGTGACACCATGCTCGCCGCTGCCCAGGCGGCGGGCAAGAGCGACACGCTGGCGCAGTACGCCAAGGACTACCCATTGCCCGAGGGCGCGGGCCCGCATGAACAGCCGCAGAGCATGTGCCCGGCATTCGGCTCGCTGCGTGTCGGGCTGCGCATGCGCCGCACGCACACCATCCTGTCGGGCTCGGCATGCTGCGTGTATGGCCTCACCTTCACCTCGCATTTTTACGGCGCGCGGCGCTCGGTCGGCTACGTTCCGTTCAACAGCGAGAGCCTGGTGACCGGCAAGCTGTTCGAAGACATCCGCGAATCGGTGCACCAGCAGGCGGATCCGGCGCTGTACGACGCCATCGTCATCATCAACCTGTGCGTGCCCACCGCCAGCGGCGTACCGCTGCAGCTGCTGCCGAAGGAAATCAACGGCGTTCGCATCATCGGCATCGACGTGCCGGGCTTTGGCGTGCCGACCCACGCCGAGGCCAAGGATGTGCTCGCCGGTGCCATGCTGCGTTACGCGCGCACGGAGGCCGAAGCCGGCCCGGTGACGGCACCGCGCAATGGCGTGAGCGAGCGGCCCACCGTCACCCTGATCGGCGAGATGTTCCCGGCCGACCCGGTGGGCATCGGCATGATGCTCGAGTCGATGGGCCTGGCTGCCGGTCCCGTGGTGCCCACGCGCGAATGGCGCGAGCTCTACAGCGCGCTCGATTGCGCAGCGGTCGCGGCCATCCATCCCTTCTATACCGCGAGCATCCGCGAGTTCCAGACCGCAGGCCGGGCCATCGTGGCGTCTGCGCCCGTGGGCTACGACGGCACCGAAGCCTGGCTGCAGTCGGTGGGCCGCACCTGCAACATTCCGCAGGCGATGATCGACGCGGCCAAGAACAAGTGGCTGCGCGCCATCAAGGGCGCACTGTCCGCCACGCCGGTCAAGGGCCGCGTCACGGTGAGCGGCTACGAAGGCAGCGAACTGCTGGTGGCGCGCTTGCTCGTCGAGAGCGGCGCCGAAGTGCCGTACGTCGGTACTGCCTGCCCCAAGACACCCTGGAGCGCACCCGATCTCGAATGGCTGCAGGCGCGCGGAGTGCACGTTCAGTACCGCGCCTCGCTCGAGCAGGACATCGCCGCCGTGCGCGAGTTCAAGCCCGACCTGGCCATCGGGACCACCCCGGTGGTTCAGGCCGCCAAGCAAGCCACCATCCCGGCGCTGTACTTCACCAACCTCATCTCGGCACGCCCGTTGATGGGTCCGGCCGGCGCCGGCTCGCTGGCGCAGGTGGTCAACACCGCCATCGGCAACAAGGCCCGCTTCCTGGCGATGCGCGAGTTCTTCGGTGACGTCGGCTCGGGCGACCAGTCGGGCGTGTGGGAAGACAAGCCGGTCGAACGCCCCGAGTTCCGCGCCGAGACGCGCCGTCAGGTCATCAAGCTGATGAAGAAGCGCAAGGCAGAGGAGATGATCTGATGGCGGCCCCGCGCAACTACGTCATCGACCACGACCGTGCCGGCGGGTACTGGGGCGCGGTGTACGTGTTCACCGCCATCAAGGGCCTGCAAGTCATCATCGACGGCCCGGTGGGCTGCGAGAACCTGCCGGTCACCAGCGTGCTGCACTACACCGACGCGCTGCCGCCGCATGAGTTGCCCATCGTCGTCACCGGTCTGGCCGAAGAACAGCTCGGCCGCGAAGGCACCGAAGGCGCGATGAAGCGCGCCCACGCTGCGCTCGATCCGGACCTGCCGAGCGTGGTCGTCACCGGCTCGATCGCCGAGATGATTGGTGGAGGTGTCACGCCCGAGGGCACCACCATCCAGCGCTTCCTGCCGCGCACGATCGACGAAGACCAGTGGCAATGCGCCAACCGCGCGATGTACTGGCTCTGGACGCAATACGGCCTGCGCAAGGTGCCTCAGCGAGTTCCCTTTGCCGAACGCCCCGCTGGCCCGAATGGTCAAAGAGAGCGGCCGCGCGTCAACATCATCGGCCCGAGCTACGGCACGTTCAACATGCCCAGCGATCTCGCCGAGATCCGGCGGCTGGTCGAAGGCATCGGCGCCGAAGTGAACATGGTGTTCCCGCTCGGCAGCCACCTCGCCGACGTGGCCAAGCTGGTCGATGCCGACGCCAACGTGTGCATGTACCGTGAGTTCGGTCGCATGCTGTGCGAAGCGCTCGAGCGCCCCTACCTGCAGGCGCCAATCGGTCTGCACAGCACCACCGCCTTCCTGCGACAGCTCGGTGAGTTGCTGCACCTCGATCCTGAGCCCTTCATCGAGCGCGAGAAGCACACCACCATCAAGCCCATCTGGGATCTGTGGCGCTCGGTCACTCAGGACTTCTTCGGCACCGCCAACTTTGCCGTGGTCGCCGGCGAGACCTATGCCCGCGGCATCCGCCACTTCTTCGAAGACGAACTGGGCCTGCCCTGCAACTTCGCGGTGTCGCGCACCGCCGGCACCAAGACCGACAACGAAACCGTGCGGCGCATGGTCCACGAGAAGCCGCCGCTGGTGATGTTCGGCAGCTACAACGAACGCATGTACCTGGCCGAGAAGTCGTCGCGGCCACGGTCCCAAGCCGGCCTACATCGCCGCGTCGTTCCCGGGTGCGGCCATCCGGCGCCACACCGGCACGCCGTTCATGGGCTATGCAGGCGCCACCTACCTGGTGCAGGAGTTCTGCAACGCGCTGTTCGATGCGCTGTTCCACATCCTGCCGCTGGGCACGGAACTCGATCGGGTCGATCCCACGCCGGCTCGCCAGCGCCGCGAATTGGCCTGGGACGACGAAGCCAAAGCCTTGCTGGACCGCGTCGTGGAGTCGCAGCCCGTGCTGGTGCGCATCTCTGCGGCCAAGCGGCTGCGCGATCGTGCCGAGGCCGATGCCCGGTTGGGTGGAGAAGAGCGGGTCACCGTCCAACGCGTGGCCGAGTCGAGCGGTACCAGCCTGCAGGAGTTGCCGGCGTGAACACCTGCCAAGCGTCCTTCATCGATACAGCAGCGCTGCGACCAGCCGGTGGTCGCGCGTCCCTCATGTCGCGGCAGCCTGCCGCGGCCGCCCTTGTCGCGCGGGCGTGTTGCGCGGCGGGTCGCAAGACCAAGCTGAAGGAGTCTTCCTATGGCTGAGAGAAAAGGCTCGATCTCGGGACTCACCGACGACGAAGCTCAAGAGTTCCATCGATTCTGGGTCCAGGGGTTCGTGGGCTTCACGGCAGTCGCCGTGGTGGCTCACTTGCTCGTTTGGGTCTGGCGTCCCTGGCTCTGAACGTCTGAAACCGCTATCCCAGCGAAAGGGTTGCCATGTCACACACCCACAGTGCAGTTCATGAACAGAGCGCGCAGCAGAGGAATCGCAGCAGTTTCCTCATCTATGCGTTGTGCTTCGTGGTCTTTCTGGCCATTGCCCTCACCGGGCAGTTGCTGGGTTGCGATTGGCGAGCCTGGTTGCCGGGTGCCGAGGGGGCGAAGTCGCTCTTCGGTGGCGTCAAGGCCGCGGTCTACACCTCTATGTCGCATTTACTGTAGGAGCTTGGAATCATGTGGAGAATCTGGCGTTTGTTCGACCCCCTCAGGGCGATGGTGGTCCAAGGGGCGTTCCTGTTCGCCCTCGCAGTGATGATTCACCTCATCCTGTTGAGCACGAACAAGTTCAACTGGCTCGACGGCCCGAAGAAGGCTGCCGTGGCATCGGTGAACTCCCCCATGCCCACCGCAGTTGCTTCGGTCACACCGGCCAAGTAACGGGTGAGCCGCCGCTGGCGGTTCAAGCGGGGGAGGGCGTGTACCCGATCCCGCTTGACTGCCCGGCTGGCGCCTTGCATGGCGCCGATTGACGAGCACCAAGTGTCGGAGGACGACAACCATGGCCATGTTGAGTTTCGAGAAAAAGTATCGCGTCCGCGGTGGCACGCTCATCGGCGGCGATCTTTTTGATTTCTGGGTAGGTCCGTTCTACGTCGGCTTCTTCGGCGTCACGACCATCTTCTTTTCGTTCCTCGGGACCGCGATGATCCTGTGGGGCGCAGCCATGGGCCCGACCTGGAACCTCTGGCAGATCAGCATTGCCCCGCCCGACCTGTCGTACGGCCTGCGCGCTGCGCCGCTGCTCGAAGGCGGCCTGTGGCAATTGATCACGGTGTGCGCGCTCGGTGCGTTCGTCTCCTGGGCTCTGCGAGAGGTCGAGATCTGCCGCAAGCTCGGCATGGGGCTGCACGTGCCCATCGCCTTCGGCTTCGCGATCTTTGCCTACTTCACGCTGGTCGTGATCCGCCCGGTGCTCATGGGCGCCTGGGGACACGGCTTTCCGTACGGCATCTACAGCCACCTGGACTGGGTGAGCAACGTCGGCTACCAGTACCTGCACTTTCACTACAACCCGGCGCACATGATCGCCATCAGCTTCTTCTTCACGACGACGCTGGCACTGGCCATGCACGGGGGCCTGATTCTCTCGGCCACCAACCCGGGCAAGGGTGAGGCGGTCAAGACGCCGGCGCACGAAGACACCTTCTTCCGCGACGCCATCGGCTACTCCATCGGTTCGCTGGGCATCCACCGCCTGGGCCTGTTCCTGGCCCTGGCTGCGGTGTTCTTCAGCGCGGTGTGCATCGTCATCAGCGGCCCGTTCTGGACGCGCGGCTGGCCGGAGTGGTGGGGTTGGTGGCTGAGCCTGCCGATCTGGAGCCAGTGGCCCATCAAGTGAGCCCAGGAGAACAAGCATGGTCGAATATCAGAATCTCTTTACCAGCGTGCAGGTCGTGGGCCCGGCCGAACTGGGTGTCCCCCTGCCCCCGGGCAACAGCCCCCGCACCGGCAAGAACCCATGGATCGTGCACCTGCTCGGGCGCATCGGCTGCGCGCAGATCGGTCCCATCTACCTCGGGCCGCTGGGCTTGGCGTCGCTGATCTTCGGCACGCTGTCGTTCAACATCATCGGCTTCAACATGCTCGCCCAGGTCAACTGGGATCCGGTGCAGTTCGTGCGCCAGCTGTTCTGGCTGTCGCTGGATCCGCCATCGCCGGCCTATGGCTTGTCCCTGCCGCCGATCAACGACGGCGGCTGGTGGCTGATCGCAGGCCTGTTCCTCACGATCTCCATCCTGCTGTGGTGGGCGCGCATGTACACCCGGGCGCGCGCACTGGGGCTCGGCACCCACGTCGCCTGGGGCTTTGCCGCGGCCATCTGGCTCTTTCTGGTGCTCGGCTTCATCCGCCCGGTCCTGATGGGCAGCTGGAGCGAGGCGGTCCCCTTCGGCATCTTCTCGCACCTCGACTGGACCGCGGCCTTCTCGCTGCGCTACGGCAACCTCTTCTACAACCCGTTCCACGCGCTGTCGATCGCCTTCCTGTACGGCTCGACGCTGCTCTTCGCGATGCACGGCGCCACCATCCTGGCCGTCACCCGCTTCGGCGGTGAGCGCGAGATCGAGCAGATCGTCGATCGCGGTACGGCTTCGGAACGTGCCGCTCTCTTCTGGCGCTGGACCATGGGCTTCAACGCCACCACCGAGTCCATTCACCGCTGGGCCTGGTGGTTCGCGGTGCTGTGCCCGCTGACCGGCGGCATCGGCATCCTGCTCTCGGGCACCGTGGTCGACAACTGGTACCTCTGGTCGGTCAAGCACGGGGTGGCGCCACCCTATCCCGCCATCTTCGGCACGGTCATCGACCCGGCCACCGTGATCCAGGGAGTCAAGCCATGAGTGCCTTCGCGAGAGTGACGTCACTGCTCGCCGCGCTGGCCGGTGTGGCCGTGCTGGCGGGCTGCGAGCGGCCGCCGATGGATTCGGTGCAGTACGGCTACCGCGGGACCGGCATGGTGCAGGTCTACAACCCGCGCACGGTGGCCGAGCAGATTCCGAACAACCAGCCGCCGGCGCCCCAGGCGCCTGCGAGCCCGGACGGCCCCAAGGCCAAGGATGTTTTCAAGAACGTCCAGGTGCTGGGCGATCTGAGCGTCGGCGAGCTGACCCGCCACATGGTGGCCATCACCTCGTGGGTGGCGCCCACGCAGGGCTGCAACTACTGTCACAACCCGGAGAACCTGGCAGACGACAGCAAGTACACCAAGGTGGTGGCGCGCAAGATGATCCAGATGACGCAGAAGGTGAACGCCGACTGGAAGCCCCACGTGGCGGCCACCGGCGTCACCTGCTACACCTGTCACCGCGGCAATAACATCCCGTCGGAGGTCTGGTTCACCGCGGTGCCGCAGGACAAGCGCGGCGACTTCATCGGCAACCTGAATGGCGCAGAACCATCCGGCCAGGAGCGTTGGCCTGAGCACGCTGCCCTACGATCCGTTCACCACCTATCTCAACGCCAAGGCGACCGAGATCCGCGTGGCCGGTCCGACCGCCCTGCCGGTGGCAGCGAACACACCGATCCAGACGACCGAGGCCACCTATGGGCTGATGATGCACATGTCCCAGTCGCTGGGCGTGAACTGCACCTACTGCCACAACACGCGGTCTTTCGGCACCTGGACGGAGAGCACGCCCAAGCGTGTCACGGCATGGCACGGCATCCGGATGGTGCGAGATCTCAACCAGCAGCTACATGCAGCCCTTGCAGGCAACTTTCCCGGCCGACCGCAAGGGGCCCATGGGTGACGTGGCCAAGGTCAGCTGCAGCACCTGCCACCAGGGAGCCTACAAGCCGCTGTATGGCGCGCCGATGGCCAAGGACCATCCCGAGCTGCTCAGCGTGGTGGCCAAGGTGAGTGCCGCGCCGAGCCTGCCGCCGCCGGTGGCCGAGGCGACGCGATCGGTGCTGTATTTCGGCGTGGGCTCCGCCGTGCTGCGGCGACGACCAGGCCAAGGGCCTGGCCCAGCTGATCGTCAAGCTCAACGCCGAGCCCAAGCTCAAGGCGACCATCTCCGGCTACCACTCCGCAGCGGGCACGCTGGCGCAGAACCAGGAGCTGGCCAAGCAACGCGCCTTCACCGTGCGCGACTCGCTGCTGGCCGGTGGCGTCAAGGAAGCGCGGGTGATTCTCGAGAAGCCGCAGCAGACCGAGGCCAACATCTCGGGCGAAGACCCGACGGCACGCCGCGTGGAAGTCACGGTCAAGTAGGTTGTCTCGCTGCACCTGAGGCGCTCCATGTGAACACGACCGGGGTGCAAGGCGGTTCGCAGATCGAGCGCGTCGCCGCGGGGTCGTCGGTTCCGGCGACCCACAGCGGCGTCCCGTTGGTGCGCGCCGTGCGTTCGGTGGGCTCGGTGGCGGTGCTGGTGCTGGTGGACTTTCGCCGCGACGCCCGGCTGTGGGCCTGGACCCGACTGGCGTTGCGAGACTGGCCGCTGAGGCGCGAGCCCGGCCTGCGCTTCGCCAAGGTCATGGGCAGCGGACAGGACGGTGGCTTCGGACTGCGCCCGAGTGCCACGCGTCAAGGTCTGTTCCTGAGCTTCGATGACGAAGCGGCTGCCCAGAGTTTCATCGACCACTCGGCGCTGCTGCGCGCCTACCGAGGCCATGCCGAAGAGGCGCTGGTGGCCGTGCTGCGTGTCGGTTCGTGCCGCGGCAGTTGGTCCGGCACGACGCTCGAGGTCGGCACCACGTTGCCGCCCGACATGCCATTGGTGTCCCTGACGCGCGCCTCCATCCGCGCACGGCATGCCGCCGAGTTCTGGCGCATGGCTCCGCCAGCGGAGCAGGCCCTGGAAAGCGTGGCCGGATGTCGCCTGGCTGTGGGTCTGGGCGAAGCACCGATCCTGCGGCAGTGCACCGTGAGCCTGTGGGACGACAAGGCGGCCATGGACGCCTATGCGCGTCACGGGGCTCACCAGCAGGCGATCCGCGCGGCCTACGGGGGCCACTACTTCAGCGAATCGATGTTCGCGCGCTTCCTGCCTCTGCGCATCGATGGCGTGTGGAAGGGCCAGCGCTATGGCCACTGACTTGCGCAGCGAGCGCCGTGTCGTCGTGATCGGCGCCGGCATGGGCGGGCTGGTGAGTGCCTTGCTGCTGGCCAGCGCGGGCGTGCAGGTCACGCTGGTGGAATCGGCCGATGCGCCAGGCGGCAAGATGCGCCAGCCGCTGGTGGACGGTGCCGCCATCGACTCCGGCCCCACCGTGTTCACGATGCGCTGGGTGTTCGAGCAGATCCTCGCAGCGGCCGGTGGCTCGATGGCCGACCTGCCAGCGCTCACACCGCTGGAGGTGCTGGCGCGCCACGCCTGGCGAGGGCACGCGCAGCGCCTCGACCTGTTCGCCGACCGCCAGCGATCGGCGGCGGCCATCGGCGAATTCAGCGGCGCGGCAGAAGCCCGGCGCTTCACGGCCTTCTGCGCCCAGGCGCAGCAGGTCTACCAGCAGCTCGAAGGACCGTACATCCGATCAGGTCGTCCGACGCTGGGCTCGATGGCCACCCAGCTCGGCCCGCGCGGTCTCGCCACGCTCGCCGGCCTGGGCCCCTTTGCCAGTCTGTGGCGTTCGCTCGGCCGGCATTTCCACGATCCGCGCCTGCGCCAGCTCTTCGGTCGTTACGCCACCTACACCGGCTCGTCGCCGTGGCAGGCCCCGGCCACGCTGATGCTGGTGGCACAGGTCGAGCTCGATGGCGTGTGGTCGGTCGATGGCGGGCTGCATGCCGTGGCGCAGGCCTTCGCCGCCCTCGCGCAGCGGCGAGGCGCCACGCTGCGCTTTGCGACACGCTGCGAACGCATCCTCGTGGACGGTGGTCATGTGAGCGGCGTCCGGCTGGCCGGCGGCGAGGTGCTGCCGGCCGACGCCGTGGTCTTCAACGGCGAGCCCGCAGGCGCTGAGCGATGGTCTGCTCGGCCCGGCGCCGGTGCGCGCGCGCCAAGCCGCTGCCGCGCGCCAAGCGCTCGCTGTCGGCGCTGACCTGGTCGGCCCATGTGCGCACCGAGGGCTTTCCGCTGGTGCGCCACAACGTGTTCTTCGACGATGACTACGCGTCGGAATTCGACGACATCTTCCAGCGCCGCCAGCTGCCCAGCCGCGGCACGGTGTACGTGTGCGCGCAGGACCGTGACGACCAGGCAGCCTTGCCGCACCCCCGGCCGTGAGCGCCTGCTCGCGCTGGTGAACGCGCCACCCGAGGGCGACCGCCGCGCCTTCGATGCCCAGGAGATCGACCCATGCGAACACCGGAGTCTGGCGTTGCTGCGCCAGTGCGGCCTGCACCTCGAGCTGACACCGCAGCAGACCCTGCGCACGACGCCGCACGACTTTCACCGCCTCTTCCCGGCGACGGGCGGGGCGCTCTACGGTCAGGCGACGCACGGCTGGATGGCGTCGTTCCAGCGGCCGGGGGCGCGAGCCGGCTGCCGGGCCTGTTCCTGGCGGGGGGCGGCGTGCATCCGGGGCCGGGCGTGCCGATGGCGGCACTGTCAGGACAACGGGCGGCCGAGACGCTGATGGCGCACCTCGATTCGACCAGCCGGTCGCGCCGGGTGGCTACCTCTGGTGGTATGTCGACGCCATCAGCGACGACGGCCGCCACGCCCTGACGCATCATCGCCTTCGTCGGCAGCGTCTTCTCGCCCTACTACGCCTGGGCGCTGGGCCGCGACGCCGACCGCACCGGCCGAGAACCACTGCGCCATCAACGTGGCGCTCTACGGCGACGCGGGCCGGCGCTGGACGATGACCGAGCGCAGCCGGCCAGCGTGTCGCGCAGCGCGCAACGAGTTCGTCGTCGGCCCGAGCCGGCTGCAATGGGATGGCGAGTCGCTGACGATCGACCTCGACGAGATCGGCGTGCCGATCCCGCACCGCGTGCGCGGCCGCGTGCGCGTGTGGCCGCGCGGCTTGTCGAGCTTCGCGGCGCCGCTCGACGACGGCGGCCGCCACCGCTGGGGCCCGATCGCGCCCTGCGCGCGCGTCGAAGTCGAGCTCGATCGACCCGGCGCGCAGCTGGCGCGGCCACGCCTACCTCGATTCGAACGAGGGCGACGAGCCGATCGATCGGCCCTTCGTCGAATGGGACTGGTCGCGCTGCGCACCTGCGCGACGGCAGCACGGCGGTGATCTACGACGTGCGACAGAAGCAGCGGCGGCGATCGCGTCATCGCCCAGCGCTTCCGCGCCGACGGCCGCAGCGAAGCCTTCGAGCCGCCGCCGCGCCAGGCCCTGCCGCGCACGCTGTGGCGCATCGACCGCGCCATGCGCAACGACGCCGGGCCGCCGGCGCGCGTGCTGCAAACGCTGGAAGACACGCCGTTCTACGTGCGCTCGATGCTGGAGTCGAGCCTGCTCGGCGAGCGGGTGATGTCGGTGCACGAGACGCCTGAACGTGCCCCGCCTGGTGTCGCGCGCGACGCGCCTGATGCTGCCGTGGCGCATGCCGCGGATCCGATAGCCAGCGCTGCACGAGCCCTTCGAGCAGCGGCCACTCCAGAAAGGAACAACACCATGATGAAACCCACCCATCGATCCGCGTGGCAGCGTTATGCGCTGCACGACTGAACCTGCTCGCGATCGGGATCGGTCTTCAAGGCGGGGTATGACTTCGGCTTCCAGATTGGCGGTGTGCCCCTGGGCCTGTGGCTCGCTGCCATCACGGCGCTGTTTGCGACGCTGGTGGTGGACGTGGTGTCAAGCTACCTCGATCGCACGGCCTCTCACGAAGCCGGCGAAAGCTGGGGAGTGGTCGGCACCTCGGCGCTAGAGGCGCCGACACCGACTCACTTCTTGTTCTTGTCCCGGCGCGCCGCGGCCTGGACCTGCCCGAAGATCCACAGCGTGACGACGAGCAGCCAGACCAGGAACAGCAGGTGGTAAATCTTCATCAGGGTCTCCGTGGGGGTTGGGTTCGGGTGGGCTGGCTACCGATCAGCGTTGCCATGACCACCGTGGTGGCCACCAGCAACGCCATTTCGATACTGTAGACAAAAGCATAGCCGGTGGCGGGCACGGCGAGGGACGGACCGAAGTATCCCCGGTCGGCGAACGAGGAAACGACATCCCGGCCGATGCCGCCCAGCGCCACGGCCACGCCTGCGGCGGTGGCCTGCACCGCTCCCCAGGCGCCCAGCGCCAGGCCGGTCTGCTCCTTCGGGGCGCTGTTCATCGTCGCCGTCAGCGTGCCGTGGCTGAAGATGCCGCCGCCCAGGCCGATCAGCAGCACGCCGCAGCCGAACAGCGGCATCGAGTCAACGGCGCCGCCAGCAGTACGGCGGCGAAGGCCGGAATGCCCAGCAGCGCGCCGCCAGCGGCCATGCGGAAGGGATCGGCGCCGCGGCTCAGCACGCCCGAAGCCCAGCCGAAGCCCAGCAGCCCGCCGATGCGCCAGCGTGGCCGTCAGCGTGGTGGTGGCGCCCACGCTCATGCCCAGCACCTGGCCGCCGTAGGGCTCGAGCAGCACGTCCTGCATGCTGAACGCCATGGTGCCCAGGCCGATGGCGATCAGGCGGCGCAGCTGGCGTTCGCTCCTGCGGATGAGCTGTCGCCAGGATTCGCGAAAGCTGGCGTGGCCGCCGCGCGGTCGCACCACGCGGCGGGTTGCGCGTCTCCTGCTTCCACAGGGCCACGACGTTGAGCACCATGGTCGCCACCGCCGGCACCCTGGATGACCTGCACCAGCCGGCCCGGGCTGAAGTCGGCCAGCAGCTGCGCCGAAGACCAGCGCGCTGACGATGGTGCCCAGCAGCAGCATCACGTACATCAGGCCGACCACCTTGGGCTGCGACTCCACCGGCGCGAGATCGGTGGCCAGGGCCAGCCCGGCCGTCTGGGTGGTGTGCAGGCCGGCACCCACCAGCAGGAAGGCGATGCCCGCGCCCGCCTGGCCGATCCAGGCCGGCCACTGGCTGGCATTGCCGCCGCCCGACAGCACCAGCAGCGCGAACGGCATGATGGCCAGGCCGCCGAACTGCACCATCGTGCCCATCCAGATGAAGGGCACGCGCCGCCAGCCCAGCGCGGAGCTGGTGGGTGTCGGAGCGAAAGCCGATGAGCGCGCGCAACGGCGCGTAGATCACCGGCAAGCGAAATCATGATGGCCACCAGCGAGGCCGGCACCTCGAGCTCGACGATCATCACGCGGTTCAGCGTGCCGACCAGCAGCACCAGCGCCATGCCCACCGAGGCCTGGAACAGCGACAGCCGCAGCAGGCGCGACAGCGGCAGGTCCGGCGTCGCCGCATCGGCGAAAGGCAGAAAGCGCGGCCCGAATCCTGCCCAGGTGACCATGAGCTTCGGCTGAGGCGCTTCATGGCCGTGGAAGTCGTGATCGACTCGGCGTGAACGCCGATGCGCGATTGCAGAGGAACGCTTAGCGGGAAAGCCTGCGCAGCAACGAGCGGGCCGAGAGATGTGCTTCCCGGCCCGCCGTGCTGTGTCACGATGATGGCCGCTACTTCTTGTACCGGTCTCCGGGCCAGAGGATCGTCAGCGACGCGGCCTCCATGCGGCGCCTTGACTGCCTTGGCGCCACCCTCGTAGTACTTGGGCAGCCAGGTCGTGTGCGTCAGCAGCGCGTAGTGCACGGCGAACGAGCTCACCGCCACGGCGCCGAGCATCAGAGGGATGCCGACCGAAGGCTTGACCACCAGCCAGATTTTTCCATAGATCATGCGTTTCTCCTTCGATTAGTGAGCCAGGGTGAATAGATGTACGCCAGCAGGTGCGCCAGCGCAGCGATCATCCCGAAGATCTGCGTGCCCTGAATGATGTGGCGATGCACTTCTTCGGATTCGGCTTCGGTCAGGCCGGTGGGCCATACCTTCGTGGGGTCCGACATGTTTTTCTCCTCTTCGTGACTTTACAGGTTTCGTGCTCAACCCGCACGTGGGTACTACGTTTCAAAAGAACGCTTCTGTGGGTGCACGAGATGCAGGCCAACTCAAATTGGCTCTTGTTGTTCACCCGGTTCGTCAACTCCCCTTGCTCTCCTTTTCTTCTTCTTTGACCTGGTTGTCCTTGCGCGAACGCAAGGCTTCGTCCGCTCGCTGCCGCGCGGCTTCCTGCCGGTCGCGATCGATCGAGCGCAGTTGCCACCAACCGAACAGCAGTGCGCCGCCCAGCACCAGCACGCCCTCGATGAGCACGATGGGCCAGTCGCTTGGATTCATGATGCGGGCGTTCATCGCAGCGCTCTTTGCTGCGCCACCTGGCGCTCGCACAGCTCGATCACCCAGGCCGCTCGCTGCACGAAGCGAGCGGTGCCCGGCGGCAGCCGGCGGCAAGGCCGTCCGACGCCGCATCGACCAGGTACTGCACGGCAGGCAGGTGTCGCCGGCAGGCTGGCGCTGTGCGCAGCGGGCGAACGCCAGCGCCGCGCTCGTGGCGTGCGCCATCAAGTGCGAGCTTGCGCTGACGTGACACCACCGCGCGCTGGCTGACCGAGTCCAGGCCGTTGCGCTCGATCTGGCGGCCGATCTCGGCATAGACCAGCCGCGCGGCCGCGATGGCCGGGCGGCAGTCGCGCGGCAGCGCGGCGATGCCCGTCTCGGCGCGGTGGTAGAGCGCGTCGGCGGCGTCGAGCAGGCGCTGCACCACGGCGCCGATCGCCGGCGTCGAAATGCGGCGCGCGCAGCCAGGCCTCGCGGGTCGATGCCGGCTTCGCGCATCCAGGCGCGCGGCAGGTAGAGCCGGCCGTTGCGCGCGTCTTCGCCGACGTCGCGGGCGATGTTGGTCAGCTGCATGGCCACGCCCGAGTTCGCAGGCGCGCGCCAGCGCATGCGGCGTGCGCGCGTTTCCATCACCAGCGCCATCATCGCGCCCACCGTGCCCGCCACGCGCGCGCCGTAGGCGTGCACTCTTCCAGCGTCTCGTAGCGGCGGCCCTGGGCGTCCCAGAGGAAGCCCTCGAGCAGCGCGTCGAGCATCGCGCGCGGAATCGCGAAGCGGTGCACCACGCCGGCCAGCGCGCGGTCGGCATCGATCGCCTGCGGCCGACCGGCGTAGATCAGCGTCCAGGCGGCGGGTGCAGGCCCTGCATCGCGAGCGCGGCGTCGCCGCCGAGATCGATCTCGTCGTCGGCCAGACGGCAGAAGGCATACAGCGCGGTGGCCGGTGCGCGCACGCGCGCGGGCAGCAGCAGCGACGCGGCGAAGAAGGTCTTGGAGCCGCCGCGCATCAGCGCGCGGCAGGCGCTGTGCGTCGTAGGGCGGAAGGCTCACGGTGGTGTCAGACTGCATGGCGGACATCGGAAACATGGGGAACCACCGTTTCAAGCGCCTTCGCCGACATCAGCACGCCGGGCACGCCGGCACCCGGGTGCGTGCTGGCACCCACCATGAACAGGCCTTGCACGTCTTCGCTGCGGTTGTGCGGTCGGAACCAGGCGCTTTGCAGCAGCACCGGCTCCAGGCCGAAGGCCGCGCCCTTGAACGACAGCAGGCGGTCGTGGAAGTCCTGCGGCGTGGTGACGCGCGAGGTGACGATGCTGTCGCGCAGCCCGGGCAGCACCGTGCGCTCCAGCGCGCTCGAGGACGGCCTGCCGGTAAGGTCTCGGCCTGTGTCGCCCAGTCGGTGCCGCTGTCCAGGTGCGGCACCGGCGCCAGCACGTAGAACGCGTCGCAGCCCCGGGGCGCCATCGACGGGTCGGTCGCGGTGGGTCGGTGCAGGTAGAGGCTGAAGTCCTCGGCCAGGTGATGGCGCTTGAAGATGTCGCTCGAGCAGCTCCTTGTAGCGCGGGCCGAGCACCATCATGTGGTGCGGCACGTCCTCGAAGCGGCGTGTTCGTGCCGAAGTACCAGACGAACAGGCTCATCGAGTAGCGGCCGCTTCTCGATGCGCTTGTCGGTCCAGTGGCGGCGGTGCTGCGGCTCGATCAGGTGGCGGTAGGTCCACGCGGTGTCGGCGTTGCACACCACGATGTCGGCCGCAGTGCCGCTCGCCATTGGCCAGCTCGATGCCGGTGGCGCCGCCCGTTCTCGACCGTGATGCGGCGCACCTCGGCGTTGCAGCGCACCGGCACGCCGCGCTCGGCGAGCAGCCCGACCAGGCCGCGCACCAGCGCGCCGGTGCCGCCCATCGCCCAGTGCACGCCGAAGCGGCGCTCCAGCGTGTTGATCAGGCTGTAGACGCAGGTCACCGAGAACGGGTTGCCGCCGATCAGCAGCGGGTGGAAGCTCATCACGATGCGCAGCTTGGGGTTGCGCAGGTGGCCCGCAACCATGCGGTAGATGCTGCGCCAGCCGCGCATGCTTCATCAGCGAGGGCACGGCGGCCAGCAGGTCGCCGAGGCCGTCGAAGGCCTGTCGCCCGAGTTCCTCGAAGCCGAGCTGGTAGCACGTGGCTGCTTCGGTCAGGAAGCGCTCGTAGCCGGGCAGGTCGTCGGGGCTGAAGCGCGCCACCTCGGCGCGCATGCGTTCGGCGTCGCCGCTGTAGTCGAACCATGCTGCCGTCGTCGAAGCGGATGCGGTAGAACGGGTCCATCGGCCGCAGCTCGACGTCGTCCGCGAGCTTGCGGCCGCACAGCGCCCACAGCTCCTCGAGCATGAAGGGCGCGGTGATGATGGTCGGGCCGGCATCGAAGGTGAAGCCGTCCTGCCGCCGACGTAGGCGCGGCCGCCGGGGGCGTCGAGCTTCTCGAGCACCTCGACGCGGTAGCCGCGGCAGCTCAGGCGGATGGCCGCGGCCAGCCCGCCGAAGCCGCTGCCGATGACGATGGCCCGCGGCGCACCCGTGGGGGCGCGTCGCCTGGACGTGCCGACACCGGCGGCACGCCGGGGCTAACGGGCGTGAAGAAGCTTCTCATCGGCGTTCCAGGGGCGGAAGTGCGGTTGGCACGGGCGTGCGCCGTCGGCCGGCCGGCATCGCGCTGCCATGGCCCAGCGCCACAGCGCCGTGGCCTGCGAGCGGCAGCACCAGCAGCCAGTGTTCGACGATCGCCAGCGCCAGCAGCGTGGCCACCAGCAGCAGCCCGGTGGCGCGCGCGCTGCCGGGGCTGGTCGCAGCGCGTCGCCGATCAGCGCACGGCGACCGCGGTGGCCGCCGTCACCGACGAGCGGGAACAGCACGTTCATCGCGCCGGCGGCGGAAGTAGCTGCGCCAGGTAGGCCAGGTGCGGCGGCAGCAGTTCGACGCTGAGGTTGCGCACGCCCAGGAAGACGTTGAGCTTGGCGCTCATGCGCATCACCCACAGCACGCAGGAAGGTGCCAGCGCCGACCTGGTTGGGCGCGCCCCAGGTCAGCGCCAGCGATCAGCACGCCGCGAGGCCAGGATGGCCAGTTCGTGCCACAGGATCGCCTGCACCGCCTGCACGAAGCGCCGCCAGCCGCGCACGCCGGCGTCGGCAGCGCGCTGCGCGCGGGCCGGTGACCCAGCCGGTGAGGAAGCTCAGCTCGTGCCAGCCCCACACCAGCAGCGCGCAGGTGAAGGCGCAGTAGGCGCCGGCCGGCGTGGTCTGCGCGGCGGTGTGCGCCAGGCCCACGAGCGCGCCCAGCGCCAGCAGCGCTGGACAGCAGGTGGCTCCAGCGGAAGGTGGTGCGCGGCAGCCCGTCCAGCAGCATCACGATGCCGGTGGAGAACCACCAGACGAACACCGCGAACAGCACCGGCAGCGCCAGCTCATGACGTGGGCCATGCGTCGCGGAGTGGCCTGGCCTACCAGGCCGGCGCCACGCGCACCTGCGCGCGGCAGCGTCGTGGCGCTTGCACCGGCAGCAGGTACAGGCGCGCGAAGGCCGCCGACGCCGGCCACGGCACAGCCCGGCCTGCTGCAGCCTGCCGATCAGGCCGCCGCGCGCCTTGGCCGCGTCCATGCGCTGCGACAGCTGCGAACAGCCGGTCCATGCCGGCGCGGAAGGCCGGGTGGTCGATGTCCAGCGAGATCGGGAAGACCTGCTTGGAGATCTCGGTGGTGATGCCGAACACCTTGTAGTCGTACTCGGTCGGCGTCCAGGCCCATCGCCTGCTTGCAGCATCGGGCCGCGTGTGGTCGCGCACGTACATGGTGGCGTACACGGCCAGCAGGAAGAAGCGGATCCACAGCATGTTGGCGCCGCGCAGCAGGTGCGGGTTGCGCGCGCATCATCAGCGCGAACGATCTCGCCGTGGCGGAATTCGTCGTTGCACCAGCGCTCGAACCAGCGAAAGATCGGGTGGAAGCGCTTCTCGGGGTGGCGCTCGAGCTGGCGGAAGATGGTGATGTAGCGCGCGTAGCCGATCTTCTCGGACAGGTAGGTCGCGTAGAAGATGTACTTGGGCTTGAAGTAGGTGTAGGCCTTGGTGCGCTTCAGGTCGCCCAGGTCCACGCCCAGGCCGAAGTCCTTGCAGCGCCTGGTTGATGAAGCCGGCGTGGCGCGATTCGTCGCGCGCCATGAAGCGCATCAGCGCCTTGATGTCGGGGTTGCTGGATGTTCTTGCTGGATCTCGTTGTAGAGGATGCAGCCCGAGAACTCCGAGGTCACCGAGCTGATCAGGAAGTCCAGGAACTCCTGGCGCAGTTCGGGCGGCATCTGGGCCATCTGCGCGCGCATCTCGTCGGCGAACTCGGCGTGCGCTGGAAGTGGTCGTGGTTGTTGTCGCCCTCGTACTCGGCCATCATCGCGTCCCACTCGGCGCGCATCGGGCTGACGTCGATGCGGTCCATCGCCTCGAAGTCGGTGGTGTAGAAGCGCGGCGTGAGCAGCGTGCTCTGCCTTGGCCTTGGCCGTCGGCGTCGCGGGCGCTGCTGATGGCGGTGAGTGGCGTCCATGGCGGTCGTGGCTCCTCAGGGGTTGCTCTGTTCAGCGTGCAGCAGGCGGGCGAACACGGCGGCGTTGGTCGGGCCGAACGACTCGAGGTCGATGCGCGCGCCGGTGGCCGGTGTCCTCAGCGTCAGGCGGCCGTCGGCGCGTGCGATCAGCTCGAAGGGCGGCAGCGGGCCCAGTCGCGCATGCGGCGTTCGCGCGCCAGGGCGCGCAGCGCGCCGCGCAGGAAGCCTTGCTCGCCGTGCACCCGCTCGAGCATGCCGCCGGTGGCCGCGTCGATCACGGCGATGCTGCCGTCGGCGCGGTCCTCGAAGCGCAGCAGTCGCGGTGGCGATCGGCGTCGGCGTCCGGTGTGTGCACCGAGAGCGCCCGACCAGCGCACCGCGGCCACGCTGAGCAGCGAGACCAGCACCAGGGCAGCCAGCGGCCAGCAGGGGCAGACGCGGCAGCGGGGTGGGGGCGTGCGATGCGGACATGGGTGGCCTCGTTCAGTGGGTGGCCATGGCCGCTGCCGGGCACGGCACGATCATTCCTGTCGCGCGCGCGGTGCGGCAGACGGGGCATCGATCGTGCTGCGCGTCCAGGCCGGTGGCCTGCGACCAGGTCTGGGCCAGCAGCCGTGCCACTGCATCGGCCTGCGGGCACGCAGCGCAGCATCGGCTGCGGTTTGCGCGAGCCGCCAGGGCCGCGCATGCGGCCACAGGTGCAGCCAGGCGATGCGGTCGCTGCCGGCCAGCTCAAGCGCGATGTCGCCGCGTGCCGCGCGGTGCCGGCGCCATGTCGGCCGCAGCGATGCGCTTGAACGGCAGGTTGAAGGTCACCGTCAGCACGATGCCCATGCGCATCACCATGCGCCGGTCGGTGAGCGTGTAGACCGTGCTGCGCGCCGACAGCCAGGCCATGCAGCAGCGCCAGGCCGAGGCCCAGCAGCGCCAGCGGCGCGAGCGTGGCCACGGCCCGCAGGGCTTCGAGCGCGCTGCCGCCATCGGCCAGCAGCCGAGCCGCGCAGCGCCAGCATCAGCGCAAAGTAGACCACCAGCTTGCGCACGTGGAAGGCGCGCACGCGCCAGCGCGCGCCAGTCGGGCGCAGCCCTGCCAGAGCATGCGCTCGCCGGCCGGCAGCACTTCGGGCAGGCCGAGCACCGGCTCGTGTTCGTGCTCGCGCACGGCGCCTGGCGCGTTGGCTCACCTTCACAGCAGCGGCTCCGCGCGGACGGGCTCGGCGTACAGCGTGCCGGCACCGTAGTAGGCGCAGATCTTCTCTTCCTCGAGCAGCGTCACCTGGTCGGGCTGGCGCTGCCCGGCACGCCGGCGAACTGGTGGCCCAGCACCGACTTCACGGCCACGCGGTCACGGTGCACGCGGGCGAAGGTGATGGGCAGCAGCACGTGGCGCGTCCCGTCGGCGAGCGCACCTCGATCTCGAGGTAGCGGACGATGTTCTCGGAGTGGTCGACCCACAGGTCGATGACCTTGCCGCCGACCTCGCCGTCGGCGCCCACGACCGGCAGGCCGCGCGGGTCGGTGCTCCTTGCCGGCCACGTCGAAGCCGCTCATGGTGCGCAGCGGCACGATGCGCGGGTGGCCGAGGAAGTCGACGTCGGGCACGTCGCTGCGGCGCGCGTAGGCGCCCGGGCCGACGCCGGCCAGCAGCGGGTTGCCCACCGGCACCAGCGGCGCGCCGGCGTAGGCATGGCCGGGCTCGGCGGAGTAGATGTGCGGATCGGGCAGCAGGTTGGGCACGCTGACCTCGCGGCCGTCGGCCAGCTTGAAGGTCTTGGGGCCGGGCACCGGCCAGCCGCCGATGCTCGCCTTGCTGAAGCCGTCGGTCTCCATCGGGTAGCCCTCGCGATGGTTCTCGCGCGCGAGGTAGTAGATCAGCCCGGCGAAGAAGATCCAGAACAGGTACAGCACGAGCTGCGCGACGTCGACGTATTGGGTGATGGCTCCGGTTCCCATGGGATGCTCTCCTTCGTTGATGGCGTTAGCCGGGCAACTCGGCCAGGCCGAACTTCGCCGCTGGTGGCGACCTGTGGGCGACGGCCCATCGGCCGCACCAGCGGGCCGATGGCGATCGAGTGCCGCGAACAGCATGTAGATCTCGAGGTGGTAGACGAAGCTGTAGCCGGTGACCGGGCTGACCAGCGCCGTGCCCAGCGCGCCCTGGCGTGGCCAGGTGCGACACCAGTCGCGCATGGCGCCACCGGCCGCGATGGCCAGGCCGCCGCGCGGTGGCCTGCACCGCGCCCCAGGCGCCGAGCGCCAGGCCCACGTGCTCGGGGCGCTCCAGCTCCATCGCAGCGGTGAGCGTGCCCACCGCGAACAGCCCGCCGCCGAAGCCGATCAGCGCGGTGCCGACGCGGAACAGCCAGGGCGCGTCCAGCGGCGCCGCGAAGATCACCGCGGCGAAGGCCGGCAGGCCCAGCAAGCGCACCGAGTGCGGCCACGCGGTACGGGTCGCTGCCGCGCGCCAGCCAGCGCGCGGCCAGCGCGAAGGCGACCAGCGCGCCGCCGGCCAGCAGCGCGGTCAGCGCGGTGGTGGCGCCCACGCTCAGGTGCAGGATCTCGCCGCCGTAGGGCTCCAGCACGATGTCCTGCATGTTGAAGGCGGCGGTGCCCAGGCCCACGGTCCAGAGGAAGCGGCGCGCCTTGGGCTGCGCGATGAAGCTGCGCCAGCGCGGCGCGAAGGCCGGTGCCGGCTCGCCGCTCGTGCGTGCGGCGGCTTGGGTCGCGCGCCTCCTGCTTCCACAGCGCGACGCCGTTGAGCACCATCGTCAGCACGGCCGCGCCCTGCACCACCTGGATCAGCCGCGTCGGGCTGAAGTCGGCCAGCAGCACGCTGAACACCGCGCCGCCGCCGGCCATGCCCAGCAGCAGCATCACGTACATCAGCGCCACGACGCGCGGGCGGTTGGCTTCGGGTGCGACAGGTCGGTGGCCAGCGCCAGGCCGGCGGTCTGCGTGGTCTGCAGGCCGGCGCCGACCAGCAGGAAGGCCAGCGCCGGCGCCGAGCGTGGCCGAGCCAGGCCAGCCCGCTGGCGTCGCCGGTGAGCACGAGCAGCGCGAAGGGCATGATCGCCAGGCCGCCGAACTGCAGCAGCGTGCCCAGCCAGATGTAGGGCACGCGCCGCCAGCCGAGCACCGAGGCGTGGGTGTCGGAGCGGTGAGCCGATCAGCGCGCGGAACGGCGCGAACACCAGCGGCAGCGCCACCATCAGCGCCACCAGCCAGGCGGCCATGCCCAGCTCGACGATCATCACGCGGTTGAGCGTGCCCACCAGCAGCGCCGTCGCCATGCCCACCGACACCTGGAACAGCGACAGGCGCAGCAGCCGCGCCAGCGGCAGCTCGCACGCTCGCCGCATCGGCGAACGGCAGGAAGCGCGTGCCGACGCGCTTCCAGCTCGCCAGCGGCGTCAGCCTGAGGCGCGAGTCGCTTCATGCGCGCACCAGCTCCAGCGCCTGCGAGGTGTAGAAGCCGCTGGCGATGCGCTCGCGTGCGCGCCGCAGGCCAAGGCCTGCAGCGCGGTCGGCGCGCGCAACCAGGCGGCGCAGCGCCGCTTCGGCCACCGGCTCGATCGCCGGGCGCGCGGTCGCCGCGCGGGAACAGCCGGCCGACCGCGTGCATCGCCGCCAGCGCCGGGTGTGCGCGGCGCGAAGGTGAACAGCATCGAGCGCGCGCACGCGCGGCGCCCAGGTCTGCCAGCACGCGCACCGCGTCGTCGGCCTCGTAGTGGATCAGCGAGTCCATCGCCACCACGTGGTCGAACTCGCCCAGCGCCGGCGTCGAGCATGTCGCCGGAGCGGAACTCGATGCGGCCGCCGTTGGCGACAGGTCCAGGTCGGCTGGCGATGCCGCTCGCGGGCCAGTCGACCAGCGTGGGCGACAGGTCGATCGCCACCACGCTGCGCGCCGCGGCGCGCCGCCTCGACGGCCAGGGCGCCGGTGCCGCAGCCGGCATCGAGCACGCGCATGCCGTGCAGGTCGGCGGGCAGCCAGGACAGCAGCGTGGCGCGCATGCGGTCGCGCCCGGCGCGCACGGTGGCGCGGATGCGGCCCACCGGCGCGTGGAGGTCAGCCGCGCCCAGGCCTGCGCGGCGGTGCGGTCGAAGTAGGTCTCGATCTCGCCGCGGCGCTCGGTGTAGCTGCGTGAGCGGCCAGGTGCGGGTCGTGTCTGCTGGCTCGGGTGTCATGAGTTCGGGCTGTGGTCACCTCAGTCGAAGCCCAGCAGGTCGAAGATGTCGCGGTCCTTCATCGGCACCGCCGTCAGCGGCTCGCTGCCCAGCCACAGCGAGGCGGCCAGGCGCATGTATTCCTTCTGCACCGCCTCGAGCTCGGGCGAGTACTCCATCTCGAACAGCGTGCTCTTCTTCAGGCGGCTGCGGCGGATCACGTCGAGGTCGGGGAAGTGCGCCGCGAGCTTCAGGCCGATCTTCTCGTTGTACTTGTCGATCTGGTCGGTGGCCGCGCTGCGGTTGGCGATCACGCCGCCCAGCCGCACGTTGTAGTTCTTCGCCTTCGCGCCGATCGCCTGCACGATGCGGTTCATCGCGAAGATCGAGTCGAAGTCGTTGGCCGTCACGATCATGGCGCGGTCGGCGTGCTGCAGCGGCGCGGCGAAGCCGCCGCACACCACGTCGCCCAGCACGTCGAAGATCACCACGTCGGTGTCTTCGAGCAGGTGGTGCTCCTTGAGCAGCTTGACGGTCTGGCCGACCACGTAGCCGCCGCAGCCGGTGCCCGCGGGCGGGCCGCCGGCCTCGACGCACATCACGCCGTTGTAGCCGGGGAAGACGAAGTCTTCGGGGCGCAGTTCCTCGGCGTGGAAGTCGACCGTCTCGAGCACGTCGATGACGGTGGGCAGCATCTTCTTGGTCAGCGTGAAGGTGCTGTCGTGCTTGGGGTCGCAGCCGATCTGCAGCACCCGCTTGCCCATCTTGGAGAACGCGGCGGACAGGTTGGAGCTGGTGGTGCTCTTGCCGATGCCGCCCTTGCCGTAGATGGCGAACACCTTGGCGGTGCCGATCTTCAGCGTCGGGTCGAGCTGCACCTGCACGCTGCCCTCGCCGTCGTCGCCCTTGCGGGACGGCGCGGGACCGCGCCGTACTTCGGAAATCGGAACGGCGACTGTGTTCATGCGGCTGCTTTCTGAGTGAATACGCCTTCGAGCCGGTCCTCGAGTTCTTCTCCGGCGCGGCGCAGTGCTTCGAGCATCTGCGCATCGGGCTTCCAGTACTGGCGATCCGAGGCTTCCAGCAGCCGGTTGGCCACCTTGGCCGAGGCCGTGGGGTTGAGCTTGGCCAGGCGCTCGCGCATCTGCGGATCGAGCACGAAGGTCTCGCTGAGCTGCTGGTAGACCCAGGGCTGCACCTGGCCGGTCGTGGCCGACCAGCCCATGGTGTTGGTGACGTGCACCTCGATCTGCCGCACGCCTTCGTAGCCGTGCTCCAGCATGCCCTCGTACCACTTCGGGTTGAGCATGCGCGTGCGGGTCTCGAGGGCCACCTGCTCGGACAGCGTGCGCACCGTGCCACCGCCTTGGCTGTCGCGCGTCTGGTCGCCGATGTAGACCGGCGCCACTTCGGCGTCGGCGCCCTGGGTGGCCACCTTGGCGCGCTGCACCGCGCGGCTGATGCCGCCGAGCGTGTCGAAGTAGGTGTCGATGGTGGTGACGCCGAGCTCCACCGAATCGAGGTTCTGGTAGGCCAGCTGCACGCCGGCCAGCACGCTGCTCAGCAGCTGGGCCTGCTGCACCGGGCGCCCGGCGCGGCCGTAGGCGAAGCCCTTGCGGCGGGTGTAGGTCTCGGCGAGTTCGTCACTCGTCTTCCCAGCGGCTGTTGTCGACCAGGCTGCTCACGTTGGCGCCGTAGGCGCCTTCGGCGTTGCCGAAGACGCGCAGCGACGCGGTCTCGAGGTCGCCGCCGTGTTCGGCCTGGAAGGCCAGCGCATGCTTGCGGATGAAGTTCTGCTCCAGCGGCTCGTCGGCGCTGGCGGCGAGGAAGGCCGCCTCGGCGAGCAGCTTGATCTGCAGCGGCAGCAGGTCGCGGAAGATGCCCGACAGCGTGATCACCACGTCCACCCGCGGGCGGCCCAGCTCGGCCAGCGTCATCAGCTGCGCGCCGGCCAGTCGGCCGTAGCTGTCGAAGCGCGGCCGGGCCCCCATCAGCGCCAGCGCCTGACCGATCGGTCCGCCTTCGCTCTTGAGGTTGTCGGTGCCCCACAGCACCATCGCGATCGACTCGGGGAAACGGTGACCGTCCGCCATGTGGCGCGAGAGCAGGCGCTCGGCCTGCTGCGCGCCGTCCTTGACGGCAAAGGCGCTCGGGATGCGGAAGGGGTCGAAGCCGTGCAGGTTGCGACCCGTGGGCAGGATGGCCGGCGTGCGCAGCAGGTCGCCGCCCGGCGCGGGGCGCAGGAAGCGGCCGTCCAGCGCGTGCAGGATGCCGTCGATCTCATGGTCCTGCGCCATCAGGCGGTCGGACTCGGCGAGCTGGCGCAGCATGCCAAGCATCTGTTCGGCCGCATCGCCTTCGGTCGGTCCGCCGCTGGCGGCGAGGGCCCGCTCGGGCGTCTGGCCGGCGACCAGCGCCGCCACCAGGGCGCGATCGGGTCGGGCGCCGAACGACGCCTCGGCCAGCGACAGCAGCAGATCGATCCGCTGCGGCGCGGTCGGCGCGCGGCCCACGACGTGCAGGCCGTGCGGAATGAGCGTGTACTCGAGCTCGAGCACGGCTTCGGCCAGCTTGCCGATGCGCAAGTCGGCATCGGTGGACCAGGCGGGTTCGAGCCGTCGCCAGCTCCAGCTCGGCGGCCTGGGCCTGGATCATGGTCGCAAGCTCGTTGCGCTCGTGGGTCTCGTTCGGCTCGAGGGCGCGATAGCGCTCCAGCGATCCCTTGAGATCGACCAGTCCCTTGTAGAGACCCGCCTGCGCGACCGGCGGGGTGAGATAGCTGATGAGCGTGGCTGCGGCCCGGCGCTTGGCGATCGTGCCTTCCGACGGGTTGTTGGAGGCGTAGAGGTACAGGTTCGGCAGGTCGCCGATCAGGCGGTCGGGCCAGCAGGTGGCCGTCATGCCGTTCTGCTTGCCGGGCATGAACTCCAGCGCGCCGTGTGTGCCGAAGTGCAGCACGGCGTGGGCGCCGAAGTCTTCGCGGATCCAGCGGTAGAAGGCCGAGAAGGCGTGCGTCGGCGCAAAGCCCTTTTCGAACAGCAGGCGCATCGGATCGCCCTCGTAGCCGAAGGCGGGTTGCACCCCCACGAACACATTGCCGAAGCGCTCGCCGAGCACGAAGATGCTGCTGCCGTCGCTTGCTGGCGGCCGGGGGCCGGACCCCACTGCGCCTCGATCTCCTTGAGGTGGCGTTCGCGCTTGACGTGGTCGGCCGCCGGGATGCGCACGTGCACGTTGGCCGGCGCGCCGTGGCGGGCTGCGTTGCCGGTGATGATGCGCTCGCGCAGTTCGTCGACCGTGGCCGGCACCTCGACGGTGTAGCCCGCGCGCTTCATGCCCAGCAGCGTGTTGTGGAGTGACTCGAACACGCCGAGGAACGCGGCCGTGCCGGTGTTGCCGGCGTTGGGCGGGAAGTTGAACAGCACCGCTGCCACCTTGCGCTCGGCGCGCTGCGAGCGGCGCAGGTCGACCAGCTTGCCCACCCGCGAGGCCAGCATGTCGGCGCGCTCGATGCAGCTGTGCATGTCGTGCTCGCCCGAGACGTTCTCGAACTTGCAGGCGTGCGAACAGCCCGTGCAGGCGATCTGCTTGGCGCTGGCCCGGCCGCCGAACACCATGGAGCCGGTGGCACCGTCGAGTTCGGGAATCGCCACCATCATGGTGGCTTCGACCGGCAGCAGGCCGCGCGACGAGCCACCCCACTGGTCGAGCGTCTGGAACTCGACCGGGGTCACAGCGACGTAGGGCACGTCCAGCTTGGCCAGGATGTCTTCGGCCGCCTTGGCGTCGTTGTAGGCCGGTCCGCCCACGAGCGAGAAGCCGGTCAGCGAGACCAGGGCGTCGATGGTCGGCTGGCCATCCTTGAAGAAGAAGGCGTCGATGGCCGGGCGTGCATCCAGCCCGGTGGCGAAGGCGGGGACCACGCGCAGACCGCGCGCTTCCATGGCGGTGATCACACCGTCGTAGTGGTCGCTGTTGCCGGCCAGCAGGTACGAGCGCATCAGCAGCAGCCCGACCGTGCCGCGCTTGCCGGTGGTGGCCACGCGCGGCAGTTCGTCGATCCGGGCCGACAGGCGGTTGTTCAGGCGCGGGTGGTAGACACCGACCTCCGGGTACTCGACCGGCGACTGCGTCTTGGCCAGGCCGCGCAGGCTCTTGCGCGGGCCGTCGGCGTAGCGATCGACCAGGAAGTGGACCAGGTTGGCGACGTTCTCTTCCGAACCGGCCAGCCAGTACTGCAGCGTCAGGAAGTAGGCCCGCACGTCCTGCGCGGTGCCGGGGATGAAGCGCAGGATCTTGGGCAGGCGGCGCAGCATCTTCATCTGCTGCGCGCCGGCGGTGGCCTTGACCGTGCTTTCGTTGCCGCTGCCGTCGTGCTGCTTGGCGCCCTTGCCGCGCAGCCGCTTGAGCAAGGCCAGCGGGCCGCTCGTGGGGGCGGCCATGTCGAACTTGCCCATGCGGGTGAGCTTCATCACCTCGCTGGCGGACATGGCGCACACCATCGCATCGCAGTGGTCGCGGCGCGCGCGCAGGGCGGGCAGCACCGGCAGGAAGTGGTCTTCCATGAAGAGCATCGTGACGATCACGATGTCGGCGCGGGCGATGTCGGCCTCGCAGCGGGCCAGCACCTCGGGGTCTGTCGCCCCACTCGCAGGCGGCGTGCACGCTGAGCGTGACGCCGGGCAGCAGCGCGGGCGAGCGTGCGGTTGGCGCGCGCCGCGGCGCTGGCCAGGTGGCTGTCCATGGTGACCAGCACCACGCGCATCGCGGGATGCACCGGCGACACTTCAGCGGCTGTAGTGTGCTTTGGCATCGTAGAGGGTCTCGATGGTGATCACGGGCACACCGCGGTCTTGCGCGTAGCGCTCGGTATTGCGACGTGCCTTGCCGCGCACGAAGAACGGGATCTTGCGGAGCTCTTTCTCGGCCTCGGGCGCCCAGGCGGCGAGGGCCAGCATCTCGCCGACGGTGATGGTGTCGCCGGGTTCGTTGGCCGCGGCCGTGGTTGCCGAGGCCGCAACGGACATCGGCACTGACGTTTCGGTGAGCGCCGCAGCGGCAGGCACGATCGCCTGCGCAGGCTCAGGCGAGGTCACCGCGGCGGCTCTGGCGCCACCCAGGTGCGAGGGCGCGGCGTCCTCGTGGAACTCGAAGTCGCCACGGAACATGCCAATCAGGTGTTCTTCCAGGCCCATCATCAGCGGATGCACCCAGGTGTCGAACAGCACGTTGGCGCCTTCGAAGCCCATCTGCGGCGCGTAGCGCGCGGGGAAGTCCTGCACATGCACCGGTGCTGAAATCACCGCGCAGGGCACGCCCAGTCGCTTGGCGATGTGGCGCTCCATCTGGCTGCCGAGCACCAGTTCGGGCTGCAGTTCGGCCACCTTGGCCTCGACCTCGAGGTAGTCGTCGGTGATCAGGGGCTCGACACCGTAGAGCTTGGCGGCTTCGCGGATCTCGCGGGCGAATTCGCGGCTGTAGGTGCCCAGGCCCACGACCTGGAAACCCAGCTCGGTGGCCGCCACGCGCGCCGCCGCCACCGCATGCGTGGCATCGCCGAACACGAACACGCGCTTGCCGGTGAGGTAGGTGGAATCGACCGAGCGCGAGTACCACGGTGCACGCGAGGACTCGGCCTCGAGCACCGCGCTCGCATCGATGCCCGCCAGTGCGGCCACTTCGGCGATGAACTCGCGCGTGGCCTGCACGCCGATCGGCACGACCTTGGTGGACGGCTGGCCGAAGCTGCGCTGCAGCCACTGCGCCGCGACCCCTGCGGTTTCCGGGTAGAGCACGACGTTGAAATCGGCGTCGCCCAGGCGCGCCAGGTCGGCGGGCGTGGCGCCGGCGGGTGCGGTCACGTTGACGGCAACGCCCAGGCGCTCGAGCAGGCCGGTGATCTCGCGCACGTCGTCGCGATGGCGGAAACCCAGGGCGGTGGGCCCGAGGATGTTGCAGCTCGGACGCTGACCCGGCCGCACGCACAGGGCGCGGCGTGCCCGGGGCCGGCACCGATGGGCCGGCCATGGTGCGCACGATGCTGGTAGAAGGTTTCGGCCGCACCCCAGTTTTCCTTGCGCTGGTACGACGGCAGTTCGAGGGCCACCACCGGCACCGGCAGGTTCAGCGCGCTGGCCAGGCCACCGGGATCGTCCTGGATCAGCTCGGCGGTGCACGAAGCGCCCACCAGCATCGCCTGCGGGCTGGAAGCGCTCGTAGGCATCGCGCGCGGCGGTCTTGAAGAGCTCGGCCGTATCACCACCCAGGTCGCGCGCCTGGAAGGTGGTGTAGGTCACCGGCGGCCGCTTGGGCAGGCGCTCGATCATCGTGAACAGCAGGTCGGCATAGGTGTCGCCCTGCGGCGCGTGCAGCACGTAGTGCACGTCCTTCATCGCCGTGGCGATGCGCATCGCGCCGACGTGCGGCGGGCCTTCGTAAGTCCAGACGGTGAGCTGCATGGCGTCTGTCCTCAGGCGACGAGTTTGAGTCGGCGCACCAGCGGGCGCGCGAACAGCTCGGCCAGATCGCCCGCCTGCTCGTAGCCCTGGATGGGCGTGAAGACCAGTTCGATCGCCCACTTGGTGGTCATGCCCTCGGCTTCCAGCGGATTGGCCAGACCGAGGCCGCAGACCACGATGTCCGGGCGCGCGGCGCGGCAGCGGTCGAGCTGCCGCTCCACGTCCTGGCCTTCGGACAGCGTGGTGCCCGAGGGCAGCAGCGCCAGCTCGGCGGCCAGGTGCTGGCGGTGCAGGTAGGGCGTGCCGACTTCGGTGAGGCCCATGCCGAGTTCGCGCGAGAGAAAGCGCGCGAGCGGGATCTCGAGCTGCGAATCGGGGAAGAAGAAGATGCGCTTGCCCGACAGGCGTGCGCGGTGTCCGGCGAGAGCGCGCTGGGCGCGTTCGCGGCCGGGCTGCGTGACGCGATCGAAGTGTTCCGGGCTCACGCCAAAAGCATTCGCCGCGGCCTGCAGCCAGCGGGTGGTGCCTTCTTCGCCGAGCGGGAAGGGCGCTTCGAGCCGCTGGGCGCCGCGCTCTTCGAGCGCCCGGGCCGTGTCGGCGAGGAAGGGTTGCGCCAGCAGCAGGCGCGTGTTCGGCCCGATCGGCGGCAGAGCGGTCGCGCGCCGCGGCGGGAAGAAGCTGCACCGGGCCGATGCCCAGCTCGGCAAAGAGCCGCGCGAACTGGTCTTCGACGACGTCGGCCAGCGTGCCCACCACCATGAGTTCGGCGGGCGCATCGGCCGGTGCGGCGGGCAGGGTGGGTGCCCAGGCGGCCAGGCAGGCGTCCTCGCCCTGGGTGAAGGTCGTCTCGATGCCGCTGCCGGAATAGTTCAGCACACGCACCTGCGGGCTGTGCAGCTGATTCAGTCGTTGCGCGGCGCGCGACAGGTCGAGCTTGATGACCTCGGAGGGGCAGGAGCCCACGAGGAACAGCGTGCGGATCTCGGGGCGCCGCTCGAGCAGACGGTTGACCACGCGGTCGAGCTCGTCGTGGCAGTCGGCCAGGCCGGCGAGATCGCGCTCGTCGATGATGGCCGTGGCGAAGCGCGGCTCCGCGAAGATCATGACGCCTGCGGCCGATTGGATGAGGTGTGCGCAGGTGCGCGATCCCACGACCAGGAAGAAAGCGTCCTGCACCTTGCGATGCAGCCAGATGATGCCGGTAAGGCCGCAGAACACCTCGCGCTGGCCACGCTCGCGCAGCACCGGGGCGGTGGAGCAGCCCGCGCCGGCGTCGACGTGGAGGGGAATGACCGGGCTCACAGGCTGGGCTCCGGAGACATCCCGTGCCTGGCTTCAGGCTGCTGCAGGCGGGCGGCCCGCAGCTTGAGCAGGAACTGCCCGGCATTGATGAGGTAGGTCGCGTAGGCGGCGAGCGCAAGCCAGGCGAGCTGGCGCGCGTCCAGCAGGCCGTAGAACAGTGCCACCAGGTAGGCCGTGTGCAGCGCCAGCACCAGCATGCTGAACACATCCTCCCAGTAGAAGGCCGGTGCAAACAGCCAGCGGCCGAACACCACCTTCTCCCAGATGCTGCCGGTGACCATGATCAGGTACAGGGTCAGTGTTTTCACCACCACCGAGGTAACGGCCATGCTTTCGCCCTGTCCGGTGGCGAGAAAGCGCAACACCAGTCCGAGGCTGACGAGGAACACCACGAACTGCACGGGGGCCAGCACACCCTGGACGACGGTCCAGGGGGAGCTGTCCCGGCGGGCACGCTCCTCGGCGCTGTACAGCGCCGGCGTGCGACGCCCGCCCGACCCCTGGCCTGAAGGAGGTGCTGAAGGACTCGCCCTGCGACTGCTCATGGAGGCCAATCTAGAGCACCTCACAAAGAGTGTCAACAGGGATTGACGTAATGGCAAATGGACATTAATTTCCGCATAAATACCGAACTAAGATGCGTGGACCCGTTTTCGGCAGGTGCTGCAACCGGGAGCTTGCAAAACAAGATGGCAGGGCCGATGACGTGAAACCGCTAGGCACCGAGACAGCGCTCCCCCCGCACCGCAGCATGTGGCCGCAACGGCCGGAATCGCAGCTGACCGGGGATGATTCGCGCTCGGCTGGAGTGAGGAGAGACCGAGTGAACAGGCTGAGTCAAACCGGGCGGCGCGACGATGGTTCGTCGAGACAGCCGGAGCCGGACGAGTGTTCTCAGGAGGCGTGGCAATCCGCTCAAGACAATGCATCGCTGACCTGGGATCAGCTGCAGCCTGCGCGCGGCGGCACGAGGGAGCGTATCGCGCGGCTGGTGCACGCGATCGAGGCCGAGGTGATTCCCCGCCTGGTGCGGGCTCACCGACGTGACGCGACCGATCATGCCGCGGCACCCGCGCCGGCGGACAGCGAAGAGATCCAGGCGTTTGCCCGGCTGACGATTGCCCACGACGACGCAGCGACCTTTGCGCGCATCGACGCTCTGTGCCGGCAGGGAATGGCCCCCGAGGACATCTACCTGCAGCTCCTGGCGCCCACCGCACGCCACCTGGGTTTCATGTGGGAAGAAGACCTCTGCGACTTCACCGATGTGACCGTCGGTGTGGGTCGGCTGCAGCAGATCATGCGGGCACTGAGTCCGGCCTTTGGCGCCGAAGTGGCGCCGCCGGTGAATGGGCGCCGCATCCTTTTGGCCCCTGCGCCCGGTGAGCAGCACACGTTCGGGGTGTCGATGGTCACGGAGTTCTTCCTGCGCGCAGGCTGGGACGTGGTGAGCACGACCGGGCTGCACGCTGAGAACTTGATCGAGTACTTGCGCACCGAGTGGTTCGACGTGCTGGGCTTCTCGCTGGGCAGCTCCCAGCATGTCGATGAACTCCAGGCCGGGATTGCCGATGCGCGTCGCGAGTCGCGCAACACGAGCCTGGTGGTGATGGTGGGCGGACCGCTGATCGGTCTGCATCCGGAGTATGTCGCGCGGGTCGGCGCCAATGGCACCGCGCCGGATGCCCAATCGGCACCCGGCGAGGCCGAGAAATTGCTGACCGCTGCGGTGGTCATGCCGTGAGCCCCTGGGTCCGCACCGCGGACGCTGTCTGAATGGACGATGACACTCAACAGGTTGCACCCATGCGCCAGTTCGATGCTCCGGAGGAGTCGCTGGGCAGCCTGGATGCCAAGGCAGCCAGTGACCTGCTGGCCGCTGCCGTTGACGTGGCGCTCATCGTCGACGAGCACGGGGTGATCCGCGATATGGCGTTCGGCAGCGATGACCTGTCGCGCGAAGCGCACAGCTCATGGCTGGGCAAGCGCTGGATCGATACCGTGACGGAGGAGAGTCGGCCAAAGATCGAGGCCCTGCTGCGCGACGTCGAGGCGAAAGGCAGCCATCGCTGGCGCCAGGTCAATCACCACACGCGCGCCGGAGCCGACATCCCTTTGCTGTACTCGGCCGTGCGGCTGAACCGCGACGGGCGTTCGAGCGCCAGTGGCCGCATGATTGCCTTCGGGCGCGACATGCGCGCAGCCGCTGTTCTGCAGCAGCGGCTGGTGGACGCGCAGCAGCTGATGGAGCGCGACTATTCGCGATTCCGTCAGGCCGAAACACGCTACCGCCAGTTGTTCCAGATCAGCTCAGAGGCCGTGCTGATCGTGGACGCGACGAATCACAAGGTGATGGAAGCCAACCCGGCCGCACGCGCCCTGCTGGGGGATCCCGTGAACAAGATGGTGGGCAGCTTGCTCCCCTCGCTGTTCGATCCGGCCAGTGCGGCGGGGGTGCAGAACATCCTGGCGGGCGTGCGCTCCGCCGGACGCGATGACCAGGTGCTGGCGCAACTGCCCGACGGCCGAGGCGAGGTCACGGTCTTTGCATCGGTTTTTCGCCTGGAAACCGGGCTGTTTCTGCTGGTGCGGATGGCGCGTACCGCTGGAACCGGCACGGCGCAGCCCGCGCCCGCGGCCAACTCCATGCTGCAGCAGCTGGCGCAGCAGGCTGCGGACGCGATGGTGGTCACCGATGCCGGCGGGCGGGTGCTGTCGGCCAACCGGGCCTTCGTTGAATTGGTGCAACTGCTGCGCGAAGACCAGGTGCAGGGCAATTCGCTCGACCGATGGCTGGGCCGCACCGGCGTCGACCTCAGCGTGCTGTTGTCCAACCTCCGGCAGGGTGCGGCCGTACGGCTCTATGCCAGTACCTTGCGGGGCGAGTATGGGACCGCCACCGACGTGGAGGTCTCGGCGGTCGCGATGCCGGACAGCACGCCGCCATCGCTGGGTTTCATCATCCGCGATGTGGCCCGCCGACTGCCGGGCGAGAACGTCAAGGATGCCGCTCGCGAGCTGGCGCCATCGATCGGTCAACTGCGGGAGCTGGTCGGCCGCGCGCCGCTCAAGGACATCGTCGGCAAGACCAACGACCTGATCGAGCAGATGTGCATCGAGGCGGCGCTCGAACTCACTCGTGACAACCGAGCGTCGGCGGCCGAGATGCTGGGACTCTCGCGCCAGAGCCTGTACGTGAAGCTGCGACGCTACGGCCTGGGTGATCGAGGCACCGATCCAGAAGCTTGATCGAGGGCGCTGACAGGCCAGCGCGACAGAACTCAATGTAAGTTTCGATTGACACATGCAGGTGTCACGATCATATTGACGTCATGGATCGACCGGCCCTTTCTGCAGTTGCCGAGCTTCTCAAGCCGATCACCTGGTTCCCGCCCATGTGGGCGTTTGGCTGCGGTGTGGTGGCGTCAGGCGTGCCGCTCGGTGAGCGGTGGCCGTTGATCCTTCTGGGCGTCGTGCTCGCGGGTCCGATGGTGTGTGCCACCAGCCAGGCGGTGAACGACTGGTTCGACCGTCATGTCGATGCCATCAACGAGCCACAGCGCCCGATTCCTTCGGGGCGGATTCCCGGCCGCTGGGGTCTGTACATCGCACTGGTCTGGACAGTACTGTCGATGCTGGTGGCCCTCGCGCTGGGCCCCTGGGGCTTCGTTGCTGCCCTGGCCGGCCTGGCTTTGGCCTGGGCCTACAGCGCGCCACCGATTCGCCTCAAGCGCAACGGTTGGTGGGGCAATGCGGCCTGCGGCATCTCCTACGAAGGTCTGGCCTGGGTGACCGGTGCCGCGGTGATGGCGGCCGGGGCCTTGCCCGAGTCGCGCTCCTTGTGGCTCGCGCTCGCGTACAGCATCGGGGCGCACGGCATCATGACGCTGAATGACTTCAAGGCGGTGCAAGGCGACCGGCAGATGGGCATCGCGTCGTTGCCGGTGCAACTGGGCATCGATGGGGCGGCACGTGCCGCCTGCCTTTTCATGGCGCTGCCACAGGTCGTGGTGATTGCGCTTCTGGTGATGTGGGGTACGCCTTGGCACGCGGCCGCGATAGCGGCACTGCTGGTCGGGCAGTGCGTGCTGATGGTCTGGTTCATGGCCAAGCCGGTCGAGCGCGCGCTCTTCTACAGTGGCTTCGGTGTGCCGCTGTTCGTGTCCGGCATGATGGTCAGCGCCTTTGCGCTTCGCACGCTGGGAGCTGTGGCATGACCGCCGCCGATTTCGGCTGGGGACGGATCGCCCGACTGGGCTTGGTCCAGGCGATGCTTGGCGCGGTGGTCGTGCTCACCACCTCCACGCTCAACCGCGTGATGGTGGTCGAACTGGCCTTGCCAGCCCTGCTGCCAGGTCTGCTGGTGGCCTGGCACTACGCGGTTCAGCTCACGCGTCCCCGCATGGGCTATGGCTCCGATGTGGGCGGCCGCTGCACGCCGTGGATCCTCGGGGGCGTGGGCGTTCTCGCCCTCGGCGGCGTGGGCGCTGCCTTGGCCGTGGTGCTGATGGCGCAGCATCGCGCGGCGGGCATTGCCCTGGCCGTGCTGTCGTTCAGCTTCATCGGATTGGGGGTGAGCGCCTGCGGCACGTCGCTGCTCGTGCTGCTCGCCAAGCGTGTGGCCGAGCACCGACGGGCGGGCGCCGCCACGGTCGTCTGGATCATGATGATCGCCGGCTTTGCCGTGACCGCAGGCGTGGCCGGCTCCTTGCTCGATCCCTATTCACCTGCGCGACTGCTGTTGGTGACCACCGGCATCGCGGTGACGGCGGTGCTGGTGGCGAGCGTCGCGATGGCAGGGCTCGAAGGCGCGGGGTCGACCGCAGTCAGCAGCGACCGGCCGGTCCGCCCCGAACCCCAGGTGCCGTTTCGCGAAGCCATTGCGCAGGTGTGGGACGAGCCCGCCGCGCGCCAGTTCACGGTGTTTGTGTTCATCTCGATGCTGGCGTACAGCGCGCAGGATCTGATCCTCGAACCGTTTGCCGGCACCGTGCATGGGTTCACCCCGGGCGAGTCGACCCAGTTGTCGGGCGTTCAGCACGCCGGGGTGTTGCTCGGCATGATCGCTGCAGCCGTGGCGGGTCGACGGCTGGCCGGACACGCCATGGGCAGCCTGCGCGCCTGGACGGTGGGCGGATGTGCCGTCTCCGCACTGGCGCTCTTTGCGCTCGCCTCCGGTGGGCTGGGTGGTGTCGCCTTGCCGTTCAAGCCCACGGTGTTTGTTCTGGGCGTGGCCAACGGCGCTTTCTCGATCGCTGCCATCGGTTCGATGATGCGACTGGCCGGGGCGGGGCGGGGCGCGCGCGAAGGCGTCCGCATGGGGCTCTGGGGCGCGGCGCAGGCCATCGCCTTTGC
Source organism: uncultured beta proteobacterium (assembly GCA_963739925.1). Classification (GTDB taxonomy): domain Bacteria; phylum Pseudomonadota; class Gammaproteobacteria; order Burkholderiales; family Burkholderiaceae_C; genus CAVUBY01. The sequence goes on along the minus strand of CAVUBY010000004.1, from coordinate 71,760 downwards.
GCTGGGTGGACTGCTGGGCACAGCGGCCAGCGATCTGGCGCGATATCTCATCGGCGCACCGAGCCTTGCCTATGCCACGGTGTTTGCCCTCGAAGGTCTGCTGTTCGTGCTGTCGGCCCGTCTGGCCTGGCGCATCGGCGCGACCCCCGCTCGCAGCGCGCCTTCGGTGAGCGTGCGCAGTGAGCACTTCCCTGGCGCCATCGAAGGGCGTCCGGCTCCATGAAAGGTCAACGGCGATGAACTCCAACGAATGTTATGACGTGGTCGTGGTCGGCGGCGGGCCTTCGGGTGCCACAGCGGCGCACGAGCTCGCCCAGCTCGGGCGCAAGGTGCTGCTGCTCGACCGCGCTGGTCGCACCAAGCCCTGCGGCGGTGCGATTCCGCCACGGCTGATGCGCGACTTCGCGATTCCCGAATCGCTGCTGGTGGCCCATGCCACCTGTGCGCGGATGGTGTCGCCGAGCGACGAGCGGGTCGACATTCCCATCGAGGGCGGCTACGTCGGCATGGTCGACCGGGATGTGTTCGACGAATGGCTGCGGGAGCGGGCCGTGTCCGCAGGTGCAACGCGCTGCACCGGCACCTTCGAGCTGCTGACACGCGATGCCGACGGGACGAGCGTTGTTCACTGGCGCACCCGAGCGCCGAACGCTGGCGAAGCGGGCGAGCAGCACAGCGTGCGCGCGCGAACCGTGATCGGTGCCGACGGTGCCCGCTCGGAAGTGGCGAGGCAGGCCGTGCCAGGGGCGGAGAAGACCAAGTACGTGTTCGCGTACCACGAGATCGTGCGCGCGCCAGCGGCCACCCAAGGGCCGATCGACTACGAAGCCAGTCGCTGCGATGTGTACTACCGCGGGCAACTCTCGCCCGACTTCTACGGCTGGGTGTTTCCTCACGGCGACACCATGAGCGTGGGAACAGGCAGCGCCGACAAGGGTTTCTCGTTGCGCTCTGCGGTAGGACAACTGCGTGAGACAGCGGGGCTGGCCGGGCTGGAGACCTTGCGCCGTGAAGGTGCGCCCATTCCCATGAAGCCACTGCCGCGCTGGGACAACGGGCGGGATGTGGTGCTGGCGGGCGACGCCGCGGGTGTGGTGGCGCCAGCTTCCGGCGAAGGCATCTACTACGCGATGCTCGGAGGTCGCCTGGCGGCTCAGGCAGTGCAGAAGCTGCTCGTCACTGGCGATGTGCGTTCCTTGAAGCTTGCCCGCAAACTCTTCATGGGCGAGCATGGACGCGTGTTCTGGGTGCTGGGGGTCATGCAGTACTTCTGGTACCGCAACGACAAGCGCCGCGAGCGCTTCGTCAGCATCTGCCGTGATCGGGACGTGCAGCAACTGACGTTCGACGCCTACATGAACAAGCGCCTGGTCCGCAAGAAGCCGATGGCCCACGTGCGCATCTTCTTCAAGGATGTGGCGCATCTGCTGGGGCTGACCCGAGCCCATCCGTGACGCTCGCGGCGCGAGGTCGCCGCAAGGCATTGGCCTGGGCGGCCGTCGCCGCAGTGATCGTGGCGGCCCTCGGTTCGGTGGCCACCGACACGGGGCCTTGGTACCAGCAACTCAAGCAGCCGGTCTGGAAGCCGCCTGATGGCGTGTTTGGCGCCGTCTGGACGGTGATCTACGCCTGCGCCGTCATTGCCGCCAGCTACGCCTGGGAGCAGGCGCCGAGCCGCCGCCATCGCATCACGGTGCTGGCGCTGTTCGCGCTGAACGCCGTACTCAACCTGGCGTGGAGCCTGCTCTTCTTCAGATCGCAGCGTCCCGACTGGGCGCTGTGGGAAGTGTTCTTCCTGTGGGGCTCGGTGCTGCTGCTCATGGCGTACACCGCACGCTTTTCCCCGCGCTGTGCCTGGTTGCTGGTGCCCTACCTCATGTGGGTGGCGATCGCCGCGGCCTTGAATCGCGAAGTCGTCGCCCTCAATGGGCCTTTTGGCTGAACCTTCGGCTTTGCGCATGGACCCAGCCCGGATCATCGATGGGATCTTTGCACTGACGCTCCTGGAAGGTCTGGTTCTGTGGTTGTTTCACCGCCGTACCGGTCGAGGTCTGGCGCCAAGACACTTTGCACTGGCACTGGCTTCGGGGCTTTGCCTGATGCTTGCACTGCGTGCGGCCGTGGTCGGAAGCGCTACGGGTTGGATCTTCGCGGCCTTGACGGCAGCCGGCGTCATCCACGCGGCCGATATCTGGTGGCGCTGGCCACGGCGCTAAGGCAAGGCCGGCCGTCTTCGCTCAGTGCGGATCGTCGGCGTCGATCGCCGCCGGGTCGTCGTCCTTGGACGCCGCATCGACTCGATAGCTCTCGGTGGCCCACGCTCCGAAGTCGTGGTTCTTGCAGGCTTCGCTGCAGAACGGACGGAAGGGGTTGCCCGGGCCGTACACGCTGCGTCCGCTGCATGCCGGGCAAGTGACAACTCTCGCGGTTGAGGCGGTGGGCGACGCACTCATGTGCACAGCGTGAGTTCGAACCCAGTGTCTTCGCTGTTGGGCCGCAGGCGGCCTTCGGTGTCCTGGCGCATGAGGCGCACGGACACCATCAGACGATGACCACTGATCTCCGGGACGAGCGCGAGTTCTTCGTCGAGCCGCACCCTCAGCAAATGGAATACCCGCCCAGCCGGAAGACTTTGCTGATAGTGCCCAGCGGACGCGATCACTTTGTGCGGTGTGCCCGAGTCGCGCAGCAGGCTGAGCAGCACCGACAGCGCTTCCGCAAGCGGCATCAGCGACGCTGCCCAGCGCATCAGATCGGCACGCCGGTGCTGGGGAGGATGCTTCTGCCAGGCGAAGTAGGCTGGTAGGTCGAACTCGCAGGTACCGCCAGGAATGCTGATGCGGCTGCGGATGCTCATCAACCAGTCGTTGCTCGTGAGCACGGCACCGGCTTTGCCCGGCAGCTGATTCAGGCCGTTGAAGGCGTGATCGACACGGGCCACGACGGCCTCGAGTGCTGCTTCGGAGATTGAAGGGTTGCCACGGTACTCTGACAACTGAGCGCGCTGGCGCTCGAGCTCCTTCAAGAGATCGGATTTCAGGTCCGCCCGCGAGGCGACATCCATGACCTCGAAGATCGTGACGAGCGCGAAATGATGATCCAGCGGCGTATCGCGCGCCACCAGCTTGCCCGAGCCTGTCGAACAGATGCTCCAGACGAAGCATCGTCCGGATGCTTTCGTTGAAGGGGTACTCGTAGAGGATCAAATTCGGGTCCCGAAACGCGAACGGCGCCGTCGAACTAGGTGCGGATTGTTCCACACGACAACATCAGCGATGAGTGCCGATCCAATGACGCCAAAGGCGGTGCAACTGTTCGGCGAGGCCGTCCAGCGTGATGCCATCGTTGAAGACCACGGCGTCCGCGCAGGCACGCCGCTCGCGACGGCTTGCCTGCTGCGCAATGACGGACCGTGCCGCTTCTGCTGTCCACCCGGTGCGTGTCAGCACACGGGCCAGCTGGGTGCCCTCGGCGCAATCGATGACCAGCACGCGGTCGACCCGCGCGCGCCAGCGCCCGGATTCGACGAGCAAGGGCACGTCGAAGACCAGCGGTTGATTCCAAGGGGCCTCTGCGGCGAGTCGCGCGACCTCTGTGCTGATCAGCGGATGCAGGATGCGCTCCAGGCGCTTGCGGGCCATCGGGTCGCCAAAGGCTGCTGTGCGCATGCGCGCGCGATCGAGTGCGCCGCTGGCGTCGATGAACGCGGCACCGAACTCGCCTCCGATCGCACGCATCGCCAGGCCGCCTGCCGACGTGATCTGCCGAGAGATGCCATCGGTATCAATCACGGTAGCCCCCAGTCCAGCCAGGACTTCAGCGGCGGTGCTCTTGCCGCTGCCGATGCCGCCGGTCAGGCCGATGCGCATGGGCTGCGCTGGCATCGTCGCACCGTGGATTCAGGCCCAGCCGAGCCAGTCGAGCACACGGTTCGGTCCCGCCAACATAACCACCAATCCTGCGCCGGCGAGAAAGGGGCCGAAGGGAACGTAGCGACCTTCACGCAAGGATGCGCTGAGCTTCATGGCAATGCCGATGCAAGCGCCGATGATCGATGCGCCCAGAACGATCGGCAGGATCATCTTCACGCCCAGCCATGCACCCAGTGCTGCCAGAAGCTTGAAGTCGCCAAAGCCCATGCCTTCCTTGCCGGTGGTGAGCTTGAACAGCCAGTACACGGACCACAGCGAGAGGTAGCCTGCGACCGCGCCCCAGAGGGCGTCCGTGAGAGGCAATGTCCACCCCAATGCACTGGCGACCAGTCCGGCCCACAGCAGAGGCAAGGTGAGGTTGTCGGGGAGGAAGGTGGTGTCCCAGTCGATGCCCGCCAGGGCCACCAGCACGGCAACGAAACCGCACCACAGCAAGGCCGTCCAGGTGGCGCCGAATCGCCATCCCACAAGGGCAAACAGTGCGCCGGTCAGCAGTTCGACCAGTGGGTATCGAAACGAGATCCGCGCCTTGCAGGCCGAACAGCGACCCCGCAACCACGCGTAGCTCAGCACAGGAATGTTCTCGTGCCACGCGATCTGATGCCCACAAGAAGGGCATCGCGATCGCGGCTTGGACAGGCTGATGGGCGCAGGTTCTTCGATCTTGACGCCGAGCAGTTCGGCGCTCTCGAGCTTCCAGCCCCGCTCCATCATCAGCGGCATCCGATGGATGACCACATTGAGGAAGCTGCCGATGCACAGCCCCAGCAGCGCGAGGACGATCGGTGAAAGAAGCGTCGCCTGAAGTTGCGCGTCCATCCGCGCGTCAGACCACCTGGCCGAGCTTGAAGATCGGGAGGTACATCGAGACGACGATGCCACCGATCAAGACACCGAGGATGACGATGATGAAGGGCTCCATGAGGCTAGAGAGCCCCTTCACCGCCTCATCGACTTCATCCTCATAGAACTCAGCCGCCTTGCCCAGCATGTGGTCGAGCGAGCCTGACTCCTCGCCGATCGCGCACATCTGGATGACCATCGTGGGAAACACGCCAGTGGTCTGCATCGAGGTCGTCAGGGCAGCGCCCGTGGAGACGTCTTTCTGAATCTGCTCGGTGGCTTCCTGGAAAACGGCATTCCCAGAGGCTCCGCCCACAGAATCCAGGGCTTCGACCAGCGGCACACCGGCTGCAAACATGGTCGAAAGTGTGCGTGTCCAGCGTGCGATGCAGGACTTGTTCACCAGGTCACCAAAGACGGGCACGCGCAGCAACAGGCGGTCCATGGCCTTCTGCATCTTGATGGAGCGTTTCCAGGACTCCATGAAGAAGTAGATGCCACCACCGATGATTCCGAAGATCAGGTACCAGTACTTGACGAAAATCTCCGACATGGCGATCACGAAAGAGCGTGGGCGCCGGCAGATCCGCGCCGAACGACGTGAACACTTCCTTGAACGCAGGGATCACGAAGATCATGATGACCGCCAAGACGACGAAGGCAACGACCAGCACGGCAACCGGATAGATCAGGGCCGACTTGATCTTGCTCTTGATCGCCATGGTCTTTTCCTGGTAGATCGCCAGACGTTCAAGCAACGCTTCCAGGATACCGCCGGCTTCGCCAGCTTCGACCAGATTGCAGTAGAGCGCGTCGAAGTACAGGGGATGCTTGCGGAATGCCGCCGACAGGCTCGTGCCGGTCTCGATATCGGAGCGGATGTCGGTCAGCAGTTGGTCATCTTGGGGTTGGTGCTCCCGCGCGCGACGATGTCGAACGACTGCAGCAAGGGCACGCCGGCCCGCATCATCGTGGCGAGCTGCCGGGTGAAGATCGGCGATGTCCTTCTGCTTGATCGACCTGCCACCGCTCATGCGGCGCTTCTTGACCTTGTTGATCGAGGATGCCCTGGCGACGCAGGCTGGCGCTCACCATGGCTTCGCCGCCAGCGCGCATCTCGCCGCGCACGATCTTTCCGTTCTTGTCCTTGCCTTCCCACTCGAAGACCAACTCCTTGATGCTCTTAGAGCTACGGCAGTCGCCATGTGTCTATCAGGGTGTCGAGCTCCCTGCCCGTCTAAAGCTCGATGCTTACTCGTTGGTGACCGAGATCACTTCTTCAAGTGTCGTGGTTCCGTTGCGCACCTTGATGAGCCCGGACTGGCGCAGATCGCGTACTCCTTCACGCTGCGCCTGAGAAGCGATGTCCATGGCTGTTCCCTCGGCCAGGATGATGCGCTGAATTTCTTCGCTGATTGGCATCACCTGATAGATGCCAACCCGGCCCTTGTAGCCGTTGGTGCAGGCAGAGCAGCCTACGGCACGATAAGGCTTCCAGGTGCCGTCCAGGTCTTCTGCATGAACCCCGCCTTGAGCATGGCTTCGCGCGGATACTCGGCCGGAGCCTTGCAGGTTTCGCAAAGCTTGCGCGCCAGTCGCTGTGCTGTGATCAGGAACACGCTCGAGGCGATGTTGAAAGGCGCAACGCCCATGTTCAGCAGGCGGGTCAAGGTGGTCGGTGCGTCGTTCGTGTGCAAGGTCGACATCACCATGTGGCCCGTCTGGGCTGCCTTGATCGCGATATCCGCCGTCTCCAGATCGCGAATTTCGCCGACCATGATCACGTCGGGATCCTGGCGCAGGAACGACTTCAGCGCCGCGGAGAATGTGAGACCCGCCTTGTCGTTGACGTTGACCTGGTTGATGCCAGGCAGGTTGATTTCCGCCGGATCTTCGACCGTCGATATATTGATACCCGGCTGATTGAGGATGTTTAGGCAGGTGTAGAGCGAGACGGTCTTGCCGCTGCCCGTCGGTCCGGTCACCAGGATCATCCCGTAGGGACGCTGGATCGCCTTCATCAGGCGATCCTTCTCGATCTTTTCGTACCCGAGCGCGTCAATGCCCAGCTTGGCACTCGACGGGTCGAGGATCCGGATCACGATCTTCTCGCCGAAGAGTGTCGGCAGCGTGCTGACGCGAAAATCAATTGCCTTGTTGCCGAACTTCAGCTTCATGCGGCCGTCTTGCGGCACGCGTTTCTCGGCGATGTCCAGACGAGAGATGACCTTGATGCGAGACGCGAGCTTGTCCTTGATGGCGATGGGAGGTTGTGTGATCTCTCGCAACTCTCCGTCGACACGAAACCGTACGCGGTACTGGTACTCGTAGGGCTCGAAGTGCAGGTCGGACGCTCGCGCATTGATCGCGTCGATCAACATCTTCTGCAGAAACCGCACCACTGGGGCGTCTTCAACCTCGGCCGTGGTGTCGTTCGACTCCTGAGGCGCGGTGACATCGTCGGTGACATCGAACTCGAAGTCGCCTGAAGACAGGGCCTCGAGCGATTCGGCGGCGCTGGCGCCCGTGGAATCCAGCAGCTTCGCCAGTTTGTCGTGCTCGACGATCACCCACTCGGGCGACAACTGTGTGGCGAACTTGATGCGCTCGACTGCCTCCTGATCGGTCGGATCCGCACCGCCGATGAAGAGCCGATTGCCGCGCTTGCCCAGCACGACCACTTGGTACTGAGCGGCGAGCCGGCCATCGATGACATTCTTGGGAAGCTTCTGAGGATCGATCGCGGCGAGATCGAGCAGCGGCAGCGCCAGGGCGCTGACAGCGTGTGCGCCAGGTCGGTTGGCGCAACCGCTCCCGCGCCGATAACCGCAGATACAAAGCTCGATTTCTTGTCTTTGGCGCTCTTGACCAGATCTTCGGCAGTCTTGACGTTCAGGCGGCCGCGTGCACAAGCACCCGAGCAACGCCCGAGAGGGCCGACTGAGGTGCTTCTGCCAATGTGTCCACTGAGGATGCGCTCGCAATGTTGCAATAAAGCGAATCATGATCGCTGATTCACCGAGCACTGTAAACGAGAGCCACCGCTCCCATCGCCAACAAATGCCGTCCCGGCAGACGCCAAATGCAACAATTTGAACGCTCTACATCAGCGTGGATGTGGTTGGTCGGGGTGAGAGGATTCGAACCTCCGGCCTCTACGTCCCGAACGTAGCGCTCTACCAGGCTAAGCTACACCCCGATCGATTGCCCTCGTCTGTCAAGCAGAAGGGCGGCTCCGCAACTCAAGAAGAGCGCTCGACCGATCGAACGCAAAATTCTATCAGAGCTTCTCGACTGACCGAGGCGGGAAGTCGGCCCAGCTGTGCAGCCGCGATGTCAGCTTCCGCCCTGGCGGCTTGACGGGTCGCCGAGATCGCCCCCGTTCGGTGGACGATCTCCACTATGTCTGCGAGTCTCGTGACTTCGCCTTGCGCTATGGCGTCGCGGATGAGCGACTGCTCCGCGCTCGTGCCCCGCTCCATCGCAACCAGCAGAGGAAGGGTCGGTTTGCCTTCCCGCAAGTCGTCGCCAACGTTCTTCCCCAAGCTCGAGGTCGTGCCCTCATAGTCCAGCAAGTCATCGACCAGCTGAAATGCCGTGCCCAGAGAACGGCCATAGGCAGCACAAGCGTCTTCGATTTCGATCGGGGCGTCGGCCACGACCGCGCCAAGCCGTGCGCTGGCCTCGAACAGTTTGGCTGTCTTGAAGCGGATCACGCGAAGGTAGTCCTCCACAGCGAGGTCGGGGTTGTGCATGTTCATCAGCTGCAGCACCTCGCCCTCGGCGATCACGTTGGTGGCGTCAGCCAAGACTTCGAGCACTCGCATGCGATCCACGCTGACCATCATCTGGAATGCGCGTGAATAGACAAAATCTCCGACGAGGACGCTGGCCGCATTGCCGAATAACGCGTTGGCCGTCTTTCGACCACGACGCAAGGTCGATTCGTCCACGACATCGTCGTGCAGCAATGTGGCGGTGTGGATGAACTCAACCGTGGCGGCCAGTTCGAAGCGCGCTGAGCCCTCGAAACCGAGTGCCCGTGAGAACAACAGCACCAGAGCTGGGCGAACCCGTTTGCCACCCGCGCTGATGATGTAGTTCGCGATCTGATCGACCAAGGCGACGTCGGATTTCAGTCGCCTGCGAATGACGGCGTCGACCTCCTGCATGTCCGCGGCGAGGATCGACGCAGCTGCCCCCAGGGTGCTTGGCGGTAGAGGGGTGGTAGCTGACACGCTGAGCCTTGAGGAGTAGCGGTCATTATAGGAAGTCAGGCTGGCTCGTCGAAGCTGAGCTGTCGATTTCGCGCGCGGGTGCTATACTCACAGGCTCTGCCTTTTCCGGCAGACGTTGCTCTGTTGCCGAGGTGTCTCGGGTTGGATGGAGCGGATACCACAGAAGGGGCTGACATGTACGCGGTCATAAAAACCGGCGGGAAGCAATACAAAGTTTCCGCGGGCGAGAAGATCAAGGTAGAACATATTGCTGCGGACGTCGGCCAAGAGATCACGATCGATCTGGTGCTTGCCATTGGTGACGGTGCAGACTTGAAGATCGGAACTCCCTTGGTCGCGGGTGCAACAGTGCGGGCTACTGTGCTGAACCACGGCAAGCACGACAAGGTGCGCATTTTCAAGATGCGTCGCCGCAAGCATTATCAGAAGCACGGCGGGCATCGCCAGACGTTCACTGAACTCGAGATCGGCGCGGTCAGCGCCTGATCTTTGAGGAACAAAGTCCAGGAGTTCCAAGATGGCACAGAAAAAGGGCGGCGGATCCACCCGCAACGGCCGTGACTCGCAACCCAAGATGCTTGGCGTCAAGGCGTTTGGCGGCCAGCAGTTGCAGGCGGGCTCCATCATCGTTCGCCAGCGTGGCACGAAGTTCCACCCGGGTACCAACGTGGGCATCGGCAAGGATCACACCTTGTTTGCGCTGATTGACGGGCAGGTCAAGTTCGCGGTCAAGGGGCCGCGAAATCACCAGACCGTCAGCATCGAAGCGGCCTGACGAAGCGCGCGCTGCTCCGGCGCGCCCAGATGTTGGAGTAGAGCCCCGGCACGCCGGGGCTTTGTCGTTGCGTGACTCAATTACCATCGAAGCCTTAGGCTTCTCGGGAGGACGTGCGTCATGAGCAAGAGTGGCATCATCCTGATCGTCCTCGGGTGTCTGTTCCTGGCCAACAACTTTGGGTTCCTCGAATGGGGCTGGGTTCGGCAATGGTGGCCACTCGTGCTGATCGCGTTGGGTGCGTGGTCGATCTTCAACAGCAAGCCCGCTGATCGTCCTCCTTCGCAAGACACTGCCAAGGGCCCATGAAATTCGTCGACGAAGCCACCATTGACGTCATTGCAGGTGACGGCGGGAATGGGTGCGCCAGCTTTCGTCGTGAGAAGTTCATTCCTTTCGGTGGACCGGATGGCGGTGATGGAGGGCGCGGCGGCAGCGTCTTCGCGGTCGGTGATCGCAACCTCAACACCTTGATCGACTACCGCTACGCCAGGCGCCACGAGGCGCGCAAGGGCGAGAACGGCCGAGGCGCGGATCAGTATGGCGCGGCGGCGGCGGACATCGTCCTGCGCATGCCCATGGGCACCATCATTCGCGACGCGGACACCGGTGGTGTCATCGCCGAGTTGCTAGTGCCCGACGAGAAGATCTGCATCGTGAAGGGCGGCGATGGCGGATTCGGCAACCTGCATTTCAAGAGCAGCACGAATCGCGCGCCGCGCCAGAAGACGCCGGGCTGGCCTGGCGAGCATCGCAAGCTGAAGCTTGAGCTTCGCGTGCTTGCCGACGTCGGCTTGCTCGGCATGCCCAATGCAGGCAAGTCCACGCTCATCTCGGCAATTTCGAACGCGCGGCCCGAAGATCGCGGACTATCCGTTCACCACCTTGCATCCGAATCTGGGCGTGGTGCGTGTCGCACCAGAGCAGAGTTTTGTGGTGGCCGATATTCCTGGACTGATCGAAGGGGCATCCGAAGGGGCGGGCCTGGGACATCAGTTTCTGCGCCACTTGCAGCGGACCCACCTGTTGCTGCACATGGTCGACGTGGCTCCTTTTGACGAAGAGGTGGATCCGGTCGAGCAAGCGCGGGCCATCGTCAAGGAACTCAAGAAGTACGACCCGGCGTTGCATGCCAAACCCAGGTGGCTGGTGCTCAACAAGCTGGACATGGTGCCCTTGGAAGAGCGTGAGCAGCGAGTGAAGGACTTCGTCCGGCGATTCCGTTGGAAGGGGCCGGTGTTCCAGATCTCCGCGCTGACGCGCGAGGGTTGCGAGACACTGATTCGCGCAATCTACGACCATGTTTCCAAGCTGCGCAACGTCGTCCCCGACGATCCCGATCCTCGTTTCGAGCCGGCAGAGCCCGCCGGAACGGCCTCGTGATCTCGGTCTTGCACGACGCGCGGCGCATCGTCGTCAAGGTCGGCTCCAGCCTGGTCACCAACGAAGGTCGTGGGCTCGATGCCGAGGCCATCGGCAACTGGTGTCGCCAGCTTTCCGTGCTCGCAGGGCAGCAGCGTGAACTGGTGATGGTTTCCAGCGGCGCCATTGCTGAAGGCATGAAGCGACTGGGCTGGACGAACCGTCCAAAGGAACTGCACGAACTCCAGGCGGCGGCAGCCGTTGGCCAGATGGGGCTGGCTCAGATCTACGAGACGAAGTTGCGCGAACAGGGGCGAGGCAGTGCGCAGGTTCTCCTGACGCATGCGGACCTCGCTGATCGTGAGCGCTACCTCAATGCGCGCTCGACCTTGCTCACCTTGCTGGGGCTGAAGGTGATCCCGGTGATCAACGAGAACGACACGGTTGTCAACGACGAGATCAAGTTCGGTGACAACGACACGCTCGGTGCCCTGGTGGCGAACCTCGTCGACGCCGACGCGTTGGTGATCCTCACCGATCAGAAGGGACTGTTCTCGGCCGATCCGCGCAAGGATCCTTCGGCCCGGTTGATCGACCAGGCCCGCGCCGGCGATCCCGAGCTCGAGCGCATGGCTGGCGGCGCCGGATCGAGCATCGGTCGCGGCGGCATGCTGACCAAGGTTCTCGCCGCCAAGCGCGCGGCGGGCAGCGGCGCAAGCACGGTCATTGCCTGGGGGCGCGAGCCCGACGTGCTTCTGCGCCTGGCGGGCGGCGAAGCGATCGGGACCGAGCTCACTGCCTCCACGCAGAAGCTCGCAGCCCGCAAGCAGTGGATGGCGGACCAGCTGCAGCTGCGCGGCTCCGTCCGCGTCGATGCCGGGGCTGTCGCCAAGGTTCGCGACGAAGGCAAGAGCCTGCTGCCAATCGGCATGGTCGACGTGCTGGGTGAGTTCCACCGCGGCGATGTGATCGCCGTGTGCGACCCCGAGGGCCGAGAGGTCGCCCGAGGCCTGGCCAACTACGGCAGCGCTGAGGCGCGCCTGATCGCGCGCAAGCCGTCCAGCGAATTCGAGCGGCTTCTCGGCTACAGCGCCGAGCCGGAGATGATCCACCGCGACAATCTCGTGCTGGCCTGAGCCATGCGCTCGGCGGCTTAGGCCACCTTCGCTTTCAGGCTTGCGAGGGTTTGGGAACCTCGCCCGGCTCGCCATCCAGGCCGGATCCGTTGTCGTCGACCTTCCATCCGCCCTCGTCGCGTTGGGCCGGCCGGATGCCGGAACGAAGGTAGCGGTTGTGGTTGTGACCCCGCGGCAGGAAGCGCGCGAGTTCGGTCAGTGCCATCTGATAGACGTCGCGCTTGAATTCGATGACCCACTCCAGCGGTACCCAGTACTCGTTCCAGCGCCAGGCGTCGAACTCGGGATGGTCGGTGGCACGCAGGTTCATGTCACTGTCGCGACCAACCAATTGCAGCAGGAACCAGATCTGCTTCTGGCCACGGTAGTGGCCACGGGCATCACGGCGGATGTAGTGATCGGGCACCTCGTAGCGAAGCCAGTCGCGGGTGCGGGCAACGATGCGCACATGGTCGGGCCGAAGCCCCACCTCTTCGTGGAGCTCGCGGAACATCGCCTGCTCAGGCGTTTCGCCGTACTTGATGCCCCCTTGCGGGAACTGCCAGGAGTGGGTGCGTATGCGCTTGCCCCAGAACACCTGATTCCTGTGGTTGAGCAGGATGATGCCGACGTTGGGTCTGAACCCCTCACGGTCGAGCATAATCAACCCCGATTTTTGCCAATTGATTTCATTATTGCATCGGCTTGACGGGAATCAACCCCTCGGTTTTCCCTCAACGCGCGCGAGCCCCCAACTTCCCATGAAAGCAAGCCAGTTCTTCATCTCGACGCAGAAGGAGGCGCCCGCCGACGCCGAAGTGCTAAGCCACAAGCTGATGATGCGCGCCGGTCTGATCAAGCGGTTGGGCGCAGGCATCTACAGCTACATGCCGATGGGGTTGCGGGTGATCCGTCGTGTCGAGGCCATCATCCGCGAGGAGATGAACCGGGCTGGCGCCGTCGAATTGCTGATGCCGGTGGTGCAGCCGGCCGAGCTCTGGCAGGAGAGCGGACGCTTTCAGAAATACGGCCCGGAGCTGTTGCGGGTGAAGGACCGCCACGACCGCGATTTCGTGATCCAGCCCACGTCCGAGGAAGTCATCACCGACATCGCCCGGCAGGAACTGCGCAGCTATCGCCAGCTGCCCAGGAACTTCTATCACATCCAGACGAAGTTCCGCGACGAGCGCCGTCCTCGCTTCGGCGTGATGCGCGGGCGCGAGTTCACGATGAAGGACGCGTATTCCTTCGATCGCGATGCCGATTCGGCGGGCCGCAGCTACCAGCAGATGTTCGACGCCTACGTGCGCATCTTTCAGCGCATGGGCCTGACCTTCCGCGCGGTGGCGGCCGACACCGGCGCCATCGGCGGGGACCGCTCGCACGAGTTCCAGGTGATTGCCGATACCGGCGAAGATGCGATCGTCTACTGCCCGACCTCGGACTACGCCGCCAACATCGAACTCGCCGAGGCCGTGCCGCTGCTGCCCATGCGCGCCGCGCCGGCGCAGGCCATGGCCCGCACGCCAACGCCGGGCAAGGCGACGTGCGAAGACGTGGCTGTACTGCTCGGCCTGTCGCTCGCCCAAACGGTGAAGTCTCTCGTGCTCGCCACCGATGCCGAGCAGGCCGATGGCCGCAACCTCACCACGCTGTGGCTGTTGCTGGTGCGCGGCGATCATTCGCTCAACGAAGTCAAGGCTGGCAAGGTACCTGGCCTCAAGAATGGCTGGCGCTTTGCAACTGGCGCGGAAATTGAAGATCACTTCGGCTGCAAGCCGGGCTACCTGGGCCCCATCGGCACGCGCAAGCCCGTCAAGGTGATCGCCGACCGCACCGTGGCCAACATGGCCGACTTCGTCTGCGGCGCCAACGAGGCCGACCTCCACCTCACCGGTGTGAACTGGGGCCGCGACCTGCCAGAACCCGATCTCGTGGCCGACATCCGCAACGTCGTCGAAGGCGATCCCTCTCCGGACGGCAAGGGCGTGCTCGCCATTCAGCGAGGCATCGAGGTGGGGCACGTGTTCTACCTCGGGACCAAGTACAGCCAGGCGATGAACGCCCACTACCTCGACGAAACCGGCAAGCCCCGGTTGCTCGAGATGGGTTGCTATGGCATCGGCGTGACACGCCTGCTGGGCGCGGCCATCGAGCAGAACCACGACGAGCGTGGCATTGTCTGGCCCGACGCGATGGCGCCGTTTTCGGTCGTCATCTGTCCGATCGGCATGGACCGCAGCGATGCCGTGAAGGCCGCGGCCCGCTCTCTTCACGATGAGCTTGAGGCCGCCGGCGTGTCGGTGATGCTGGACGACCGAGGTGAGCGCCCGGGTGCGATGTTTGCCGACTGGGAACTGATCGGCATTCCCCACCGCGTCGTGATCTCCGATCGCGGCCTCAAGGCTGGCCAGTTGGAGTACCAGGGCCGGCGCGATGCGCAAGCCGCATCGATCGGCGCGGCCGAAGCGTTGGGCCTGATCAGGTCCAAGCTCAGGACTTGAACACCCACCCAACACCGATGGCGCCAGAGCGCCGTCGCTGTCTGGGCGTGCTGCTCAAGGCGCCGCTGGTGGCGCTCTTCCCGGGCGCCGCCCGAGCCGGCGCCCAGGTGGAAGAGCCGTTGATGGACTCGGTTCGGTCCGCGCTGTCGGCCGCCGTGGCCAACAGCGCGCCACCCAAGCCCTCGTTCGAATCCACCGAGGCACGCCTGAGCTACCTGCGTTGGCTGGGCGAGATGAGTCAGCGCCTGCAGCGTCGCAAGACGGACCACATGACCCGGGTCGAGTTTCTCGAGACGCTCTGGTACGAGAGCAAGCGCGCGGGCCTCGAGCCGCGTCTGGTGCTGGGGCTGGTGCAGGTGGAAAGCGGCTTTCGAAAGTACGCCATCAGCGTGGCTGGTGCGCGCGGCTACATGCAGGTGATGCCGTTCTGGGCGCGCCTGATCGGCGATGGTGACGCGAGGCGCCTTTTCCACATGCAGACCAACCTTAGGTTCGGCTGCGTCATTCTTCGGCACTACCTCGATGTGGAGCGCGGCGATCTCTTCCTGGCGCTGGGCCGCTACAACGGCAGTCGGGGGCGCGCCGAGTATCCGAATGCGGTGTTCGCTGCGCGTCGCACTTGGGACTACCCGACGGGCTGAGCCGTCGTGGCTCAGAGCCCGGACCACGACTTGGGCTGGGCCTGGTCGATGCCGAGCAGCGCCAGCACGCGCTCCACAGTGTCGTCGACCATTTCCTCGATGCTCTTGGGTCGGTGGTAGAAGGCCGGCAGCGGGGGAAAGATCACGCCACCCATTTCGGTCACCGACGTCATGTTGCGCAAATGGGCCAGGTTGAAGGGCGTTTCGCGCACCATCAGCACCAGACGGCGGCGCTCCTTGAGCGTGACGTCCGCGGCGCGGGTCAGCAAGTTGTCCGACAGGCCGTGGGCGATCGCTGCCAGGGACTTCATCGAGCAGGGCGCCACCACCATCGCGTGCGTGGCAAAGGAGCCGCTGGCGATCGCGGCGCCCACATCCGCCGGGCTGTAGGCGGCGTCGGCCAAAGCCTCGAAGGCCCTGCGGTCCAGCCCCAACTCGTGATGCATGTTCAGCACGGCTGCGGACGTCGCCACCAGGTGGGTTTCGCTGCCGGTGGCTCTCAGCCGGCTCAGCAGTCGAACGGCATAGATGCTTCCTGTGGCCCCCGTGACGCCGACGACCACCCGTCGGGCCATGGCGTCAACGGCCCAGCAGCGGTTGAAGTTCTCCGGACTCGTACATCTCGGTCATGATGTCGGAGCCGCCGACGAACTCGCCATCAACGTACAGCTGGGGGATCGTGGGCCAGTTCGCGTACTCCTTGATGCCCTGGCGGACTTCCTGGTCTTCCAGGACGTTGACCGTCTTCAGATCATCGACCCCACAGGCCTTGAGGATCTGCACGGCACGGCCAGAGAACCCGCACATTGGGAACTGTGCAGTGCCCTTCATGAAGAGCACGACGCGGTGTCCCTTGACAAGTGAATCGATGCGTTGCTGGACGTCGCTCATGATCGGCTTGCGTGGGTCGTTGGAGAAGCTCGGTTATACGGCAAATGCGCCGTCGCCTGCGCTCCGAGTACCCTAGTCCCCGCGCCACGGGGGGATCAGAAGGCGTAGGAGATGCCCAGCTGCAGTACCGGCGACAGCCTCAGCTCCCGAAGCGTTTCGTCCAGCGCCTGAGTGCCGTTGACGACCCGGCCCAGCTTCACGGCCTGGCCAGGTGCCAGGGCGACCAGCCCGAGATCGGCGCTCACACTCCAGCCGCCGCGAAGCGACAGCCCCGAATAGCCGATGCCCACATAGGGCAGCGTGGTGGAGTCGATCGCCTCGATTGGAAGGGTGGCCGCCGACGCGCCGAACAGGCGCCGATCCGTGCTGAACGACGACCGGGGCTGCAACCCGGCGTTCAACGCTGACCCGGAGGCGCTGCGGGATCCCACGATCAGGCCGCTTGTGGTGCGAAATCCGCTGGCCGTGCCGTCAGGTCCCAACGACCGCGCGAAATAGAAGTCGCCCAGCAGGCTGACAGTGCGCAGTTTGAGGCCCGAGGCGTCAGCAGCGCCGAGATCGGCACGCCACGTGGGGGCTGTCCCGGCAAGAAGAACCCGCGCTTCCCATCGCGACCAGGGCAACTGCTGGAAGTTGGGCATCAAGCCATCCCCTTCCGCCGCCCATGCGCCAGCCGCCGGCATGGCACTCAGACCCAAGGCAAGCATCCACGCGGCAGACTTCATGACAACCTCCGGCGGTGAAGCGAATTGACGGGTTCATGCTACGCCGAGCAGAACGTCCCGTGTGACCGCAACGGTATCCGTGCCTCCCTTGCTTGCAGGGGCTGTGGGCTTTGCCACACAGACTTGAGGGGCCGCCGCGCGAACGGTCCGCGGCCGCCACAGTTCTTGCCGTGCGTTACAGCTGTCCGCCCGTGCAGCGTTGGTGGCCGGCCAGGTCTGTACGGCTGCTGACTTGGCGGAAACCATGGCTCGCCAGTGACCGCTGGACGGCCGTGGCCTGGTCGAATCCATGCTCCAGCAACAGCCAGCCGCCCGGCACGAGGTGAGAGGATGCGCCGCTGATGATGTCGTCCAGCGCTTCCAGACCGGTCGGCCCGGGCGTGAGCGCGCCATGCGGCTCACTGCGCAGCGCCGGCAGGTGCAGATCGCCACCGGCGATGTAGGGTGGGTTGGACACGACCAGGTCGAAGCGCAAGCCCGTCAGTGCCGCCCACCAAGATCCCTGCGCGAATCGTATCGATGGCGCATGCCGTCGAGCGTTGGCTCGCGCCACGGTGAGCGCATCCTCACTCACATCGGAGGCCCAGACACACGCGCGAGCGTGGCGGTGCGCGATGGCCGCAGAGATGGCAATCGCAACGGCACCACTGCCCGTTCCCAGATCGGCCACCCTGGGTTCCTGGAGCCCACCGAATTCGCCCTTCAGCAGCTCGAGCGCCCAGTCGACCAGCACTTCCGTGTCGGGTCGTGGCACAAGCACGCGAGGATCCACCTCGAGCGACAGCCCGTGAAACTCCTGGCTTCCGACGACATAGCCGAGTGGCTCTCCGTCCATGCGACGCGACAGGCCCCGCTCGAAAATCTGCGTCGCGCCGGGTGCCAGGGGGGCTTCGCCATGGGCCAGCAGCCAGCTGCGTTCTTTGCCGAGAATGTGCGCGAGCAACCGTTGAGCCTCCAGGCGATCGACCCCACGCTCTTTCGCCAGCGCCATCGCTGCGTCAACGTCCATGTCCCCCCGGGTCGACGCTGCGCTGCTCATCCGCCGCCCTCCAGCGCCGCCAACTGCTGCGACGCCTGCGCAGCCTGCAAGGCATCGATGACCTCGTCCAGATCGCCGTCAACGATGAACTGCAGCTTGTAGAGCGTCAAGTTGATCCGGTGATCCGTCAGGCGCCCTTGCGGAAAGTTGTAGGTGCGGATGCGGTCGCTGCGGTCGCCACTGCCGACGAGGCTCTTGCGGGTGGCTGCCTCCGTCGCCGCGCGCTCGCCGCGTTCTTTGTCGCGCAATCGGGCCGCCAGTACCGCCATGGCCTTGGCCTTGTTGCGGTGCTGCGAGCGGTCGTCCTGGCACTCGGCGACCAGACCGGTGGGCAGGTGTGTGATGCGGATCGCGCTGTCGGTCTTGTTCACGTGCTGGCCACCGGCGCCGCTGGCGCGGAAGGTATCGATTCGCAGATCCGCCGGGTTCAACGAGACCTCGGCCGCTTCATCTGGCTCGGGGAGCACTGCCACGGTGCAGGCGCTGGTGTGGATGCGGCCCTGGGACTCGGTCGCGGGAACGCGCTGCACCCGGTGTCCGCCAGACTCGAACTTGAGCCGCCCGTACACCGCGTCGCCTTCGATGCGGAACACCGCTTCCTTGTAGCCGCCCAGCTCGCTGGTGCTTTGCGAGATCGTCTCCACGCGCCATCCCTTGCGTTCGGCGTAGCGCAGGTACATGCGCACCAGGTCACCGGCAAACAGCGCCGACTCATCGCCACCGGTGCCTGCGCGGATCTCCAGGAAGGCATTGCGGACGTCGTCGGGATCGCGCGGGAGCAGGGCGGTCTGCAGTGACTGGTGCAAGCGCTGGGTGTCGGCCTCGGCACTCGCGACTTCTTCGGCCGCCAGCTCGGCCATCTCGGGATCGGTGAGCATCTCGCGCGCCGAAATCAGGTCGCGTTCGCGCTGCTCGAAACTGCGAAAGGTGTCGACCAGTCCCGACACCTCGGCATGCTCGCGTGTCAGCTCGCGAAACCGTTTCATGTCGCCGGCCACACCGGGGTCGGCCAGCGTGGCTTCGAGCTCGAGCCGGCGCAGCGACAAGCGCTCGAACTGCTGGCGGAGGGAGTCTTTCATGCAAGGGCTCGATGGAATGGCCAC
The DNA here is from genome assembly GCA_963739925.1 of uncultured beta proteobacterium. Classification (GTDB taxonomy): domain Bacteria; phylum Pseudomonadota; class Gammaproteobacteria; order Burkholderiales; family Burkholderiaceae_C; genus CAVUBY01. The sequence continues at coordinate 52,592 of CAVUBY010000004.1, read as the reverse complement.
GCCGCGGCGGACCCGGCCGCGCGCATTCGCGCGCATCGGCACGGGCCGTTCAGCGCGTCGCTACAGCTTGGTGTCGGAGGGGTCGCGCGAGGTCTGGCGCAGGAACAGGCGGGAGACGGTGTGCGCCAGCTGCGCGCGCTGCTCGCCTTCGGCGGCATGCAGCTCGGCCAGGGCGCCGTGCAGCATCTTCTGCGTGAGCCCCCGCGACAGGGCTTCGAGCACGGCCTCGACATCCTCGCCGCGCGCGAGCATCTTGCGAGCCCGACCGATCTCGGCGGCTCGCCAGTCGTCGGCCTGGTTGTGCAAGGCCTTGATCAGCGGCACCGACTCGCGCTGCCCCAGCCAGTGCTCGAAATGCTGGACGCCCGTCTCGATGATGGCTTCGGCCTGCTGCACCGCCGCCTGACGCTTCTCACCCGCGCTCTGCACGAGGGTGGACAGATCGTCGACGGTGTAGAGGTAGACGTCGGACAGCTGCGCCACTTCAGGCTCGATGTCGCGCGGCACGGCCAGATCGACCATGAACATCGGTCGGCGGCGCCGCGCCTTCAGCGCACGTTCCACCGCCCCGAGGCCGATGATGGGCACGGAGCTGGCGGTGCAGGAGATCACGATGTCGAACTCGGCCATGCGGGCGGGCAGGTCGGCCAGCCGCATGGCCTGGGCGCCGAAACGTGCGGCGAGCTTCTCACCGCGGTCGAGCGTGCGGTTGGCGACCGCGATCAGCTTGGGCGTGCGGGCGGCAAAGTGGGTGGCCACCAGCTCGATCATCTCGCCGGCGCCCACGAACAGCACCTTGGTCTCGCGCAGGTCTTCGAACAGCTGCGAAGCCAAGCGTACGGCGGCCGCGGCCATGCTGATCGAGTGCGAGCCGATCTCGGTCGAGGTGCGTACCTCCTTGGCCACTGCGAACGAGCGCTGGAACATCTGGTGCAGCGTGGTGCCCAGCGTGCCGGCCGAGTCGGCTTCGCGCACCGCCTGCTTCATCTGCCCCAGGATCTGGGGCTCGCCCAGCACCATGGAGTCGAGCCCGCTGGCCACCCGGAAGGCGTGGCGCGCCGCCGAGCTGCCTTCGAGCACATAGGTGTGGTTGCGCAGCGTCTCCGTGCTCACGTCACCCACGCCCGCCAGCCAGTCGACGGCCGGCGTCAGCAGCTCGGGGTTTGCACCAACGTAGACCTCGGTGCGATTGCAGGTGGAGACGATCGCCACCTCGCCGGCCGCGCGAATGCGCTCCTGAAAACCCCGCAAAGTGGGGCCGATCTGCTCCGGCGCGAACGCAAAACGACCGCGCAGATCGACCGGCGCGGTGGTGTGGTTCAGGCCCAGGGCAAACACGCTCACATCAAGATTATAAAATTTGTCACGGCGCCGCGGGCCGGGAATGTCCCCATCCGTGTGGCGAACCCGCGAAAGGTGCGCCCGTGGGGGTCTTGGATGCCGTCTGGCACCTTCTCAACTTCTTTGCGCCCGCTGTCGGCGTAGGGTGGCTCACCGCGGCGATGGCCAAATTGATCTGGCGCAAAGACCTTCGCTCGGTCAGCTGGATGCGCCTGGGAGCCTGGGCCAGCGCCAGCGGTGCCGCCGCCCTGCTGGGCGCGCTGATCGTCTTCGGCCGTGACGGCCGGATGCTCGGTTACGCCACCATGCTGGCCGCCTGCAGCCTGAGCCTGTGGTGGGTTGGGCTGCGCGCGCCGCGGGCCTGAATCAGCCGGGGCGAGGCGCACCCAGGCGACGGCAGACTTCGAGGGTCAGCGCCGACTGATTCAGTGTGTAGAAGTGGATCCCGGGCGCACCGCCGGCGATCAATCGCTCGCACACGCGGGTGATCACGTCGAGGCCAAAGGCCCGGATGGATGCCGTGTCATCCATGTAGCCTTCCATCTTGAGGGCCACCCAGCGCGGAATCTCGATGCCGTCGCGCGCCGCGAACTGCGCGATCTTCGCGTAGTTGTGGAAGGGCATGATGCCCGGCACGATCGGCACGTCGACGCCCAGAGCCCGCGACTCGTCGACGAAGTGAAAGTAGGCGTCCGGGTTGAAGAAGAACTGCGTGATCGCCGAATCGGCGCCAGCCTTCACCTTGTCGGCAAAGTGCTGCAGGTCGCGCCGCGCGTAGCGCTGCTGCGGGTGGTACTCGGGATAGGCGGCCACCTCGATGTGCCAGTCGCTGCCCTGGGTCTCACGGATGAACCCGACCAGTTCGTTGGCATAGCGAAACTCACCTGCGGTCGCCGTGCCGCTGGGCAAGTCGCCTCGCAGCGCCACGATACGGCGGATCTTGCGCTCGCGGTAGATTGCCAGGATCTCGGAAATGCCCTCGCGGGTGGAGCCGACGCACGACAGGTGCGGTGCGGCCTCGAATCCCATGGCGGCGATGTCGTTCACCGTGGCCAGGGTCTTCTCACGGGTCGATCCTCCAGCGCCGTAGGTGACGCTGAAAAACTCCGGCTGCACCGCCGACAGCTCGTGGACGACGACCTTGAGCTTGTCGCTGCCCACGGGCGTATTGGGCGGGAAGAACTCGAAGCTGAAAGGGACGGTTGTGAGCGTGTTCATGATGAGGTTCCTGGGTGCGAAGCCCAGACGAAGAATTCCTTGTTGCCGTCACCACCCGTGACCGGACTGTCGAAGTAGCCGAGCACCTTGAATCCGAGCGCCTTGCAGGCCTGCCAGATGCGCGTCTCGACGATGGCGAACGATGCGTCGTGCTTCACGATGCCCCCCTTGCCAATGTACTCGGGCTGCAACTCAAACTGAGGCTTGACCAGCAACAGGCATTGACCCGCCGGAGCGAGTTGGTTCACGACGGTTTGCAGGACATGGGTGAGCGAAATGAACGAGACGTCACCCACGATGATGTCGAAGCCATGTGCGCCGAACTCCTTTGCGAACTCTGACGCCAGCACGTCACGTGCGTTCAGGCCCTCGAAGCACCTCACCCGTGGATCGGCTTGCAGCCTCGGGTGCAACTGGCCGTGGCCGACTTCAATGCCGACGACCCGGTGCGCGCCACGCTGCAAAAGCACGTCGGTGAAGCCTCCGGTGCCCTGGCCGATGTCGAGACAGCTCTTGCCCTCCACCGTGAGTTTGCAGCGTGTGAGTGCGCCTTCGAGTTTCAATCCGCCGCGCGATACATAGCGCAGTTCGGCGTCGTCGGTGACCTCGACTTCACAATCGACAGGGAGGTCTTCACCCGCCTTGCGCGGCAGGTTCCAGGCCGATCCAGCCACTCGCCATCGCACCGCACGCTGTTCGATCAGGCGCTGAGCTGCCGATCGCGTCGGCGCCAGGCCCCGGCTCAGAATCAATTGGTCAGCTCGCATGGCAACACGGCCTCAATTCAGCATACCGCCGCGAGGCGGCTCGCTGAACCTCCCGCAATGCAAAGGGCGCTACGGCCCAGTTCAGGTGCCATGCGCGGCTGCTGCCCAGCAGCTTCAGTCCGATGAAGAGCCAGCCACCCACGAGCAACGCGGCCCTCATCGAGGGCCCGTCGCATCGTGTCGGCGGCAGGCACACGCAGGTCTCGCGCGTGATCGTGGGGATCAGTAGCGATAAGTGTCCGGCTTGTACGGACCCTGCTTGGGCACACCGATGTACTCGGCCTGCTCGTCGCTGAGTTCCGTCAGCATCGCGCCGACCTTCTTGAGGTGCAGGCGCGCCACCTTCTCGTCGAGGTGCTTGGGCAGCACGTAGACCTTGCCGTTCTCGTAGTAGTCGCTGTGGGTGAACAGCTCGATCTGGGCAATCGTCTGGTTGGCGAAGCTCGACGACATCACGAAGCTCGGGTGGCCGGTGGCGCAGCCCAGGTTCACCAGGCGGCCCTTGGCCAGCAGGATGATCTTCTTGCCGTCGGGGAACACCACGTGGTCCACCTGCGGCTTGATCTCGTCCCATTGGCACTTGGCCAGCGAGGCGACGTCGATCTCGTTGTCGAAGTGGCCGATGTTGCAGACGATGGCCTCGTCCTTCATCGCCGCCATGTGTTCGTAGCGGATGACGTTCTTGTTGCCGGTGGCCGAGACGAAGATGTCGGCCTTGTCGGCGGCGTACTCCATCGTCACGACCTTGTAGCCTTCCATCGCGGCCTGCAGGGCGTTGATGGGGTCGATCTCGGTCACCCAGACTTGCGCCGACAGCGCACGCAGCGCCTGGGCCGAGCCCTTGCCCACGTCGCCGTAACCGGCCACGCAGGCCACCTTGCCGGCGATCATCACGTCGGTGGCACGCTTGATCGAGTCGACCAGCGATTCGCGGCAGCCGTACAGGTTGTCGAACTTGCTCTTGGTGACGCTGTCGTTGACGTTGATCGCGCGGAACATCAGCGTGCCCTTGGCCGACATTTCCTTGAGGCGGTGCACGCCCGTGGTGGTTTCTTCGGTCACGCCGATGATCTGGGCGCTCTTGCGCGAGTACCAGGTGGCGTCTTGCTTGAGCTTGGCCTTGATGGCGTTGAACAGGCAGACCTCTTCTTCGCTGCCCGGGTTGGCGAGCACCGACGCGTCCTTCTCGGCCTTCTTGCCCAGGTGCATCAGCAGCGTGGCGTCGCCGCCGTCGTCCAGGATCATGTTCGGGCCTTCGGCCTTGTCGCCCTTGGCGCCGAACTCGAAGATGCGGTGGGTGTAGTCCCAGTAGTCGACCAGCGTCTCGCCCTTGTAGGCGAACACCGGCGTGCCCTGCGCCACCAGTGCAGCCGCGGCGTGGTCCTGGGTGCTGAAGATGTTGCACGAGGCCCAGCGCACTTGCGCGCCCAGGGCCTGCAGCGTTTCCACCAGCACAGCGGTCTGGATGGTCATGTGCAGCGAGCCGGTGATGCGCGCGCCCTTGAGCGGCTGCGCCTTGGCGAACTCGTGGCGAATGGCCATGAGACCGGGCATTTCGGTCTCGGCGATCTTGATTTCCTTGCGGCCCCAGTCGGCGAGCGACAGGTCGGCCACGGCGTACTGGTCGTTGTGCAGGGGTTTGAGAACGGCGTTCATGTCAGGCTCCATCGAAACATTGGAAGCCCGCACGAGACACGCAGGGAATGCAGTACCAACTCTGGTTGCGACTCACCCACGGGGTCTGATCGTGCGGGTGAGCGCCGTTGCATGCAGGGTTCCGAGCCTGGGGTCTGACGACCTTGCAACGCTCCTCGGAACTGCCGAAATTCTAGCAGCGCGCGTCGCTCAATGGTTGTCCCGGGGGACGAATGCCCCGCGCTTTCCGACGAGAAAGTCCAGATCGACCCCTTGATCGGCCTGGAGCACGTGGTCGATGTAGAGCTTCCAGTAGCCGCTTTGCAGCGGCGGCGCGGGCGGCTGCCAGCCGGCGCGGCGCTGCTCCAGCTCGGCATCGCTGACCTGCAGGTGCAGGCGCCGCCGGGGCACGTCGAGCTCGATCATGTCGCCGTTGCGCACCAGTGCCAGCGGCCCGCCGGCCGCGGCCTCGGGCGCGGTGTGCAGCACGACGGTGCCGTAGGCCGTGCCGCTCATGCGCGCGTCGCTGATGCGGACCATGTCGGTGATGCCCTTGCGCAACACCTTGGGCGGCAGCGGCATGTTGCCCACCTCCGCCATGCCGGGGTAGCCCTTCGGACCGCAGTTCTTGAGCACGAGGATGCAGTGTTCGTCGACGTCCAGGTTCTCGTCGTCGATCCGGGCGTGGAAGTCCTCGATGTTCTCGAAGACCACGGCGCGGCCGGTGTGCACCATCAGGCTGGGCGTGGCGGCACTCGGCTTGATCACGGCGCCCCGCGGCGCCAGGTTGCCTCGCAGCACCGCGATGCCGGCCTTGTCCTTGAAGGGGGCCGACAGCGGCTGGATGACCTCGGTGTTGTAGTTCTGCGCCTCGGCAATGTTCTCCGCCACTGTTCGTCCACTGGCGGTGACATGGCCGGTGTGCAGCGTGGCGGCGATCTCCTTCATCACCGCCGGCAGGCCACCGGCGTAGCAGAAGTCCTCCATGAGGTACTTGCCCGAGGGCTGCAGGTTCACCAGGCACGGCGACTCGCTAGCCAGGCGGTCGAAGTCATCGATGCTGAGCGGCACGCCCACCCGCCCGGCGATCGCGATCAGGTGGATGACCGCGTTCGTCGAACCCCCGATCGCTGCCAGCGTGCGGATGGCGTTCTCGAACGCCTCGCGGGTGAGGATGCTCGAGAGCTTCTGGTCCTCGTGCACCATGTCGACGATGCGGCGCCCGGCCTGTCGGGCCAGCACGTTGCGCCGGCCGTCCACCGCCGGGTAGGCCGCGTTGCCCGGCAGGCCGATGCCCAGGGCTTCCACCATGCTGGCCATGGTCGAGGCCGTGCCCATGGTCATGCAGTGGCCGTGGCTGCGGTGCATGCAGCTCTCGGCCTCGAAGAAGTCCTGCAGCTTGAGCGTGCCGGCGCGTACCTGCTCGCTCATGCTCCACACGCCGGTGCCCGAACCCAGTTCCTGGCCGCGCCACTTGCCGCTCAGCATCGGCCCGCCGGACACGCCGATGGTGGGCAGGTCGCAGCTCGCCGCACCCATCACCAGGGAGGGCGTGGTCTTGTCGCAGCCCATCAGGAGCACCACGCCGTCGATCGGATTGCCGCGGATGCTCTCCTCGACGTCCATGCTCGCGAGATTGCGATACAGCATCGCGGTCGGGCGCAGCAGGGTCTCGCCCAGCGACATCACCGGAAACTCCAGCGGGAAGCCGCCGGCTTCGTACACGCCGATCTTCACCTGCTCGGCCAGCGTGCGGAAATGCGAGTTGCACGGCGTCAGCTCGCTGAAGGTGTTGCAGATGCCGATCACCGGCCGGCCATCGAACTGGTCGTGCGGCACGCCCTTGCCCTTGACCCAGCTGCGGTAGGCGAATCCATCGCGGTCCTGGCGCCCGAACCACTGTTGACTGCGCAGTTCGGAGGGGTTCTTCTTGGGCTTGGCGCTCATGGTGTGCTGGCTTTCCCGGAGTCGTTGGTCTGAGGCCTGCCCATATTATGGTCATACGATTGATTGCGCCTGCGGTTCAACCCGAGGAGACCCCCTTTGTCCGACATTGCCGTGCTCAGCGTTGCCGAGTTCCCGCCCTTTCTGAACGAGCCGCTGCGTGCCGCGTTCGAGGTTCACGACCGCATCCATCAGGGCGACCCGGCGGCGCTCGCCAAGGTGTCCCCGCGCATCCGCGGCATCGCAGCGAGTGGCGGATCGACCGTGAGTGCCGAACTGATGGACCGCCTGCCCGCGCTCGAGATCATCTCGGTGATGGGCGTGGGCTACGACGGCATCGACGTGGCCGCCGCCAAGGCGCGCGGCGTGGTCGTCACCCACACGCCGGGTGTCCTGAATGACGACGTCGCCGATCTGGCGCTGGCGCTGATGCTCGACGTGTCGCGTGGCCTCAGCACCTCCGACCGCTACGTGCGCGCTGGTCGATGGGCGAAGGAGGGCAATCTGCCTCTGGCGAGCAAGGTCTCCGGCGCTCGCCTGGGGATCGTCGGCATGGGGCGCATCGGCCAGGCCATCGCCGGTCGAGCCAAGGGCTTTTCGATGTCCATCGCCTACACCGCGCGCAGCAAGAAGGACGATCTGGCTTACCGCTACTTCCCCAGCGCGGCAGCTCTCGCAGCCGAGTCCGACTTCCTTGTGGTCATCACCCCCGGCGGTGCGAGCACGCGCAAGATGATCGACGCGGCGGTGCTGCGTGCACTGGGCCCGAAGGGCATCCTGATCAATGTGGCACGGGGCTCGGTGGTCGACGAGGCCGCGCTGATCGAAGCTCTTCGCAGTGGCACCATCGCCGGCGCGGGTCTCGATGTGTTCGAGGACGAGCCCAGGGTCCCCGAGGCGCTGCGTGCGATGGACAACGTGGTGCTCACGCCGCACATCGGCAGCGCCACACACCAGACCCGGCAGGCCATGGCCGACCTGACGCGCGCCAATCTCGAGGCTCACTTCGGTGGCAGGCCGCTGCTCACACCGGTGCCCGAGTGCACCTGAGGCAGGTGCACTGGCCCGTGGGATGCGACGCTTCGAGGTTCGGGTAAGTCCGGGCTCGGTCTCGTTTCAATCATCATACGATAGTCTTTACAAGCCCTGAGCGGGCACTACCCAGGAGACAAGCAGATGCGATTCAAGACACTGTTGGCGAGTGCGCTGGTTGGCGCCGGACTGATCGGCGGATCGCCCGCCTTCGCGCAGGAAAAGGTCACCGTCTGGTGGGGCAAGGGCTTCTACAAGGCCGAAGACGATGCGCTCTTCGCTGCCATCAAGAAGTTCGAGGCCAAGTACCCCAAGTACAAGATCGATCTGAGCCTCTACGCACCTCAAGAGGCCATTCCGAAGACCGTGGCCTCGCTCGATGCGGGCAACCCGCCTGACGTCGCCTACGGCGATGTTTACGACTTCCAGGTCACCGCCAAGTGGGCCTACGAGGGCAAGCTGGAAGACATCTCCGGCATCCTCGACCCGATGCGCGCGAAGTTCGAGCCGGCTGCCCTGGCGACGACCTTCCTCTACAACAACGCCAACCAGACGCGCGCCTACTACGCCTTCCCGGTCAAGCAGCAGACCATGCACATCCAGTACTGGAAGGACATGCTGGCCGAGGCGGGCTACAAGGAAAGCGATATTCCCAAGGACTGGAAGGGCTACTGGGACTTCTGGTGCGACAAGGTGCACACCGGCTATCGCCAGAAGACCGGCAACCGCGCCTTCGGCACGGGCTTCCCGATGGGCGTCGACTCGAGTGACTCGTTCTACTCGTTCCTGACCTTCATGGACGCCTACAACGTCAAGCTCGTCAGCGACGCCGGCAAGCTGCTGGTCGACGACCCGAGCGTGCGTCAGTCGCTGATCAACGCGGTCACCGACTACACGGCGGTGTACAGCAAGGGCTGCACGCCACCTTCGGCCACCGCCTGGAAGGACCCGGACAACAACGTTGCTTTCCACAACAAGACGATCATCCTCACCCACAACGCCACGATCTCGATCGCGGCCAAGTGGCTGGACGACATGAACAACGCCACGCTCACTGAAGCGCAGCGCGCCACCGCCAAGGCCAACTACACCGAGAAGATCGCGACCGCCGGCTTTCCCAACAAGCCCGATGGCAGCAAGATGACCTATCGCGCTGCAGTCAAGACCGGCGTCATCTTCAAGGACAGCAAGAACAAGGCGGGGGCCAAGCAGTTCGTGTCCTTCCTGCTGGAAGATGCCAACCTCACGCCCTATGTGGAAGGCTCGCTCGGACGCTGGTTCCCGGTGACCAAGGCGGCGCAGCAAAGCCCGTTCTGGAAGGCGGATTCCCATCGCCTGGCGGTCTACAACCAGTTCATGGCCGGCACGACGCCGTTCGAGTTCACCAAGAACTACAAGTTCACGATCCTCAACAACGAGAACGTGTGGGCCAAGGCAATGAACCGGGTGCTGAGCGAGAAGGTGCCGGTGGACAAGGCCGTGGACGAGATGATCGCCCGCATCAAGCAAGTGGCGAACTAGTCCCACCCCCGAAGCGCCTGCGGCGCTCCCCCTCAAGGGGGCGCCGCTGGCGGTCCGGCGAAGCCGGATCCGCGGCGGCCGCTGGGTCTCACTTCACCTTGGACATCATGAGCGCCGCAACACTTGCCGGACCTGCCTCGGCCAAACCGCGCAAGGGGCTGTCTCCCTGGGAACTGTGGGGGCGCTTGCTCGTGCTGCCGTACCTGGCAGTGTTCCTGGTGTTCGTGCTGTACCCGGTGACGTACGGGCTGTGGCTGGCGCGCGATCCACAGAACTACGTCAAGCTCGCCGCGGATCCGATCTTCTTTCGCACGCTCATCAACACCATCGTCTTCCTGGTGGTGGCGGTCAACGTGAAGATGGTGATCGCGCTCGGCCTGAGTGGCTTCTTCGTGCAGACCCGGTGGTGGATCAAGATCATCGCCGTGCTGTTCATCCTGCCGTGGGCGGTGCCGAGCATCCCCACGATCCTTTCGGTGCGGTTCATGCTCAACCCCGAGTGGGGCGTGATCAACAGCACCTATTTCCGACTCACCGGTCTGGACGGCCCCAACTGGCTGAACGACCCGACATTGGCGCTGGGCTTCTCGATGCTGATGCACATCTGGAAGAGCCTGCCCTTCTGGACGCTGATCCTGCTGGCGGGGCGGCTGTCCATTCCCACTGAGCAATACGAGGCCGCGAGCGTGGACGGGGCTTCGCGCTGGCAGAAGTTCCGCTTCATCACCTGGCCGGCCATGGCAGGCCTGTACATCACGAGCACGCTGCTGTCGATGATCTGGACGCTGGGCGATTTCAACAGCGTCTACCTGCTCACGGGCGGTGGCCCGGCCGACCTCACCCATGTGCTCGCCACGCTCGGCATCCGCTACCTGCGGCTCGACCAGATCGAGCTGGCCATGGCCAGCATCGTGGTCGCCCTGCCGTTCGTGCTGCCGATGGTCTACTTCATGATGAAGCGGCTGAGCAAATGAAACTCAAGTGGAACGCTGTCTCCAAGGAGGCACAACTTCTGCTGGTCGGCATTCCGGTGCTGCTGTGGACCTTGATCCCGGTCTATCACCTGTTCCTGTTCGCCATCAGCGAGCGCGACTCGGCCACCTCGGGCCGCTTGTGGCCCAAGAACCCGACGCTGCAGAACTTCAGCACCGTCTTCGAGCAGAAGCACTTCTATCTCAACCACTTCTGGACCCAGCTGGGCAACAGTCTGATGATCGCCGTGGCCGTGGGCGTCATCACGCTCCTGGTGTCCACCTTCGCGGCGTTCGCGATCAGCCGCCTCAAGGTCAAGGGCGGGCGCACGGTGATGAACCTCGCGCTGTTCACCTACTTCATCCCGGCTGCCTTTCTGGCGGTGCCGATGTACAAGACCATGGCCAACTATGGTCTGCTCAACAGCCGCTGGAGCCTCGTGCTGGCGATGGTGACGATCGCATCGCCCTACTGCATCTGGGTGCTCAAGCAGGCGAGCGACAAGCTGCCCTGGGAGCTGGACGAGGCCGCGCGCATCGATGGCGCGACCCCCATGCAGCTGTTCCGGCTCGTCTATGTGCCGCTGATGGTGCCCAGCCTCGTCGCCGTCGGCACGTACAGCCTGCTGCTGGCCTGGAACGAATACCTTTACGGCTTCCTGCTGCTGAGCAAGGAGACCGACCTGACGCTGGCGGTGGCCCTGGGCAACTTCCTCGCCGCCGACGATTCGCCCTGGGAGCTCCTGATGGCCACCGGATTCGTCTACGCGCTGCCTCCGGCGGCGATCTACTACGCCTTCAAGCGCTACATGGTGTCGGGCCTGACCGCCGGTGCCGTCAAATCATGAGCCCCCAGGCTTCGTCGCTTCGCGCCTTCGCCACCCCCCGAGGGGGCTCGGCCTGCCTTGGGGCGGCCCGGCGGCGGGCCGGCTAACTACCAAACGCCATGGCATCAGTCACTTTCAAGAACGTCCAGAAGACCTACGGCGGCAAGGTCAAGGTCATCCACGGCATCGACTTCAAGATCGACGACGGCGAGTTCGTCGTGCTCGTGGGTCCGAGCGGCTGCGGCAAGAGCACCCTGCTGCGCATGCTCGCGGGGCTGGAGGAGATCACCGGTGGCGAGATCGCGATCGACACCACTGTGGTCAACGATCTGGAGAGCAAGGACCGCGACATCGCGATGGTGTTCCAGAGCTACGCCCTGTACCCGCACATGACGGTGCGCGAGAACATGGGCTTCAGCCTGCGCCTGCGCAAGGCGCCGGCCAGCGAGACCGAGCGGCGTGTCGCCGATGCCGCGCGCATCCTCAATCTTGATGCGCTGCTCGACCGCTATCCGCGCGAGCTTTCCGGTGGCCAGCGCCAGCGGGTGGCCATGGGCCGTGCGATCGTGCGCGATCCCAAGGTGTTCCTGTTCGACGAGCCCTTGTCCAACCTCGACGCCAAGCTTCGCGTGGCGATGCGCGCGGAGATCAAGGCCCTGCACCAGCGGCTCAAGACCACCACGGTGTACGTCACGCACGACCAGATCGAGGCCATGACCATGGCCGATCGCATCGTGGTGATGCACGACGGCATCGTCGAGCAGATCGGCACGCCGCTGGAGCTGTTCGACCGACCGGGCAACCTCTTCGTGGCGCAGTTCATCGGCTCTCCGGCCATGAACGTCATGGAAGGCGTTGTCCGCCGCACGCCCGCAGGAACGCAGGTCGCGGCCATGGGCGCTCTGTGGCCGGTCACCTCCAGCTCGGTCGTGGATGGGCAGGCCGTGCACTACGGCATCCGACCCGGCGACATCTCCCTCACCGAGTCGGGCCAGGGCATTGCCGCCAAGGTGATCGTGGTCGAACCCACGGGCGCGGAGACCGAACTGCTGCTGCAGGTGGGTGACGCGAGACTCATCGTCGTGATGCACGGCCGCACCGCGGCCCAACCCGACGACACGGTGTACCTGGCGGTCGACGCCGCCAAGGCCCATGTCTTCGATGGAAAGTCCGGCCAACGCCTTGCCTGAGCATTGCAGTTGGACTCACCGATCGTCGTGGTCATGGGCGTGAGTGGTTCGGGCAAGAGCACGCTCGCCGAGCGCCTCGCACAGGCGCTTCAGGTTACCTTTCTCGAAGGCGATTCGTTTCATCCGGCGGACAACGTGCGTCGCATGGCGCAAGGCATCCCCCTGACCGATGCCGATCGGCAAGGCTGGCTCGCCACGATGGCGCGACGTCTGGCCGACGCCAGGGCGCGCGGTGAAGGTGCGGTGCTGGCCTGTTCCGCACTCAAGCGCAGCTACCGCGATCTGTTGCGCGCCGCGGTGCCCGACTTGCGTCTGGTGCATGTGCATGGCACTGCCAGCCTGATCGGCGAGCGACTGGCGCAGCGCAAGGGCCACTACATGCCACCGTCACTGTTGCAGAGTCAGCTGGCGGACCTGGAGCCACCGGCTGCCGACGAGCATCCGCTGACGCTCGATGCCGCCCAGCCGGTGGAGGTCTTGCTCGCCTCTGCGCTGGCGCAATGGCGCACCGGTCCGCCCGACGCATGATGCGGTCTGTGCAGGCTGTTCCTGCATGGGTATCGCAGCATCCGCACGAATCCTCCGCTTCCACCCGCACCCCATGACGACCTTCACCCAGACCATCCTGTTCACCGACAGTGACGGGCGCGCCCGCTTTCGTGAGCAGCCCATCGCCCTCACCGAAGGCAAGCCGCAGGCCTTGCTGTCGCCGCTGATGCCCAGTGGCGGCTACCAGCTGCGCCACAGCCCGGTGGGGTTTCGCAGCGAGTTCCACTGCACGGGCGCGCCGCAATGGGTGTTCATCCTCGGCGGGCAGATGGAGATCGGCCTGCAGGATGGCAGTTCGCGCATCTTCGGACCCGGCCAGCACTTCTATTCGGCCGACACCTTGCCCGACGGCGCGACGTTCGATGACAAGGTGCATGGCCACTGGAGTCGTCAGGTCGGACCGGATGCGTTGGTGACCTTGTTCGTGCGCGGCTGATGAACCCTGCGACCGTCGCCCCTTCCACCCGCGCAGCGCAGAAGAACGTGCTCGGGCAGGCGCTGGACCGCCTGGGCGTCGACATCGTCTCGGGCAGCTATCCGGTGGGCAGTTCCCTCCCGCCCGAGCCGCTGCTGTGCGCTGAACTCGGTGTCAGCCGCACCGTGGTGCGCGAGGCGGTCAAGTCGCTGGTCGCCAAGGGCCTGCTGATCACCGGCCCCAAGCTCGGCACGCGGGTGCTCGAGGAGGAGCAGTGGAACTGGTTCGATCCGGATGTGGTCGCCTGGCAATCCAAGATCGGCCTGACCCGTGCCTTCCTGCGTGACCTGCAGGAACTGCGCCGTGTGGTCGAGCCTGCCGCAGTGCGACTCGCCGCTGAGCGCGCGAGCCCGGGCGACATCGCCGAGATCGAAGTCGCCTACGCCGGCATGAAGCAGGCCGTGGAGCACGGCGGCGACTACGTCTCCTTTGACCTGCGCTTCCACCAGGGCCTGCTGCGTGCGTGCCACAACCGCATGGTGGTGCAGATGAGCAAGGCGCTCGGTGCACTGCTGCGCACCAGCTTCGAGATCTCCACCTCTCGGCCCGACGGTCCGGCGAGCTCGCTGCCGCTGCATCGCGCCGTGCTGGATGCCGTGATCGCACGCGATCCTGCCGGGGCCGAGCGCGCAGCCCTGGTGCTGATCGACGGCGCCCGCGACGACATCGAGCAGGTGCTGGCGTCGCGCCGCAAGCTGCCATCATTGCGCTTGCCGGCCCCGCGCCTCAAGGCGCGGGTGAGCCTGCGGTCCTGACATCGCCGGCCCGAACAGCCCACGCCCTCGCCACAAGGAGTGCTCTGCATGCCTCGCTTTGCCGCCAATCTCTCGCTGATGTATGCCGAGCTGCCGTTCCTCGACCGCATCGGCGCCGCCGCCGCCGATGGCTTTGCCGCGGTGGAGTGCCAGTTCCCCTACGACCACACGGCGGCCGACATCGCCCAGCGCCTGTCGGATCATGGCGTGGTGCAGGTGCTGATCAATGCACCTCCCGGTGACTTCGCGGAAGGCGATCGTGGTCTGGGCGGCCAGCTTGGTCGCGAAGCCGAGTTTCGCGAGGGCATCGAGACGTCGCTCGCCTACGCCCACGCCTTGCGGTGCCCACGCGTGCACGTGATGCTGGGTTACCAGCAGCCGGGCGTGGCCCGGGAGCGGCAACTCGACCTGTGCCAACGCAACCTGGCCTGGGCGGCGCCCCTGGCGGCCAGTGCTGGCGTCGAACTGCTGCTCGAGCCCTTGAACCCACGCGACATGCCCGGCTACCTCATCAGCCGCCAGCAGGACGCGCACGACATCGTGATGCAGGTCGGCGCGCCCAACCTCAAGGTGCAGATGGACCTCTACCACTGCCAGATCACCGAGGGCGATCTCGCGGCGCGATTGCGCCACTGGCTGCCCACGGGGAAGGTCGGACACCTGCAGATCGCCGGTGCGCCGGAGCGGCACGAGCCGGACATCGGCGAGATCCACCACCCCTATCTGTTCGATCTCATCGACAGCCTGGGCTGGGCCGGATGGATCGGTGCCGAGTACCGACCCCGCGGTGCCACCAGCGCCGGCCTGGGCTGGTTCCAGCCCTACCGTCACTCACCCGCAGCGAAGGCGACACCATGAAACTGCTGATCACCGGTGGCGCGGGTTTCGTCGGTTCGCGCCTGGCGCAGGCGCTCCTCACCAGGGGCTCGCTGGCGGGTCAGCCCCTGCGCCAGGTCGTGCTGGCCGACCAGTTCGCCCCGCGTCCGGAGTTGCTCGCCGATGCGCGGGTGCAGGCCCGCGTCGGCGCCTTGCTCACGCAGACCGAGGCGCTGGCCGACGAAGGCTTCGACGGCATCTTCCACCTGGCCTCGGCGGTGTCCGGCGAGTGCGAGGACGACTTCGATCTCGGCCTGCGTTCCAATCTCGACACCACCCGCGCACTGCTCGATGCGTTCCGGCGGCGTGGCCGGGTGCCGCGCCTGGTGTTCTCGAGCTCTGTGGCGGTGTTTGGCCCCGATCCTTCGGTGCCGCTGCCCGCGCTCGTGGCCGACGACACCTTGCCTGCGCCGCAGACCTCCTATGGCACGCACAAGCTGATGTGCGAGCACCTCGTGGCCGACTACACCCGCAAGGGCTACATCGACGGCCGATCCGTGCGGCTGATGACCGTCACCGTGCGCCCGGGCCAGCCCAATGGCGCGGCATCGTCCTTCTTCAGCGGCATCATCCGGGAGCCGCTGGCGGGCAAGCCCTCGGTGTGCCCGGTGGCGCCGGAGGTGTCGCACCCGGTGCTGTCACCGGCACGCACGGTCGAGGGCCTGATCGCGGTCTACGAAGCCAGCGCCGAATCGCTCGGCGGTCGGCTGGCGCTCAACCTGCCGTCGCTCAACGTGACGGTGGCCGAGATGCTCGCGGCGCTCGAGGCGGTGGCGGGCAAGGCGGTGCGCGAACGTGTGAGCTTCGCGCGCGACGAGCGCATCGCCGGCATCGTGTCGCGCTGGCCCGCAGGCGCCACCGCACGGCGCGCGCAGCGGCTGGGTCTGAAGGCCGATGCCTCGTTCGAAGACATCGTCCGCCAGTACATCGACGACTGCCGCGCTGGCCCCAATGCAAACCAGGCCCTTGCGGGCCTGGTCTCGTGATTGCCGAGTCGCTGCGCGCGAGGCGCAGGGCGCTTCGCTAGGAGGGCAGGAAGTCCACCGGCCAGGTGACCACCATCTGGTCGACCTCCTTGGCGCCGAAGTCGAAGCTGGCGGATGCGGGCCAGCAGCTTGGCCTCGAGTTCCGATGCCTTGAGTTCGCTGGACTCGACGCGCACGTCGACCACGTTGCCCGCGGGCGAGATCGTCAGCTTGACCACCACCTTGCCCTGCAGCGACGGGTCTTCGCGCAGCGCGCGGTTGTAGATGGCGTAGATCGCGCCCTTGTTGCGCTCGAACACCAGCTTGATCTCTTCGATCGAGCGCGAGGCCTTGCCGCTGCCGCTCTTGGTGAGCGTGCCGCCAGCGCCTCCGCCCGTGCCATTGCCCGAGCCGTTGCCCTTGCCGCCGACACCCAGTCCGCCACCCGGACCACCGCCTCCGCCACCGCCGATGGTGCCTTCGACGAGCGTGGTGGCCCGGCCCGCCAGTCCGCCGCCGCCGGTGTTGCGGCTGTAGGCGGCGGTGTTGATGCCGCCGCTGCCGATGGTGGCGTTCGAGGTGATGAGCGCGCGCACCGGGATGCCGGCGTCGGTGCCGGCACCGACGCCCAGGCCCGTGCCCGTGCCGACGCCGCGCCGGGCTTGATGTCCTGGTTGAGCTGCACCGCCAGCGGCGCCGCACTGAGTTCGGCCAGCTCGTTCTTCATCGCCAGCAGGCCCACGCCTGCGGCCTTGCGGCGCGCGGCTTCGAGGTCCTCGCCCGGCGCCTTGTTGGGCTGCGGGTTGCGCGCCTCGGGCACGGCCGCGACTTGGGCGGCTCGGGCTTCGGCTTGGGCGCTTCGGGCGCCGGCCTTCTCGGCCTTGGCTGTTTCGGTGGCGGTGCGCTGCTCCTGCTTGACCGCGGGCGGCGGTGGCGGCGGGAGGCTCGCGCTCCAGCACCAGCTTGGCCAGACGCGGCGGCAGCTTCGACCGGCGCGGTGCGGTCCTCCACCGGGCGCGGCATGAACAGCAGGATCAGGCAGATCACCGCGTGGCGATCAGCACGCGTGCGCAGGATGCTGCCGGAAGCGCGCCTCGTCCTCGGGCGACATCGCCCAGGGCAGCATGCGGCTCGCGGAACGAGATCGGCGGCCGCGGCGCTCATGCCTTCACCTTGCTGGGTGACCGCGAACGACACGTCGCTGAAGTTCGCGCGCGCGGCGGTGTACATCACCTTGCGCAGCAGCCGGTAGGGGATGTCCTTGTCGCCCATGATCGTGACGGCCTTGCTCTGCGCCTCGTTCTCCTTGCGCAAGCACCTGACGGCCGGCCTGCAGGTCGAGCTCGGCCTTCAGCGGCGCGATCAGGTCGCCATCGGTGCCCATCGCGTCCGCCACCGGTGGCCACCTTGCGGCCACCCACCAGGATGTCGGTGCCGCTGACGGTCACCACGATCGTCTCGCGCGGCATCTTCTCGGCGGTGGATTCCGGCAGCTTCACCGCCTTGCTCGACGTCAGCACCTCGACGCCGGTGCTCGACATCAGGAAGAAGATCAGGATCGTGAAGATGTCGATCAGGGCCACCAGGTTCATGTCGAGCCCGGAGTGGTTGCGCGCCTTGCGTGCGGCGCGCTTCTGCAACGGCGTGAGCGTCATCATCCGCCCTTTCTTGGCCACGCTGATGGGCGCGTCGCCGATCGAGATGTCAGGGAACAGCTCGATGCGCGGCGCCTTGCGCACCGGCGGCCGCAGGCGGGCTGGCTTCACGCACGGCGTCCATCACCTGCGACCAGCTTGTCATAGAGCGTGTCGGGCTGGGCCAGCACGGTGGCGGCGGTCTTGTCCGGGAACTTGCTCTTGAGCTGCTGCATCAGCGTCGACAGCGCCGCGATGTCGTAGCCCGCGTTGGTGTGTCGGGATGCGCTGGATCAGGCCGCCGATGCGGTCGCCGACCTCCAGCGCATCCGGGCGGATCACGATCTCGAGCTTCAGGTCGTCGACCTTGAGCTGCTCGACGCCGGAAGATCTGCGCCGGCAGCGTCAGGTCCATCACCGACAGGCGCGTGAACACCGCGGTCGACAGCAGGAACGGCACCAGCACGACGATCAGGTTGATGAAGGCCGTGACCTCGAGGTGCGGCCACGGTCTTGCGCAGGCGTCGTACGCGCATGGCGATTCACCGGGTGGCGCCGGCCGAGTCGGCCTTCAGGCGCTGCACCAGGTTCAGGAAGCTGATCTTGGCGGCTTCCAGGCCGTCGACGATCTCGCTGGTGCGCGCCTGCAGGAAGGCGTGGATCAGCAGGAACGGGATCGCCACCGTCAGCGCGAACGCGGTGTTGTTCATCGCGATCGAGATCGAGGCCGACAGCAGCTCGGCCTTCTCGGCCGGGTTGACCGCGGCCACCGCGGTGAAGCCCTTGATCAGGCCGATGATGGTGCCCAGCAGGCCCACCAGCGTGATCACGTTGGCGAAGGTGGCGATGTAGTGCGTGCGCTTCTCCAGGCGCGGCACGATTTCCATCATGCCTTCCTCCATCGCGGCGTCGATGTCTTCGCGGCGGCCGGGGCTCTGCATGCGCTGCAGGCCGTTGGCGACGATCTTGCCGATGGCGGCGTCGGACTTCGAGGTCACGCTGTGCACTTCCTTGAACTTGCCGCTCTGCAGCATCGGCAGCACCTGCGCCCAGAGCTTGCGGTTCTGGCTGCGGGCGCGGTTCAGGAAGATCGTAGCGCTCGATGGCGATCGACAGGCCGACGGCCATGATCGGCGATGCTGAAGTAGATGGCCACGCCGCTGTCCTGGAAGAACTTGACGGCGAAATCGAGGATGCTCATGGGCTGCTCCTGTAACGACGAGGAGTGATCGGGATGGGGAAGGCGGTTCAGCGCGCGGCTGGCGGTGGGCGCTGCCGGCTGGCGGCGGTCGGGTCTGCGCGTCGTAGCTGCACCTGGCGGCGGAACACGTCGCGGTCGATGCGGCGCGAGCGCCTCGTCGAGCACGCTGGCCAGCGGCCGGCCGGTCAGCTCGCCCGGCAGTCGGCTTCTTCCAGGGCACGATGTAGAGCACCTTGGGCAGCTCGCGGTTGCCGATGATCTGGGTGCGGTCGATGTCGGCGCGGTCCTGCGCGCAGCAGGGGCGCGGCAGCGGCCGGCCGAGCACGCAGCGGCACCAGCGCCGAGCAGTGCGACGGATCGGCAGCTTCATGGCTGCTCCTTCTTCGTCAGCATGGCCGTTGCGCGGGCTTGCGGTTCTTCAGGTCGGCGACCCACTTGCTGACCGCCGCGTCGCCGCCCGGCGGCAGCGCCAGGTAGCGGTCGTAGAGCTCCAGCGCACGGCTGCCGTCGCCGCAGGTACAGGTCGTTCAGGATGCCGAGGTTCAGCGTACGGCGCGGCGTAGTCCGGCGTCGAGCTCGAGCGCCCGCTCGTAGGCGCTCGCGCGCCTTCGCGAACTGGCCCTGCTGGCGGTAGGCGATGCCGAGCTGGTTGAAGTACAGCGCGGCTGCTTCGGGCTGGCGCGCCACGGCCTTCTCGAGCGCCGGCCACCGCCTCGGCGAGCTTGCCCGCCTGGCGGTAGATCAGGCCGAGGTTGGCCTGCGGCCCGCCGAGTTCGGGGTGCGCCTGCGCGAGCGCCTTGAAAGCCGCGCTCGGCCTCGTCGGTGCGGCCGGCGCGCAGCGGCGCGGCGGGCGTCGTCGAAGGCGCGCTGTGCCGCGGGCTGACCGGGGCCTCGTTGCGCAGATCGCGGCGGCGCCTCGGCCGTGCGTCAGCTTCGGCGGTGCGGCGTGGACGGGCGTCGCGGGCGGCGGCAGCGGGTCTGGCCTGCGGCGGACCGGTGTCGCGGCCGCTTGGCGTCAGCCGTGGTCGGTGCTGGCAGGTGCCGCCGCACCAGCTCTTGCAGTCCGCAGCGGTCCGCATCAACGTCGCAACCGCGCCAGCGCGACAGCACAGCGAGGCCAGGAGCGCGGCCATGCGCCGCAAGCGTGTCAGCGGATCGCATCGATCACTCCTTCGCTGCGTTCGGTCTTGCCGTAGCGCACCGGCCGCAGCTCGCCCAGCGCGGTGAAGCTGTTGCTGCACCCACTCGTCGTAGATGCCCTCGGCGGTGCGGCGGGCATTGACCTCGTGCAGCTCGGTCGGCCTTCTCCTCGAACGGGAAGGCCTGCTCCTCGAGCAGCACGTTGTACTGCTCGAGCTCGGCCTTCGACAGCTTCTTGGGCCGCTGCGAGGCCATCAGCGCGCTGGCCGAAGTCCTGGTACAGCGCGGCGGTCTGGAAGGTCGCCGCGGTGGTGACTTCGGCCACGCCGTAGTCGGCGCGCCACCGCGTAGGCCTTCAGCACCTCTTCCATCTTGGTCTTCTTCAGCTTGAGCTGCTTCGCCAGCGGCTCGACCAGCGCCGACCTTGCGGTACGCGTCGAACACCGGCTCGGCCATCGCCAGCGCGGCCATGCCGCCGAGGGTGCGGGTGCGGTCGGTGCGGGCGCCGCCGGCGTTGCGGTCGGCCTGGTAGATCTCCTTCATGCAGCGCGAGCTCGCGCGCTGGCGTTGCCGTCGGCCTTGGCCAGCGCGCCAGCCGCGCAGCGGGCCTCGATCGCCGGCTCCAGCGGCTGCGGGTACTGCTGCAAGGTAGCGCTCGTAGGCCTTGGCCGCTGTCTGACGCCTGCGCCGCCCTTGCCGGCGCCTTTCTCGTGCAGCTCGGCGGCCTGCCACAGCGCCGCGCGCGACCGCGCTGCGGGTCGCTTCTGGTCGCCGGCCATGCGCTCGAACTCGCCGGCGGCCCGCGCCACTGCCCTTTTCGAGGTAGGCCACCGCGAGCTTGCGCCGACGTCGGCCTGCAGCGGGTGGTTCGGGAAGCGCTGGCGGAAGTCTTCCAGCGAGCGCGCCGCGCCGTCCCAGTCCTTCAGGCCGATCAGCGCGGCGGCGGCGTCGTACTGCGCGGTGGCGCGCACCGCCGATTGCGGCGCGACGCGTGGCGACTCGCGTTGAAGTGGCCGACGGCGTCGCGTGCATCGCCGGCCGCGCGCGCCTGCTCGCCCTGTTTGTAGACCGACGCGGCCAGGCGTTCGACGAGTTCGCTGCGCCCGGCGTCGCTTGGCCGGCGTCAGCGCCAGCACTTCGGCGTAGGCCTTCTCCGGCTTCGTCGAATGCGCCGCGCTCGAAGGCGGTGTGGGCGATCACGGTCCAGGCGATGCGGCGCTGCGTCGGCGCGGCGCGGCAGGTTGCAGCGCCAGCACCTGCTCGGCCACGCCGGCGGCCTGCTCGGCGTCGCGCAGCGCGAACAGCTTCTCGGCCGCGTTGGTCAGCACGGCGCCGGTGCGCGGGTCGGCCGGGAACGTCCTTGGCGAAGCGCAGCGCACTGGCCACGCCGGCGCGCTGCAGCGTCGGGCAGGTCGGCCGCGCCGGCGCTGCTTTTCCTGGCCGGCGTAGCCCAGCAGCGCGGCATAGCCGGCGTCGGCGCTTTGTGCATGTGCGCGGGTATTCGGTAGGCGGTCTTCTCGTACTCGACCGCGGCCTCGGCGAAGCGCGCCGTCCTCGAACAGCAGTTCGGCGAGCAGGAAGTTGTTCTGCGCCGCGTTCGGGGTCGTCCGGGAACGACGCGATGTAGGCGCGGTACCAGCGCACCGCCTCCTGGTAGTCGGCGCTGGCCTTGCTCTTCTGCGCCGCTGGCGTGGTAGTGGCGCGCCAGTTCGGCCAGGTGCGTCTTCACCAGCGGCTGGGCGCGTTCCCAGCCGGCCGGGTTGGCGCGGCGGAACTCGCTGTCGACGCCGTAGCGCGACACGTAGTCCTTCTTCGCTTCGAGCGCCAGGTTCGCGAAGCCGGTGCGCTGGTAGATCTCGATCACGCGCGCCTGCAGCAGCGGCGCCTGCGCGTGCAGCGGATTGCGGCGCGCGAACGCGGCCGAAGGTGTCGGCCGCGTCCTTGATGCGGTCCTGCTTGAGGTAGAGCTCGCCGAGCTGCTGGTAGACGCGGAACTCGTAGGAGCGCCGCGTGTCGGTGTTGATGTACGGCGGGAATCGACTCGGCGCCCTGCAGGTTGGCCAGGCTCAGGCTCATGACGCGGAAGGTGTCTTCCACCAGTTCGCGGTCGGCGCGCGTCAGGTCGGCGCATGCTCTCGAGGTCTCGCCGTCGCGTTCGTCGGTCCGCCACCTTCAGGTCGAGCACGCCGAAGAAGGGGTGCAGCGCCTCCTCGAGCCGGCCTTGCTTGAACAGCGACCAGCCCTGCATGTACAGCGCAGCGTTCGTGGAACGGCTCGGCCGCGTCGCCTTGCAGCACCGCGGCGTAGGCCTGCTCGGCCTTCGGCGTAGTCGCGCGTCGTGAACAGCAGTTCGCCGCGACGGAACTGCGCCTCGTCGCAGGTAGTCGGTCTGCGGGATACTCGCGCACCAGCTGGTCCAGCGTCTTCAGCGCCACCTCGAGGTCGCCGCCCTGTTCGTGCGCGCGGGCCAGCTGGTAGAGCACCCGGTCGTTGCCCGGGTCCTTGGGGTAGGCCTTCAGGAAGTCCTGGTAGCGGGTGATGGCGGCGCGGTAGTCCGCGGGTCGTCCGCCGCCTTCGCCGCTGGCCACCGTGCTGTCGGCGCGGTCCATCTCCAGGTCGCCCAGGCGGCGCATCGCCTCGGCGCGCTGCGGCGCGTTCGGTGCCGCCTCGAGGAACTTGCGGTAGGCGGCGATCGCCTGTTCCTCGCTGCCCTGGATGCCGGCGTCCTCGGCGACGCTCGATCTTGCGGCCGGCCAGGCTCTTGAGCGTGGGTTCGTCGTCGGGCGGCTGCGCGCGTTTGCCGGCGCAGGCGCCCAGGCCGCAGCCAGCAGCGCGGCAGCTCAGCGGCAGCGCAGGGGCCTACGGCTTCTTGCATGGTCGCGTCGCTCCTGCTGCGAGATGGCGCGCGGTCGTAGCAGCTGGGCGACGGCGAAACGCGCCTGCGTCGTGTAGTCGGCCAGGCGCTCCTTCTGGCGGGTCGAGTTCGGCCACCGCGAGTTCCTGCACGGCGCCCTGCTGTTCGCGGCTCAGCGCGGCCACCCGCGGGATCAGCGCGCGGATGCGCGTGGCCGAGCGCGGCGATGCGCTCGGCGAAAGCGTCGAAGCGTGCCGGCTCGTCGCGCTGGGCCTGCGCCAACGCGGCCTCGCGCGTGCGCGCCTCGGTCCAGGCCGGCATCGGTGGCCCTCAGCGCCTTCTGCGCGTCCCACAGCCGCGCCGGGTAGTCCTGCGCGAGCTCCCAGGTCAGCGCGCCGGCCACGCGGCGCGCAGCGCTCGCGGCGGCCTGCGAGCGTCGGGGTCGCTTGCGCCGGCCGCTTCAGCGCGTCGCGCACGCTGCGCCAGGCGCTCCAGCAGGTCGCGTTGCTTGACGTCGGCGAAGGCCACGCCGTCGGCCTGCGCCTCGGCCTGCGGCGAGCTCGCGCGGCCACTGCGTCGCGGCGCTTGCCGCAGCGGCCGCAGGCCGCTGTCGCTGCGCCTGCGCGCGCATCTTGCGGCAGGCGCTCGGCATAGGCCTGGCGGCGGTTGGCCAGCATGTCGTCGAAGACGCCCAGCTTGTCGTGCCACTCGCTCAGGTTGCGGCCGAGGAACTGCAGGTCGCGGTAGTTCTTGAACGCTTCCTGGAATTCGTGCTGCGCCAGCACCTGCGCCAGGTGGCTGGCGTGCGGCATCTCGGGCAGCTCGCGGATGTTCCAGAACCAGCCCATCTCTTCGCCGGGGTTGCGTTCGAGCAGGCCGGTCGAGCAGCTTGCCGGCAGCGGATGGCGGCGATCGACTCGTCCAGCTTGCCGTGCCTTCGCGCTCGAACGCGGCCGATGCGCCTCGGTGTAGCGGTCGAGCGCCTGGCCGTAGGCACCCAGTTCGGCGCAGGCATAGGGCACGGCGATGCGGGCTTCGAGCACGGCGGCGTCGCTGGCGTCGCGGTGCCGCGAGCTCGGTCCAGGGCACGAGCGCCTGCTTGGGCTCCTTCAGCTCGCAGCGGCCCAGCCGAAGCCGAGCAGCGCCTTGTTCGACATGCATGCTCGTCCAGCCGCACGCGCTCGCAGGACAGTTGCGCGCGTCCTCGGGCCGGTTGTCCTGCAGCGCGGCGTAGCCGAGGGCCACGTTGGCCTTGTCGCGCAGGCTGCGCGCTTCTTCGGTGGCGACGTCGGGCGCGCCCTGGCCGCAGATCTCGTCGAGCAGCGCGCGTGCCGCGCGGTCGATGTCGCCGCTGCGCAGCAGCGCCACGCCGAGGTTGTAGCGCGCATAGAGGCCGGCGCCGCTGCTCTTGGTGAGTGCCGTTCAGCATGGTCGCGGCGCCGGCGTAGTCGCTCGCGCGCCATCAGCAGGTTGGCCTGCAGCAGCACGCGTTCTTCTTCCAGGTCGGCCGGCAGGTTCTTCTCGATGCGGGCCAGCGCCTCTTCGGCCTCCGCCAGGAAGCCGCGCTGGTAGCGGATCTTGGCCAGGTAGAACCAGGCGCGGTCGCGCACCGCCGGCGGCGGCACCGCTTTCGATCAGCTGCGCAAAGATCTGCACCCGCCTCGCGGTGCATGCCGTAGGACAGCAGCAGGCCGCCGCGCAGGACCTCGGCCTCGTCGGCGTGCTGCGCCACGCGCTCGAAATGCTGCGAGACCATCAGGCTCGGTGATCGAGGTGAAGTAGTGGTCCTGGTAGAAGTGGAACAGCGTGTCGCCGTAGTGCGGGTCCTTGAGCGGATGGCCGCGTCACCTCGGCCGCTGAGGCCGCACCCGACCAGCATGCCGCACCAGCGCGGCAACCGCACCCAGGCGCCGCAGCGTGCTGCTGCCAGGGCGAGTGCCCGGGCTGTGTCACGGGCGGCGGTGATTCGTCAGACGCATGCGCATGGAGAGTTACTGCCAGACCTTGACGTCGAACTCGGGCTGCAGCTTGCCGGCCGAGTCCTTGATGCGCAGCTCGATGTACTTGGGCTCGGTGCCCTTGTCGAACTTGATCGTGGTGCCGCGCTTGTAGTCGCGCTCGTGCGGGCCCTGGCCGGTGAAGAAGGCGACGATCTGGTGCTCGCCCGCGCGCAGGTTGCCCAGGTAGACGCGCTGCACGCCGCCGCGGTGCAGCGCCTGCACTTCGCAGCGGCGTGTAGAGGTAGTTGGCGACGACCTTGTCGTCGAGCTTGACCTGCACCGAGTCGAGCTCGAACAGCTTGCCCACGTCCATCGAGACGAACAGCGCCACCTGGGTGTTGGCCGGGAACAGCAGTTCCTCTTCGAGCACCAGCAGGTCGCGGTTGAGGCGGATCACGTCGCCCTTGACGTCCTGGATGCGGTCGTCGAGCGCGTGGCCGCCGGCTGGCGGCGCCGCTGGCCGCAGCGGCAGGAGACACCGCAGCCACCGCAGGTGCCGGCACCGGCTGCGTGGTGGCCGGCGAAGGCGCAGCCTGGACCGCCGCCACTTGCGTGGCCGCCGGCTTGGCCGCTTCGGCCGCCATGGCATCGCCCGCCGACAGACCGGTCAGCAGCAGCAGCGCCAGGGCGACCGCAGGAAGTTTGAAGCGTGTCGTGAACATGATCCGTCTCTCTAGAAGGTGGCCGACACGTGAGCTGCAGCACGTTGGCGTCGAAGCTGTAACTCTGGCCGGTGCGCAGGTCGGTGAAGTCGCTGTACTTGAAGCGGATCAACTCGTAGGCGCCATTCAGCTTGATCTCGTACTGCCCCGGCACCTGCCGGTACACGTACGTCAACTTGCCGCCGAGGCCGACGCTGGTGAAGGTGCTGAGCTGGCGATTGCGCGAGACGTAGAGTGTCTCGGACTGGGCGTTGTCGCTGTAGAACAGTGCAGCCTTCTGCGAGTTGAACCGCACGAAGGCATCGGCCAGCCAGTGGTCGCCGAAATAGCGGCTGTAGCCGGCTTCGACCGTGTGCGCCTTGACGCCCCAGGTGTCCCAGAAGTAGCGGTATTCGGCGCGCACCGCATTGCGCGAGCCGAGGTCGCCGATGGCGCGGAGCTTGACCGCCCGGCTGGTGCGGGTGCGCGGGTTGCGCTCGGGCACCGCGGCACCGAACACGCGCGCGAGCGGTAGGGGCTGCCGAGGAAGCCGTCGTCGGACACCGCTTCGAAGTTGGCGCTGGCCAGCCAGCGCGGCGTGAGGATCTGCGTCACGCCGAAGCGGTACTGCCAGTGCTTGGCGTAGTCGAAGAAGCCGGGCGCGCCCTTCTTGCCGACCCGGTCGACGCGAGCGCGAGAAGCCCAGCGCCACCGTGGTCATGCCGCCGAAGATTTCCTGCGCGACGTCCATGCTGAAGCCGCTGACGTCGTAGTCGGGCTCGTTGCTGCTTGGACACACCCAGACTCAAGGTCGTGTCGCGAACCACATAGTCGGCACCCAGGTCGTAGGCGGTGCGCTTCTCCTTGAACGGGCTGGCGGTGGTCACCACGTCGATCGACGCATTGCTGACCGCGTCGATGTAGTACGAGGCCGACAGCGACACCCGGTCGGCGAGGCTCTTGCGCACCAGCAGTGCCGGGCCGGTGGCACGCACGCCGCCACCGTCGTAGACGTGGAACATGCCTCGGCGCGGTCCTCCGGCAGGTCGACCGCACGGGCCCCGCCCGCCGCGAGCACGCCGCCCAGCAGGCCCATCAGTCGACGCAGCACAGCGCTAGTTGCAGCCACAACCACCTCCTTGCACGCCGGTGGCGCCGCGCGCGCCCTCGCGCACGATCAGCACGTGCTCGCGGTGCTTGTCGGCCAGCGGCGAGCGCGAGAACTTCATGATCGGGTCGGCCAGACGCTCGCGTTCGTAGGGCTTCACCCAGGGCTCGGGTGCGGCGCAGCCGGTCAGCAGCAGGGCGCCAAGCAGGCCCGCGCCGCTCGCGGTGGTGGTCAGGAAGCGAGACATGTTCATTCCTTCAGCTCATTCCTTGAGCAGTTCGCGGATCTGCTGCTCGTAGGTGATTTCGTAGCCGTCGCGGTAGCCGCGGTGGAGGTGGCGGACCTTGCCGTCGCGGTCGATCAGCACGGTGGTCGGCATGCTGTTCAGGTCGTACAGGCGGCTCACCTTCTTGTCGGCGTCGAGCAGCACCGGGAACTTCACGCCCCACTTGGATGCGGTGCCGACGGCCTTGGTCGCGTCTTCGTCGACGTTCACGCCCAGCAGCTTCAGGCCGGCGGCACGGTACTTGTCGTGCAGCTTGTTGAGGTGCGGCATCTCGATGCGGCAAGGCGCGCACCAGCTGGCCCAGAAGTTCACCATCACCACCTGGCCGCGCTGCTCCTGCAGCCGCAGGTTGCCGCCCTCGGCGGTGCGCAGGGTGAAGTCTGGCGCCAGGCCCGAACTGACAGACGCGTGCGACAGGCCCACGGTGCCGAGCGCCAGACCCGCGCCGAGCACGGCACGGCGTGTGGGACCGGAAGAAGACGATTCGGAAGTGCTCATGATCGGGTCCGTCAGAAGAAGTAGCTGAAGCCGCCGGTCAGCTCGATGTTCTGCGTGCTGTCACGCTTGCCGAGCAGGTCGATGGTGAAGACGTGGTCGCGCACGTCGAGCTGCAGCGCCATGCGGTCGGTGAACAGCACCCGGAAGCCGAAGCCGAAGTTGATCGTCTGGGCCTTCTGGTCGAACGAGCTGATGTTGAAGCTGGTGCTGCCGATGCCGCCGATCACGTAGAAGGCCGAGGCCTTCGCGATGTTGCGGCCGATGAAGATCTCGCCGGGCAGGATGTTGTAGCCCGCCGAGACGTTGTAGTAGCTCAGCTTGCGCTCGGGCGTGGGAAAGATGCCGTTCGGGAACACCAGCCGGTAGTTCTCGTCGCTGATGTTGGTGCGGGCGAAGGCCGCCTGCACGAACACGTCCTCGGTGATGTGATAGCCGAGCTTCAGGCCGGCGACGGCATTGGTGCCGAAGTTCTGGGCCGAATAGCTGCCGGCGAAGAGGTTGACCTCGAAGTCCTTGGATGGGAACTTCGGAATCTTGAGTTCGCGCCGGTCGACCTGCGGGACGATCACCTGTTCGTTGGCCGGCTGCGGCGGCGTCTGCACCTGAGCCAGGGCCGACACCGAGGCCAGCAGGGCGGCCACGAAGGCCAGTGCTTGTTGTTGTCTCTTCATGGTTCTCGTGGCCTCTAGAAGAAGAACGACAGGCCCGCCGTCAGCGCGCGGTACTCCGTCGAACGGGTATCGGCCACGAAGGCGGTGTAGAGCGAGTAGTCGGTGCGCAGCACGAAGCGTTCCGTGAGGTAGTAGCGCAATCCGATGGACACGCCGGCCAGGTTCGCGTTGGTCGGCGTGGCCGCCACCAGGCTGGCATTCGGGATGTTCTTGAACTTGCCGAAGCCCACGCCGAAGAACGGCGACAGGCGCTTGTCGCCCCAGGGCTCGGAGTTCAGGCTCACATGCCAGAAATCGGTTCCGGAAAACACGCCCTGCACCTGGCCGACCGTCGCCTCGACGTTCAGGGTTTCGTTGAAGCGGTAGGCGGTCCAGAACTTGAGCATGGGCTCGGACTTGAAGCGCCCCCAGGCACCGCCGAACTCCACGCGACGCAGCAGGTAGTCGTCGACGGCGAGGTCGCGGAACGTCTTGCCCGCACCCGCCTCGGTGAGTGTGTTCTCCAGCTGGCGACGGTGCACCCAGCCCTGACGGCCACTGGCGGTGCGCAGCTTGTACCAGTCGGTCTGGCGCAGCTCGATCTCCACCCACTCTTCGCGTTCGGCCACGAAGAAGATCGGGTAGCCGCGACCGGGGCCGGTGCGGATCTCGAGGTAGGGATCGGTCACCTTGAGGCGCTCGGTGGCCGGCCCGTCAGCGCGGGCCACGGCCATGCCGAGCATGCAAAGCAGGCCCGCCAGCGCGACACGGCGCGCAATCGCAACGAGAAACGAGGTCATCGGCGTTGTTCTTGGAGTTGTGTTGGGGAGGCGCGCAGCGTGGAAGGGCGACTGGAAGGTGGTGCGGAGCTATTGGGTGTTGCAGGCGCCGGTCTGGGCATCGTTCGGGGTGAACATGCTCGCGGACGCGCTGCTGAATTCGTCCTGCCCGACGGGGGAGGGACGGGTGATCCAGTACTGGATCAGTCGTGCGTTCGGGTCCGACGCACTGGTGAAGATGAGGCCCCCACCGTGCAGCACGCCGTCGACCAGGGGCTTGGTGAGCAGGCGGCTGGAGGTGGGCGAGCCGATCACGGCGGCGCCCTGGGCCGAGTAGAAGGTGCGGTACATGTCGGTCGCGCGGATCACGTCGGGTGTGTTCGCGGCGTTGGACAGGTCGACCACCTGCGACCCCTGGAACACGCGGAAGGCTCCGCCCGTTCCATTGGTGTTGTCGTGGCATCCGGAGGCGGCGCAGGTGTTGACGGACACCACGCCGTTGATGTTGATCTGCAGGGGAGCCTGCAGGATCGGATAGATGCAGCGCTGGAAGTACGCGAAGGACAATTTCTGGCCGCCGGTGGCGCCCGGGTTGTCCACCAGCGGCGGGTTGCCCAGGGGGTTGCCGCCCCCGCCGCAGCTGGCCAGCGCCAGCAGGGCGAAGGAGGCACCGGCCAGCCGGCGCAGCGGCAGCGGCTGCCGCCGGTGAGTCGTCGACATCGTCATGGCGTCGGGCAACCTCGTGCGATCCAGTTGGAGATGGCGGTGTAGCCCGCGCTGCCGGCTGGCAGCACGGCCGTCGACTGGCCGGTCGCGCCCGCAGGGTGGGGCACCGTGGACGGAAGCCGCAGCAGTGCGTTGGAGGCCGCGTTGCAGGTGTTGGAAATCATCGTGAGCGTCACGTTGTAGTCGCCCTCGACGTCGCCCGTGAGGATGTAGCGGTTGCGAACGAACGAGTTGCTGGTCTGCGAAGCACCCGAATTGCCGCCCGGGGTGTGGCAGCTCACGCAGTTGGCCTGCAGCACAGGCAGGACTTCGGCGGCGAAGGAAGTTTCGCTGAGGTTGTTGGTCACGGTGCGCACCGCGCCCGAGGCAGAGAGGTCGTTGTAGTACTGCCCACCGAGGTCCATCCATTCGGTGATCAGCCGCTTCTCGGCCTTGTTGAGCATCGTCGCATGGTTGACGCTGGTCGGCGTCGGGTGCGCGGCCAGAGCTTCAGCGCCCGCCTTGAGGGTTTCGCCGAAGATGATCTCGGTGAGGCGGCTCGATCGTGCCAGACCGGTGGCGTTGCCTGCCATGGTCTCCACCAGAGCCGCTCCGCGCACGATCACCGGCACGCCTTCTTCAAGGCGCGTCACTGGCTGGCCGTTGGCACCGATCACCGGATCGCCCAGCAGAAGCTCGTCGTACGAGGTCATGCGGCCGGTACCACCCACGCTGCTGGCCAGCGACAAGGCGGCGGGGTCGGTGTGGCAGCTCGCGCAGCTGCCGCCCGGACGCGCCCGATCCCAGATCGGCTGGATGTGCTGCGGGTAGTTGATGATGCCGTTGGTGGGCGCCGGGGTCGCCAGATCGTCGGCCGGGTTGGCATTGCCGGTGTAGCGCAGCTCGATCGCAGAGCGCGCCGTCACGCCAGCCACGGTGGTGTCCGCCCATCGGTCGGTGAACATCGGGTCGGCCATGAGGCTGAGCGCCGAAGGCGTGACTTTGGTGAACAGGCTGGCCATGGTCTCGCCGGCCACGTGCTGGCTCTTGAGCGAGGGCAGTACGGCCGCAGGCAGGGCCTGGGTCTGCGTGGTGCTGTTCAGCGATGCGCCGCGGCGCGGGCTGTGGCAGCCGTCGCAAGTGCGACGCTCACCCGGGCGCACCTGAATCCAGTTCAGGTGGGTCTGGATGCTGCGGCCTTGCGCGTCCAGCACCGACAGGGCCAGGGCCGTGTCAGCCGGCACGCGCAGCTTGAACGAGCCGTCCGGCTCGATCGGTGCGTAGCCCAGGATCTGCTGCGGCTCGAAGTCGGTTTCGCCAATGGCTTCGCGCATGCCCATGGTGTTGGCCGTTGGAGCCACGGCGCGGGTGGCGCGCACGAAGCGCGCTGGCGCGCAGCCGTACGCAGCGTTGGCCGGATCCTTGATGCGTGCGAGGTCGGCCACCGAAGACCGTGTATCGGTCGGATCGGTGGCGGCAGTCATCGCGATGCCGGTGGTGCAACCTGCGGGCAGGTCGCTTGAGGCCAACATGCCTTCGCTCATGCGGCCCAGTCCGTCGGTGTCGTAGACGCTGCGCACCTCGAGGGTCGCCAGGTTCTGCGCCTTGAGGGCTTCGTCCAGCAGCACTGGCGGTATCACGTTCGGCTCCGGACGCGACTGAAGTGCGATCGGGTCGGTGTACATGAAGCCCTGCGGCGGGGCCGCCACGATCACCTGCGATTGCGTCGCGGGGTCATACATGTAGATGGCATAGCTTGCCGGTGCGTTGTCCTGCAGTTCGTCAGCGGCCTCTTCTGCCATGGTGCGCTCCGCGCTCAGGCGGGACACCTCGGCCGAGGTCAGCGTGGCGCACAGCACCGGGGTGCCGGCGCGCATCACCTGGCACGGTGTGTAGGCCATGAGCACGCGGTCGGTGCCGTCCCACAGCGGGAAGGGCGAGGTGATGCGACCGAACAGCGACAGCCCACGACCATCGTTGATGGCCTGTGCCGTCATCTGCTTCTGGCCGCCGATGGCTGCCACCGTGGGGTTGATCGGCGTGTTCTCTTCCGAGTACTTCTTCGCGTCGACGATCATCAGCGCACCACCCTCGCGGGTGCCCGACAGCGACATCAGCGACGAGCTCAGCTGGCCCGAGAACTTGCCCTTGGGGTCCATCTCGCGCGGATGCAGGAAGCTGTTGCCCGACGACTGCGCACCGTAGTGCACGAACATGCCGGTGCCATCCGGGTTCGCCTTGAAGATGGCAAAGCGGTTGCGCGGGCCCACGTGCTCCCAGCGAGAGAACATGATGTGGCCGTCTTCCATCACCACCGGATTGCGGTCGTGGCTCTGGTTGACCGAGATCTGGGTGATCTCGCCGCCGGTGGCGGTCATGGTGTGCAGGTTCAGCACGCGCTCGCGCTCGTACTCGTCCAGCGCGAACGAGAACGAGCCGTTGGACAACTGCGTCTTGGTCTTGGTCTGGCGGTTCGACGAGAACACGAAGCCGGCGCCGCCCGGCAGATAGGCCGGGTCGACGTCGTCGTCGGTGGTCGAGGCGGTGATGCGCTTGAACGTGCCACCGCTCATGCCACCGGTGGTCATGTCGTATTCCCAGATGTTCCAGCGGCCCGTGCAGGCCGGCTGGCCTTCGATCGTGGCCGGGTTGGTGGCCGGGCAGCGCATCGAGAACACGATCTTCTTGCCGTCGTACGAGACTTCCGGGTCGGAGGCGTCGCCGTTGGAGACACCCGCCGCGTCACGCGTGAACTGCGCGGTGATGTTGTGCTCGGGCGCGCTGGGCGATGACTTCTCGCGAATCATCAGATCGCCGCCCGCCGCAAAGGGCGCGCCATTGGTTGGGTTGGCCGTCAGCGCACTGGAGCGCTTGACGTAGGCCAGCGGCACGTCACCTTGTACGGTGACGGTGCTCGAATCGCTGCCGCTGCTCGAGCAGCCGGCCAGCACGACCACCGAGCCGGCGATGACAGTCGCCAGAAGGTGTGTTCCGTAGCGTGACGGTGTTTTCATGTGAACTCCCTGTTTTGTCCCGAACCACTTACTGTTTGACCGCGTGATCGAGTCGGGTGCTGCCGTGAAGCAGTCCCGACGAGTAGTGCAAGGTGCCGGACGCGTCGACCACGACCGCGTCCACACCCGGCTGCGACTCGATCAATCGCATGCCTTTGTCCAGGCCCAGCACGAACACGCTCTTGGACAGGCCTTCTGTGGTGAGGCCGTCGTCCGCGAGGATGGTCACGCTGTGCACGCTGCTGGGCGACTTGCCCGTCTTCGGATCGATGACGTGATGACAACGCACACCGTCCTGCTCGAAAAATCGTTCGTAGTCGCCCGAGGTGGAGATCGCCACGTCTTCCAGCGGCAGCAGCGCCACCACTTCCTCGGGGTTGCGCGGGTCGCGGATGGCAATGGTCCAGGGGCGGCCGCGGTGGTCGCCCACCACGTGGCTGTCGCCACCGGCGGTGACGATGGCGTGGGCGATGCCGTGCTGGCGCAGGATCGCTGCGCCGTTGTCCACCGCGTGTCCCTTGGCGAAACCGCCGAGGTCGATGCGCATGCCCGGCTGCGCGAAGCGCACGGTGCGCTCGTTGTGTCGAGCACCAGGTTGCGGTAGCCGATGGCGGCGCGGGCTTGCGCGAGCGCTGCCTCGGTGGGTTGGATGCGCTGGCGGTAGTCGTAGAGCTGGCCGACGCTGGCGTAGGTGATGTCGAAGGCACCGTCCGACAGGCGCGAGAAGTGCAGCGAGCGTGCCAGCAGCTCGAACATCTCGTCGCTCAGCGGCACGGCGCGGGCGGCGGCGTCGCGGTTGATGACGCGACAGCTCCGACTCCGGCTTGTGCGGGCTCATCGTGCGGTCGATGCGATGCATCTCGGCCATCACCGCAGCAATCGCAGCGTCACCCTGGGTGCGGTTGTCGCACCAGAGTTCGACGCGGATGGCTGTGCCCATGATCGCTTCCTCGCGGCTGAGCCAGCTCCCGCGTGTGGGGCGCGACAGCACCGCGCGCGAGTCCGCGGCGCGCGGTTGCAGCATGTGCTGGAGAAAGTTCAATCGATGCTCCTTGTCGCCCTGGTGATGAAGCCACCGCAATCCGGGCCGACGCTCGAGGCGTGTGGTCAAAATCACAGCGGTGGCGCATCTTCAAGGCAGTGCATCGTTCAAATGCGTCAAAACTTGGCAAACCGCGAAGACCTTACAACCCGTCGCAAGAGAAACGGTGTCGCGAAGTTCAGGCGTGCATGCAGATGCTTCAAATGTTTGTGCTGGAAACAGGAACCGCCGGCAGAGACCGGCTTCACCCCGTGACAGACTCCCGGCCATGACCCCCGAGCCCCTGCCATCTCCCTCGCCGTCCCCGATGCCTTCGCCCCGGCCCTTGCCCTGGGCCGACTGCCCCGCTGCCGACCTGCAGGCCGTGCACGGTGTGCTCACCGACATCGACGACACGCTCACCGTCGATGGCGCCATCGCGCCCGAAGCGCTGCAGGCCTTGCAGGCCCTGCGCGACGCGGGTGTGCCGGTGCTCGCCATCACGGGTCGGCCCATGGGCTGGAGCGAACCCTTCGCGCGCGACTGGCCGCTCGATGCCATCGTGGCCGAGAACGGTGCGGTGGCGCTGTTCCGCGATGGCGATGCCCTGCGCACCGAGTACGCCCAGGACCTCGCCACCCGCGAGCACAACGCGCGCCGCCTCGCCGAGGTGGCGCAGCGGGTGCTGCGCGAGGTGCCCGGCACCACCCTGGCGCGCGACAGCGCCGGCCGCGTGACCGACATCGCCATCGACCACAGCGAGTTCTGCACCCTGGATGCGCCGAGCATCGACGCGGTGGTGGCCTTGATGCGCAGTCAGGGCATGCGCGCCACCGTGAGCTCGATCCACATCAACGGCTGGTTCGGTGAGCACGACAAGCTCAGCGGTGCGCGCTGGATGGTGCAGCGCCTCTATGGCCGCGACGTGGACGCGCCGCGCGCGGCCTGGGTCTACGTGGGCGACTCCACCAACGACCAGCGCATGTTCGGCCACTTTCCGATCAGCGTGGGCGTGGCCAACCTCATGCGTTTCGAGCACGAGCTCAGCGTGTGGCCCCGCTACCTCGCACAGCACGAACGCGGGCGCGGTTTTGCCGAGGTGGTGCAGCGCCTGCTCGATGCCCGGCGCGCACGGCTTCAGCCGGTCTCGAGTTGAAGAAACTCGCGCACCCGCTGCAGCTCGGCCTCGAGCTCGCGGCGGAAGGCGGGCTCGCGCGGTGCGCGCCCGCTGACATAACCGATGTCTGATTGCAGGCGGCCGCCGGTGGCGCTCAGGTTGCCCCAGCCGATCACCCGATCACGCCACAGCATCGGCAGCGCGTAGTAGCCGAGCTGGCGCTTCGGCGCCGGCGTGTAGGCCTCGAAGCGGTAAGCCCAGCCCCAGAAGAGCTCGAAGCGGCGCCGGTCCCACACCACCGGGTCAAAGGGTGCGAGCAGGCGCACGCGCTCTTCGGGCTCGACCCGCCGGATGCGTTCAGCCGCGGGCCAGGTCCAGTCGACGCCATCGATGCGTGCGTGTGCCAGGCGCGCCTTTGCCCGCTTGAGCACCGCGGCACGCTCGTCGCGCCACTGCGGCACGCCGATGCTCAGGCGGCTCATGAGCATGCCCAGCGTGGCCAGCGGCAGCGGCGCGTACTTGGCGATCACCACGTCGGCGAGGGCGTCGTGCACTGCGTCAGTGTCCTCGCGCGCCGAGCCCTCGGCAAGCGGCACGGCGTCGCGCGCCGCATAGAGCCGCGTTCCCCCCTCGCGCCGCGCCACCCGCAGCAAACCACGGTAGTGCATGGCGTCCAGCAGCTGCGTGCTGGCGTTCGACGAGCCGCCGAACCAATTGACCGTCTTGCCGTGTGCAAACGCGGCGTCCACCTCGCGCGGGTGCACCACGCCGTGTTCGCGCACGAAGTCGAGCACCGCATGGGCCTGCTTCCAGCGCGCTTTCGTCCACACGGTGCGCGGCGTGCGCGGGTGCATCAGGTGGTGCGTGGCGCGCGGCACGAAGCCGTAGTTGACGAAAAAGTCTTCCTCGATTGCCAGCTTCGCGTAGCGCCGCTCCAGGTCACCGGCGCGGTAGTCCGCCACGCGGTGCCGCAGCGTCAGGTCCTGCGCGCGCGCCGGTGCGCGGATGGATCGGCCTGCACGAAGCCCAGCTTGCGGATCGCCGCCGGCAGCGTGGTCGGCGTGAACAGGCTGCGGGCGAGGGCGTGGCTGCGCAGGGCGTCGAGGGAGGGCGTGGGCATGGGGGGATCTTGCCACTGCGGGGCTGAGGCGCGGCCGTGGTGAAATCGGCCAACTGATGCTCGCGGGGAACTGACCATGACCGATCCCATAGCCGACCTCGCACAACGACTCGATCACTTTGCCGCCGAGCGAGATTGGCAACAGTTCCACTCGCCCAAGAATCTCGCTTCCGCACTCATCGTGGAGGCCGGCGAACTCCTGGAGCACTTCCAGTGGCTGACCGAAGACCAGAGTCGAGCACTGCCGCCACCAAAGAAGGAAGCCGTGGCTTCTGAGATGGCCGACGTGCTGCTCTACCTTGTCCAGCTCTCGCAGGCCATGGGCATCGATCTCATTTCCGCTGCTCGGGACAAGCTCCTTCTTAACGAGTCTCGCTACCCGGTCGCACTCGCCCGCGG
Organism: uncultured beta proteobacterium; assembly: GCA_963739925.1. GTDB lineage: Bacteria > Pseudomonadota > Gammaproteobacteria > Burkholderiales > Burkholderiaceae_C > CAVUBY01. The sequence continues at coordinate 16,359 of CAVUBY010000004.1, read as the reverse complement.
CAACAGCCGCAAACATGGCGAACTCTGAACTGGCTCGGGGACGGCGGACGTGATCATCTATCAGGCGAGCAAGCGCGACTTTCTGCAGCATGCCTTCGGTGACGACATCGAAGTTGTTGTAGCCCGACACTTCCGCCACGCTACGGGCTATGGCGTCAGCCCTTCCGAGGTCCAGTCCTGGAAGCACTCGCTGATTGAAATGGCCAAGGTACTGAACGACGACGAGATCCCTGGTGAGGCTGGCGTGGCCATCGAGTACCAGCTGCCCCAGACCTCCAAACGGATCGATTTCGTCATCGCCGGTGAGGATTCGTCAGCGACGCCCAAGGTCATCATCGTCGAGTTGAAGCAGTGGTCGTCCTCGCGCCGCAGCGACAAGGACGGCGTCGTCTGGGCAAGAAGAGGTGGACCGTCGGAGGAGCGCGAGGGCCCACACCCGTCCTACCAAGCCTGGACTTACGCCGCCCTCCTGGAGGATTTCAATAGTGCTGTGCAGGATGGTGCCATGCGTCTTCTACCCTGCGCATACCTCCACAACCATCCCCGCGACGGAGAGATCGACCATCCGCACTACCGCGTTCACATCGAACGCGCACCGCTGTTCCTGGCAGAGGAGCGTTCAAGGCTGCAGGCATTCATACGTGAGCATGTGCGTCATGGTGACCGGCGGGGCTCTCTCTACGCGATCGAGAGCGGTCGCATCAAACCTTCAAAGCAACTTGCGGATGGCGTCGCTGGCTTGTTGCAGGGCAAGACGGAGTTCGTGCTCATCGACGATCAGAAGGTTGTTCACGAAACGGTGCTGGCAGTAGCGGCTCGATCCGAGCGGTGCAAGCAAGTGGTGATCGTGCAGGGCGGCCCTGGTACAGGGAAGTCTGTGGTGGCCATCAACCTTCTTGGTGCCCTGCTAGGCCGGCAGCGAAACGCGCGCTACGTCTCCAAGAACGCGGCGCCGCGAGCTGTGTACGAGACGCGACTCACCGGCTCGATGTCCAAGTCCCGGTTCAGCAACTTGTTCTGCGGATCGGGGGCGTTCGTAGAGGATGCGCCGGACACCTTTGACGTGTTGATCGTCGACGAGGCACACCGACTCAACGAGAAGAGCGGCTTGTATCGCAACCTCGGCGAGAACCAGGTGAAGGAGGTGATCCGCGCAGCGCGCTGCACCGTCTTCTTCGTCGATGACGACCAGCGCGTCACGCTGTTCGACGTCGGGCACTCTGACGAGTTGCGCCGCTTTGCTCGAGAGGCTGGTGCCGAGATCACCGAATTGGAGCTGGCGTCACAGTTCCGCTGCAATGGATCTGATGGCTATCTCGCGTGGCTTGATGATGTGCTGGCAATCCGGCCGACCGCGAATCGGGAACTCGACGCAGCCGAGTACGACTTTCGCGTGGTTGACGATCCGAACGAACTCCACGCGCTTGTCGCCCTCAAGAACCGCGTCAACAATCGAGCTCGTGTCGTGGCCGGCTACTGCTGGACCTGGCCTAGCAAGAAGGATGCATCGGCCTGGGACATCGACATGCCGGCGTTCGGCTATCGCCGGCGATGGAACCTCGACAAGGACGGCAGCCTCTGGATCGTCACACCTGGCTCAATCGAGCAGGTCGGATGCATCCACACCTGCCAGGGCCTCGAGCTGGACTATGTCGGCGTGATCATTGGCCCGGATCTCGTCTACCGCGACGGCCGCATCGCGACCGATGCGACGAAGCGCGCCAGCTCCGACCAGTGTGTACGCGGTCTCAAGCAGAAGCTTCGCACTGAGCCCGAGGACGCGCTAGCGCTCGCTGACCGGATCGTGAAGAACACGTATCGGACGCTGATGACGCGAGGCATGAAGGGGTGCTACGTCTTTTGCACCGATGTGGCGCTGGCTGCTCACTTGCGCTCACGGTTGAAGCCGGCTGGCGCGTCATCTCGCGATTCGAGTTCGTCTCCCGACGCGTCGAACGTGGTGCCGTTTCGACGGGTGTCGGCCGAAGAGCGGGCGGCGGGTGCGGCGGCCGTGCCGGTCGTGGAGCTGCGCGTGGCGGCCGGCTCGTTCTCGGATGTTCAGGCCCTGGAGGATGGCGCCTCGGATTGGGCTGCGCCGCCCGACTGGGTGCAGCCTCAGTCAGGGATGTTCATTGCTCAGGTTGTTGGAGAGTCGATGAACCGGCGAATTCCGAATGGCGCCTGGTGCCTGTTCCGTGCGAATCCCGTTGGGACGCGGCAAGGAAAGGTCGTTGTGGTCCAGCATCGCAGCATCGACGATCCCGAGACCGGCGGACGCTACACGGTGAAGGTGTACTCAAGCGAGAAGGTTGCCGACGACGAAGGTGGTTGGCGCCATGAGCGCATCACGCTGCGTCCGGATTCTGATCGACCGGAGTTCCAGCCGATCGTGATTGGGGCGGATTCCGGCGACGACTCCTTTGCGGTCGTGGCGGAGATGCTGATGGTGCTGGAAGGACGGAGCTGAGGGCCGGCTGCCCCGAGTTCGCGCCGCTGTTCATGACGCACTCGCCCTACCCCCGACCGCATCGTCGCCAAGCCCGGCTTCGAGAAGGAACTCGCCAAGCGCACCCTCACCAACCTCTACAACCAGCGCCCCGCCTGGCTCGCCCAGGCCCACCAAGCCCTCGACGCCGCCGTGGCCGCCGCCTACGGCTGGACCGACTACACCCCCGCCATGCCCGATGACGAAATCCTGCGAAGGTTGCTGGCGTTGAATCTGGAGCGGGCGGGAGCGCAGGCCGTGCGTTGACGCGAAGGCGTGCCCATAGATCGCACCATGCTTCCCGCCCTGGCCCAACCCCTGCTCGATCACAGCGAGGCGATCGCCCGGCTGTGCGACGCGCATGGCGTGGAGCGGCTGGAGGTGTTCGGTTCGGCGGCCGATGGCCGGTTCGACCCGGCTCGAAGCGACTTCGATTTCATCGTCACCTTCGGGCCCAGCGCACGCGAGGCCATTTCGGATCACTACTTCGCGCTGGCCGATGGTCTCGAAGCGCTGCTGGGGCGAAAGGTCGACCTGCTCACCGACCAACCCATCCGCAACCCGTACCTGCGCCGCGCGGTTGATGCGAGCCGGCGCGATGTGTATGTCCGAGCGGCTGCCGCAGCATCTTGACGACGCGCTGTATGCGGCGCGTGTCGGGCGGGAGCTGGCGAGTCTGCCCTGAGGTGTGCTGCCAGAAGTACGAAGGGCGACTTTCGTCGCCCTTCAATTCAAGTCAGCCGCTTCGCGGTGGATTTTTCTGGCTCCGGCCGGGGCTATGGCCCCTTAACTTCGCTGCGCGAAGTAAGCCTGCGCCGACGCACGGACACACCGTGCGCCTCTGGCGCAAGGCGGGCTTACAGCCCGGCTGCAGCACGCAGTGCTGCAGCTTTGTCCGTGCGTTCCCACGCAAACTCCGGCTCTTCGCGGCCGAAGTGTCCGTACGCCGCGGTCTTTTCATAGATCGGGCGCAGCAGGTCGAGCATCTGGATGATGCCTTTGGGGCGCAGGTCGAAGTGCTCGTTCACCAGGGCAGCGATCTTGTCGTCGCTGATCTTGCCGGTGCCTTCGGTGTAGACGGTCACGTTCATCGGCTTGGCCACGCCGATGGCGTAGGCCACCTGGATCTGGCACTGCTTGGCGATGCCCGCGGCGACGATGTTCTTGGCCACGTAGCGTGCGGCGTAGGCGGCGCTGCGGTCCACCTTGCTGGGGTCCTTGCCGCTGAAGGCGCCGCCGCCGTGCGGGCAGGCGCCGCCGTAGGTGTCGACGATGATCTTGCGGCCGGTCAGTCCGCAGTCACCCTGCGGGCCGCCGATGACGAAGCGGCCGGTGGGGTTGATGAGGTAGCGGGTGTTCTGCAGCCAGGCCTTGGGCAGCACCGGCTTGATGATCTCTTCGATGATGGCCTCGTTGAACGAGGCCTTCATCTTCTTGGGCGTCTCGCTCTGGTCGGGGCTGTGCTGGGTGGAGAGCACCACGGTGTCGATGCTGTGGGGCTTGCCGTCCACATAGCGCATCGTCACCTGGCTCTTGGCATCGGGCCGCAGGAAGGGCAGGCGGCCGTCCTTGCGCAGCTGCGCCTGGCGCTCCACCAGGCGGTGCGCGTAGTAGATCGGCGCGGGCATCAGCTCGGGCGTCTCGTCGCAGGCGTAGCCGAACATCAGGCCCTGGTCGCCGGCGCCGGTGTTGAGGTGGTCGTCGCTCGCGTGGTCCACGCCCTGGGCGATGTCGTTGGACTGCTTGTCGTAGCAGACCATCACCGCGCAGCCCTTGTAGTCGATGCCGTACTCGGTGTTGTCGTAGCCGATGCGCTTGATGGTGTCGCGCGCCACCTGGATGTAGTCGACGTGCGCGTTGGTGGTGATCTCGCCGGCCAGCACCACGAGGCCGGTGTTGGTGAGCGTCTCGGCAGCAACACGGCTGCGCGGGTCCTGCTTGAAGATCGCGTCGAGAATGGCGTCGGAGATCTGGTCGGCCACCTTGTCGGGGTGACCCTCGGAGACGGACTCGGAAGTGAAAAGGAAGTCGTTGGACACGCTCAAACTCCAATGGTTAAGAATCACTCAGGTTGCACACTGCGTTGCCGGCCTGAAAACTTTGGAGGAGCGGCGAACGCTTTAGCAGAATTTTTGAGTCGCCCCGCAAGTAGTTCATAACTCGGCGACACCGCGATTATAGAAACATGCGAAGACTGTTCCGCTGGCTCTCCCGACGGCCCCTTTGGCTGCTGCATGCGCTGGGTGGCGTGGTGGGCTGGATCGGTTATGCCATCTCTGGCACCTACCGCCGCCGGCTGCTCGATCACAGCCGCCAGGCCGGCGTGAGCGCGGCCGACCGTCGCGCCGCCGTGGCCGAGGCCGGGCGCATGGTGATGGAGATGCCGATGCTGTGGCTGCGGCCGGCGGATCGGCCCCTGAGCGAGCTGGTGCAGATCGAAGGCGCGCAGCTCGTGGAAGACGCGCACGCGCAGGGCAAGGGCTTGCTGCTGCTCACGCCGCACCTGGGCTGCTTCGAGATTTGCGCGCAGGCCTATGCCGATCGCTTCAGCGCGCAGTACGGTCCCATCACGGTGCTCTTCCGCCCGACACAGCAGGCCTGGCTGCGCGAGGTGATGGAAGGCGCGCGCCACCGCACCGGGCTGGCCACCGCACCCGCTTCGCTGGCCGGTGTGCGGCAGATGATCCGTGCCTTGCGCCGTGGCGAGACGGTGGGCCTGCTGCCCGACCAGGTGCCACCCGAAGGCATGGGCGTTTGGGCGCCGTTCTTCGGTCGGCCGGCCTACACGATGACGCTGGCGGCGCGGCTGGCGCAGCAGACCGGCGCGACTGTGCTGCTCATCTGGGGCGAGCGCCGGCCGCGCGGCGCGGGCTACACGGTGCGCTTCCTGCCGCTCGGCGAAGCCCTGCCGGACGGACGCCGAGGCTCAGGCAGAATCCGCCGCCGTCGTCAACCGGGCGATGGAGCGCCTGATCCGCCAGCGCCCGCAGCAGTACCTGTGGGGCTACCACCGCTACAAGGCGCCGCGCGCCGTGCCGCCCGCGGCCTGACGGTCGGGCACGCCGCTGGTCAGATCACCGAGAAGGGCTCGGCTTGGGCGCACGCTGCTGTTGGGCTGTCTGTGGCTGGTGCACTGGCTGCCGCTGGGCGTTCAGGCGGCGCTGGGCCGCGGCCTGGGCGCCTTGCTGCATGCCGCGGCCGGCTCGCGCCGGCAAGGTCGCGCTGCGCAATCTCGAGCTGTGCTTTCCGCGAGATGCCGCTGGCGCAGCGCGGACGCGCTGGCGCGAGAGCACTTCCGATGGCTGGGCCGCAGCATCCTCGAGCGTGGCCTGCTGTGGTGGGCGCCGCGCGAGCGGCTCAAGCGGCTGATCCATGTCGAAGGCGACGTGACCCTGGCCGAGCGCAGCGAACGCCCGGTGATGTGGCTGGTGCCGCACTTCATGGCGCTCGACGTGGCCGGGGCCTCGGTGCTGCTGTTCCAGCAACGCCGCGGCGCTTCCATCTACCAGCAGCAGAGCAATCCGGTGATGGACGCGGTGATCCGCCGCGGCCGGCTGCGGCTGGGCAATGCCGAGATCTTCCCGCGCAGCGATTCGGCCAAGCCGCTCATGCGCGCCATCAAGCAGGGCGCGGCCTTCTTCAACCTGCCCGACATGGATTTCGGCGAGCGCGACGCCGCCTTCGTGCCATTCTTCGGCGTGCCCGCGGCCACGCTGCTCGCGCCCTCGCGCATGGCGCGTGCGCTGAACATGGTCGTGCAGCCCGTGGTGGCCGAGATGCTGCCGGGCGGCAGGGCTACCGGGTGCGCTTCCTGCCACCCTGGGACGACTTCCCGACGCGACGACGCACTGGCCGACACCGCGCGCGCATGAACCGCTGGATCGAGACCGAGATCCGCGCGCAACCCGGCGCAGTACCTGTGGGTGCACAAGCGCTTCAAGACACGGCCGGCCGGCGAGGCGTCGCTTTACTGATCTCTGTGACGGTCGCGGCCGGGCTGCGCAGCGACCCGGGGATAATCCGCGCATGAAGCTTCACTTCACCAAGATGCAAGGCGCGGGCAACGACTTCGTCGTGCTCGATGCCACGCAGCAGCCGCTGGCGCTCGATGCCGCGCAGCTGCGCGCGCTGGGTGACCGGCGCTTCGGCGTGGGCGCCGACCAGATCCTGGTGGTGGAGCGCAGCCGCACGCCGGGCGTCGACTTTCGCTACCGCATCTTCAACGGCGCGAGCGGCGACGAAGTGGAGCATTGCGGCAACGGCGCGCGCTGCTTTCGTGCGCTTTGTGCGCGACCGGCGCCTGACCGACCAGCGCACGGTGCGGGTCGAGACGGTGAACAACCTGCTCGAACTGCGCGAGCAGAGTGACGGCCGCGTCACCGTCGACATGAACGTGCCGGTGTTCGACCTGGCGCGCGTCCCGTTCGAGCCCCGTGGCCTCGCGCCGCGTGAAGTGCAGGGCTGCGCGCTGTGGCCGCTCGCAGTTGCCGGACGCATCGGTCGAGGTGGCCGTGCTGTCGATGGGCAATCCGCACGCGGTGCAGCGCGTGCCGATGTCGACAGCGCGCCGGTGGCGACGCAGGGGCCGCTGATCGAACACGACGCGCACTTTCCGCGCAAGGTCAACGCCGGCTTCATGCAGGTGGTCGACCGCGGCCAGATCAGGCTGCGCGTCTACGAACGCGATGCCGGCGAAACGCTGGCCTGCGGCACCGGCGCCTGTGCCGCGGTGGTGGCCGGCATCCGGCTGGGCCTGCTCGATGCCCGCGTCGACGTGCACACGCGCGGCGGCGTGCTCACCATCGAGTGGGCGGGTGGCGACGAGCCCTGTGCTGATGACCGGGCCGGCGGTGACGGTGTTCGAAGGCGAGATCGAGCTGTGAGCGGGCAGCGGTCTCTGGGCAGGGCATGGCCGGCAGCGCACAGCGGCCGGCACACACAAGGCAGGACATGAGCATCCAAGGCATCACCGAGGCGGACATCGCCAACTACCTGGCCAACACGCCGGCCTTCTTCGAGCGCCATGCCGAGCTGCTGGCGGCGGTGCAGCTCACCAGCCCGCACGGCATGCGGGCGGTGTCGCTGCAGGAGCGGCAGATGGAAATGCTGCGCGACAAGATCAAGGGCCTGGAGGGCAAGCTCATCGAGATGATCCGCCACGGCCAGGAGAACGTGGCCATCGCCGACCGGCTGCACCGCTGGACGCGCGCGCTGATGCTCACGGCCGACCCGGCCGAGCTGCCCGCAGGTGCTCACGCGCGAGCTGATGCACCACTTCCTGATTCCGCAGACCGGCATCCGGGTGTGGGGCGCCTCCGAGCGCTTTGCCTCGCTCCCGTTTGCGGCGCCGGTGAGTGCCGACGTGCGCAGCCTGGCCAGCAGCCTGATGCTGCCGTACTGCGGTGTCAACTCGGGCTTCGAGGCCGCGCAGTGGCTCGACGATGCCAGCTCGGCGCTGTCGCTGGCGATGATCCCGCTGCGCCACGGCGCGTCGGACCAGGCCTTCGGCCTGCTCGTGCTGGCCTCGCCCGACCCCACGCGCTACGCCGCCGACATGGGCACCGAGTTCCTGCAGCGCATCGGCGAGCTGGCCAGCGCGTCGCTCTCGCGCCTGCTGCCCGCCGGCTGATGCAAGAAGACATCGCACGGCACCTCGTCCACCTCGAGGTGGAGCGCCGGCTGGCGGCGCGCACGCTGGCGATGTACGGCGAGGCCTTCGCGCGGCTCGAGCGTTGTGCGGAGGCGATGCCGGTGGCGCTGCGCGAGGTGCAGACCCACCATGTGCGCCGCTGGGCGGCGCAGATGCATGCGCAGGGCCTCGCGCCGCGCAGCATCGCCATCGTGCTGTCGGCCTGGCGCGGGTTCTACCGCTGGCTGGGCCGCGACGGCCTGGTGGCGCTGAACCCGGTGGACGGCGTGCGCGCGCCCAAGTCGGGCAAGCCGCTGCCGAAGGCGTTGTCGGTCGACCAGGCGGTGTCGCTGGCCGAGCACCACACGGCCGAAGGCGACCCGCGCATGGAAGCGCGCGACCACTGCATCGTCGAACTGCTGTACGGCTGCGGCCTGCGCGTGGGCGAGCTGGTCGGCCTGGACCGCCAGGCGGGTGGCGAGGCCGCAGGCTGGATCGACGCTGCCGATGCCACCGCGCACGTGCTCGGCAAGGGCAGCAAGCGGCGCAGCGTGCCGGTGGGCGCGGCCGCGCTGCAGTCGCTGGCGCGCTGGCTCGAGCTGCGCGACGACATGGCGCGGCCCGGCGAAGCCGCGCTGTTCGTCAGCAACCGTGGCACGCGGCTCACGCCCAGCCAGGTGCGCTCGCGCCTCAAGCGCCGCGCCCTGCAGGCCGGGCTGCCGACGCATGTGCACCCGCACATGCTGCGGCATTCGTTCGCCTCGCACCTGCTGCAGTCCAGCGGCGACCTGCGCGCGGTGCAGGAGCTGCTGGGCCACGCCAACATCACCACGACCCAGGTCTACACGCGCCTGGACTTCGGCCACCTGAGCAAGGTCTACGACGCCGCGCACCCGCGCGCGCGACGCAAGTGATCTCCGACATCTGACAGCCCCATGAAAGCCATCACCCTGCGCGAAGGCAAGGAGCGCTCGCTGCTGCGCCGCCACCCCTGGGTGTTCCAGGGCAGTGTGGGCACCGGCAAGGCCGATGCCGGCGAGACGGTGCGGGTGCAGGCCAAGGACGGCAGCTTCCTGGCCTGGGCCGCGTACAGCCCGAGTTCGATGATCCGCCTGCGCGCCTGGAGCTTCGACGAGGCCGAGCGCATCGACACCGCGTTCTTCGAGCGCCGCATTGCCCGCGCGCTGGCGCTGCGCGCCCGCCTGCCCATCGAGAGCGACGGCGTGCGCCTCATCCACGGCGAGGCCGATGGCCTGCCGGGCCTGATCGTCGACCGCTATGGCGACACGCTGAGCGCGCAGTTCCTCTCCGCCGGCACCGAGCGCTGGAAGCCGACGCTCGTGCCGCTGCTGATCGCGGCCAGCGGCGCGAATCGCCTCTTCGAGCGCAGCGATTCCGGCGTGCGCAAGCTCGAGGGCCTGGAGCCCGCCACCGGCTGGCTGCACGGCAGCGGCGACACCGAGGTCACGATCCGCGAGCACGCGTGGCGGCTCACGCTCGACGTGGCCGAGGGCCACAAGACCGGCTTCTACCTCGACCAGCGCGACAACCGCCGGCTCTTTGCCGACACCGTGCGGCACTTCGGCTACCAGCGCGTGCTCAACTGCTACTGCTACACCGGCGGCTTCAGCGTGGCGGCGCTGGCGGGTGGCGCGGGCGAGGTGACGAGCGTCGATTCTTCCGCTCCCGCGCTCGCGCGGGCGACAGCACACGTGGTACTCAACGGCTTCGATGCTGCGCGTCACACCGCGCTGGATGCCGACGTCAACCAGATGCTGCGCGATGCCATCAAGGCCGGCCGCCGCTTCGATGCGATCGTGCTCGACCCGCCCAAGTTCGCGCCCACGGCGGCCCATGCCGAACGCGCGGCGCGGGCCTACAAGGACATCAACCGCCTGGCCTTCAAGCTGCTCGAGCCGGGTGGCGCGCTGTTCACCTTCTCGTGCTCGGGCGGCGTGGGGGCCGAGCTGTTCCACAAGATCGTGGCGGGCGCGGGCATGGACGCGGGCGTGGACGGCATCGTCTACCAGCGCCTGGGGGCGGCGCCCGACCACCCGATGACGGTGACGTTTCCCGAAGGCGAGTACCTCAAGGGCCTCGTCGTCATCCGCCAGTAGTGCCAGTGGAAAGCGCAGGCAGGATCACCCGCGGCTCGAACTTGGCGCGGTGCACGCTGAAGAAGGCCTTGACGTTGCGCACGTTGGCGTCCTGCGTGAAGAGGCGCTGCACCAGCGCGTGGTAGGCGGGCATGTCGGCCACCTGCAGCACGAGCATGAAGTCCGGCCCCGGCGAGACGCGGTAGCACTGCTGCACCGCCGGCTCGGCCACGGCGCGCGCCTCGAAGGCGTCCAGATGCTCGGCGCCCTGGCGGTCGAGCGTCACCTCCACGATCGCCGTCAGCCCGGCCGAGCCGCTCGGCGACAGCAAGGCCACCTGGCGTTCGATCACCCCGGCGTCCATCAGCCGCTTGACGCGCCGCAGGCAGGTGGCCGGCGAGGTGTGGACGACCGCGGCCAGCGCCTGGTTGGTCAGCCAGGCGTCGCGCTGGAGCTGGTCGAGGATGCGCAGGTCGGTGGCGTCGAGGTCTGCGAGCGTGATTGAATATTGCGCCATATAGTACAAAACGTGAAATAATTGACCTGACTATGCCATGTGATGACGAATAATTGCATAGAAGTGGCATCAATCGCAATCATTTACTCGATTCCGCTTGCCTACGATCTGCGCTTCGCCCAGGCCGGCAGGCCTCATGAACTGAAGGAGCTCCCATGTGTGGAATCGTCGGCGCGGTCAGCACGCGCAACATCGTCCCCGTCCTCATCGAGGGCCTGCGGCGGCTGGAGTACCGCGGCTACGACTCCTGCGGCGTGGCCGTCCACCAGGACGGGCAGCTGCGCCGCGCGCGCAGCACCTCGCGCGTGGCCGAGCTCGATGCCAACGTGGCGGCCGAGCACGTGCAGGGCGGCACCGGCATCGCCCACACCCGCTGGGCGACGCACGGCGCGCCGGTGGTGCACAACGCGCACCCGCATTTCTCGCACGGCCCGCAGGCGCGCGCGGCGCAGGAACCGAAGGGCGGTGACAAGGTCGCGGCGGGCCGCATCGCGCTGGTGCACAACGGCATCATCGAGAACCACGACGAACTGCGCGCCGAGCTGCAGGCCAAGGGCTACCACTTCACCAGCCAGACCGACACCGAGGTCATCGCCCACCTGGTCGACCAGCTCTACGACGGTGACCTGCTCGACGCCGTGCAGCAGGCCACGCTGCGGCTGCGCGGCGCCTATGCGATCGCGGTGTTCTGCCGCGACGAACCGCACCGCGTGATCGGCGCGCGCGAGGGCTCGCCGCTGGTGCTGGGCGTGGGCGTGGCCGATCGCGCGGGCGAGATCTTCCTCGCCTCCGACGCCATGGCCCTGGCCGGCGTGACCGACCAGATCGTCTACCTGGAAGAAGGCGACGTGGTCGACCTGCAACTCGGCAAGCACTGGATCAGCCAGCGCCGCGCCGACGGCCGCTTCGGCGCGGTGCAGCGCGAGGTGCGCACCGTGCAGGCCCACACCGGCGCGGCCGAGCTCGGCCCGTACCGGCACTACATGCAGAAGGAAATCTTCGAGCAGCCCAAGGCGATCGCCGACACGCTGGATGCGGTGGAGTCGATCTCGCCCGAACTCTTCGGCGATGGCGCCTACCAGGTCTTCAAGGACATCGACCAGGTGCTCATCCTGGCCTGCGGCACGAGCTACTACGCCGGCTCGATCGCCAAGTACTGGCTGGAGAGCATCGCCAGGATCCCCACCAGCGTGGAGATCGCCAGCGAGTACCGCTACCGCGACAGCGTGCCCAACCCGCGCACGCTGGTCGTCACCATCACGCAAAGCGGCGAGACCGCCGACACGCTGGCCGCGCTCAAGCACGCCCGCTCGCTCGGCATGAAGCACACGCTGACCGTGTGCAACGTGGCCACCAGCGCGATGGTGCGCGAGTGCGAGCTGGCCTTCATCACGCGCGCCGGCGTCGAGATCGGCGTGGCCTCGACCAAGGCATTCAGCACCCAGCTCGTCGGCCTGTTCCTGCTGACGCTGGCGCTGGCCCAGACGCGCGGCCTGCTCGACGATGCGCAGGAGGCCGCGCACCTCAAGGCGCTGCGCCACCTGCCGGTGGCGGTGCAGTCGGTGCTGGCGCTCGAGCCGCAGGTGATCGCCTGGAGCCAGGAGTTCGCGCGCAAGGAGAACGCGCTCTTCCTCGGCCGCGGGCTGCACTACCCGATCGCGCTGGAAGGCGCGCTCAAGCTCAAGGAGATCAGCTACATCCACGCCGAGGCCTACCCGGCCGGCGAGCTCAAGCACGGCCCGCTCGCGCTCGTGACCGCGCAGATGCCGGTGGTGACCGTGGCCCCCAACGACGCGCTGCTCGAAAAGCTCAAGAGCAACCTGCAGGAAGTGCGCGCCCGCGGCGGCGAGCTGTTCGTGTTTGCCGATGCCGACACGCGCATCGAGAGCGGCGAAGGCCTGCACGTGATCCGCATGCCCGAGCACTACGGCGCCGCTGTCGCCCATCCTGCACGTGGTGCCGCTGCAGCTGCTGGCTTATCACACGGCCGTGCGCACGCGGCACCGACGTCGACAAGCCGCGCAACCTGGCCAAGAGCGTGACGGTGGAGTGAGGTGGGTTGCGAGGTGATCGTATTGACTCCGACAAATATAGTCCGTCGGGGATGAATAAAGTCCGTCGGGGAAATTCCGCATCATGAGATGTTTGAACCCCATCAACTGCCAACAGAAGGTCCGATGCCGGTCAGCGGTCGTTCGTGAGCGCCGGCCAACGACCCTCAGCTGCTGTTCGATATCTCCCGAAGCTGCCCGACGGCCAAGCCGCTACTCGACGCACTCCGCGTCCATGAAGCGGCCGTTCACGGCCACCAGGACTCGGGCAGGATCGGTCGTCTCATGGCGCAAACGCCGCGCTCGCGGACGAGCCGGTCGCGGTCATTCGTTGACGCGACCGACCATCCAAGCCGCGATGTACATTGATGGCGGCCTCCTGGTGCATCGACTGGGGGAGTCCTGCATCCCGGTCCAGCGATCGTGCCATGGCGCTCTTGCGGACAAGTCGGCGCAACGCGATGGCTTCTCATGTCAGGAGGTTGTCGTGAACGAACAAACCCTTGCGTTCGACTACGCCGAGGCGGGTTCTGGCCCCGCCATCCTGTTTCTGCCCGGGAGTTTCGGAACGGGCACGGGGTGGAAGGCGGTTCTGGGGCATCTCGGTGACAACTACCGCACGGTCACGACCAGCCTGCTGGGCTACGGATCGACGCCCGACACCCGGCCGGACGGCAACGCCACCATGGCGCAGCAGGTCGATCTCATCGATCGGATCATCGACCGGATCGGCACGTCGCCGCATGTCGTGGGGCACTCGTACGGTGGACTTTCCGCCCTCGTGCATGCCCTGACGGGCCAGCGCAGGCCCCGAGCTTGCTGCTCGTGGAGGCAAACCCTCTGGGCCTCCTGCGTGCGGCAGGCGACCTCGAGCACTACGCGATGTTCGAGTCGATGACGCGTCCGTACTTTGCCGATTTCGCGCGAGGCGATGTCGAGGCGGCTCGCCACGTCATCGACTTCTATGGCGGCCTGGGCACCTTTGATGCGATGCCGCCGAAGGTTCGCAGTTACGTCGTCGCGACCACCGCGGTGAACATACGCGACTGGTCCTCCGGAACGCCCTTCGAACCCAGCAAGGAGACGCTGCGTTCGATCGCCATTCCGACGACTGTGGTTCGCGGAGGAAGCGGCCATCCGGCCATGCGAAAGATCGCCGAGCTTCTACACGATTCGATCCCAGCGGCGCATCTCATCACCATCGAGGGCGGGAGCCACTTTCTGCCCAGCAGCCATGCGGCGGAGATTGCCGCAGTGATTCGGCAACACGTCGATGGAATACGGATGACCTAAGGCGTGAGGCGCGCTCGCTCCGCCAGGCAATCCTGTGACCGATCCGAACCTCTTCGATCGTTCGGACTGCGTCCGTCGAGCGCTGCCTCCGGGTCGTGGGCTGCCTTACGCGGCTTCGATCGGTCAACCGTAACGCTGCCGTTCAAGTTGGTCGGTTGCAGAGCTGACGTCTGGGAGAACCTGGATCCGACCCACTGCGGCCGGCCGCTGATCGAGATGCTGGTGGCAAGGCAGCCGCTCACCGCGTCCTCTCAGCTCACCGGTTTCGGGGCCGTCCTGAAGCGTACGCGGTGACCAAGGCCGCGACGGGTTATCCGGTGGCGTCCAGGTTGTTCATGGCTGCATCGGCTATTGCCATGGCATGGACTTCCGCGCAGTCCAGGATGTCGAAGCCTGCTTCGACGCCCTTGCCGAAGACCAAGGCGAGGTCCGTACCTGCTAGCAGGACCGACTGGCATCCGTGGGTCCGGGCCAAAGACATGCCGGCTCGCATGAAGACCTCTCGATGTGCTGCGGTCGCAACCCCCGCGCTCGCCATCGCCACATAGGCTTCGTGGACCTCCGTCAGGCCATCCGCGGGGGCAATGACTTCCACGCCATCAAGAACGCCATAGAAGCTTGACTGCATGACCACACGGGTCCCAAGCAGCCCGACCCTTCTCAGGTCGCGCCGCTTCACTTCGAGCTTGACCACGTCTAGCAAGTCGACCACCGGAACTGGCGACACCACCTTGAAGGCGTCGATGCAGAAATGCCCCGCAATCGATGTGATGGCGACCTTGGCGACTCCTGCCCGCTGCATTCTCTCGGTCAGGCGGCTATAGATCTCGACTTGCGCCTGGACGTTTCCTTCTGACTGGTGCCGCAGCAAAGTGGGCGTGTCCGCGTGAGCCATCGTCAGTTCAAGATCCTTGCCGGCACGCGCCGCCGCAGAAATGAGCTGCCGATAGTAGTAGTCGGTTGCCGCGGGGCCAATGCCGACAATCAAACCGATGTGCATGCCCGTGTATCCTCCAAGCCGCCCATGCGGGCGGACCGCGTCACCATTCTCCACCGCGCATTGACGTCGGCTCAGCGGGCCTTGCGAGGCCGGTGGCCGATGCCGGGGGCTAAGTTGCTGCTGTCAAACCCAATCCCTTGACGCCGTACTCGCGCTGGACCTCGGCGATGACGACGCGGTACCCATCGAGCCACTTCTCATGCCCTGCCTTCGCCAGAAGGTGTGATGGGTTCTTCATCAGGACTTGGAGTGCTTCCAACGTGTCCCAGTAGTAGACGTTGGAGACCAGCCCGTTCGCCGGGTTCTCCCAGGTCTCTTCGCCGAGGTAGCCCGGAATCGCTTTGGCCGCTGCTGCTATGGCCTGATCCAGCGCGTGGAACTCGTCGTCGAATTCCTTCTTGGCGAATATGAAGGTCGATGTGTACATGGCTGCGGTTTCACTGCGATCATGCGTTCGGCCGTGCACTTTCAGTCAGCACCCGGACAAAGACGGGCGGCGCCAGTCAAGCGCCTGACGTTCGGGTACAGGATTTCCGGAGCTGCGAGTTTCTCAATCCTTCTGCAGGGCCAGCCGGACGCCCAGAGCGACCATGATGCCGCCGCCGAGCTTCTGCACCACGCTCTGGATGCGGTTGGCGCGGCCAAGGCGGGTCACGACGCTACTGGCCAGCAGCACGGCCACCACGTCGGCCAGCGCGAACATCAGGTTCACGATGCTGCCCAGGATCATGAATTGGGCCCACACCGGAAGGCTCGCGGCGGGGTCCGTGAACTGCGGCAGGAAGGCCAGGAAGAACAACGCGGTCTTGGGATTCAGCATCTCGACGGTGATGCCCTCTACGAGCGCGCGCTTGCCGGTCTTCCGTGCCACGACCGGTGCGCCATCAGCGCCGGTGGCCTTGGCACGAATCATCGAGATGCCAAGCCAGACGAGGTATGCGGCCCCTATGAGCTTAACCGCGGCGTAGAGCGGCGGTACCGCATGGAACACGACTGACAGCCCGGCGGCGGCGGCGATGACATGCAGGTAGCCGCCAAGGGCCAGTCCCAAAGTGCCCAGGAGCCCTGCGCTGCGTCCGCCGGCCAGGGTCTGAGCCGCCGCATACAGGATTCCCGGTCCTGGAATGAAGGCGAAGATCGCGGCGGCAGTGAAGAAGGCGATGAGCAGATCCATTGAGGGCATCAGAAGGCTCCAGAGTGGTTCGGACGTGGTTGGCACATGGCAAGTGACACAGGGCGCGGCGCCCAATCATCCATTGTCGGCTCTAGGCCCATGGTGTCGGTCGTC
>CAVUBY010000003.1:0-88738 GCA_963739925.1 uncultured beta proteobacterium | reverse complement strand
TGTAGAAGCGCTCGCCGATGCTTCGTGCCACCGACCACCACCTTCGCACCCTTGGCCACCGCGTCGGCGACATGGCTCTCCACCTTGGCGATCGCCTGGTCGTCGATCATCGGGCCCTGGTTCACGCCGGTCTCGAAGCCGTTGCCGACCTTGATGCCCTTCGCCTTCTCGGCCAGCTTGGCGACGAAGGCGTCGTAGACGCTGTCCTGCACGTACAGGCGGTTCGCGCAGACGCAGGTCTGGCCGGCGTTGCGGTACTTGCTGACCATCGCGCCTTCGACGGCGCTGTCGATGTCGGCATCGTCGAAGACGATGAAGGGCGCGTTGCCGCCGAGTTCCAGGCTGAGCTTCTTGATCGTCGGCGCGCATTGCGCAGCGAGGATGCGGCCGACCTCGGTGGAGCCGGTGAACGACAGGTGGCGCACGATGTCGCTGGCGCACAGCACCTTGCCGATCGCGATCGAGTTGTCGGCGTCGGCCGTGAGCACGTTGAGCACGCCCGGCCGGCATGCCGGCGCGCTGCGCCAGTTCGGCCACGGCCAGCGCCGACAGCGGCGTCTGCTCGGCCGGCTTGATGACCACCGGGCAGCCGGCGGCCAGCGCCGGCGCCACCTTGCGGGTGATCATCGCGATCGGGAAGTTCCACGGCGTGATCGCCGCGCACACGCCCATCGCCTGCTTGATGACGAGGTAGCGCTTGTTGTTGTCGGTGGTCGGGATGGTCTCGCCGTAGACGCGCTTGGCTTCTTCGGCGAACCACTCGATGAAGCTGGCGCCGTAGCCGACCTCGCCCTTGGCCTCGGCCAGCGGCTTGCCCTGCTCGGCGGTCATGATGCGCGCCAGGTCGTCGGCGTGCTGGTGCAGCAGGTGGAACCACTTCATCAGGATCGCGCCGCGCTCCTTGGCGGTCTTGGCGCGCCAGGCCGGCCAGGCGCGTTCGGCGGCCGTGCAGCGCGGCCTCGGTCTCGGCGCGCGCCGAGGTTGGCCACGTCGGCGAGCTTCAGGCCGGTGGCCGGGTCGTTGACGGCGAAGCGCGCGCTGCCGCGCCGACCCATTCGCCGTTGATCAGCGCGTTGGTCTTCAGCAGGGTGGGGTCGGCCAGCGTGGCCAGCGGGCGAGGTCTTCATGTCCATGGTGGTCTCCTGAGGGTGGCTGCGCATGATGGCGCGGCGGCCGCCCGAGGCTTATACTGCGCGCGCGCTTGCTGAGAGCCGCCGCTGAATCCAGCCTTGCGCGTGCGTCCCGGCACCGTGCGACGTTCACCCGAAAGCCCCGGCATGAAAGCCTCCGAGATCCGCTCCCAGTTCCTGAAGTTCTTCGAGTCCAAGGGCCACGCCATCGTCGCCTCGAGCCCGGTGGTGCCGGGCGACGACCCGACGCTGCTGTTCACCAACGCCGGGATGAACCAGTTCAAGGACGTGTTCCTCGGCTTCGACAAGCGCCCCTACAACCGCGCGGCGACCTCGCAGAAGTGCATCCGCGCCGGCGGCAAGCACAACGACCTCGAGAACGTGGGCTACACCGCGCGGCACCACACCTTCTTCGAGATGCTGGGCAACTTCAGCTTCGGCGACTACTTCAAGCACGACGCGATCCAGTACGCCTGGGAACTGCTCACCGAGGTCTTCAAGCTGCCCAAGGACAAGCTCTGGGTCACCGTCTACGCCGAGGACGACGAGGCCTACGAGATCTGGAACAAGATGGTCGGCGTGCCGGCCGAGCGCATCGTGCGCATCGGCGACAACAAGGGCGCGCGCTACGCGTCCGACAACTTCTGGATGATGGGCGACACCGGCCCCTGCGGCCCGTGCACCGAGATCTTCTACGACCACGGCCCCGAGGTCGCCGGCGGCCCGCCGGGCTCGCCCGAACGAAGACGGCGACCGCTACATCGAGATCTGGAACAACGTGTTCATGCAGTTCAACCGCGACGAAGCGGGCGTGATGCACAAGCTGCCCAAGCCGAGCGTGGACACCGGCATGGGCCTGGAGCGCATCACCGCGGTGCTGCAGCACGTGCACTCGAACTACGAGATCGACCTGTTCGTGCGCGCTGCTCGCGGCGGCGAAGGCGGCGGTCGATCGCGGCCGGCGCCGGTGACGTGCGATCACGGACAGTCGCCGTCGCTGAAGGTCATCGCCGACCACATCCGCGCCTGCACCTTCACCGTCACCGACGGCGTGATCCCGGGCAACGAAGGCCGCGGCTACGTGCTGCGCCGCATCGCGCGCCGCGCCATCCGCCATGGCTACAAGCTCGGCGCGCGCAAGCCCTTCTTCCACACGCTGGTCGGCGCCGCTGGCCGACGAGATGGGCGACGCCTATCCGGAGCTGCAGCGCGAGAAGCTGCGCGTCACCGAGGTGCTGAAGCAGGAGGAGGAGCGCTTCTTCCAGACCATCGCCAACGGCATGGAGATCCTCGAAGTCGGCGCTGGCCGGCGGCGCGAAGACGATCGACGGCGAGACCGCCTTCAAGCTGCACGACACCTACGGCTTCCCGCTCGACCTGACGGCCGACGTCTGCCGCGAGCGCGGCGTGACGGTCGACAGCGCCGGCTTCGAGACGCGCGATGAACCGCCAGCGCGAACAGGCGCGCGCCGCCGGCAAGTTCAAGATGGCGCAGGGCCTGGAGTACGACGGCGCGGCGACCACCTTCCACGGCTACGAGCACCTGGTGTGCGAGCACAGCAAGGTCACCGCGCTCTACGTCGACGGCACGCCGGTGCAGCGCGCGCAGCGCCGGCGACGACGTGGTGATCGTGCTCGACCACACGCCGTTCTACGCCGAGAGCGGCGGCCAGGTCGGCGACACCGGCGAGCTGCGCAACGCCCGCTCGCGCGTGATCGTCGAGGACACGATCAAGGTGCAGGCCAGCGTGTTCGGCCACCACGGCCGCGTCGTCGAGGGCGAGGTCGAGGTCGGCGACGTGTTCGTCGCCCGGGTCGACGCCGAGCGCCGCGCGAAGACCGTGCGCAACCACAGCGCCACGCACCTGATGCACAAGGCGCTGCGCGAGGTGCTGGGCGCCCACGTGCAGCAGAAGGGCTCGCTGGTCAACGCCGGAGCGCACGCGCTTCGACTTCGCGCACAACGCGCCGATGACCGCGGCGCAGATCGCGCAGGTCGAGGCGCTCGTCAACGCCGAGATCCTGGCCAACGCGGCCACGCAGGCGCGCGTGCTGCCGATCGAGGAGGCGCAGAAGCTCGGGCGCGATGATGCTGTTCGGCGAGAAGTACGGCGACGAGGTGCGCGTGCTCGACATCGGCAGCAGCCGCGAGCTGTGCGGCGGCACGCACGTGCAGCGCACCGGCGACATCGGCCTGTTCAAGATCGTCGCCGAGAGCGGCGTGGCCGCCGGCGTGCGCCGCGTCGAGGCGGTGACCGGCGACAACGCGCTGGCCTACCTGCAGTCGCTCGAGGGCACGGTCAACGGCATCGCCGGCACGCTGAAGGCCGCGCCGGCCGAGGTGCCCGCGCGCATGGCGCAGGTGCTCGACCAGGTGCGCGCGCTCGAGAAGGAACTCGCCGCGCTGAAGGGCAAGCTGGCCTCGTCGCAGGGCGACGACCTGCTCGCGCAGGCGGTCGACGTGAAGGGCCTCAAGGTGCTGGCCGCGCATGCTCGACGGCGCCGACGCCAAGGCGCTGCGCGAGACGATGGACAAGCTCAAGAACAAGCTCAAGTCGGCGGCCATCGTGCTGGCCGCGGTCGACGGCGGCAAGGTGCAGCTCGCCGCCGGCGTGACGGCCGACAGCGTCGGCCAGCGTCAAGGCCGGCGAGCTGGTCAACTTCGTCGCCCAGCAGGTGGGCGGCAAGGGCGGCGGCAAGGCCGACCTGGCGATGGCCGGCGGCACCGATGCCAGCAAGCTGGCCGCGGCGCTGGCCTCGGTGCAGGCCTGGGTGGCCGAGCGCGCCTGAGGCACCTGAAGCGGCGCACGCGCCGCGGGCCTCATGAGCCGCTCGATGGCGGTTTCGCCAGCCGCTCGCGCAGCCCTTCGCACGGATCGGGGCGCGGTGTGACCCGTGCCGGGCGCAGTTCGTCGGCGCGAAGCTCCAGCGCGGCGTCACCGAAGATCACGACGTGCACGCGCGGTGCATCCGCGCGCTGGGCCAGGTGCAGCGGCACGCCGCGGTCGCGCGAGGCATGCTGCGCGCCGGTGAGCAGCAGCACGCGCCGGCCGCCGGCCATCAGCGCGCGCGGGCCACCATCTCGGCCATCGACCGGTCGCGCGCGATCTGGATGCGCACCATGCCTGGCTCCTGCGTCGCGGGCAGCAGGCCGCAGTGGCCGTCGCGCACCGCCCGGGACAGCAGCTCGCGCACCGCGGCGGGCACCAGCGCGTCGCTGGGCGGCGTCGCTCATGACGCTCGCGCATGCGATGGCGCGGCAGGTTCCCACCGAGCACCGGCACACCGGCGCGCACGGCGGCCATCACCACGCCCTCGTAGACCGACCACTCCCAGCCCGACCAGGCCAGCGCCTCGCGCACACTGCGCTGCATCCGCATCGCGCGGCAGGCCCGCCGTGCTGCGACCCTGTTCCGCCATCTCGATCACGATCGCACCGAGCGCCGTTGGCGCCTGCGAGCCGCTCTACCTCGCGGGCCACCTGGGCGCTGGTGGTCCGGCTGGTCGTGCTGCTCGCCGAAGATGATCACATCGGCCGGCACGGCGCCGGGCTGGCCCGTGGAGCAGGCCGCCAGCGCGAGCAGGAGTGCGGTGGCGCAGGCGAACGTTGAAGAAGCTCATCGGCCCAGCATACGATAGAGAAGCCGTCGAAGACAGGAGGGTGAGTCATGACCATCGTCGTTCGCCGGGCGACACCGCGCGATGCCGCGGCCTATGCGCGCTTGATGTCCGATCCGGCGGTGTTCGGCAACCTGATGCAATTGCCGATGCCCACTGAGGAGCTCTGGCACGCCCGCCTGACCGAAGTCTGCGCGCCGGGCAAGACAGACCTGCTGCTGGCGGCCGAGCTGGACGGCGAGGTGGTCGGCTCCACCGGCCTCCACCCGCAGGCCTGCAGCTGAGGCGTCGCCACGCGCTGCTGCTCGGCATCTCGGTGCGCCGTGTCGGCGCAGCGGCGCGGCGTGGGCAGCGCGCTGATGGCCGCCATGTGCGACTACGCCGACCGCTGGGCCGGCGCCCTGCGCATGGAGCTCACCGTCTTCGTCGACAACCATCCGGCGATCGCGCTGTACCGCAAGTTCGGCTTCGAGACCGAAGGAACGTTGCGTGCCTACGCACTGCGGGATGGCCGCTACTCGGACGTCTACACCATGGCGCGGCTTCACCCGAACCCGCCGACCTTGCCGACGGCCTGACCCCGCCAGCGCTAGGCCTTGCCCATCCAGCGCCCCGTGGCGGCCTCCACCACCGACGACAGCGGCATGCCCGGGCCGTGTCGCCCCGCAGCCAGCGGGCGTCGTTGCCGTCGAACAGGCTCTCGCGGATCAGGTTGCTGGCGTCGAGCGCCTGCAGGTCGAGCGCATGTTCGTCGACGCGCGACAGCGTGCGCAGGATGTCGTCGCGCAGCTCGTGCGCTCCTTGGTCTTCGGGTCGACGATCTCGCCGTCCAGGCCGAAGCGGCAGGCCTGGAAGCGGTTGAAGGTGTAGACGAGGTAGTCGTCCTCGGCCGGCTCGAACGGCCGGTGCTCGCGCAGGTAGCGGCAGATGCATTGCAGGTAGCAGGCCAGTGCCGCCGCCTTCTCCACCGTGAGCGGCGTGTCGCACACGCGCAGCTCGATCGTGCCGAACTCGGGCTTGGGGCGGATGTCCCAGTAGAAGTCCTTCATCGACTTGACCACGCCGGTGCTGGTCATCTTGTCGAAGTAGCTGCCGAACTCGTCCCAGCCCAGGCAGAAGGGCGCGCGGCCCGACGAGCGGAAAGGCGAACACCGAGTTCAGGCGCGCCGAGTCGAAGCCGGTGTCCACGCCCTGCACGTAGGGCGACGAGGCCGACAGCGCGATGAAGTGCGGCACGTAGCGCGACAGCGCATGCAGCAGCCACAGCGCCTGGTCGCCGTCTTCGCAGCCCACGTGCACGTGCTGGCCGAACACGGTGAACTGCTTGGCCAGGTAGCCGTACAGCTCGCTGATGTAGTGGAAGCGCTCGCCCGGGAAGATCTGCTGGCGGCTCCAATGCTGGTAGGCGTGCGTGCCGCCGCCGGCAATGCCGATGTTGAGCTTGCGTGCGCCGCGCGAGAGCTGGTCGCGCAGGTCGTGCAGCTCGGCCAGCAGCGACTGGTGCTGGCGCTGGATCGAGGTGCCGATCTCGATCATGCTGCGCGTGATCTCCGGCTTCACGTCCCAGGCACCGGTGTGGGACTTGAGCACGCGCAGCAGGTCCTCGGCCTGGGGCGAGAGGTCGAAGTCGTGGGTGCTCACGAGCTGCAGCTCGAGCTCGACGCCGAGCGTCAGCGCTTGCGAGGAGGTGAAGTCCTGCAGCGGCATGGTCAGGCTGGCCTCGGTTTCGCGCGCCAGGTGGCGCAGCGACAGCTGGGTCCACAGCGGGCCGGTGAGCTGCATCAGGGTGATCGCCACCAGCAGCGCCTGCAGCGTGGGCTCGTGCATGCCCGGCAGCTGCGAGCCCCAGCCGAAGGTGTCGGCCGCCAGCAACACCGCCAGGCTGCTCATGGGTTGCAGTGCGAGCACCAGCCCCGCGGCCTGCTGCCAGCCCAGGCCGCTGGCCCGCGCCAGCGCGCCGATGGCCAGGCCCGCTCCGGCGAGGCGGGCCACGATGATGGCCAGCACCATGGGCCAAGCCGTCCACAGCCCGTCGAGCGTGAACAGCAGGCCCAGGCAGATGAACAGCAGCACGTTGAGCACCGCGCCGGCCGAGCCGAGGTGCGGTTCCACCGTCAGGCCGTGGCGCATGCGCACACGGGCCGTCATACCGGCGACCAGCAGCGCCAGCAGCGGCGAGAGCGTCCATTGCGCGGCCACCATGCTGGCCACGATGACGAGCGCGATCTGCAGCACCGGCATGGCTGGCGTGCCGCGCACCAGCGGGCTCAGTCGGTCCAGCGCAAAGCCGCAGGCCAGCCCGAGCAGGAACGAGCCGCTGATGACGCGCAGCGCACTGGTGAAGGCACGCATGAGTTCGTCGCCTGGAGACGCGACGTCGGAGGCCAGCACCACGCGCAGCACCTTGAGCCCGACCACGGCGAGCACGGCGCTGACCGCGGTCATGAGCAGCATGCGCTCGGTCACCTGGCCGCGCGAGCGCGGTTTCGTGTGTCACGGCGAGCAGGATCACCGGCGAGCTGGCCATGGCCACGGTGCCCACCACCGCCGCGGTGAGCAGGGGTGCGCCCAGCCAGGTCAGGAGCAGCGATGACCAGCAGCCCGCTCAGCAGCGACTGGAGCACGCAGCTCGCCGCGAGCCACGGGTTGTCGAGCAGCCACCGGGGCCGGATGCGCGTGCCCAGTTCGAAGAGCAGTGCGCCGATGGCCAGGTCGATGAGCGGCTTCCAGGGATCGAGCTCCAGCCGGTCGAGCAGGCGCAGTACCAGAGGGCTGGCCACGGCCCCGGTGAGCATGTAGCCACAGCTGCGCGGCAGGCGCCAGGCGCGATGCAGGGCCTCGGCCACCACCAGCGCCACCAGCATCAGCAAGGCGATGCCGAGCACCGGGTCGGCGGCGCGCAGGCCTTCCAGCGTCCACAGCGGGGCCGACGCCGGTGCGAGGGGCGCGATGGCATTCACAGCGACGGTGGGGGCGGTCGTCGTCATCAGGCTGGCGACTCTACCCCAGCGCAATGCCCCGGCCAGGGTGCCGGAATCCCGCGTCAGTACCGCACGAGAACGCTCAGGCTTTCGCCCAGATCACGGCGAAGCCAACGAGTTCGTCGGTCCACTGCCGCTCGGGCGAGAAGCCGGCATCGCGCAGCAGCGACGAGAAGTCCTCGAGCCGGTACTTGTACGAGCTTTCGGTGTGGATGCGCTCGCCGGTCTGGAAGTGTCGTGCGCCGCCGGGCCAGGTCACATCGAGTGCCTCGCGGGCCTCGAGGTGCATCTCGATGCGCGACTGTGCCGCATCGAACAGCGCCACGTGGCGCCACTGGCTGGGATCGAAATCGCTGTCCAGACGCCGGTTGACGTGGCGCAGCATGTTCAGGTTGAAGGCCGCGGTGACGCCCAGCGCATCGTCGTAGGCTGCCTGCAGCAAGGCATGAGGCTTCACCAGATCGACACCGATCAGCAGCCCGCCATGCTGGGCCTTGTCGCGCACTCGGCGCAGAAATGAAACCGCGTCGCCCGGCGTGAAATTGCCGATGCTCGAGCCGGGGTAGAAGTACACCGGGCGACCGGCGATCAGGGCATCCGGCAGGTCGAGCGAGGCGGTGAAGTCCAGCCCGACGCCGGTCATCTCGATCTGCGGATGTTCACGCTGCACGCGGTACAAGGCCTCGCGCAAGAAATCCACCGAGATGTCGACCGCCACGTAGCGGCTGGGCTCGAGCAGCGGAAACAGGCTTGCCGCCTTGGCGCAGTTGCCGGCGCCCAGGTCGACCAGGGTGCTGCCCGGGCCGATGCAATTGGCCATCTGAGGCGCATGGGCAGCGAAGATCGCGGCCTCGGTGCGGGTGGGGTAGTACTCCGGCAACTCGGTGATGGCTTCGAAGAGGCGCGAGCCCAGTCGGTCGTAGAAGTACTTGGGCGCGATATGCGCCGCGGGCGCCACCAGGCCTGCACGGAGCTCTGCAAGCTCCGCTGCAGCGTCGCCCGTTGGGTGCTGGATGAATCGAGGCTCGAGGGGGGGGGGTGCTCATGCGTTGGAAGGCCATGGCGCATCTTGCCCGATGCGAAAGGCGTTGGTCGGATGGGGGCGGTTGACCTGACAGGCCTCGCAGGAGCAGGGCCGCTGCGCCCGCGCCCATAATGCCCGCCGGGAGCGGCCCGGCCGCCCGCACGCACACCCTCGAAGGAGAAGGCCAGTGGCCATGGACGACGGCATTCAGTCGCGCGCAGACCTGGCGGGACGGCACCTGGTGCTGGGCCTGAGCGGCGGCATCGCCTGCTACAAGGCGGCCGAGCTCACCCGCGCACTGGTCAAGGCCGGGGCGACGGTGCAGGTGGTCATGACGGAGGCGGCCGAGCAGTTCATCACTGCGGTGACGCTGCAGGCGCTTTCCAATCGCCCGGTGTTCACCAGCCAGTGGGACACGCGTGCGCCGAACAACATGGCGCACATCAACCTCACGCGCGAGGCCGACGCGGTGCTCGTGGCCCCGGCGAGCGCCGACTTCATGGCCCGCCTGCTGCACGGGCGGGCGGACGACCTGCTCAGCCTGCTGTGTCTGGCGCGGCCGATCGGCGGCCCGCGACCGTGTCCGTTGCTGCTCGCACCGGCGATGAACCGCGAGATGTGGGCGCATCCCGCCACCCAGCGCAACGTGGCGCAGCTCGTGGCCGATGGTGCGCACCTGCTCGGCCCAGGCAGTGGCGATCAGGCCTGTGGCGAAATCGGTGATGGCCGCATGCTCGAGCCCGACGAACTGCTCGACGATGTGATCGCGTTCTTCCAGCCCAAGCGCTTGCAGGGCCAACGGGTGCTGGTGACGGCCGGGCCCACGTTCGAGGCCATCGACCCGGTGCGTGGCATCACCAACCTGTCGAGCGGCAAGATGGGCTTCGCGATCGCGCGTGCCGCGGCCGAGGCCGGGGCCCAGGTCACGCTGGTGGCCGGCCCGGTGCATGTGGACACGCCGCGCGGCGTGCGCCGCATCGATGTGCGCAGCGCGCAGCAGATGCATGATGTGGTGTTGCCGGCCGCGCCGCAGCACGATGTGTTCATCGCCACCGCGGCCGTGGCCGACTGGCGGCCGGCATCGCTGTCGGAACACAAGATCAAGAAGAACGGCAGCAAGCTCGCACCGAGCTTCGAGCTGGCCGAGACGCCCGACATCCTCGCGGCCGTGGCGCGACTGCCCGATCGGCCCTACTGCGTCGGCTTTGCCGCCGAGAGCCACGACCTGCTCAAGCACGCCCGCGAGAAACTGACCCGCAAGAACGTGCCCCTGATCGTGGGCAACCTGGGCCCCGCGACCTTCGGTCTCGACGACAACGCGCTCACCCTGGTCGACGCCAGCGGCCATCGCGAGCTGCCGCGCGCCGACAAGCTCAGCCTGGCGCGGCAGCTGGTTGCCGAGATCGCCACCCGCCTTTCAACACCCGCCACATGACCACCATCGCTCTCAAGGTGCTCGATGCCCGCATGGCCGACCACCTGCCCGCCTACGCGACGCCCGGCAGTGCCGGCCTCGACCTGCGCGCCTGTCTCGATGCGCCGCTCGAACTGGCGCCAGGGCAGACCGAACTCATCCCCACCGGGCTGGCCATCCACATCGGCGACCCGTCGCTCGCGGCCATCATCCTGCCGCGCTCGGGTCTGGGCCACAAGCACGGCATCGTGCTCGGCAACCTGGTCGGGCTGATCGACTCTGACTACCAGGGTCCGCTGATGGTGAGCTGCTGGAATCGCGGTTCGGCGCGCTTCACGGTGCAGCCCATGGAGCGCATCGCGCAACTGGTGATCGTGCCGGTGGTGCAGGCAAGCTTCGTGCGGGTCACCGACTTCGAAGCCAGCCACCGAGGTGAGGGCGGCTTCGGTTCGACCGGCAAGCGCTGATTCGGCTGCCGGTGCTTCAGTGCATTGGCGTGCCGGGCGGCGCGGTCTGCAGCACACTGAACGCACTTCCGCCGACGGTGCCGGCCTCGATCTCTTCTTCGGTCGCTTCGCGCACGTCGCGCACCTCGAGTTCGAGCCGCAGCGCAATGCCCGCCAGCGGATGGTTGCCGTCGAGGACCACGTGCTCGGGGTAGACCTCGGTCACGGTGTAGATCGCGTCCTGCGGCAGACCTTCGGTGGTGCTGCCTTCGGGCACGCCTTCGAACTGCATGCCGGCCTCCACGCCCTGCGGAAACAGCGAACGCGCCTCGAAGAACACCAGTTCGGGGTTGTATTCGCCGAAGGCGTGCTCGGGCTCCAGGTGCAGCGTGGTCGCGAAGCCGGTGGTCTGGTCGACCAGCACTTCTTCGACCTTCTCCAGCAGGTCGTCGCCGCCGAAGAAGAACTCGACCGGATCGCTCAGTTCGTCGATCGCATGGCCCTGGGCGTCTTGCAATCGCCAGGTCAGACTGACGACGCAGGGGGTGGAAATCAGCATCGCGAGATGATCGCACAATCAATGCCCGCGGCCGGCCGCCGATGATGCCCCGCACTCGTCGAGCCACGTCGCCACGAGGACCTTCATGACCCGGATCGATATCGATGCACCCACCCCGCTGCTGGGTGGACTGTCGCCGCAGCGCTTCATGCAACGCCACTGGCAGAAGAAGCCGCTGCTGGTGCGTCAGGCGCTGCCCATGACCACGCCGCTTGTCGGGCGCTCGCAGCTGTTCGCGCTGGCGGCACGCGACGATGTCGAGTCGCGTCTGGTCGTGCACGGCAATCGTGGATGGGCGCTGCGCCAAGGCCCGTTCCCGCGCCGCGCGCTGCCGCCCTTGAGCCGTGCGAAGTGGACCCTGCTGGTCCAAGGGCTGGACCTGCATCTGGACGCGGCGCATGCGCTCATGTCGCGCTTCCGGTTCGTGCCCGATGCCCGCATCGACGACGTGATGGTGTCCTACGCCACCGATGGTGGCGGGGTGGGCCCGCACTTCGATTCCTACGACGTCTTCCTGCTGCAGACCCATGGAACGCGGCGTTGGCGCATCGGCCGCCTCGCGCAGCCCGAGCTCGAACCCGGCGTGCCGCTGAAGATCCTGCGCAACTTCGTGCCCGAACAGGAGTGGCTGCTCGAGCCTGGCGACATGCTGTACCTGCCGCCGCGCTGGGCGCACGACGGCGTGGCCGAGGGCGAATGCATGACCTGCTCGATCGGCTTTCGATCGGCCGCCCGGGCGGAGCTCGCGCACGAGCTGCTGCAACGCATGCTCGACCTCGACGACGCGCCCCAGGACGACGTGCGCTACCGCGATCCGCGCCAGCAGGCCACGCGGGAGCCGGCGCGCATCCCCCCGGCGCTGGGTGCGTTCGGCGCTGAGGCGGTCGCACGGCACCAGCCCACGGCGCGCTCGCTGTCGCGTTCGCTCGGCGAGGTGCTGAGCGAGCCCAAGCCAGGGGTGTGGTTCGAAGCCGATGACGATTTCGATGCTGCGCAGTCGCTCGGCGGTGTACATCTCGACCGTCGCACCCGCATGCTCTACGACGACGCCCACGTCTTCATCAACGGGGAGTCGTTCGACGCCAGCGGGCGCGATGCGAGATTGATGCGATCCCTGGCCGACGCGCGCGTGCTCGGTGCGGCGCAGCTTGCACAATTGAGTCCTGCCGCCCGGTCGCTGGTGACCGAGTGGGTCGGTGCAGGCTGGCTGCATGCGCTGCCGGCCGAGCGCCAGGAGTGATCCCATGCCCGAGACACAACGCAGCCTGATCACGTCGCGCAGCGAGTTCCATGCGGCCGTGCGCACGGCCATCTCGCAGGCCGCTACGGTGGGTTGTCGCGAGATCTGGATCGCCGACGACGATTTTGGCGACTGGCCCTTGAACGAGCCGGCGCTGGTCGAGGACCTGACGCGGTGGTCGATGTCGCACCGGCGCTTTCATGTCCTGGCGCGAGATTTCGACACCATTGCGCGCAAGCACGCGCGTTGGGTGCAATGGCGTCGGCAGTGGTCGCACGTGGTGAACTGCTACACGAACAGCGAGCTCGAGGCCGGCCAGATGCCCTGCCTGCTGCTGGCGCCGGGCAGCCTGAGCCTGCGGCTGTTCGACCCGGTGCATTACCGCGGCGTGCTCACCGATGAGACGGCCGATGCCCTGGTGTGGCGGGAGGCGGTTGATGCGGCAATGCAACGTTCGCAGGAAGCCTTTCCGGCAACAACCCTCGGACTATAGGGAAGTCCCTAGGACGGCATATAATCAAAGGCTGGGCAGCGAAAGCGCTCCTGGATTCCCTGCCTTTGCACTGGGCCTCTGCGAGATCAGAGCGTTCCCACAATTACCCGAAATTGTTCGACCCTTTGATTTGAGGACACAACCATGAAGAAGACCGCTCTGCTCGCCACCCTGCTGGCCGCCGTTGCTCTGGCCGCCTGCGGCAAGAAGGAAGAAGCCGCTCCCGCTGCTGCCCCGGCTGCCGCTCCCGCCGCCGTGACCGCCCCCGTCGCTGCCGCTGCCGCTTCGGCCACCGCCGCCGTGACCGAAGCTGCTGCCTCGGCCGCCACCGGTGCTGCCGCCGCTGTGGCCGGTGCCGCTTCGCAAGCTGCCACCGCTGCGGTCGACGCTGCCAAGGACGCTGCTGCCAAGGCCACCGATGCCGCCAAGGACGCTGCTGGCAAGGCCGCCGACGCGATGAAGAAGTAATCGGCCACCAGCCGATCGCTCTCGAAAAAGCCGCCTTCGGGCGGCTTTTTTGTGCGCGCCCACTGCGCCGGTCAGCGCAGGCCCAGCCAGCCGAAGCCCGTGGCCGGGTCGGCGATCGCGATGTCGTGTTCGGCGCCGCCACAGGCGTCGGCCAATGCGCGCTGAGCCAGCGCGGGGCGGTTGTTCTGTTCACTCAGATGGGCGGCGACCACGTGCCGCAGCCCGGCGTGTGCGCACTCGGCCAGGATCTGCGCCGCCAGCGCATTGGACAGATGCCCATGGCTGCCGGCAATGCGCGCCTTCAGCGAGGGTGGATAGCGTGACTGAGCGAGCAGCGCGGCATCGTGGTTGCATTCGAGCAGCAGCGCGTCGCAGGCCTCCAGATGGGTCAGCAGGTGCGGCGTGCACGATCCGACGTCGGTCAGCACGCCGAGGGTGGATTGGCCGTCGCCGATCCGCAACTGCAAGGGCTCGGCCGCGTCGTGCGGCACGGTGTACGGTCTGAGTTCGAGGTCCCCGATGGCGATCGGCTCGCCATCCCGCGCAAAGTGCAACTGGCCATCCAGATCGGGCTGGCCGATGGCAAGCCAGGTGCCGCGACTCATCCAGACCGGTACGCGGTGTCGCCGCGCCAGGCTGAGTGCGCAACCGACATGATCGCCATGTTCGTGGGTCACGAACACCGCATCGAGATCCTCGACCGCCAAGCCGGCCCGATGGAGCCGGGCTTCGAATTCGCGCAAGGAGAAGCCGCAATCGACCGCCACGCGGGTGACGGTGGTGTCCGCCCGTGCCTCGATGACCGCCGAGTTGCCGGTGCTGCCACTGCCCAGGCTGCAAAACCGCATCAGCGATCTCGCCGCCATGGTCGTTTCAGCTCTCTATGTCAGGGCGTCACTTCAGGTCTTCGACCAGGAGACTCACGATGCGCTTGCCGGCATCACCTGTCTCCGGCGCACCCTGGTTGTTCAGAACAGACACGGTGCTGCGCTCACCTTCGGCCTTGACCAGCACCCGATAGCGGGCGGGGCCCGACGTATCGGCCTTCGCTCCGAACAGGCGGCTGAGGAAGCCGGGTTCCTCGCGGCCCATGAGCGCCGGGTCAACGTAGCGCACGAAATACAGCCCCTGCGCGCGGTCGCGATCCTCGACGGTGAATCCGCTCCGGTCGAGCGCCAGGCCGACGCGGCGCCAGGCGCGGTCGAATCCGTCATCGACTTGCAGTGCCGCCTGTCCGGCAATCACGCGTGCGCGTGTGGCCTGAGGTGGTGTGGCCACCACGGTTTCGGGTTTGGCGACGTCGCCCTTGGCGCCCAGGCGCAGCATCAGGCGCGACAGGAATTCGGCCTCGAGCTGGGGATCGGCCGCGCGAGGCTGGTACGCCGTGGCGTCCTTCTTCTCGCTGGTGTAGACCTCTTCCATGCCGCGGTGGCTGATGTAGATCTCGCTGCCACCGGTGGCCGTGCGTTCGACGCGGGTGCGGAACCGGTCGAACTCGCCGGTCGAGAAGAAGGAGTCGAACACGCGTCCGATCGTGCGTCGGACGACGTCCTGAGGCAGTTTCGCGCGGTTCTCGGCCCAGTCGGTTTCCATCACGCCCACGGCGGACTGGTCGGTGGTGAGCTGAAAACCCAGATCCTTCCAGAAGCCCTGAAGCTGCGGCCACACCTGATCCGGTGGCAGCGAGGTGACCAGCCAACGCTGATTGCCCGAGCGTTCGATGCGCAGGTCGCCAACCTGGGCCGGTGCAACCCCCACCGGTGCTGCGGTGGCCGCTCCGGCACCGCCAGGGGCGCTGGCCCCCGCCTGGAAGGCTGCTGCGCTGATCGTGCCCCCTGTGGCCTGGTAGCGCGAGTCCCGGGCGAGCTTCGTGAGGTCGGGTGGCACCTCCAGGCCTGATGTGCGCTTGCCCGTGGTGCGGTAATCGATCTTGTCACCGCCGGCGAAATCTTCGATGGTCGAGCAGGCGCTCAGCCCGAAGAGCGCGCCGAGCAGGGCCAGATGCAGCAGAGGACGGACAGAAGATCGGGTCACGGGAAAGTCTCCAGAGGGGCGGTCGACGCTTGCGGCGTCGACTCGGTGCCCAGTGTCAGGGAACGGGCGCAGCGGGATCTGCCTCGGTGCAGGATCAGAGCAACCCGGCGTCGCGAAGTGCCGACTCGACGCGCGTCTGCCCGGCCGGCGTGAGTGGCGTGATCGGCAGCCGCAGACCGGTGCCACACAGCCCGAGCCGCGACATCGCCCATTTGGTGGGCGCCGGGCTGGACTCGACGAACAAGGCCTGGTGCAGCGCCAGGAGGCGCAGGTGAATGGCTGTCGCCTCTCGCGCCTGTCCGGCCATCGCCGCCTGGCAGAGCTCGTGCATCGCACGCGGCGCCACGTTGGCGGTGACGCTCACGTTGCCGTGGCCACCCAGCAGCATCAGGGCAATGGCCGTGCCGTCGTCGCCGGAGAAGATCGAGAAGCCCTTGGGCGCGCCCTTGATGAGCCAGCAGGCACGCTCGATGTTGCCAGTGGCCTCCTTCACACCGATCACGCCCGGGATCTGCGCCAGGCGCAGCGTGGTGTCGGGCTGCATGTCCGCCACCGTTCGGCCAGGGACGTTGTACAGCACCATCGGAATGTCGACCGCCTCGGCGATGGCCTTGAAGTGCTGGTAAATGCCTTCCTGCGAGGGCTTGTTGTAGTAGGGCACCACCGACAGCGTGCAATCGGCGCCCACCTTGCGCGCGAAGCGCGAGAGTTCGATGGCCTCGCGGGTGGAGTTGCCTCCGGTACCGGCCATGATCGGCACGCGGCCCTTGGCGTGCTCCACGCTCACGCGGATGATCTCGCAGTGTTCCTCGACGGACACCGTGGGCGACTCGCCGGTCGTGCCGACCACCCCGATGCAATCGGTACCTTCGGCGACGTGCCAGTCGATCAGGCGGCGCAGGGCGGCGTAGTCGACACTGCCGTCGTCGGTCATCGGCGTCACGAGCGCGACGATGCTGCCAGCAATGGTTTTCATGGAGCCATCCTCACGGGCGCAATCTTCATGGGACCGCGATTTTAGCCGGCGGGCCGCCCCGCACCGCCGCGAGGCGTTGCACACACCGGGCAGGGCTTTCCAGCACGCCCTCCTCGTAGGCCACGATGCGCAGGCCGGCGGCCAGGTCCAGCAGCTCGCCGGGACGCAGCAGAAAGTGCGGATTCGAGGGCTTGCCGAAGGCCTCGTTGCCGACCGCAAAGGTCTCGTAGATCAGCACGCCACCGTCGTCGAGCGCGTCGAGGATGGACGGCATCAGGGGGCGCCACAGGTAGTTGGTGACGACCACCGCATCGAAGCGCCGTCCGGCCAGCGGCCAGAGGCCGTTCTCGATGTCGGCGACGATGATCTCGCCCATGATCGCGCAGGTCTTCCACCGCGGCGGCGTCGCGGTCCACGCCGGTGACGCGGTCACCGCGGGCGGCGAACCAGCGCAGGTGCCGGCCCGAGCCGCACGCGACGTCCAGCACGCGCGCCGGGCAGGTCACCAGAGACGACCAGCGTCTCACCCACTCCGACGGCTGCAGCCCGCTGTGCGGTGCGTGCGACATGGCCTAGAAGCAGTTCCAGAGCTGGTTGGCGAGATCCACCGCCAGGTCCGGGCGCAAGTAGGAGGCGAACACACCCAGCAGCGCGGCCGCGATGGCCACCCAGACCAGCGCGCGCCTGGGTGTCACGCTGCGGCCGGGCGCAAGATCGCCCGCTCCTTGACCGGCAGATTGACGATGGCCGCGAAGATGCCCAGGGCGACCGCGATCCACCACACGATGTTGTAGCTGCCGGTGGCGTCATAGAGCTTGCCACCCAGCCACACCCCGAGGAAGCTGCCGATCTGATGGCTCAGGAACACGAAGCCGCCCAGCATCGACAGGTACTGCACGCCGAAGATCTGCGCCACCACCGCGTTGGTGGGCGGCACCGTCGAGAGCCACAGCACGCCCATCACCGACGCGAAGATGTAGACGCTCCAGGGCGTGAGCGGCACGTTGAGGAACACCACGATCGCCAGCGAACGCAACGCGTAGATGCTCGACAGGATGTACTTCTTGGGCATGCGCTGGCCGAGTGAGCCGGCGGTGTAGGTGCCGATCACGTTGAACAGGCCAATGAGCGCCAGTGCCGTCGTGGCGACATTCGGCGTCAGCCCGTTGTCCTTCAGGTAGCTGGGCATGTGCACGCCGATGAACACCACCTGGAAGCCGCAGACGAAGTAGCCCGCCATGAGCAACTGGAAGCTCGGGTAGGCGAAGGCCTCGCGCACCGCGGCGCCGATGCTCTGCTGCGATCCGGTGGCCGCCGCACGTTCCGGCTCCCTGAGGCCGAAGGCCAAGGGCACGATGGCCAGCGCGAAGCAGCCCAGCAGGATCAGCGCCGTCTGCCAGCCGAAGCCCCCGATCAGCCAGTTCTCCACCGGCACCATCAGGAACTGACCGAACGATCCGGCTGCTGCGGCCACGCCCATCGCCCAGCTGCGCTTCTCGGGCGCGACGTTGCGGCCGATCACGCCGTAGACCACCGCGTACGTCGTGCCCGCCTGTGCCATGCCCAGGATCAGGCCGGCGCTGCCAGTGAAGGCCAGGCCGGTGGTCGAGACCGCCATCAGCACCAGGCCCAGAAAGTACAGCAGGCTGCCGAACGATCAGCACCTTGAAGGCGCCGAAGCGGTCCGCCAGCGCGCCGGCAAAGGGCCGGCCAGGCCCCAGGCGAGGTTCTGCACCGCCAGCGCAAAGGCGAAGGTCTCGCGCGTCCAGCCCCGGTCCATGGTGACGGGCTGCAACCACAGGCCGAAGCCGTGACGGATGCCCATGGAGATGGTGACGATCATGGCGCCGCAGATCAGCACCTGTCGCATTGACAGGCGTGGCGGCTCGATGCTGCTGTTCATCCCCCATTGTCGATCAAGCCGCAGAACGCTGCCCCGGGGCTGTCCCGCGACACGCCGTGTCCACCGGGTGGACGACCCTGGAGATCGACGGGTTTTCCATCATGTCGCCTGGCTAGGCGGTGCCGGCGGCACGGTGTAGGCTCACCTCGCATCGGCGCTGATGGGGATTCGGTGCGACGCAATGGATCCGATGGCAGCGGAGCCTCGGGACTGCGGCAGGTCAGGGTAAAGGGAGGACAAGCATGCGATCCGTACTGTGTTGGATCTGGCCCTACGTAGCGGGCGCGCTGGTCGGATGGCTGGCTGCTGGCTGGCTGGCTCGGCGGGCCCTGTCCCGCCAGCCGGCCACGATCGAGCGGGTGGTCGAGAAGCTCGTCGACAACCCGGCGCACCTGGCCGATATCGCATCACTGTCTGCCACTGCGGCCCTCGTGCCCCAGCTGCGCAGTCAGCTCAGTGCGGTCCAGGCTGCCCAGGCGGCAGCGCCGCAGGTGATCGAGAAGATCGTCGAAGTGCCGATCGAGCGTATCGTCGAGAAGAACGTGGTCGACACCGCTGGAATCGAGTCCCGTGACCGCGAGATCGCCGACTGGCGGGTCCGATGCGAGGAACTTCAGTCGAAACTGGACCGCCTGGCGGAGGGTCCCGCGATCGATCTGGAGGCCGCACGCGCTGCGGGCTTTTCTCTCAAGGCTGAAGACGACCTGGAGATCATCGAAGGCATTGGACCGAAGATCGCCCTCCTTCTCCGGGCAGCAGGCGTCCAGCGCTTCTGGCAGTTGTCGAAGATGACCCCGGCGCAGATCCAGCCTTTGCTGGACGCGGCCGGGCCGAACTATCGACTGGCCAACCCGGGAAGCTGGCCCGAACAGGCCGCGCTCGCTGCCAACAACCAGTGGCATGAACTCAAGAGCCTGCAGGACGTGCTCATCGCCGGCCTTCGCAAGTGAGCCGAGGAGGACATCACGATGACCAACACTTCGACAATGCGCAACGCGCCCTCCACTTTCCAGAGCCTGTATTGGCCGGTGGCGGGCTTTCTCGCCGGGCTGCTCCTGATCCTGTGGATCGCGGGCTTCGGCCCCAATGGACGCGCGTGCAAGGTGCCCGTCGCTCCGACCGAGGCCTCGTCCACTGCGACCCCCGGCAACGGGGGCACGGCGCCGACCGCAATGCCGGCATCGGTTCAGCCTGCTCCCGTCGTCGCGTCGACGGCGGTTCCGGCTGTGCAGAAGCTGTACTTTGCAGTGAACAGCGCCGAGCTCGATGCGACATCGCGCACCAAGACGACGGCCATCGCCGATTACCTGAAGGCCAACCCCCAGGCCAAGGCTGTCTTGTCCGGCTTCCACGACCCCAGCGGCGATCGAGCGCGCAACGAAGAGCTGGCCCTGAACCGGGCGCGCACTGTCCGTTCGGCGCTCGAAGCCACGGGCATTTCGCGCGATCGGATGGTCATGGCCAAACCCGCCCTCACCGAAGGGGCCGGCAATCCTGCCGAAGCGCGCCGCGTCGAGCTGAGCGTTCAGCCCTGATCCACAACAAGGGACTGGACTGCGGCGCACCGGCGGGTCTCAACCCAGCTTGCCGAGCGTGCCGGTGGCTTCGGCCAGCAGGTAGTAGAAGGTCACGCGGCTCTTCTGCCGAACGCCTTTCAGGCGGTCGAGCACCTTGGCGATGCCCGCATCGGCCGCCTCGGCCGACAGGCCCAGCTTTTTGGCGGCATAGCCGTCGCGCACCGTGGCCAGTTCGGTCGGGTCTGAACCCGACACCAGCGATGAATCTGCGTTGCGCAGCGCAATCCCGCAGTACTTGACGATGGCTGCCACCGCGGCCTCGTTGGCTTGAGGTGCGTACTTCTGTACATCAGCGAGGTAGTCCGACATGTCTTCTCCCTTGAGAAAGGATGGATGGAGTTTCAGCGTTCCGACGGGCGGGCGAAGTGTCCGGCCTCGGCAGGCATAGTTTGCCTGTCCGGGCGGCTGCCTACAATCCGCGCCCATGGCAACCAGCAAGCAAAGCACCTACGGCGAAGCCTCGATCCGCGTGCTCAAGGGCCTCGAGCCCGTCAAGCAGCGGCCGGGCATGTACACCCGCACCGACAACCCGCTGCACATCATCCAGGAAGTGATCGACAACGCGGCCGACGAAGCCCTGGCCGGCCACGGCAAGCGCATCGACGTGACCTTGCACGGCGACGGCTCGGTCAGCGTGGAGGACGACGGGCGCGGCATCCCCTTCGGCCTGCATCCGGAAGAGCAGGTTCCGGTGGTCGAGATCGTCTACACCCGGCTGCATGCGGGCGGCAAGTTCGACAAGGGCGCGGGCGGCGCCTACAGCTTCTCCGGCGGCCTGCACGGCGTGGGCGTGAGCGTCACCAACGCGCTGGCCAAGCGGCTGCAGGTGACGGTGTGGCGCGAAGGGCAGGTGGCTGCGCTGTGTTTCTCGGGCGGCGACGTGATCGAGCCGCTGAAGCTGCGCAAGGCCGACCTGTCGGCCAAGGGCACCGACCGCAAGAGCGGCACCACGGTGCGCGCCTGGCCCGACGCCAGGTACTTCGAGAGTGCCGAGCTGCCCAAGAACGAGCTGATGCACCTGCTGCGCAGCAAGGCCGTGCTGATGCCGGGGGTCACGGTCACGCTCACGGTCGAGAAGACGGGCCGCAATGACGAAAGCCGGCAGACCTGGCTCTACCAGGGCGGCCTGCGCGACTACCTGATGCAGTCGTTGCCCGCCGATCCGCTGATTCCGCTGTTCGAGGGCGAGCGTTTCGCCGACGCCGGCGAGACCGAGAACTTTGCCGAAGGCGAGGGCGCGGCCTGGTGCGTGGCCTTCACCGAAGACGGCAACGTGATGCGCGAGAGCTACGTCAACCTGATTCCCACGGTGGCCGGCGGCACGCACGAGTCCGGCTTGAAGGACGGCCTGTTCGGCGCGATCAAGGGCTTCATCGACCTGCACAGCCTCCTGCCCAAGGGCGTGAAGCTCATGCCCGAGGACGTGTTCTCGCGCGCCAGCTTCGTGCTCTCGGCCAAGGTGCTCGACCCGCAGTTCCAGGGCCAGATCAAGGAGCGCCTGAACTCGCGCGATGCGCTGCGCCTGGTCGCTACCTTCGTCAAGCCATCGCTCGAGCTGTGGCTGAACCAGCACGTCGACCTGGGCAAGAAGCTCGCCGAGCTGGTGATCCGCCAGGCGCAGACGCGCCAGCGCGCGAGTCAGAAGGTGGAGAAGCGCAAGGGCTCGGGCGTGGCCGTGCTGCCCGGCAAGCTCACCGACTGCGAGAGCCGCGATGTGGCGCTCAACGAGCTGTTCCTGGTCGAGGGCGATTCCGCCGGCGGCAGCGCCAAGATGGGCCGCAACAAGGAAACCCAGGCCGTGCTGCCGCTGCGCGGCAAGGTGCTCAATGCCTGGGAGGTCGAACGCGACCGCCTCTTTGCCAACAACGAGATCCACGACATCTCGGTGGCCATCGGCATCGACCCGCACGGCCATGGCGACAGCCCCGACATGAGCGGCCTGCGCTACGGCAAGGTGTGCATCCTGAGCGATGCCGACGTGGACGGCTCGCACATCCAGGTGCTCTTGCTCACGCTCTTCTTCCGCCACTTCCCGAAGCTGATCGAGAACGGCAACCTCTACGTTGCCAAGCCGCCGCTGTTCCGCATCGACGCGCCGGCGCGCGGCAAGAAGCCGGCGGCCAAGATCTACGCACTCGACGAAGGCGAACTCACGGCCGCGCTCGACAAGCTGCGCAAGGAAGGCGCGCGTGAGAACGCCTGGACCATCAGCCGCTTCAAGGGCCTGGGCGAGATGAATGCCGAGCAGTTGTGGGACACCACCCTCAACCCGGACACGCGGCGGCTGCTGCAGGTGTCCTTCGGTCTGCTCGACTTCGCGGCCACCACCGATTCGCTCACCAAGCTCATGGGCAAGGGCGAAGCCCAGGCCCGGCGCGAGCTGATGGAACTGCACGGCGATGAGGTCGAGGTGGATATTATGAGCCGAGTCTGGGCCGCCCGCTGCGCCTGCGTCCCACGATGCTGTCCGATCTCGACTTCGTCATCTCCGTCGAGCAGGATCCGGCCAACCGCCCCTTCATCACGCCCTGGGACCGCACCCAGCACGAGGGCGCGATCCGCTTCCCGGACTTCCGTCATTTCGTCATCGAGGCTGGGCCGGCCTATGCGGCGGCAGGCTTCGTCATCCTGCAGGGCTGCCGCAATCCGCACCGCTCGATCGAGCTCAAGCGGATCGTGCTGCAGGCCTCGCTGCACGGACAGGGGCTGGGCCGACGTTGCCTGCGGCTCCTGGCCCAGATGGCGTTTCGTGACCTTGGGGCGCATCGCTTCTGGCTCGACGTGAAGGCCCGCAACACGCGTGCGCAGGCGCTGTACCGCAGCGAAGGTTTCGTGGAGGAGGGTCGGCTGCGCGAGAGCGTGCGCACCGATGACGGCTACGACTCGCTGGTCGTGATGTCCATGCTCGAGTCCGAGCACGTGGCACGCGCGGCGGCGGGTGCCTGAGCGCGCCACCGATCGTTCCGTTGACCTGCTGTTCTTGTCTTCTGATTCCGATTCTGATTCTCCGGCTGCCATGGATTCCGACCTGTTCACACCCAGCGCGTCACCCGACGACGCCATCACGCTGGCGCACTACGCCGAGCGCGCCTACCTCGAATACGCGCTGAGCGTCGTCAAGGGCCGCGCGCTGCCCGATGTGTGCGACGGCCAGAAGCCGGTGCAGCGCCGCATCCTCTACGCGATGGAGCGCCTCGGTCTGGCCTTCACCACGGCGGGCGGTCCCAAGGCGATGAAGAGCGCGCGTGTCGTGGGCGATGTGCTGGGCCGCTACCACCCGCATGGCGACACCGCGGCCTACGATGCCCTGGTGCGCATGGCGCAGGGCTTCAGCCAGCGCTACCCGCTGATCGACGGCCAGGGCAATTTCGGCAGCCGCGATGGCGACGGCGCGGCGGCGATGCGCTACACCGAAGCGCGGCTTGCACCCATCTCGCGTCTGCTGCTCGACGAGATCGACGAAGGCACGGTCGACTTCATTCCCAACTACGACGGCTCGACCGAGGAGCCGCGGCAGTTGCCGGCGCGGCTGCCCTTCGTGCTGCTCAATGGCGCGAGCGGCATCGCGGTCGGCCTGGCCACCGAGATTCCCAGCCACAACCTGCGCGAGGTGGCGGCCGCCGCGGTCGCCCTGATCCGCGACCCCAAGCTGAGCGACGACGAGTTCGCCGGCCTGCTGCCTGGCCCCGACTACCCGGGCGGCGGCCAGATCATCAGCAGCGCCGACGAGATCCGCGCGGCCTATGCCAGCGGGCGCGGCAGCCTCAAGGTGCGTGCCCGCTGGAAGATCGAAGACCTGGCCCGCGGCCAATGGCAACTCGTGGTCGACGAGCTGCCGCCGGGCACCAGCGCGCAGAAGGTGCTCGAAGAGATCGAGGAGCTCACCAACCCCAAGGTGAAGGCGGGCAAGAAGACGCTGTCCACCGAGCAGACGCAGCTCAAGACCACGGTGCTCGCCGTGCTCGATGCGGTGCGCGACGAGTCGAGCAAGGACGCACCGGTGCGGTTGGTGTTCGAGCCCAAGACGCGCACCGTCGAGCAGCAGGAACTGATCAACGTGCTGCTGGCCCATACCAGCCTGGAAAGCTCGGCGCCGATCAACCTGACCATGGTCGGCGCCGATGGCCGGCCCACGCAGAAGAGCCTGCGCCAGGTGCTGGGCGAGTGGGTGGCCTTCCGCATGACCACGGTGCAGCGGCGCACGTCAGCACCGCCTGGACAAGGTGCTGGCGCGCATCCATGTGCTGGAAGGACGGCAGCTCGTGCTGCTCAACATCGACGAGGTGATCCGCATCATCCGCGCCGCCGACGAGCCCAAGCCGGCGCTGATCGCGCGCTTCAAGCTCAGCGAGCGCCAGGCCGATGACATCCTCGAGATCCGGCTGCGCCAGCTCGCGCGGCTGGAAGCCATCAAGATCGAACAGGAGCTCAGCGAGTTGCGCACCGACCAGGCCAAGCTGGAGGACATCCTCAACAGCCCGGCCACGCTCAAGCGCACGGTGGTCAAGGAGATCGAAGCCGATGCCAAGCAGTTCGGCGACGCGCGCCGCACGCTGATCCAGGAAGACAAGCGCGCGGTCGCCGAGGTGAAGGTGATCGACGAGCCGGTGACGGTGGTGGTCAGCCTCAAGGGCTGGGTGCGCGCGCTCAAGGGCCACGAAATCGACGCTGGTACGCTCACCTTCAAGAGCGGGGATGCGCCTGTACGGCACCTTCACCTGCCGCACGGTGGACACGCTGCTGGTCTTCGGCAGCAACGGGCGCGTCTACTCCACCGCCGTGGCGGGCCTGCCCGGCGGGCGCGGTGACGGCCAGCCGATCACCACGCTGATCGAACTCGAATCCGGCACGCAACCCGCGCACTATGTGGCAGGACCGGCGGCCACGCTGCTGCTGCTGGGCAACACCGGCGGCTTCGGCCTGATGGCGCAGCTGGGCGACATGGTCAGCCGCCAGCGCGGCGGCAAGTCCTTCCTGACCATCGAGGCGGGCGAGCACCTGCTGCCGCCGGTGCAGGTGGCCGAATCGCACACCCGGGTGGCGACGCTGTCGCTCAGCGGGCGCCTGCTGGTGTTCGCGCGCGACGAGGTCAAGCGCCAGGCCGGCGGGGGCCGCGGGCTGACCCTGATGGACGTGGACGCCAAGGACCCCATGCTGTCGATCGCGAGCTGCGGGGACTCGTTGCTGGTGCAGGGCCTGGGCCGCGGCGACAAGCCCAAGTCCGAGACGCTCGGCGCGACGGCCCTGCGCGAGCACGAAGGCAAGCGCGCCCGCAAGGGTCACCGCATCGAAGGATTCAAGAAGGTGCTCAAGCTCGGCTGAGCGGCATCAAACTGTCACATGCAGAGGAGACACTCATGGGTTTTGGCGATCAGGAGTCGGGCATGAAGCGCAGAGACTGGATGACCCGTGCGGCCGCGCTCGGCGTGGCGGGCAGCCTGCCGGGCTGGGCGGTGGCGC
Source organism: uncultured beta proteobacterium (assembly GCA_963739925.1). Classification (GTDB taxonomy): domain Bacteria; phylum Pseudomonadota; class Gammaproteobacteria; order Burkholderiales; family Burkholderiaceae_C; genus CAVUBY01. The sequence continues at coordinate 63,415 of CAVUBY010000003.1, read as the reverse complement.
AGACAGCGACTGCGCTGCAACTGGTGGTGCCGGTGCCGCCCGGTGGTTCGGTGGACCTGACGGCTCGACTCCTCGGCGAACACCTGCCGAAATCGCTCAAGCAGAACGTGGTGGTGGAAAACCGCGCGGGCGCGTCAGGCTCCATCGCCGCGGCCGGCGTGGCACGCGCGGCTGCCGACCCCAACACCATGATGCTGGTGTTCGATTCGCACGTCACCAACCCGCTCGTCTACCAGAACCTGCCCTACACGCTGAAGGACTTCACGCCCATCTCGCGGCTGCTGAGCTTCCCGCTGGTGTTTGCCGTGCCGGCCAACCTGCCGGCGAACAACGTGCAGGAGTTCATTGCGCTCGCCAAGAAGAAGCCGGGCGCGCTCAATGTGAGCTCGGCGGGCCTGGGCACGCTCAACCACCTGGCGGCCGAGTTGTTCAAGGCCCGCACCGGCACGCACATCGTGCACATCCCCTACCGCGGCGGCGTGCCGGCGCTGCAGGCGGTGATGAACGACGAGGTGCAGCTGTTCATGGGCAGCTGGGTCGCGATCGGGCCGCATGTGAAAAGCGGTCGCATCAAGGTGCTGGGGGTCACTTCGGCCAAGCGCTACTCGGTGGCGCCCGAGCTGCCCACGCTGCAGGAAGCCGGCGTGCGCGACTTCGACGTCACCACCTGGATCGGCGCGCTCGCGCCCGCGGGCATCGGTGCCGAGCGCCAGCAGGTGCTGCACGCGGCGGTGACGCAGTCGCTGGGTCAGCCGGCCGTGCGGCAGACGCTCGCGCAGCAGGGGCTGGAGTGGATCGGCTCGTCGCCGGCGGAGTTCGAGACCTTCATGAGCGCCGAGGCCCGGCGCTGGCAGGACCTGGTGATGCAGCAGCGGCTCAGCTTCAGCTGACGCTCAGCTGGGTCTCAGCGCAAGCGCGGCGTTGGCGCGCGCATCAGCGTCACCGCGACGATGATCACCAGCGCGAACAGCGCGAGACTCCAGAACTCGTAGGGCACGCCCAGCAGGTTCACCGCCGCATCGGCGCAGTTGGCCCGCACCTGGAACACCTCCGGGGCCAGGGGTTCGAGCCGCAGGGCCCCCACGATCTTGTCGGCCAGCGTGAGGTTGCACGACTGCGACTTGGCCGCCACGAAGTGCTGGTACAGAGCGGCCGCCACGCCGCCGAGCGCCAGTGCGATCGACAGCAGCGCCGCGCCGATCACCGCCAGGCGTGCCGGCACAGCTGCTGCCAGCAGGCAGACCAGCGCGATGGCCAGGAAGATCACGCGCTGCAGCACGCACCAGGGGCAGGGTTCCATGCCGAACATGTGCTGCGACACCAGCGCGCCACCGACCGCGGCCACGCAGCCCAGCGCAATGCCGATCAGCACGGCTCGGGGCGACAGCCCCATCAGGACACCGCCGCTCACGCTCCGGCCGCCACCTGAGCGATCAACTCGATCTCGACGCAGGCACCCATGGGAATCTGGGCCACGCCGAACGCGCTGCGCGCATGCGCGCCCTTGTCGCCGAACACCTCGGCCAGCAGTTCCGAACAACCGTTGGTGACCAGGTGTTGATCGGTGAAATCCGGCGTGCTGTTGACCAGGCTCATGACCTTGACGATGCGCTCCACGCGGCTGAGGTCGCCCACTGCCGCCTGCAGCGTGCCCATCAGGTCGATGGCCACGGCGCGGGCCGCCTGCTTGCCGGTGGCCGTGTCGAGTCCCTGCCGAACTGGCCCACCCAAGGCTTGCCATCGCGTTTGGCGATGTGCCCTGACAGGAAGACCAGATTGCCGGTGCGCACGAACGGCACGTAGGCCGCTGCAGGGGTGGACACGGGGGGCAGCTGGATGCCCAGCGCAGTGAGGCGGTCGGAGATGGATGCGGTGGCCATGGATGTGTGGGGGACGTCGCGGAGGGGGCAAATCCTACACTGTGGCGCATGGGAGAAACGGTGACCGCAGGCCGCCTGGCCACGCTGTGCCTGGCATGGTTGGCCGGCGTGGGCCTGCAGTTGCAGGAGCCCGCGCTGCAGCCGCCAGTCGTCTATGGCGGCGCCGCCCTGATCGGCGCGCTGCTTTGCGCGATGGGCTGGCGATGGCGGCGACTGTTCGCGCTCGCCCTGCTCGGTCTCGCTGGCCTCGGCTTCGGCGCGGCCGGCCTGCAGGCCGGGGTGCGTCTGGCCCAGGTGCTGCCCGCGGCGCTGGAAGATCGCGATCTCGACCTGGTGGGTGTGGTCGCGAGCCTGCCGCAGCGCGGTGCGAACGGACTGCGCTTCCGCTTCGAGGTCGAACAGGCCACCTCGCAGGGGCAGCCGCTGGCCGTGCCGCCCTCGGTGTCCCTCGGCTGGTACAGCGGCTTCCACGAAGACGCGGTGCTCACGCAGCCGCAGACCACCTTGCGCGCCGGTCAGCGCTGGCGATTCAGCGTGCGGCTGCGGCAGCCGCACGGCCTGCTCAATCCGCACGGGTTCGACCGCGAACTGCAACTCTTCGAGCAGGGTGTGCGCGCCACTGGACATGTGCGCGATGCGCCGGCGGTGCTGCTGGATTCGGCAGCAGGCTATCCGGTACAGCGCTGGCGCCAGGCGGTGCGCGACGCGATCGATGCACGGGTGCCGGACCGCCGCGCCGCCGGTGTGCTGGCCGCACTGGCGGTGGGCGATCAGTCCGCGATCGAACGCGACGACTGGGACCTGTTCCGCAACAGCGGCGTGGCTCACCTGATGTCGATCAGCGGCCTGCACGTCACGATGTTCGCCTGGCTGGCTGGCGGGCTGATCGGGTTGGCGTGGCGGCGAAGCGCGCGCGCCGCGCTGTGGCTGCCCACGCCGACGGCCGCGCGCTGGGGCGGACTGGCAGCGGCGCTGGCCTACGCGGTGTTCTCCGGCTGGGGCGTGCCGGCACAGCGCACCGTCTGCATGCTGGCCGTGGTGGCGGCATTGCGGTCGCTGGGCGTGCGCTGGCCCTGGTTGCTGGTGCTGGCCCTCGCAGCAGTGGTCGTCACGCTGTTCGACCCCTGGGCCTTGCTGCAGCCGGGGTTCTGGCTCTCGTTCGTCGCCGTGGCCTTGCTGCTGGTGTCGGAGCCGGTGCAACGCACGCCACCCGAGATGCCACCGAGCGGTGCGGTCGGTGCGCCAGGCCTTGGCGAGCGCCTCGCGAGAAGTCTGCGCTCGCACGCGTTCGCCGGTGTGCGCACGCAGGCCATTGCCACGCTCGGGCTGGCGCCGCTCACGCTGGTGTTCTTCCACCAGCTGTCGCTCGTGGGCTTCGTGGCCAACCTGATCGCCATTCCGCTGGTGACGCTGGTGATCACGCCCTTGTCGCTGCTCGGCACGGCGCTGGCGCCGTTCTGGTCGGTGGCCGAGTGGGTTGTGCGTGGGCTCACGCAGGGGCTTGCGGCCCTCACCGCCTGGCCCGGGGCGGTGTGGACGGCACCGGCCGCACCGCTGTGGGCCCAGTGCAGCGGCCTGCTGGCCGCGCTGCTGGCGATGCTGCCCGTGCCCTGGCGACTTCGCGCCCTGGCCGTGCCGCTGGCCATGCCGTTGCTGTGGCCAACGCCGGGCGTGCCGCCCGAAGGCCAGTTCGAACTGCTGGCCGTGGACGTCGGGCAGGGCACGTCGGTGCTGGTTCGCACCCGCCACCACCTGCTGGTCTACGACGCCGGCCCGCAGTACGCGCGCGACAGCGACGCCGGCCAGCGCGTGCTGCTCCCTTTGCTTCGGGCGCGAGGGGAAACGCGCGTGCACACCTTGCTGCTCAGCCACCGCGATGCCGACCACGTGGGCGGCGCTCGCTCGCTGCTGGGCGCACTGCCGGTGGATGAATTGCTCAGTTCGCTCGAAGCAGGCCACCCGCTGCTCGCCCTGGCACCGCGCCACGCGGCGCTGTGAGGCAGGCCAGACCTGGACCTGGGACGGCGTGCGCTTCGACCTGCTGCACCCGGGAGCCAGTGATTTCCTGCGCGCCACGCGGCCCAACGCGGTGTCGTGCGTGCTGCGCATCGAGGCGTCCGACGGTGCCTCGGCGCTGCTCACCGGCGACATCGAGCGTGCGCAGGAAGACGCACTGGTCTCGCAACACGGCGCGGCGCTGCGCAGCGATGTGCTGGTGGTGCCGCACCACGGCAGCCGCACCTCGTCGACGACGGGCTTCCTTCAGGCGGTGCGGCCCGGCGTGGCGGTGTTCCAGTCCGGCTACCGCAACCGCTTCGGGCACCCGGCGCCCGACGTGGTCGCGCGCTACCGCGAGCAGGGCGTCCCGGTGGTGGCGAGCCCGATCTGCGGTGCCTGGCGCTGGTCGCGCAGCGAGCCTGGGGTGTGTCACCGGGATGAGGTGCGGCGCTATTGGCACCATCACGAGGCACCGGTGCCTCAATAAACCCGGTCCAAAACGGTGCCTTTGGCCTGGAATTTGCTACCCTGCTGGCGAGGAGACATTGCCGATGAAGCCCAGTTTCGACGAGATGCAGGCCACCAGCACGACGGTCCGCGAGCACTACCGCGGATACGACCAGTGGCTGGCCCAGCAGCCGCGCGACGTGATGCGCTCGCGCCGCGAAGAAGCCGAAATGATCTTCCGCCGGGTCGGCATCACCTTCGCCGTCTACGGCGCCAAGGATGAAGACGGCTCCGGCACCGAGCGCCTGATCCCGTTCGATCTGATCCCGCGCGTGATCCCGGCCCATGAGTGGGTCGAGATGGAAAAGGGCCTGGCTCAGCGCGTCGATGCGCTCAATCGCTTCATTCACGACGTCTACCACGACCAGGAGATCCTTCGTGCCGGCCTGGTGCCTGCCGACCAGATCTTCAAGAACGCGCAGTTCCGCCCCGAGATGATGGGCGTGGACGTGCCGGGCGGCGTCTATTCGCACATCAGCCGGCATCGACATCGTGCGCGCCGCCAACCCCGACGGCAGCGGCAGCTACTACGTGCTCGAAGACAACCTGCGCGTGCCCAGCGGCGTGAGCTACATGCTCGAGAACCGCAAGATGATGATGCGGCTGTTCCCCGAGCTGTTCAGCCAGCACCGCGTGGAGCCGGTGGCGCACTACCCCGACATGCTGCTCGAGACGCTGCGCGCCGTCGCGCCCGCGGCGGTGAACGAGCCCACGGTGGTGGTGCTCACGCCGGGCATGTACAACAGCGCCTACTTCGAGCATGCCTTCCTGGCGCAGCAGATGGGCGTCGAGCTCGTCGAGGGGCAGGACCTGTTCGTCAAGGACAACTTCGTCTACATGCGCACCACGCAGGGCCCGAAGCGCGTCGACGTGATCTACCGCCGCGTCGACGACGACTTCCTCGACCCGCTGCGCCTTCCGCGCCGACTCCACGCTGGGATGCGCCGGCCTGCTCGAGCGCCTACCGCGCGGGCAACGTGACGCTTGTCCAACGCCATCGGCACCGGCGTGGCCGACGACAAGTCGATCTACCCCTACGTGCCGAAGATGATCGAGTTCTACCTCGGCGAGAAGCCCATCCTGAACAACGTGCCGACCTACCTGTGCCGCGAGAAGGACGACCTCAAGTACGTGCTCGACCACCTCGGCGAACTGGTGGTCAAGGAGGTGCACGGCGCCGGCGGCTACGGCATGCTGGTCGGCCCGGCGGCCACCAAGGCCGAGATCGCCGATTTCCGCAAGGCGCTCGCAGGCCAACCCGGCCGGCTACATCGCGCAGCCGACGCTCAGCCTGTCCACCTGTCCCGACCTTCGTCGAGAGCGGCATCGCGCCGCGCCACATCGACCTGCGCCCCTTCGTGCTGTCGGGCAAGACGGTGCAGATGGTGCCCGGCGGCCTCACCCGCGTGGCGCTGAAGGAGGGTTCGCTGGTGGTCAACTCGTCGCAGGGCGGCGGTACCAAGGACACCTGGGTGCTGGAGGTCTGACAGTCGACTGACGCGGAGACAGAACGAACATGCTTTCGAGAACAGCCGATCACCTCTTCTGGATGGCGCGCTACATGGAGCGCGCCGAGAACACCGCGCGCATGCTCGACGTCAACTACCAGACCTCGCTGCTGCCGCAGTCGGCCGACGCGGCGGAGAAGGGCTGGAAGGGCCTGCTGAGCATCTCCGAGCTGAGCGGCGACTTCGCCAAGCGCTACGGCGAGGTCAATGCCCGCAACGTGATGGACTACATGGTGAGCGACGCGGGCAACCCGTCGAGCATCCGCAGCTGCCTGATGGCCGCGCGCGAGAACGCCCGCGCGGTGCGCGGCACGCTCACCACCGAGGTGTGGGAGACGCAGAACCAGACCTGGCTCGAGTTCCAGCGCATGGTCGGCGACCGGCAACTTCCATCGCAGATCCGAGCACGCTGTTCGAGTGGGTCAAGTTCCGCTCGCACCTGTCGCGCGGCGTGACGGTGGGCACGATGCTGCAGGACGAGGCCTTCCACTTCCTGCGCATCGGCAGCTTCCTCGAACGCGCCGACAACACCGCGCGTCTGCTCGACGTGAAGTTCCATGCCGTCGAGAGCGAATTCTTCGGTCCATCCAGTCGCAGACCCAGGGCGCGATGGAGGCCGCGGCCGAGGCCAATGGCGGGCGCGACATCGAGTACGACTTCTATCACTGGTCGGCGATCCTGCGCTCGGTCTCGGGCTTCGAGGTCTACCGCAAGGCCTACCGCAACGTCATCCGGCCCGAGAAGGTGGCCGAGTTGCTGATCCTGCGGCCCGACATGCCGCGCTCGCTGGCGGCGTGCATGAACGAGGTGGTGTGCAACCTGCGCGATGGTGGCCAACGAGCAGTCGGAGCGAAACGCTGCGCAGGCCGGCCGCCTGCGCGCCGACCTGCAGTTCGGCCGCATCGACGAGATCCTGGCCACCGGCCTGCACGCCTTCCTGACCCAGTTCCTCGAGCGCGTCGGCACGCTCGGCGTTGGCATCAGCCGCGACTTCCTGGTGCCGGTCAGTGACGGCAGTTCTTCAGCGCACCTGTGCGCTGATCGCGCGCGACGGCAGTCCACGCTGTCGCGCAGCGAAAATCCCTTTCGCTCTGGAGTCCTGAATGTCCATCCACGTCGCGCTGAACCACGTGACGCACTACCGCTACGACCGGCCGATCAACCTCGGCCCGCAGGTCGTGCGGCTGCGCCCGGCGCCGCACTCGCGCACGCGCATCCTCAGCTACTCGATGCGCGTCGAGCCGGCCGACGCACTTCATCAACTGGCAGCAGGATCCGCAGTCGAACTACCTGGCGCGGCTGGTGTTCCCGGACAAGACGAGCGAGTTCCGCATCGAGGTCGATCTCGTCGCCGAGATGTCGGTGCTCAACCCGTTCGACTTCTTCCTCGAACCCTCGGCCGAGAACTTCCCGTTCGAGTACGACGCCGGAGCTCGCGCACGAACTCGCGCCCTACCGCATCAAGGCCGCCGCTGACGCCCGCGTTCGAGACGCTACCTTGGCGGCATCCCGCGCGAGAAGATGCAGACCACCAACTTCCTCGTCGCGCTGAACCAGAAGCTGCAGAAGGACATCGCCTACCTGATCCGCATGGAGCCCGGCGTGCAGACGCCCGAGGACGACGCTGGTCAACGGCAGCGGCTCGTGCCGCGACACGCGGCTGGCTGCTGGTGCAGCTGCTGCGCCACCTGGGCTTCGCGGCGCGCTTCGTCTCGGGCTACCTGATCCAGCTCAAGAGCGACGTCAAGTCGCTCGACGGCCCGAGCGGCACCGAGGTCGACTTCACCGACCTGCACGCCTGGTGCGAGGTCTACCTGCCCGGCGCCGGCTGGATCGGCTTCGACCCGACCTCGGGCCTGCTCGCCGGCGAAGGCCACATCCCGCTCGCCTGCTCGCCCGACCCCGGCTCGGCCGCGCCGGTGACCGGCGCGCTCGAGGACTGCGAGACCGACGTTCGAGCACCACATGAAGGTCTCGCGCGTCTGGGAAGCGCCGCGCGTCACGCTGCCCTACACCGACGCGCAGTGGGCCGCGATCGAGGCGCTCGGCCACCAGGTCGACGACGACCTGCGCACGCAACGACGTGCGCCTGACGCAGGGCGGCGAGCCGACCTTCGTGTCGGTCGACGACCGCGACGGCGCCGAGTGGAACACCGAGGCGATGGGCCCGACCAAGCGGCTGCTCAGCGCCGACCTGATGGACAAGCTGCGCGCCAAGTACGGCGACGGCGGCCTGCTGCACTACGGCCAGGGCAAGTGGTACCCGGGCGAGCAGTTGCCGCGCTGGTCGCTCAACCTGTTCTGGCGCAAGGACGGCGAGCCGGTCTGGACGCACCCGGAACTGTTCGCCGACGAGCACAAGGACTACGGCGTCACCGAGGAGCAGGCGCGGCAGTTCCTGCACGGCGTGGCCAGGCGCCTGGCGCTGGACCCGAAGTACGTGTTCCCGGCCTACGAGGACGTCTGGTACTACCTGTGGCGCGAGCGCAAGCTGCCCGTCAACGTCGACCCGTTCGACGCGCGGCTGGCCGATCCGCTCGAGCGCGAGCGCTTGCGCAAGGTCTTCACGCAGGGGCTGGACAAGGTCGTCGGCCACGTGCTGCCCGTGGCGCGCACACCCGGCGCGGGCGCGCACGCGCTGGCAGACCGGCCCGTGGTTCCTGCGCAGCGAGCGCTGCTACCTGATCCCGGGCGATTCGGCGATGGGCTACCGCCTGCCGCTGGATTCGCAGCCCTGGGCCTCGGCGCAGCGACCTGCCCTGGGTGCACCCGCCCGACCAGAACCAGCCGTTCGCGCCGCTGCCGCCGTACCGGCGGCTGCGCTATCCCGAACCTGCTGGCCGGCCGAGGCGGCCAGGCCGGCGGCGAGGCCGACCGTCGGCAGGCGCCGAGGCTTCGGCGACCGATCGCGTGCCGCGCTGCGCGGCGAAGCGCGACGCCGCTGCGGCCACGCCACCGGCGACGCTGCGCGCGCCGCAGCGCTTCGAGTCCGCCGGCTGGATCACGCGCACCGCGATGAGCGCCGAGCCGCGCGGCGGGCGGCTCTACGTCTTCATGCCGCCGGTCGTCGGCGCTCGAGGACTACCTCGAACTCGTCGCCGCGGTCGAAGACACGGCGGTCGAGATGAAGCTGCCGGTGATCCTCGAAGGCTACGAGCCGCCGAAGGACCCGCGCCTGGCGACGCTGCGCGTCACGCCCGACCCCGGCGTGATCGAGGTCAACATCCACCCCGCGCACAGCTGGGGCGAACTGGTCGAGCAGACCACGCACCTGTACCAGTCGGCGCACGAGACGCGCCTGTCGACCGAGAAGTTCATGCTCGACGGGCGCCACACCGGCACCGGCGGCGGCAACCACTTCGTGCTCGGCGGCGCGACGCCGGCCGATTCGCCCTTCCTGCGCCGGCCCGAGCTGCTGGCCAGCATGATCGCGCTACTGGCACAACCACCCGGCGCTGTCGTACCTGTTCTCGGGCCTGTTCGTCGGCCCCACCAGCCAGGCGCCGCGCATCGACGAGGCGCGCAACGATTCGGTCTACGAGATCGAGATCGCGTTCGCCGAGACTCCAGCCGCCTCGCCGCGCCTCGGCCAGCCGCCGTGCCCGCCGTGGCTGATCGACCGCACGCTGCGCAACCTGCTGATCGACGTGTCGGGCAACACCCACCGCGCCGAGTTCTGCATCGACAAGCTGTACTCGCCCGACGGCCCGACCGGCCGCCTCGGCCTGCTCGAGATGCGCGCCTTCGAGATGCCGCCGCATGCGCGCATGAGCCTGACGCAGCAGCTGCTGATGCGCGCGCTCGTCTCGCGCTTCTGGCAGCAGCCGTACCGGCCCGACGCGCCTCAAGCGCTGGGGCACCGAGCTGCACGACCGCTTCATGCTGCCGCACTTCGTGTGGCAGGACCTGGCCGACGTGATCGAGGAGCTGAACGACTTCGGCTACGCCGATCGAGTCCGAGTGGTTCGCGCCGCACCTGAACTTCCGCTTCCCGCGGCTGGGCGACTTCAGCGCGCGCGGCGTCGACGTCGAGGTGCGCCTCGCGCTCGAGCCCTGGCACGTGATGGGCGAGGAGGGCGCGCCGGGCGGCACGGTGCGCTTCGTCGACTCGTCGGTCGAGCGCGCTGCAGCTCAAGGTGACCGGGCTGGTCGGCGACCGCCATGTGCTGACCTGCAACGGCCGCGTGGTGCCGCTGCAGCCGACCGGCAAGGTCGGCGAGTTCGTCGGCGCGCGTGCGCTACCGCGCCTGGAAGGCGGCGTCGGCGCTGCACCCGACGATCGGCGTGCAGGCGCCGCTGACCTTCGACCTGCGTCGACACCTGGATGAACCGCTCGATGGGCGGCTGCCAGTACCACGTGGCGCACCCGGGCGGGCGCAACTACGACACCTTCCCGGTCAACGCCTACGAGGCCGAGGCGCGGCGGCTGGCGCGCTTCTTCCGCGTCGGCCACACGCCGGGCGAGATGAGCGTTCCCCGCGAGGAGCGCAACCCGAACTTCCCGTTCACGCTCGACTTGCGAAGGGCAGCGGTGTGATCGAGCGGGTGCGCGCCGTCTGGCGCGTGCTCGGGCGGTGGCTCGCCGCAGGGCTGGCGGCCTGTGTCTGTACTGCAGCGGTGAATGCCCAGCAGCTGCTCGTGGGGCTGGACGAGGCCACGGGCCTGCCACGCCTGTCCAAGGGTGGCGATGCCATGACCGCGCAGCCGGTCTTCTGGGCCAAAGGCTGGAAGTGGGTCGGCACCGAGAGCCAGGTCACGCCGGCCGGGCCACTCGATCTGTCGGTCAAGCTGCGCGTCGACGATCTGGCGCTGGCCGGCACGGCCACCGCCAAGCGCAGTGCGTCGGACACGCTCAGCTTCAGCTGGAACTTCGACGCGCGCCGCGCCACGGGCGATGCGATCGGCGGCGGCATCATGTTCCGCTTCGAACTCGCCGCCTTTGCCGCTGTGCTGGGCGAACCCACGCTGCTGCCTGGCAACCGCGGCTGGGCCTGGGGCAAGCCGGGCGGCGAGCGGGTCGAGATGCGCTTCGATCCGCCGCTGGCCGCGGTGTACGCCGAGCCGGGATCGCAGCGCGAGATCCGCGCGTTCTTCTACCGCGATGGCGTGCCCGCCGGCCCGCGCAGCCACACCGCCACGCTCACGATGTCGGGCGGGGTCGGTGTGGAACAGTCCCTGTCGGCACGCCTGGGCCTCGCGCGCGTGGCTCAGTGGCCACCGCATCCGATGTCGTGGACGGAGTCGGCCGTTGACCTGAGCTTCCTCAACGACGGCGATCGGCCCGCCGGCAAGCGCGGCTTCGTGCGCGCCGCAGGCGACAAGCTGCTCTTCGCCGACGGCACGCCGGCGCGCTTCTGGGGCACCAACCTGTCGTCGTACGCGATCTTCCACACCTCGCGCGAGAACGTGCGCGTGCAGGCCCGTCGCATGGCACGCCTGGGGTTCAACCTCGTGCGCATGCAGCACCACGACTCGCCCTGGGCGGTGCCCAACGTGTTCGGCGGCGAGAAGGAACCGAGCACGTCCAAGGTCGATGATGAAGCGCTGGAGAAGATCGACTGGTGGATCAAGTGCCTGCGCGACGAAGGCATCTACGTCTTCCTCGGCTTGCACAACGAACGACGCTTCAAGCCCGGCGACAACATCGATCTCTTTGCAGAGATGCAGGTCCCTGGCGTGAACGGCGAGGGCCGGGGCTTCAACTATGTCAACGCGTCGCTGCAGACCTCGATGGACCGGTTCGCCCAGCAGTACCTCGAGCACCGCAATCGGCACACCGGCCTGCGCTACCTCGACGATCCCGCGGTGATCGGCGTTCAGATCACCAACGAGAACGACTTCACCCACCACTTCGGCAACCGCCTGCTGCCAGACAAAGGCGTGCCGCGGCACACCGCATTGATGCGTGCGGCGTCCGACCAGTTCGCGGCGCGCAACGGACTGCCGGCCGATCGCACCTGGCGCACCTGGGAGCACGGGCCGGCCAAGCTCTTCGTGAACGACCAGGAGTACCGCGTCAACCACGCCTCGGTGCAGAAGCTGCGCGCGCTGGGCCTGCGCACGACCGTCTCCAGCACCAGTGCCTGGGGCTACATGCCCTTGAGCTCGATGCCCGCGCTGATGGCAGGCGACGTGATCGACGCCCATGCCTATGGTTTTGTCGGTGAACTCGACCGCAGCCCGTTCTTCAAGCCGACGCTGGTGCACTGGCTGGCGGCGGCGCAGGTGGTGGACCGGCCGCTCACGGTGACCGAGTGGAACGTCGAGTCCTTCCCTGCGCCCGACCGCCATGCCGCGCCGCTGTACGTGGCCGCGACGGCCGCCCATCAGGGCTGGGACGCGATGATGCTCTACGCGTATGGACAGGAGCCGATGAACCAGTCCAGCAAGACCGGCAATTGGGATGCCTTCAATGATCCGGCCCTGATGGTCACCAACGCGGCCGCTGCCTTGCTGTTCCGCCAAGCCCATGTGCGCGAGGCCACCAGCGTGTACGCCTATGCACCGTCGGCCGAACAGCTCTTCAACCAGGAGGTGTCGCCGGAGAAGTCGGTGGCGCTGCGCACCGCGGTCGAGCGCGGCAAGCTGGTGATTGCGCTGCCGGCCACGAAAGAGCTCCCCTGGCTGCCGGCATCGACCATTCCGGCCGGTGCCAAGGTCATCCGCGAACCCACGGCGTCTCAAGCTGCCCGCGGGCGCCAGCGCGGCCACGTCGGACAGCGGTGAGCTCACCCGCGACTGGGGTGCGGGCACCTTTGTGGTCAACACGCCGCGTTCGCAATCGGCCAGCGGCTGGCTCGGCGGCCGCACGGTCACGCTGACCGACGTCGAAGTGACGCTGAAGAGTCCGCACGCCGCGGTGGCCCTGCAGGGTCTGGACGGCGCGCCGCTTGCCGAGTCCAAGCGCATCCTGATCACGGTGGCCGGCGTGACGCTCACCAAGCCCGGCGCTGGACTGCCGTGGCTCTCGGCCCCGGTCGAAGGCACGATCAGCGTGCGTGCACCGCCTGGGCTGCGGCTGTTCGTGCCCGGCACCGAAGGCAAGCAGGCGCAGCCGCTGCCCGCGCCCTATGCCGATGGCCGCTATCGCATCCCGCTCACCCCGCAACGAACCACCGACTGGCTGATCCTGCGCGCACCCTGAGTCGAGGGTCTGCCGGCGTCGGCAGTGCCCGCGTCCTGAGGTACCCTGACGACACTCCCCATGCCGATCAGCCGACTTCTTTCCTCCTACCCCGCCGCGCGCGGGCGCTACGACGAGCTGCTCGCGGCGCCTGGCAAGGCGCGTCCGCATTGGGACGCCTTCCTGCGCGCGATGGCCGCGCGCGACGGCACCGGCATCGGCGACACGCTGGCGCTGATGGAGCGCGAGATCCGCGAGAACGGCATCACCTACAACGTCTACGCCGACCCGAAGGGCGCCGACCGGCCCTGGCAGGTCGACCCGCTGCCGCTGCTGATCCCGCCGGCGAATGGGACGAGCATCGAGGCCGGCATCGCCCAGCGCGCCGAGCTGCTCAACCGCGTGCTGGCCGATGTCTACGGCCCGCAGGAACTGCTCGCAGAGTGGCGCGATGCCGCCCTCGGTGATCTTCGGCCACGGTGGCTTCCTGCACCCGGCGCAGGGCATCCGCCCGCCGGGCGGCATCCACCTCTTCCAGTACGCGGCCGATCTGGCGCGCTCGCCCGACGGCCACTGGTGGGTGGTGAGCGACCGCACGCAGGCGCCGTCGGGCGCGGGCTATGCGCTCGAGAACCGGCTGGTCGTCTCGCGCGTGTTCCCGCAGATGTTCCGCGATCTGCACGTGCAGCACCTGGCGTCGTTCTTCGACGCGCTGCGCGACTCGCTGCTGCGCTGGGCGCCGCGCGGCGATGGACCGCCGCTGATCGGCCTGCTCACGCCGGGCCCGTACAACGAGACCTACTTCGAGCACGCGCTGCTGGCGCGCTACCTCGGTTTCGCGCTGGTCGAGGGCAGCGACCTCACGGTGCGCGACGGCTGCGTGTGGATGAAGACCGTCGACGGGCTCAAGCGCGTGCACGCGCTGCTGCGGCGGCAGGACGACGACTACTGCGACCCGCTCGAACTGCGCTCCGACTCCGCGCTCGGCGTGGCCGGCCTCACCGATTGCGCGCGGCGCGGCACCGTGATGCTGGCCAACGCGCTCGGCTCCGGCGTGCTCGAGTCGGGCGCCCTGCTCGGCTACCTGCCGCAGCTCAGCCGAGCAGCTGCTGGGCGAGCCGCTGCAAGCTGCCCTCGGTCGCCACCTGGTGGCTGGGCGAGCCGGCGGCGTTTGCCGACGCCTGGAAGCGCCTCGACCACCTGATGATCAAGCCGCTGGAGCGCTCGGTGCGCGAGCCGGCGGTGTTCGGTGCCGACCTCGATCGCCGACCGAGCGCGATGCGCTGCAAGGCGCGCGTGGCGGCGCACCCGCAGCGCTACGTGGCGCAGGAGTGGGTGCGGGTGTCGCAGGCGCCGGTGCTCGACCGCGAGGCGGGCGACGCGCCGGCAGTCTGCGCGACAGGCTCGAGGGCGCGCGCCGTCGGCCTGCGCGTGTTCGCCGTCGCCACGCCCGAGCGGCTATCGCGTGATGCCGGGCGGCCTGACGCGCGTGGCCGGCGACGGCGAGTCGCGCGTCATCGCGATGCAGCGCGGCGGCCGCTCGAAGGACACCTGGGTGCTGTCCGATGCGCCGGTGAACGTCGTCGTTCTCGCTGCTGTCGACGACGGTCACCGCCGACGACCTGGTCACCGCGCGCACCAACCTGTCGTCGCGCGCCGCCGAGAACCTGTTCTGGTTCGGCCGCTACGGCGAGCGCTGCGATGCCACCGCGCGCCTGCTGCGCGTGGCGATCGCCAGCGCCAGCTCGACGACGAGCCAGGCCGGCAGACTGGCCGCGCGCCGGCGCTCGCGCTGGCCGAGCGCTTCGGCCTGCTGCGAAGGCGACGACGTGGCCACGCGGCCTGCTGCGCGCCGCGACCCATCCGGACAGGCGCCTCGGCGAACGGCTGCGCCAGCTCTCGCGCGTGGCCTTCAACCTGCGCGACCGCATGTCGACCGACCACTGGCGCACGCTCAACCAGCTCATCGCCGACCCGGTGTTCGAGCGCGGCCGTCGGCATCGCTGCGCTGCCGCTGGCGCTGGCCTGGCTCGACCGCGCGGTGACGGCGATGATGACGCTGTCGGGCTTCGTGCTCGACGGCATGACGCGCGGCACCGGCTGGCGCTTCCTGTCGATCGGCCGCCGCATCGAGCGGCTCTGACGCACCTCTGCGCCGCGCTCGAGGTCGCCACCCGCGAGGGCCGCGCGCAGCGGGCTGGACTGGCTGCTCGAGCTGACCGACTCCGGCATGACCTACCGCACGCGCTACCTCGGTGGCGCCCGAGTGGCTGCCGGTGCTCGACCTGCTGGTGCGCGACGATGACCAACCCGCGCTCGGTGGCGTTCCAGATCAAGGGCCTGGTCGATTTCGTGGCCAAGGCTCGAGCGCGTCCACGGCCGCTTCGCGAGCGACGTGCTGGCGCCGGGCTTGCAGGCTGCCCTGGCCGCACTGAGCCCGGACGACCTGCATCCGGAAAGCGCGGCGCTGGCCGCCCTGCTCGACCAGCTCGCGCGCGTCGCCCACGCGGTGTCCGACGAGCTGACGCTCAAGTTCTTCTCGCACGCCGCCTCGCGCAGCGTGCTGTCGCTGGTGGCCTGAGATGGCCGGGCCTGCGCGCTACCGCGTCGAACACGAGACGCGCTACGCCTACGCCGCGCCCGTCGCGCAGTCGTGGCAGCTGGCGCGCCTGACGCCGCGCAGCCTGCCCTGGCAGCGCCTGCTGGCCCACGCGCTGCAGATCGATCCGCAGCCCGACGAGCGCCACGACGGCCCGGACAGCTTCGGCAACACCGTCACCCACTTCGCGCTGCACGGCGCGCACCGCCGCCTGCGGGTGCGCATGCATTGCGACGGTCGAGCTGTCGGCCCGGCCTGTCGTGCCGTCGGCCGGCGTGCCGTGGGAGGCGGTGCGCCAGGCGGTGCGCGAGCCAGTCGCCAGCGGCCACGCCGAGCTGCCACCGCGCATCGACCTCGACGCCGCGCGCATGAGCGAGCCGACGGCGCTGGTGCCGCTGTCCGAGGCGGCCCGCGTCTATGCGCTGCCGTCGTTCACGCCGCGGGCGCGACTGGCTGGAGGCGGTGGACGCGCTGATGCACGCGCATCCACGACGACTTCGAGTTCGACCCGGGCGCCACCACCGTCAGCACCTCGGTCGACGAGGTGCTGCACCAGCGCCGCGGCGTGTGCCAGGACTTCGCGCACCTGATGCTCGCCTGCCTGCGCGCCACGGCCTGCCGGCGCGCTACGTGTCGGGCTACCTGCTGACCGATCCGCCGCCGGGCCAGGCCCGTCTGATGGGCGTCGACGCCTCGCACGCCTGGGTCGCGGCCTACTCGCCGCGCATCGGCTGGGTCGAGTTCGACCCCACCAACGGCCAGCTCGCCGACGCAGCGCTACATCACGCTCGCCTGGGGCGCCGACTTCGCCGACGTGGTGCCGCTGCGCGGCGTGATCCTCGGCGGCGGCGCGCAGACGCTGGAGGTGTCGGTCAGCGTGATGCCGGTCGAGGGCTGAGGCGGGCTGACGACCGGCGGCCTGGCGGCGCTTGACGACGAGCTCGAAAGCAGCACCGAGCACATCGTTGTCCGTGAGTCGGGAGTGACAGACGACGTCGTCAATGTGTCGCCAAGCGGTCTATCGAGCGTTGGTTCTGGATGGCTTGACGCGGCCAGTTCCTGACACTGGTGAGCGGCAGCTATCCGGCACGCTGGTTGCTGAGCGCCATGCGCAGTCAGGGCTGTCGTCTGGACAACGGGTATAGGCCCGGGCCGAATCCGGATCATACGCTGACCGCCTGCCCGTCAGCAGCTTGTCGATCAGCCGGATAAGAGCTGCCGGGTCGATCGGCTTGACCAGATACTCGTCGGCGCCAACCGCGCGCGCGCGCACCACGGCGGCAGGCGCGGCCTCGGCCGAGGCGACGATGCACGCCATGGGCAGGTGTGGGTTGAGCTGCCTGAGCACTCTCAACATGTCCAGGCCCGCCATGTCCGGCAGCCCCTGGTCGAGGATCAGAAGATCCGGCCAGGCGCGGCGCGCTGCCGCCAGACCTTCCTTGCCCGTGGCGACCAACTCCAGCGTGATGCCCGGGCGCCGCGCCAGGACGAGGTCCATCAGCTGCCGAGCGCGGTCATCGTCTTCCACGCACAGCACTCGGCCGGTGATGTCCGTGCGTACCTGAAGCTTGCTCTCGGGGTCAGGCAAAGCGACCGGGGCAGCGACCGTCGCCGCTGCAGGCGCTGCAACCGCGACTTCGCGCTGCAGCGCCACCAGCTCGAACGCGAACTCGCTGCCGCCAGCGACTTCGCTGCGCACCGTCAGGACGCCACCCATCCTGTCGACCAGGTCGCGCGCGATGACCAGGCCCAGGCCTGTGCCCTCGAAGCCCTGCGCCTCGCGCCCGAGGCGGTCGAAAGGCCGGAACAGCGATGACAGTTGCTGCGCCGACATGCCGAGCCCGTCGTCGGCGACGGCCATGCGCCAGTACCCGCCAGCCGCGTCAGGCTCGCATTCACATGGCCTCCCGGCCGGTTGTACTTGACGGCGTTGCTCAGCAGGTTCAGCAGCACCTGCTTGCAGCCGGGTGGATCGGCACTGACCGCGACCGGCAGCCCTGGCTCGGGCATGTCCAGCTGGATGGCGATCCCGCGCAATCCGGCGTCGGCCTCGACCTCGCGCACGGTACTGCGCAACAACTCGCGTGGGTCGACGTCGAAGCCGCAGCGACAGGTTGCCGGCGGTGAGGCGGACATGTCCAGCACGTCCACGACCAGTTGCAGCAGGTGCGTGCCGGCATCATGGATGTGCTGCAACTGCTTGCTCACAGCTGGCTGTGCAGAGTCTGCTCGGCTAACAGCAGCATGCTGGAAAAACCGAGGATGGCGTTCAGAGGGGTGCGGAACTCGTGACTCACGCGCGACAGGAGTCGATCGCGGTTGCGCCTCGGTCTGCTCGGCAACGCGCAGGGCGGCTTCCGCGGCATCGGCCTTGCGGCGTTCGGTCACATCGACCAGCACGATGCGCAGCGTGCGCTGGCCTTCGGGGTCAGTCGCGCTAGTGGCCGACAGCTGCACCCATCGGGGCGCACCTGCGCGACCAGCAGGCGCAACTCGCTTTGCTGGCGCTCGCCCGTCTCCAGCACCCGCGCGCGCAGGGCGTAGAAAGCAGCCAGATCGCCCGGCTCGACCAGCTGCGTGAACAGCCGCTGCACCAGTTCGTTGCGCGACAGGCCCAGCAGTTCGGCGGCGGCCAGATTCAACTGCACGATGTGTCCGGTCTTGCTGATGCTGCAGTAGCCGACGGGCGCAAGCCCATACGAGGTCGAACCACGCTCGCGAGAGGCTTCCAGTTCCAGCTGCGTGCGCGCCGCAGCTCCTCGTTCTGCTTCGAGCTCGATCTGATGCACCCGCAATTCGTGCAGCAGCGTGCGCGCTCGATCTCGGCCGCGCTGTCAACCTCGCGGCTGGCCTCCTCTGCACGCTCACCCGCCCCTTGGCACTGTACCTGCCGGGTTTGCTCGTCCTGCGATCCAGCGCCGCCTGAGCCCGGCGTCGCAACGCGCTGGACGCGTCTTCTGGCACCGTTTGGTCGTCGCCCCAAGATTAGCCCTGTTCAGCCGCGTGCGGCGCGGTCGTCGTGGTCGCGATGGCGTAGACCTGCCCGTCGTCGTTTTCCACCGCGGTGGCCTTGGCCCGGACGTCCACATGCCGACCGTCTTTCGCCATGCGTTGCGTCCGGTTGCGCTTCCTGAATGTCGGCCTGCGCCAGGCGGCGCAGATCCGCCATGGCGTCCGTCTGCAGCGCAGGTGGCACACGCTCGCGGAAGTTCAGGCGCAGGGCCTCGGCTCGGTCCAGCCGTACAGCGCGCTCGCGGCCGGGTTCCAGGCCAGGGTGCGGCCGTCGAGGTCCTGCACCGTGATGGCGTCAAGCGCGTCGCGCACCACCGACCGCCAGGCCGCAAGCTCGTTCGCCTTGCGGCAAGGCCAGGGCGTGCTTCGCGCGCTTGATCTCGGCTGATGTCGACGAAGGTGATCACCGCGCCCTCGATCACGTTGTCCAGCGTGCGGTAGGGCTGGATGCGCATCGGGTACCAGCGCCCGCGGTCCGGACCTCCATCTCCTTCGGGAACCAGGCGTGTCGAGCACCGCCTGCATGTCGGCCACCAGGCGGTCGTAGCCCTCAGGTTGGAGACGATGTGGCCACCGGCCGCCCGACATCGCTCGGGATCAGGTTGATGATCTGCGGTGGCGCCGGGCGTGAAGCGCAGGATGCGCAGCTGCGTGGTCGACGAACACCGTGGCGATGCCGGTGCCGGCCAGCAGGTTGTTCATGTCGTTGTTGGCCCGCGACAGATCGGCCACCTTGGTCTGCAGCTCGGTGTTGACCGTGGCCAGCTCCTCGTTGACCGACTGCAGTTCTTCCTTGGAGGTCTCCAGTTCCTCGTTGGTGGACTGCAGTTCCTCGTTGACCGACTGCATCTCCTCGTTGGACGACTTCAGTTCCTCGTTGGAGGTCTCCAGCTCTTCGTGGGTGGTCTGGAGGTATTCCTCCTTGGCTGCGCAGCTCCTGCTCCAGCGCCGGCGATGCGCGTGTCGGCGTCCGTCTCCGGCCGGCGGCGCCGGGCGGCGCCCGCAGGCCGGCGGCGTGCGGGCTCGTCGCTGGCCCGGCGGCACCGGCTTCGAGGACCACCAGGTACAGCGCGCCGGCTCTGCGGCGTCGCCCTGGCCCGCGCGGCGCACGGGCGGACACGTCAGATCGACCAGCGGTGTAGTCGCCGTTGGTCTTGACGCGCAGCCCGGCGCAGCGCACGGCGGCTCCTCGCGTGGCCGCGGCCTGGTGCAGCGCCGCGTCAGCTCGCGGCCGCAGGCCCTCGCGGGCCATCTGCAAGGATGTTGTTGATGCCGGCCTCGCCGGGCGCGGGCTCCAGGTACATGCCGGTGCGCCCGTGCAGGTAGAGGATGTCGCCCTGCGCCGTTGACCAGGGCGCCGACCGGGGCGATCTGGCGCAGCAGGGCCCGCTCGGTCAGTTCGCGCAGCGACAGTCTGCAGCGGCGGCTCGTCGGCTCTGCCGACTGCGCTGGCGGCGACGGGGTCCGCGCCGCGGGCTGAGCGCCGTGCAGGGCCGACAGGTCGGCCCGGCGCGCGCAGGCCGGCGTCGCCTTGCGGCGGATAGAGCTTGGCCTTGCGGTCCAGCGCGGCGAACAGGTCGGCGTACTCGCCGATCGTCTCCGAGGTGCCGAGGAACAGCATCGCCGTCCGGGCTTCAGCGCGTAGTGGAACAGCGGGATCAGCCGCTTCTGCAGGTCGCGCGCCCATGTAGATCAGCAGGTTGCGGCAGCTGACCAGGTCGAGCCGGGAGAACGGCGGGTCGCGCGATCAGGTCCTGCTCGGAGAAGACCAGCATGTCGCGGATGCCCTTGCGGACGCGGTAGCCGCTGCCTCCGGTCTCGAGCGTGAAGAAGCGCGCCAGGCGCTCGGGCGACACGTCGGCGGCGATGCTGGCCGGGTAGACGCCGGCGCGGGCCGCGGCGATGGCGCGCGGCGTCGATGTCGGTGGCGAAGATCTGCACGCGTGTACGCTGTCGCCGAGCGCCTCGATGCTGCTCCTGCAGCAGGATGGCGATCGAATAGGCCTCCTCGCCGGTGGAGCAGCCCGGCACCCAGACGCGCATCGGCCGCCCGGCGGGCCGTGCCCGCGAACAGCGCGCGGGATGACCTGCGCTCGCAGCGCCGCGAAGGCCTCGGGGTCGCGGAAGAAGCTGGTCACGCCGATCAGCAGGTCGCGAAAGAGCGCCTCCACCTCGGCGCGGCGTCTGCTGCAGGTAGCGCGACGTAGTCGTCCAGGTGCGTCGATCTGGTGCACGGCCATGCGCCGCTCGATGCGCCGGTAGCATGGTGCTGGGCTTGTACTGCGAGAAGTCGTGGCCGGTCTGGGCGCGCAGCAGCACGAAGATCTTCTTCAGCGCGTGCCGTCGGCCCGGCGAGCGGCGCCGGGCGTCGGCGCGCGGCGGCTGGCCGAAGGCGTGCGCGACGTAGGCCATGCAGGCGGGCCGGCATCTCGGCCGGCGGCAGCACGAAGTCGACCAGCCCGGTGGCGATGGCGCTGCGCGGCATGCCGTCGAACTCGGCGGACTCGGGCGTCTGCGCCATCACCATGCCGCCTGCGCCCTTGATCGCGCGCACGCCCAGCGTGCCGTCGCTGCCGGTGCCCGACAGCACGATGCCGATGGCGCGCTCGTGCTGGTCCTGCGCCAGCGAGCGGAAGAAGAAGTCGATCGGCAGGCGCAGGCCGCGCGGCGCGGCGGGCTCGAGCAGCTGCAGCGCGCCGTCGAGGAAGGCCATGTCGCGGTTGGGCGGGATGATGTAGACGCAGTTCGGCTGCACCCCCATGCCGTCGGTCGACCTCGAACACCTGCATGCGGGTGTAGCGCCGGATCAGGTCGGCCAGGATGCTCTCGTGATCGGGCGCCAGGTGCTGCACCAGCACGAAGGCCATGCCGGCTCGACATCGGCCGGCATGCCGGAGAAGAAGGCCTCGAAGGCCGCCAGCCCGCCGGCGGAGGCGCCGATGCCGACGATGGGGAACAACGGTAGTTTGTCCGGCGCGGGCGGTGCAGAGGACTGCGCGGCGGTCGATGACTTGAGGTCGCCCGGCGTGTTCGGCGCTGACGGCAGCGCCCTTTGCTTGGCCTTGCGATTCACCACGCTCGTCTGTCCATGGTCAAGGCGCCCTCGATGCGAAGCAGCGGTGCAATTGCCCTTTTCCACCGCCGAGTGTGGTCGTATGCCGCTGCATGGTAACCGGCAGACCCCGCGGCGTTGCGTGCTGCAGAATAGCGCACGCCGACCTGCCGGGGCGGGCGGATCATCCGCAAGGGAGAAGTGCTGCTGATCGATCGCACCTGGGCACACGATCATGAAAACCTGTCTCCAGTAACCGCAAAGCGGCGCAAGCCTGGGCAGACCCATCTGTCCAAAGAACCACGGCTCGAGGTCGACGGACCGCTTCGGGCTGGCCGAATCCGGCCAGGGGATGACGGGTGTGGGTCGGATCCGGGCCTTCGATCCGTACCAGATGATTGGCCGCTTTCTCGGATCAACAGGCCTTTCCGTGGACGGGCTTTCCAGCTCCGTACCAACCGACACTTGTGATCCCTGCTCAACGCGCGTCTCGCTGACAGTTCTTCATCCGGGTGTGTGGGGAGATCGGCTCCGAAGTGGGATCAAGCTCAGAGCCGAATCGCAGGGACCTCTGTTTCGGAAGGCACGGCAGACGTGCTGCACCGTTCGTGCGGCGTCGTGCCTCTCGGACCTAGCGCCCCTGAGCTGCCGCAAGCGCCTTCTTCGGATGAACAAGGTTGCGCCGGCCGTCGGCGCTGCGCTCGGCCGTGCTGTCGATCAGGCGGATGAGGTCCGCCGGCTTGAGCCGCGGGTTCACCGCCAGCAGCTTGGCGGCCAGGTTGGCCACCTGCGGTGCCGCCATCGAGGTGCCCGACAGCGCCACGCGCTTGCCGCCGGGCAGGTAGCTCTCTACCTGGTAGCCGTTGGCATGCACCTTCACGGTGGGGCCGTAGCTGGTGAACGGCGCCTCATCGCCCGCGCGGTCGACGGCGCCCACGGTCAGCAGGTTCGGCCCCACGATGCCGGCGGGGATGTCTTCGATGAACGAGGCATCGCTGTTGCTGTTGCCCGCGGCCGCGATGAAGAGGATCTCGGGCGCACTGGCGAATGCCCGCTCGAGCGAAGCCTTGCTGATGTCGAAGTACTCGCGCGCCAGGGCCTTGCGCGCCTCAGGTGTCTTGCCGATGCCGCACTGCTCGAGGTCGTGCTCGATGGCATTGACGTTGCCACCCCAGCTCATGTTGACCACGCGCACGCGCTCGCGCTTGAAGAAGTCGACGAAGGCCTGTGCCGCGACGGCATCGCGCTCGGCCTGTTCGCGGCTGGGGCAGGGGTCGGGCTGCAGGGTGTGCCCGAACGAGATCCGCCCCACCACCAGCCGCGCGCCCGGGTTGCCCGCCAGGGCGATGCCCGCCACGTGCGTGCCGTGCTCGTAGTTGCCGGCCAGGCCGATCTCTTCGATCGCGCTCTTGTACTGCTCGGGCGCGAGGGTCGAGAGAAAACGCTTGACCTCCGCGGCCTCGGGCGTGTCCACGTTCGACTGCAGGTCGGAGAAGCCCTTGGTGCGCGCCACCATCTGCGGCAGCTTGCCGCGCAGCGCGGGGTCGAGGGGCATGCAGCTCGCCCTGACTGGGCCGGCTGTACTTGTCGAACGCGATCACCCGCGGCTGGCCCTTGCCATCGCGCAGCACCTGGCGGCCGAAGAGGCGCGTGTCCACGCCGCTGTCCCACACGGCGACGCGCACCGGCGCCTGCACCTGCGCGGGCGTGAGCGTCACATCGCGTGCGGCCCAGATGTCGGGCTTGGTCACCTGGTTGGCGGCCAGGTAGCTGCCGAAAGCGTCGATCAGCACCGGCTTGAGCGGCAGCACCGCGGTCAGCGCAAAGCGTGCCCCCACCACGCTGGACGCGAACTCCGAGCTCAGCGCGCCACTGCTGGCGACGACCGGCTGCAGCACCTCGCGGATGCGCCCGAGCACCAGCGCCTCGCCCACGAGCTCGGCCTGGGCCTTGAGCGCTTTCACATCGTTCGCGATCACCGGGTAGGGCAGGGGATCGAGCTCGCGGCGGATCGCCTCGGCGGTGGCGCGCGCGAACGCCTCGCCGCTGCTGCCATGCACCTTGGCGGCCTGGGCCATGGCCCGCAGCCGCAGGCTGTTGATCAGCTTGTCGGCGGGCTTGTCCTGCAGGGCTCGCACTTCCTCGGCGCGGGCGAGCGCGCGGTCGTACTGGCCCTCGAGGTAGTCGAGGATCGCCAGCGTGGTCAGCAGGTCGCGGCGCGTGCCTTTGTCGGCGATGTCGTAGCCGTTCAGCACCGACTCGGTGTCGCGACGCACCGCTGCGGCAAAGGGCGCAAAGCGCTCGGCCGAGCGCACCGTGTCTTCCAGCTGGCCCTGGATCGGGTAGGTGAAGCGCGGCAGGTCTGCCGCCTTCTCGATGCGGGGTTTGGCCGGCTGGGCCGAAACATGCCACGCACCTAAGGAGAGGCACAGGCAGAGGGAAAGCGTCAGGACAGCGCGCAGCATCGGAGCGAATGGCATGGCAAGACCTCCAGGGATCAAGCCATCTTAAGGGCTGTGAGCAGCCCTGCCCGACGGGCGCTGTCGCCGCTCAGTAGCTCAGCCGCGCCACCGAACGAAGCACTTCGGGCGTGGTCGTCGGAAGTCCAAAGAACTCGAGGTAGGCCGGGATCTGCTCGAACAGCATGTCCGAACCCACCTGGAAGCGGCAGCCGCGCGCCTGCACGGCCTTGAGGAAGGCGGTCATCTCGGTCTTCATGACCACCTCGCCCACGAAGGCGTCGCGGCCGATGCGCGACACGTCCATGGGCAGCGGATCGCCGTCGTTCATGCCCATGGGCGTGGCGTTCACCACCACGTCGTAGCCGGCCGGATCGTTCGAGCCGGTGCGCACGTCGAGCGGAGCGTAGTGCGCCTGCAGGCGTTCACCGAGCGCCTGCGCCGCTTCGGCTCGCGCGTCGTACAGACCGATGGCGCCGAGGCCGGCCTGCGCCAGCGACGCCGCAATGGCCGAGCCCACGCCGCCGGCACCCACCACCAGCGCGCGCGCGCCCTTCACGGTGCAGCCCTTGCGCAGCAACCCGCGCACGAAGCCTTCGCCGTCGAACATGTCGCCCACCAGGCGCCCCTGTTCGTCGCGCCGCACGGCGTTGCAGGCGCCGGCGATGCGCACCGCCGGCGACGGCACGTCGAGCAGCCCGACCGTGGTCACCTTGTGCGGCATGGTGATGAGCGCGCCGCAGATGTTGCTCAGCGTGAACACGCTGCGCAGGAAGACCTCGTAGTGCTCGGCGCGGCAGCCCATGGGCACGACCACCGCATCAATGCCGCTCTGCTCGAAGTACGGGTTGTAGATCATCGGCGCCTTGAAGGCGTGCGTGGGAAAGCCGATGTGCGCGATCAGCGCGGTGGTGCCTCGGATCATGGTGTCTGTGAAGGAGGTCAGCCCTTGGATGCACGCACGGCAGACACCGCGGCGCGCAGCGCCAGCAGGTAGCTGTCGACGCCGAAGCCGCAGATCTGGCCCTTCACGATCTCGGCGAACACCGAGACGTGGCGGAAGGCCTCGCGCGCATGGATGTTGGACATGTGCAGTTCGACGATCGGGCAGGTCAGGATCGCCAGCGCGTCGCGGATGCCGTAGCTGTAGTGGGTCCAGGCGCCGGCGTTGATGAGCACCGCGTCCACGCCGTCCTTGAAGCCCTGGTGGATGCGCTCGCACATCGCGCCTTCGTGGTTGGTCTGGAAGGTCTCCACCTCGGTGCCGAGCTCCTTGCCCAGCGCCTTGAGCTGCGCGTCGATCTCGTCGAGCGTGATCGTCCCGTACTGCTTGGGATCGCGCTTGCCGAACATGTCGTGGTTGATGCCGTGGAGCATGAGGATCTTCATGGGGCGTCTTTGTGGTGCTTCTGGAGCGTGGGGTTCAGAGGGCAGGGAGTTCGACGGTGGTGCCGGTGCGCGCGGCCGCGGCAATGGCTTCGGTGACGCGCAGATTGGCCAGCCCGTCGCGGGCGCTGACCAGTGGCGCCGCCTCGCCGCGCAGCACGGCGCCGAAGTGTTCCATCTGGTGCTTGATCGGGTCGTCGCGCACGAGGCCGACGATACCTTCTTCGAATGGCTTCCACCACGAGCGGTCCTCGGGGCGCGGGTAGGTCTTGAGGCGCATGGTCGGCACCGACAGGCTGCCGTTGGTGCCGCTGATGACGTAGCAGTCTTCGTCGGCGTAGCTCGGGTAGGCCTTGTTCTCCTGCGAGGTCTGTTCCCAGCTGCGCGCGCAGGCGGCGGTGTCGGAGAGCAGAAAGCTGCCGAGCGCGCCGTTGGCAAAGCGCAGGCTGATCGCCACCGTGTCTTCCACCGGCGAAGCCGCGCACGGCCTGCGAGGCGATGGCCTGCACCGCGACGATCTCGCCGCACAGCATGCGCAGGTTGTGCACCTCGTGGATCATGTTCAGCAGGATCGGGACCGGCGCCGAGCTCGCGGCGCCAGGGGCCGTCGTCGAAGTAGACGTCGGGCTTGAAGAAGGTGGCGCTGCCCATCACCGCCACCAGCCGCCCGAGCTGACCGGACTCGACCACCTCGCGCGCCTTGGCCATGATCGGGCTGTGCGCCCGGTGGTGGCCGATGAGCACGCGTGCGCCACGGCGCTCGACCTCCTTCACCAGGCGCTCGGCCTCGGCCACGGTGGGCGCGATCGGCTTTTCCAGCAGGATGGGTACGCCCGCTTCGATGCACTGCAGGGCCTGCGGCACGTG
This sequence comes from uncultured beta proteobacterium, assembly GCA_963739925.1. GTDB lineage: Bacteria > Pseudomonadota > Gammaproteobacteria > Burkholderiales > Burkholderiaceae_C > CAVUBY01. Next base: position 37,024 of record CAVUBY010000003.1, on the reverse strand, counting down.
CAGGGCATTCGGCGTGGCCAGCACCACGCCATCGGGGCGGTCCCGCGCCAGCAGTTCATCGAGTGAGGAGTACAGCGGCACGCCGGCGCGACGGGCCGTCTCGACGGCTGAGGGCGCAGGGTCGACCACGGCGCTCAGCGTGCAGGTGGCGCTGGCGGCGGCCACCGCCATGTGGGCCTGGCCGATGTAGCCAGCGCCCGCCACGGCAATGCGTGATTCGCTCAAGGTCATGTTCGTCCTGCCATGTGCTTTGCCGGGCCGTGCTCGCGGCGTTCATCTTCTCACGCGGTCTGAGCTGCCCTCGGCGGGCAGGGCGGGGTTTCCGGGAGCGCAGGGCTCAGCGGGCCAGCCGCGCAACGTCCGCTTCGGAGTACAGCACCCCCTCGCCCACCAGCGCCTCGATCTCGTCGTGGCCGTAGCCCAGTTCGGCCGCGATCTCGCGGTTGTGCTGGCCGAGCAGTGGCGCCACGCTGCGCGGCGAGGTGTCGCAGTCGGAAAAGCGAAAGGGCAGGTTCGGCAGCCGGATCGTGCCCAGCAGCGGATGCTGCTGCTCGACCACCATGCCGCGCGCCACCGTCTGCGGATCGGCCAGCACCTGGTCGATGGTCTGCACCGGAGCGGCCGGCACGCCCGCGGCATCCAGCGCGGCGCAGCAGGCTTTCACCGACGCCTGCGCCATGGTCCAGTCGCGCACCTTGGCGAGGATCTCCACCCGGTGCGCGTTGCGCCCTGCTGAGGTGTGGAAACGCGCATCCGAGGCATAGGCCGCGCCGCCGATGAGCTGGGCAAAGCGCTTCCAGGCATCGTCCACCTGCGCGGCGATGACGAGGTATCCGTCCTTCGCCGCGAACACACCGTACACCGTGCTCTGCGGCAGGTCGTGCCCGGTCTGCACCGGCATCTCCTTGCCACCACTCATCGTGTAGACCTGCGCCGCGAAGTCGTGCATGGAGATCATGCAGTCGTAGAGCGCGATGTCGATGTGCTGCCCGCGGCCTGACTTCACGCGCCCGAGCAGGGCTGCGCAGATCGCCGAGACGCCATGCATGCCGGCGTACATGTCGGCGATCGGCATGCGGAACAGCGGCGGCGGTTCGCCCGGCACGCCAATCAGGGACATCGCGCCGCTCTTGGCTTCGGCGATCAGGCCGAACCCCGCCCGCTCGGCATCCGGTCCGGTGTGGCCGTAGGCCGAGACGGAGCAGTACACCAGCTTCGGGTTGCGCCGGGCCAATTCGGCGTAGCCCAGCCCGAGCTTGTCGAGTGCACCAGGACGGTAGTTCTCGACGAACACGTCGGCACTGTCGGTGAGCCTGTGCAGCATGTCGAGACCGCGCGGATCCTTGAGGTTGACGCACAACCCGCGCTTGCCCATGTTCTGCTGCATGAAGTAGCCGCTCTGGCCACCCACCATGAAGGGGCTGGCCCGGCCCGCGTCACCGGCCGTGGGGCGTTCCACCTTGATCACGTCCGCGCCCATCGCGGCGAGGCAGCGCGACATGTGCGGGCCAGCCAGGAAGTGGCTGTAGTCGATGACGCGGATGCCTTCGAGCGGCAGCGCTTGTGTCATGGGGTCTCCTTGAAGTTTTGCGGCCTCGGTATCGGCGCGAGGTGGGTTGGTTGTCGATGGTGCCATCCCCCAAGGGTGGGAATCCAGACGCGCCGGCGAGGGCCATCCGCTGGGGGCCGCTGCAGGCGGGATTTTCGGTGCCGCCGATGCGCTCAAGACTGCGGGCACCCCAACAAAGGAGCTCGCCATGGCCCGACTGCTTGTCCACCTCTCGACCCTGTGCCGACCCGAGAGCGCCCGCGGCCAGTTGCTGACGCGCCCGCTCTCCCCCTTGATGCGCAGTGATGACGATGGCGTCGCCGGTCCGGGCTGGTATGAGTCCAGTCTCGACCTGCAGCGCGGGCTGCAGGTCCGCGAATCCGGGTCCGACGATCGGCTGTGGCGTGAGTGGCACGAGGCACGCCGCCGCCTGGCCACTGCGATGCCGCGTCAGCGTCCACCCGCGAGCACGGCGCGTGCCCACGAACCCACGCTCGACCTCTCGCTGCCTGCTGCTGTACCGGTTGCAGCGTCTGGAGCATCGGCTCCCGCATCCACCACCGGCATGTCCAGCCGGCCGATCGCCGCAGCGCCCAGGGTCCGCTACCCAGGGGGCTTGGACTTCGTGGTGTGAGCTGCCGCTCTGGAGCGCTTCAGCGCCGGCGTCGGATCGCCTCGCCCAGTTCGATGACCGCCAGCGCGTAGTAGCTCGACCAGTTGTAGCGGGTGATGACGTAGAAGTTGCTCGTGCCGGCCACGTGGCTGGGCGCTGCGTCGCCGTTCTGCAGTTCCACCAGGGCGAGCTTGCCGCCGAATCGCTGGTCATGCGCCCGGCCGGACTTCATCGAGCACCGCGCCCCGCTCGGTCATCTCCTGCGCGCTGAACGTGGGCACGATGTCGGGCACCAGCAGCAGCGCGCGATCGCGCACCTCGGTGGGCGGCATCACGCGATAGTGCGTGGGCAGGTCGCGCTCCCAGCCGAACTGCGCGAGGTAGTGCGCCACGCTGCCGATCACATCGGCCGGGTTGTTGTGCAGGTCGATGTGGCCGTCGCCGTCGAAGTCGATGCCATAGCGCACGATGCTCGAGGGCATGAACTGCGGCATGCCGATCGCGCCGGCATAGCTGCCCTTGATCGACAGTGGATCCAGCCCCTCGCGCGCGCACCACAGCAGGAACTGCTCGAGCTCGTTGCGGAAGAACGGGCTGCGGTCGCTGCGGCCGGTGGGGAAGTCGAAGCTCAGCGTGGCCAGCGCGTCGATGACGCGGAAGCCACCCATCTGCCGGCCGAAGATCGTCTCCACGCCGATGATGCCGACGATGGTGGCGGCGGGAACGCCGTAGCGTTCCTCGGCCTGCTGCAACCAGCGTTCGTTCTCGCGCCAGAAGGCCAGGCCGGCTTCGATGCGCACCGGCTCCACGAAACGGCCGCGGTAGGCCGCCCAGTTCTTGGCGGTGCCGTTGGCCGCCGGCATGATCAAGCGCGCCACGCTCGGCACGAAGCGCGCCTGGGCGAGTGCCGCGCGGGTGGCCTCGGCGTCGAGCTTCTCGCGCTCTGCCAGTTCGGCGGCAAAGCGCATCACGTCGTCGCGCGCGCCGTAGCTGAGCAGCTCGGCGCCGTTGTCGGGCCGGGCCTGGGTGGGGCGCGACTTGGTGGCCGCCTGGGCAGGCGCCGCCAGCAGTGCCAGCCCGCACACCAGCGCGCAAACCGCCGCGCAAACCGCTCCACATCGCCGCGCTCAAGCCGCAGACGCGTCGATACCCACACGGCTCGGTGGATCGAAGGTCGCTTGACGCGGCGGCACGTGTCTTGGTCAGGGCAAACATCGGGCGGATGTGCAGGGTGGATCGGGTGTCAGGGGCTGCGCCTCGCGAGCTGGCGCGACAGCAGGGTGAATTCTCGGGTCAGGCTGGCATCGGGCACGCGTCGGGCCTCGCGGCCGAAGCGTTGCTGCTCCAGGCGCTCCAGCAATTGCGCCAGCGCCTCGCCCTCGCCGCCGCAGTGTGCGCGGACCTTGCGCGCCAGCGCGCGTGGCGGATCGCTGTGGCCGGCCGTGATGCCCAGCCGGCCCAGCGCGACCAGCAGGGCTGCGCGCTGGCGCGTCCACGGGTCGACGCGGTGACGGTCCCACCAGGCCCAGGCCGCGCCGGCCAGGGCCAGCGAGCTCAAGGTCGCGGTCAGCAGCAGGGCCAGATCTTCCCAGCTCGGTGAGCGCCAGCCCAGCCGTTCGAGCAGGTCGAACTGCTGACCGCGCGAGTAGTTGAGCACCCACTGGTTCCAGCGGTTGTTGATCGCCTCCCAGCCATCGCGCAGACGCGCCAGCAGCGCCGGGCTGACCGTGCCCAGCGCACCCGCCACCACGCCGGGCGGCGGCTGCAGGCGTCGGCTGCCTTGAATGCGCTCCGGTGCCACGGCCGCCGTGGGATCGGCGCGCACCCAGCCGATGCCCGCCTGCCAGTACTCCGCCCAGGCGTGCGCCGAGCTCTGGCGCACCACGGTGTAGCCATCGATGAGGCCGGGCTCGGCGCCCTGGTAGCCGGTGACCACGCGTGCCGGCACGTCCAGCGCGCGCATCACCACCACGAAAGCGGCGGCGAAGTGTTCGCAGAAGCCTTCCTTGCGGTCGAGCCAGAACTCGTCGACGGCGTCGCGGCCGTAGTCGCCCGGGGCGAGGGTGTAGACGTAGCTCTCCGTGCGGATGCGTTGCATCAGCGCGTCGGCCAGGGTGCGGCCGTCGGCCGTGGCGTAGCGCGGATCCTGCCGCAGCGCGGCGGCCCAGGCGAGCGTGCGCGGATTGAAGCCCGGTGGCAGCTCGACGAACTCGCGCAGGGCGGCGCTGTCCACCGTGGGGCCGTGGCGAAACTCGGTGTGGGCCTCGGCGGTGAAGCGCAGGCGTTCGAGCACCGGGCGCGAGGCGTTCCACTGCAGGTCGTCGCGCGCGCCGACGCGGTAGCCCTCGATGGGCGAGACGCTGACCGTGGCCTCCAGCAGCGGCAGCACCGCCATCCGCAGCGGCTCGAGCGTGATCTCGTGGCGCAGCGGCGGCCCGTTGATCGCGCAGCCGGGCGTTGCGCGGCACGCCGCTCGCGGCCGGCAGTGCCGGTGCCGAGCGCCACTCGGTGCCATCGAAACGCGAGAGCACCGGACCGCGGAAGTACATCGCGGCCGGCGGCGGCACGGGGCCGTCGAAGCGGATGCGCATGGCCACGCGGTCGTCCTGCACCAGCTCGGAGACCGAGCCCATCTTCATCGTGTCCGACAGGCCCGTGCCGGCAATGCCGTCCTGCGGCACACCCCACAGCGGGCCGATGCGCGGGAACAGCACGAACAACAGCACCATCACCGGCGCGCCCAGCAGCGCGGTGCGCGCCGACAGCGCGCCCGCCTGGCGCAGGCTGGGCTGACCCACCGGCATGTGCGCCAGCACCACCGCGGTCAGCAGCCCCCACACCGACACCAGCATGGCCAGGGCCACCGGCATCGACTGCGAGTACAGGAAGTGCGTGAGCACCAGGAAGAAGCCGAGGAAGAACACCACGAAGGCGTCGCGCCGTGCGCGCAGCTCCAACGTCTTGAGCGCCATCAGCACGACGAGCATGGTGATGCCCGGTTCCTTGCCCAGCAGGCTGCGGTAGGTCCAGAAGGTGAGCCCGGCGGCCACGGCCAGCACCACCACCAGCCACCAGCGCCCGGGCAGCGGTGCCTGCCTGACGGCCAGGATGGCGCGCCAGGCCAGCATGGTGGCCGTGAGCAGGCTGCACCACCAGGGCAGGTGCGACACGTGCGGCAGCACCGTCCAGGCGATGACGGCGAGCAGGAACAGCGTGTCACGCGCATCGCGCGGCAGGCGGCTCCAGGCCGGCCAGCGCGTGGACGGCGCCAAGGCGTTCAGCGCCATAGCGCAAGGGCCTCCAGGCACCGGCGTTGCTGGGCCTCACCCTCGGCCGGCTCGATGTCCTGGCCGGGAAGGCGCAGGCCGTACTCGACATTCGCGCGCTGCGCGGCGAGGGTCCAGGCGCTCAGCCGCGAGAGCCGCTCTTCCGGCGCGAGCGTGCCGCAGGCCTGCCACTCGAGCCACAGCTGCTGCTGCACCGAACTGCTGGTGTCGCGGCTCACCAGGTCGCCGCCGGCCTCCAGCGTCTTGGCGGCCTTCTTCCAGTACACGAGCTTGAGCGGATCGCCACGCCGGTAGCCGCGCACGCCTTCGAACTCGCTGCCGTCGGCGCTGCGCGCCTGCTGGGGGCCGCCGGGCGTGGGGCGCGCGGCGGGCAGCGGCGCTGGCGGTTGCTCCGGCGCCGGGTAGGCGAGCACCCGGGCGGCCGGGCGCCACACCGTCCAGGCGCGGAACAGCCCGAGCGGAAAGCGCGTCTCGGCGCTGAGTGTGGGCACCTCGTGCCACCCGCGCCGATCAGGCACGAAGCTCAGGTGCGCGACCGCCTGCCCACCGGCCGGCACGTTCAGGTAGCCCAGCGCAGACTCCGGCCCGCCCGACGCATCGGCCACCACCCGCAGGCCGATGCCATAGCGCAGGCTGGACGGACTGGTGAGCACCACCTCGAGTGCCGCCGGCTCGCGGGCGAAGACCGGTGCCACCGGCCGCAGGTGCAGCGTCAGCCCGCGCAGCGTGTTGTGCGTGACGTGCATCGACACCAGCGCCGCTGCCCGCCAGCAGGAAGGTCAGCACGTAGCCCAGGTTGAGCTGGTAGTTGATCGACGCCAGCAGCAGCACCACCAGGGTGGCGGCGAACATCAGCCCGGCCCGCGTGGGCAGGATGTACACGTTGCGCTGCGTGAGCAGCAGTGTGTCGGTGCGCGGCAGGCGCGATTCGAACCAGCCACGCAGGCGTGCCCGGGCGGCCGACCACGGGTTCGGCCAGCCGGCACGCGACGTGGCGGCCAGGCTCACGGCACCGCGACGGCGTCGAGCATTGCGCGCACCTGCTCCACCCGGCCGCGGCCGGCGCCGGCCGCGGGCACGAGCCGGTGGGCGATGGTCTGGGGCAGCACGGCCTGCACGTCGTCGGCCGCCACGTAGTCGCGCTCGCTCAGCAGGGCGCGCGCCTTGGCCGCCCGCAGCACGGCAATGCCGGCGCGAGGCGACAGTCCCTCGACAAACCAGCGCCCGGAACGCGTGGCCGCGATCAGGGCCTGCAGGTAGTCGAGCAGCGCGTCCGAGGCATGCACCGCCTGCACCACCTTCTGCGCGGCCAGCAATTCCACCGGCGTCATCACCGCGCCCAGGGAGTGGATGGCCTCGCGCCGGTCCTGGCCGGAGAGCAGCGCGCGCTCGCTCCTGGCATCGGGATAGCCGAGCGTCAGGCACATCAGGAAGCGGTCGAGCTGCGACTCGGGCAGCGGGTAGGTGCCGAGCTGGTCGGTCGGGTTCTGGGTGGCGATGACGAAGAAGGGTTCCGGCAGGGCGCGCGTCTCGCCTTCGACCGTGACCTGGTGCTCTTCCATCGCCTCGAGCAGGGCGCTCTGGGTCTTGGGCCCGGCGCGGTTGATTTCGTCGGCCAGCAGCACCTGGGCGAACACCGGGCCTTGATGAAACACAAAGGCTTCCTTGCTGCGCTCATACACACTCACGCCGATGAGGTCGGAGGGCATCAGGTCGGCGGTGAACTGGCTGCGCGAGAAGCGCAGTCCCAGCGACACGGCGAGCGCATGCGCGAGCGTCGTCTTGCCCACACCGGGCACGTCTTCGATCAGCAGGTGACCACCGGCCAGCAGGCAGGCCACGCAGTCCTCGATCTGCGCCCGCTTGCCCACGATGATCGTGCTAATCTGGTCGACGAGGGCCTTCAACTGGCTGTTCAGGGGTCGGTTCATGCGGCCACCTTACCCGAAAAGTCGATGACCCCAAGACCACGCGCAGCGCCATGACCACTGCCTTCTACAGCCACCCGGATTGCCGCCGCCACGACATGGGCACCGGACACCCGGAATGCCCCCAGCGGCTGGACGCGATCGACGACCACCTGCTCGCCATCGGGCTGGACATCGCGCTCGAGCACCACGATGCGCCGCTCGGGAAGCTGACCGATGTGGAACTGGCCCACAGCACCGGCTACGTGGCCGAACTCAAGGACCTGCTGGAGCAGGTCGAGGCCTCCGGCAAGCCGCGCGCCATCGATCCCGACACCCACGCCAGCCCCGGCACCTGGAAGGCGGCGTTGCGTGCCGTGGGCGCCGCGGTGGCCGCCACCGACGCGGTGATCGACGGCCGCGCCGAAAACGCCTTCTGCGCGGTGCGTCCGCCGGGCCACCACGCCACGCGCAGCGAGGCCATGGGTTTCTGCTTCTTCAACAACGTGGCGGTGGCCGCGCGCCATGCGCTCGACGTGCGCGGGCTCGAGCGCGTGGCCGTGGTCGATTTCGATGTGCACCACGGCAACGGCACCGAAGACATCCTCGCCGGCGACGACCGGGTGTTGATGGTCAGCTTCTTCCAGCACCCGCTCTACCCGCACAGCGGTGCGGTGCCCATGGGCACCAACATGCTCAATCTCGCGATTCCGCCGTACACGCGCGGCGCCGAGATCCGCGAGCTGATCGAAGCCAACTGGATGCCGCGGCTGGAGGCCTTCCGGCCGCAGATGGTGTTCATTTCCGCCGGCTTCGATGCGCACCGCGAAGACGACCTCGGCCAGCTGGGCCTGGTGGAAGCGGACTACGAATGGATTACCCAGCGGGTGAAGGCCGTGGCCGACCGCCACGCCAAGGGCCGCATCGTGTCGTGCCTCGAAGGCGGCTACAACCTCAGCGCGCTGGCCCGCAGCGTGGCGGCGCACCTGCGGGTGCTGGCCGGCGTCTAGTTCGACAGGCGTTCCCGCTGGCCCCACGGCACCGGGACTGAGCGGCTGTTTCGGCCCTGTGTACGGCCGTCAGGCTGTGATGGCCCGTGTCGTGGCCGATCGCCCCGGCTCAGGCTCCTGTGAATGGTTCCGCAGGCGAAACGACCCTGGATGCACGGTGGATCGTCAGCTGAGGGAAGGGGATTTCGATTCCATGCCGATCAAATGAGGCCTTGAGGCGCCGAAGGTACTCACGCCGGACGTTCCATTGCTCCAATGGAGCGACCTTGAAGCGGCCGCGCACAACCACGGCCGAGTCGTCCCAGCGGTCAACGCCTGCCAACTCGAACGGACCCAGAATTCGACCCGCGAAGTCCTGGTCATTTCGCAGCTCTTCGGCCACTTCGCACATGACTTTCATCGCACGATCCAGGTCCTCCCGGTACGACACGCCGACGTCAACCACAGCCTGGGCGTGGCCGCGACTCAGATTGACCACGCCGGCAATCTGCCCATTGGGTACAAAGTGCACATGTCCGTCGTAGTCACGCAAGCGTACATAGCGAAGGGTGATCTCTTCAACCAGACCACCATGATCACCGAGCTTCACCACGTCCCCCTGGCGGATCTGGTTTTCCAGCAACAAGAAGAACCCTGTGAAATAGTCCTTCACCAGGCTCTGCGCGCCGAAGCCGACGGCCAACCCGACCACGCCTGCCGCACCGAGGATCGGCGCGACGGAAATTCCCATCTCGGACAGCACCAGCACGCCGGCTACCAACGACATCACGACTGCCACAAGGTAGCGGGACACTCGCCCCAGGGTTTCGGCACGCTTGATGGATTCGCGGTCGTCCATGGCTGCGGCAATGCGCGCGCGAAAGCGCCGAATCAATCCCTGCAGCAGGCTCGTGGCGATCCACGCCACAGCCACAATGACCACGATGCGCAGAGTGGTCACTGCCCAGCCACCTATACCGCTGAGCGAGTCTTGCAGCGCCTTGATCCACTCGCCGTCCATGCTTCGGACCCTAGACCACGTCGTCCCAGGGCCGCGAGAGGCGCACCGCGCCGTTCACCACGCCAACCATGGAGTAGGTCTGGGGGAAATTTCCCCAGAGTTCGTGTGTGGTGGGCGACACGTCCTCCGACAGCAATCCGAGGGCGTTCCGGCATTCCAGCATGGTCGAGAAGATCTCTCGTGCCTCTGTCGTCCGCCCAATGCGTGCCAGGGCGTCGATCCGCCAGAAAGTACAGACGTTGAACGATGTTTGAGGCAAACCGAAGTCATCCGCTTCTTCATACCGGCGCATGAATGGCCCGTCGCAAAGGTTCTGCTCCAGAGCGGCGACGGTGCTCACGAATCGCGGGTCGCGCGGGTTGATGAAACCCACTTCGGCCATCAGCAGCACGCTGGCGTCCAGATTCTCGTCCGTCGAAGCTTTCCACAAAGGCCTGTCGGCGCTCATTCCAGGCGTGCCGAAGAATGCGTGCCTTGATGGCGCTCGCCCGTTCTCTCCACCGCGATGCGCGGTCGTGCTGGCCCAAGGCGACGGCCACCTTCGCGAGGCGGTCACAGGCCGCCCAGCACATCAAGGAAGATGAAGTGTGAACACGAGCCCGGGACCGCAACTCCCACATGCCCGCATCCGGTTGATCATGAACGGCCCAGGCACGATCGCCCACCAATTCGAGGAGACGAAAGTCATCGATGCCCGCTCTTCGAGAAGACGCAGGTCGTGGAATGCCTGCGCCGCGCCCAACACGATGTTTCCGTAAACGTCGTGCTGATGATGCTCAAACGCCTGATTGCCTACGCGCACCGGGCCCATGCTGCGATAGCCGTCCAAGCCCGGCTCGATACGTTCGGTCAGATCCTGCTCCAGGCCAATACCGTAGAGAGGCTGCACATGACCCCCAGCGCTGTTGCGCACGACATCGTGTAGCCAGCGAAGGTAGTCTTCCATCGTGCCGACTTCCGCCAGGCTGTTCAGCGCGCGCACCACAAAGAAGGCATCCCGCAGCCAGCAGTAGCGGTAGTCCCAGTTGCGCGCACTCCCCGGCGCCTCTGGAATGCTGGTCGTCATCGCCGCGACAATCGCGCCGGTCTCCTCGTACTGACACAGTTTCAGCGTGATCGCGGCGCGGATCACTGCGTCTTGCCACTCGAGGGGAACCGCGAGTCGCCGCGTCCATTCACGCCAGTCGCGGACCGTGGCCTCTTCTAGCCATCGTGCCGTGGTCTCGATGCCGCCTTCCAGCGTTTCGTCTGGCCCCAGCAAGAGGCTGATCTGGGTGTGCAGGGAAAACCAGGTCGAGTTGGCGACATAGGTCGAGCGGCGCATCTGTGGTGAGCCGCAGCGTCGCGTCCGGCAAGACGAAGCGCAAGTGGTTGCTTCCACGCGTGATGGTGTATGACTCCGCGCCCCAACCGGCAGCGGGCCGCAGAGCAATCCTGATCCGCGGGTGTCCGACCACCGGTCGAACGCGCCGGATCAACTGCGCTGGGCGAAACATCCTGCCGTGATTGACGAACCTCGGGGCAAAGTCCACGACTTCTATCGCCTGGCCCGCATGGTCAATCAGACGAGTCCGCAAGACTGCGGTGCCCGGGTCATACGACTGTTCCGCATGCTCCAGATTCTCCAGTTCGACGCTGAAGGTGCTCGGGAGCGAACGGGAGATGTCGCTTTCGAGCAAGGCGCGGAAGACTGGGGCACTGTCAAAGCGCGGGAGACAGCACCAGACCACGCGTGCCCGCTGGTCGATCAGTGCGCTGATGGTGCAGTTTCCGACCAGTGCCAGATTCAGTGACGCCACTTCAGCAGGCGTGGGACCAACAGGCTCAGACCGGGCGGGCTGGGGTGATGGAGGTGATTGCATTGCGACAAATGTATACTTCGTGGCAGGGGGTCGCAATCAAAAGGCCTACAGATCTGGCGCGTACACAAGGTCAATCTGCAGCCGTCACTCAGTTGGGATTCACGTGCTCATCTCGAATGCAATCGGTGGCGGCCGACGTCGATCCCGATGAAAGTGCTACGCACCGTCCGGATGCAGTTGCGGTTTCCTCCTGCCGCTGGCTGCAACCTTGACCGTCGCGGCATACCTTGCGGTTCCGCTCATGGATCAGGTCACCTTACGCTGGTTCAGCCGCGACCTGAACAGTCGCGGCATCCTGGTCGCCAATACGTTGTCCGACTCCATCACCGATGCACTGACATCCGGAACGCTTCAGCGCCTCGGCCGCTGTTCGACCGTGCTGCCCAGGACGAACGACTCTTTCGCGCTCGGTCTTTGCGCACCCGATGGCGCCGCCTCCGCACGACGGACCGGTTCCCCGAAGACCTGACTTGTTCGCATGCGTTTGAGCTTGCGCGCAGAGGCCGAACCTCGCTTCCGTTGGCTGGCGGCGCGGTCCATGTGGGCGTACAGGAATATGGGGCACCACCCAACTCGGTCGCACCCAGAATCGTACGAGCCGGCAGCGGCACGATGGGCAGCAGCATCGTCCTGGGAGTCGAATCTGCCCGAACCGCGGAGGCAAGCCTCTTTCGTTGCGCGCCTGGTGCTGCTGCACGACCTGAGCTTTATCGAGCGGCGTAGTCAGGACACGCGCCGCTATCTGATCGGTCTCATCGCGGCGCTGGTGGCGTGATCGCACTCATCACCGTAGTCGTGGCGCAATTGAGCTGGCGCGGTTGGGTCAGTGGCGTCCAGGCCTTGCTCCGCGGCGAAGGCTTGCTCAGTCCCATGCTGCCTCCCCCTCCAGAGCTCGAACCTTTGCCTCTGACCTGCGCGCACGAATAGGGATCTGGAGGACGAATATCGTCGGTCTCAGGGACCTGACGCCGAGTGGACCGCCGAACGATTGCGTACCCTGTTGCGCACCAAGCTCAGCGGTGACCAGGTCATCGTTGTCTCCAACCGCGAGCCGTACATTCATGAGCGCAATGAGTCAGGGCGTGAGCGTCAAGCGCCCGGCCAGCGGTCTGGTGACCGCGGTCGAACCTGTCATGCGTGCGTGCTCCGGCACCTGGATCGCCCATGGAAGCGGCAGTGCTGACAGGGAAGTGGTTGACAGCGCGGCGATCGCGTGCGCGTGCCGCCCGGCCAGAATGACTACTGGCTACGCCGCATCTGGTTCAGCGACGAGGAGGAAAACGGCTACTACTACGGCTTCGCCAACGAAGGCATGTGGCCGCTGTGCCACGTCGCGCATATTCGGCCCATCTTCCGAGAGGCGGACTGGGATGCCTATCGGGCCGTGAACCAGCGCTTTGCCGACGCCGTGGTCGCAGAGGCGCGCAGCGCGGACCCGTTCGTGTTGGTGCAGGACTATCACTTCGCGCTGCTGCCCTCGCATGATCCGCGAGAAGCTGCCGCAAGCGACGATCCTGACCTTCTGGCACATTCCTTGGCCCAATCCCGAGTCATTCGGGATCTGCCCCTGGCGCCGGGAGATCCTGCAAGGGATGCTTGGCAGCACGATCCTGGGCTTCCACACCCGGTTTCATTGCAACAACTTCATCGAGACTGTCGACCGCTATCTGGAAGCGCGCATCGAGCACGAACACTCCACCATCGCCTTCCAGGAGAAGGAAACGCTGGTGCGAGAGCTACCCCATCTCGATTGAATGGCCGAGCGCTGCGTCGTGGAATCGTGGTTGCCGGTAGGCCGAGTGCCGCAAGAGGGTGGCTGAGCGTTTTAGCCTGCCCAAGACGTCGATGATCGCTGTAGGTGTGGACCGTTTCGACTACACGAAAGGCATTCTCGAGCGGCTCAATGCGGTGGAACGACTGCTGGCCAAGTGGCCGTCCTGGATCGGGCGCTTTGTCTTCATTCAGGTGGCAGCGCCGACGCGAGGAGCGCTCGACGAGTACCGCAACTTTCAGGATCGCATTCAGAGACTCACTGAGCGGATCAACACATCGCTTCGGCCGGGCAGGCTACCTGCCTGCGCACCTGCTGGCTCAGCACCATGAGCACGAAGCAGTGACCGAACTCTTCAGGGCGGCCGACGTTTGCGTGGTGACCAGCCTTCACGACGGCATGAACCTGGTTGCAAGGAGTTCGTGGCGGCCCGAGACGATCTTCAGGGCGTTCTCTGCTCAGCCGGTTTGCGGGCGCAGCGCGCGAACTTCCTGAAGCTCTGGTCGTCAATCCGTACCACGTGGAAGAGACGGCCGACGCGCTGAATCGCGCCATCACCATGCCAGTGGCTGAGCAACGCGAACGCATGGCCAGCCTCGGAGCACCGTGCGCGAATTCAATGTCTTCCGATGGGCCGCCGCATGCTGTCGGACGCGGGCCGGTGGCGTCTGCGAGCCGCATCGAAGCGCGAGTGCGCAGTCATCAGCGGGACTGAGGTCGTGCCCGACGCGTCACCTGAAGACATGCACCACCTGTTCAGTCCGAAAGGCGAGGCCGCGCTGCGCTCGGCGCTGCATCTGTCGACCGATGCTCGCCTTCGACTTCGACGGACGCTCACCCAATCGTTGCCCGTCCGTTCGGATGCGCGCCTGACGCGGGCAGTTTCGAGTCGACTTGCCAAGCTCGCTGGCAGTTGCCGGTGGCGATCGTGACGGCAGAAGCGTCGAGGACGTGCGCCTGCGCCTCGGATTCGAGCCGCACTTCATCGTGGGCAACCATGGCGCAGAAGATTCCCACACACGGCGGTCGACGCGAGCACGCGGGGGCCGCTCGAGGCCCTTCTCGCCCGTTTGGTGGCACGACGATCTGATCTGGAGCGCGCCGGCGTCCTGGTCGAGGACAAGGTGCATTCGATCGCACTCCACTACCGTCTCGCCCGCGACCGCGATGCAGCCAGGCAACTGATCCTGGAACTGGTGAATGAGCAGGAACCTGCGATCAGGGTGTTTGGCGGCAAGATGGTGGTGAACGTCGCGCCGCTCCATGCGCCGGACAAGGCCCAGGCCGTTCGATCCTTGCTGGAGCGAGCTGGTACCAATGGCCTGATATTTGCGGGTGATGACCTCAATGATGAACCCGTCTTCGCCGCGGCCGAGCCAGATCGGCTCACGATCCGGGTTGACGCGAATCGACTCAGACTGGAGCGATGTATTTTCTCGACAGCCCACAGGAAATGGCCATGCTGCTCGGGAAGATGATCGCGATACTGGATGACTCGTGAAAGGTGGCACGTCGACACGTACGCCGCTGCGCTCGGCTACATCTGGCCCAACGGATCTTGGCTGCGCGGTCATCCGCTTCCAGGACCTCAAGCAGCACCGCCAGATCTTCCTCCAGACGCTCGAGCACAGCGGCGTCAAAACTGGCCAGCGCACCTGGCAACACCCCCGCGAGCGGTCCAGGTGCCCTGCGCAGAACTCGGCTGCCTTGAGACGCATGTGCAGCTTCACGGCACGACCATCGTGTGCGTCCTTGCGGACTTCAATGAGTCCTTGCTCGACCAGCGTTTTCACGAGATTGCTTGCAGTAGGCTGGCGAACATCCATGGCGCGCGCAAGGTCGCTGACACCAATGCCCGGCGAACCCTGGACGAGCTCAATGCCCAACCTGGGCACCGCCGATGCCCGCAAGTTTCTCGACTTGTCGGAAGTGGAATTTACGGTGTTGAACACCAGTCGAAACTGTCGCAGGACGCGAACTGCAGCGGGAGAAGCCTCCGGACCGTTTGAAGCCGAAGCAGGCAGTGGGGCAGAAGAGCGTTTTCGAGTCACCATGGAAGAGATCATAGAACCGCAAACTTGAGCGCGGCGTCACCGCCCACGACGTCTGTCCAATCCATGCAATCGCCATGATCGATCCCAAGCCGGCCAGGTGTTCACCCTTGTTCCTCGGTTGGAGAGCCGCGAAGCTCGCGTGCCGAGCCTCTCTGCGCCGCGGTTGGCGGACCTTGCGAACATCGAGCCAGAGTTCTTGCGCAACCTCGGCAAGGAGTTGTCTTCGGGGCGCCAGTGGCTAGACCGGACCATCGTGCTCGCCTATGCGGCGCTCCACCGGCTTGTTGGTGGTGGGTTTCACACTTCTCGCCGAAGGCGCCAGCCACCTCTTTGAGCAATCGAGGCAGTGGGGACAGCATGCCATGTTGCTGCCATTGATCTGGACGCCGGCATTGACGGTGCTCCTGTTGTGGTGGACACGGCGCCACGCGCCAGGGGCGATGGGTTCTGGCATCCCACAAGTGATCCGTGCTCTCGGGGACGATCTGGCACCGGCGCAAGTCTCATAGTTGGTCTCCCTGCGTTTGTCGTTGCAGAAGATCGCGCTCGTCTCAGGCGGTTGCTGGCCGACTGTCGATCGGACGCGAAGTCCGACGGTACAGATTGGGGCCGGCATCATGGCGCATGCAAAGCGCTGGCTTTCGCCGAGCGCTGGAATCGACGCCCATGACCTGATGGTGGCTGGCGCCGCTGCAGGTATCGCAGCAGCGTTCAACACCCCGCTCGGCGGTATCGTGTTCGCATTGGAACAACTCACGCGCCGTCGGAGTCTGTCGCACAGTGCGCTTGTGATCTCGAGCATCGTCCTGGCCGGGATGGTCGCGGTTTCGGTCTTCGGCAACGAGACGTACTTTGGGCGACTGCAGGTGCAGAGCCTGAGCTGGGAACTCTTGCTGCCGGGTGCAACCATCGCCGTGGTCGCTGGGTTGGCGGGAGGACTGTTTTCCAGGCTCATCGTCGTGTCTGCACGCGGTCTGCCGGACCGGGTCAGCCGCTGGCGAGGAGCGCATCCCTATCGCTTTGCCGCCATCTGCGCCCTTGGTGTGGCCCTCATCGGCGTCGCGACCGCGGGCGCCACCGTCGGCGCTGGCTATGCTCCGACGCGGGCGCTGCTGGAAGGGCGAGCGGAGTTGCCGGGCGTGTACACCCTGCTGAAGTTCTGCGCCACCTGGCTCTCCGCCTGGACAGGGGTGCCCGCCGGCATGTTCGCTCCGTCTCTCGCCATCGGTGCCGAAATCGGGAACGATGTCGCCTTGCTCGCTGGGGTGAGTCGTGAGGCGGCCATTCCGCTGATTGCGATGGGGATGGTGGGTTTTCTGGCGGCGACGACTCAGGGCCCGATCACCGCGTTCATCATCGTCATGGAGATGGTGTCTGGACAGGCCATGGTGTTGAGCCTGATGGCATGTGCTCTGCTCTCCGGTGGTATCGCCCGCATCATGACGCCGCCGATGTACCTGGAGCTGGCAGCCTTGCTGCCCGTGCAGCCCAAGCCGCCTGATCCTTCGGTCTGAGCTGCGTTGAGGCGGCTCTTGCGATTCAGGCCACCCGCCCGAACCACCACACCGACAAGCCTGCGGCCAGCGCTACCAGCAGCGCGCCGAAGGCGGCCAGCAGCCCGCTGACCTCGGTTTCCTTCTTCTCGACCGCCAGCCGCGAGCTCAGGTTCTCGTAGACCTTCTTGAGGTCTTCGGCGCTGCCGGCGTAGAAGTAGTCGGCCCGGGTGATGTTGGCGATGTTCTTGAGCGTGTCTTCGTCGAGTCGCACGCGCATGGACCAGCCCTCGAAGTTGATCGACTCGCCATCCTTGGTGCCCATGCCCACGGTGTAGACGCGCACGCCGCGATCGGCGGCCATCTTGGCGGCTTCCACCGGGTCAGGTCCGGTGGTGCGCTGCCCGTCGGTGAGCAGGATGATGGCGCCAGATCCGAACGAGCCGGGTTGCACGGGCGTGAACGCCGGCTTCGGCTTGTCGTTCGGGCCCGGCGGCATGGGCCGCTGGCCGGTGATCTGCGACAGGTCGATGCCGGCATCGGGGAACAGCGTGGCCAGTGACAGCACGATGCCACTGCCGATGGCAGTGGCGCGCTGCAACTGGAAGCGGTCGATCGCGGCAATGGCGTCGTCACGGCTCAGCGTGGGCGCCTGCACCACGGCGGCGGTGCCGGCAAACGACACCACCGCCACCCGCACGCTTCGCGGCAACTGCCCGATGAAGGCCTTGGCCGCTTCCTGGGACGCGACGAGCCGGTTCGGCTGCACGTCGGTGGCACGCATGCTGCCCGACACGTCCATCGCCAGCACGATGGTTTCCTGGTTGAGCGGCAGGCTGATCACCGCCGTGGGCCGGGCTGCGGCCAGCAGCAGCGCGGTGATGGCCAGCAGCATCAGCGCGGGGGGCACGTGGCGCCGCCACACCGAGCTCTTGCCCATGGCCTGTTTCACCAGCGCGAGGTTGGCAAAGCGCAGGCTGGTCTTCTTGCGCCGCCGCAGCAGCCACACGTAGCCGAGCACCAGCAAAGGCACGGCCACGAGCAGCCACAGCAGGTCGGGCCACAGGAAGTTGACGGGCAGGTTTTTCATCGCGCGGCAGCCTTCAGTTCAGACAAGTGGGCCGGCGCGCCACCGCCGGTGGCCATGCGGGTGCGCTGGCGGCGCAGGTCGGCAAAGCGCAGGATGGCATCGAGCAGGTCGTCGTCGGTGGCGAGCTCCAGCGTGTCCACACCAGCGTGGGCCAGTGCCTCGCGCAGGGCGGTCTCGCGCGCATCGGCCGCGGCGGCGAAGCGCTCGCGAAAGCCCGCGTCGTGGGTGTCGACCAGCATCTGCTCGCCGGTTTCGGCGTCGAGCATGGTCACCATGCCGAGATCGGGCAGCTCCATCTCCAGCGGATCGTAGAGCCGCACCGCTGTCACCTCGTGCCGGCGCGAAAGCTGCGCCAGCGCTTCTTCCCAGCCCGGCTTGCTGATGAAGTCGGACACCACGAAGACGCTGCAGCGACGCTTGATGATGCGCTGGCCCGCGAGCAGCAGGTCGCGCAGCTCGGTGGCGCCGGCGGCAGCCTCGGCCGGGCGGCGGGCCATGCGTTGCAGCAGCTCCAGCACATGCAGCCGCCCGCCGCGGGCCGGAATGACGGTGTCGACGTCGGTGCCATAGAGCAGGGCGCCGACGCGGTTGCCATTGCGGGTGAGCAGGCGCGCCAGCACGCCGACGAACTCGCGCGCCACGCCGCGCTTGGCGCGCGTGTCGGAGCCGAAGTCGACGCTCGCGCTCAGGTCGACGAGGAACCAGGCGGAGAGCTCACGGTCTTCGGTGAACTGCCGCACATACGGCTGCTGCAGCCGTGCGGTGACGTTCCAGTCGATGTGCCGCACGTCGTCGTGGTGCTGGTACTCGCGCAGGTCGGCGAGGTCGAGCCCCGCGCCGCGCCAGAGCGTGCGGTAGTCGCCCTGCAACAGTCCATCGAGCCGGCGCATCACCGTCCACTCGAGCCGGCGCAGCAGCGCCTCGGCGCCCTGCGAATCGGCCGACGGCTGGGCGGCGCTGGCCGCCGCGCGATCAGCTGCGGTTGGCTTGCTGGTCATGGGGCGCCAGGGGCTTGTCGGGCACGGGGATCTTCTTCATCACCCGCTGGATCAGCTGCTCGACGTCCAGACCATCGGCCAGCGCCTCGTAGCTCAGCACCAGGCGGTGGCGCATCACGTCGGGCACCAGCACGGTCATGTCCTCGGGCAGCGCGTAGCTGCGGCCGCGCATGTAGGCCAGCGCACGGCAGCCTTCGATCAGGCCGATGGTGGCGCGCGGGCTGGCGCCGTAGGTCAGGTACTTGGCGGTGTCGGCCAGGTCGTAGCGCTGCGGGCGGCGCGTGGCGCTCACCAGCTTGACGGCGTACTGGATCAGCGACGGGTCCACATAGACCTTGCGGCATTCCTGCTGCAGTTCGGCCAGCTGGCCCATGCTGGCCACGGCCTGCACCGTGGCACCGACGCCGGTGACGCGCTGGGCGATCACGAACTCTTCTTCCTCGCTCGGGTAGTCGACCAGCACCTTCATCATGAAGCGGTCGACCTGCGCCTCGGGCAGCGGGTAGGTGCCCTCGGTCTCGATCGGGTTCTGCGTGGCCATCACCAGGAAGGGCTCGGGCACCTTGTGCGTGGTCGCCGGCGATCGTGACCTGGCGCTCCTGCATCACCTCGAGCAGCGCGCTCTGCACCTTGGCCGGGGCGCGGTTGATTTCGTCGGCCAGCAGCAGGTGGGTGAACACCGGCCCGAGCGAGGTGTCGAACTCGCCGGTCTTGGGGCTGTAGATGCGCGTGCCCACCAGATCGGCCGGCACCAGGTCGGGCGTGAACTGGATGCGCTTGAAGGTGCCGCGCAGCGTCTGCGCCAGCGTCTTGACGGTGAGCGTCTTGGCCAGACCCGGCACGCCTTCGACCAGCAGGTGGCCATTGGAGAGCATGGCCACCATCACCCGCTCGAGGAAGTGATCCTGGCCGACCACGACGCGCTTGACCTCGTAGAGGATGCGTTCCATCAGCGTCGAGGCGTCGGAGGGCGGGCTCGTGGGTTCCATGGATTTCCTTGTGCTCAGGCGGATGGAGGTGAATCGGGGCGATCGCTAAACCAGAAGGGATCAGAACGGTGGCATGCCGGCACCCGCGGCCGCGTTCTCGATCGGCACAGCAAAACCGATGCCCACGAACACCCGCTGCTTGGTCGGGTTGAGGATGGCGGTGACGATGCCCACCACCTCGCCTTCCATCGTGACCAGCGGACCGCCCGAATTGCCCGGGTTGGCCGCCGCGTCGAACTGGATCAGGTTGGTCAGCACGCGTTCGCCTTCGGGCGAGCGGAACTCCCGCTTCAGACCGGACACCACGCCCGCCGAAGCCGAAGGCCCGATGCCGAACGGGAAGCCCACCGCCAGCACGTGGTCGCCGGGGGACAGGTCGCCGGTGCCGCGCATGGTGGCGGCGATGCAGGTCGTCGGGAATCTTGCTGCGCGCGCAGCACCGCGAGGTCGTGCTCCGGCATCACGCTGATCAGCCGGGCTTCGGACTCGAGTCCGTCGGCGAACGTCACCTTGATGCGCTTGGCGCCGGGCACCACGTGCAGGTTGGTCAGGATGGTGCCGTTGTCGATGATCACCACGCCGGTGCCGACGCCGCGCTCGCGCGGTTCGGGCGCCTTGGGCTCGCCCGGCTTCGCGATGGCGACCTTCGATTCGCCGGCCTTGGGCACCGCGGCGGGCTTGTCGGCCGGCTTGGCGCCGGGTTTGGATCGCTGCCGTCGTCGCCTTCGCTCAGCAGCCCGACCACGCGCACCACCGACGGAATCACCGTCTGGTAGGCCTTGGACACGGCCGAGGGCAGGGGCTTCTCTTCGATCGACTTGCGCACCAGCGCGTCGATCTGCTCCGGGGTGAGCGGGGCGATAGAGCGGATGGCCCTGGCGCCAGGTGAAGGCACCAATGAGCAGCAGCAGAACCAAGCGGCCCAGAGCCGGCGTTCGTGCCGGACCGCGAAACCCCGCAGCCGGTGCATCCGGCCTGGTGTCGCCGCCGCGGTCGCGGTGGCAGCAGGCTCGGTGGGGGTCGGCGCGCTGCGGCGCGAGCGACTGTACAAAGGAGCCTTCTTCATCGTTCGCATCCTCGGCTGGCGCGGCGGGTCGGTCCGGGCATCGCGGACCGAAACCCGGACCGCAATGAGTCATTAAGGTAGCACGTCGCGGCGACCCTGTCACAAGCCGAGGCATGATCCCCACCATGTGGATCGACACCCACTGCCACCTCGATGCCCCGGAGTTCGACGCCGACCGCGACGCCGTGGTCGCGCGTGCCCGTGCTGCCGGGGTGGCGCAGATGGTCATCCCGGCGGTGGCGGTCGAGCACTTCGAGGCGGTGCAGGCGCTGTCCGCGCGTCACGACCTGGCCTATGCGCTGGGCATTCATCCGCTCTACGTCGACCGGGCGGCCGACGACGACCTCGACATCGTTCGACAGGCCCTGGGCGAGCACGCTGGCCGATCCGCGCCTGGTGGCGGTGGGCGAGATCGGCCTGGACCACTTCGTGCCCGGCCTGGACCGCGAGCGCCAGGCGCGCTTCTACGCCGCGCAGCTCCGCTGGCCGCGTGAGTTCGACCTGCCGGTGATCCTGCATGTGCGCCGCTCGGCCGACGCCTTGCTGAAGCCCAACTGCGCCGCATCGCGCGTGCGCGGTGGCATCGCCCACGCATTCAACGGCAGCGAGCAGCAGGCGCAGGCCTTCATCGACCTGGGCTTCAAGCTGGGCTTCGGCGGCGCCGTCGACCTTCGACCGCGCGCTGCAGATCCGCCGGCTGGCGCAGGGCCTGCCGCTCGAGGCCATCGTGCTGGAGACCGACGCACCCGACATCCCGCCGCACTGGCTGTACCGCACCGCGGCCGCAGCGCGCGGCGGGCGAGGGCTCGCGCAACGAGCCGGCCGAGCTGCCGCGCATCGCCGCCGTGCTGGCGCAGCTGCGCGGGCATGCCGCTCGAGGCGCTGGCCGAGGCCTGCCGCGGCAACGCGCGCGCCGCCCTGCCGCGGCTGCGGGCATGAAGACCGTGGCGCGCGTCGCCGGTGGCCAAATCGAGGTGTCGCAGGCGCGCAGGCGAGCCGCCGCGGCTCGAAGGCCTGCCACCCGTCATCGCGCCCACCACGCGGCTGGTGGTGCTGGGCAGCTTCCCTGGCGTGGCCTCGCTGCGCGCGCAGCAGTACTACGGCCACCCGCGCAACCACTTCTGGCCGTCTGCTCGGCGCTCTGGAGCGTCGACCTTCGCCGCGCTGCCCTACGCCGAGCGCCTGGCCGAGATGCCGCCGCCGCGGGCTGGGCCTCTGGGACGTCTACGCCGCCTGCCACCGCGAGGGCAGCCTGGACAGCGCGATCCGTGCCGCCGCAGCCCAACGACCTGGCAGCGCCTGGCGCAGCTGGCGCCGCATTGCAGGCCGTCGCGCACAACGGCGGCGAGTCGGCCCGGGCGATGGCGGTCACGCGCGGCGCTGGGCGTGCCGGTGCTGCGCCTGCCGTCCACCAGCCCGGCCAACGCGAGCTGGAGTTTCGAGCGCAAGCTGGCGCCTGGCGCGCCGCCTTCGCCGCGCCACGGCATTGGCCGGATCCCGCATGACGAAGAAGTCACCCTCCCTCGACGACCTCGCCCCCGCCACCATCTCCGAGCACGACGGCGTGCGCTACCTGCACCTGGGCACGCCCTGGGTGCAGGGCGCGATGCGCATCCGCAAGCCGCAGGCGCTCGAGCTCGAGTACATCCAGCGCATGATGGTCTGGATGCTGCTGCGCCCGAGGCGCGAGCTGGCGCGCGGGCCATGCGGTGCAGCTCGGCCTGGGCGCCGGCCGCCATCACGCGCTTCTGCCACGGCATGATGCGCATGCGCACCACCGCGGTGGAACTCAACCCGACGCGTGATCGGCGTCTGCCGCGCCTTCTTCCGCCTGCCGCACGATCGGCGCGCGCTGCAGGTGCTGCAGATGAACGCGCAGCGACTACGTGGCCGACCCGGAGCGCGCCGACAGCGCGCAGGTGCTTGTGCGTCGACCTGTACGACCACGAAGCCGCCAGCCCGGTGCTCGACAGCGCCGCGTTCTACCGCGGCTGCCGCCGCTGCTCGCCGACGGCGGCGTGATGACGCGTGAACCTGTTCGGCCGCGATGCCAGCTTCGAGCGCAGCGCCCAGCGCATCGCCGGCCGCCTTCGGCGACGGCGAGGTGTGTGCCCTGCAGCCCGACCCGCGAAGGCAACACCATCGTGCGTCGGCCATGCAAGCGCGGCCGACATGCCCGACCGTGAAGAACTTGGCCGCACGCGCGCGAACAGATCGAAACGCGGTTTCGGCCTGCCGGCGCGAAAATGGCTGCGCATGATCCGGGCCCTGCCGCCCGAGCCCACGCCCTGAACCAGCCCTAGCCCAGCCGCGCATGAACACCGCCGACCGCCCTGCCGCATGCAGACCGCCAGCCCTGCGCACCCCGCACCGGGCCGCTCGACTGGCGCGTGCTGCTCGACTGGCTGCGCGACGACGGCGTGATCAGCGCGCGAAGACGCGCGCCACACCGAGAAGCGCTTCGACGGCGGCGACAGCGCGCCAGCACCCGCTGGTGCGCCTGGGCGGCGCCGGGCTGCGTGCGCAACCGGGCAAGGGCAAGGCGCTGGACGTGGAGGCGCTCACCGAATGGCTGGCCGGCCGCTGCGGCTGCCCTACCTGCGCATCGACCCGCTGAAGGTCGACGTCGGCCGTGTCGCCGAAGTGATGTCGATCAACTATGCCGAGCGGCGCCGTGCGCTGCCGATGCACCGTGGGCCTGCGCGACGTCACCATCGCCACCTGCGAGCCCTGCGACATCGCCTGGGTCGCCGAGATCGAGGCGCACACCCGCAAGACGGTCAAGCTGGTGCTCGTCAGCCCGCCGGAGACTGCAGCAAGTACACCACCGAGTTCTACACGCTCTCGCGTTCGGTGCGCGCCGCCATCAAGACCGGCGAGACCGCCGCGCTGGCGAGCTTCGAGCAGCTGGTGGAGCTGGGCCGCAGCAACAAGCAGCTCGACGCCAACGACCAGGGCGTGGTGCAGGTGGTCGACTGGCTGTGGCAGTACGCCTTCGACCAGCGCGCGTCCGACATCCACCTCGAGCCGCGCCGCGAGCTGCAGCGTGATCCGCTTCCGCATCGACGGCGTGATGCACACCGTCTACCAGCTGCCGCCGGGCGTGATGAACGCGATGATCGCGCGCGTCAAGCTGCTCGGCCGCATGGACGTGGTCGAGAAGCGCCGCCCGCTGGACGGCCGCATCAAGACGCGCAACCCGGACGGCGACGAAGTCGAGATGCGCCTGTCGACGCTGCCCACCGCCTTCGGCGAGAAGATGGTGATGCGCATCTTCGACCCCGACACCACGGTCAAGCCGCTCGAGGCGCTGGGCTTCGGCAGCCACGACGGCAAGCGCTGGGAAGAGCTGGTCGACGCGGCCGCACGGCATCATCCTCGTCACCGGCCCGACCGGCTCGGGCAAGACGACCACGCTGTACTCCACGCTGCGGCGCCTGGCCACCGACGAGGTGAACGTCTGCACGATCGAAGACCCGATCGAGATGATCCAGCCGGCGTTCAACCAGACGCAGGTGCAGAGCGACGATCGACCTCGGTTTCGCCGAGGGCCTGCGCGCGCTGATGCGCCAGGACCCGGACATCATCATGGTCGGCGAGATCCGCGACCTGGAGACCGCCGAGATGGCGATCCAGGCCGCGCTCACCGGCCACCTGGTGTTCAGCACGCTGCACACCAACGATTCGGTGCTCGGCCATCACCCGGCTCGATCGACCTGGGCGTGCCGCCCTACCTGATCGGCGCCACGGTGATCGGCGTGCTCGCGCAGCGCCTGGTGCGCACGCTGTGCCCGAGCCTGCAAGCAGCCCGACGAGAGCCACGACGCGAAACGCTGCAGGCAGTTCGTTCAAGCCCTGGCGCCTGAACGGCGGCGTGCGGCCTACAAGCCGGTGGGCTGCCTCGAGTGCCGCATGACCGGCTACCGCGGCCGCGCCGGCCTGTACGAACTGCTGACCGTCAGCGACGCGGCCCGCGCAGTGCATCCACCCGGCCCCGACATGCGCGCAAGCTGCGCCAGCAGGCGCTGCAGGACGGCCTGCGCCCCCTGCGCGCTGGCCGGCGCGATGAAGGTCGCCGAAGGCGTGACCACGATCGACGAAGTGCTGCGCTGCGACGCCCGGCTGGGAGTGAGCTCGACGCCTGCGTGGCAGCCCGGCGCTACGTGTAAACCACACAGGCCGCTGGGACATGCCTGCCTAGAATCGCTTCGACAAGCATTACGCTCGCGAGGAGACACCCAGGTGAAGATCAAGAGCCAGCGCGACTTCTGGTCGGGCCTGATGTTCGTGGCCGTCGGCCTGGCGTTCGCCTGGGGCGCCACCAACTACAGCTTCGGCACCTCGGCGCGGCCGGGCCCGGGCTACTTCCCGTTCGGCCTGGGCATGCTGATGGCCATGCTCGGTGCCTTCGTGCTGTTCAAGGCGCTGACCATCGAGACCGACGGCGGCGACCCGATCGGCGCCGTTCGCCTGGAAGCCGCTGGTCTTACATCGTCGGCACGGTGGCCGTGTTCGGCTGGACGCTGCCGCACCTGGGCATGTTGATCGCGCTGCCGCTCCTGATCATCATCGCAGCCCGGCCGGCGACGAGTTCCACTGGAAGGCGAGGTGCTGGTCAATGCAGTCGTGCTCACCGCGGGCAGCTGGGTGATCTTCATCTGGGGCCTGAACCTGACGATTCCCCTGTGGCCTTCGTTCATCGGCCGGTCCTGAGGACCACAGCACCATGGAACTTCTCAACAACCTGGCGCTCGGCTTCGGCGTCGCCTTCACCGCTCCAGAACCTGCTCTACGCCTTCTTCGGCGCGATGCTCGGCACGCTGATCGGCGTGCTGCCGGGCCTGGGCCCGGTGGCGACGATCGCGATGCTGCTGCCCTCCATCTACGCGCTCGACGCCACGCCGGCGCTGATCATGCTGGCCGGCATCTACTACGGCGCGCAGTACGGCGGCTCCACCACCGCCATCCTGATCAACGTGCCGGGCGAGTCGAGCTCGGTGGTGACCGCGATCGACGGCTACCAGATGGCCCGCCAGGGCCGCGCCGGCGCGGCGCTCGCTGCGGCCGGCCTGGGCTCGTTCTTCGCCGGCTGCGTGGGCACCATCGATCATCGCCGCCTTCGCGCCGCCGCTGACCGAACTGGCCTTCAAGTTCGGCCCGGCGGAGTACTTCTCGCTGATGGTGCTGGGCCTGATCGGCGCCGTGGTGCTGGCCTCGGGCTCGCTGGTCAAGGCGATCGCGATGATCATCCTCGGCCTGCTGCTCGGCCAGATCAACACCGACGTCATCTCCGGCACGCCGCGCTACAGCTTCGACATCCCCGAGCTCACCGACGGCATCGGCTTCGTCGCCATCGCGATGGGCGTGTTCGGCTTCGGCGAGATCATCGCCAACCTGGGCCGGCCGGCCGAGCACCGCGAGGTCTTCACCAAGGACGTGAAGGGCCTGTGGCCGACCAAGCAGGACTTCAGCAACGCCTGGCCCGCGGTGCTTCGCGGCACCTCGCTCGGCTCGCTGCTGGGCGTGCTGCCCGGCGGCGGCGCGCTGCTGGCCTCGTTTGCGGCCTACACGGTCGAGAAGAAGATGCGCATGCAGCCCGGGCGAAGTGCCGTTCGGCAAGGGCAACATCCGCGGCGTGGCCGGCCCCGAGGCGGCCAACAACGCCGGCGCGCAGACCTCGTTCATCCCGATGCTCACGCTGGGCATCCCGCCCAACGCGGTGATGGCGCTGATGGTCGGCGCGATGACGATCAAGGGCATCCAGCCCGGCCCGCAGGTGATGACCAGCAACCCGCAGCTGTTCTGGGGCCTGATCGCCTCGATGTGGGTCGGCAACCTGATGCTGGTGATCCTGAACCTGCCGCTGATCGGCATCTGGATCAAGCTGCTGACGGTGCCCTACCGCTTCCTGTTCCCGGCCATCATGGTGTTCTGCTGCATCGGCCTGTACACGCTGAACAACAACGCCTTCGACGTCTACATGGGCGCCGGCTTCGCCGTCGTCGGCTACATCTTCTACAAGCTGAGCTGCGAGCCCGCGCCGCTGCTGCTGGGCTTCATCCTCGGGCCGATGATGGAAGAGAACCTGCGCCGCGCGCTGCTGCTGTCGCGCGGCGACTGGAGCACCTTCCTGACCCGGCCGCTGTCCGCCGGCCTGCTGGTCGCGGCGCGCTGATGATCGTCGTCGTGATGCTGCCGTCGATCAAGAACAAGCGCGAGGAAGCGTTCCAGGACGCCGATTGAGGCGACTCGCTCTCGCCATCCCCGGCGATCCAAGCCCCGCCCCGGCGGGGCTTGTTCTTTGGCGCGGGGCATTGGGTGCGGCGGCCGTATGCTTGTGACCCGATGAACGCCCCGGTATCGCACCCGCCCGCCTTCGGCCCTGAGCCGCTGCGCAGCCCGGTGTTCCGCATGCTCTGGCTGGCCTGGCTGGCCGCCAACATCACCATGTGGATGAACGACGTGGCGGCCGCCTGGCTGATGACCTCGCTGACCGACAGCGCCGTGATGGTGGCGCTGGTGCAGGCCGCGTCCACGCTGCCGGTGTTCCTGCTCGGCCTGCCCAGCGGCGCGCTGGCCGACATCGTCGACCGGCGCCGCTACTTCGCCGTCACGCAGCTGTGGGTGGCCTGCGTGGCCGTTGTGCTGGCGCCTGCTCGCCGCCGACAGCCTGCTCACCGCGCCGCTGCTGCTGCTGCTCACCTTCGCCAACGGCATCGGCATGGCGATGCGCTGGCCGGTGTTCGCCGCCATCGTGCCCGAGGTCGTGCCGCGCGCACGAGCTGCCGGCCGGCGCTGGCCCTCAACGGCATGTCGATGAACATGTCGCGCGTCATCGGCCCGGTGGTGGCCGGTGCGCTGCTCGCTGGCGCGGGCAGCGCCGTTCGTGTTCCTGCTCAACGCGGTGCTGTCGATCGTGGCCTTCCTGCTGATCCTGCGCTGGCAGTCGCAGCGCCAGGTCAGCGCGCTTGCCCGGCGAGCGCTTCGTCGGCGCCATGCGCGTGGGCCTGCAGCACGTGATGCAGTCGCCGCGCATGCAGCGCGTGCTGCTGCGCATCTTCCTGTTCTTCCTGCAGTCGACCGCGCTGGCTCGCGCTGCTGCCGCTGGTGGCGCGCGGCATGCACGGCGGCGGGCCGGCACCTTCACGCTGCTGCTGGGCTCCATGGGGGCGGGTGCCGTGGCGGCAGCGCTGTCGCTGTCCGCGCCTGCGCGACGCGCTTCGAGCCGCGACCAGTTCGTGCGCTGGCCGGCACCGCTGCATGCACGCGGCCATGCGGTCGTCGTGGTGTTCTCGCCCACGCCTGTGGCTCGCGGTGCCGGCGATGGCCGTGGCCGGCATGGCCTGGATCGCCACCGCCAACTCGCTCACCCTGGCGGCGCAGATGGCGCTGCCCAACTGGGTGCGGGCGCGCGGCATGTCGATCTACCAGATGGCGCTGATGGGCGGCAGCGCCGCCGGCGCCGCGCTGTGGGGCCAGGTGGCCAGCCTGAGCAGCGTGCCCACCGGCATCGCCGCTGCGGCCCTCGTCGGGCTGCTGCTGCTGGCTGCTCACGCTGGCAGGCTCATCGGTCGACGGCGGCGAGGACGAAGACCACAGCCCGGCGCGCCCGGACGCGCCGGGTCCGCGCCCGTTCGATCGAGCCGCAGCCCGACGAAGGCCCGGTCATGGTGACGATCGAATACCTGATCGACCCGACGCGCGCCGACGATTTCAAGGCCGTCATGCAGCAGACGCGCCGGGCGCGGCTGCGCCAGGGGGCGCTGTCGTGGGGCCTGTTCCGTGACACGGCGGTGCCGGGCCGCTACATCGAGTACTTTCTCGACGAGTCCTGGGTCGAGCACCTGCGCCGGCACGAGCGCTTCACCGCCGCCGACGTCGGCCTGCGCGAGCGTCGGCTGGCGTTTCATCTCGGCAGCGAGCCGCCGCGGGTGCAGCGTTTCCTCGGGGAGGCCGTGGACGGGCACACTGGCGGCCAGGGTTTGTGAAAAGGCATTGAGGGAGCAGCAAGATGCAGTCGGTCCATCCCATGCGCGAGGCCTTGCACCACGAGGTGCACGCGCGTCCCTACGAACGCATGGCGGCGCCATTGCTGCTCTCGCACCTGGCGATGGTGGGTGGCGATGCCAACGCCACCCGGGAACACCTCTTCGCGCTGCTCAACGACCGCCACCTGCCGGTGCCCGCGCCCGGCGCCAGCCACCTCAGCATCGACATCGGCGGCGTGCGCCTGCGCTGGGAGCAGCACACCGAGTTCCACACCTGCACCTTCTGGCGCCAGCTCACCGACATGCCCGAGGGCTTCGACAACCTGCCGCTCGAGACGTGTCGCAGACCTGGCGCGATGCCATGCCGGGGCAGTGGCTCGTGGGCCTGCATGTGCTGGTCAAGCCGGCGGTCACGCCGCGCGGCGAGGTGCCGCCGCTGGTGCGCCGCACGATCGATGAAGAGACAGCCTGGTCGGCGCCCGGGTGATGGACGGCACCGCCGACGTCTACACCGACTTCCGCCTGCACGCCGATGGCTTTGCCCGCTGGGTGGTGGTGGCCGGCGACATGACGCCGCGGCGCCTGGGCCGGCTGGTGCAGCGGCTGCTGGAGATCGAGACCTACCGCATGATGGCGCTGCTGGGCCTGCCCGCCGCGCGCGAAGTGGGTGCCGCGCTGGCCTCGGCCGAGCGCGACCTGGCCGACGTGGCCAACCGCATCCGCCACGCCAGCGCGAACGAAGAGCCCGAGCTGCTGCGCCAGCTCACGCGCCTGGCCGCCGAGGTGGAGGGCCTGTACGCCCGCACCCATGCACGCTTCTCGGCGAGCGCCGCCTACTTCGAGCTGATGCAGCGCCGCATCGAAGAGCTGCGCGAAGAGCGCGTGCACAACCTGCAGACCCTGCGCGAGTTCATGGACCGCCGCCTGCTGCCCGCCATGCAGACCTGTGCCTGGGCCGCGCGGCGGCAGCAGGCGCTGTCGAGCGCATCTCGCGCGTCTCGAACCTGCTGCGCACGCGGGTCGAGATCGAGCAGCAGGAAAACAGCCAGGCCCTGCTCGACGCCATGAACCGCCGCCAGAAAGCGCAGATGCTGATGCAGACCGCGGTGGAGGGCTTGTCCGTCGCCGCGGTCACCTACTACGGCGCGGGCCTCGTCGGCTACGTGGCCAAGGGCGCCAAGTCGGCCGGCCTCAATGTCTCGCCCGACCTCGCGGTGGCTTTGAGCATCCCGCTCATCGCCGGGGCGGTGTGGATGGCCATCCGCCGCCTGCACGCCCGCGCCCAGGCCGCCGCCGACTGAGCAGCCAGCACACCACAGAATTCACAGCACTTCAACGAAAGCCCCCCATGACCCACGCCTTCGACTGGAACACCGGCTACACCAGCCAGCGCCTGCCCATCTTCGGCCGCAACGTCGTCTCCACCTCGCACCCGCTCGCGGCGCAGGCCGGCCTGCGCATGATGGCGCGCGGTGGCAACGCCATCGATGCCGCGGTGGCCGCCGCTGCCGCGATGACCATCTCGAGCCCGTGAGCAACGGCCTCGGCTCCGACTCCTTCGCCATCCTCTGGGACGGCCAGCAGCTGCACGGCCTCAACGCCAGCGGCCGCGCGCCCAAGAGCTGGACGCCCGAGTACTTCCGCAAGAAGTACGGCGCCGATGCCAAGAACGCCGCCGGTGCGCGGCTGGGACGCGGTCACCGTGCCCGGCGCGGTGTCGAGCTGGATGGCGCTGAGCGAGCGCTTCGGCAAGCTGCCCTTCGCTGATCTGATGGAGCCCGCCATCGAGATCGCCGAGCGCGGCTACGCCGTGCCGGTGGTGGTGCAGCAGAAGTGGGCTGCGGCCACGCCGCTGCTGGCCGAGCTGCCCGGCTTTGCCCAGGCCTTCATGCCGCACGGCCGCGCGCCGCAACGTCGGTGAGCGCTTTGCCTTCGCCGATGCCGCGCGCTCGCTGCGCCTCATCGCGCAGACCAAGGGCGCGGCCTACTACGGCGGCGAGATCGCTGCCGCGGCCGAGGCCCATGCGCGCGCCAACGGCGGCTCCATCACCGCGGCCGACTTCGCGGCCTACCGCCCCGAGTGGGTCAAGCCCATCGGCATGGACTACGCCGGCCACACGCTGCACGAGATTCCGCCCAACGGGCAGGGCATCGCCGCGCTCATCGCGCTGGGCATCCTGTCCAACTTCGATCTCAAGGCGCTCAAGGTCGACGGCGTCGATTCGCAGCACCTGCAGATCGAGGCCATGAAGCTCGCCTTCGCTGATGTGTACCGCTTCGTCGCCGAGCCCGCCAACATGGAGGTCACGGCCGAGCAGATGCTCGACCGCTCAGTACCTCGCCTCGCGCGCGAAGCTCATCGACATGAAGCGCGCGCAGGACTTCGGCGCCGGCAACCCCGTCAAGGGCGGCACCATCTACCTCACCGCCGCCGACGAGAGCGGCATGATGATCAGCTTCATCCAGAGCAACTACATGGGCTTCGGCTCGGGCGTGGTGGTGCCGGGCTATGGCCTGTCGATGCAGAACCGCGGCCACGCGTTCAGCCTCGACCCCGCCAGCGCCAACGTGGTGGCGCCGGGCAAGCGGCCGTTCCACACCATCATTCCCGCCTTCCTCACCCAGGCGGGCAAGCCGGTGATGAGCTTTGGCGTCATGGGCGCCAACATGCAGCCGCAAGGCCACCTGCAGACCCTGGTGCGCATGCTCGACTACAAGCAGCAGCCCCAGGCCGCCTGCGATGCGCCGCGCTGGCGCTACAACGCCGGGCATGGAGATCAACGTCGAGCAGGCCATGGACCCGGCCACGGTGCAGGGCCTGGTGGCGCGCGGCCACCAGGTGGAAGTCATCAACGACAGCTACCAGGACTTCGGCGCCGGCCAGTTCATCTGGCGCCTGGGCGATCCGGCGGTGGAAGGCTACGTGGCCGCCAGCGACCCGCGCCGTGACGGGCAGGCGGTGGCGTACTAGCGCGCAGCGCGCGGGCGTCTGGTCGCTGGCCTCAGCCGCGCACCAGGCGCCAGATCAGGCGCAGCGGCAGGCGCCATGCCCGAGCGACGCTCGGTGCGCACCACGGGCAGGGCGGTGGGGCGCTGCAGGCTGCGGTGGGCCGGTGCCTTGATGCGCACGGCCGGGCCGAGGGCGGGAATGTGGGCAGTGGTCATGGCAGGTCTCCGTCGGCGTGAGCCATTCTCGTGAGCCATTCGTTTCAGGCTGCGGGCAGTATCCTCAGCCACCGAGGAGCCCACATCCCCCAAATGTGTGGTGACACCACACCTGACATCACACAGCGCCCACATCACAAGAAGCCCGGAGACACCCATGCTGCTCACGCCCGAACACACCCAGATCGCCGACACCGTGCGGCGCTTCATCGTCAAGGAGGTCAATCCGCACGTGGCCGAGTGGGAGGCGGCGCACAGTTCCCCAGCCACCAGGTGTTCAAGAAGCTCGGCGACCTGGGCCTGCTGGGCCTCAAGTACCCCACCGAGTTCGGCGGCATGGGCCTCGATTTCAGCTACTCCATGGTGATGGCCGAGGCGCTGGGCGAATGCGACTGCGGCGGCGTGCCCATGGCCATCGGCGTGCACACCGACATGTGCACCCCCGCGCTGGCGCGTTATGGCTCCGACGAGCTGCGCCGCAACTACCTCGCCCCCGCCATCGCCGGCGACATGGTGGGCTGCGTGGGCGTGAGCGAAGTCTCCGCCGGCTCCGACGTGGCCGCCACCAAGACCCGCGCCCGCAAGGAAGGCGGCGACTACGTCATCAACGGCTCCAAGATGTGGATCACCAACGGCATGAAGGCCGACTGGTGCTGCCTGCTCGTCAACACCTCCGAGGGCTCGCCGCACAAGAACAAGTCGCTCATCCTCGTGCCCATGGATGCGCCCGGCATCACCCGCCAGAAGATCCGCAAGATCGGCATGGACTCGTCCGACACCGCGCAGCTCTTCTTCGACAACGTGCGCGTGCCGCAGCACCACCTCATCGGCGAAGAGGGCTCGGGCTTCATCTACCAGATGCAGCAGTTTCAGGAAGAGCGCCTGTGGCTGGCCGCCAACTCGCTGCGCGCCATGGACCGCCTGATCGACCAGACCATCGACTACACCCGCCAGCGCCAGATCTTCGGCAAGAGCGTGCTCGACAACCAGGTGGTGCACTTCCGCCTGGCCGAGCTGCGCACCGAGGTGGAGCTGCTGCGTGCGCTCACCTACAACGCCACCGAGCGCTACGTGGCCGGCGAAGACGTGACGCGCCTGGCCTCCATGGCCAAGCTCAAGGGCGGCCGCCTGATGCGCGAGATCACCGACGCCTGCCTGCAGTACTGGGGCGGCATGGGCTTCAGCTGGGACAACCCCGCCTCGCAGGCCTACCGCGACTACCGCCTGGCCTCCATCGGCGGAGGTGCCGACGAGGTCATGCTCGGCATCATCTGCAAGCTCGAAGGCACCTTGCCTAAACTGATGCGGTAACCACTACCGCACCGGCGGGACATGAGCACCGAGCTGCCCACCTTCGAAACCCTGCTGACCCGCGAGCACGCTGGCGTGCTCCACATCACCCTCAACCGGCCCGAGGTGCGCAACGCCATGTCGCCCCTCATGGTGGACGAACTCGGCCAGGCCCTGGCCTATGCCGAAGCCGGCGGCGAGGTGCGCGCCGTGGTGCTGCGCGGCGCGGCCGGCCACTTTTGCGCGGGCGGTGACCTGCGCGGCGTGGTGGCCGCGCGCGACGGCGAGGCCGCCAACGACAGCAGCAGTGATCCGGTGGCCGACCCCGTGGCAGAGATCAGCGCCGCCTTCGGCGAAATGTGCGTGGCCTTTGCCGGCACGGGCCTGGCCACCGTGGCCGTGCTCGAAGGCACGGTGATGGCCGGCGGCATGGGCCTGGCCTGCGTGGTGGACGTGGCCCTGGCCGGCGAGAGCGCCGTGTTCCGCCTGCCCGAAACCTCCATCGGCCTGGTGCCCGCGCAGATCGCCTCGTTTCTGGTGGAGCGCGTGGGCTACTCGCAAGCGCGCCGCCTGGCCGTGACCGCCGGCCGCATCGATGCCCGCACCGCGCTCGCGCTCGGCCTGGTGCACGAGGTGCACCCCGACCACCAGCTCGACGCCGCACGCGACGCCGTGCTGGCCGACATCCTGGCCTGCGCCCCCGGCGCCCTGGCCGCCACCAAGGCCCTCATGGCCCGCACCCGCGCCACCCACCCCGACCAACT
The DNA here is from genome assembly GCA_963739925.1 of uncultured beta proteobacterium. Taxonomy (GTDB): domain Bacteria; phylum Pseudomonadota; class Gammaproteobacteria; order Burkholderiales; family Burkholderiaceae_C; genus CAVUBY01. The sequence goes on along the minus strand of CAVUBY010000003.1, from coordinate 3,128 downwards.
GGTGCAAGAAGCCGCCACCGCCTACGCCCGCTCCGCCCGCGGCCCCGAGGGCATGGAAGGCATCGCTGCGTTCTTCGACAAGAGGAAGCCGCCTTGGGCGGGGTGAGGGTGGGGCGGGGTGGTCTGACGTGTTTCGCTCTGTCAGTTGATGGTCGGGTCAACCCGGTGCGATAGGCCGAAAATCCAGGCTGGACGCGGCTTCCAGCCCGCTAGGCCATGCCAAGTTAGACGTCACTCTGCCAAGTTAGATGTCAGAATGATGCGAAGGCGTGGCCTGGAGGTTGCGCCACGTTGATGTCGAAATTACGTTAGGCGGCGCAAACCTCACTTCTCGTCCATCGGCTATGAACACCAGGTCCCCTGAGTCAAGCGTACCTGCAGATGACGCACGGGAGTTCCACCTGAAGGAATGGGAGTTTCTTCGCGCCGATATCCGGTCGGCAGGGAACAGGCCAAGCACTTGGAGTTCCCCATCCATCTGCTGGCCTTGCCGCCTTCTACGCATGGTTCGCTTCTATACCAAGCAGCTGCATCAGCCTCGTCGCTCTGGCTACCGGTCGCCCTCGTCTTTCTGGGCGCTCTTCGCTCATATGGCTACGTTGAAGCACGAGCCAATCGCCAAGCGAAGTACGTTCGGCAGCTTGGAGGTTCCTATCGCCAATGCTGGTCCGCTCATTCGCTCGGACAGGTCAGCGCTAGTGCATTGGCCAGAGCGCAGCAGCTGAAGGTTTCCGCAGCTCTGCTTCATGGGCTGCTGGCCTTGGCAGTCACCTTCTGCCGCCGCACTGGCTTTCCTTTAGCCAGCTGCCGCCCTAACCCTTCGCTCGAGCGGACCTCCACCGGCTTGGCACTTGGCCCGCGAGGCGGCTCAGTGTCATCATCCGCCTCGCGGGCCAAGCGCCAACCCGGCGGGGTCCGCTCAGCTCAAACTACAAGGGCTTCCCCGCTTTGTCAAGCAAATGCAGGCCTGATCGAATCGCGCAGCGATTCGATTCAATGCTGATCTCTGGACTTCTACGGCATCACCGCGCCGGCGCATGGCGTCGAAGAGGTGCGAAAAGGGTGCGGACTGGACAAACTACAACCGGTCATTGATGCAGCATGTCGATTGCTGCGGACCCTGATGAAAGACGCGCGCGGGGGCCTCATTCGTTAGCCGAGGTCGGCCGATTGCCGCCTCCTTGAGCTAATCAGGCACTCCCCGCGCAGGTCCAACCTTTGCTCATCAACGCTGGTCGTCACGCGGTGGTGGAAATCGATCGGTCAAGCTTCCTCGGTGGAACCAGACCTGCAGGCCTGGGCCTACGCCGGCAGCTTGAACGCCTCGCCGCTTGGTCAGCACCGCCCAGGCCATGCGCGCGTTCTTCGCCGCGATGGCCACCACCGCCTTCCAGTAGCCTCGGCGCTCGCGCAGCTGCACCGCCCAGCGGCTGAGCGAGTCGGTCTTGTTCGGCGGCCGCATTGCAGCACGGCCCGCGCGCCCAGCACCAGCAGACTGCGCAGGTAGGCGTCGCCCGCCTTGGTGATGCGCCCCAGGCGCGTCTTGCCGCCCGAGCTGTACTGGCCCGGCACCAGGCCCAGCCAGGCCGCGAACTGCCGGCCGCAGTTGAACTCGTGGCCGTTGCCCACCATCGCCACGAGCGCCGTGGCGGTGGTCTCGCCCACACCCGTGCAGCTGCATCAGCTGCTGTGCCGCACGCGCACTCGCGCGCCATGGTGCGGATGTGCGCGTCGTACTGCTCGATGCGCTCGTCCAGGTGGTGCAACTTCGCTGAGCAGATCGCCGATCACGGTGTTGGCCCAGCCGGGCAGATCTTCGAGCGTGGCTGCGTGCCTCGCGGCGCACCACTTCGGCCTTGAGCGGCAGCACGATGCCGAACTCGCTGAGCAGGCCGCGGATGCGGTTGATGCGTGGCCGTGCGCGCTTCGACAAACCCTTGGCGGGCGCGGTGCACCATCAGCCGCGACTGCTGCTCCTGCGTCTTGATGGGCACGAAGCGCATGTTCGGGCCGCTGCACGGCTTCGCAGATCGCCGCCGCGTCGGCCGCGTCGTTCTTGCCGCGCTTGCCGCTCATGCGGTAGGGCGCGACGAACTTCGGCGCCATCAGGCGCACGGTGTGGCCGTGGGCCTGGAACAGCCGCGCCCAGTGGTGCGCGCCGGAGCACGCTTCCATGCCGATCAGGCACGGCGGCAGCGAGGCGATCAGCTCGTGCAGCTTGGCGCGCGGCACCTTGGGCGCACGCAGCTCGGCGCTTGCCCGCCTCGTTCACGCCGTGCACCGCAAAGACGTTCTTGGCGAGATCGATGCCAACGTACAAAATGCCCATGGACTTCCCCTTCCGAGTGAGTTGATGAGAGTTCGCACTTCCCATCGTGGCACTTCTGTTGCCGGTCTGCCGCATTCGCGGCTAGCTCGGGACGGGGAAGTCCCTTTCATTCGTTAGAGCGCATCGAGAGGCCGCCATGACGACAGAATTTGCCACTGCGGGAAGTCAACGGTGGCTACAGATCGCCGTCCACACGGCACCCTCCTTGCTTGATGAAGCATTGCGTCGAGCCGGCGCTATCGACTCCGACGATTCGGTCGTTTGGAAGTCGCCCCTTCGAGCCAGCAATTTCATCGAGTACAGAGACGGTGAGGTTCTTCGCTGCCTTGGCATCGATAGGTTGCCAAACCGATCACTCGCCGAATTCTGGCCGCGTCGAGGGCCGGTTTGGGACGCCCTCGGACGAAGTGCGAAGGGTCGCATTGTCCTAGTAGAAGCCAAGGCGCATATTCCCGAGGCTGCCTCACCGCCAAGCCAAGCGTCAGATGGATCGCTCGATCTGATCCGCGCCTCGCTCGCCGAGGCTCGTCGCCACTACGCGCCAAAAGCGAAAGCAGACTGGTCTGGCAACTTGTACCATTATGCGAACCGGCTTGCGTTTCAATACCTGTTCTCGAAGCTCAACGGCCTAGACTCAAGCCTTGTTTTCCTTGACTTCTACAACGCCGCAGACGTAGCCGGCCCTGAGTCGGAGGCCGAATGCGCGGCGCAACGCGGCTGATACACGCATTGCTTGGGCTACCCGCGGATCTGACAAGGCACGGCGTGTTTCACGCTTACGTAAATGCGAAGGCATTGG
>CAVUBY010000002.1:0-101963 GCA_963739925.1 uncultured beta proteobacterium | reverse complement strand
CCGTCCAGGCCCAAGCCAGCGCCCCTCAGCCGAGGCTGCGGCGCCTGCGGCTGCACCCACGGCGGCGGTGGCGCCTGCGGTGGCTGCGGCTGCGACCAGCAGCAAGGAGACTGTGGACAATCCCTATGGTCTGGCGGCCTTGTGGGCGCAGGGTGACTTCGTCGTCCAAGGGCACGCTCGTGATCCTGGTGCTCATGAGCATGGGCAGCTGGTACATCCTCATCACCAAGCTCTACGAGAGCCTGAAGATCTCCGGCGAAGCCAAGGCCGCGCGCAACAACTTCTTCAAGGCCGCCAGCCTCAACGAAGGCGCCACCAAGCTCAAGGACGGCAGCGCCTTCCGCTTCATTGCCGAGACCGGCATCCAGGCCGGCGAGCACCACGAAGGCACCCTCACCCAGAACATCGACCGCAACACCTGGGTCACCATGAGCGTGCAACGCTCCGTCGACGAAGTCCAGTCCCGGCTCCAGGACGGCCTGGCCTTCCTGGCCACCGTCGGCTCCACCGCCCCCTTCATCGGCCTGTTCGGCACCGTCTGGGGCATCTACCACGCGCTCACCGCCATCGGCATCGCCGGCCAGGCCAGCATCGACAAGGTGGCCGGCCCGGTGGGCGAGGCCCTCATCATGACCGCCATCGGCCTGGCTGTGGCCGTGCCGGCCGTGCTCGGCTACAACTGGCTCGTGCGACGCAACAAGGTCACCCTCGACGCCGTGCGCGGCTTCGCGGCCGACCTGCACGGCGTGCTCATGGGCGCCAAGGCGCGCTGAGGAGTTCCGTCATGGCCATGAACCTCGGTTCGAGCGGGGGCGAAGACGAAGTCGTCTCCACCATCAACACCACCCCGCTGGTGGACGTGATGCTGGTGCTGCTGATCATCTTCCTGATCACCATCCCGGTGGTGACCCAGTCGGTTGCGATGACCCTGCCCAAAGAGAACAACATCGCGCGCCAGACCAAGCCCGAGAACATCGAGATCTCCGTCAACAAGGACGGCGACGTGTTCTGGAACGCCCAGCCCGTGGCCGACAGCGAGGCCCTGTTCCAGCAGCTCAAGACCATTGCCGTCATGAACCCCCAGCCCGAGGTGCACATCCGTGGCGACGAGAAGGCGCGCTACGAGTCCATCGGGCGCGTGGTCTTCGCCTGCCAGCGCGCGGCGATCGCCAAGATCAGCTTCGTGACCGAACCTCCGCCGAAGGGATAGCAGACCATGGGCATGAACATCGGCTCGGGCTCCGGCTCGAGCGAACCCGAGGTGATGATGGACATCAACACCACGCCGCTGATCGACGTGATGCTGGTGCTCATCATCATGCTGATCATCACCATCCCCATCCAGCTGCACAGCGTCAACCTCAACATGCCCGCGGGCAACCCGCCGCCGCCGACCAAGGAGCCGGTGGTGGTGACCATCGACATCGACTTCGACGGCACCGTGCTGTGGAACGGCGAGGCGCTGCCCGACCGCGCCACGCTCGAGGCCAAGCTCGCCCAGGCCGCCGCCGAGCCCGACCAGCCCGAGGTCCACATCCGGCCCAACAAGCTCGTCGAGTACAAGTCCGTGGCCATGGTGCTGGCCTCCGCCCAGCGGCTTGGGCGTGACCAAGCTCGGGCATGGTCGGCAACGAACAGTTCGTGAAATGACGGCCCCGTCGATCACCCGGATCGTTCTGGCCGCGGCTGCTGCTGATCGGCGCGGCGGTGCATGCCCAGGAGACCCTGCGTCCGGAGGTGGGCAAGCCGCTGCAGGCGGCGCAGGAGCTGATCAAGGCGGGCAAGTACAAGGAGGCGCTGGCCAAGGTGCGCGAGGCCGACGCGGTGGGCAACAAGAACGCCTCACGAGGCCCTGACCACCGAGCGCATGCGCATGGCTGCGGCCTCGGGCGCGGGGGATGTGGACACCGCCGCCAGGTCGTTCGAGGCGATCTCGGCCTCGCCCAAGGTGGCTGCGGCCGACAAGGTGCGCATGCTGGAGTCGATCGCCGGCAGCTACTACCGGGCCAAGGACTATGCGCAAGGCCATGCAGTGGGGCCAGCGCTACTTCAAGGAAGGCGGCACCAGCGGCTCGATGCGCACGCTGCTGATCCAGAGCCAGTACCTCAGCGGCGACTTCGCCGGCGCAGCGCGCGAGCTGACCACCGAGATCCAGGCGGCCGAGAAGGCGGGCACGGCGCCGGCGCAGGACCGGCTGAACCTGCTGCTCAACGCCGCCAGCCAGCTCAAGGACGCGAGCGCCACGACCTTCGCGCTGGAGCGGCTGGTGACCTACTACCCGAAGAAGGAGTACTGGGTCGACCTGCTCAGCCGCATGCAGCGCAAGCCCGGCTTCAGCGACCGGCTGGTGCTCGACACCTACCGGCTGAGCCTGGCCACGGGCAGCATGAGCGCGGCGGCGGACTTCATGGAGATGAGCCAGCTGGCGCTGCAGGCCGGGCATGTGCAGGAGGCCCGGCAGGTGGTCGACAAGGGCTTCGCGAGCGAACATCCTGGGCCAGGGGGCCGAGGGGGAGCGCCACAAGCGGCTGCGCGATCTGGTCACACGCAAGATCGAGGAGGCCAAGGCGGCGCAGGCCTCGCAGCTGCAGGAGGCACAGGCGGCCAAGGACGGCAATGCGCTGGTGGCCATCGGCTTCGCGCAGGCGGCAGGCGGGGACGCCAAGGGCGTGGCGCTGATGCAGCAGGGCATCGCCAAGGGCGGCCTGAAGCGCCCGGAGGATGCGAAGCTGCACCTGGGCATCGCCCAGCTGATCACCGGCGACGCCACCAAGGCCCAGACCACGCTGCGTTCGGTCTCGGGCACCGACGGCACCGCCGACCTCGCCAGGCTCTGGAGCCTCTACGCCAGGCGCAAGGGCTGATTCAGGACCTGCCGCCGTCGCGGTGGCAGGAGTCGGATCACTTCGGCGCGAGACGAATCGCGCCGTCCAGGCGAATCACCTCACCGTTGAGCATCTCGTTGGTGATGATCTGGTGCACCAGCTTGGCGTAGTCCGCCGGCGTCCCCAGGCGGCTCGGGAACGGCACGCCCGCGGCCAAGGCGTCCTGCACGTCCTTGGGCATCGAAAACAGCATCGGGGTGCCGAAGATGCCTGGAGCGATGGTCATGTTGCGGATGCCGTTGCGGGCGAGGTCGCGTGCGATGGGCAGTGTCATGCCGACGACGCCACCCTTGGACGCCGAGTAGGCCGCTTGACCGATCTGGCCGTCGTAGGCTGCCACGCTGGCCGTCGAAATCAGCACGCCGCGCTCACCGGTGGGTTCGGGCGCGTTCTTGCTCATCGCCTCGGCCGCAAGGCGGATCATGTTGAAGCTGCCGACCAGGTTGACGGTGATCGTCTTGGCGAACAAGGCCAGCGGGTGCGCGCCATCCTTGCCGACGGTCTTGGCGGCGGGGGCGATACCGGCACAGTTGACCAGCCCGACCAGCTTACCGAGTGACACCGCCTTGGCCACCACGGCCTGGCCGTCCGCCTCTTGGCGAGACATCGCACTTGACGAAGGCGCCGCCGATCTCCGTGGCCAGCGCTTCGCCCTTGTCCACCTGGAGGTCGGCGATCACCACCTTGGCGCCGTGGCCGGCGAGCATCCGGGCCGTGCCTTCGCCCAGGCCCGAGGCGCCGCCGGTGACGATGAAGACCTTGCCAACAGCGATTTCCATCGATTCGACTCCCAGGCCGGTTCAGGACAGCGCTTGCAGCGCGCGTGCGGTGATTTCATCGACCGTGCCGGTGCCGCTGATGCGGCGGTAGCGCGGTGCGTTCTTGTCGCCGGTAGCGGCCCAGGCGGAGTAGTAATCGACCAGCGGACGCGTCTGGCTCTGGTAGACGTCGAGGCGCTTGCGCACCGTCTCTTCCTTGTCGTCGTCGCGCTGGATCAGGTCTTCACCGGTCACGTCGTCCTTGCCCGCGGTCTTGGGCGGGTTGAACTTGACGTGGTAGGTGCGTCCCGATGCGGGATGCACGCGGCGACCGCTCATGCGCTCGATGATGGCTCCGTCGGGCACGTCGATCTCGAGCACCACGTCGAGATTGACGCCGGCTTGCTTCATGGCATCGGCCTGCGGAATGGTGCGGGGAAAACCGTCGAACAGGAAGCCGTTGGCGCAGTCCGGCTGCGTGATGCGTTCCTTGACGAGGCCGATGATGATGTCGTCGCTGACCAGCGCGCCCGAGTCCATCACACGTTTGGCTGCCAGCCCCATCGCCGTACCGGCCTTGACGGCGGCGCGGAGCATGTCACCCGTCGAGATTTGCGGGATGCCGTACTGCTTGCAGATGAACGCGGCCTGGGTGCCTTTGCCCGCGCCGGGGGCGCCCAACAAAATCAATCTCATGGGTCTGCCTCGATGGGTGATCGTGTTTCGAATGGGCCGCGAACGGTCCAAGCCCGCAGTCGCGTTGTCTCGATTCGAGAATAACACGCACACCCTGGCTCTTCGCTGACGCTCCAGCGTCTGGAGCCGACACAGGCCAGCCGCTTGGCTGCCGCTCAGCGGGCAAAGAGCGCGCGCACTCTGGCCAGGTCTTCCGGCGTGTCCACGCCGGGTCCTGGCGCCCGCGCTGTCACATGCACGGCAATGCGTTCGCCATGCCAGAGCACGCGCAGTTGTTCAAGCGATTCGATGCGCTCGATCGGCGCCGAGGGCAGGGCAGGGAAGCGGCGCAAGAAGCCTGCACGGTAAGCGTAGATGCCGATGTGCCGCAGCGGCCGCGGGTCCGACAGCGTTTCCGCGCCTGCGCCAGCTGGCCCGTCACGCCACCACGGGATCGGTGCACGCGAGAAATACAAGGCGCGTTGCGCGCTGTCGAGAACCACCTTCACGATGCTCGGGTTGTGCAGCTCGGCCGCGGATGCAAGTTCGTGCGCTGCCGTGCTCATGACGCAGTCGGTGCGTGTGGTCAGCAATGCGGCGCAGGCATCCACCAAGGGCGGATCCATCAGAGGCTCGTCGCCCTGGACGTTCACCACCAGATCGTCGCCGTCCAGGCCCAGCAGCGTGCAGGCTTCGGCGAGTCGATCGCTGCCGGTGGCGTGATCGGAACGCGTCAGCAAGGCGTGCACGCCATGCGCGGCGCAGGCCGCCACGATGTCGGCGTGGTCGGCGGCGACCACCACCGACGTGGCGCCTGAAAGCGCCGCCCGCTGCGCGGCCCGCACGATCATCGGCAGCGCCGCCGATGTCTGCCAGCGGCTTGTTGGGCAGCCGGGTCGACGCCAGCCGCGCCGGCAGCAGCACCGTGAATTTCATGCGCCGGGCGCCAGCGCAGAAGCGTTGCTTTCCACGCCGCCGTCGTTCAGCGAGCGGGCTTCGCTTTCCAGCATCACCGGGATGCCGTCGCGCACCGGAAATGCCAGCCGATCGGCCTTGCAGACCAGTTCGTGAGCCGACTGCATGGGCGGGCGCCAGTACTCGAGCGGTCCTTTGCAGATCGGGCACACCAGCAGATCGAGCAATCGGGTTTCCATGGTCACTCCGGAGAAAATGCAGACGTGCCGGCAAGTCCGGCCAGGAGGGCCTCTTCGAATGGCGCGTCCAGCGCAAAGTCTAGCGCCGCCACCCAGACGCGCGTGGTCCCGACACGCGCGGGGTCGATCTTCACGGCATCCTTTTCCGTCACGATGACGTCGGGTGTGCCAGGCGGCCAGGGCAATGTGGCGAAATCGTGGTGATCGCGCAGTGCGAGGGTGTCGATGACCAGGCCCTGCGCGCGCAGCATGGCGAAGAAGCGGCCCGGCCGTGCGAGCCCGGCCGCCGCGAGCACCGGTCGGCCGCGCAGCGCGTGGAGGGCCGTCATCTCGGGCGGCGCGCCTTGCCACCAGGCGGCGAGTGGGACGCATCCGGCGAGCTGGCGGCGAGCGAGCGAGCCCGGCCAGGACGTGCTCGGCGCCGTGGCGTTGTACAGGACGAGACTGCGCGGTGGCACCATGGCGGACAGCGGCTCACGCAGTGGACCGGCTGGCAGGAGGCGCCCATTGCCGATGCCGCGCTCGTCGAACACGATCACCTGCAGATCGCGAGCAAGGCGGCGATGCTGAAGTCCATCGTCCGTCACGATCACGTCGACTCGAGGATGGCGCTGCCGCAGCCACCGGCCCGCAGCCACGCGGTCACGTCCCACGACGACAGGCGCACGGCTGCGCAAGTGCAGCAGCAGCGGCTCGTCGCCACTTTGCGCCGCTGGTGTCGTTGCCTGCACTTCGAGCACGGCGTTGTCCGACCGACCATAGCCACGCGAGACGATGCCCGGCGTGAACCCGCGACGCCGCAGCGTTTCCACGATCGCCAGCACCGCAGGGGTCTTGCCAGCGCCACCCGCAATGACGTTGCCAACCACGATCGTCGGCACACCCAGATGAATCGCGTGCAGCCACCCGCGATCGAAGCACCAGCGGCGCAGCGTGGTCAGCAGAAAGTAGAGCCCGGCGAGAGGCAGCAGCAAGGCGGAGAGCCACGAACGTTCGAGCCAGGCGCGTTCGACGCGCGCGGTCCACGAGACGCGATCAGCCACCCGTGGCTTGCGTCGCGAACGTCAGCCTGGCCAGCCCGGCGCGCCGCGCCGCGTCCATCACGTTCACCACGCTCTGGTGGGCGGCCGTGGCGTCGGCCGAGATGATGACGACCACTTCGGTGTTGCCACCAGATGCCGCATTCAGCTCTGCCGTCAACAGCTCGACACTGCGGCCGTCGACCGGCTTGCGATTCACCACATAGCGGCCGTCGGCTGCAATCGCCACGATGATTTCACGCGGTCGATCGCGAGGCTTCTCTGCATCGGCCGTGGGCAAGGTGATCTGCAGCTCAGTGAACTTCGAGTAGGTGGTCGACAGCATCAGGAAGATGAGGATCACCAGAAGCACGTCGATGAACGGGATCAGGTTGATCTCCGGTTCTTCGTTGCGCTGCTTGCGGAAGTTCACTGTCGCCTGCCTCAGGTGCGCGGAACGGCAAACCGCATCAGGTGCGGAGCCAGCCGGTGAGCCGCCTGTTCGAGCTCCAGCGTGTAGGCATCGACCAGCCCGCGGAAATAGCGATAGAACATCAGCGCCGGAATGGCGATGATCAGACCGAAGGCGGTGTTGTAGAGGGCGATCGAGATGCCATGCGCGAGCATGGCGGGGTTGTTGCCCCCGGTGGGCGCTTGCGAGCCGAAGATCTCGATCATGCCGATCACCGTGCCGAGCAGGCCGAGCAGCGGTGCGGCCGACGCGATGGTGCCCAGCGTGTTCAGGTAGCGCTCCATGCGGTGAACGGCAGCACGGCCGGCGGCTTCGAAGGCCTCGCGCAGGCTTTCGTCGCTGATGCGCGGATCGGCGATCACGGCGCGCAGCCCCGTCGCCAGCACGCGACCGAGCAGGGAGTTGTCGGCGAGCTTGTTGACGACGTCGGCGGACGGCAGGCTGGCGCGCGTGACGGAGATGACTTCGTCGAGCAGCCGCGGGGGCGCGATCTTGCCCGCACGCAGACTCGAAAAGCGCTCGATGACGAGCGCCATCGCGACAACAGAGCAGATGAGCAAGGGCCAGATCGGCCAGCCGGCGGCTTGTATGATCGAAAACAAACGTGCCCTTTCGACGGGTATCGGGGGTGTTTCGGGACGCGCGATTATGGACCATGGGTGCGACCCGATTGGCTGAGTGAATGCACGAAGTCGTTGGCTCGCGGGCGGGCTCGATGGTCATCCGCGTGGCCTTGGCCCGATGCTGTGCACCGCCACTGTGGATATCTTTGTGGGTAACCCCTGCTCACCCTCCGCAAAGCCGCGTGCCTTCAAGGCCCGGGTTGGCTTGCTCAAGTTTTAGGCAGGGAAAATCCTTTGCGAATCAAGCACTTGATCGATCGTGACAAGACGATGACGGGTACCTTGCCCCGCGCGGCCTTGCTGGGCGCGTCTGTGGAGTTCTCCCTGCGCGCCAGTGCTGGGTTTGCGCGTGGTTGAGCCGGTGCTGGGAATGGCCCGCCAGGGGGCCTGGAGCGTGGCTGCGCTGGTGCACGCGGTCACCGATCTTCTGGCCACTCGCTTTGCCTCCTGCGTCGTGCAGGGCGAGTTGTCGGGCTTTTCGCGAGCCGCCAGCGGCCATTGCTACTTCGGGCTCAAGGATGCGCAGGGCGGCGCCGTGATGCTGCGCTGCGCGATGTTCCGGCGGGCAGCGTCGCTCATCGACTTCGCGCCGTCCGAGGGGCAACTCGTGGAGCTGCGAGGGCGTGTCGCGGTCTACGAGCCGCGGGGCGAACTGCAGTTCGTGGTCGAGTCGATGCAACGGTTCGGTGCTGGCGCCCTGTTCGAGCAGTTCCTGCGGCTGAAGGCCAGGCTGGAGGCGCTCGGCCTGTTCGATGTGCAGCGCAAACGCGCCATACCCTCGCATCCGCGTTGCATTGGCGTGGTCAGCTCGCTCGGTGCTGCGGCCCTTCAGGACGTGCTCAGCACGCTGGCGCGCCGCAGCCCGCAGGTGTCGGTGGTGATCATCCCGAGCCTCGTGCAGGGTGCGGAGGCACCCGCTGCGCTGGTGCGGGCGCTGGAGATCGCCGGCCAGCGTGCGGACATCGACACGCTGATCCTGTGCCGAGGCGGTGGTTCGCTCGAAGACCTCTGGTCCTTCAACGACGAGCGGGTGGTGCGCGCGGTGGCGGCATCGCCCATCCCGCTCGTCTGTGGTGTCGGGCATGAAACCGATGTCACCCTCTGCGACCTGGCCGCCGATCTGCGTGCGGCGACTCCCACCGCGGCGGCGGAGCTGGCCGCGCCGGAGGCCGCGACCTGCCAGGCTGCGCTGCGAAACCTTCAGCTCCGTCTGCAACGCCAGGTGCGCGCGGTGGTCGATGGCCAGGCGCAGCGGCTGGACCACGCGGCGCGCCGCCTGGCGCGTCCGGCCGACGGGGTGCGACGGCGGCACCAGCCCCTCGAACTGCTGGCACAACGCCTGGACCTGGCCGTGCGGCATGCCGTGCAGGGTCAACGCGTCCACCTGGCCCAGCACGAAGTGCGCTGGCGCCGCGCGGGCGTCGTCGTGCGCGCCGCCGAGGCGAGCCGGCTCGATGCTCTTGGCGCGCGCCTGCGACTGCTGGATCCGCAGCAGGTGCTCGAACGCGGATACGCCTGGCTGACCGATGCCCAAGGCCATGTCCTGACCTCCAGTCGCAGCCTGCATGCAGGCCAGCCTGTGCAGGCCCAGCTGGCAGATGGTCGCGCGGCGCTGCAGGTGGTCACGGTGGCCAGCGAGGTGCCGCCCTAGGGCGTCCCGCAGATCCGAATCTCGAACGATCCTCCTGCGGCAACGCCCGCCGGACTGCGCCAACGGCAAGGCCTTCGCAAGCTACTTACAATTCGCGCGCTCACCCACGACGCGCAAAAGGATCTCCATGCAACACACCCTGCCCTCACTGCCCTACGCCATCGACGCCCTGGCGCCGCACTACAGCCGCGAGACGCTCGAGTTCCACCACGGCAAGCACCACAACGCCTATGTGGTGAACCTCAACAACCTGCAGACCGGCACCGAGTTCGAGAGCAAGAGCCTCGAGGACATCGTCAAGACCGCGTCGGGGCCGATCTACAACAATGCCGCCCAGATCTGGAACCACACCTTCTTCTGGAGCTGCATGAAGCCTGCCGGCGGTGGCGAGCCGACGGGGGCACTGGCCGCGGCGATCAACGCCAAGTGGGGCAGCTATGCGGCCTTCAAGGAAGCCTTCACCAAGAGCGCCGTGGGCAACTTCGGCTCGGGCTGGACCTGGCTGGTGAAGAAGCCTGACGGCAGTGTCGACATCGTCAATACCGGCGCTGCCGGTACACCGCTCACCACGGCCGACAAGGCACTGCTGACCATCGATGTCTGGGAGCACGCCTACTACATCGACTATCGCAACCTGCGCCCGAAGTTCGTCGAGGTCTTCCTGAACTCGCTGGTCAACTGGCGTTTTGCGGAAGCGAATTTCGGCTGACGCGCCGACCTCCCGCACCCGACAGTCTCTGGGGCCGGCGCTGCCGGCCCCAGCCTTTTGAGGTGCGCATGGTGTGAACTGAATCTCCCGTCCCTAAACAAGTTGTTGCAAGTGGTGCACCCGGGCTTACCCGTACAATTGTGATCGGGTTGGCGGATTTGACCGTTTGATGCGCCCTGAGAAGGCATGCGCCGGTCGCCACCCCAATCACACAAGGGGAGCGAAGGCATGCTGGAACGGGTCAGAGAACACGCGCTGCGCGCACGCGCCAGGGTTTCCGGATGGCGGTCGGCCTCTCGAAGCGTTGCCGCGGCACTCGCCGTGGCATGGCCTGCGCTGCCCGCAGCGGCCTTTGGATTCCCAGACGTGGTCCAGATGGCGCAGACCTTGTCCCAGTCCCCCTACAAGGCCCCGGTCGACAAGCTGGCGCCGGAACTGCGTGACCTGAGCTACGACGGCTACCGTGACATCCGTTTCAAGCCCGACTCGGCGATGTGGCGCAAGGAGAAGCTGCCCTTCGAGCTCGATGTTCTTCCATGCGGGACGCGGCTTCGCGCAGCCGGTTCGTATCCATGAGGTGGTCGGCGGTCGTGCGCGCCCGGTGAGTTTCGATCCCGGATTGTTCGACTACGGCGCGAACCGACTGGACCCAGCCGCCCTGCGAGACGCCGGGTACGCCGGGTTCCGGGTCCACTTCCCGGTGAACAACGTCCGCTACAAGGACGAAGCCCTGGTGTTTCTGGGGGCGAGCTACTTCCGGGCGGTGGGTCGCGACCAGGTGTACGGCCTGTCGGCTCGCGGACTGGCGGTGGACACTGCCTCGCCTCAGGGCGAAGAGTTTCCGCGTTTCACGGAGTTCTGGATCGAGCGCCCGTCCGCCAACGCCACCACCCTGGTGATCCACGCGCTGCTCGATTCGCCCAAGGTGGCCGGTGCCTACCGATTCGAGCTCAAGCCAGCGCTTCCCGCTCCCACGGCGAACGCAGCGCGACCGGCCAAGGCCACCGTCGCGTCGGCGATGGATCAGAGCGCCACGACCCAGGTCGCCGTGACGGCCCGGCTCTTTCCGCGCAATGCCATCGGCAAGCTCGGCATGGCGCCGTTGACCAGCATGTTCCTGTTCGGCGAGAACCAGCCAGGGCGCGACGACTACCGCCCGGAGGTCCACGACTCAGATGGCCTGTCCATCGCCACGGGCAACGGCGAATGGATCTGGCGCCCGCTGGTCAATCCACAGCGCCTGCTCGTCACCTCGTTCGCCACCCGCGATCCCAAAGGCTTCGGGCTGATGCAGCGCGACCGCGCCTATGGCAACTACGAGGATCCCGAGGCGCTTTACCACCGTCGTCCGAGCCTTTGGATCGAGCCGCAAGGCGCCTGGGGCGAAGGCCGCGTCGAACTGGTGCAGATCCCGACCCCGGACGAGACCAACGACAACATCGTGGCGTACTGGGTGCCGGACCGCGCTCCCGAGGCAGGCAAACCGATCGAGTTCGCCTACCGGATGCTCTGGCAGAAGGACAACGAGATCAAGCCGCCGCTGGCATGGGTCGTGCAAACGCGACGCGGCCGGGGTTTCGTGAACAAGCCCGATGGTCACCTGAAGTTTGTCGTCGATTTCGAAGGTCCCGCGTTGACGTCCTTGCCTGCCAACGTCAGCCCTGAAGCCGTCGTCTGGGTGGGCAACAACGCCGAACTGATGGAGCGCAACCTGTTCAGAGACCCTGTTTCCCTGCGCTGGCGCATGACCGTCCGTGTGAAACGCACCGACATCGAGAAGCCGGTCGAGATGCGGGCCTACCTGAGCCGCGACCGAGCGCAGATCAGCGAGACCTGGAGCTATATCGTGCCGCCGCGCCCGGAGAGCAAACCATGACCGGATCGCGCCAGTCCGCAACACGCCTGCCTCGGGTGCAGCCGCCGCTGCAGCGGGGTGCCATGGTGCCCAGGCCCTGGGCAGGTCATCCGCTGCGGCGCTGGTTCCGGTTTCTCGCCGATCCTTCGATAGGGGGGGCATCGGACCCACTACCAGCGGTTTCGCGCCGAGCGCCCGCGCCCCTGCGCCGGCTGCTGCTGTTGGTGCTGGTGTTGACGGGCGCTCTGGCGGGTGGCCAGACCATGCTCGATGTGCTGCCGCAGCACGGGCGCACGCCACTCGAGGGCGCCATCGTGCTGCTGTTCGGAATTCTGTTTGCATGGATCTCCGCCGGTTTCTGGACGGCAGTGATGGGGGCCTGGGTGCTGACCTTCGGAGACCGGCGTTCGCTCTCGCGTGCCTTGCGCGACCCGGCCCTTCGCGACGCCCCAATCCCGCAGGAGGCCCGCACTGCTGTCGTCATGCCCATCTGCAATGAGCACGTCGCCACGGTCTTCGCTGGGCTGCGCGCCACCTGGGAGTCGCTTCAGTCGACAGGGCAGGGCGCTCACTTCGATTTCTTCGTCCTCAGCGACTCGAGCGACCCTGACGCGCGGGCCGATGAGATGCAGGCCTGGACCGCGCTCAACGCCGAGCTGGCCCAGGCCAACGGTGGCGAAGGACCGCGCATCCACTACCGCTGGCGCGCACTGCGCACCAAGCGCAAGGCCGGTAACGTGGCTGACTTCTGCCGGCGCTGGGGCAAAGGCTACCGCTACATGGTCGTGCTCGACGCCGACAGCGTCATGACCGGCGACAGCCTGACGACCCTGGTGCGCCTGATGGAAGCGCACCCCGACGCCGGCATCATCCAGACCGCACCCAAGGCCTGCGGCTACGACACACTGCATGCGCGCATCCAGCAGTTCGGCTCGCGGGTCTACGCCCCGCTGTTCACCGCCGGCATGCACTATTGGCAGCTGGGCGAGTCGCACTACTGGGGGCACAACGCCATCCTGCGGGTCGAACCCTTCATGACGCATTGCGCGCTCGCGCCGCTGCCGGGCCGTGGTTCGCTGTCGGGCGAGATCCTTTCGCACGACTTTGTCGAGGCGGCCCTCATGCGCCGCGCTGGCTGGAAAGTCTGGATTGCGTGGGATCTCGACGGCAGCTACGAGCAGCTGCCGCCTGACCTGCTGACCGAAGTGCAGCGCGATCGCCGCTGGTGCCAGGGCAACCTGCAGAACTCGCGACTCATGTTCGAGCCGGGGCTGCACCCGGTGCACCGCGCCGTATTTCTCACCGGAACGCTGTCGTATCTCTCCGCGCCCCTGTGGCTGGGCTTCCTGCTGTTGTCGTCAGCGCTGTTCATGGCGCAGGCAAACACCGATCCGCAGTATTTCCTCGAGCCCTATCAGCTCTTCCCGATCTGGCCGGGTGCAGAGCGCAACCTCGTGCTGGCACTCTTCGGGGCGACCGCCGCGTTGTTGTTCGCTCCCAAGGTCCTCGCGATCCTGTCTGCTCATCCTGCGCGGACGAGCCGGACGCTTCGGCGGCGTGGTGCGACTGGTGCTGGGCGCGCTGGTCGAGACGCTGCATTCCATCGCGCTCGCACCAGTGCGCATGATGTTCCACACCCAGTTCGTGTTCGCCGCACTCACCGGATGGCGGATCGATTGGCGCTCGCCTCCCCGCGAGGCCACGTCCACGCCCTGGTCGCAGGCCCTGCGTCGACATGGCCCGCACGCCCTGTTTGCTGCGGCGTGGGTGGCCGTGCTGCTCAGCCTGGCGCCGGTGTTTCCCTGGTGGCTCTCGCCGGTACTGGGCGCCTTGCTGGTCGCGATCCCGCTCTCGGTGTGGACGAGCCGCGCCGGGCCTGGAAGGTTCCTGGCGCGGCTGGGCATTCTCAGCACGCCGGAAGAGCGTGAGGTGCCGGCGGTGCTCGCTCGCGCCCACGCGCTGCAAGCCTGCGCGCCGGCGCCACAGGGCTTCGTCACCACGGTGACGCAGCCCGAGGCAGTGGCGCGCACGATCTGCGCCATCCCGACGCAATCGCAAGGCAGCGCGCTGAAGGCCGCTTGCGCCGCCGATCTGGTCCACCGTGCGGCAGTCCGCGGTCCCGCGTCGTTGAGCAAGGAAGAGCGGTTGCGCCTCCTGAGCAATGGCTGGATGCTGTCGGCCCTGCAGCAGCGGCTGGCCGCAGGCACTGCACATGCCGATTGGGTGCAGGCTGGCGAAGGTTTCGTCAGCCCTGAGGCCCCGGCGGGATTCCCGGCCGCAGCCCCCGCGCCGGCGTTTCCCGGCTGAGATCAGTTCCCGAAGGGCGCGCCGGAGATCTTCGATCCCGGCTTGACGCCGCGCTTGGCGAACCATCCCACGTTCATCTCGAGCGCGAAACGCACTGGCTTGCTGGAGCAATGAGACTCCAGCGACTGGGGTTTCATGTCTTCGATGTTCACGACCGTGCCATCATCAGCCAGGAAGGCAATGGACAGCGGCAGCAGCGTGTTCTTCATCCAGAAGCACTGCGGCGACGGTTGTTCGAAGATGAACAGCATGCCCTCGTTCGGTCCCATGGTCGGCCGGTGCATCAGTCCGATGCTTCGCTGGGCCGGCGTCTGTGCCACTTCGGCCTGAATGATGTGCATCCCGGCGTTCAATCGAATCGCCGGAAGCTTCTGCGCCGCATCCTGGGCCCAGGCCAGGCTGTTCACGAGCAGCCCGCTCAGCAGGGCGAAGGTGGCAAGGGTTCGCGATTTGATGCAGGTCATGATCGGCTCAGGGCGTGGGGCTTAGATTATCTCCATCGCAGTCCAAGGGGCCAGACGGCCCGCCACCCATGCCCATCGCCATGCCCATGGACAACGTCTCGCCGTTGTCGGTGCAGGCCCTGGATGACCCTCAGGAGCAAGCCGGATTCACCCGTTGGCAGACCAACGCCCGCGGTGACCGCGAAGCCGTCTCCCAGCTGCGTATTTCGGGGATGTACTGCGCCGCGTGCGCCGGGGTGATCGAGTCGGCGCTGCACGCCATTCCGGGGGTGCTGGAGGCACGCGTCAGCGCCAGCAGCGAACGCGCCCAGGTGCGCTGGGATCCGCAGCGCACGCAGCTGTCCGCGCTCGTGCTCGGTGTGCGCCAGGCTGGTTACGGTGCGCTGCCCGATGTGGCTTGTGCCGCGCAGGCTCAACGCCAGCGCGAGTTGCGCCTGGCCCTGTGGAGACTCTTCGTGGCCTGCTTCTGCATGATGCAGGTCATGATGTACGCCACGCCGGCCTACCTGGCCGAACCGGGCGACATCGGCGCCGATTCACTGCGCCTGCTGCAATGGGCCAGTTGGCTGCTGAGCTTGCCGGTGCTGCTGTTCTCGGCCGGGCCGTTCTTCAAGGGCGCGTGGAACAGCCTGCGTGCAGCGGCGCATCGGCATGGACGTGCCTGTCGCGCTCGGCATCGCCGTCACCTTCGTGGCCAGCACCGGAGCAACGTTCGATCCCACCGGCGTGTTCGGGCACGAGGTCTACTTCGACTCGCTGACGATGTTCGTCTTCTTCCTCCTCGGCGGGCGATGGCTCGAACTGCGCGCACGGCACAAGGTGGCCGACGTGCTCGAGGGCGCACTCGCACGTCTTCCCGACAGCGTGGAGCGCCTGCTCGACGATGGCCGCAGCGAAAGCGTGGCGCTGTCGCGCCTGCGGCCCGGCGATCGCGTGCGAGTCATGGCGGGCCAGGCCTATCCGGCCGACGGCGTGCTGCTCGAGGGCCGGACGCTCGCCGATGAAGCGCTGCTGACCGGTGAATCGCGTCCTGTGCGCAAGTCGGCGGGCGATGTGCTCGCAGCAGGCAGTCTCAATCTCGACGCGCCCGTCCTCATGCGGGTGGATCGTCTTGGGCGCCGACACCCGCTATGCCGGCATCGTGTCGCTGATCCAGGACGCGATGACCCAGCGGCCCGCGATGATGCGTCAGGCGGATCGCTGGGCAGGGCCATTTCTCTGGATGGTGCTGTTTCTCTCGGCCGTGGCGGCCGTGGCCTGGTCCTTCATCGATCCCAGCCGGGCGGTGTCGGCGGCCGTGGCGGTGCTCATCGTCACCTGTCCTTGCGCCCTGTCGCTGGCGGCGCCGTCGGCCCTGTTGAGCGCCACCGGCGCGCTGGCGCGACGCGGCATCCTGCTGCAGCGTGCCGCCTCGCTGGAGGCGCTGGCCGCAGTGGATCGCATCCTGCTGGACAAGACAGGCACCTTGACAGAGGACCGGCTCGCGTGGACAGCCACCCATGTCCATCTCGCGGGCGGCGACGCGCACGCCCTGCTGGCGCAGGCGGCGTCGCTGGCGCGCCACTCGGCGCACCCGGCTTCACGCGCGCTGGTGGAGGCTGGTGGGGAGAGGGTCACCGAACTGGGCTGGATCGACGTCGAGGAGCATGCGGGGCAGGGCTTGCAAGCCCGTGGACCGAATGGCCGGGTCTATCGACTCGGACGTGCCGCTTGGGTCGGATCGACATCCGCCTTGCCGGTCGGCGACACCCACGTGGCCTTCGGTCGCGACGGTCTCGTGCTGGCCACCTTCGATCTCGCCGAGTCG
Source organism: uncultured beta proteobacterium (assembly GCA_963739925.1). Lineage (GTDB taxonomy): Bacteria > Pseudomonadota > Gammaproteobacteria > Burkholderiales > Burkholderiaceae_C > CAVUBY01. The sequence continues at coordinate 85,583 of CAVUBY010000002.1, read as the reverse complement.
ATGCGAGCCGACGCACCCGAGACGGTCGCCCGGCTGCGCGCAGCGGGCTTGTCGCTGGGTCTCCTCTCGGGCGACACCGCCGAGCGGACCGCAGGCCCTGGCCGATCGACTGGGCATCCAGGACGTGCAGTCCGCAGCCACTCCGCAAGACAAGCTCGATGCCGTCGCGGCCGCTCAGGCGCAGGGCAGGGTGGTGGCAATGGTGGGCGATGGCCTGAACGACGCGCCGGTGATGGCGCGCGCTGACGTGTCCTTCGCCTTCGCCCATGGCTCGGCGGTGTCCCAATCGGCGGCGGATGCCGTCCTGCTGGGTTCGCGTCTGGCCGATGTGGCCGATGCACGCGAGCATGCGCATCCGCACCTTGCGCGTGATGCGGCAGAACCTGACCTGGGCGGCGATCTACAACCTCACCTGCATTCCGCTGGCCATGATCGGCTGGCTGCCGCCCTGGGCGGCGGGCCTGGGCATGGCCACCAGTTCGCTGATCGTCGTCCTCAATGCATTGCGGCTGAGCCGCATGCCCGTGCGGACCTGACCGCATGGACATCCTGTTTCGTGCTCATTCCGCTGTCGGTCGTGCTGGTGCTGCTGATCATCGGCGTCTTCTACTGGGCGCTGCACGGCGGACAGTTCGAAGATCTTGAACGAGAGGGCGAGCGAATCCTCTCCGGCGAAGGCGACGGAACTTTCCGAAGAGCTTGACCGCGATCAAGCTTCGCGCTGAGGTCGGCCCTGAGAATCCATTTGTCACATTGAGTTCAAGCACGAAGGAGCAAGTCGATGGCCCAGGTCAATTCGAGGGCAGGCGGTACGAGCCCGGTCTTCAACGACACGGTCGTGAGAGCGTTCGCGCTGGCGGCGGTGTTGTGGGGGGTGGTGGGCATGCTGGTGGGGGTGATCATCGCCGCCCAGCTCACATGGCCCGAGCTCAACATGGGCATCTCGTTCCTCAGCTATGGGCGGCTGCGTCCGCTGCACACCAACGCGGTGATCTTCGCGTTCGGGGGCTGCGCGTTGTTCGCCAGCAGCTACTACGTGGTGCAGCGCACCTGCCAGGTCCGGCTGTTCGGCGGCCAGCTGGCCATGGCTCACCTTCTGGGGCTGGCAACTGGTCATTCTGCTGGCCGCGATCACGCTTCCGCTGGGCATCACCAGCGGCAAGGAGTACGCCGAACTCGAGTGGCCGATCGACATCCTGATCACGCTCGTGTGGGTGGCCTACGCGGTGGTGTTCTTCGGCACCGTCGGCATGCGCAAGGTGCGCCACATCTACGTGGCCAACTGGTTCTTCGGCGCCTTCATCCTGACCGTGGCGCTGCTGCACCTGGTGAACAGCGCGGCGCTGCCGGTGGGCCTGATCAAGAGCTACTCGGCCTATGCCGGCGTGCAGGACGCGATGGTGCAGTGGTGGTACGGCCACAACGCGGTGGGCTTCTTCCTGACCGCCGGCTTCCTCGGGATGATGTACTACTTCATCCCGAAGCAGGCCGAGCGCCCGATCTACTCGCTACCGCCTGTCGATCGTGCACTTCTGGGCGCTGATCTTCACCTACATGTGGGCGGGCCCGCACCACCTGCACTACACCGCGCTGCCCGACTGGGCGCAGTCGATGGGCATGCTCTTCTCGCTGGTGCTGCTGGCGCCGAGCTGGGGCGGCATGATCAACGGCATCATGACGCTGTCGGGTGCGTGGCACAAACTGCGTGACGACCCGATCCTGAAGTTCCTGATCGTCTCGCTGTCGTTCTACGGCATGTCGACCTTCGAAGGTCCGATGATGTCGATCAAGACGGTGAACGCGCTGAGCCACTACACCGACTGGACGGTCGGCCACGTGCACAGCGGCGCGCTCGGCTGGGTGGGCCTGATCTCCATGGGCACGCTCTACTACCTGATCCCGCGCATGTTCGGTCGCACGACCGATGTACAGCGTGAGGGCGATCGAGCTGCACTTCTGGGTCTCGACCATCGGCATCGTGCTGTACATCGCGGCCATGTGGATCGCCGGCGTGATGCAGGGCCTGATGTGGCGCGCGATCAACCCCGACGGCACGCTGGTCTACAGCTTCGTCGAGAGCGTGAAGGCGACCTTCCCGTTCTACGTGATCCGCCTGCGCGGTGGCCTGCTCTACCTCGAGCGGCATGCTGATCATGGCCTGGAACGTGATCAAGACCGCCACGGCCGGCAAGTACGTCCCGGTGCCGGTGCCCCGCCGTGGCCGCGCACGCCTGACCCCAAGACAACGAGGAGAACGCGCACATGGCTGCGCCAACAGTACCGGCTTCTCTCACGAGAAGATCGAGACCAACAACTTCCTGATGATCGTGCTGATCCTGGTGGTGGTCGCCGTCGGCGGCATCGTCGAGATCGTGCCGCTGTTCTTCCAGCGGTCCACCACGCAGCCGGTCGAGGGCCTCAAGCCCTACACGGCGCTGCAACTGGCCGGACGCGACGTCTACATCCGCGAAGGTTGCTACAACTGCCACTCGCAGATGATCCGGCCGTTCCGCGCCGAGACGCTGCGCTACGGCCACTACTCGATGGCGGGCGAGTTCGTCTACGACCGGCCGTTCCAGTGGGGCAGCAAGCGCACCGGGCCGGACCTGCACCGCGTCGGCGGCAAGTACAGCGACGAGTGGCACCGCATCCACCTCCTGAACCCGCGTGACCTGGTTCCGGAGTCGAACATGCCGGCCTATCCGTGGCTGCAGACGAGCACCGTCGATCCTGCGGTGATGCCCAAGAAGATGAGCGTGCTGCGCACCCTCGGCGCACCGTACACCGATGCGGAGATCCAGGAGTCGCCGGCACAGGTCAAGGACAAGACCGAGCTGGAGGCCCTGATCGCCTACCTGCAGGTGCTGGGCACCGCGGTCAAGTAAGGAGAGCACACCATGGACGTCAATGTGCTCAGAAGCCTCGTCACGGTGATCTCGCTTGATCACCTTCATCGGCATCGTCGCGTGGGCCTGGTCGCGCAAGAATCGGCAGCGATTTCGACGAGGCTGCCCAGTTGCCATTCATCGCAGAAGATCAGGAGCGCGCGCCATGAGCGATTTCGTCGGGAACGGTTGGTCGCTGTTCGTCGCCGCCGTCACGATCGTCGGCCTGGTGGCCTGTCTGGCGCTGCTCATCTTCGCGTCCAAGCGCAAGGTGACGCCCGGTGACGACACGACCGGACACGTGTGGGATGGCGATCTCCGAGAACTGAACAATCCGCTGCCGCGCTGGTGGGTGGGACTGTTCGTGATCACGGTGGTGTTCGCGGGCGGCTACCTCGTGCTCTTCCCGGGCCTCGGCAATGCCGCCGGCACCCTGGGCTGGAGCAGCGCGGGTCAGTACAAGGCAGAACAGGCCCAGGCCCAGGCAACGATGGCGCCGCTCTATGCGCGCTACGCCGCCATGCCGGCCGAGCAGCTGGCTGCAGATCCGCAGGCCATGGCCATCGGCCAGCGCCTGTTCATCAACAACTGCGCGGCCTGTCACGGCTCGGATGCCAAGGGCAGCAAGGGCTTCCCCAACCTGACCGACAAGGACTGGCTGTACGGCGGCGCGCACGACACCGATCAAGCAGACCATCACCGAAGGTCGCCAGGGCAACATGCCGCCCATGGCCGCCGCCGTGGGCACGGCCGAGGACGTGCAAGAACGTGGCCCAGTACGTGCTGAGCCTGTCGGACAGCCCGCACAATGCCGTGGCCGCGCAGCTGGGCAAGCCCAAGTTCGCGGTCTGCGCCGCGTGCCACGGCGCGGATGGCAAGGGCAATCCGGCGCTCGGCGCTCCCAACCTGACCGACAAGATCTGGCTGCACGGTTGGGGCGAGGAGCTCATCGTATCGATGGTCACCAACGGCAAGGTCAATGTGATGCCAGCGCAGGCCTCGCGACTGAGCCCGGAACAGATCCACGTGTTGGGTGGCTACGTCTGGAGCCTCTCGAACACGACTGCGCCGACGGCCACGCGTTGAAGTAGCCCGTGTCCGAGTCCGCCGTTTCAGCACCCCCAGCGCCTCCCGCCAACGGCGACGCGGCCGCCGAGCTCGTCTCGCTGTACGCTGCGCAGCAGAAGATCTATGCGCGTGGTGTCAGCGGCTGGTTCACCAGCTGGCGCTGGGCCATGGTGTGGATCACCCAGCTGGTGTTCTACGGCCTTCCCTGGTTGTACTGGAACGACCGCCAGGCGGTGCTGTTCAATCTCGAGGCGCGGCGCTTCTACATCGGGGGGCTGGTCCTGTACCCGCAGGACTTCATCTACCTCACGGGCTTGCTGATTCTGGCGGCCTACGGGCTGTTCCTGTTCACCGCCGTGGCAGGCCGTCTGTGGTGCGGCTACGCCTGTCCGCAGACGGTCTACACCGAAGTCTTCATGTGGGTCGAGCGCCACATCGAAGGTGACCGCAACCAGCGCATGCGCCTCGACAAGTCCGCATGGAGCGCCGAGAAGGTGTTGCGCAAGGGCGGCAAGCAGTTCGCCTGGATCGTGCTCGCGCTGTGGACTGGATTCACCTTCGTCGGCTACTTCACGCCGATCCGCACGCTGGGCGCGGAGTTCCTGTCGCTGTTGCCCATGGCCGATGCGACCCAGGCCGGGCCCGGCCCGTGGGAGTGGTTCTGGGTCATGTTCTACGGCTTCGCGACCTACGGCAACGCGGGGCACATGCGCGAGCAGGTCTGCAAATACATGTGTCCCTATGCGCGCTTCCAGAGTGCGATGTTCGACAAGGACACGATGATCATCAGCTACGACACCGAGCGCGGCGAGCCGCGAGGCTCGCGGCCGAAGTCGACACCGCACAGCGCGCTGGCGTCTCAGGGCAAGGGCGATTGCATCGACTGCTCACTGTGCGTGCAGGTGTGCCCGACGGGCATCGACATCCGCAAAGGTCTGCAGTACGAGTGCATTGGCTGCGCCGCCTGCATCGACGTGTGCGACGGCGTGATGGACAAGCTCAACTACCCGCGCGGGCTGATCCGCTATGCCACGCAGAACGGCATCGCGAACGGCTGGGATCGCTCGCAGATGCTGCGGCGGGTGCTGCGCCCGCGGGTGCTGATCTACACGGCCGTGCTGATCGCCATCACTCTGGCGTTCGGCGTCAGCCTGATGCTGCGCACACCGTTCCGCGTCGACGTGGTGCGCGACCGCGGCGCACTGGCTCGTCTGGTGGAAGACGGTCGCATCGAAAACGTCTATCGTCTGCAGGTGATGAACGCGACCGAAGCGATCCAGCGATTGCGCGTGGAAGTCGAAGGACTGAAGGGCGCGTGCTGGTGGCGATGCCGGACGTCCAGCTCGGACCCGACGGAAGCACGCTGGGTGCCGGTGAGCGTGCAGGTGCCACCCGAGACCGCCAGACAGGCCGGTCCTGGCGCCCACGCGATTCGCTTCGAGATCAGTCGAGTGGCGGCTCCAGGAGAGCCCGCGCGTGACGGTGAGCGAGAAATCAACCTTCGTGGTGCCCCGATGAACACAGACAAGCCGCCCGCGAGTTCCCTGAACGCCTCGGCGGAACGTGCCGCACCGTGGTGGCGATTCCGCGATGATGTGGCTGGTGCTGGGCGGGCCGCTGGCGGTGGTGGTGGCCAGCATCGTGACGGTGGGCATCGCCTGGACGCACATCGATCCGGTCATCGACACCACGCCTGAGAATCCCAAGAGCCAACTGGCACCGGCGTTGAAGGCACGCAACCATGCAGCCACACCCGTCAAGCCTTGACGGCTCGCCGCTCAAGCGGCGAATCTTCGGGATTGCTGTGGCCGTCCTTTCTGATGGCCGGCGTGCTGGAGATGCTGATCTTCGCGGTCGTCGACCCGGTCGACCTGCGCTGGTTCGGAGGCGCTCCGGTGGAACTCTCTTCGCAGGCGGTCTACACGTCACCTTCCTGATCTTCTGGGTCGTGATTTCCACGGCCGGTGCGCTGACTGCGCTTCTGGCCGTCGATCCACCACAATGACGGCGCCCGAGCCTGGCGCCCAGGCGGTTCAGCAGGGTGCGCTGTTGACCAGCTGTCGCAGGCCGGCCTGTCGACGATGCGGATGTGGCGCTGCTTGACCTCGAGCAGGCCTTCGTCCTGGAACTTCGAGAAGGTCCGGCTGACCGTTTCGAGCTTGAGGCCGAGGTAGCTGCCGATCTCCTCGCGCGTCATGCGCAGCATCAGCGACGAGGCCGAGAAGCCGCGCGCCTGCAGCCGCTGCGTCAGGTTGAGCAGGAATGCGGCCAGGCGCTCCTCGGCGCGCATGCTGCCCAGCAGCAGCATCATGCCGTGGTCGCGGACGATCTCGCGGCTCATGATCTTGTGGAACTGGTGCTGCAAGCTGGGTGAAGTCGCGCGACAGCTCTTCGAGCTGGTCGTAGGGGATCACGCAGACCTGCGAATCCTCCAGCGCCACCGCGTCGCAGTTGTGGCGGTCGGGCTGATGCCGTCCAGGCCGAGCAGTTCGCCGGCCATCTGGAAGCCCGTCACCTGGTCGCGGCCGTCTTCCGACGAGACACAGGTCTTGAAGAAGCCGGTGCGCACCGCGTAGAGCGACTGGAAGCTGTCGCCCGACGCGGAACAGCGCGTCGCCACGCGGCGACCGTCCGGCGCTGGCCGACCAGCTGTCCAGCCGATCCAGTTCGGTGGTCGACATGCCCACCGGCAGGCACAACTCGCGCAGGTTGCAGTTGGAGCAGGCGACCTTGAAGTCGTTGGGCTTTGATGGGCAAGATGTCCATGGGGCGGATTATCGCTCGCATTGGGCGCTCGGAAGCGGCGGGGGCATCGAACGTCGCAGTCTGCATCGTTCATCTCCATGCTGACATGAATCAATGCAGGAAATTCTCAAGCGGCGCTCCCGTCATGGGATTGATCCATGTCAAGTGCCTCGCCGTGCAAACCGGCACAGTACGGTCTGCATGACGCTGCATTCCACCGTTGCCGCCCCGGCGATGCACCGAGGACGCTGCTGCGGCGCCTCGACTAGCCGGGCCCGCGCTACACCTCTTACCCTACGGCCGACCGCTTCGTCGACGCCTTCGGCGCCGGCGCAGTATCCGCAGGCGCTCTGCGCAGCGAGCAGAGCGGCGCAGGAGCGATCGGGCGGCTCGCAGCCGCTGTCGCTCTACGTGCACATCCCGTTCTGCGAATCGGTGTGCTACTACTGCGCCTGCAACAAGGTCATCACCCGCCATCATGGACGCGCCGCCGAGTACCTCGACGCGCTGGAGCGCGAGATCGAGCTGCACGTGGCCGGCTCGGGCGCCGGCCAGCCGGTCTCGCAACTCCACTTCGGCGGCGGCACGCCGACCTTCCTTCGGACGCCGAGCTGACGCGACTGATGGCGACGCTGCGCGAGGCCTTCCGCCTGTTGCCGGGGCCGAGATTCTCGATCGAGGTCGATCCCCGCACGGTGACGACCGCAACGGCTGGCGCACCTGGCGGCGCTCGGCTTCAACCGCATGAGCTTCGGCGTGCAGGACTTCGACCCGGCGGTGCAGCAGGCGGTGCACCGCGTGCAGCCCTACGAGCAGGTGGCCAGCCTGATGCAGCCGCGCGCGACGCTCGGATTCGAATCGATCAACGTCGACCTGATCTACGGGCTTCCGCTGCAGACGCCGACGTCGCTGGCGCGCACCGTGCAGCAGGTGGCCGAATTGCGGCCGGACCGCGTTGCGCTCTACGCCTACGCTCACCTGCCGCAACGCTTCAAGCCGCAACGGCGCATCGACGCTGCCGACCTTCCGCCGGCGGCCGAACGCATCCAATGCTGCCGAAGGCATCGCCGGCTTCCTCGCGCACGGCTACGAGTACATCGGCATGGACCACTTCGCGTTGCCCGACGACGCGCTTGGCCGTGGCCAAGCGGCAGGGTCGTCTGCATCGCAACTTCCAGGGCTACAGCACGCAGCCAGACTGCGACCTGATCGCGCTGGGGGTCTCGTCCATCAGCGCGTGTCGGCGCTACCTACAGCCAGAACGCCAAGACGCTGCCCGAGTACTACGACGCGCTGCGCCATGGGCAATTGCCGGTCGTGCGCGGGGTCTCGCGCTGACACGCGAGGACCTGCGTCCGGCGCGCCGTGATCATGGCGCTGATGTGCCAGGGCCGCGTCGACTTTCGAGTCGATCGAGCTGGCCCACCTGGTCGACTTGCGCGCTATTTCGCGCCCGAACTCGAACACCTGCGCGAGCTTGCCGCCGCAGGGCCTGGTGCGGCTCGATGCCGACGGCATCGAACTGACGCCGCTCGGCTGGTACTTCGTGCGAGCCGTCGCCATGGTCTTCGACCGAGCACCTCGCAGTCCGACCGCAGCCCGCGAACAATTCTCCCGCAGTGGTCTGAATGAATGCCGGCCTGTGCCGCGACTCATCGTGCTTGCGATGGGGCTGGCCGGAACGCCGCATTGCGCGGCGATGTGCGGGGCTGCCTGCGCGCGCCATGTCACGCCAGCGCGGCGGGGAGCGGCCGCGGCACGGAATGCTGGCCTTCCATGTTCGGCCGCCTGCTCAGCTACAGCGGCGGCCGGGGCCGTGGCGGCGACCGGTGTCGTCGTGGCTCGCGACCTGGGGCGCATTGGCGCCGGCGTTGCGCCCCGTCTGGACGATGCTGCACGTCGCGGCGGTGGCGCTGGGCTTCTGGCTCTTGTGGCGCGGTCGGCAGCCCGCCTGGATTGAGGCGTTTGGCGAACGTGTCACACAGCAAGTGTCCCCATCGCAACCGGTCCTGTGGATGCAGCCTGGCGGCGGCGCGCGCCGTGCGCGGCAGGCAGTCTGCTGGGTGGCCTGGCCCTGCGGCCTGTTGCAGTCCGCTCTGGTCGTTGCCGCACTCGGCTCCAGCGCGGTGGACGGCGCGGTCCTGATGGGCTGTTTGCAGCGTCATCGGGCCTTGGCCTGTGGTTCGGTCCGACCCTGTGGTCGAAGCTGGCGGGACGCGCCGGAGCGGGCAGGGCTCAATCCATGGCCGTCCGGCTGGCGGGCCTGACCCTCGCCGCAGCCTCGGGATGGGCGCTGGTGAATGGTGTATCGGCAGCGCTGGGCAGCGATTTCTGTCTGTGAACGTGTGCTTCGACGTGGTGCGCAATGCAAACGCCCGGTCGGGTGACCGGGCGTTTGCAGAGAAACCGAGGGTTCCGCGCGAATCCGTCGACCGGGCGATCGCCCGGCAGCGGGATTACTTCTTGGCTTCTTCCTTCTTCATGGCCGGCGCGGCGGCAGCCGGCTTGTCGGCCTTCTTCACTTCGCCTTCTTGACTTCGGCCTTGGCGCCCGAAGCGGCAGCGGCCGGCTTGGCGGCTTCCTTCTTGGCGGCGTCGGCGGCATAGGCGCCGGCGGCGAAGGCGGCGGCGATCAGGGCGGCGAGGAGCTTGTTCATTCTCAGTTTACCTTGATTGTTGAGAGTTGGATCCAACCTCCCGACGGGAGGCGAGTCGTCAACGCGCGGCGCTGTCGTCGGTTGACAGACCTGACGTCGAACTAGAATTCGCGACCACGTTCCTGAACCCTGCGACCCACGCGCGGAGCCACATCCCATGTACCAACACATCAAGGTGCCCGCAGGCGGGCAGAAGATCACCGTCAACGCCGACTATTCGCTCAACGTGCCGGACCAGCCGATCATTCCGTACATCGAGGGCGACGGCACCGGCTTCGACATCACGCCGGTGATGATCAAGGTGGTCGACGCGGCCGTGGCCAAGGCCTACGGCGGCAAGAAGAAGATCCACTGGATGGAGATCTACGCCGGCGAGAAGTCGACCAAGGTCTACGGCCCGGACGTCTGGCTGCCCGAGGAAACCCTGGAGGTGCTGCGCGAGTACGTGGTCTCGATCAAGGGCCCGCTGACCACGCCGGTGGGCGGCGGCATCCGCTCGCTGAACGTGGCGCTGCGCCAGGAACTCGATCTGTACGTCTGCCTGCGCCCGGTGCAGTACTTCAAGGGCGTGCCTTCGCCGGTGAAGGAGCCCGAGAAGACCAACATGGTGATCTTCCGCGAGAACTCGGAAGACATCTACGCCGGCATCGAGTACGAGGCCGAGTCCGACAAGGCCAAGAAGCTGATCAAGTTCCTGATCGACGAGATGGGCGTCAAGAAGATCCGCTTCCCGAACACCTCGGGCATCGGCATCAAGCCGGTCTCGCGCGAAGGCACCGAGCGCCTGGTGCGCAAGGCGATCCAGTACGCGATCGACAACGACAAGCCCAACGTGACGATCGTGCACAAGGGCAACATCATGAAGTTCACCGAAGGCGGCTTCCGTGACTGGGCCTACGCCCTGGCGCAGAAGGAGTTCGGCGCCCAGCCGATCGACGGCGGCCCGTGGTGCAAGTTCAAGAACCCGAAGACGGGCAAGGACATCATCGTCAAGGACGTCATCGCCGACGCCTTCCTGCAGCAGATCCTGCTGCGCCCGGCCGAGTACTCGGTGATCGCCACGCTGAACCTGAACGGCGACTACATCTCCGATGCGCTGGCCGCGCAGGTCGGCGGCATCGGCATCGCGCCGGGCGCCAACCTGTCCGACTCGGTGGCCTGCTTCGAGGCCACCCACGGCACGGCGCCCAAGTACGCCGGCAAGGACTACGTCAACCCGGGTTCGGAGATCCTGTCGGCCGAGATGATGCTGCGCCACATGGGCTGGACCGAAGCGGCCGACCTGCATCATCAGCTCGATGGAAAGGTCCATCGCCTCGAAGAAGGTGACCTACGACTTCGCCCGCCTGATGGAGGGCGCGACCCAGGTGTCATGCTCCGGCTTCGGCCAGGTCATGATCGACCACATGTAGGGGTTCGAACCCGCGCAGTCGAGGTGGAGCACGTCCTGTCGCCGCCCGACTGAGCATCAAGACAAAGGGAGCCGTCTGGCTCCTTCGTTCTGAGGCTATTGCATCTCGAGAGCGAGATCGTGCTCTAGCGGCGCAGCTTCGGTCAGGTCCGGCCGGCGCCGTGCAGGCTGCGACACTAGCGTCCGAGGCGACCGCCGCGATGTTTTGCGCCAGCTGGCCCTTGGGGCCCTGCACCACTCGAACGTCACCTTGCTGCCCTGCTTCAGGGTGCGGAAGCCTTCCATCTGGATGGCGGAGAAATGGGCGAAGACGTCATCGCCGCCGCCCTCGGGCTCGATGAATCCGAAACCTTTGGCGTCGTTGAACCACTTGACTGTGCCGGTGGGCATGGCGGTTCTCCTTCGGGTAGACGGCAATTTTCGGCGCCGTGTCACAGAGGTGTCAAGAATGCCGAGTCGGCAACGCTCGCATTGCAGAGTTGGCATGGCGAGTGCTTCGTGACAGGATCAACGGCGCTGGCCAATACCCTGAACAGGCGGCCCAAAAGGGCGCGTTTGGAGGGTTGCGAAATCTCACGCTGCGCGCAATATCCTCCTCAGTGCGATGCGCATCCGCCAACTCGATAGAATGTTTCCATGCCCGATGAAACGCCACCGCCTCCGGCGGAGCCCCCCAAGCCGGTCGTCCCGAACGACGGGCAGGGCGCGGTCGTGGCGGAGCGGCGCACTGCCAAGACGAAGCCACCGCGCATGTACCAGGTGGTCATGCTCAACGACGACTACACCCCGATGGAGTTTGTCGTGATGGTGCTGCAGGAGTACTTCAAACGCGACCTCGAAACCGCGACCCAGATCATGCTGAAGATTCATCATGAGGGTCGGGGAGTCTGCGGCGTCTATTCGAAAGACGTCGCAGCAACCAAGGTTGAGCTGGTGTTGGCCGCCGCACGGCGCGGTGGCCATCCGTTGCAATGCATTATGGAGGCCGCATGATTGCCCAAGAGCTCGAAGTCAGTCTGCACATGGCGTTTGTCGAAGCGCGCCAGCAGCGCCATGAGTTCATCACCGTCGAGCACTTGCTCCTGGCGCTGCTGGACAACCCTTCGGCCGCAGAGGTGTTGAGAGCGTGCTCCGCCAACGTGGATGACCTGCGCAAGAGTCTTGCCGGCTTCATCAAGGAAAACACGCCGACGGTGGGTGGCACCGACGAGGTCGACACGCAACCCACGCTGGGCTTCCAGCGCGTGATCCAGCGCGCGATCATGCACGTGCAGTCCACTGGGCAGTGGCAAGAAAGAAGTCACCGGAGCCAACGTGCTGGTGGCGATCTTCGGCGAGAAGGATTCGCATGCCGTCTACTACCTGCACCAGCAGGGCGTGACCCGACTGGACGTGGTCAACTTCATCGCGCACGGCATCAAGAAGAGTGATCCGCCCGAGCCGGCCAAGCCCAGCGAGGGCAGCGCCAGTGGCGAGGCCGACAAGGAAGACGGCGACGGCAAGGGATCGCCCATCGACCAGTTCACCCAGAACCTCAACCAGCTCGCGCGCGACGGCAAGATCGATCCGCTGATCGGTCGCGAGCACGAGGTGGAGCGGGTCATCCAGATCCTGTGCCGGCGGCGCAAGAACAATCCGCTGCTGGTCGGCGAGGCGGGTGTGGGCAAGACTGCGATTGCCGAGGGATTGGCCTGGCGGATCACGCAAGGCGAGGTTCCCGAGATCCTGGCCAGTTCGGTGGTGTATGCGCTGGACATGGGTGCGCTGCTGGCGGGCACCAAGTACCGCGGCGACTTCGAACAGCGGCTCAAGGGAGTGCTCAAGCACCTAAGGAACAGCCCAACGCCGTGCTGTTCATTGACGAGATCCACACCTTGATCGGCGCAGGCGCGGCTTCCGGCGGGACGCTGGACGCAAGCAACCTGCTCAAGCCCGCCCTGAGTTCGGGCGCCATGAAATGCATCGGCGCCACCACCTTCACCGAGTACCGCGGCATATTCGAGAAGGATGCGGCGCTCTCGCGTCGCTTCCAGAAGATTGACGTGGTCGAGCCCTCGGTCGAGCAGACCATCGAGATCCTGAAGGGGTTGAAGTCACGATTCGAGGAGCATCACAGCGTCAAGTACGCGCTGGGGGCACTGCAGGCCGCGGCGGAGCTGAGCGCGAAGTTCATCAATGACCGTCACCTGCCGGACAAGGCGATCGACGTCATCGACGAGGCGGGCGCTGCCCAGCGCATACTGCCCAAGAGCAAGCAGAAGAAGACGATCACGCGGGTCGAGGTCGAAGACATCGTGGCGAAGATCGCCCGCATTCCGCCGGCCAGCGTGTCCAACGACGATCGTTCCAAGCTCAAGAGCCTGGAACGTGACCTCAACAGCGTGGTGTTCGGGCAGGAGCCGGCCATCGAAGCACTTGCGGCCGCCATCAAGATGGCGCGCTCGGGGCTTGGCAAGCCGGACAAGCCGATCGGCTCGTTCCTGTTCAGCGGTCCCACCGGCGTGGGCAAGACTGAAGTGGCACGACAGCTGGCCTACATCCTGGGCATCGAGCTGATTCGCTTCGACATGTCCGAGTACATGGAGCGTCATGCCGTCAGTCGCCTGATCGGCGCGCCTCCGGGCTATGTCGGCTTTGATCAGGGTGGCCTGCTCACCGAGGCAATCACCAAGAAGCCGCACGCGGTGCTGCTGCTCGACGAGATCGAGAAGGCGCATCCGGACGTCTTCAACGTGCTGCTGCAGGTCATGGATCATGGCTCGCTCACCGACAACAACGGGCGCAAGGCCGACTTCCGCAACGTGATCATCGTGATGACCACGAACGCCGGTGCCGAGACGATGAACAAGGCGACCATCGGCTTCACCAATTCGCGCGAGCAAGGTGACGAGATGGGCGACATCAAGCGCCTCTTCACACCGGAGTTCCGCAACCGCCTGGACGCCATCGTGAGCTTCCGTGCCCTGGATGAGGAAATCATCCTGCGCGTGGTCGACAAGTTCCTGCTGCAGCTCGAGAGTCAGCTGGCCGAGAAGAAGGTGGAGGTCACCTTCACCGACGCCCTGCGCAAGCACCTGGCCAAGAAGGGCTTCGATCCGCTCATGGGTGCACGCCCCATGCAACGCTTGATTCAGGACACGATTCGCCGTGCGCTGGCCGACGAGCTGCTCTTTGGTCAGTTGGTCGACGGGGGCCGTTTGCTGGTCGACATCGACGCCGATGGCAAGCCCATTCTCGACATCACGCCGAACAAGAAGAGTGACAAGCCCAAAGCCGAGCCCGCTACGGCTTGAGGGTCTGGATCGGGTGGTCGAGCAAGAAGGGGCTTCGGCCCCTTTTTCTATGTCGGCTCGGCGGCGCGAGGCCCCGAGGCCAGGGGAGAGGCCGTGTCCTGGCGATAGAAGTCACTGAGCAGCCGGTAGAGATTGGGATGCTCTCGCCGCAGTTCGACGCCAGCCACGAAGAAGACCTCCGTCGCCACCGCGAAGAACTCATCGATCGCCTCGGCGCCGTAGGGATCGAGAAGGGTTTCGTCTCCGGCATCGACGCGCTCGCAGAAGTCTGTCCACTCCGACTCCAGCACACGAAGCCAAACCTCGCGCGCCGCGCGATCGGGCAGCAGCGGCACCCCGTCGGCCACACCATCGCGCATGTCCAGCACATGAGCGAACTCATGGATCACAACGTTGTAGCCCCACTGCGCGCTGTCACCTGCATCGGCCACGTCTCGCCACGACAGCATGATGGGGCCGCCCTCCATGGCTTCACCCGAGAGCTCCTCGTCGAAGTGGTGGACGACACCCGTCTCGTCGACGATCTCCCGGCGTGCCACGACGACATCCGGATGGAGCACGATGCCCTTGAAGGCGTCGTACCAATGCAGCCCGAGTTCCAGGACTGGCAAGCAAGCCTGGGCCGCGATCGCGACAGCCATGTCATCGCGGACCTCCAGCTCCTGCATGCCCACGAACTCCTTGTCCGCGAGGAACAGCGTGCTGAGGTCTCGCAGGCGGGCCAGCGATGCGTCGGTTCGCTGCGCCAGGAACGGAAACCTGAGCAAGGTCAGCTGCCACAGGTCGTCCGGAATCGGGCGCCGTTCCAAGGTCCGCTGGCGTCGCCAGCGCTTCCACCACGCCAGCACCATCAGGCCAGCGGCTCGGCCTGAGTCGTCGGAGGAATCCGGCTCAGGCCGGCGCGACGCAGCCGGAGCACTTCCGCGCGGGGGGGCGTCGCGTGATCGAGGTCCCAGTCGCTGAGCACTTCGCGTCGATAACCTGGGGCCATGCTCTCGCTCGCAGGTCGATGGGTGTGGCCGTGGACCAGCGTGGGCGTGCTGGCTTCGTGCATCCAACGCACGGCAGTCGAGATGTCGATGTCCACCCAGTCCTCGGGGCGCATCGACTGCTTTTGCGCTTCGCTCAAGGCGCGCAGGCGGCGTGCTTCTTCTCGTCGAGCCGGCAGAGGCCGGCCCAGAAACTCTCGCTGCCATGCTGCGCCACGCACCTGGGATCGGAAGGCCTGGTACGGCCGATCGGCGAGGCACAGTGCATCACCATGCGAAAGCATCACCCGTTCGCCGAAGGCGATCAGCACCGTCGGATCGGGCAAGGCGATCAGCCCGCAGGCCTTGAGCAGTTCACCGCCCACGAGAAAGTCTCGGTTGCCGGCCATGAAGCCGATCGGGCGGCGCGACGCTGCGTCGGCGAGCACCTCGGCACACTGCGCCTCGAAGCCCGCGTGGCGGGCGTCGTCTCCCACCCAGACCTCGAACAGATCACCGAGGATGAACACCGCCGACGCTGACGTATGCCGCAGGTGATCGGCCCAGGCGGCAAAGGTACCCGGCGTGTCCTCGCTCAGGTGCAGGTCGCTGATGAAGTCGATGGCGGTCCAGTCCTTCGGCACCGACAGTTCGTAGAACCTGGGCAGTGCCGCCGGCTCCGACATGGTGCTCGCGCTGGCTCAGGCGACGACGCTGGCGCGCAAGATCACCACGTCGTCCAGCGGCACGTCGTCGTGGAATCCCTTGCGACCGGTCTTGACGCCTTCGATCGAGTCGACCACCTCTGTTCCGGCGACAACTCGACCGAACACCGCATAACCCCAGCCACTGCCACTTTCGGCCTTGAAATTGAGGAAGTCGTTGTCGGTGGCGTTGATGAAGAACTGCGCGCTGGCAGAGTGCGGGTCGGAGGTGCGCGCCATCGCCAGCGTGTAGTGCATGTTCTTCAAGCCGTTGTTCGCCTCATTCTTGATCGGAGCGCGGGTGGGCTTTTGCTTCATTCCGGGTTCGAATCCACCGCCCTGAATCATGAAGCCCTTGATGACCCGATGAAAGACGGTGTTGGCATAGTGGCCGGCCTCAACGTACTCGATGAAGTTGCGTACGGATTCGGGCGCCTTCACGTCATCGAGCTCGATCGTGATGTTGCCCTTGCTGGTTTGCAGTTCGACGGTCTTGGTCATGTCACTTCTCCAGGGTTGCTTTCTTGATGGTCACGGGCTCGACCGGTACGTTCTGATGCGGTCCCTTGTTGCCGGTGCGGACGGCGCGGATCTTGTCCACCACGTCCATGCCGGAAACGACCTTGCCGAAGACCGCGTAGCCATTGCCATCGCGCGACTGAGCGGCGTCCAGAAACGCGTTGTCCTTGAGATTGATGAAGAACTGCGCGGTGGCCGAATTCGGGTCCATCGTCCGGGCCATGGCCACGGTGCCGCGTACGTTGTTCAGCCCATTGCGGCTCTCCAGCGGAATGGGGGCGCGGGTGGGGCGCTCCTGCATGTCGGCATTCATGCCACCGCCTTGGATCATGAAGTTATCGATCACGCGATGAAAGATGGTGCCGTCGTAGTGCCCGGCCTTCACGTACTGCACAAAGTTCTCAGCGCTCTTGGGCGCCTTTGCTGCATCGACCTCGATCACGATGTCGCCAGCGGAAGTGACGAGTTTCACCTTCTGCGCCTGAGCGGCGACACAGGTGCCGATCAAGAGGGCGACCAGGAAGATTTTCCGTGGGATGGAGATGACGTCGAGTGTCCTCATGGGGTCCTTCAAGGGTGGGATGGCCTAACGGGGTAGGGAAGAGGGCGCAAGCTGACGTACGAGTGCGAGTTTCGCCTGCAGTCCGGTGCTACCGGGTTCGATGCGCAGGGCACGTGCATACGAGAGGCTTGCGAGCATGGCATACACGTCACCCAGGTTCTCGTGGGCCGTCGAGAAAGCCGGATTGGCGCGAACCGCGTGTTCGAGCGATGTCTTCGCGCGGTCGAAGTCACCCATCGCCGCATAGAGTGCTGCCGCATTGTTGTAGGGCTCTGGCAACTCCGGAAAGTCGACGCTCAGGCGGTTGAAGACTTCCAGTGCCTCCGCCGTTCGCTGCCGCTCCGCCAGCAGGACGCCACTCAGAAAGCGCAGGCCCGCATCCTTGGGCTTGCGCGCCAGCAGACCTTCGACCCGCTGGAGCGCCTGCTGGGTCTGCCCCGACGCCTGCATCCGCTGGATGTCGGCCATCTCGTCGGCCGCGACCGCTGAATGAAGAGTCGTGACAAACACCAACAGCGCGCTCGACAGCAGGGAACGGGACAATGACATCGGTGCTCGGGGCCAGAGAGGATTGGGGCCGGAAAAAGCGACTGATCAGCGAGCGGCTGGCACCCGGCGGCGACCCCGGTGTTGCTCTTGGAGCAGGCCGCTATACTGCGCCGATTGTAGTTCAGGCCTCCAGAACGGGCCCCCTGCAACGCCCCTGCCGCGCATGGTTTTCATGCCAGTGCTGGCAACCCAACTTGATCCGCCTGCGTGTGCGACCCGGTTCGCCTCGCGCCTGCTGTGAATCCGCCGATCGGCCCATGACGTTGAGACTGCACAACACGCTGACGCGGCGCATCGAGCCCTTCAAGCCTATCCATGACGAACATGTGCGCATGTACGTCTGCGGCATGACGATCTACGACCTCTGCCATGTCGGACACGCGCGTTTCCTGCTGGTGTTCGATATGGTGTACCGCTGGCTCAAGACCTTGGGCTACCGCGTCACCTACGTCCGCAACATCACCGACATCGACGACAAGATCATCCGACGGGCGCTGGAGCGCGGCATATCGATCCGTCAACTGACCGACGAAATGACCGAGGCGATGTACCAGGACATCGGCCAGCTCGGCATCGAGCGTCCCACGCACGAGCCGCGTGCCACCCAGCACGTGCCGCAAATGCTGTCGATGATCTCCGCGCTGGAGTCCAAGGGCCTGGCCTACCGCTCGACCAACGGCGACGTCAATTTCGCGGTGCGCAAGTTCGAGGGCTACGGCAAGCTGTCTGGCAAGTCCCTCGACCAACTGCGGGCGGGCGAGCGCGTGGCCGTGCTCGATGGCAAGGAAGACCCGCTGGACTTCGTGCTGTGGAAGGCTGCGAAAGAGGCCGAACCAGAAGACGCGAAGTGGGACAGCGAGTTCGGGCGCGGGCGCCCTGGCTGGCACATCGAATGCTCGGCGATGAGCTGCGCTGCGCTCGGCGAGCACTTCGACATACACGGTGGTGGCCTGGATCTGATATTCCCGCACCACGAAAACGAGATCGCGCAGAGCGAGGGCGCCACGGGCCGGCCCTTCGTCAACTACTGGCTGCACAACGGCTTCCTGAATGTCGACAACGTGAAGATGTCGAAGTCGCTGGGCAACTTCTTCACCATCCGCGATGTGCTCAAGCACTACGACGGCGAGACGATCCGCTTCTTCATGCTGCGAACCCATTACCGCAGCCCGTTCAACTTCAGCGACGCCAATCTCGACGACGCGCGCAGTGCGCTGCGGCGGCTCTACACGGCGCTCGAAGCCGTGAGCCCGGCGGACGGCACCCTGGACTGGAACCATCCTCAAGCGGCCGCTTTCAAGGCTGCCATGAACGACGACTTCAACACGCCGATCGCGGTGTCGATCCTCTTCGAGCTGGCTGGCGAAACGAACCGGACGCGCGACCCGACCACGGCCGCGACGCTCAAGCAGCTGGCCGGCACCCTCGGATTGCTGCAGCGCGACCCCCGCGAGCATCTGCAGGCAGGCGCCGGCATCGACGTGGCATGGGTGCAAGAACGGATCGCCGCGCGGGCAAAGGCCAAGGCCACGCGCGATTTTGCGCTGTCGGATGCGATCCGCAAGGAGCTGGCGGACCGCGGCATCGTGCTCAAGGACTCGGCCCAAGGCACCACCTGGGAAAAGGGCTGAGCGCGATGGCAGCGGGCAAGCTGGGGATCACCCCCGACTACTGGGACGATGCTTGCAAGCACCTTGCGCGTCGCGATCGGGTCATGCGCAAGTTGATTCCGCAGTGCGGCGAGGGGCGCCTGCAGAGCCGAGGCGACGCCTTTACCACCTTGGCCCGCTCCATCGTCGGGCAGCAGATTTCGGTGAAGGCGGCGCAGTCGGTCTGGGATCGCTTCGCTGCGCTGGTGGCCGATACGCCCACGCGGCTCAAGCCCGCTTCGGTGCTGGCGCTCGCGCCCGAGGAAGCGCGATCCGCAGGATTGTCGGCCCGCAAGGTCGAGTATCTGTTCGACCTCGCCCAGCACTTCGAGACCGGCACGGTCCACGTGCGACAGTGGCAGCAGATGGCTGACGAAGCCATCATCGATGAACTGGTGGCCATCCGCGGGATCGGGCGCTGGACGGCGGAGATGTTCTTGATCTTTCACTTGATGCGGCCCGAACGTGCTGCCGCTCGATGATCTTGGACTGATCAAGGGCATCAGCGTGAACTATTTCAGCGGCGAACCGGTGTCGCGGGCCGAAGCCCGTGAAGTCGGCGACGCCTGGGCGCCTTATCGGTCGGTCGCCACCTGGTACGTCTGGCGAAGCCTCGACCCGCTCCCGGTAGACTACTGACCGGGCAACCCAGAAGAACACGTCGAAGGGAACTCAGTCCATGAGCAAACGACACTTCCTCGAATTCGAGCAGCCCGTGGCTGAGCTCGAGACGAAGATCGAAGAGCTGCGCTACGTTCAGAGCGAGTCAGCCGTCGACATCTCCGAAGAGATCGATCGCCTCGGCAAGAAGAGCCTGCAGCTCACCAAGGACATCTACTCGAGCCTGTCACCCTGGCAAGTCACGCAGATCGCGCGGCATCCGCAGCGGCCGTACACGCTCGACTACGTGAACGAGTGCTTCACCGATTTCCAGGAACTGCACGGCGACCGGCACTATGCCGATGACCAGTCGATCGTGGGCGGGCTGGCCCGCTTCAACGGGCAGGCCTGCATGGTGCTGGGCCATCAGAAGGGGCGTGACACCAAAGAGCGCGGGCTGCGCAACTTCGGTATGTCGCGTCCCGAGGGCTACCGCAAGGCGCTCCGACTGATGAAGCTGGCCGAGAAGTTCGGCCTGCCGGTCTTCACCTTCGTCGACACACCCGGCGCCTACCCCGGCATCGGTGCCGAAGAGCGCGGACAGTCGGAAGCCATCGGTCGCAACATCTTCGAGATGGCCCAGCTGGAGGTTCCGATCATCTGCACCATCATCGGTGAAGGCGGTTCGGGCGGTGCGCTGGCCATCAGCGTCGGCGACCAGCTCCTGATGCTGCAGTACTCGATCTACTCGGTGATCTCGCCCGAAGGCTGTGCGTCCATCCTGTGGAAGACTTCGGAGCGCGCTTCGGATGCAGCGGAAGCGTTGGGCATCACAGCGCATCGCCTCAAGGCGCTGGGCCTGGTCGACAAGATCGTGAACGAGCCGGTCGGCGGCGCTCACCGCGACACCAAGCAGATGGCGTCTTTTCTCAAGCGCGCGCTCAACGACGCACTTCGGCAGGTGAGCGATCTGAAGCCCAAGGAACTGCTGCAGCGGCGTTACGAGCGGCTTCAGAGCTACGGTCGCTTCTCCGACAGCAAGGACCGCTGAGTCGCTTGCCTGCGGTGAAGCCTGGCGACATGCCGGTGAAACCGCCCTGCGTCGGCGTCGCCTGGAGCGGAGGGCGCGACTCCACCGCACTGCTGCACTCCACCGCCGTCGCCGCCGCTGCTGAGGGTTTGCGCGTGGTGGCTTTGCACGTGCACCACGGGTGGAGCCCGAACGCGGACGCGTGGGTGGCGCATTGCGACCGCGAACTGAAACGCTGGAAGCGTCGCGGTCTGCACATCGCGCTGAGCGTCGCACGCCTCGAATCCCGGCCCCAACGGGGAGAGAGCGTCGAGGCCTGGGCCCGAGCGGCCCGCTACAACGCTCTGCAGCGCATGGCCATGGAGGAGGGTGCTTCACTCGTGCTGATGGCACACCATCGTCGCGACCAGGCCGAGACGTTGCTGCTTCAGGCGCTGCGGGGCGCTGGTGTGGCAGGGCTGGCCGGCATGCCGGACGCGTTCGTGCGTGGAGGAATCCACTGGGCCCGACCCTGGCTGGGTGTGCGCCGCGAGGACATCGAAGGCTATGTGCGCCGCCATCGGCTGGTGCACATTGATGACGAGAGCAACCTCGACCCCCGCTTTGCGCGCAACCGGCTGAGGCTGCAGGTCTGGCCCGCCTTGCTTCAAGCGTTTCCTGACGCCGAAGGAAGCCTGGCCGACGCCTCACGCTGGGCGGGGCAGGCCACCGACTGCCTGCGCGAACTGGCGGAGCAGGACCTGAGCAGCGTAGTCAGCGAAGGGCTGGAACGTGGGCGCTGCAGCTGCCTTGACCTTGCCGAGGCGCAGCAACGCCCTGCGTCATTGGCTACAGATTCAACTCGGGCGTCAGCCCGAAGCCAGCCTGGTGACCCGCATGCTCGAGGACTTGTCGGGCCCGGGTCCCCACCGCTGGCCAGCGTCATCCGTGGCTGGCGCAGGAGAACTGCGCCACTACCGTGGGCGCGATCGTCTTCGTCGCTGAGCGGCCAGGCGCCTGGCCAGGCGCAAGCGCGAAGATCGGCTCTCCATCACGCGCGCTGGTCGGTACCGACTGCCCGGCTGGAGTGGCGAGCTCATCGTGCGGCGCGTGAAGCAGGGCGGTGTGCCGTTGGCCTGGCTGGCCCATCTGTCCATTGCAGCCCGCGGCGGCGGTGAGCAGTTTCAGGCGGGGTTCGGCCGACCGCCGCGCAGCCTGAAAAAGCAGTTTCAGTCCGCTGGCGTACCCGCCTGGGCGCGAGAGGCGCCGCTGTTCTACAGCGGAGGGCAGCTGGTGTTCGTGCCAGGGCTGGGCGTCGACGCCCGCGCTATCGGTATTCCCGGGCAAGCCCAGGTCGAGTTCGAATGGCAACCGGTGGTAGAGCGGGCAGGTTAGGCAGACCCGCATGTGTCGCCGGCTAAAATCGACGGCTAACCTCTGAACTCGCACTTCCATGGGATTGATCGTTCACAAGTACGGCGGCACCTCGATGGGGTCCACCGAACGCATTCGCAATGTGGCCAAGCGCGTCGCCAAATGGGCCCGTGCCGGCCACCAGATGGTGGTCGTGCCCTCCGCCATGAGCGGCGAAACCAATCGGCTGCTCGGCCTCGCCAAAGAACTGTCGCCGGCATCGGTGACATCTCAGCTTCAGCGCGAGCTCGACATGATCGCGTCGACTGGCGAACAGGTGTCGGTGGGCCTGCTGGCCATCGCCTTGCAGGCTGAAGGCATGGACGCAATCAGCTATGCCGGCTGGCAGGTGCCCATTGCGACCGACAGCGCCTACACCAAGGCACGGATCGAGAGCATCGACGACAAGCGCGTCCGCGCCGATCTGGCCGAGGGCAGGGTGGTGATCATCACCGGCTTTCAAGGCGTGGACGGCAAGGGCAACATCACCACGCTGGGTCGGGGCGGTTCGGACACTTCTGCAGTGGCCGTGGCGGCCGCCCTGAAAGCTGACGAGTGCCTGATCTACACCGATGTGGATGGGGTCTACACCACCGATCCGCGCATCGTGTCAGAGGCGCGCCGGCTGCACACCATCAGCTTCGAAGAAATGCTCGAGATGGCGAGCCTGGGCTCCAAGGTACTGCAGATCCGCTCGGTGGAGTTTGCCGGCAAGTACCGGGTTCCGTTGCGTGTGCTCTCCAGTTTCACGCCCTGGGACATCGCCATTGATGAAGAGTCCCGCTCGGGCACCCTGATCACTTTCGAGGAAGACGAAAAAATGGAACAAGCCGTTGTGTCTGGCATCGCCTTCAACAAGGACGAGGCCAAGATCAGCCTTCTCGGTGTGCCGGACAAGCCGGGCATCGCCTATCAGATCCTGGGGCCGGTGGCCGATGCGAACATCGATGTGGACGTGATCATCCAGAACGTCTCGCACGAGGGGCGCACCGACTTTTCCTTCACCGTGCACCGCAACGACTATGCGCGCACGATGGATCTGCTCAAGAGCGTGGTGGTGCCGAAGACAGGCGCGGCCAACCTCACGGGCGACACCAAGATCTGCAAGGTGAGCATCGTGGGTATCGGCATGCGCTCGCACGTGGGCGTGGCCAGCCGCATGTTCTCGGTGTTGAGCCAGGAAGGCATCAACATCCAGATGATCACCACCAGCGAGATCAAGACCAGCGTGGTGATCGACGAGAAGTACATGGAACTCGCGGTGCGCGCCCTTCACAAGGCGTTCGAACTCGAGCAAGCCGCCAGGCTGAGGGCCCTCGATCAGGGTTAGAATCCGCGCTCTGTTGGAGCTGTGACCGAGAGGCCGAAGGTGCTCCCCTGCTAAGGGAGTATGCGGGCAAAACCTGCATCGAGGGTTCGAATCCCTCCGGCTCCGCCAGACCTGCTGCAAGGGCCCGATCGATGCGCATCGATCGGGCCCGTTTCTTTCCGCTGCCGGTGGCGTGTGCCAGATTGTTCGATCCTGCCGCGACCTCGCCAGAAGCGGCAAAGCCACCCCAGGGGTGGCTTTGCTGTGTGCTTCTTCCGATGAACTCGACCGCAGCCCATGAGGCAGCGCTTCGACCAAACCGCTGAGCTTGCGTCAAGTTAACATAATATACATCGTCGCGTATTCAATTCTGGGTCAGCGGCCCGCCATCCAGTTCCATTTCCGCCAACGTTGCGGTCGCGTCTTCTGGAGTCACCGGGATCAGCGGCTTGTCGAGCGGCCTGCAAATGCGGCTATTGAGTTGGCCCAGTCGGCCGGAACGCTCGATCTCCGCCAGCACCGCCTCAGGATGAAGCAACAACGCGAACGGGTTGTTGGCAAGTTGGACGGTCTGCATGAGGAATCTCCAGAGCATGTTGCGATGAACTGCACTCTAGGGCGAAGGCCTGGGAGATCACAGTCAGCAGCGTCCTATACGGCGTGTCAGAAGAAATCCGACATTCCGCGATTGCCGCGCACAAAGTCTCAGCGTGACAGCGTCGCCAGCCGCGCGGCCAGTGCTTCCCGCCCGGCCTGGCGGGCGAAATCCGCTGCCGCCAGGCCGCGCTCGTTTTGAAGTCGCGCATCGGCACCTCGGTCGAGCAGCAGTCGGAATGGCGCTCTCGGATCCATAGCCTGCCGCCATCATCAGCGGCGTGGTGCCGTTGGGAGACAGGGCGTTCACTGCCGCCCCACGCGCCAGGAGCAACTCGACGATGGCCGGATTGGGCCCCGAAGCTGCATAGTGAAGCGCCGCCCATCCAGGCTGGTTGACGACGGCACCACGGGCCAGCAGCCGCTCCACCCACACTTGCTCACCCGTGATGGCCGCCAGCATGAGCGCCGACTCGCCCGACGCGTTCAGCGCATTCACGTCGATGCCGGGGTGCTCAAACAAGGCCGCAGCAGCCCGGTAAGACTTCTGATGCAAGGCCAATCCCAAAGCCGGGCGACCTTTCGGATCTGTGCTGTTTGGATCAAAGCCACGCTGCAACAGCGAAGTGATGGAACCCGGGTTGTCACGTGTGATGGCGACAAAGAAGTCCTCGTACGAGCCGGCATGCGCAAAAGTTGCTGCAGCGGCAAGTAGATAGAGCGTTCTTCTAAAGTGATTTAGCATGATTTGCCAGGTCATTCACGAAGAAAATAGTCGCTACATAATCATATAATTTATATACGACTATTAAAGTAATTTCTTGCAATGCTCCAACGACGACGTCGGGCCCGAACAGCGCCTCGAAGTTCCTGCTCGTCTTCGTCGCGATCGCTTCAACCTCGATTCCCCGGAGTTCCGCGATCTGCCGCGCCACCCACGGCACGAACGCCGGCGAATTCGTCTTGCCTCGGTGCGGCACAGGAGCCAGGTAGGGACTGTCGGTCTCGATCAACATGCGGTCGAGTGGGACAAAGGCGGCCACCGCGCGAAGCTCGCTCGCCGTCTTGAAGGTGAGGATCCCGGAAAACGAGATGTAGAAGCCCAGATCCAACGCGCTGCGCGCCACTTCCAGCGTCTCGGTGAAACAGTGGAATACGCCGCCAGCCGATTCGGCGCCCTCCTCTTTCAGGATGGCCAAGGTGTCTTCGGATGCGCTTCGTGTATGAACCACCAACGGCTTCGCGCAGGCCTTGGCGGCTCGGATGTGGACGCGGAACCGATCACGCTGCCAGGCCATGTCCTGCACCGTGCGTCCGTTCAGGCGGTAGTAGTCCAGGCCAGTCTCGCCAATCGCCACCACTTTGGGTCGCGCTGCCAGACCCAGCAAATCATCCAGGGTCGGTTCACGCACGCCTTCGTTGTCTGGATGAACACCCGCTGAGCACCAGAAATTGCCGAAGCGCATCGCTAGCGCATGGACCTGGTCGAACTCCTCGAGGGTGGTGCAGATGCACAGCGCCCTGTCGACCTGGGCCGCGTCCATGTCGGATCGAATCTCGTCGATCCTGGCGATCAGCTCGGGGAACGTGAGGTGGCAATGAGAATCGACGAACATCGAGATCGCTCTGGCAATGTCACACCCGCTCGCACGGGGCGAGGACCACTCAGATGGTTTGAGTGGGCTTGGCCGATGCGATGGAAGTCCCGAGGGCTTCCTCGATCTTGAGCTTGAGAAGCCGGGTCTTTTCGTCGGTGGGGAAGCGCACGCCGACGCCCTGCGTGCGGCCACCGGAGGCGTTGGCCGGGGTGATCCAACCGACCTTGCCTGCTACCGGATAGCGCTGTGGATCGTCGGGCAAGGAGAGCAGCAGGTAGATGTCTTCGCCGAGCTTGTACTCGCGGGTCGTCGGCACGAACAGGCCACCGTCGGAGAACACCGGCATGTAGGCGGCATAGAGCGCACCCTTTTCTCTGAAGACGAGCTGAATCACGCTCGGCCGTGCGGCCGCAGGTGCAGGGGCACTGCCGGGCAGGACGCTGTTGCGGGCCGTGGGATCGCTCATCGGCGCGAGTGTACCGAATCGGGTGCGCCGCGACCACGGCCTGGAGCGGCAGCATTCAACGCCCTCTGCCCCTGTCCGACCAGCGATTCGGCCATCAGTCCGGCATTGAACGGGTGTTCTGCGTGACGCGCCGCTTTCGCCAGGGCCTCTGCCCAGGACAGCAGCGCCCGCATCGAGGTCTGTGCCGGGATGCTGTCTTGGGGAAAGTAGCGCGGCAAGGCTCCAACCCGCACGCTCAAGGCATCGTGACAGAGCTTCTGCAGCGCCTCGATCACTCGAGGCAAGGGCCAGCCGGCCACCGCAGACGCATCGCCAGATATCACCCGCTGCGGCAATCGCGCCCAGCCGTCTGCATCGATACCTTGCTGCGCCCAGGCCAGCGCTTCGAGCGGCTGCCCACCCGCGGCAGCGAG
This sequence comes from uncultured beta proteobacterium, assembly GCA_963739925.1. Taxonomy (GTDB): domain Bacteria; phylum Pseudomonadota; class Gammaproteobacteria; order Burkholderiales; family Burkholderiaceae_C; genus CAVUBY01. The sequence goes on along the minus strand of CAVUBY010000002.1, from coordinate 59,172 downwards.
CATCACCTCCGGCTCCTTCACCCCCTGGGATGCGAGCCATCGCACTGACTCGCCGCTCGGCGGCAAGGCAAGCGCCAGGGCCTGGCAGCGGCTGCGGATGGTGGGCAGCAAGGCGTCCGGGGCTGAGCAGCAGAGGATGAATCGCGCGTTCCCCGGCGGCTCCTCGAGGGTCTTGAGCAAGGCATTCGCAGCTACGCCGTTCATGCGCTCCGCGGATGGATGAGCAGGACCTTGCCCTGCCCGCGCGCCGCGGTGGTCTGCGCGAACGCCACGGCAGCGCGCACCGCGTCCACCTTGATGTCCTTGCTCGGCTGCCGCGACTTGCTCGCCTTGTCTGAGGCGACACTCTGTTCATCGGCGTTCGCCCAGCCCAACGATTCCTGCAGTGCCTCGGGCAAGAGCACCAGCAGATCAGGGTGCGAATGCGCCTGCACGAGGCGGCAACTGGCGCAGCGGCCGCACGGCCTGGTTGCCGCGGCGTCTTCGCAAAGCCAGGCCTGCGCCAGCGAAAGCGCCAGCTCCCACTGGCCGATGCCCTGGGCGCCGTGCACCAGCACCGCATGGGCGCGCTGCGTCTGGAGGGCGCGGTCCAGCCAGGGCTCGAGCCAGGGCAGCGGCAATGCACCGTCTGGACCTACCACTGTCGCGCCTCCATGGCCTGCTCGATCTGTTGCCAGACCGCTTCACGCGGCAGTGCGGCGTCGATGCGCACGAATCGCTGCGGTGACGCCGCCATGCGCGCTGCGTAGCCCTGCCGCACGCGGGAGAAGAACGCCAGATCCTGCTGCTCGAAACGGTCGGCACTGCGCACCGCGGCACGTCGCTGCGCGGCCAACTCGGCCGGGAGATCGAGCCACAAGGTGAGGTCGGGTTGGATACCGCCATGGACCCACTGCTCCAGGTGCGTCAACACGCCGAGGTCGAAGGCCCGACCGCCGCCCTGGTAGGCAAAGGTCGCATCCGTGAACCGATCACACACCACCGAATCGCCGCGCGCGAGTGCCGGCGCGATCACGTTCTGCACATGGTCGCGCCGCGCAGCGAAGACCAGGAGTGCTTCGGTCAGAGGGTCCATGGGCGTGTGCAGCACCAGTTCGCGCAACTGCTCGGCCAGCGGTGTGCCGCCGGGCTCGCGGGTCAGCACGACTGGCGCCCCCCGATCCCGCAGCCGCTGTGCAAGTGCCTCGATGTGGGTGGACTTGCCTGCACCATCGATGCCCTCGAAGGTGATGAATCGGCCAGCGGACGCTGCTCGTGCGCATGCGACCTCACCTGCCTCGCTGGTACTTGTTGACGGCACGGTTGTGCTCGGCGAGCGTCTCGCTGAACTCGCTGGTGCCGTCGCCACGTGCCACGAAGTACAGCGCCTTGCTGGTGTCGGGTCGCACGGCGGCGAGCAGGGAAGCCTTCCCAGGCATCGAGATCGGCGTCGGTGGCAGTCCGCCGCGCGTGTAGGTGTTGTAGGGCGTGTCGGCCAGCAGATCGCGCTTGCGCAGGTTGCCGTCGAACTTTTCGCCGAGACCGTAGATCACCGTCGGGTCGGTCTGCAGCGGCATGCCGATCCGCAGGCGGTTGACGAACACCGATCCCACGCGCCCACGCTCCGAGGCCGCACCGGTTTCCTTCTCGATGATGGAGGCCAGGATCAGCGCCTCGTCGGGGTTGCGCAGCGGCGTGTCTGGCGCACGCTGCGCCCAGGCCTCGGCCAGCCGCGACTGCATTGCACGATAGGCTCGCTTGAGCACCGCCAGGTCGGCACTGCCCTTGCTGTAGGCGTAGGTGTCCGGGTGAAAGCGGCCCTCGGCCGCGACCTCCGGCACGCCGATGGCGGCCATGATCTGCGCGTCGCTCATCTCCGCCGTGGTGGGCTTGAGGCTCTCAGCCTTGGCCAGTTCGGCGCGAAACTGCCGAAAGGTCCATCCTTCGATCAGACGCACCGTCGCAAACGTCTCGTCGCCACGCACCATCTTGTCGAGCAGACCCTGCGGCGTGATGCCGCGTTCAATCTCGTAGCTGCCGGCCTTGATCTGCCGCGCCTTGCCTGACCAGCGGAACCACTCGTAGAGCCAGCGCGGCGAGGTCTGCACGCCCGCCTGCACCCAGCCCTGCGCGATGTCGCGCGGAGTCGCGCCAGATCCCACCGACAGTTCGACGGAGTCGGCGGCCAGCGGCAAAGGTTGCTGCAACCACCACGCGGCCCAGCCGCCCGCGGCGCCCAGCCGCGAGCACCAGTACGGCAGTGGCCCAGCCCAACCATTTCAGCAACGAATTCATCGAGGCTGATGATAATCGGGGCATGAATGCTCCTCTCGCTCTGTCCGGCGTCGCGTCGTTGTCCCACTGGGGTGTGATTCGGGCGAAAGGGCCTGATGCGCCCAAGTTCCTTCACGGCCAGTTGACGCAGGACTTCGCGTTGATGGGCCTGTCGCAGGCGCGATTGGCTGCCTTCTGCTCGGCCAAGGGACGCATGCAGGCCAGCTTCGTCGCCTGGAAGACCGCCCACGACGAGGTCTACCTCGCATGCTCGGCGAGCGTCCTGCCGGCGACGCTCAAGCGCCTGTCGATGTTCGTGCTGCGTGCGCAGTGCAAGTTGAGCGATGCAACCTCGGAGCTGCGGCTTCAGGGCCTTGTCGGCGACGCCGCGGTGCCGTTGGCGGCGGGCACCCTGCCCTGGCAGAAACGAGACACCGGTCAGGGGGTCGTGATCCGCTTGCCCGACGCTCTGGGCCTGCAACGCGCCATGTTCGTTTCGCCGGCAACCGCCCCGGACGCATTGGCCACGACGCCTGCGCTCGCGCTCGAGACCTGGCGCTGGCTGGAGGTGCACAGTGGCGTGCCGACGATCGAGCTGGCGACAGTGGAGCAGTTCGTGCCGCAGATGCTCAACCTCGAGCTCATCGGCGGCGTCGATTTCAAGAAGGGTTGCTACCCCGGACAGGAGGTCGTGGCGCGCAGCCAGTACCGAGGCACCATCAAGCGCCGCATGTTTGTCTTCGACGTGGCGGAAACGGCCACCGCAGGTCAGGAGGTCTTCGACAGCCTTGATCGTGAGCAGCCAGCCGGCATGGTGGTGCAGGCCGCAACGCCTCCCGGGGCGTCCGGCACCAGCAGCGCGTTGGTCGAGGTGAAGCTGGCCAGTCTGGAGCCAGGCCACACGCTGCATCTGGGGTCGCCAGAGGGGGCAGCTCTGGTGAAGCGGAACCTGCCTTACGAAGTCCCCATCGAGGCCACAACCCCTAGCTGATCCGGCTTGCCGAGAACCGCCGGCAACAGTTCACGCGCCTGCGCGTTTCGCGATCGATGGAGCCCACGGTGCGAGAGCTGTTCATCTACTATCGTTGCGAAGAGCACCAGGGCGCCCGCATCCTGCAGCTGGTGGGCGAGTTTCAGGCTCAACTGACATTGCAGTGGCCCGCTCTGAACGCGCGCCTGCTGCGTCGCCCTGAATTGCACACGGGACGGATCACCTGGATGGAAACTTACTCGATGGACGACGCGCGCCGATATCCTCAAGGTGTCGACGTCGCCATGCAGTCGTTGATCGAAGAGGCGGCCCGGGTTCTGCACGGGGTCATTGATGGCCCGCGCCATGTTGAGGTGTTTGAACCATGTGCCTGGTAGCCCTCGCGATCGACACCAGCCGGCGCTTTCCCCTGGTGCTGGCGGCCAACCGCGACGAATTCTTCGCGCGATCTTCCGCCCGTCTTGCCTGGTGGAACCCGACGCCTGAAGCGGCTCCGATCCTTGCCGGCCGTGACCTGGAGGCGGGTGGCACCTGGCTGGGCCTGACCGCACAAGGTCGCCTGGGCGTGATCACCAACATCCGCGATCCCCAGCGGCACGACGCTTCCGCACCTTCGCGCGGGCGCATCGTGCCGGATTGGCTGGCGGCGCGCGAGAGCATCGATCGATTCTGGATGCGCACGGCGCTCTCGGGCTTCAATGGATTCAATCTCATCGCCGCCGACTTCGTGCAAGGTCAGGTGTTCTGGGCATCGAACGACGGTCACCATCCGCTGCGACTCGAGCGTGGCGTCTATGGCCTGTCCAACGCCTCGCTGGATACCCCGTGGCCGAAGGTCAGCTCCCTCAAGGGCCGCTTGCACAAGGCCATCGGTGAGTGCGATTCGGTCGACCAACTCGCGAACCAGCTCTTCGATGCCCTGGCCGACCGCACGATCCCTGACGATGCGGATCTGCCCGATACCGGCATTGGCACCGAACGCGAGCGGATGCTGGCCCCGGCCTTCATCCGCTCGCCAGACCAGCGCTATGGCACCCGCTGTTCCACGCTGATCATCACCGAGCGCGTGAACCGACACAACGTGACTCACGTGCTCGAGCGCAGTTTCAGTCCGCAGGGCGGCCTGGCCCTGCTGCGTCGCTCGACGATCAACCGCTGGCCACCTCGCTATACCGAAGGTGACACGACGGTGCCGACTCCCAGCGCGGTCAATGAGTCGTCGATCGATGGACCCGGCGGCCCGGCCGCGCCTGCGGTCAAGCGCACGCGTGCGCGCAGCCTGATCAAGCCCGACGTCAAGCGCCGCCGGCCTGCTGCGGCCGGCACCAGCGCCTGAAGCTCACCGGTCCAACGCGCGCACCATCTCGATGTGCGCGATGCCGGCCTCTTCGAACACCGCGCCCCGCGGCTGAAAACCGGCCCGCCGGTAGAAGGATCCGGCACTGGTCTGCGCGTGCAGCAGCGCTTCGCGCTCACCGCGTGACGTCGCCGCCTGCATCAACGCATCCAGCACGTGGCGGCCGATGCCGCTGGAGCGCACCGCGCGGCTGACCGCCATTCGCCCGATCTTCACGACCCCTGGCGTGTAGGCCAGCAAGCGTCCCGTGGCCAGTGCCAGGCCCAAGCGGTTGTAGGCAACGGCGTGCAAGGCCTGCCCATCGGCAGCATCCCACTCCAGATCGGTCGGGATCTGCTGCTCCTGCACGAACACGGCGGTGCGAATGGCCTGGGCATCGCCGCCCAGCGTGGCCCAGTCGCCCGTGCGCACGTCGACCACCGGCTCTCCGGCTTCGAAGCCCAGCATCAGATCGCGCAGTGGCGCCGGCACAGGCCTGGAACCTTGGGCATGCGGATCGGCGAACACGTACACCAGCTCGGCGCCGACCAGCAAGGCATCACCGCGGAACACGCCCGCCGCGAACAGTGATCGAGGAGGAGCCGATCCGGACGCAACGCAGGCCGATATCGAGCAGGTCGTCATAGCGCGCGGGAGCGCGGTAGTCGAGCGTGGCCTTGCGCACGAAGAGGTCACCACCCAGCGAGGCCATCGACTGCGCGTACGGCAACGCCAAGGCGCGCCAGTAGCCCGCCATGGCCGTGTCCAGGTACATCAGGTAGTGGCCATTGAAGACGATCTGCTGCGCGTCGATCTCGGCCCAGCGCACGCGCAAGCGTTCAAAGAATCGGAATTCGGTGTCGGTTCATGTCTCGAAGGCCTTTCGAAGAGCGCGCCCGGCATCCGCCTGCGCCACGCGCGCCTGCTCGAGGCATGCGCCCCATCTTGATGAAGTCGTGGGTGACCCCGCGGACCAGGTCCAGCTCCACCGCGACGCCGGCCAGCGCGCAGCCGGTCGGCATAGGCCACGCCTTCGTCCACCAGCGGATCGCACTCGGCCAGCAGCACGCAGGCCGGCGCCACGCCATCGACGTACTCGGCATTCAGCGGCGCGAAGCGCCAGTCGTGGCGCTGTCGATCGGTCGATGTAATGGTCGAAGAACCACGTCGATGCTCTCGGCGTCGAGCAGGAAGCCCTGGGCAAACAGGCGGTGCGATGCGGTGTCGGCGTGCGCCGCGGTGCCGGGCGTGATGAGCAGTTGCAGCGCGCAGCGGCAGACCGGTGTCGCGCGCCTGCAGCGCACACACCGCGGCCAGCGTGCCGCCGGCGCTGTCGCCCGCGACCGCGAGCCGCGGCCATCCAGCCCGAGCGTGCGCGCCGTGCGTCGGCCAGCCAGCGCATCGCCGCCCAAGTGTCGTCCACCGCTGTCGGGAAGCGGTGCTCGGGCGCGAGCCGGTAGTCGAGCGCCACCACGTCCGCGCCGCTGTGACAGCGCCAGTTGGCGGCACAGGCTGTCGTGCGTTTCCAGGCTGCCGATCGTGAAGCCGCCGCCATGCAGGTAGAGCACGCGTGCCGCGAGCCGGCTTGCGGCGCGGTACCAGCGGGCTGCCAGTCGTGCACCCTGCCGCTCCCGGCAGATGGATGCCACGGACAGCGTGTCAGCCGGCGCGCGCGGCAGGTCCAGCACTTCGGCAACCTGTTCGTACGCCGCGCGTGCGTCGTCCGGCCGCATGCGGTGAAAGGGTGGGCGCCCCGCCCGCTCGATGCGCTCGAGCAACGCGGCCATGCGCGGCGTCAGTCCAGATCGGTGCATCGTCAGCGCGGCGGTCTCCGACCTGGCGGATGGCGCAATCGGATCGCGCCGCGCCACGGTTGATGGGCTGACAACGGTTGCCCACCCTGCGTGACTTGGAGACGACCCTCGCGCACCAGCTCGGCGGCCACATCGCGAACCCGCTGCATCAGACGGCGCCAGCTGGCGGGATCGAGGCATCGCGCCACCTCCGACGGGCAGATGCTGGCGTCCGCAGCGCGGCTTGCCAGCAAGCTGTCGATCGCGGAAGCGATCTCCGCCGAGGCCACGGATGCTGCCGGCGAACTCTGGCACTGCGCCTCGCTAGAAGATCGAGTCGCGGTCCACGCCCGTGGCGCAGCATGCGCGCGCTTGAGCTTGAGCAGCGCTTCCTGCTGGATCTGGCGGATGCGTTCGCGCGTCAGGCCCAGGCGCTCGGCCAGGATCTCCAGCGTCTCGGGCTCTCGGTCGCGCAGGCCGTAGCGGCCGGCCAGCACTTCGCGCTCGCGCTCGCTGAGTTCGTCCAGACCGTTCTCGCAGCAGCCGATCGACCTCGTGGCTGCAGGGTCAGGCTCCATCGGATCGCTCGCGCCGTCGTCGGCCACGCCGTCGAGAACCGACTCTGCGTCTGCTCGCCTCTGAGTCGTGCCTGGCGATGGGAGCATCCAGCGAGGTGGGTTGTTCCGCCAAGCGCAGCAGCTCGCTGACCTCGCGAGCCGGCCGGCCGACGGCCGCCGCAATGTCATCGACCGCCGCGGCGCGGTCGCCCTGCGAGCCGGCAGCGGCCGCTTCCAGCGCTGCGCTTGGCCTTCAGCACCTGATCAAGCTCGCGCACCACGTGCACGGGCAGCCGCACCAGGCGGGCCTGCTGCATGATCGCTCGTTCGATGCTCTGGCGGATCCACCACGAGGCATAGGTCGAGAAGCGAAAGCCGCGCTCGGGCTCGAACTTGCCGATGGCGTGCATCAGGCCGAGGTTGCCTTCCTCGATCAGGTCGGGCATCGGCAAGCCGCGACCGAGGTAGTTCTTGGCGATGCTCACCACCAGCCGCAGGTTGTGCTCGATCATGGCCTGGCGCGCTTCGAAGTCGCCCTGCCGGCGCCCGCGTGGCGGTCTCGAACTCCTGCTGCGGCGTCAGCAGCGGGGCACGGCGGATCTCGCGCAGATAGGTCTGCAAGGTGTTGCCGACCTCGACCGTCCCCGGCGGCGAGGGCTTGCCCGTGCGGCCGAGGCGCGGTCGTCTTCGGCGACCGGGTTCGGCAACGGCGACGGCGTCGTCGGAATCGCCCGGCGTCGGCGCCATGGGAAAGCCTGCGGCCATCGGCGGCAGGCCGGACCCATCCGCGGCCCGTCGAGCGATGTGGCGCTTCCTGGGCATGGGCGTTCCGCCGTTCGCGCTGTCAGCGCGGCGGCAACAGTCTCGCCGGGTCGACCGGCTTGCCTTGCCGGCGGATCTCGAAGTGCAGCTGCACACGGTCGGCGTCGGTCGATCCCATCTCGGCGATCTTCTGGCCACGCCGCACCGATCTGGTCTTCCTTGACCAGCAGGGCCTGGTTGTGCGCGTAGGCGGTGAGGTAGGTGTTGTTGTGCTTGAGGATGACCAGGTTGCCGTAGCCGCGCAGGCCCGAGCCGGCGTAGACCACGCGACCGTCGGCCGCCGCCAGCACCGGATCGCCGGCCTTGCCGTCGATCGACAGGCCCTTGCTCTTGCCTTCCTCGAACCCGCTGGCGACCAGCCCGCCGCGGCAGGCCACATCCAGTTGACATCGTCGTCACCGTCTCGAGGCGCGCACGGCGTTGCCGCACCCACGACAGCCGGTGCGGCGGGCGTGGGCAGCGGCGTCGCCGCCGTGTGGCAGTGGCCGCTGCAGGCGATGCACTGGCCGCCGTCGCGGTCGGACGGCTTCGAGCGGCCGAGCCTCGACACGTGCCGCCGTCACCGGCCGAACCGCCACACCGGAATCGCTGCCCGGCGGCATGACGCGCAGCACCTGACCCACTTCGATCACGTTCGGGTTGTCGAGGTTGTTCCACTTGACCAGATCCTTCCAGTTCTGGCCACTCTCGAGCCCGATGCGGATCATCGTGTCGCCAGGCTTGACGGTGTAGTAGCCCGGCTTTCCGGCGTTCTCGGCGCCGGGAAGGGTCTTGGCCACATCGGGCACCAGGGCCACGGCGGCGCCGGGCGGCACAGGGGCCGAAGCTGCCGTCGCCGCAGCGGCGGGCGCACGCGCAGCCGACCATGCGGTCTTCGACCGGTGCCTGGTGGCGGGTGGAAGAGCATCCCGCCAGCCACAGGAGCGCGCACAGTGCCACGGCACCGGTGCGTTCAGGCCGCAGAGTTCGAACGTTGAGCATCCGGTGGTCCAGGTCAGTCATCCAACTGCGCCCGATTTTAGGGGGACGAAGCGCACCGGCTCATGAACACGGTGCTCGAACCCGTTCTCATGGCGGTCTACCACCACGAGCACTTGCCTGTGGCGAGCCGGTTCGTGCAGCGGGCAGACCAGGCGCCCGCCGACGGCAAGCTGGTCGAGCCAGGCCTGCGGCAGCGATTCGCCGCCTGCCGCTGCGATGATGCTGTCGTAGGGCGCGTTGGGGGGATGCCCACGCATGCCATCGCCGAAGACCAGGCGCACGCGATCCAGGCGCAAGCGGGCGAGGAATGTCGCGGGCCTTGTCGTGCAATGGCTTGAGTCGCTCGATCGAGACCACCTGCTGGGCCAACTGGGCGAGCACCGCCGCCTGGTAGCCGCAGCCCGTGCCGATCTCGAGCGTGCGACCCAGCGCTGCGGACCGGCGCGCGTTCGTCGCCCTGGAGCAGCAGTTCGATCATGCGCGCCACGACCGATGGCTTGGAGATCGTCTGCCCGAGACCGATCGGCAGGCTGGTGTCTTCATAGGCCTGGGTAACCAGTGCCGCGTCGACGAACAGATGGCGCGGCACCGCGGACAGGGCAGCCAGCAACGGCTCGTTGGAAACACCGCCGGCGCGCAGGCGATCGACCATGCGACGGCGCACGTCGGCCGAATCCAGCCCGAGACCGGACGGTGCGTCCCGCCGTGAGGTGGACTCGAACGCATGCCGCACGGGCGCCTGGGGACGCAGCATGGGCGACGATGACGCGCCTGTGCCCATCGAACCCGCGCGCACCAACGCGATCGAGCCGCAGCGGAAACTTCGGCGCGCGAGCGCCTGCGTCGCTCATGCCTTGCCCTTGCCCGCCCAGGCTTGCCAGGCCGGCAGCGCGCTGTGGTGCGTCAGGTCCACCTGCAACGGCGTGATCGACACCGCGCCGTTGGCGGTGGCATGGAAGTCCGTGCCCTCGCCGCCTTCGCGCGCATCGCCTGCAGGTCCGATCCAGTAGATGGTTTCGCCGCGGGGGCTGGTCTGGCGAATCACCGGCTCGCTGGCGTGGCGGCGACCCAGCCGAGTGATGACGCGTGGCAGCTCCGGCGCATCGGCGCGGTTGGGGATGTTGACGTTGAGCAGCCAGGAATTCGGCTGCGGCGGGTCGCGCAGCACGTGTTCGATGACGCTGCGTGCCACCCGAGAGGCGGCGTCGAGTTCGCCCCAACCCTTGTGCACCTGCGAGAAGGCGATCGCCCGGATGCCGAAAAGATAGCCCTCCATCGCCGCTGCCACGGTGCCGGAGTAGAGGGTGTCGTCGCCCATGTTGGCGCCGTTGTTGATGCCCGATACCACCAGGTCGGGCCGCTGCTCCAGCAGGCCGGTCAGCGCCACATGGACGCAGTCCGAAGGGGTGCCATTGATATAGCGGAATGACTGCACCGCCTCGCCAAATCCATGACGGGCCGGATACACCGACAGAGGACGGTTCAGCGTGAGCGAATTGGACGTCCCGCTCGCGTTCTGCTCGGGCGCCACCACGTCGATGTGGCCCAGTCCGCGGCAGGCTTCGATGAGGGCAGACAGACCCGGCGCCAGGTAGCCGTCGTCGTTGGCAATGAGGATTCGCATCGGGCCATTGTAGGGACTGGTCGCCGCTGAGGTGAGGCCCGAGACATTGGCGCGCAGCCGGTGTGCTCGCTGCTTATCATCGGCGCTCACCGCCACCGGAGACACCGATGCACGCCTGGATCTGCGAGACACCCACCGGCCCTCGATCTGCGCTGGTGCGAAGTGCCCACGCCCGAACCCGCCGCCGGCGAAGTGCGCGTGGCCATCCGTGCGGCGAGCCTGAACTTCCCCGATCTGCTGATCGTCCAGGGCAAGTACCAGCTCAAGCCGCCCCTGCCCTTCGTACCGGGTTCGGAGTTCTCGGGGGTGGTCGAGGCCATCGGCGAAGGCGTCACGCGGCTTCGTCCTGGAGATGCGGTCGCCGCGTTCGCCGGCTACCGCGGTTTCGCGACGCACGCGTGCGTGTCTGCGGCGCAGACCTTGCCCTTGCCGGGCGGGTTCGACTTCGACGATGCCGCCGCCTTCGTGCTCACCTACGGCACCACCCACCATGCGCTGATCGACCGCGCCGCACTCAAGTCGGGCGAAACCGTGCTGGTGCTCGGCGCCGCCGGCGGCGTCGGAACGGCCGCTATCCAGGTGGCCAAAGCGGCGGGCGCAACGGTCATCGCCGCCGCATCCACCGAGGCCAAGTGCAAGCTGTGCCGGGACCTGGGCGCCGATGCCACCATCAACTACCTGGAGGACGATCTGCGCGAGCAGACCAAGTCACTCACTGCAGGCAAAGGCCCGGATGTGGTGTACGACCCTGTGGGCGGTGCACTGGCCGAGCCGGCCTTCCGCTCGATCGCCTGGCGGGGGCGCTACCTCGTCATCGGTTTCGCCGGCGGCCCGATTCCCAGCCTCCCCTTGAATCTGCCTCTGCTCAAGGGCGCGTCGATCGTCGGCGTGTTCTGGGGTGACTTCGCGCGCCGCGAGCCGCAGGCGAATGCCGCTGCATTGGCCCAGTTGCTGCAGTGGTACGCGCAGGGGCGTGTCAAGCCGGTGATCGACTCGCGCCTGCCGATGAGCGAACTGCTGCAGGCCTACGAGCGCATGGGAAGCCGCCAGGTCCAGGGAAAACTGGTACTGACCAACGGCTGAAGGGCTTGGCATGGCGCCTGAAGGGAGTGCGCTACCATGAGCGCGGAGCGAAATGCCGGTCCGCAATGGGCTCGAACAGCATGTCTGTCAAAGTACTGATCGTCGAAGACAACCCCGTGGCTCGCAGCTTTCTGTGCCGAGTCGTGCGAGAAAGCTTCAGTGACACGCTGCTGATCACCGAAGCGGGCGACCTGGAGGCCGCTCGCCGCCAGATCGGCCCGCTGAGTGCCCAGCGCGAACCGGTGGATCCGTTCAAGCTGATCCTGGTCGATCTCGAGCTGCCCGACGGCAATGGCATGGAGTTGCTGGACCAGCTCACCAAGTACCCCGCCACCAAGATCGTCACCACGCTGTATTCCGACGACGATCACCTGTTCCCGGCCCTGCAGCGCGGCGCCGACGGGTATCTGCTCAAGGAAGACCGCTTCGAGGTGCTGGTCGAAGAGCTGCAGAAGATCGTTCGCGGCCAGCCGCCGCTCTCGCCGGCCATCGCGCGGCGCTTGCTGACGCACTTCCGTCATGGGCCGGGCGGCAAGCCCGCCGAGGCATCCAACCTCCCCGTGAACTCTGGCTTCCAGAGCAGCCGACCGATGGCCCTGGGCCGCGGTGCGCCCCTCGACCATGAGAGGCTGACGCCGCGCGAGAGCGAAGTGCTGACCTTCCTCAGCAAGGGCTTCACGATCAAGGAGATCTCCAATCTGATGGGGATCAAGTGGTTCACCGTCAACGACCACATCAAGTCGATCTACAAGAAGCTCAATGTCTCGAGCCGCGCTGAAGCCGCGGTGGTGGCGAGCAAGCAAGGCCTGGTCTGACGCTGTCGCAGTACCCTCGAGCGCCGTGCCGTGCCGGCCCGAACATCATTCTCCGCACCGGTCTTGAAAACCGCTGAGCTCACCGACAAGGACGCCGGCTACTTCGGTGCCGACTCGCTCTTCGATCTGGCGGCTGGGCGATCGGCTGGGTGACCCGGACCATCGCCTCTCCCGCTGGATGGGCTGGCGGCTGCGATCTCTGGTGGCTGCTGCCCTCCTCGGTTGTCTTGCGCTGTTCTTGCTGGCGCGGCTGATGGCGTCCACGCCCACGGTCGATGCCACCTGGCGTGCCACCGCGTCCGGCGAAGTGCAGCTGCTGTCCACGCACGCACGCGGCGCTGCAGCCCTTCGTCGGCCAGATCCTGCGGGGCGTGCGATCCCCCGGCAGCGCCGAGCTGGTGGCCATCGACGCCGGCACGCTGAAACGATCGGCGCGCTGGATCATCGATGACATTCAGCGCGATCGACAGAGCGCCATGCACCGGCAGATTGCCGAGCTCATGGATACCGGCCGGGTGGAGTTTCTCTTTGCCAGTGGCGCGTCGGTCGTCACCGAAGCGACGCCGCGAGGCTTTGGGAGCCTTCCCAGCGATCTACTGGCTGTTGTGCGCCATCTCGCTCCTGCTGTACCTGGTAGGCACGGTGGTGCTGACCGCACGGCCCAGCACCACGAATCTGATGTACGCCGTCATTGCCCTGTGCCAGGCGGGCAACCTGCTGGTCATTGCCACCGAGGCGACGCTGGCGCTCAGCTTGCCCTGGCCTTGGGCGACGCTCGACTTTCCGGTGCGTCTGGGGTTCGACCTGGTCTCGGGCGCGGCCATCGTGACCGCCTGTGCGTTCCACCCGCGACGCTTGGCGGCCGCCCCGGCCATCGTGGCCTTGGCCTGGTTTCTCGGCGCAGCGCTGATGCTTCTTGTGTTGCGTGGCGATCTGTCGCACTCGTGGTGGTGGGCGCAGGGTGCGGTGGTCGCCTACGGCGTGGTCGTCCTGGTCCTGCTCACCTGGCCGTACCGCGTCGAGAAGCATCCGTTCGCCACGGTGCTGCGCCGCTTCGGGCTGGCCATCATCGGCACCTGGGTTCTGCTGACGGTGGCGCTGGCCGCGGCGGTGAGCAATCCCAGCGTCCACCACAACATCGCCTCGGTCGGGTCGATGATCTGGTACGTCTTCTTCGCATCGGTGCTGCTGCTGGTGCCCTTCCTGTCGCGCTCGCAGCAACTGATGCGTGAGTTTTCTCTGCTGGCAGCGGTAAGCACCGTGGCCACATCGCTTGACTTGCTCTTTGTTGCGGCGTTCTCGCTTGGCCAGTTTGCGTCGCTGACCCTCTCACTCTTCGTCTCTCTGGCGCTTTACGCAGGTGCGCGGCAGTGGATCCTCAATCAGCTGCTGGGCAGCAGCATGCTCACCACGGAACGCATGTTCGAGCAGCTCTATCGCATGGTGCGCGAAGTCGAACTTCACCCTGAACGCACACCCAGCCTCCTGTCCCGACTGCTGCGCGAGCTGTTCGAACCCATGCAGTTGATCGAACTCGATCGGGAGGTGTCTCGCACAAGGGTGTCCAGCGACGGCTCGACGATGCTCGTGCCAGTGCCCAACCTGTCCGACGGCGATGAGGCCACCGCACTGCCGAGCACCATCGCCATCCGGTATGCGCGGCGTGGCCGGCGGCTGTTCACGCTGGAGGACGCGCGTCTCACCAACCGCATCGTCGAACAACTCACGCGTGCGGTGGCGTTCGAGAAAGCCGTCGAACATGGGCGCAGCGAAGAGCGGCTGCGCCTTGCGCAGGACTTGCATGATGACATCGGCGCCCGACTGCTCACCTTGATGTACAAGGCTCAGTCGCCCGAGATGGAAGAGTACGTCCGGCACACGCTGCAAGATCTCAAGACCCTGACGCGTGGGCTGGCGGCACCCAGCCATCGACTGTCGCATGCCGCGGCCGAGTGGAAGTCCGACCTCTCGCAGCGCCTCTCGGCAGCGAGTGTGTCTCTCGGATGGACCTTCGAATTCGACCAGGACATGATGCTTTCGGTCGTCCAGTGGTCCGCGCTGACGCGGATCCTTCGCGAACTGATCAGCAACGCCATCGCGCACGCCCACACGAGTCGCGTCGACGTGGAGTTCTACCTGCGCGCTGATCGGCTGGATCTGCGTGTCAGCGATGCCGGTATTGGCCGCAATCCGACAGCGTGGTCGCACGGGCTTGGTCTCGGCGGCGTGCGCAAACGCGTCAAGCAGCTCGGTGGCGAAGTGGAGTGGCACGAAGTCGAGCCACGAGGTATCCAGTGTCGCGTGCTGATTGCCGATTTGAGCACGCGATCCTGAGCCGCATCAGCGGGCTGCGAACGCAGGGCTGGCCAAGTGCCGCCAGAGCTTCCATGGAGCCTCCGATCGCACCCTGAGACGTGTCAATCGTCGCGAGCCTTCATCGCTGTAATCGCTTCACAGGCAGCCGAGCTGCCGCGGCAACAGGCGCCGCGGCGTCATTGCCGGAAGGTCCCGACGCGAGATAGCTCCGCGGCTTGCCGGTGCCTTGCCTGCGGCTGACCGTGCCCGGCTTGAGCCCTCTCCCACGACGGGTGGTCCAACAAGGCGGCTGAAAATGTTTCGGCAATCTTGTATTAAGCTTGGATCATGCGACTCTTGCTTGCTGAAGATGACGGCATCCTGTCCGATGCGCTGATGACCCAGCTGCGCAATGCTGGCTTCGCGGTCGAGCTCGCCCCCAATGGCCCGGTGGCGGAGTTCCTGCTCTTGCGCGAAGACTTCGACGCGGCGATCCTCGACATCGGCCTGCCACTGTCTGACGGGCTATCGGTACTGAAGCGCGTCCGCCAGTCCAAACCAGCGCTACCTGTCCTGGTACTGACGGCGCTCGACGGATTGGATGACCGTGTCGCTGGCCTCAACGCGGGGGCCGATGACTACCTGACCAAGCCGTTTGACTTTCCGGAACTCGACGCCCGCATGCGGGCGCTGCTGCGTCGAGCGGGTGCGCTGAAGGCGGCCCGTGCCGCGCCCCTGGGTGTCGCTGGGCCAGCGGTGCCCTTCATGGCCCGCTTGGTGTTTGATCGCGAAGTGCGGCGTGCCAGCGTCGACGGTGCCGCCATCGACCTCTCGCCGCGCGAATGCGATCTGCTCGAATTGCTGCTCAGCCAGCGCGACCGTGTGGTGCGCAAAGCCCAGATCATCGAGGCATGGGCGCCGGACGGCTCACCAGGCGACGATGCGCCGCCGTCCCCAGGCATGATCGAGGTCTACATCCACCGCCTGAGGCGCAAGCTGGAAGGCTCGGCGCGCTCGATCTGTACCGTGCGTGGCTTGGGCTACCTGCTCGAGCTGGACCCGGCTGAGGGCCGTTGAAGCAACGCCGGATGAAGCCATGGCGGACGCCGGAGGACCTTCGTTGCCGCAGCGCGTCGCCCCGCTGCGACGCTTGATGACGGCTGTCATCGGGACTGGCTCTCTCCATCGAAATCTATTGTTCTGGCTGCTGCTGCCCCAGCTGGTGCTGTGGATGGCTGCCGCATTCTTCGCGTACAACCTGGCCGTCCGTTATGCGGACCGAGGCATCGATGCCAGCCTGTTGCAGGCCACACGCTCGCTCGCTCGTCAAGTCAAGCCGATCGGCAGCGGCCTGCTGATCGACTTCCCGCGTGCCGCGCAGGACATCCTCGAAGCCGACCCTGCCGACCGTTTCCTCTACACGGTGAGCACCCCGCCTGGCCAGTTCATCCTCGGCAACCGGCAGCTGCCCCTGCCACCCGACTCGCAATCGCCTCGCCTGCGCGAGCCCTTGTTCTACGACGGGCAGGTCGACGACGTGAAAATTCGTCTAGCGGCGTTGTACCTGCCAATCGGCGAGCCGGGCCTTCCTCAGGTGATGCTGGTGCAGATCGCGCGCAGCCAAGCCAGCCGCAATGAACTGGCGGGCGGCATCCTGCGGGACATGGTGCTGCCGCTGTCGGGGTTGATCTTGCTGATGACGATGATCGTCTGGGCCGGGATCCGCGCCGGACTGGCGCCGCTGGCGCGCTTGTTCCGCCTGGTCGAAGCGCGTGCGCCCAACGAACTCGAGCCGTTGACCCTTCAAGTGGCCCCTCAGGAGGTGCGCGCGCTGGTGCGCGCCTTGAATGGCCTGCTGGCGGCCGTCAGCCAAAGCGTGCAGGCGCAGCGCCGCTTCGTCGGCTACGCGGCGCACCAACTGCGCACGCCGCTCGCCGGGCTGAAGAGCCAGACCGAGCTGGCGCTGGCGGAGGCAGTCGATAACCCCGCCCTGCGGCAACGGCTGCAGCGAGTCCACGACAGCGCCGTCCGCGGCGCACGTCTGGTGAACCAGCTCTTGGCCTTGGCACGGGCCGAACCCGAGGCGGGCCCAGCGCGACCCGTCCAGCGCGTGGCATTGAGGGCGCTGGTCGCCGACGTGGTAGCCGAGGCGGTGCCGCACGCGCTGAAGGCCGGGGTCGAACTCGGCTTCCAAGGCGCAACGGACGATTCAGACCAGGCTGCGCCAGACACCACCCAGTCGCCGCCGGAGGCGTCACTGGTCACCAACCTCGCGCCACAGGAGGTGACTGTCATGGGTACACCGATCCTGCTCGGCGAGGCGGTGATGAACCTCGTGGACAACGCCATCCGCTACGCGGGCCGCGGCGCCGAGATCGACGTGGCGGTCCACCACGATGGCCACTTCGCGACGGTCGAAGTCCGCGACACCGGCCCTGGGCTGTCACCCGATCAGCTCGAAGCCGTGTTCGGCCGTTTCGTTCGCGCCACCCAGGAGGGCAGCGGTTGCGGCCTTGGCTTGGCAATCGTGCATGAGATTGCCGAGCGTCATGGCGGCACGGCGACCCTGCGGAACGTGCTGCCGCGCGGTCTGCGTGCAGAGTTACGGCTGCCACTGGCGTCACCGATTGCCGCGCCGTAGCGCACCGCCGAGAGCAACTTCGCTGACACCTGCTGGGCCAGGGTTTCGGACTCCCATCGTGTGCCGGATGGGCGCAACGCTTCGCCCCATCGCGTTCGTTCAGGGTAAATCCTATATGTCCTCTTAACGTGCCATACCTAACATTAATGCAACCTTGCGTCTTTGGGCACCAGCTACGGCGCCTAGGTTGAATCGCGGTTCTGAACACACAAAGGAGATCGGACATGAAGACATTGAAGTTGACTCTGCTGGCCGCTGCGATGGCCACTGGCGCTGCGCAGGCCGGCGAGGTCGAGGTTCTGCACTGGTGGACCAGCGGTGGTGAGGCCAAGGCCGCCGCCGAACTGAAGGCCA
The DNA here is from genome assembly GCA_963739925.1 of uncultured beta proteobacterium. Taxonomy (GTDB): domain Bacteria; phylum Pseudomonadota; class Gammaproteobacteria; order Burkholderiales; family Burkholderiaceae_C; genus CAVUBY01. Next base: position 41,627 of record CAVUBY010000002.1, on the reverse strand, counting down.
CGATGCAGAAGCAAGGCCACACCTGGAAGGACTTTGCGGTCGCTGGTGGCGGTGGTGACGCTGCGATGACCGTACTGAAGTCGCGCGTGGTCGCTGGCAATGCCCCGGCCGCTGCGCAAATCAAGGGCCCATCGATTCAGGAGTGGGCGCGCGAGGGCGTGCTGGCCAACATCGACAGCGTGGCCAAGGCCAACCAGTGGGACAGCCTGCTGCCCCCCGTCATCGCCGAGGGCCTGAAGTACAAGGGCAACTACGTCGCCGTGCCGGTGAACGTGCACCGTGTCAACTGGCTGTGGACCAACCCGGAAGCGTTCAAGAAGGCCGGCGCCAAGGTGCCGACGACCTGGGACGAGTTCTTCGTCGCCGCCGAGGCTTTGAAGAAGGCCGGCCTCATCCCCGTGGCGCACGGTGGCCAGAACTGGCAGGACTTCACCACCTTCGAGAGCGTGGCGCTTGGCCTGGGCGGCGCAGACTTCTACAAGAAGGCACTGGTGCAGCTTGACAAAGGTGCGCTCACAAGTCCGACCATGCTGAAGGTGCTCGACACCTTCAAGAAGGTGAAGGGCTACACCGACAAGAACGCCAACGGCCGCGACTGGAACCTTGCGACCGCGATGGTCATCAAGGGCGAGGCCGGCATGCAACTGATGGGCGACTGGGCCAAGGGCGAGTTCATCGCCGCGGGCAAGAGCCGGGCGCCGACTTCGGCTGTGTCGCCGCGCCCGGGACCGCCAAGAGCTTCACCTACAACATCGACTCTTCGCGATGTTCTCGCTGAAGAACGCGGGCAACGTGAAGGCCCAGGACGACCTCGCTACCGCCATCATGTGCCCGAGTTCCAGGAGTGTTCAACCTGAACAAGGGCTCCATCCCGGTGCGCCGGACATGAAGATGGCCAAGTTCGACGACTGCGCCAAGTTGTCGACCAAGCCGACTTCAGCGCCACCTCCAAGACTGGTCGGCTCGTGCCGTCGATCGCACATGGCATGGCCGTCCCTGGCGGCCGCAGGTGGCATCAAGGACGTCGTGTCAGCCAGTTCTGGAACGACGACAAGATGACGCGCGCAGCAGGCGATGGAACGCATCGCCTCGGCCGCGCGCGCAAGTAATGTTAGTGCCGAGTGCTGATCCTGGCCTTGTGCCGCGGAAGTCCTACGCGCGTTGTACCCGCCCCTGCCACCTCACTCGTACTACCGCAGGGTCGCTCAGACGCTGCATGCGCAGAAGGAATGCATACGATGTCGGCCACACTTCTTGCCAGTTGCCGCAGCCTTGGCTTGTTTCCCAAGCTGGTGATGGCGCCGAGCTTTATCCTCTCGTTCTGTTCATCTACGGACTTATCGCCTGGAACGGGTGCTGTCGCGTGTCCGCTTCGCGCATCCTGCCCAACTACGACGAGTTCGTCGGGAGTCGAGCAGTACGCGCAATCTGTGGGAGATGGACCGCTGCTATGTGGCGCTGACTAACCTGGGGATCTTCGGCATCGCTCTTATGTGGGCGGCTCATTGCAGTCGGTCTGGTGCTGGCGATCTTGCTGGACCAGAAAATCCGCTCTGAAGGCCTGCTGCGCACCATCTATCTGTACCCCATGGCCTTCGCTTCATCGTTACCGGCACCGCCTGGAAATGGATTCTAACCCCGGGCTGGGCCTGGAAAAGCTGATGCACGACTGGGGATTGCCGGCTTCACCTTTGATTGGCTGGTGAACCCGACAAAGCCATCTACTGCGTCGCGATCGCTGGAATCTGGCAATGCGCAGGTTTCGCCATGGCGCTCTTTCTGGCCGGCTTGCGCGGCATCGACGACTGATCATCAAAGCCGCTCAGATTGACGGGGCTACCCTGCCGCGAATCTACTGGCGCATCATCTTCCCGAGTCTGCACCCAGTGTTCTTTTCTCCACGCATGCTGGTGGTCGCACCTGCGATCAAGGCTTCGACCTGGTGATGGCGCTCACCTCCGGTGGGCCGGGCTCTGCCCGGACCTGCCTGCCACCTTCATGTATGCGATGGCCTTCAGCCGCGGCCAGATTGGCCTGGGCGCTGCCGAGCGCCACGGTGATGCTCGCCACCGTTGCCGCCATCGTCGTGCCCTACCTCTACAGCGAACTGAGGGCCAAGAAATGAGCACGACATGATGACCTAAACACTTTCACCGTCTGCTGCTGTTTACGGCACTGCTGATCTTCCGGCTTCTTTCCTGGCGCCGTTGTACGTGATGGTCACGACGTCGTTGAAGGATATGACGCAGATCCGCGAGGGCAACCTGCTGTCGCTTCCTTCGAGCCCGAGCTTCGCCGCATGGCGAAGGCCTGGAGCCACGCCTGCACCGGTATCGAGTGTGGTGGCCTGAAGCCCTCTTCCCAACTCATTGTTCATGGTGGTGCCGGCTGTGCCGATCTCCACGACGATCGGCGCGATCAACGGCTACGTTTTGAGCAAGTGGAAGTTCCGAGGCAGCGAGCGCTGTTCGCGATGCTGCTGTTCGGCGTGTTCATGCCCATGCAGGTGGTGCTGCTGCCGATGAGCCAGGTGCTGGGCTGGCTGGGCATTGCCAGTTCGGTGTGGGGACTGATCCTGGTGCACGTGATTGCCGGCATCCCGCGACGACGCTGTTCTTCCGCAACTACTACGTTGGCCTGCCCGACGAGCTGGTCAAGGCGGCGATGCTCGACGGCGCCGGCTTCTGGCGCATCTTCTGGCGCATCGTGCTCCCGCTGTCCACGCCGATCCTGGTCGTCACGCTGATCTGGCAGTTCACCAACATCTGGAACGACTTCCTCTACGGCGTGGTGTTCTCCGGGGGCCGACAGCAAGCCGATCACGGTGGGCTTGATCTTCCTGTCCAAGATCTCGAACTCGCGTCGAGGAATACAACGTGGACATGGCCGCGGCGATGATCGCCGCGCCGCCCACGTTGTTGGTTTACATCGTCGCCGGGAAGTACTTCGTGCGCGGCCTGACGGCCGGCGCGGTCAAAGGGTAATCGAACATGGGCGCAGCTCTTCACCGCAGCCGCAACGTCAAAGTGCAGCTACGGCCCGTGCGGACCCTCAAGGGGATCGACATCGAGGTCGACGCCGGCGACTTCCTGATCCTCGTCGGCGCTTCGGGCTGCGGCAAGAGCACGCTGCTGAACATCATCGCCGGGCTGGACTGCCTTACCTCGGGCAGCGGTCGAGATCGCCGGCCGCGAGTCACCGCAGCCCTGCCAAAGGACCGCGACAGCGCGATGGTGTTCCAGAGCTACGCCCTGTACCCGAACATGACGGTGGGGAAGAACATCGCCTTCGTGCCTGGAGGTGCAACGGGCCGAAGGCCGAGCGCGACAGAGGCGATCAAGCGCGAGGCCACGATGCTGCAGATCACGCCACCTGCTGGATCGCCTGCCCGGCCAGCTGTCGGGCGGCCAGCGCCAGCGCGTGGCCATGGGCCGCGCGATGGCGCGCGACCCCAGGCTCTTCCTGTTCGACGAGCCGCTGTCCAACCTGGACGCGTTGCTGCGCGTGCAGATGCGCGCCGAGATCAAGCGCCTGCACCAGCGGGTGCAGGTCACCACCGTGATCTACGTGACGCACGACCAGGTCGAGGCCATGACGCTGGCCGACCATATCGTGGTGCTGAAGGACGGCCGCGTGCGAGCAGTACGGCACGCCGGACGAGATCTACTACCGCCCGGCCAACCGCTTCGTCGCCGAGTTCATCGGCTCGCCGACGATGAACATCCTGGCCTTGCAACGAAGCGGCGAGGCCGCAGTCGACGGCGCCAGGCGCCGCGCTGCCCGTGGACGCCCGCCGGGAGGTGCGCCGCGTCCAGCTGCGCGGGCCGCGAGCACCTCTACGGCCGACGACCCGGGCGCCCCGGCTTTGCCGGCGAGGGCATCGGCACGATCGAGCGATGCTCGGCCGACCGCCCCGCGACCTACGCCATCATCGACTCCGCGATCGGGGGCAGCTCACCGTGCGGGTGGCCGGCAAGGTGCGCCGGGCGGGTCGACGACGCCGTGCGGCTGCACTGGGCGGCCGGGGCACCGCACCTGTTCGACGGCCGGGTTGGCCAGCGCACGGTGGGTGTGTCCACCGCGCGGCTTCGGCGGAGCGCCAAGGACCGAGCACACGCGCACCCTTTGATTCCGTGAGCGCCGCGTTGCCCGCCCGTCTGCTGGCCGACATCGGCGGCACCAACGCTCGCTTCGCATGGCAGCAGGGGGCCGGTGCGTGATCGACGACCGTGGTGCTGCCTTGCGGGGAGTATCCCGACGCTCCCCGAGGCGATCGGCGCTACCTGGACGCCATCGGCCGCGCGGCGCCGCCCGAGTGCGCCATGGCCATCGCCAACCCGGTGCTGGGCGACCGGTGCGCATGACCAACCACCACTGGTCGTTTTCGATCTCGGCGTTGCAGGCGCAGTTCGGCTTCCGCACGCTGCTGGTGCTCAACGACTTCACCGCGCTGGCGCTGGCCTTGCCGGCGCTGCCCGCGCACGAGTTGCGCCAGGTGGGCGGCGGCTGCGCTGCCGGGCGCTGCGATCGCGCTCATCGGACCGGGCACCGGCCTGGGTGTCTCGGGCCTGCTGCCCGATGGCCGCGGCGGCTTGTGCCGCTGCAAGGCGAGGGCGGCCACGTCACGCTGGCCGGCCGCACGCCGCGCGACAGAGGCGCTCGCCGCCTGCATCCGCGCTACGGCCATGCCTCGGCCGAGCGCGCGGTCTGCGGCCAGGGCCTGGTCGACATCCACCTGGCCCTGCAGACGCATCGATGACCCTGGAGCCGCCGCCGTGGCGACAACGGCGGCGCGAGATCGTCCAGCATGCGCTTGCAGCGCAACGCCGCCCCCGCCTCGAGGCGCTCCGACCTCTTCTGCGCCTTCCTGGGACGGCGGCCGGCAATCTGGCGCTCACCCTGGGTGCCCGCGGCGGCGTCTACATCGGCGGCGGCATCGTGCCGCGGCTGGGCGAGCGCCTTCGACCGCTCGCCGTTCCGTCAGCGCTTCGAGGCCAAGGGCCGCTTCGAGGACTACCTGGCGGCCATCCCGGTGTTCGTGATCGGCCAGCCAATCGCCAGCGCTGCTCGGCGCGGCCCGCGCGCTGGACCGGCGCACTCGCTCGATCCGCGGTCCGCCGGAGGAGCCGTCCATGACCGACGACGCCACGATCGAGCTGATCCGCGAGGCCGCCCACGGCGACCCGTTCTCGGTGCTCGGCCTGCACACCGGAGGCCGCCGGCGGGCGCTGGCTGCGCGCCTTCCTGCCGGGTGCGGCGCAGGTGACGGCCTGTCGCCGCCGACGGCGCCCGGTGCTGGGCACGCTGACGCATGCGCCACGCCGACGGCTTCTTCGAGGCCGCTACCCGCCGACGCCGGCCGACCGACTACCGGCTGCAGGTGCGCTGGCACGACGGCGAGCAGCGCGCTGCTCGACGACCCCTACCGCTTCGGCGCCGTGCTGGGCGAGATGGACGTCTGGCTGATGGGCGAGGGCACGCACCTGCGTCCCTACGAGGTGCTGGGCGCCACGCGAGCGCGACGATGCGGCGGCGTGGCCGGCACCGCGTTCGCGGTGTGGGCGCCCAACGCCTCGCGCGTCAGCGTGGTCGGCGACTTCAACTTCTGGGACGGCCGCCGCCACCCGATGCGGCTGCGCCGCGAATGCGGCGTGTGGGAGATCTTCCTGCCCGGCGTGGGCGCCGGCGCGCGCTACAAGTTCGAGCTGCGCAGCGGCGAGCGGGCACCTGCTGCCGCAGAAGGCCGACCCTTATGCGCTGCAGTCCGAGCTGCGCCCGGCCACCGCCAGCGTGGTGGCGCACATGCCGGCGGCCATTCGCCGGCCTCGCCGGCGCGCCAGCGGGCCAATGCGCTGGACGCGCCGATGAGCATCTACGAGGTGCACCTGGGCTCCTGGCGGCGCAAGGACGGCAACCGCTGGCTGACTGGGACGAACTTGCCGACCAGCTGGTGCCCTATGCCCGCGAGATGGGCTTCACCCACCTCGAGCTGCTGCCGGTCAGCGAGCACCCGTTCGACGGCAGCTGGGGCTACCAGCCGATCGGGCATGTACGCGCCGACCTCGCGCTTTGGCGACCCTGCCGGCTTCCGCCGCTTCGTCGACCGCTGCCACGCCGAGGGCCTGGGCCTGATCCTCGACTGGGTGCCGGCGCACTTTCCGACCGACGCGCATGGCCTGGCCAACTTCGACGGCACCCACCTCTACGAATACGCCGACCCGCGCGAAGGCTTCCACCAGGACTGGAACACGCTGATCTACAACTGGGCCGCACCGAGGTGCGCAACTTCCTGGTCGGCAATGCGCTGTACTGGCCCGAGCGTTACGGTGTCGACGGCCTGCGCGTCGATGCGGTGGCCTCGATGCTGTACCGCGACTACTGGCGCAAGGCCGGGCGAGTGGATGCCCAACTGTGCACGGCGGGCGCGAGAACCTCGAGGCGATCGCCTTCCTCAAGCGCTTGAACGAGGTGGTCGGCTTTCGAGCGTGCCCCAGGCTGTGACGCTGGCGGAGGAATCCACCGCGTTCCCGGCCGTGTCGCGGCCGACCTTGCCGGCGGGCTCGGCTTTCGGCTTCAAGTGGAACATGGGCTGGATGCACGACACGCTGCCCTACATGGCGCGCGACCCGGTGCACCGCAGCTACCACCATGGCGAGATCACCTTCGCCCTGATCTATGCCTTCAACGAGAACTTCGTGCTGCCGATCTCGCACGACGAGGTGGTGCACGGCAAGGGCTCGCTGCTGGCGAAGATGCCCGGCGACCGTTGGCAGAGGTTCGCCAACCTGCGCGCCTACTCGGCCTGATGTACGGCCATCCGGGCAAGAAGCTGCTGTTCATGGGGCAGCGAGTTCGCGCAGGAGCGCGAGTGGAACGACGAGCAGCGCCTCGACTGGCACCTGCTGGGCGACCGCGCGCATGCCGGCGTGCAGCGGCGGATGAGGGACCTGAACCGCGATCTACCACGACACGCCGGCGCTGTACGCGCGCGACTTCGATGGCCCGCGGCTTCTAATGGATCGACGTCAACGATGCCGACCATTCGGTTTTTAGCCTGTTCCGCCGCGGGCCGAAGCGGGCCGCCGATGGCGGTGGTGTGGAACTTCATCCCGCCTGCTGCGCGACTACCGGCTCCGCGTGCCGCACGCCGGGCGCTCGACAGGAGTGCATCAACACCGATTCCGGCGATTATGGCGGCAGTAACGCCGGTGGCCTGTTCGGGGCGATGAGGGCCGAAGCCGTGCCCTGGCTGGGCAAGCCGCATTCGCTGCACCTGTCAGCTACCGCCGCTGGCCACGGTGTTCTTCAACGGTGCTCGAAGCCAGGCGGGCCGTCCGCCGCAAGAGGGAGGAGACCATGATGGCAGCGCCCGAGCAGCTTCCCTCCCGCCTTTCCCGCGACACGATGGCCTTTGTGCTGGCGGGGGGCCGCGGCAGCCGGCTCATGGAGTTGACCGACCGGCGCGCCAAGCCGGGCGTGCTCTTCGGCGGCAAGCCGCGATCATCGATTTTGCGCTGTCCAACGCGCTCAATTCGGGCATCCGCCGCATCGGCGTGGCGACCCAGTACAAGGCGCATAGCCTGATCCGCCACCTGCACGCGCGGCTGGAGCTTCCTGCGGGCCGAGCGCAACGAGAGCTTCGACATCCTGCCGGCCAGCCAGCGCGTCTCGGAAGATCACTGGTACCGCGGCACCGCGGATGCGGTGTTCCAGAACATCGACATCGTCGAGGCTACGCGCCCAAGTACATCGTGGTGCTTGCCGGCGACCACATCTACAAGATGGACTACGAGTTGATGCTCGCCAGCACGTCGACTCGGGAGCGGACGTGACGGTCGGCTGCCTGGAGGTGCCGCGCATGGAGGCGACGCCTTCGGCGTGATGGGGGTGGACGAGCATGACACGCATCACCGACTTCATCGAGAAGCCGGCCGATCCGCCGGGAGTTCCTGGGAGCCGCGATTTGGCTCGCCTCGATGGGCATCTACGTTTTCAACACGAAGTTCCTTTCGATCCGCTGAGCCCGATGCCGCCGATCCCGAGTTCGACCACGATTTCGGCAAGGATATGATTCCCTGGATTGTGAAGAACGGCAAGGCTGTGGCGCACCGCTTCGCCGAAGTCTGCGTCCTTCGGCCGAGAGGCCGAGGCCTACTGGCGCGACGTCGGTACGTCGACGCCTATTGGGAGGCCAATATCGACCTTACCGACGTGCTTGCCGGAGCTCGACTTGTACGACACGCGACTGGCCGATCTGGACCTACCCCGAGATTGTCGCCGCCGGCCAATTCGTGCACGACGAGGACGGTCGGCGCGGGATGGCGATCTCTTCGCTGGTCTCGGGCGGTTGCATCGTCTCGGGTGCCGTGTGCGACGTTCGCTGTTGTTCACCGGCGTGCGCACGATTCCTTCTCGAGCATCGAGGAAGCGGTGGTCCTGCCCTATGGGAAGTCGGACCGGCATGGCGGCGAAGTGCCGGGTCATCGTCCGGGGGTGAGCGATCCCCGAGGGGCTCGTGGTCGGCGAGGACCCGCTGGTCGATGCCTTGCGGTTCCGCCGCACCGAGCGGGATTTGCCTGATTACGCAGCCGACGATCGAGCGGTCAGGCTGAGCGGCTATGCCGGGCTGCGAAGCTGCCCCGCTTCCCGTGCAGGTGCTTGACGTCGCTTCGGAGGTGTATCCCCTGGTGAAGACCGGGGGGCTTGGCCGATGTCGTCGGCGCGCTGCCGGGAGCGCTGGCGCCCCTGGGGTCGGTCGCGTACGTTGCTGCCGGCTATCCCTCGGTCAGCGCGGGGATCACCGGAGCGCGCGAAATCGCTCACTGGCCGCAGTGGTTCGGCGGGCGCGGCGCGGCTGCTCGCAGGCGGGGAACGGGACGCGGGCACTGCTGGTGGTGGACCACGCCGCACCTGTTTGCGCGCGAAGGCGGCCCCTATCCGACGGTACGGGCCGGACTGGGCGGACAATCCGGTGCGCTTTGCCGCGTTGGCGGAGCCGCGGCACGTATTGGCGGGGGCGAGGTGAAGAGTTCGGGTCCGATGTGGCGCATGCTCACGATTGGCAGGCCGCAATGGCGCCGGCCTATCTGCACTACCTGGCCGGGCCGGCCAGCGCCGGCTCGCCACCGTGATGACGCTGCACAACATCGCATTCCAGGGGCATTCAAGGCCGAGTTTGGCGGGCTCGGGCTGCCGGCCCAGGCTTTGCGCTGCATCGGGTCGAGTATCACGGCGAGGTGGGCTACCTGAAAGCCGGGATCCATTTCGCCGACGCCATCACTACCGTGAGCCCGACCTACGCGCAAGAGATCCGCACGCTGCGCGGCATGGGCCTGGACGCGCATGCTCGCCGGCGTGAGCGCGCGCTCAGCGGCATCGTCAACGGCATCGACACCGAGGTGTGGATTCCGGCCACCGACCCGCACCTCGCGCAGGCGCTACGACGCCGCGAACGTCGCGGCCCGCGCGGAGAACAAGCGTGCGGTCGAGCGGCGCTTCGGACTGCCGGCCGACGACGGCCCGTGATCGGCATGGTCACCCGGCTGACCGCGCAGAAGGGCATCGACCTCGTCGCCGCGACGCTGGACGCGACCGTCGCCAGCCGGGGCGCGACTGGTCGTGCTCGGCACCGGCGACGCGGCGCTTGAAGACGCGCTGCGCGCCGGCGCGCAGCGCCACCCCGATCGCGTGGCGGTGAGTCGGCTACGACGAGGGCTTGTCGCACCGGCTGCAAGGCGGCAGCGACGCGATCCTGGTGCCGACGCTTCGAGCCCTGCGGGCTCACGCAGCTCTACGGCCTGGCTACGGCTGCGTGCCGGTGGTCGCGCGCGTGGGCGGTCTGGCCGATACCGTGATCGACGCCAACGACGCGGCGGTGAAGGCCGGTGTGGCCACCGGCGTGCAGTTCGCCGACATCAGCGCCGAAGGCCTGTTCATGCGCTGCGCAAGACGGTGGCAGCTGTACCGGCAGCCCGAGGTGTGGCGCGGATCCAGCACGCCGGCATGCGCGGCGACGTCGGCTGGCAGCGCTTCGGCCGCCGATACGCCGCGCTGTATCCGGCAGCCTGCGTTGGCGACAACCGGCCAGGAGACCGCATGAACATCACCCGCATCCCGACCACCCCGATCGCCGGCATGAAGCCTGGCACCAGCGGCCTGCGCAAGAAGGTCACCGAGTTCGCCGCAGGGCCACTACCTCGCCAACTTCGTGCAGTCGGTGTTCGACGCGGTGCGGCCGCCCGCCGGCTTTGCCGGGCTGACGCTGGTGGTCGGCGGCGACGGCCGCTACTACAACCTCGAGGCCATCCAGAGGTGATCCGCATCGCCGCGGCCAACGGCTTCGCGCGCGTGCTGGTCGGGCAGGGCGGCATCCTGTCGACGCCGGCGGCCTCCTGCGTGATCCGCCAGCACGGGGCCTTCGGCGGGCTGATCCTGTCGGCCAGCCACAACCCGGGCGGGCCCGACGGCGACTTCGGCATCAAGTTCAACGCCGCCAACGGCGGGCCGGCGCCGGAGAAGATCACCGACGCGATCTACGCGAAGACGCTGGCGATCGGCGAGATCCTGACGGTCGAAACGGCCGACGTCGACCTCGGCCGCATCGGCACGCAGCAGGTCGGTGCGATGATAGGTCGAGGTCATCGACGCGGTGGCCGATTACGTCGAGCTGATGCGCAGCTGTTCGATTTCGCAGCGCTGCGCGCGCTGTTCGCCGGCGGCTTCCGCTCTCCTTCGACGCCATGCACGCCGTCACCGGGCCCTACGCGCATGCGATCTTCGACGCGAGCTCGGCGCGCCGGCGGGCACGGTGCGTCAACGGCACGCCGCTGACCGACTTCGGTGGCGGCCACCCCGACCCGAACCTGGTGCACGCGAAGGACCTGCTCGACCGGATGATGGCGCCGGATGCGCCCGAGCTCGGCGCCGCGTCCGACGGCGACGGCGACCGCAACCTGATCATCGGCCGCGGCATCTTCATCCCGCCTTCGGACTCGCTGGCCATGCTCGCCGCCAATGCGCACCATGCGCCGGCCTACGCCAAGGGCATCGCTGGCGTGGCGCGCTCCATGCCCACCAGCGGCGCGGTCGACCGGGTCGCCGCGAAACTCGGCGTGCCCTGCTTCGAGACGCCCACCGGCTGGAAATTCTTCGGCAACCTGCTCGACGCCGGCCGCATCACGCTGTGCGGCGAAGAGAGCGCCGGCACCGGCAGCAACCACGTGCGCGAGAAGGACGGCGTCTGGGCCGTGCTGCTGTGGCTGAGCATCCTGGCCGCGCGCCAGCAGAGCGTGCAGCAGATCGCCCGCGAGCACTGGGCCACCTACGGCCGCAACTACTACACGCGCCACGACTACGAAGACCTGGACACGCCCACCGCGAAGGCGCTGACCCAGGCCGTGGCCGACCGACTGCCCACGCTCGCCGGGCAGACGCTCGCCGGCCGCCGCGTCGCGCTGGCCGACGACTTCAGCTACACCGACCCGGTGGACGGCAGCGTGTCGAAGAACCAGGGCCTGCGCATCGTCTTCGACGACGGCTCGCGCATCGTCTACCGCCTGTCGGGCACCGGCACCACGGGTTCGACGCTGCGCGTCTACATCGAGCGCTACGAGGGCGACCCGGCCCGGCAGGACCACGCAGGCCGCGCTGGCCGACCTGATCGCGCTGGCTGATCGTCTCGCCGAACTCCACGAGCGGACCGGTCGCGTTGCACCCAGTGTGATCACTTGAATCTCCGGCGGGGCTTTACGCTGCAGTTCGATGGGAATTTCGCCTTCCACCCCCGATGAAGGCAACGCCAGCGGCACGATCGATCGTCGGAGGCGGCATTGGCGGCGGTTCGGGGGCCGCCGCCTACGCGGCAACCGGAGCCCCGACTTGTGCTGGGCATTGAACACCCTCTTGCGCAGCATGTTGGCGCTCGGGCTGTGTGCCTGTCGACGGACCATCAGATCGACCCCATGTGCGTTCGGGTGTCAGCTTCTCTTTCGCGGACACGTGTTCCCAGGCCGCCTACTACCCAAGCGTTTGGCGAACCCACAGCGAACTCGAACCGAACTTGAAACACCAGGGCTTCCTGTGCCTACGCGCCCTGCTGACCCGCCGCCCGGACCATTCAGAAGCACCGAAGGCGCGCAGCGCCGGTTGAAGTTCTCGGGACCAGCGGATCGCTTCGACCGGCAATGTGCTGTCCATCAGAGACAGCCGTGGGACTGACGGACGATCATCAATCCTCGCTCAGCACCGCGCTCGCATCAGCGAGCGGCGTCACGGCCGGCGCTTGCGGAAGCTTTCGTGCGGCGTGCCCTTGAAGCACGCCATCACATGCGGGTAGCCCTCGGTGACGACATAGCCGTAGATTCCGTCCTGGCGCATGCCATTGCATTCATCGAGGTCGCCCGATCCGGCCACGTACTGCCAATCGTCGACGAAAGTTCCGTCCCATGCGCACCCCCGGCCCACCGCTGCGGTTGCCTGGCTTGAGCTGAAAGCTTGAGCGCGCCTTGCGCAGCGTTCCGCCCACGACGAGATGGTGCTGCCGAAGATGGGAAAACCGTCAGCGGCAAACCCGATCAAGGGAGACGGCTCGGTTGGCCGTGTCTGCTCAAACAGCGCCATGGGGTTGCCGTGGTAGTGATAGGTACCGTCCGGCTGGGTGTGGGCGTTGTGCTCGTCGGTGCCGAAGTTGGCGGTCTTGGCCATTGGGTCATAGCGGTACGGCGCGCCCATGTCGTTGCAGCCGATCTTGCCGTTGCCCACGCCGTAGCATCCGGCCGCGAGCAGGTCCAGCTTCACACCGTTCAGGAGAATGCCGTTGTCTATACCGGCAGGCTCAGCGGCGTGGGCTGGCTGGCCATGCGTGCCTGGGACGTGACGGTGTAGGTCTGCCTGCGCGTTCCTTCACCGGGTCTCTGAAGCGGCCCGTGGCATTGAAGTCGTGGTTGGGCACCGCGTTGGATTGGATGGTGCAGAGGTCGCCAATGGCGGTGATTCGCACGGTGCTGTTGTGCGTCACCCGGTTCTGAACGTCTCTGCACCTGTGCGGTGTATTGCGCCACGTGATCGGCGCAGCTCGCTGCGCGACTGGTCAACAGCGCATGGGTGATGTCGTGGCCCCGCGCCATCGGCGAGGCCAGAGGGACCATGAGACTGCAAAGTGCAACACCGCTCCTGTTCGGGTGGAGATATTTGGCATACGAAGCCCGTTTCTCCCTCAAGATTGTTGACGAAATCTCTGGTGGGCAGGGCGCGCACGCAGGCGCACCTCCCTCAGGTCATCACGAGCGTATCGCTCGACCCACCACCAGACGCCCGCGACGGCCGCCAGCCCGCCAGGCGAGTTGCGCCAACTTGGGCGCCGCCTGCGGACCGGCAACGCGACGCACCATATACAGCGCCGCGGCGGCCACCCCCCCCGTGGCCACGCTGATCTGCGCCAACTCCACGCCCACGTTGAAGCCGGCCAGGGCCCAACCGAGATCCGGGCCGCCCCAGCCTTGCTCCCTCAGCGCTTCTCCCAAGCCGAGCCCGTGCACCAGCGCGCAGGTGAACACCAGCAACAACTGAAGGGCCTGGCGTCGAACGTGCGGCCCGCCAGCGCTGCCACAGACTGAACAAGGCCATGAGCACGATGGTGGCGGCGATGGCCGGCTCTACCCGCGACGCCGGCAGCGTCAGCCCACCCAGCGCGGTGGCCGCCAGCGTGAGGCCGTGGCCCAGCGTGAAGCTGGTGAGCAGCGCCAGCGCATGGCGCCATCCGCGCCGGGCGCCCACGGCGTCTGCCAGCACCACCAGCAGGAAGAGCAGGTGATCGGCTCCGGCGAGCACATGGGCTGGCACCGAAACGGATCTGCTCCCCCAGAACAGCGCCATGCCCGAGGTGAACAGTGCCCGGCTCGGCGCCTGTGGCGTGAAGCTCAGGGTCTGGGTTCTGCCCCCCTTTCGGGTGAAGGTCAGGTCGGCCTGCTGCTCCAGCGGCGCTTGGCCAAACAGGCTCAGGGCGAAGCGGTAGGGGGGGCGGTCGGCGAGCCCGACTGCGCATCCGCAGGCAACGCGAAGCGGCCCATCGCCACCATTTGCGTGGCCCCCAGCGCGCCCGGGCTGTCGTCGGGCGCCGAGGTGTTGAGCATGAGCAGCTCGAAGGGCACCGCCTGGCTGTCGGCCAGCAGGCGCAGCACCGGCTTAAAAGCTGCTGCTGCAATTGAGGACGCATGGCGCTGCAGCTCTTGCAGGCTCATGTGCTGGTCGCCGTCGTCGTCGAAGCCGCTGAACGCGGCCACAGGCAGCGACACCACCAGGTACGCGCCCTGCAATTCGAAGTTCAGCGTGCCTTTCTGCGCCACCATCATGTGGGCATGGGCCGGCGGCGCCAGCAGCGACAACACCAACAGCAGCACCGTCCACAGCACCACGGCGACCGGCTTCAGCGGATCGATGCCGGCGTGCCGGGGGGCGCGGGCCTGCGGGCCGCGTTGAACTGAGGCGGGGTCTTGTGTGAGAGGCTGGTGGGTGGTCATGCGGGTCAAACTCGGGTGGCGGTGAAGGGGCTGGCGGTCTCGGCCCTCGAAGCTGCAGGCGTCGCCAGTGCCCGAGCGTTGCAGGCCTCTATATGGTCTGCCATCAGGGTGCTGGCCATGGCCAGGAAAAGGCTGTGCATTCAAACAAGGAATCCCGAAGCGTGTTGGGTTTCTGAAGGCTGATGTTCGCTCCAGACTGTGGAGCGACTGTGGAGTGGGCGCCCGGGCCATGGCTGCTCCGGTCTGCCGCCCCGGCAGGTGCTGTGGATATGACGCAATCGTTGCACCTCCCCGTGCGTTTCAGATCGTCGCCCAGCGAAAGCGGTAGCAAGTCATTCAGCGAGTGCTGTTGCATGTGTCGTGGGACACCAAACAAGACAGACTTTGGCCTTTGACCGGTCCGTTGAAAGCTCCAACGGTGGCCGGACGAGCCACGGCACCTTATGTGACCTCATGCAAAACAGTAACACCGTGCCCGTCGTGCCCGCCGCGGGCTCTCGCCAGCGCACCTTGGCCAGCACCCTGGTGGCATGGGCCATCGCCTGCAGCCTGGCCGCCTGCGGCGGCGGCTCGGCAACATCGACCGAGAGCGAAGAGACGGCCCCCACCGTCGTGCTGCCCATGGCGAGCGCCAGTTGCTCCGACGGGCTCGACAACGACGACGACTCGCTCGTCGACGCCAGCGATCCATCCTGCAAGGCGGGCCGCGCGGAGGCGGCGGACGTCGAGGCCTGCGCAGCCGACACCCAGGCCGGGGCACGATGCCTCTACGTTGCACCCAACGGAAGCGACGCGGCGGCGGGCACCCTGGAGGCGCCGTTTCAGACATTCCATGCCGCCATTGAACGCGCCGGTCCAGGCGATTTCGTCTACGCGAGGGGCGGCACCTATGGCCTGAACAACGCCGTCATTGCGTCCATGACGCGTCTTCCCCAGGGCGACTTTCCAACCCCTTGCGCGGCGGGCCTGGTGGAAGCGGACAACTTTTGCCAGGTGCCTCGATGGAGTTTTGTGTCCCTCACTGCATGGAACGGATACCCGGGGCGCTACCCGGATGCCTACACGGTGGCCTCAGGCGAAGCAGGCCGACCGATCACCCTGCGCAACTTCCCCGGGGAGGTTCCTGTTCTCGACATGGCGCCTCTGCTGCAACGGGGTGAAGCCGTCGAAGCTCGCTCCAGGCGACCGATGCACAACCCATCGCGATCGCGGTGGGCAGGTCCCATTGGGTGATTCGCGGACTGGAGATCGTGGGCGGCAGCGTCAACCTGTCTGGCGAGATCGAAGACATCACGATCGAGCGCTGCGACATCCACGACCTGACGGTCCACGGCGGGGAGAACCCAGGCCTCATCCGGCTCAACCGCGGCCCGAATGACGTGAGGATCCTCAACAACCGCTTGCACGCGCTCTTCGACCGGGACCAGCCCGGTGAATCGGGCCAACGTATCCGACGCACAGCACTTCGGCGCCGTCACGACCCTTTCGGGCGAGACCTACGGCGGCACAGACGAAACGGGGGCCATCGAGATTCGCGGCAACACCATCTTCAACGTGCCGCAGGCCTTCTATTTCAAGAATGCTGCTGCCGGGCCCGTGCGCATCGAGTCCAACCACCTCTACGACAGCGGTCGCATCGCGGGGAACGTGACCTCCCACGTGACCTTCGCCCGCAACCTGGTGCATGGCGTCCGAAACGGCTTCGCGCGCCAGGGCATAGGCGCTACGGAGAATCGCTCGCTCTCAGCGGAGAGAACGGCGTATGTGCTGGCGCGCGACGGGCACGCCCTGACGATCGAATACAACACCATCGTGGGTCTGGAAGGCGCGCTGGTCAACTTGAGCCACGGCGAAGGCCACGTGCTCCGTGGCAACGTCATCATGGGCCTGTCAGGCACGGCAGCCAGCGCGGGCTACGACAGCGCCGCCTACTTCAAGATCGGCAAGTCGCCCAATGCTGACATTCTCTCCAGCGATGGAAATTGTTTCATCGTCGGGAACGCCGGTTTCCAGATGGTTGCCATCTACCCGACGTCGGGCCCTGTTCAGCACTACACGCTGGAGCAGTCAAGGAGCCTGTTCAACATGGATCGGAGTTCTTCCGTCGTGATCGCCACCGATGCTTCTGCCGTGTTCGTCGATCAATCGAGCTACGCGCTCTCTGCGTCCACCCCATGCGGAGGCGTCGGACACCTGGCTCCGTAGAGCGCAGTTGTCGTCGTCGTCGTAGCCCATGAATGCGGACACGGGCAGCGACACCAGCAGGTAGGCGCCGCGCCCGTTGAAGTTCAACGCGCGCTTTCTGCGCCACCGTCATGTGAGCTACGGCCGGCGCTGCCAGCCGTGCCCACAGCGCCAACCACAGCACCCTCGCGGCGAGGGTGCCGACGTCATCGGATCGAGGCCGGCGTGCCCTTCACGCAGCGGCTGATGAAGGGGTAAGTCGTGGTGATCACGTAGTGGTAGATGCCCCTCGGGGAACTCCGGCGTCACGCCGCGTGCGGCCGTTGCACTCGTCCAGGTCGCCCAGGCCGGCAACGTATTCGTAGTCCTGCGAGAACGCGCCCATCGGGTACGGCGCTGGTGGCGGGCCGGTTGGCGTCTGGCGTGGTCTTCAGACGGTAGCTGCTGGCCAGGGCCTTCAGGCCCGAGGCGGCGTCGCTGGGCACGGTGTAGCCGTTGCGGGCGTAGATCGGAAAGCCGTCCGGCGCCCAGCCCACCAGCGTCATGCTCGAGGTGCTGCCACCCAGCTTGGTGATCAGGCCTTCCGGCATGCCGTGGTAGTGGTACGAGCCATTGGGCTGCACGTGGGCGTTGTTGGTGTCGACGCCGAAGTTGAAGACCGACTGGCCCAGCGCTTCGATGCTCCAGGCGCCGCCGCCGCCGGCCAGGCTGCAGCTGGTGCCACTGGCCGACTCGGTGCAAGTGCCTGCCGTGGCGGGCTCCATCTTCACGCCGTTGATGCCGTAGCCGCTGGTGATGACGGTGGTGGGGTTGGCGGCCAGGGCGGGCGACATCACGTAGGTGGCCGACGTCGGGACCGCGGCAATCCGGTTCGGGTTGCCGGGGCCAGGGAAGGTGCCGACCGGGTGGTTGGGCACGCCGTTGGCGGTCAACATGCGCGACGTGCTCGTGCAGTTCCAGCTGTAGGTGGCGGTCAAGTTCACCGACGCACTGCTGTTGAGCTCGTTGCCGCTGATGCCGCAGGCCACACCGGCCGTGCTGCTGGTGCTGCCGGTGCCTCCGGTGCCGCCGGTCGGTGCCGCAGCTGGCGTCACGGACACCGCCGAAGACTCGGGCGAACTGCCCACCGCGTTCAGCGCGGCGACAGTGCAGGCGTACGACAGGCTGTTGGTCAGGCCGGTTACCGGCGTGGGGCTGGCGGCCGACTGCGCGGTGACGCTGGCTGCACCGGCCACACAGGTGGCGCGGTAGCCGGTGATCGCCGAACCGCCGTCCGAAGCCGGTGCAGTGAAGGCGATGCTGGCGCTGCCATCGCCAGCGGTTGCCAGGCCGATGGTGGGCGCGCCAGGCTCGGTCGCACCCGGCGTGACGGGGACCGTCGCAGCAGGCGTGCTGTCGCCGCCTCCACCGCAAGCGGTCATCAAGCCGGCGGTGAAGAGCGCACTCAGCGCGGCGAGAGTGCCTGCGGGCCGGTGCTGGCGGTCACGCAGGATGGAAGTGGGGCGGGCGCTGGGATGCAGCTTGTTCATGGTGTGCGGGTCGGGGTTCGTGGAGTGCTCGTGGCCTGCAGGCCCTGGTCGAGGCGGGGCAAAAAACTGGCGAAGTGCGCACGAGCGCGTTGCACAAGGCGGCAGTCAGCGGGAAGACGATCTCCGGCAAACCCACTGGCTGCTGACGGGTCCATTTTTCATTGGGAATGTGGAGCCAATATGAGTCTTCTGCCGGATCGGAGGGGCGCATGCCGGGTGCCCAGGGAAAGACGTGCAAGTTGACGAAGAACAAGCTGACGAGGAACAAGCAGACGAGGAACAAGCAGGCGAGGAGCCAATTCCGCATTTGCTCCACAAATCGCAAACACACTGCACTGCACACGAGAGATGCTTCAGCTCTCAGGGCGTGGCGTTCGGTTCTCAAACCCCGGTGCCTGCTTCTGCCGTGCCTGCACCGTCAAGCTCAACCCGAAAAGGTGATCACGATGAATAACCTGTCTTCGACCGTCGCGCTGTTGTCCCTCTGCCTCGGCGCCTGCGCCGGCGGCAGTACCAAACCCGTCACGCAACCCACTCCGACCAACCCCGGCAAGCTCAGCTACGCGATCGTGGACACCGGTCAGGTGACCTGCTACGACTCGACCACCGGCGCGCCCACCGCCTGTGTCAGGGCCGGCCACGACGCCGACCACACGGGCCGTGCGCCCAGCTACACCACCAGCGCCGATGGCTCGACGGTGACCGACAACGTCACCGGCCTGACCTGGACCCAGAGCACTGACATCGACGGCAGCGGCCGCGTGGACTACGCAGACAAGCGCTCCCCCGCCGCCGCAAATAGCTACTGCGAAGCCTTGAACCAGGGTGGCTACACCGACTGGCGGCTCCCGTCCTTGAAGGAGTCGTACTCGCTCATCCTGTTCAGCGGCCGCGATCCGAGCAGCGACAGGGGCACGGACACGTCAACGTTGAAGCCCTTCATCGATCCGAGCTTCGACTTCGCGTTTGGCGACACCACCACGGCGGCCGGCATCGCCGCGGGCGACCGCCTCATCGACGCGCAGTACGCCTCGACCACGAACTACGTGTTCACGACCATGCTGGGTGACGCCACGATGTTCGGCGTGAACTTCATCGACGGCCGCATCAAGGGCTACCCTTCCGCCCGCAAGCTCTTCTACGTGCGCTGCGTGCGCGGCAACGCGGCCTACGGCCAGAACCGCCTGGTCGACAACGGCAATCAGACCGTCAGCGACGCCGCCACCGGCCTGATGTGGCAGAAGGATGACGCCCGCTCGAACGACTGGCCCGATGCGGTGAGCCGCTGCGAGAGCGCAACAACCGCGTCGCACACCGATTGGCGGCTGCCCAACGTGAAAGAGCTGCAAAGCATCGTCGACTACACGCGTTCGCCCGACACGACCGCGTCGGCAGCCATCGACACCAGCGTCTTCAACGCCACTTCGTTCACCAACGAGGAGGGCGTGCTGGACTGGGGCGACTACTGGAGTTCCACCACGCACGTCGATGATGGCGGCAATGGCAGCAATGCGGCCTATGTGTCGTTTGGTCGCTCTCTGGGCTACTTCGCGCCACCCGGAACAACAGCACGTCAGATCCTGGACGTGCACGGCGCAGGCGCGCAACGCAGCAACGACAAGGTCGACGTGTCCACCGAGCCCGGCGCCAAACTTGCCAACGAAGCCTTCGGGAACTTCTATTACAAGGGCCCCCAGGGAGACATTTTGCGGCTCAACAACCAGGTGCGCTGCGTGCGCAGTCTCGACTCAGCTCCGGCCGGCCGCTGGAGCTCGCTCACGGCCTCGACGCAAGCGCGCCGCGCCTCGCCGGCGACCCGTCGCCATGATCGAGTGCCGCCGTTCCGTGCGAGTTCTCACGGCGCAGAGGCAACTCCGATGGCCGCCAGCATCCTTTCGGTGCCGGTTGTCCCAATCCTGTCGATATGAACCGCATGCAGGAAAAGTCGCCGCTGCAGAAGAAGGGTATTGACAGATGAAGATTGCCTTACACAGAAGGTCGTTTTGCGCAGAGCTGCTTGCAGGCTTGGCGATTCCAACCTGGGCGCGCTCGCAGACCTCAGTACCGCTGGAACTTGGCGTCTTGCCGAACATCAGTGCCCGCGTGCTCCTCGCGCAGTACCAACCGATGCGCGAGTTCCTGGCTCGCCAGATCAACCGGGCGGTGCAGGTGTCGACAGCACCCAGCTGGACCACGTTTCACCAACGCACCATGGCGCTCGAGTACGACGTGGTCGTGACCGCCCCCAACCTGGCGCGCCTGGCCCAGTTGGATGTCGGCTACACCCCATTGCTCTCGTATGCGCCCAAGATCAAGGGCATGGTGATCAGTCCGATCGCCAAGCCGATCAAGAGCATTGCAGAACTGCGCGGCCAGACGCTGGTGCTGTCCAACCCGCAGTCTCTGGTGACGCTGCGCGGCATGCAGTGGCTGGCCGAAAATGGTTTGCAGCGCGGCAAGGATTTCAAGACCATCAACGTGCCGACCGATGACAGCGTGGGCAGCGTCGTCGTGCGTGGCGACGCCTGCGCCGCCATGCTCAGCGGGGGCGAGTACCGGGCGATTCCGGACGCCGTCAAGGCCCAGGTGCAGATCCTGACCGTCTTCACCGAAGTGCCTGGCTTCATCGTGATGGCCAATCCGAAGCTTTCAGCCTCGGAGGCACGGGCCATCAAGGCGCAGCTGCTGAGCTTCGCCAGCGATTCCCCCGAGGGCAAGGCCTTCTTCTCCAGCACAGGCTTCACAGACATTCAGGAGCCTGCAGCCGGCCTGATGGAATCGCTGGACCCCTTTGTAGAGGCCACCCGCAGGCTGATGGCGCCAACGGGTTGAACCTGATGATCTGGGCCGGTGGGTCGCTGCGGACCAAGCTGATCGTTGCTTGCGTGCTGGTGCAGTTGGCGGGCAGCCGCCTGGCTGGTGCATGACAGCGCGCGTGTGCTGCAGCGCACGTTGATCGAAGAGGCCAGGCTCCAATCGCAGCAAGTGGTGGCTTTGCTCGGCCCGACGATTGCTGCACCATTGGCGCAGCGAGACTACGCCACGCTTCAGCAGACGCTGGATCTGGTGCGGGCGGACACGAGCATCCAGTACCTGGTGCTGAGCAATCACCGCGGGCAGGTGGTGGCCCATGCCGGTTGGGATATGAACCTGCCGCTTCCCGCGCGCGATACCGGCGACATCGACCTGGATCGCAGCGATGCCACCTTGCACATCGAGGCCAGTGTGATGGAGGCGGGGCAAGACCTGGGGCGCCTCGATCTGGGCCTGTCGACCGACCGCGTGCGGAAGGCCCGGGCTGATTTCCTGCGGCGCAGCCTCGCGGTCGGCGTGATCGCCCTCCTGATCTCGATGGCGGTGCTGGCGGCCATCGCCTTTGCGATCACGCGCCATCTTGCGCGGCTGGCACAGGCCAGCGACAAGGTCGCCGACGGCGACTTCGATGTCCAGGTGCCGGCGACCGCCAACGACGAAATCGGCCGGCTCGGTGCCAGCTTCAACGCGATGGCCTTTGCCTTGAAGGAGCGACTGGCAGCGCTCGAGGCCAGCGAGGCGCAACAGAAGCTGCATCTGCAGGCGGCTCGCGATGAACAGCTGCGGATGATGACGCTGCTCGACGCCATGCAGAGTGGCATGCTGCTGGTCGACCAGGACGACCTCGTCGTCTATGCCAACGCAGCGTTCGCCCGCCTGTGGGGGATGCCCGACGTGACCAGCGGCCGCCGGCTCGCGGAGATCGTGCCGGGGCTTCTGCGCCAGGTCGATCCAGAGAGTGGCGTGCACATCGGCTCGATGTTGAACGCCGCGAACCGCATCACGGACACCTGCGAACTGCGCACGCTGGACGGCAGGGTCATCCAGCACCGGCTGCAGCCCGTCGAGCAAGGCGCCCACCTTGGGGGCAGCATCTGGTTCTATCGCGACGTCACCCTGGACCGGCACACCCAGCTGCGCGCGCGGCAGGCCCTTCAGGACCCGCTGACCTCGCTGCTCAATCGCCTCGGCATGCAGGAGGCCCTGCAGGCGGCGCTTGCCGTGGCGGGCAGCGGCGGAGATCCCCTTTCACTGTTGTTCATCGACCTGGATGACTTCAAGCATGCCAACGACGTGGCGGGCCACCGCATGGGCGACGAAATTCTGGTGACGGTGGCGCGCACGCTGTCGGGTCAGATGCGCAAGGGCGAACTCGTGGCACGTTGGGCGGAGATGAGTTCGCCGTCCTGTGTCCGCGCCTCGCCACGACCGATGCCAGCGCGATCGCTGCCCGTCTGGTGGATGCTGTCTCGGGCCTGCGTTTCCAATCGGGCGAGCACACCTTGCGCGTCGGCTGCAGCATCGGCGTGGCCACGTTCCCGACCGATGCCCGCACCGGCGACGAGTTGGTGGCTTGCGCCGATGCGGCGATGTACGAGGCCAAGCGGGGTGGCAAGAACAGCTGGGCCACCTTCCGCGACGACCCGCATCGCCTGCAGGCCGAGTCGGCACGCTTGAACTGGAACACGCTCATTCATCGCGCCCTGCAGGAGCAGCGCTTCGTGCTGCACTACCAGCCTGTGCACCGGGCGGCGGACCTGCAGGTGGCGCACTACGAGGCGCTGATTCGCATGGTGGACGAGAAGGAGCCGAGTCGCTTGATCTCGCCCGCCGAGTTCATTCCCCACGCCGAGCGCAGCGGCAAGATCCGCCAGGTCGACCGCTGGGTCTTCGATGCCTGCGTGAAGGCGCTGGCATCTGCCGAAGCCGGCGTGCGCATCGCGGCCAATCTCTCGGCCCGTTCACTCGAAGATCCGGAGTTCACAGGCTTCCTGCATGGCCTGCTCCAATGCCACGACGTCGATCCCCGTCGCCTGCACATCGAGCTCACCGAAACATCCGCCATCAGCGACCCGATGACGGCGCGGCAGCGCATCGACAAGCTGCGGAGCCTGGGGTGCGCGGTGCATCTGGACGACTTCGGCAGCGGCTTCAACTCGTTTGCCCAATTGAAGCTGCTCGCCGTGGATGCGATCAAGATCGACGGCAACTTCATCCGCAATCTACTGACCGATTCCAGCAACCGCCTGTTCGTGGCCGCGATGATCGAGATTGCGCACGACCTCAAGAAACTCGTCGTCGCCGAGCATGTGGAGGATGAAGCCACCCTCGACGCCCTGCGCAGCCTCGGCGTCGATCTGGTGCAGGGCTTCCACATTGGTCGCCCAGCAGCGAGGCTCGGGAGGGGTGGTCCGGCTGCGCCCCTGAGGGTCGTTGCCGGCTCCCGCGACCTGCGAGAGGGCGTTGGCTGATCAATTCAATCCGTCGCCAAGCCATTCCTGCCACACTGCTCCTCTTGCCCCTTGCTGGTCACGACTTGGCTCTGCCCATGGGGACCAGCATGAATCGGGGTTCTTGCCGCCCGTACACAATTGACCGGCCCATGAGCGCAGCCTGGTTCCCACTCCCGAGGTACGGATGATCAAGCTCGCGTTCGCCCTGCTCGTGTCTATCACGGCCGCCGGCGCTGCCGCACAGGCGCCACCCAACATCCTGCTGATCATTGCCGACGACATGGGCATCGACATGTCGCGCTGCCATGCCCTTGGCAAAGGCGGCCCAGCCCTTCCACATCTGGAAGCGCTGTGTGCCACCGGCCTGGTGTTCGACAACGCCTACTCGGCGCCGGTGTGCTCGCCCACACGCGCCACCATCATGACCGGCCGCTACGGGTTTCGCACCGGCATCGGTGCCGCGCTGCCACCGCGCGGCGGCAGCGGGTTGGCCGCCGATGGCAAGAGTCTGTTCGATGTGCTGGGCCGCACATCCTACAGCGCTGCCGTCATCGGCAAGTGGCATCTGGCGGGCGGCGACCAGGGCATGGACCACCCACGCCAGCTGGGCGTGAAGGACTACTTCGGCATATTCAGTGGCGCCGCGCGTGACTACTTTGACTGGGACGCCATCGACAACGGCAAGCCGGTGAAGGTGTCGGGTTACGCCACGACCGTGCTCACCGACCGGGCCGTCAACTGGGTCGCTGCACAAAGGCAGCCGTGGTTTCTCTGGCTGGCCTACAACGCGCCGCATGCGCCTTTTCATCTACCGCCCCAGGGGCTGCACCTTGCGGGCGATCTGCCCACCGACGCTGCCGCCATCCGCGCCAACCCACGCCCCTACTACGAAGCGGCCCTGCAGGCGCTGGACAGCGAGATCGGCCGCCTGCTGGCCACGCTGCCGGCCGAGGTACGGCGCAACACCTGGGTGATCTTCGTCGGCGACAACGGCACGCCGGGTCAGGTCGCACGCAGCACCTTCGGGCCACGGCGCGCCAAGGGCAGCATCTTCGAAGGCGGCACGCATGTGCCCTTGGTCGTCGCCGGCCCGGGGGTGAAGTCTGGCCGCACAGCGGATCTGGTGAACACGACCGACCTGTACGCCACCATCGCGGCGCTGGCTGGCGCACGCGTCGACACCCCGGACTCGGTGGACCTGACGCCGGTGCTCCAGGGCGGCGCCAGCACGCGCAGCCATGCCTACGTCGAGCACTTCTCTGCACAGGGCGCACGCGGCCCGGACGTTCTGGGCTGGGCCATCCGCGATGCCCGCTACAAATTGGTGGTGGCCGAGCAGGCTGCACCGATGCTCTTCGATTTGCAGGTGGATCCGCTGGAAGGTACCGATCTTCTGGCGGGCAGCGCGTCAGGCGCCAGCCTGCAGAAGGCGCAGGAGCTGCGCCAGGCCTACGACAAGTTGCGCCAAGGCGCGCCCTGAGACATCAGCAGGTCGGGCTACGATCCAGTCACGCTGGGCGGGCGTCGCCACACTTCATCCACACTTCGCCACCACATTGCCCACCTTCGGGGCTGCGCCTCGCTATCGGCTGGAGGCCCCGTGAGTGAGCAAGGCAAGCGGCAGTGGACACGCAGGCAGTTCGGCTTGGGGGTGGTGGCTGGCACGGCGTCCCTGGCGGCTTGCGGTGGCGGTGGCGGTGGCGGTGGCGGTGGCGGTGGCGGTGGCGGTGGCGGTGGCGGTGGCTGGCCGCTGGACGGCGGCGCGGCTGGCTCGCCACCCTCCACTCCCCCCTCGCCGGCCCCTGCGACGACCCAGCCCAACATCCTGCTCGTCATCGCCGACGACATGGGTCTTGACGCCAGCAACCAGTACAGCCTGTCCAGCGACCGGCCCCGGACACCCACGCTCGATGCGCTGGCCAGCGCTGGCATCGTGTTCGACAACCTGTGGGCCACGCCGTCGTGCACCACCACGCGCGCCACCCTCATCACCGGCCAGCACGGCGTTCACAGCGGCGTGGACTTCGTGCCCGACGTGCTGGGCACCGATGCCAACACCCTGCAACGCTACCTGCGCGCCAGCGCGGCCAGCGCCGACTACCAGACCGCCGTCATCGGCAAGTGGCATCTGGGCGGCGCCAACCCCGCGGCCAGCCACCCCACCGACTGCGGCGTGGGCTACTACGCCGGCAACATCACCGGCGTGCTGCCCAGCTACACCAGCTGGCCGCTGGTGGAAAACGGGGTCACCCGCACCAGCACCACGTACCACACCACCCAGGTCACCGACCTGGCCCAGAGCTGGGTGGCTCAGCAGAGCAAGCCCTGGTTCCTGTGGCTGGCGTACTCGGCACCGCACGACCCCTTTCACCTGCCGCCCAGCCACCTGCATTCGCGCACCACGCTGACCGGCACCACCGCCGACATCGCGGCACGGCGGCGCGAGTACTACCTGGCGGCCATCGAAGCCATGGACAGCGAAATCGGCCGCCTGCTCGCCAGCATGCCGGCCGCCACGCGGGCCAACACGGTGGTGCTTTTCATCGGCGACAACGGCACGCCGGCCCAGGTGGTGGACACCGCGGTGTTCGACCGCACCCGGGTCAAGGGCACGGTGTATGAAGGTGGCATCCGCGTGCCGATGATCGTGTCCGGCCAAGGTGTCCTCCGCAGCAATGTGCGCGAGTCGGCGCTCATCAACACCACCGACTTCTTCGCCACCATCGCCCAATTGGCGGGCCACAGCGTCACACACCTGACCGACAGCTACAGCTTCTTGCCGCTGCTGCAATCCGCAGGTGCAGGGGTGCGCAGCATCAACTACAGCGAGTTCAAGAGTGCCGAGTTCGAGGGCTGGACCGTGCGCGATGAACGCTACAAGCTGATCCAGCACCTGAGCGGCGCGCAGGCACTTTACGACTTGCGCACCGACCCCGCGGAGGTCGTTGACCTGCTAGCCTCGGGCACTGACTACCGCACCATCGCTGACGCCCTAAAGGCGCAAGGGGAGCTCACACGGTCGTAGTGTCATGCGGCACAGCGCCTTTGCTTGCCCAGACCTCCAGGGACTCCAAGCGATTGGCGGAGTGGGCTGTTCGTCACCTCGAGACAATCGGGCCAAAGCACCCGCTGCGCATGACCTCGCTGAGGGCCGAGGTCGCCATGCGCGCGCGCATGGACCGGTCACAGTCTCATGTCGAAGGCCCCCCAACATGGCGTCGTTTCGACTCGCCAGACCACGACGACAGGCCAGATCATTCGCTCCGCATCGGACATCAATGACAAACCCCATGCAAATTCGATGAGGGGCCACTGGGTGGGCTTTGCCCGGCATTAGTTGGGGTGGCTGATGGGACTCGAACCCACGACGACAGGAATCACAATCCTGGACTCTACCAACTGAGCTACAGCCACCACCGAGGAAGCGAGTATATCGAATGCGCCATAGCAGGCCGCGTGACCGCAGGGCGCCCCAGGCTCTCAGTTGATTGCGGTTGCCGGACTGCTGGCCGCCTTGACGACCTGGTCGACGCGCAGACGCGTCTTGAGTGCTGCGTAGTAGGCCTGGCTCTCGGCATCCGCCCACGACTGGGCGTACTGGCCCCGCACCCGAGCTTCATCTCCTGCCGCCGGGTCCCGCCCTAGCACCTTGCTCAGCTTCACCACGGCATAGCCTTGCCCGCCGAGCTCAACGCCTGTCACGGCCGGCAGCTTGGCTGCCTGCTCGCGCAGGGCGGCATCGATCACCTGCCGTGGCAGATCGCGCGGCTGAGCGCGCGAGATGACCAGGGATGGCTCGGCGAGAGCGGTCTCAGGCGCTGCCTTCAATTGGGCCAGACGTGCCTGGCCTTCCTTGACGGCCAGCGCGCTGGCCTGCTTGGCCGCCACGACGTCGCGCAGAAGACTCTTCACTTCGGCGAATGGTCGCTGCTGTGCTGGCTTGTACTCGACCACACGGCCGGAAACGAGCTGGTTCGGACCCACCTCGAGGGCTTCGGTGTTGCGCTTGTTGCGCAGCGCATCACTGCCAAAGAGCGCTTCCAGGAACTTCGCGTTGCCCAAGGGGCCAGCGGCCTGGGCAGCGGGCGTGCGTTGCACACCCTGCGCGGTGCGCAGTTGCAGCTTGAACTTCTCAGCGGCAGGCTTGAGGCTGTCGGCCTGCTCGTAGACCATGTTCGTGAAGTCGAGCGCCGCTTCGGCGTACTTGCGCTGGGCGAGCTGTTTGCGCACTTCGGTCTCGATCTCGCTGCGCGCGGCCTCGAAGGTCCGCTTCTCGCCGCCACGCTGGCCGGTGACCTGGATGATGTGGTATCCGAAGTCACTTACCACCACCTCGCTGATCGATCCCTGCGCGAGGGAGAAGGCGGCATCCTCGAACGGCTTGACCATCGCTCCGCGGCCGAAGAAGTCGAGATCCCCGCCACGCTCTGCGGAGCCAGGATCGTCGGAGTTCTTGCGCGCGAGATCGGCAAACGAAGCTGGGCTCTTTTTCACGTCGGCCAGCAGGCGATCGGCCTTGGCACGCGCCTTCTCGCGGTCTGCCGCCGGCGCGGATTGGTCCGCTTTCACCAGGATGTGGCTTGCACGACGCTCTTCTGGCGTGCTGTAGCGGGCTGCGTTCTCGGCGTAGTACTTCCGCAACTCATCGTCGGAGACCTTGACGTCTTTCATCAACGCCTCCAAGTCGAGCACCAGGTACTCGATGCTGGCGGCTTCAGGTGCCTGCAGCTGTGCGGCGTTGGCTGGGTCCTTGTAGTAGGCCTCGATGTCGGCATCCGTCGGCGACACCTTGGCGAGGTAGTCCTTCGCATCGAATCGCTGCACCTGGATTTCGCGCTGCTGCAGCAAGGCATCGAGTGCCGCCGCGCTGCTTGTGACCGGGCCAAACGCCGTACCGCCCACGCCTTGAAGCACCTGCCGCATGGACAGGTCCTGGCGGAGTCGCTGCGCGAATACTTCGGAAGACATGCCCTGAGTAGCCAGGATTTCCTTGTTGACGCTTCCGTCCGCATTGCGGAACGGCGCAAACTGAGGATCGCTGGCAAACACGCGCTGCAGGCGATCGTCGGTGGTGACCAGATGCAGTTTGTCGGCTGCGGCCAGCATCACTCTTTCGCGGATCAAGGACTCGAGCGTGCGCTGGCGCATCTCGGGCGTCTCGAACATCTTTGCGTCGATCCCGGGCATCTGCCGGATGACGCGTTCCACCTGATCGCGGTGCGCAGCGTCCCATTCCGCCTGGCTGATGTCGCGACCGGCGACCTTCGCGACCGTGGTGTTGCCGCCCTCAGTGAACTGGCTGTACCCCTGTACGCCGAAGAACACGAAGGACGGGAAGATCAGCACCACCAGGATGAACTGCAACAGCCGGGTGTGCTTGCGAATGAATTCGAACATCAGGAGCCTCGACAGACGGACGGCGCGACAGAAGCGCCATGCGAGATCCAGACAACAAAGGCGAACCATCGTTCGCCTTGTGCACTGAAAACAACCTGGAAATTCTATCGCAGGAGCCCGGGCCCTTGCCGGGAGGGTCTGGTGGTGGGTGCTGAGGGGTTCGAACCCCCGACCTACGCCTTGTAAGGGCGCCGCTCTACCAACTGAGCTAAGCACCCGCTGGTGCGGCATCACGCCGCAGACGGCTGCTAGTTGAGCGCGTCGCTGCAGGGCCTTGCCCGGGCGGAACTTTGGAACCTTGGCTGCCTTGATCTTGATCGTGGCGCCGGTGCGCGGGTTGCGGCCACTGCGTGCCGCGCGCTTGCCAACGCTGAACGTGCCGAAGCCGACCAGCGAAACGCTGTTGTTCTTCTTCAGCGTCGACTTCACACCGCCGATCATGGCTTCCAGGGCGCGCGTGGCCGCCGCTTTGGAGATATCCGCCTGTCGGGCAATGTGTTCGATCAATTCTGACTTGTTCACAGGTCTTCCCCCTCTCAAAGGTGTCTCAAAAAGGAATTCGTTCGGTGCCGCACGGCACGCGCGCGGTGCACTCGGGCATCGAAAGATTACAGCCTTCGACCCCGCCAGTGTCAAGGGCGAAAATCGATTCTATGCGCATTCGCCCGTGCGATTCGAGGGATGGCTTCGCGTGCTTTCCTGCTTGACAACGCCGGCCACGCGCGCATGTCTGGCTTGAAACTCGAGCGCGCTCACCTCGCTGTGCCGCGCACCACCCAGGCCACGCCGACACGGTCAGCATCGTCCCGGCCAGCATCGGCCACGTGAGCGCTTCGTCGAACAGCCACCATGCCATCAGTGCCGTGCAGGGCGGCACGAGGTAGAGCAAGCTGGTCACTTGCGTGGCAGCCCCACGCTGGATGAGCAGGTAGAGCAAGGAACTGCCACCCAGCGAGAGCGCGAACACCGACCACATCAAGGCACCAACCATCTGTGGATGCCAGCGGATGGGCTCTGTCTCGAGCATGGCGAGCGGCAAGGTCACCACGAACGCGGCAAGCAGCTGGATCGCGTTGCCCGTGCGGACGTCAGACCCGACCAGATTCCGCTTCTGGTAAAGCGTGCCGCAGGTGATGCTGGCAAGGGCCAGCGCCGCACAGGTGAGATTCAGCAGCGTGATCTCGCCGTCGAACAGCTTGTGCCAGACCACCATGGTGATGCCGAGCAAGCCCATGCACAGACCGAGCCACTGCCTCGAAGAGACTCGAGCCCGCGATGGATCATCGTTGCCTGCGGTGGCGCTGATCCACAGCGCCGTCAGCACGGGCTGCAGGCCGACCAGCAGCGCCACCGTTCCCGCGCCGATGCCGAGTTTGACCGCAGTCCACACCCCACCGAGATAGCCCGCGTGCATCAGACGCCCCAGACACCGCCAGGTGCATCCATTGCGACCTGGACCGAGGCCAGGACGCCTTCGACACAGCGACCCAGCCCACGAACACCAGCACCGACAGCGCATAGCGGATCGCAAGAAAGCTCATGGGAGGCGCGTGGGGCATGCCGTAGCGTGCCACCACGAAGCCGGTGCTCCAGATGAGCACGAACACCCAGGGCATGGCCTTGATGAGCAAGGCCTTTGAATCATCAGACACGGAGCGCGGGTGCTTTCGACGGCGCCTACCGCGCCTTGGCACGAATTTCGGGCAGCGCCTTCTGCAGGTAGTAGACCATCGACCAGATGGTGAGCACGGCCGCCAGCAGAATGAGCCAGGTGCCCCAGACGCGGGTGTCGATCAGACCGAACAGCCGCCCGTCATACAACAGGAACGGAATCGCCACCATCTGCACGACGGTCTTGATCTTGCCAAGCATGTGGACCGCCACGCTGCGCGACGCCCCGATCTGCGCCATCCACTCGCGCAGGGCAGAGATGGCGATCTCACGACCGATGATCACAAAGGCCACCAGGGCGTGCAGGCGATTGAGGTGCACCAGCACCAGCAGCGCCGCGCAGACCAGGAACTTGTCGGCCACCGGATCCAGAAACGCACCGAACGACGAGGTGAGGTTCAGTCTGCGGGCCAGGTAGCCATCTGCCCAATCGGTGAGGGCCACGACGACGAAGAGCACGGTCGCCGACAGGTTCTGCATCTGCGGCGTGAGCTGCAGGTAGAAGACCCCGACGATGAGCGGAATCGCGAGGATCCGTGCCCAGGTCAGCAGCGTCGGCAGGTTGAAGAACATCGGCACGATTGTGCCGAAGTTCTTGCGGTCCGCCGGCCGCCTGTGAAATGCGCTAGAGCTGGCCTTCAGTCAGCGTGTCGAGCTGGAAGCGGCCGCTCTTGTCAACGAGCCACACATCGGTGTACTTCACCGATCCGAGGCGCGATGGCGCCGGCAGCGGCGAAGCTTTGCGAATCAACTCGCGCACGCGCGTCACGACCTCGGGCGCGTGGCTTGGCGTGCGGATCATGCGAACGTCGCGCACGTTGCCCCGCGAATCCACCTCGGTCTCGACCACCACCACTGCGTGCAGCAATGGCGGCAGCTTGCCCTTGTAGATGCTGTCCGGATAGGCCGCGTAGATGGCGCGTGCGCCGTCCTGTCGATAGGCCTTCTCGCTGGTGGCCAGGGAGACCCGCGCGTTGGAAGGCGCTGCCGCCGATGGCGCCGGAGTTGCTGCCGGGGCTGGGGCTCGTTCCGGCGTCGTAGAGGCGTTCTGTGTCGGCTGGACGCCGCACCCCCCCAGCCAGAACACAGTTGCCAGGCCTGCGGCCCGCGCCAAGGGAAGGGTTCGGTCAATGCAACGCACGATAGATCTCCTCTGCCAGTTCTTTGGAAATGCCGTCCACGGTGGCGAGGTCTTCGACGCTCGCCTGGCCAACGCCCCGCACGCCGCCGAATCGCTGCAGCAGCTTGGCACGCTTGCGCGGGCCCACTCCGGGAATCTCTTCGAGACGGCTGCCGCCCGTGCGCACACTCGCGCGCCGCGCCCGCATGCCCGTGATGGCAAACCGGTGGGCTTCGTCGCGGATCTGCGCGACCAACATCAGCGCAGCAGAGTCTCGGCCGAGGTAGACCTTGTCGCGACCATCGGCAAACACCAATTCCTCGAGCCCGACCTTTCGCCCCTCGCCCTTCTCGACACCGGCGATCAGGTGCAGGTCAGATCCCGAGCTCCTGCGAACACCTCGCGCGCCATGCTCACCTGCCCCTTGCCGCCATCCACCAGCACCAGGTCGGGCAGGCGGGCGGTGCCGGCACTGGCGCGCCTCCGCGAGCTTGGCATAGCGCCGCGTCAGCACCTGGCGCATGGCGGCGTAGTCGTCGCCGCCAGTGATGCCATCGATGTTGTAGCGGCGGTACTGCGCACTCTGCATCTTGTGGTTCTCGAACACGACGCACGATGCCTGAGTCGCCTCGCCGGCGGTGTGGCTGATGTCGAAACACTCGATGCGAAAGGTGTCCAGATTGTCGACGGCAAGGTCCAGAGCGTCGACCAGTGCACGGGTCCGGGCCTGTTGCGAGCCTTCTTCGGCCAGCAGTTGCGCCAGCTTGATCTGCGCGCCCTTGATGCACATGTCCAGCCAGGCACGGCGCGGTTCGCGCGGCTGGTGCTGCGCCGTGACCTTGACGCCGGACTGCGCCGACAGCGCCTCGATCAGCCCCTTTCCACCGGATGGCTGAGCACCAGGAGCGGTGGCACGCCGCATGTCGATGTAGTGCTGTGCGATGAAGGCTTCGAGCACCTGAACCTCGCGGGCAATTTCTCGCTGCTCTTCGATCACCGCAGCTCGGTGGCATCGTCCACATGCGCCGGAAAATAAGGTCGATCGCCAAGGTGCCGCCCGCCGCGCACCATGGCCAGGTTCACGCAGGCGCGCCCGCCTTCGACCCGCACCGCCAGGATGTCTGCGTCCTTCGTCGTGACGCCGGTGTTGTCTTCCACCGCCTGCTGGTGCAGCACGCGCGACAGGGCGCCGATCTGGTCGCGGATCTCGGCTGCCTGTTCGAACTGAAGCGCCTCGGCATCGCGCCATCATCTGCGCCTGCAGCGCATCCATCACCTCCTGCTCGCCGCCGAGCAGAAAGCGCTCAGCGTTCGCCACGTCATTGCGCGTAGTCCGCCTCGTCGATGTGGTTCACGCACGGCGCCGAGCAGCGCTTGATCTGGTACAGCAGGCACGGGCGGGTGCGGTTGACGAACACCGTGTCTTCGCAGGTGCGAAGCCGGAACACCTTCTGCAGCAGCTGGATCGACTCCTTCACCGCCCACGCGCTCGGGTAGGGGCCGAAGTAGCGGTGCTTCTGGTCGACCGCGCCGCGGTAGTAGGCCAGCCGCGGAAAGCGATGCGAAGCGATCTTGAGATAGGGGTAGCTCTTGTCGTCGCGGAACAGGATGTTGTAGCGCGGCGCCAGCTCTTGATCAGGTTGTTTTCCAGCAGCAGCGCTTCGGCCTCGGAGCGCACGACCGTCGTCTCCATGCGCACGATCTTGCCGACCATGTGGCCGATGCGGGTGCCGCCGTGGTTCTTCTGGAAGTAGCTCGAGACGCGCTTCTTGAGATCACGCGCCTTGCCCACGTACAGCACCTGGCCCTGCGCGTCGAAGTAGCGGTAGACACCCGGCAGCGACGGCAATGCCGCCACCTCGTCGAGCAGGCGCAGACGCACCGGGTCGGTCTCGGCTGCTGGATTCAGGTCCGTATCGTCCATCGGCCGCGATTATCGCAGCCGGGATAATCGCCTCGCATGACCTGGGACCTGTACTGCCGCGTGATCGACAACCTGGGCGATATCGGCGTGTGCTGGCGGCTGGCGGCCGATCTGGCAGGGCGGGGCTATCGCGTGCGGCTGTGGACTGACGACGCTTCGGCCCTGGCATGGATGGCGCCGGGCCGTGCGCCAGGGGTCGAGGTGAACGCATGGCCCGACGTGGCCAGCGACTCCACCAGCCCCGCCTGGCGAGGTCGTCATCGAGGCGTTTGGATGCCACTTGCCGGAACAGGTTCGTTGAGGCGATGGCGAAAGCTGCAGCAACATCCGGTATGGATCAATCTCGAGTACCTGAGCGCCGAAGCCTAGGTCGAGCGAAGCCACCGGCTGCCTTCACCCCAGCCCGACCAGGCCTGCGCAAGTGGTTCTTCTTTCCCGGTTTCACGCCAGCCACGGGCGGCCTGCTGCGTGAACCCGACCTGATGTCGCGCGCGGCGGAGTTCAATGCTGATGCCTGGCTCGAAGCGCATGCCGGCTGCGCGCCACGCGGGTGAGCGGCTGGTCAGTCTCTTCTGCTATGACCAGCGCCAACGGTCACGCCCTGGTGGACACGTTTCGGGGACGAAGCGACCCTGCTTCTCGTCGCACCTGGACCCGGTGCTCGCCTCGTCCGCGAACTGCTGGGGCCAACGCTGCGGCGCGGCGCCTTGCGCGCCGTGATGCTGCCCTGGCTGTCGCAGCTTGAGTTCGATCACCTCCTGTGGGCATGCGATCTGAACTTCGTGCGCGGCGAAGACTCCTTCGTTCGTGCGCAATGGGCCGGCCGCCCCTTCGTCTGGCAGCCCTATCCGCAGAGCGATGGCGTGGAGGTGCAAAAGCGCGACGCGTTTCTCGATCGTCATCTGAGCGCGGCGCCGTCACCTCTTGCTGCGCAGATTCGAAGCCTGTGGGCCGCCTGGAACGCGCCTTCGCAGCCCTTGCCCGCCCTGCCCTGCCTTGCCGATTGGTCGGTACACGCCGTGCGCTGGCGCGCGGAGCTGCTGCAACGGACCGATCTCACCACCCAGCTGATCGATTTCGCCCGCGAAAAGGGCTAAAATCGCGGGCTTTGCGCCAGTCCGGAGGGCAATCAGTCCGCCCGCAGGCGCCGGCAGCCCGACCCGGCGCGCGGCAGACGCCGCCAGGCACAGGCCGCACCAACGCTACACGGAACACATCATGAAGATCGCACAGGAAATCCGCGCCGGCAACGTCATCATGTACGGCAAGGACCCGATGGTCGTGCTCAAGACCGAATACAGCCGCGGTGGCCGCAATGCCGCCACCGTGCGCATGAAGCTCAAGAGCCTGCTCAACAACTCGGGCACCGAAGTCGTCTACAAGGCCGACGACAAGATGGACCAGATCGTGCTCGACAAGAAGGAGTGCACCTACTCCTACTTTGCCGACCCGATGTATGTGTTCATGGACACTGAGTACAACCAGTTCGAGGTCGAGGCCGAGAACATGGGCGACGCCATCAGCTACCTTGAAGACGGCATGCCGGTGGAAGTGGTGTTCTACGACGGCAAGGCCATCTCGGTCGAACTGCCCACCTCCGTGGTTCGCGAAGTCACCACCGAGCCCGCCGTCAAGGGCGACACTTCGGGCAAGGTCATGAAGCCGGCCAAGATCGCCACCGGCTTCGAGATCGCCGTGCCGCTGTTCGTCGAGAACGGCGACAAGATCGAGATCGACACGCGCACGCACGAGTACCGCAAGCGCGTCTAGTGCCGGTCTCGGTAGGAAGAAGCTTGGGGTCCCTGCGGGGCCCCTTCTTCTTTGTTCTGCCGCATCATCCACCCCCATGGCCTTTGATTTCGCCGCCGTCACCGCACCGTTTCGCATGCAGCCCGGCCTGCGTCGCCTGGCGTCTGGTGCGACGCAGCTGACGCCCATCGGCCCGGCGATCGCGCACTTTGCCGAGAAACTCGGGGTGCTGGCCACGCATCCTCAGCGAGGCCCTGGTGAGCGGCGCCGGTTTCGAGCCGGCCGCAGCGCTGCACAGCCTCTGCGAGCACGCCGCGAAGGAGCATCCCGCAGCACTGGAAATGGGAGCAACGGCAACGGCACGCTCATCGCCTCGGCGCCGGCGCTCGGTTGCAGTGTGCGCGACAACGAAGTCTCATGCGACACCGCCTCGGACCTCGGCGCAGTGCTTCGAGCACTCCCCGCGGATTGGCGCTTGCCGGCGCTTCTGAGCCTGGCGTTCGCTGAAGACTTCGCGGTGCTCGACGCCAGCACCGGGTGCGTCCCCTGGTTGGCCGTGTGCCTGCCCTCGCACTGGGCGCCTGAGGACAAGGTGGGACGCCACTTCGCGCGAGGTGCATGCGCCTGTGGCCGACAACGAGTTGTTGATCAAGGCGTCGCGATCACCTCGCACGGCTGGTGACAGGCCCGGACCGCTGGGAGCGGTTCGTCTGGACGATTCACGCGCGAACCTCGGTTGCGCATGCACCCGCGGCACCTGGACACGCCGGCCTGGCCCTCCGAGGCATCGGTCGACGAGATGGCTGCCACTCGCGTACTTCCGCACGTGAGCGCCAGACCTTCATCCCGGTGGCAGGCCGCGCGCAGGCCGTCTTCACCATCCACGTCGAAAGCCGACCGCTGACTCAGGCGGTCCGACCACCGGCGTGGCTCGCCAATTGCATGACGCACTGGCCAGCATGAGCCCGGCCGTGCTGGCGTACCGCGGCCTCACCCACAGCCGCGACCGGCTGCTCGACTGGCTGGCCGCGACGCGACCGCGCCTGAAGACCGCAGCCCATCGTCCCGGCGCGCATCGACGCTCGGCCGAAGGGCTGCCCTACTCGCCCACCTACGCCGACGTCTACCACCCGCGTGCCGGTGCGATGAGCAGGCGCAGGCATGTCTTCCTCGCCGGCAACGGCCTGCCCGGGCGCTGGGCCGGCCGCGACGATTTCGTCATCGCCGAGACCGGCTTCGGTCTGGGCAACAACTTCCTGGCCACCTGGGCAGCCTGGCGCGCCGACCCGCAGCGCTGCGCGCGGCTGGACTTCCTCTCGGTCGAACTGCATCCGCCCACGCGCGACGAACTGGCGGCGTGGCCACGCGGCTCGCGCTGGCGCCGCTGGCCGCACGAGCTGGTCGCGCAATGGCCGGCCGCTCACGCACAACCTGCATCGCCTGAGCTTCGACGCAGGGTCGCGTCCGACTGCACCTGGCTCGGCGACGTGGCCCGCTGGGTGCCGGAATGGGTTGCCGGCGTCGATGCCTTCTTCCTCGACGGCTTCGCGCCGGCACGCAATCCGCAGATGTGGGACCCGCGCCTGTTCAAGGCCTTGCGCGGCTGGCCGGCCGGGCGCCACGTCGCCACCTGGTCGGCTGCACGCAGCGTGCGCGAGGGGCTGCACGCCGCCGGCTTCACGGTGAGCAAGGCACCGGGGCAAGGTGGCAAGCGCGACATCACGGTGGCGCGATTCGAACCGCGCTCGAGCGCCGCGGCGCGCCGCCCGGGCGGCGGCGCACGCTCGACGATCGCGCGCGCTATCGTCGTCGGCGGCGGCCTGGCCGGCTGCGCTGCGCCTGGGCGCTGGCCGAGCAAGGCTGGCGCAGCACGCTGATCGACCGCCACGCCGGGCCGGCGCAGAAGGCTCGGGCAACCCGGCCGGCTGTTCCACGGCATCGTCATGCGCACGACGGCGCCCATGCCCGCTTCAATCGCATGGCGCGCTCGAAGCGCAGCGCGCCGTCGCGCGGGCGGTTCGTGACAAGGGCGTGCCCGGCGCGTTGACGGCCTGCTGCGCCTGGACGCCGGGACGGCGGCGGGCGGCGATGTCATCCGCATGGGCCGTGGGCCTGCCCGCGACTACGTGCAGGCGCTCGATGCATTGGAGGCCACGCGTGCCGGCCTCGGGCTCACGCACCCGGCCTGGTTCTATCCGGGCGGCGGCTGGGTGCACCCGGGCGCTGGCCGCGCCTTCCTGGGTCGCGCCGGCGCCAGTGCGCTGGTTCGGCGGGCACGAGTCGCCCACTGGTCTATGGCGATGGCATGGCAGTGCTCGATGCTCCGGGCCACGTCATCGCTGCGGCCCGGCCCTGGTGCTCGCCAACGGCCGCGACACGCTGCGCCTGCTCGGCGAACCCGCCTGGCCGGTCGAGCGGTGCGCGGGCAGATCTCGTCGCGAGCGATCGTCCAGGCGCGGCCGGCTGCCCCACAGTCGTGCCGCTGAGCCGGGCCGGCTACCTGCTGCCGCTGGCCGGTGGGGGCGCTCTTCGGTGCGACCGCACAGCCGAATGACGGACTCCGCGGTCCGGGAGGACCACCAGGCGAATCTGGAACGCTGGCCAGCTGATGGATCGACCTGTCGACCTGCGACGCACGACTTGAGCGGCCGCGTCGGCTGGCGCTGGACGAGCCGCGATCGGTTGCCGGTCATCGGCGCCGTGCCGGTGTGCTGATGCGCCGCCTGCTCCGTCGGAAGCCGGGTCGGCCCGGATCAGCCGCGTCTCGCGCGGCGCCAGCCCGGGCTGTTTGTGTTCACCGCGCTGGGTTCGCGCGGCATCACCTGGTCCGCTCTGGGTGCGCGGGTGCTGGCGGCCTGGGTCAGCGGCGCGCCGATCCCGGTGGAGGCGAGCCTGATGGATGCCGTGGACCCGGCGCGGTTCGCGGCGCGCGCAGCGCCGCGCAAGCGCCTGATCAGGCGCTTCGGGGTCGCAGCGCTGTTGTCGGCCGGCGTGGCGGACGACTCTTCGTCGGGCCCGATTCGCCTCCTCGGTGCCGCCGCCAGGGCCGGCCTTGCGATCGGCCTTCTCCCGCGGCTTCTCTTCCTTCTTCTTCTTCTTGGCCAGCTCGCGCTGGCGCTTCTCGAACGAGTAGTTGGGTTTGGCCATGGGCCCTCCTTCCAGTGAGCGTGCCCGATCGGCACCAGGCCCGAGGTTACGCGCTTTTGGCAGCGCGCGCATGCGCGTTTTCAGAAAGTCAGCGTCTTCACACCCTGCGGCGTGCCCAGCAGGCACACGCGGGCCTTGTTGCGCGCGAAGATGCCCACGGTCACCACGCCCGGCCACTGGTTGATCTCCTGCTCCATGCCTGCCGGGTCGGCGATCTCAGGCCGTGCACGTCGAGGATGCAGCCACCGTTGTCGGTGACCACCCCCTCGCGCACGCGCGGCTCGCCGCCCAGCGCGCGCAGCCGCCGCGCCACTTGTGCCGTGGCCATCGGAATCACCTCCACCGGCAGAGGAAAACGCCCGAGCGTCTTGACCAGCTTGGACTCGTCGGCGATGCAGACGAATCGCTCCGCCATGTCGGCGACGATCTTCTCGCGCGTGAGCGCCGCGCCACCGCCCTTGATCATGTGCCCGGCCTGGTCGATCTCGTCGGCACCGTCGATGTAGACCGGGATGCGTGTCCACGGTGTTGCTGTCGAGCACCGCGATGCCGTGGGCACGCAGCCGCTCGCTGCTCTTCTCGCTGCTCGACACGGCACCGGCGACGCGCTGCTTCACCGTGCGCCAAGCGCGTCGATGAAGCAGTTCACCGTCGAGCCGGTGCCCACCCCGACCACGCTGCCGGCCGGCACGTGGCCAGCGCCGCGCGGCCCACGAGGGCCTTGAGTTCGTCCTGCGTCATCGAGAGAAATTCCGTTTGCGACAATGCCCCGATTATCCAAGACGCCGTTCGCGTCCCTCCCATCCATGGCCCTCGTTCCTTACGCACTCACACGACCGTTTCTCTTCGGCATGGATCCCGAGCAGGCCCATGAGCTCACGATGGGCGCGCTGGCGAGGGTGCAGCGCACACCGCTGGTCTGCGCGGTCTCCCAGCCTCGCGTCCATGACCCGGTCACGCTGGCCGGCATCACCTTTCCCAACCGGTGGGTCTGGCCGCCGGCCTGGACAAGAACGGCCGCTGCATCGACGGCCTGGGGGCGATGGGCTTCGGCTTCATCGAAGTGGGCACGGTGACACCCAAGGCACAGCCTGGCAATCCGAAGCCACGCATGTTTCGCTTGCCCGAAGCCCGGGCGCTCATCAACCGCTTGGGTTTCAACAACGACGGGCTGGACGCCTTTTGCGAACGTGCAGCGGGCCGGCTACCGCCGCGGCGGTGGGATCCTCGGGCTCAACATCGGCAAGAACGCCACGACACCGATCGAGCTGCGGCGGACGACTACCTCGCGTGCCTGGAGGGCGTGTACCCGCATGCGGACTACGTCACCGTCAACATCTCCAGCCCAAACACGCAGAACCTGCGGGCTCTGCAAAGCGACGCCGCGCTGGACGCGCTGCTGGCCCAGTTGCAGGCCCGACGTCTGCAGCTGGCGCAGCAGCACGGTCGTAAGGTGCCGCTGTTCGTGAAGATCGCCCCGGACCTGGACGCCGCCCAGGTGGCCGCCATCGCCGCATCCTTGAAAGGGAACGGCATCGATGGCGTGATCGCCACCAACACCACGATTTCCCGCGACGCCGTGGCCCAGCTGCCGCATGGTGGTGAAGCGGGAGGCTTGTCTGGCGCCCCCGTGTTCGGGGCCAGCAACCGTGTGATTTCCCAGTTGCGGGCGGCGCTGGGGGCAGGCTTTCCGATCATCGGCGTCGGCGGGGTGATGAGCGGCGCAGACGCCCGGACCAAGCTCACGGCCGGTGCCGATTTGATACAGATTTACACCGGGCTGATCTATCGGGGGCCCGAACTGGTGACCGAGGCGGCGCAAGCACTGGCCGCAGCTGCGACGTAGTGCCGCAGACCGGGCTCGAAGCGCGTCCGCGACCGCTTCAGCTGCCCGATACTCCGCGCTGTCGAGTGCCGCGCTGCGGCCCTCGCGCCAGGCTCCCGACTGCATCCCGTGGCCATGCCCAAGCGCAACAACGACAAGACTGACGATTCCAGCGAAGACACCCCGTCGGGTCCGTCTGCGATGCGCCTCGCCCGTGCGTTGTTCACGCAGCAGATTCGCGTCAAGCGCGGCGAGAAGGGACTGCGGGTCGTGCTCGAGAGTGCTTCCGAACAGCGCATCCCGGCATCAAGCCCGATCGTCTCCGACGAGACGGTGCGTGCATTGCTGATGCACACCGACCTGACTGCCCTTCTCGACGCGGCCAAAGGCAGCCGCAAGGTGCTGCGTCATCTGGCAGCCATCGAACACGGCCTCGAACACCGGGACGCTGGCGCCCTGTTTCTCTTCGAGGTTCCCCCGGACGCCTGCGGACTGCGCTGCGTCAGCTCGACGGGCTGATCGTCGGCACAATGTCGCCTGGGCTGACCGCCTTGCGAGGCCGGATTCTGGACGCCATCGATGCCCAGGAGATCCGCGAGCGCGCTCGGGCGCTGCGGAGTCCCTGTCCAGCTTCCTCGTCGAGGAAAAGCTCCAGGTGATCGAGGCCCGGGTCACCGACTTCGACCAGGCCAACGCAGCCTGGCTGCCCACGGCACCTCCTGGCGCGGACGATCAGCCGCCGCTGCTCGAGCTGATTCCGAACAAGCCTGACCCGAGCCGCTGAAGTCGTTCGGGACCTCAGCGCTTCCGCTCACTGCAGTGCGACGCCCGTCTTGGACTGAAGCTCTTCGCGCGTCACGCCGGAGCAATCTCCACCACCTTGAGCCCGTGCGGCGTCACGTCCAGCACGGCCAGGTCGGTGATGATGCGATCGACCACGCCCACGCCGGTCAACGGCAAGGTGCACTGGGGCAGGATCTTCAGGTCGATCGTGCCGTCCTTCTTCTTGGCCATGTGCTCCATCAACACCACCACGCTCTTCACGCCGGCCACGAGGTCCATGGCGCCGCCCATGCCCTTGACCATCTTGCCCGGAATCATCCAGTTGGCGAGGTCGCCTTCTCGCTGACCTGCATGGCGCCGAGGATGCTCAGGTTGATCTTGCCGCCGCGGATCATGGCGAAGCTGTCGTGCGAGCCGAAGATGCTCGAGCCGGCAGCGTGGTCACCGTCTGCTTGCCGGCATTGATGAGGTCGGCATCCACCTCGTTCGTCAGTCGGGAACGGGCCGATGCCGAG
>CAVUBY010000001.1:0-92758 GCA_963739925.1 uncultured beta proteobacterium | reverse complement strand
GGTGGGTGGACAGCGAACGCGGTCCGCGTGGACGCATCACCTCGCTTCGCACGAAGTCAGCGCTGCGGTCAGGCAGAAGGTCGATGAAGGCTTCCGCGTGGCCCTTCGCCTCGATGCTGTCCCGAAGCATCGCGGAGGCCGCGTACACGAGGCTGCCTTCGATGCCGGTGGCCGTCACGACGAATTCGCCGCGCTGCTGCCATGCACCGCCCGCCTGATCAATGCAGCGCAAGGCCACGGTCTTGAGGGGCTGGCCGGCGAAACGTTCACGCAGGTGGTCGCTCCAACCGGGTTGCCACACACCGCCAGCAGGGTGGGCCACATCGAACCCGCAATTCGACGGACGAAGGGGCGCGACCGCCACCCCGCGGGCTGCCAGCCACGGCAGCCAGGCGCCATCTGAGCCAAGTCGTGCCCAGCTGGCACCGCCGAGGGCAAGCACGATGGCGCTCGCTTCGATGCACGTGGTCGTGTCGGCCTCGTCCGTTCCGCTCCGATGCTCGAACCGGAGCGTGTAAATGGGCGTGGACGGGGGAGTGTCTACCTGCCACGGCGACGGGCGCTCAGCCTGATCGCCCCAACCCA
This sequence comes from uncultured beta proteobacterium, assembly GCA_963739925.1. Taxonomy (GTDB): domain Bacteria; phylum Pseudomonadota; class Gammaproteobacteria; order Burkholderiales; family Burkholderiaceae_C; genus CAVUBY01. The sequence goes on along the minus strand of CAVUBY010000001.1, from coordinate 92,173 downwards.
CCCACCGATGTCGCGTACGGAACCGCACGCCTTGCGCGCGCAACCGATGCAGCCAGGCGCGCAGCAGAGGAGCTGCCTTGAGGTCGGTGGGAAACACCCGCCCCGAGCTTCCAATGAAGGTGCTCACGCCAAGCTCCAGGGCCCACGCCCGCACGGACTCCGGACCGAACCGTTCGAGCCAGGGCTGCACCTGGCCCTGCGCCGCGCCATAACGGCGCAAGAACGGTGCGGGCGGTTCGCTGTGCGTGAGGTTGAGCCCCCCCTTGCCCGCCAGGAGGAACTTGCGCCCGACCGATGGCATGGTGTCGAACAGGTCCACGTGCAGGCCACTGCCCGAGAGGACATCGGCCGCCATCAGGCCGGCAGGCCCGCCACCGACCACGACCACGCACCGCTTCAGGCAGGAATCAGAAGGCATCGAGAGACAACGATCGGGTGGCTGAACGCCTGGACGGGCCAGAGCGGTGTCCAGCGGCGGCGCAGTGTGACACAGGGGTGTCAGATTCCGCTCGGTCGATCGACCTGGCCTCTTTCAGCACCTGAAGCAGCCGCCATGGTCATTCCCGTCAGTGGGCAAGGGTGATGGTCTTCCGCCTGTGGGCTGCCGGGCCGCTGTCATCGGCGGCACATGTCTCCCCATCGTGCAGTGCACGCAGCGCGGCCGCTGCCGCCACGGTGGTCGAGCTCTACACCTCGGAGGGCTGCAGCTCGCGCGCTCTCTCAATGACTCCACAAACTTGGCGCGCAGAACCTGAGCCTGAGCCAGTGACCGGATTCACTGAGAGGGCGGTCCCAAGGTCTGCGGCTGCGGCTGGGGCCAAACGCAGTCGAAGAACTCGAGCACCAGCTCGCTGGTTTCGCTGATCTCGAAGCCCTCGCGCTCGGCCTGCTCCGCCCAGTCCTGACGGTGCGCCGTGAGCCACCATCGCAGAGTGAGATCACCCTCGCCCGCCGCGAAGGCGAACTCGTCGTCGATGTCGAAGAAGCGGCGCAGCTCGACATGGGTGTTGCGTACGATCGCGCGCGGCTGGCCTGCCCCGTCGAGCACCACGAGGTGCTCGCCCACGGCAGGCAGCGGCTCGAGGTCCTTCTCGAACTCGCGCCGAAGCGTGGCGTGGGCACGCTTCACGCCCTGCATCACCAGCAGGGCACGCTCGTCGGCCAGGATGCGGCTCGACCCGAGTGACGCCGCAGCAAAGCCTTCCACCTTCACCTGGCAGGCGCGCTGGTACTCCAGCCAGAAGGCCTCGATGGCGTCCTTGTCACCCGGCGCGGGGGCATCGTCGGGTCGGCCCATCACTGCTCCATCACTCGACGCGTCGCAAGGCCGCGCGCAGTTCCGCCCCCAGCTCGGGCTTGAGCGCAAACGGATCGGTGGGGTTGCGTGCCTGGAGGATGTCTTCGAGCCGCGTCTGCACACCGGCCAGCGACTTGGGGTGGCTGTAGATGTAGAAGCGGCCTTCGCGCACCGCATCGAACACCGACTGCGCCACCTGGGCCGCCGTGACCTTGCCGCTGGTCACTGCCTTGTCACTCATGGCCTGCGCGATCAGCTGGCTGCGTGTCGGCGCCGCGCCCTGCTCGCGCAGATCGGCGGGACGGTTGCGGTGGCTTCGGTGGATGCCGGTGGGCACGAAGTACGGGCACAGCACCGAAGCGCCCACCTGGTCGGTGACGAGCTGCAGGTCCTGGTAGAGCGTCTCGCTCAGCGACACGACCGCGTGCTTGGTGACGTTGTAAACGCCCATGTTGGGCGCGTTCAGCAGGCCCGCCATCGAGGCGGTGTTGACGATGTGCCCCTCGTAGCCCGCATCCTGCCGGGCCGCCTCGAGCATCATCAGCGCGAAGACGCGCACGCCATGGGCCACACCCATCAGGTTGACGCCGATCACCCACTCCCAGTCCTTGAGCGAATGCTCCCAGATCAGGCCCCCGGCACCGACCCCGGCGTTGTTGAACACCAGGTGCGGCACGCCGAACTCCGCAGCGGTCGCGGCGCCCAGCGCTTCCACCTCGGCCGCCTTGGCCACGTCGAGCCGCATGCCGATGGTCGGCGCGCCGAGCGCACGCACCTCCTGCACCGCCGCGTCGAGGGCATCGCTTTGCACATCGGCCAGCACGAGTTGCATGCCCTCGCGCGCGGCGATGCGTGCCAGTTCGAGACCGAAGCCGGAACCCGCGCCGGTGATGACGGCCGTGCGGCCCTTGAAGTGCTTCATGTCAGATCAGCTTCACGAGCTGTTTGCCGAAGTTGCGGCCCTTGAGCAGCCCGAGGAAGGCCTCGGGCGCCGAGGCCAGCCCTTGGGCCACGGTCTCGCGGTACTTGAGCTGCCCTGACGCAACGCGCTCGCCGAGTTCATTCAGTGCCTCGGGCCAGGCATCGAGATGCTCGCTGACGATGAAGCCATGCAGCTTGAGGCGCTGGGTGAGGATGAGCTGCGGCTGCGTCATCGGAATGGGCTTTCCGTCGTAGCCACTGATCATCCCGCAGACGGCGATACGGCCGAAGGCGTTCATCTGCGCCATGACCGCATCGAGCACGGCACCGCCCACGTTCTCAAAGTGGTTGTCCACGCCCGCGGGCGCGGCCTCGCGCATTGCGGAGAGCAGTGCTTCGGGCGACGCGTGGGCCTTGTAGTCGACGCACGCATCGAAGCCGAGCTCGTCGACCACGTAGGCGCACTTGTCCCGCCCGCCCGCGATGCCCACAGCGCGGCAGCCGCGGGCCTTGGCGAGCTGTCCTACCGCGCTGCCGACGGCACCACTCGCGGCACTGACGACGACCGTCTCGCCCGCCTTGGGGGCACACACCCGCACCAGGCCCACCCAGGCGGTCACGCCGGGCATGCCCACCGCGCCGAGGTAGGCCGACAAGGGCACCCGGCTCGTGTCGACCTTGCGCAAGGCGCCGGGCACGCCGGCATCGACCACGCTGTAGCGCTGCCAGCCGCCCATGCCCAGCACCTTGTCGCCGGCCCGGTACTTGGGATGGCGCGACTCGACCACCTCGCCCACGGTGCCACCGATCATCACCGTGCCCAGCGGGTGCGGTTGCGCGTAGCTCTTGCCGGCATTCATGCGGCCGCGCATGTAGGGATCGAGCGAGAGGTAGTGATGCCGCACCAGCACCTGGCCGTCGTTCAGCGCCGGCAGCGGTGTCTCCACGAAACGGAAGTTGTGCACCGAGGCCTCGCCCTCGGGCCGCGAGTCGAGCAGGATCTGCTGGTTGAGTGTCATCGTGGACTCCGGCGTTAAGGGTGGACCGAGAGACAGCGGGATCGCGCAGCGCTCAGCTCGGGGGATTCGTCGTCTCGAGCCTTCGGCTCGGGCTGCGGGCCCGGCATGCGCGAGCGCACCCAGATCAGCACGCCCCCGGCCACCGCGGCCACGGCGCCGATCACCACCAGCAGCGTGGTGAGCCAGCCGGCCGCGTCGCGCACGGCGAAGCCGAACGCGACGGCAATCAGGCCAGCGTAGATCAGGATCCAGGCCCACTTCTCGACGGTTTCGGTGCGCATCGTCAGAACCCATCCTCTTGCATCGTCAGGCAGGTGTCGTCGCACGCGGCCACCACCTGCAGCCACGCGCCGATGCGCGGCAGTTCGTGGCGAAAGAAGTAGCGGCAGGCCGCGAGCCGTTCTCGCAACAGGAGATCATCATGCGCCAGCAAGCGCTATTCGCAAACACGCAAGGCCACCCCGGGCCAGATCCACGCCACCACGGGTGTGGCCGAAGGCCTGCATGTTCCGGCGGCTGTCGCGCCAGTGCGGCTCCACCGGAAAGTCGCGCATGTCGCCGTAGCCGCCATGCTCCCGGATGGCCATGCTGTTGGCTACGAGACACCACGCGCTCGGCCAGCTCTTGGCGATGGGTGTGGGTATCTCCAGGAGCAGGCCGGCTTCGGCCGCGTCGGCGGCGGTCCCGGTGTGCCGCTCGTCCATCAGGCGCGAGCAGTACAGCGTCAGGGCCAGGGCGCCTGCGCACCAGCGCTTCTGGGCCAGCAGCAATCACTTCGGCGACTCGGCGTAGGCGGTGGCAGCGTCGTGGCTGGCCTGCGGCAGGTGCACCTTTCGCCGTCGAACCACGGCGCCTCGGTGTCGACCAGGCGGTTGAAGGGCGCGAACTGCTCCGCGGCCAGGCGCTCGCAGAGGTCGAGCACGGCGTCGAAGGTCTCGCGGCTGTGGTCGGCGAAGCGCGGGCGCTCGCGCAGCCGCTCCACGCCCAGCCAGTCGTAGAGCAGGAAGTCGGTGGTCTGGCGCAGGCTCATCGCACGTCACCATGCGGCAGGCGACGCACCTCACCCGCGGAAGTGTGCAGCGGCCCCGTCACAGCACCTCGAAGACGCCTGCCGCACCCATGCCGCCACCCACGCACATGGTCACGACCACGCGCTTGGCGCCGCGACGCCGGCCTTCGATGAGCGCGTGACCCGTCAGGCGCTGGCCACTCACACCGTAGGGGTGACCGACCGCGATCGCGCCGCCGTTGACGTTCAGCCGGTCCATCGGGATGCCGAGCCGGTCGGCACAGTACAGCACCTGCACCGCAAAGGCTTCGTTGAGTTCCCACAGGTCGATGTCCTGCACCGAGAGGCCGAGGCGCTTGAGCAGCTTGGGCACCGCGAAGACCGGGCCGATGCCCATCTCGTCGGGCTCGCAGCCGGCCACGGCGAAACCCAGGAATCGGCCGAGCGGGGCCAGGCCGCGCTGCTGCGCGAGCCGCTCGCTCATCACCACGCAGGCACCCGCGCCGTCGCTGAACTGGCTGGCATTGCCGGCCGCCACCGTGCCGCCCGGCAGCGCGGGCTTGATGGTCGCCAGCGCCTCGGCGGTGGTGTCCTGGCGCAGACCCTCGTCGGCGCTGACCGTCACCTCCTTGCTGCGCAGGCCGAGCACCGGGTCGGCGACGCCGGCCGTCACGGTGATGGGCGCGATCTCGTCCTTGAACTTGCCGGCCGCCTGCGCGGCGCAGGCCTTCTGCTGGCTGGCGGCGCCGTAGGCGTCCATGCGATCCCGGCCGATCTGGTAGCGCTGGGCCACCTGCTCGGCGGTCTGCAGCATGGGCCAGTAGATCTCGGGCTTGTGCTGCTTCAACCAGGGGTCGGCGAACATGTGCAGGTTCATCTCCTGCTGCACGCAGGAGATGCTCTCCACGCCGCCGGCCACATACACGTCACCCTCGCCGCTGATGATGCGCTGCGCCGCCAGCGCGATGGTCTGCAGACCCGATGAACAGAAGCGATTGACGGTGAGGCCCGATACCGTGACCGGCATGCCGGCGCGCAGCGCCACCTGGCGCGCGATGTTCCAGCCGGTGGCGCCTTCGGGATTGGCGCAGCCCATCAGCACGTCGTCGACCTCGCCGGGGTCGATGCCGGCGCGCTGCACGGCGGCCTGCACCGCATGGCCACCGAGCGTGGCCCCGTGGGTCATGTTGAAGGCACCCTTCCAGCTCTTGGCGAGCGGCGTGCGGGCGGTGGAGACGATCACAGCGTTGGTCATGGCGGTTCCTTGCTCAGCTGAAGGTCTTGCCTTCGGCGGCCAGCTTCGCCAGCAGCGGCGCCGGTTGCCAGAAGCTGGCGTCGTCCATCGGATTGGCGGCGAAGCGCTTCATTGCCTGCACCACGTTGAACAGGCCCACCTGTGTCGGCGTAGCACATCGGCCCGCCGCGCCACAGCGGGAAGCCGTAGCCGGTGAGGTAGACCATGTCGATGTCGGACGCGCGCAGCGCGATGCCCTCCTCGACGATCTTCGCGCCCTCGTTGACCAGCGAGAACACCAGCCGCTGCACGATCTCCTCGTCGCCGATCTTGCGCGGCGTGATGCCGAGTGCGGCGCGGTGCTTCTCGATCATCTCCACCACCACCGGCGAGGGGATCGCGTCGCGCTTGCCGCGCTTGTAGTCGTACCAGCCGGCGCCGGTCTTCTGGCCGAAGCGGCCCATCTCGCACAGCAGGTCGGCGGTCTTGCTGTAGCGCAGGTGGGGCTTTTCGACATAGCGGCGCTTGCGGATGTACCAGCCGACGTCGTTGCCGGCCAGGTCGCCCATGCGGAACGGGCCCATCGCGAAGCCGAACTTCTCGATCGCCTTGTCCACCTGCGCCGGCGTGCAGCCCTCCTCCAGCAGGAAGCCGGCCTGGCGCGAGTACTGCTCGATCATGCGGTTGCCGATGAAGCCGTCGCACACGCCGGAGACCACGCAGGTCTTGCGGATCTTCTTGCCGAGCGCCATCACCGTGGCCAGCACGTCCTTGGCCGTCTTCGCGCCGCGCACCACCTCCAGCAGCTTCATCACGTTGGCCGGGCTGAAGAAGTGCGTGCCGATGACGTCCTGCGGGCGCTTCGTGAACGCGGCGATCTGGTCGACGTCGAGCGTCGCAGGTGTTGGTGGCGAGGATGGCGCCGGGCTTCATCACCGCGTCGAGCTGCCGGAACACCTTCTCCTTGACGCTCATGTCCTCGAACACCGCCTCGATCACCATGTCGGCGTCGCGCAGGTCGTCGTAGCTGAGCGTCGTGCGCAGCAGCGCCATGCGCTGTTCGAGCTTGTCCTGCTTGAGCTTGCCCTTCCTGACCTGGGCCTCGTAGTTCTTGCGGATCGTCGCCACGCCACGGTCCAGCGCCTCCTGCTTCATCTCGAGCATCACCACCGGCAGGCCGGCGTTGAGGAAGTTCATCGCGATGCCGCCGCCCATGGTGCCGGCGCCGATGATGGCGAGCTGGTTCACCGTGCGCAGCGGCGTGTCGGCGGGCACGTCGGGGATCTTGGTGGTGGCGCGCTCGGCCACGAACGCATGGCGCAGCGCCTTGCACTCGGGCGTGAACATCAGCGCGATGAAGGTCTCGCGCTCGAACGCCATGCCGGCGTCGAAAGCCATCGTGGTCGATGCGGCCACCGCGTCCACGCACTTCACCGGCGCAGGGAAGTTCTTGCTCAGGGCAGCCACGGTGTTGCGCGCGAACCGCAGGTAGGCCTCGGGGTTGTCGTGCGCCACCTTGAGCTGACGCACGAGCGGCAGCGGCGCGCCGGCGGCGTGCCGATCCGCGACTTCCAGCGCGAGCTTGCAGGCGCCCTCCAGCAGGTCGCCCGCGACGATGCGTGTCGAACAGCTTCTGTCCCGGCAAGGCGGCCAGCACCTCGCTCAGCACCGGATCGCCCTTGACGATCAGGTTGAGCGCGTTCTCCAGGCCCAGCACGCGCGGCAGGCGCTGCGTGCCGCCCGCGCCGGGGATGAGGCCGATCTTCACCTCGGGCAGCGCCACCTGCGTGCCAGCGGCGGCCACGCGGTAGTGGCAACCCAGTGCCAGTTCCAGCCCACCGCCCATGCACGACCGAGTGCACGGCGGCGACCACTGGCTTGGTGGCGGCCTCGAGCGCGAGGATCACGCTGAGCAGGTTGGGCTCGGCCAGCGCCTTGGGCGAGCCGAACTCGCGGATGTCGGCCCCGCCTGAGAAAGCCTTGCCGGCGCCGGTGATGACGATGGCGCGCACGGCGGCATCGGCCTGGGCGCGGTTCAGCGCGTCCACCAGCGCAAGGCGGGTGGCATGGCCCAGGCCGTTGACCGGCGGGTTGTCCAGGGTGATGACGGCGACGGCGCCGCGGGTCGTGTAGGTGGCAGTCATGGGGTCTTTCAGGCGAAGGCTTTCAGCACGGTGGCAGACGACAGCCGCAGCGCGGAGCCGGGCAACAAAAGCACGATCGTTCGATTCTAGAGGGACGGTCCCGGGCCTCCCTGTCGCGGCGGCGACAGTGGAATTGGCCGGCCGGCCGCAGGTTCGCGCCCCACCTGCATCACACCTCGAGCCACTCCCGCCGAACATCGGGATCGGCCCGCAGCGCCTCGGGGGTTCCGTCGAAGACCACCCGGCCGTGCCCCATCACGCAGCAGCGCTGCGACACCTCCAGCGCGATGGTGAGCTTCTGCTCGATCAGCAGCACCGCGACACCGCGCGTGCGCAAGGCGCTAGGAACTGCGCCACCTGCGCCACCACCTGCGGCGCCAGCCCTTCGGTGGGTTCGTCAATCAGCACCAGCGATGGGTTGCCCATCATCGTGCGGCCAGCGCGAGCATCTGCTGCTCGCCGCCCGACAGCAGCCCGCCGTCACGTGCTGGCGCTCGCGCAGGCGGGGGAAGAGTTGTAGAGATCGTCGAAGGTCCAGGTCGCAGGCGCGGCCCGCGGCCGGGCCGCGGCTTGCACCCAGCAGCAGGTTCTGATGCACCGTCATGCGCGGGAAGATGTCGCGGCTTTCCGGCACATAGCCCACGCCGAGCCGTGCGATCTCGAACGGCGCCCGGCCGAGCAGCTCGGTGCCTTGCCAGCGCACCGACCCGCGGCCGGCCACCAGACCCATCACCGCCTTGGCGGTGGTGGAGCGCCCCGAACCGTTGCGCCCGAGCAGCGCCACGATCTCGCCCGGCCGCACCTCCAGCGACACGCCATGCAGCACATGGCTGGCGCCGTAGAAGGCGTGCAGGTCGCGCAGTTGCAGCATGGTGTCTCTCTCCGGATCAGTGGCCGGCAGGCAAGGTGCCGAGGTAGGCCGCCTGCACGGCGGATGGCGGCGCACCGCCTCCGGCGTGTCGAAGGCGATGACCTCGCCGTACACCAGCACCGCGACGCGGTCGGCGAGCTCGAACACCACGCTCATGTCGTGCTCCACCGTCAGCAGTGTCTTGCCGGCGGTCACCTCGCGCAGCAGCTGCACGAAGCGTGTCGTCTCGCTGCGGCTCATGCCGGCGGTGGGTTCGTCCAGCAGCAGCACCGAGGCGCCGCCGGCCAGGGTGATGCCCACCTCCAGCGCGCGCTGCTCGGCGTAGCTGAGGTACGTCACGGGATCATCCCGCCGCGACGCCAGGCCGATCCGCTCCAGCACCTCGCTCGCGCGGCGGTTCGCATCGTGCGCGTGCGACAGCCGGCGCCAGAACGCGTAGCGGTAGCCCAGCGACCACAGCACCGCGCAGCGCAGGTTGTCGAACACCGACAGCCGGTGGAACAGGTTGCTCACCTGGAAGCTGCGCGCCAACCCCTTGCGATGGACCTCGAACGGCGCCAGCCCGTCGATGCGATCGCCGTTGAGCAGGATCTCGCCGCGGCTCGGTGCCAGCGCGCCGCTCACGAGGTTGAACAGCGTGGACTTGCCCGCGCCATTGGGTCCGATCAGCGCGACCCGCTCGCCCGCGCGCACCGCGAGGCTTGCGCCGCGGATGATCTCGGTCTTGCCGAAGTGCTTGTGCACGTCGCGCAGTTCGAGCGCGGCCGTCATGACGCGGGCCCTGCGGTGTTCCGTGGGCGCAGCCTGCGCCGCTGCATCTTCTGAAGCTTCGGCCGTGCGCCCGGTCGCCCCGACGCGGCGCCGCGCCGAGCGCCCACAGCAGCCGCACCCGTCAGCGCGACGAGCGCCGCGCCGCACCAGTGCCATGGGTTGCGACGGGTCCAGGCTCAGGCCGAGGTAGGCCACACTGGCCTCGCCGATGGGATCGAGCCGCCAGCGGTAGGCCATCTCGATGGCCGCCGCGGCCCCCAGCAGCGCGACGCCTGCGGCAGCGCCCAGCCCGAGGTAGGCCCTGGCCAAGGGCGCCGAGCCGCCCACGACGTGCCCGCTGCGCATGTTCCACCAGCACCCCAGCGATGCCCCCGGGCGCAGCCATCACCATGCCCATGAACACCAGGCCGAGGTAGAGCTGCCACGCCACCGTGAGCTCGGACAACCAGACCAGCGACACCACCAGCAGCACCGCGCCGATGACCGGGCCGAAGAACACCGTCGAGCCGCCCAGGAACACGAACAGCAGGTAGCTGCCCGAGCGCAGGCTGCCCACCGACTCGGCGGTGACGATCTCGAAGTGGATCGCGGTGAGACCGCCGCCCACCCCCGCAAAGAACCCGGCGATGATGAAGGCGAGGTAGCGAACCTGCCGGGCGTTGTAGCCGATGAACTCCGCGCGCTGCGGGTTGTCGCGCACCGCATTGAGCATGCGGCCGAGCGGCGTGCGGGTGAAGGCGTAGAGCGCGGCGGTGCAGGCGAAACAATAGACCGCGATCAGGCCATACACCTGGCTCTGGGAGGCGAAGTCGATGCCCCACACCGGCGGGCCGTAGACCCGGTTGGCGCTGACGCCGCCCTCGCCGCCGAAGAACGCGGGGAACATCAGGGCCGAGGCGTGGACCAGTTCGCCCACGCCGAGCGTGATCATCGCGAACGGCGTCCCGGCCTTGCGGGTGGACGGGTAGCCCAGGATCGCCGCGACCACCACGCCGCCGAGGCCACCCACGAGCGGAACCAGACTCAGAGGAATCGGCAACACGCCGCTGGCCGCCAAGCGGATGGCGTGGATGGCGCAGAACGCCCCGAGCCCGGTGTACACCGCATGACCGAAACTCAGCATGCCGCCCTGGCCGAGCAGCAGGTTGTAGCTCAGGCAGATCACCACCATCGCGCCCACCTGCGTCAGCAGGCTCAGCGACAGGTTGCTGTCGAAGACCCACGGCGCAATCGCCAGCACCAGCGCGAACGCCAGCCAGGGAACCGCGACGCGCAGCCTGCCCATTTCAGCTCTCGCGCGTGCCAAAGAGGCCACGCGGCCGCAGCACCAGCACCCCCACCATCAGCAGGAAAGGCAGGATGGGCGCGATCTCCGAAAGCTTGAGGCGCAGCAGACTGTGTTCCGATGCGGCCGGTCCGAGCGGCGCACCGGTGGCGCGCAGAGCGTCGATCAGCGACAGGTCCACCGCGATCGCGAGGTTCTGCAGCACACCGATCAGCAGTGAGGCGACGAACGCTCCGCTCAGCGAACCCAGGCCGCCCACCACCGCCACGACGAAGACGATGGCGCCCATCGCCTGCGCCATGGCCGGCTCGGTGACGAAGGTGGCACCGCCCACCACACCGGCCAGCCCGGCCAGCGCCGCGCCGCCGCCGAACACCAGCATCTGCACGCGGGGCACGTCGTGACCCAGCGACTCGACCATCTGCGGATGGGTGAGCGCCGCCTGGATGACCAGGCCGATGCGGGTGCGCTGGATCAGCAGCCACATGGCCAGCAGCATCATCACGGACAGCAGCACGATGAAGGCGCGCGAACGCGGATACGGCATGCCGAAGAGGGTGAAGAGCGGCCCATCGAGCACCGCCGGCAATCCTGACGCAAGGGCCCCGCGCCCCCACACCAGCTGCACCAGCTCGAGCATCACGAACGACAGGCCGAAGGTGATCAGCAGTTCGGGAATGTGGCCGTGCACGCGCACGCGACGCAGCGCGTAACGCTCGAAGGCCGCACCGAAGGCACCCACGAGCACAGGCGCCACCAGCAGGGCGACCCAGAAACCGAGCACCGCCGACAGCGTGTGGCCCAGGTAGGCCCCGAGCATGTAGAGGCTGGCGTGGGCGAAGTTCAGCACGCCCATCAGGCTGAAAATCAGCGTGAGCCCGGCGCTCAGCAGGAACAGCAGCAGGCCGTAGCTCAGCCCGTTGAGCAGCGAGACCGCGAGCGCTTCGGCCGTCACGGGCTGCGCCGCCTCACGGGCGCTTCATCTGGCACGAGGTGGGCGTGCTCGCGACGTAGGCCTCGAAGGTCCGCGTCAACGCAAAGGTGTGGCCCGTGCCTTCGACGTCGTAGGGGTTCTTCGCGTCGCGCGGCTGCCAGGTGGACAGGTAGAGCGGCTGCTGCAGCTGGTGGTCGGCGGCACGCATGGTGATGTCGCCAGCGAAGCTGCGCACCGTCAGGCCTTCCATGGCACGCGCCACCTTCACCGGATCGGTGCTGCGTGCCTTGGCCATGGCCACGCTCAAGGTCTTCATCACGTGCAGCACAGTGCCGACCGAGAAGTCTTCCTTGAAGCGCGCCCGGAAGGCGTCGCGAAAGCGGGCGTACTCGCCCGGCTGGTTGCTGTAGGAGCCATACACCATTCGGATCTTGCCCGGCAGGGCGGAGCCGATCGCTGTCGGCGTGCCGGCCGCGTTGGCGTAGTAGGTGTACCAGCGGGCGTCGAGACCGGCGTCCTTGGCGGCCTTGACGAGCAAGGCCAGGTCCTGACCCCAGTTGCCAGTGACGATCGTGTCGGCGCCCGACTGGCGGATCTTGGCGACGTAGGGCGCGAAGTCCTTCACCTGGCCGAGCGGGTGCAGTTCGTCCCCGACGAACTGCAGCGCCGGATGGGCCCGCGCCGCGATCTCCTTCGCAAACCGCGACACCTGCTGGCCGTGCGCGTAGTTCTGGTTGACGAGGTAGACCTTGCGCGCCGACGTGTCCTCCTTCATCGCAGCGATCATGGCCTCCATCTTCATCGAGGTGTCGGCGTCGAATCGGAAGTGCCAGAAGCTGCACTTGGCGTTGGTCAGTTCCGGATCGACCGCCGCGTAGTTGAGGTACACCACCTCGCGACCCGGATTGCGCTCGTTGTGCTTATTGACCGCGTCGAGGATGGCCGCGGCCGCACCCGAGCCGTTGCCTTGCACCACATAGCGGATGCCCTGGTCGATCGCTGACTTGAGCACAGTCAGGCTTTCCTGCGGCGAACCCTTGTTGTCGAAAGGCACGATCTCGAAGCGCACGCTGGTGCCGGGCGCGGTGTTCTCGCGCTCGGCCGCCATCACGAATGTGCGCAGGATGTTCTGCCCGATGTTGGCGAACGGGCCGGACTGCGGGTCGATGAACGCGATGCGCACGGTCTCTGCCCGGGCGGCAGGGGCGGCGGCGTCGGCACGTGGCGCCTGCGCCTGGGACCAGGTGTTCGCAGCACCCAGCGCCGCGGCCAGCAACGCGGCGGCGCGCAGGAATCTCTTCATGGGAGAGGGTCTCGGCAAGACGGTCGGGTGGGCAGTGGCAATCAAGCCCGCAGCCAGGCGCCGTTCAGGCGCTCGGCAGGCGATGGTCCTTGAATTGCTCGCGAAGCTTCAGCTTCTGCATTTTGCCAGTGGCGGTGTGCGGGATCTCGGCAACGAACACCACGTCGTCCGGGATCTGCCACTTGGCAATGCGGCCCTCGAAGAAGGCGAGCAGATCCTCGCGCGTGAGGTCGGCGCCAGCCTTGCGCACCACCACCAGCAGCGGCCGTTCGTCCCATTTGGGATGCCGGCACGCGATGGCCGCGGCCTCCATGACGGCGGGATGCGCCATCGCGATGTTCTCGAGGTCGATCGAGCTGATCCACTCCCCGCCGGACTTGATCACGTCCTTGCTGCGGTCGGTGATCTGCATGTACGCATCGGCGTCGATGGCGGCCACGTCGCCGGTGGGAAACCAGCGCTTTCCGTCGAGATCGACCAGCGGCGACTCACTGCGGCGGAAGTAGCTGTCGATGATCCAGGGTCCGCGCACCACCAGGTTGCCCGAGGCCTTGCCATCCCAGGGCAGCGCGCATCCATCATCGTCGATGATGGCCATGTCCACGCCATAGACCACCTTGCCCTGCTTCTCGAGGATGCGGCGCTGCGACTCGGTGTCCAGGGCCTCGTGCTTGGCCTTCAAGCGCGACAACGTGCCCAGCGGCGACATCTCCGTCATGCCCCAGGCGTGGATGACCTCGACACCGAACTCGTCTTCCAGGGTGCGCATCATGGCCGGCGGGCAGGCGGAACCGCCGATGACGGTGCGCTTGAGCGTGGCGAACTTCTGGCCATGCTGCTTGGCAAAGTTGATCAGGCCCAGCCACACCGTGGGCACGCCGGCACTGAAGGTGACGCGCTCGGACTCCATCAGGTCGAACAGCGACTTGCCGTCCAGGTGCGGGCCAGGCAGCACCATCTTGGCCCCGACCATGGGCGCAGCGTACGGGATGCCCCAGGCGTTGACGTGGAACATCGGCACCACGGGCAGGATCACGTCCTTGCCGGCCAGACCCATGGCGTCGGGCATCACGCTGGCGAAGGCATGCAGCAAGGTGGAGCGGTGACTGTAGACCGCGCCCTTGGGGTTGCCGGTCGTGCCGGAGGTGTAGCAGATGCTGGACGCCGTGTTCTCGTCGAACTCGGGCCACGCATAGGCGCCGTCTTCGGCTTCCACCAGTTCCTCGTAGCAGCGCAATGACGGAATGCCGGTCTGCGCGGGCATGTGGGCCCGGTCGGTCATCAGCACGTAGTGCCTGACCGTGGTCAGCTGCGGCACCAGCTTCTCGACCAGCGGCAGGAAGGTCAGGTCGAAGCACAGCACGGTGTCGGCGGCATCGTTGGTGATCCAGGCGATCTGCTCGGGAAAGAGCCGCGGGTTGATCGTGTGGCACACCCGCTGCGAGCCGGAACTGCCGAAGTAGATCTCGACGTGGCGGTAGCCGTTCCAGGCCAGCGTGCCGACCCGGTCTCCCGGCGCGCAACCGAGCCGATCCAGGGCCTGGGCCAGCTTGCGAGATCGCAGATCGATCGCCGCGTAGGTCGTGCGATGAATGTCGCCCTCCACGCGCTTGGAAACGACCTCGACGTCTCCTGCATGTCTGGCCGCGTGCACCAGCAGCGACGAGATCATCAGGGGCATCTGCATCATCTGCCCTGCCAGCACTGCCATGGTCGGTCTCCGAAAGTAAGCATGAGTAGACCCAAAGAGGTCGTATCGGCACCAGGGGTCAGCCAAGGCCACTGGGTGCCCGTGGGACCGCGACGATCATAGGAAGGGCGGTCACCCTGCCCCGACTGCGGTTTACCCCTAGCGACGACGTGAGCTTCAGCCTTTGCGCGGCAGCGATACACTTCGCGCCGACCGAGGCCGCTGGCACGGTGACTCCCGAGCCGACCGCACGCGAATGAAGCTTCTTTTCGATTTCCTGCCCATCTTCCTGTTCTTCGGTACGTTCAAGTACGCCGAAGGCCGCAAGGAATGGGCGGCGCGTTTCGCGTCCGACCACCTGGGGTTCATGGTGTCGGGGGGCGTGGTCGGCCCGGGCGAGGCGCCGGTGCTGCTGGCCACGGTGGTGGTGATCGTGGCCACCCTGGCGCAAGTGGGCATCTTGCTGGCGCGTGGCAAGAAGGTGGACACCATGCTCTGGGTGAGCCTCGGCCTGGTCACCGTGATGGGCGGCGCCACCATCTGGTTCCACAACGAGACCTTCATCAAGTGGAAGCCCAGCGTGCTGTACTGGGCCATGGGCCTGGCCTTCTGGTTGAGCCAGTTGGTGCTGCGCAAGAACCTGCTGCGTTCGCTGATCGGCGACCAGATCGAACTCGCGCCCTCGGTGTGGCAGCGGCTGAATTTCGCCTGGATCGCCTTCTTCGCGTTCATGGGCCTGCTCAATCTTTACGTCGCCTACACCTTCTCCACCGACACCTGGGTGAGTTTCAAGTTGTTCGGTGGGATCGGCCTGATGCTGGTGTTCACCGTGGCGCAGGGTCTGTACATCAGCCGCTACATCAAGCCCGAGGGCGAGGTGCCGGCGGCGCCGGCCCCGGATGCGCCAGGGCGTCAGCCCTGATCGGGTCGAACCCATGAGCATCGGTGCACCCGACGTCGAACGCGCCATCGTCGCCGCGCTGGCGCCGCTGCAGCTGCAAGTGATCGACGACAGCCACCTGCATGCCGGCCACGCCGGCGCCCGCGAAGGTGCGCACTTCAGCGTCCGCATCGTCAGCGAGCGCTTCAACGGATTGTCACGAGTGGGTCGGCATCGCCTCGTTTATGATGCCCTCCGCTCATTGATGCCGCGTGGCATCCACGCTGTCGCCATCGATGCCCGCGCGCCGGGCGAAAACTGAAGACCCTACAGCCTCTGCGGTCCGTCCGCGCGGCGCCCGCGCCCTCAGGCTCTCCACCCCACCATTTCGATTTCGTCCCGAAAGGCTTGTGCCCATGAACACGTCCACCCTGTCCCGCCGCGTCGCTCCATTCGCGCTGGTTGCCTTGCTGAGCGCACCGCTGCTCGTTCAGGCGCAGAACGTCGCCATCGTCAATGGCAAGCCGGTGCCCAAGTCGCGCGTCGAGACGCTGATGATCCAGGCCACGCGCCAGGGTGGCCAGCCGCGCACGCCCGAACTCGAGCAGCAGGTGCGCGACGAGGTCGTGCTGCGCGAGATGTTCATGCAGGAGGCCGAGAAGCGTGGCCTCGCCGCCAGCCCCGACTACAAGGCGCAGATGGAGCTCGCCCGCCAGAGCATCCTGATCCGCGAACTGTTCGCCGACTACCAGAAGAAGAACCCGGTCACCGACGCCGACATCCAGGCCGAGTACGACAAGTTCAAGGGCGCAGCCGGCGGCACGGAGTACCGCGCCCGCCACATCCTGGTCGAGAAGGAAGACGAGGCCAAGGCGCTGATCGCGCAGATCAAGGGTGGCGCGAGCTTCGAGGACCTGGCCAAGAAGAATTCGAAGGACCCGGGGTCGGGTGCCAACGGCGGTGACCTCGACTTTGCGGCGCCGGGCTCCTACGTGCCCGAGTTCTCGCAGGCCATGGTCAAGCTCAAGAAGGGCGAGATGACCGACACGCCGGTGAAGAGCCAGTTCGGCTACCACATCATCAAGCTCGACGACACGCGCGAAGCCAAGTTCCCGCCGCTCGAGGAAGTGAAGCCGCAGATCCAGCAGCGCCTCGGTCAGCAGAAGCTCGCGCAGTTCCGCGACGACATCCGCGCCAAGGCCAAGACCGACTACAAGTTCAGCAACTGATCAGGCTCCGGCCGCACGGCCGGCCAGCGCTCAGACAGTCGCCAGTCCGAGATCGACCCGGCCGGCCTCGATGCGCAGCTGGCGATCGCAACGCGCCGCGATCGCGCGGTCGTGGGTCACGAGCACCAGGGTCGTCCCGGTCTCGCGATTGAGCTCGAACATCAGCTCCATCACCTTCTCGCCGGTGGCGAAGTCCAGGCTGCCGGTAGGCTCGTCGGCCAGCAGCACTGCGGGCTTGACGACGAAGGCGCGAGCCAGCGCCACGCGCTGCTGCTCACCGCCCGACAGCACCTTGGGGTAGTGGCGCAGACGCTCGCCCAGGCCCACGCGACCGAGCATCTCGGTGGCGAGTGCCCGCGCCTCGTGGCGCCCCTGCAGTTCGAGCGGCAGCATCACGTTCTCGAGCGCCGTCAGGTTGCCCAGCAGCTGGAAGCTCTGGAACACGAAGCCCACTTTGGCGGCGCGCACCGCGGCTCGAGCGTCCTCGTCGAGCGCAAAGAGATCGATGCCAGCCAGGCGCACGGTGCCGGTGGTCGGCGTGTCCAGCCCGGCGATGATCGACAGCAGCGTGCTCTTGCCCGATCCCGAGGCACCCACGATGGCCGCGGACTGTCTCGGTGGCAGGGTGAAATCGATCTCGTGGAGAATCGTCAGCGTGCCGGCGGAATCCTGCACCTGCTTGGTGACACGCTCGACAGCAATGATCGGTTCGGAGGTGGACACGTTGGGGCCTGGAATTGGTGCCACGCGACGCGCGTGGTTGAGGGACTGTAGCCTGCTCCTCGCCGGTGCGATGGGGATCCTGTCAGCGCCCGTGCACGCTCAGGGGGCAGCTTCGGCCGCGGCCAAGCCTGGGGCACCAGCGCTGCTGGTCGTCGGTGACAGCCTCTCTGCCGAGTACGGTCTGCAGCGCGGCAGCGGATGGGTGGCGCTGCTGGAGCGACGCATCGCACAACAGGGCCTGGCTGTGCGCGTGGTCAATGCCAGCATCAGCGGCGACACCACCTCCGGCGGCCGATCACGCCTGGCCGCGCTGCTCAAGCAACACCAGCCGCGCTGGGTGGTGATCGAGCTTGGCGGCAACGATGCGTTGCGTGGCCTGCCCCTGTCGATGACCCGCGACAACCTTGGAGCGATGACACGCGCGGCCAAAGGGGCCGGGGCGCGGGTGGTGATCGTGGGAATGCAGGTCCCTCCGAACTACGGTCGCAGCTACGGCGAGGAATTCGCCGGGCTGTTTGCCACGGTGGCCAAGGCCGAAGAAGTGTCGCTCGTGCCCTTTCTGCTCGCAGGGGTGGCCGATCGTGCCGATGCGCAGAGCTTCTTCCAGGCGGACCGCATCCATCCCAACGAGGCCGCGCACCCGGTGATGCTGGACAACGTCTGGCCAGTGCTCAGGCCACTGCTGGCCTCGACACGCGCCAAGTAGATCCGCGTCGGGCTGGCGCCGACACGGATCTCTTCGTCACCGAGCTTGGATCAGTTGGCGTTGCCGCGCTCGCGCGACGGCCGGTCGTCGCGCTTGGTGCCCTTCTCGTTGTCGCGCCCCCGTTCCTGGCGCGGAGCCACCGGCGTCGGGGCTTGCACAGGTCGCTGCTGCATCTGTGGTGGTGGCGTCTTTATCTGCGGTGGCGGTGTCTGTATCTGCGGTGGCGGTGTCTGAACCCGGGGCGCTTGCGGACGCGGCTGAGGCTGAGGCTGTGGCTGCATCCGTGGGTGGACCACCTGCGGCGGTGCCGGTAGGCCCTGGGGTGCGGGCGGCGCCATCTGCACCGGTGCATGCTGCGTGATTCGCGCCGGCGGCGGCACCTGCGGTGCCTGCACGCGGGCGGGCATGTCCGACTGGCGCGAGCCCTCGGCCATGTTGGGGCTGGGATAGACCCGGGCGCGCGACGGCGGCTCGACCGAAGGCGCGGGGCTGGGTCGACCCGGCTCCATCGGCGCCGCGACGCGGCTCCCTGGATCGCTGCGTCGAACGCTTGCATCCTCGCCGCGCGGCACGAGTGCACGGGCGCGCCCCGGCGGCGGCAGCGGCTCGCCGCGCGCCGCGCTGGGCGGCATCTGCGGCGGCGGCGTCACGGCCGGCGTCAGCACAGCGCTCATGCGCGGCGGCTGGCGGCTGAACTCACGCACCTCCGGCGCATCGCGCCAGCGCGCGGCCTCGGGCGCCACGGCCTGTCGCCCGGACAGCACGCTGGATGGCACCACCGTCACCGCATGCGGGAACTTGCGGTTGCTGAAGTCGCGCTGAACCGCCGCCTGGGGGTTGTTGACGATGGTCGTGATGTTGGTGATGTTGGTGACGTGCGTGACGTTGACCTCGCGCACGTAGCGCGGGCGTGACACGGTAGTCGGGCACGTAGACCTCGCGCGGCGCGAGCGGCAACCAGCCCACGCGTCGGCCCGCCGCCGATGTTGAGCGAGACGCGACAGGCGCGGCCCACCGATCCAGGCCACCAGCGCCGGCGCATAGACCGGCCGGCGCACGTAGCTGCCCGGCGCCCAGCACCAGCTGTTGCGCAGGTACACCCAGCGCCCGTAGTGGAACGGCGCGAAGCCCCAGGGCGCGTCGTCGACCCAGGTCCAGCCCCAGGGCTGCACCCAGGCCCAGCGGCCGGTGCTGTACGGCGCCCAGCCGGACGCAACGACGCGCGGCATACCAGACGGCGCCGTACTCGGCGGTCTGCTTCCCAGCGGCCGTGGCGGTCGAGGTCTTCCACGCCGGTCATCTCGGGCGACACATAGCGCGCCGAGGCGCTGCGGTCGTCGGCGCGGTCGCGCTCGGCGGTCCAGTTCGCGAACGCATCGCGCTGGGGCTCGGTGATGCTGTACTGGGCGGCGTTGGCCCGATCGAGCCAGAACTCGGCGCGCTGGCCGCTGTTGACGGTCAGCGCACTGCCCGGGCCCTCGTACAGCGCCTGGCCGCTGTTCACGGTGATGTGGCTGGTCTCGTCGACGCGGTCGATGCGGTAGCGCCCGGTGCGCTGCACCGTGAAGCGGCCCTTCGCCGGTCTCCACTCGAACTCGCGGCACCGCCTCGCGACTGCGCAGGCGCGCCGCGAGCGAACCGTTGTGAAGCTTGCAGATCGATGCGCTCGTCGTCCAGGCGCAGCACCTCGAGTTCGCTGCCGCTGTCGAGCCGCAGGGTGGTCGAGCCGATGCGCAACCTCGGCGCGCGCGCCGGCGTCGGTGGCCAGGCGATCGCCGGTGGTCAGCGGCCGATTGCGCTCGGCAGCCATCCACTCGCCGCCGTCCGGGTGGTACAGCCAGACCTGGCCGACAAGCTCGGAGAGTCGGCCCACGCGTCCTGGCGGATCGACCGCATCTCCCGCCGCCGTGCGCACCGAGTAACCCGGCGGCACAGAGGGGGATTGCGCCCAGGCCGCGCCTTCCGGAAGAGCCGCACCTGCAAGCAGCCCTGCCAGCGCGAGCGCGCGCAGCCGCCAGCCGGCGCTGCCTGGCTTCGATCGCAGTGATGTTGCTCGGGGTGATGCAGATGTCTTCATGGGCGCCTCGTCAGGGTGGGACACCCGGCGGCCGCAGATGGTTCAGGCCAGTTGCAGGGCGCCCCTTGCCTCCAACGCATGCCGCACGCCCGCAGCCGACCATTGCGCCGCCCGCTGAAACACAGCTTTACATCCCCGCCGCGGCCCGGCATCGGATTCAATCGTCGGCGTTGTCGTCCAGGTCGGGAAACAGCACGCTGGTGAAGCCGAAGCGGCGGAAGTCGCGCACCCGCATCGGATAGAGCTTGCCGATGAGGTGATCGCACTCGTGCTGCACCACGCGGGCGTGAAAACCATCGGCCTCGCGATCGATGCGACGACCCTGCGGATCGAAGCCGGTGTAGCGGATGCGCGCGAAGCGCGGCACCACCGCCGCGCAGACCCGGCACGGACAGGCAGCCTTCCCAGCCCTCTTCTTCGGCATCGGACAGCGGCTCGATCTGCGGGTTGATCAGCACGGTCTCGGGCACCGGCGGCGCGTCGGGATAGCGCGCATTGCTGGCCAAATCCGAAGATCACCAGCGCCAGATCGACGCCGATCTGCGGCGCGGCCAGCCCGGCGCCGTTGGCCGCATGCATGGTCTCGAACATGTCGTCGATCAGCGCATGCAGCTCTGGTGTGTCGAAAGCCGTCACCGGCTTGGCCACGCGCAGCAGGCGCGGGTCGCCCATCTTGAGGATTTCTCGCGCGCTCATGATCTTTTCATTCGGGATCAGCGCCATGGGGCGCATTGGGTTCGGCGGGTGTCGGATCTATCGATAGCGCACGTAGAAGCCCCAGACGAGGCCACAGCCCACCATGGTGTAGGCCAGCATCATGAGGAGTCTGCCACGCGAAGGGGTGTACCACGCGCCGCGCTGTTGCAGCACTTGCCGATCAATCCAATGATAGTGCGCCACGGCAATCGCGATGCTGATCACGCAGGCCAGCAACTGCCGCGATGGGGTGTTGCGAAGGCCGAACGGCCCGAGAAGGGCATTGCCGACGAAGACGCCGATCCAATGGTTGAGGTAGAGCGGATAGCTCATCCCGCCAGCGATGATGCCCAGGCGCGTCGCTGTGCCCGGAGTGGCGAGGAGCAGAACCACGGAGATGGCGCACAGCGGCGCGAACACGATGTAGGAGTGGCCTGCCACCAGCCCGGCAGCGCCGCCGAGGCCGACCACGAGGCACAGAGCGCGCACCCAGGGGCGCAGCTGGAAGCCAGGCCAGCGAGCAGCCGTCAAGGCTGCAAGCACGCCCAGGAAGATCGACGGATAGACATCGATGATCCAAGCAATCACCGCCAGGAGCGCCCACAGCCCCATCGAGCGGCACCAGCGCGCCGACACCACCAAGAGCAGCGGCGCCAGGAGGTAGAACTGCTCTTCGGCATTGACCGACCAGAAGTGATTGCCCGTCGATTGCAGGGGCATGGCCTCACGGAACTCGGCAAGCTGGGATGAACCGAAAAGGTTCCACACCATCAGCAGCTTGTAGGACACGAACTCCAGCCACTTGTCGGTCACCTTGTCCCGAAGCAGGCTGGCCGCGATCAGCAGTGCCAGTGCAATGTAGTAGGGCAACCAAATGCGCATCGACCGGTTGAAGAAGAAGCGCGGTAGCTGCCGCATCTCCAGCTTCACCAGGATGCCGCCGATCAACCAGCCCGACAGCGCGAAGAACACGTCCACAGCAAAGGTTCCGGATTCGTGCCAAGCAATCAGGTTGTCATGCCCGAGCATGACGACGATGGCCAGCGTGGCGCGGAGCCAGTCGAATCCGGGGTAGTAGACCGCTTCGGAAACGTGACCGGTGCCAGACGAAGGCGGAAGGCGAGTGGGCTGCATGGGCGAGGAACGTTGAGAGAATGACGGGGCCGCGGTCGGGTATTTCAGTGAGGCGGAATCGAGAACGAAGCCAAGCGGTCGCGGCATGCGTCATTGAGTCGATCAAGGATGCATGGCGATCCCGAGCACAATGCCAGTGCCGACCATGGCGTAGGCTAGGACCATGACCGCGACACCTCGAACCGGACTGAACCACTCGCTGCGGTGTGCGAGCAGCTTGCGGTCAAACCACCAGTAAAGGGCGATGGCGAGCAGCAGGCTGATGACGCAAGCGACGATGGGGCGGAGCACCGAGGCTTGCAGGCCATAGGGCTGGAGCATGGTCCTGGCGGCAAGCACACCGAGCCAATGGTTGAGGTAGATCGGATAGCTCACACCGCTCATCACGCGACCGATCGGCGTGGCCTTGCCCGGGACAGCAAGCAGGAGTACGACCGTCAATGCCGCGAGCGCCGAGGCTCCCTCGAAGGCCAGCTCACTGGCCATGGCGAGTACGCAGGCCAGCAGCACGGCGACCAGGCCGAGTCTCACAGCCTGCTGCAACTGAAACCGCGGCCAGCGCTCGGCAAGCAACGCAGCCAGCACGCCGAGCACGATGGCCGGGTAGATGCCCGCCGCCAGCGCGCCGATCGCCAGCAACGTCCAGACAAGAATGGACCGTCCCCACGCCGGTGCGAGCACGAGCAGCAGCGGCGCCAGCAGGTAGAACTGCTCGTCGGCATTGACGTACCAGAAGTGGCTTCCCGGTTCCTGCAACGAGGCCGAGGTGCGAAACGCCGCCAAGCTGTCGGCGCCGAACACGTTCCACACCATCAGTGCCTTGTAGGTGGTGAACTCGGCCCAGCGTGCAGGAAGCTCAGCGCGCGCCAGACCGATGACAACCAGCAGCGCGAGCGCCAGGTAGTACGGCACCCAGATCCGCACCGCGCGATTGAAGAAGAAGCGTGGGAGGTTGCTCGGCCGAACCTTCAGCAAGATGCCGCCAATGAGCCATCCCGACAGCGCGAAGAACACGTCGATGGCCAAGAATGTCGCGCGGTCCCAGTCGATAAACCCGTCGTAGGCGAGCAGCACCACAAGGGCCAGGAGCACACGCAAGCCATCGAACCACGGGTAGTAGTCGGCCTGCAGAGGCGGGCGCGAAAGTTCTCTTCAGGAAGTGGCGTCCAATACGATTGCTGCATGCGTCGAGCGGTTCTTCAGATTCATTGGAACGGCCCGCGCCATGCCAGCATCGCGATTGCCGGCGTTCAAGAGCACCCCTCAGCCGGGCGCGATGCTAGCGCTCAAATTGCTGAAGAGCCACCCCCAGCTCCGGCGGCGCCTGAAC
Source organism: uncultured beta proteobacterium (assembly GCA_963739925.1). Taxonomy (GTDB): domain Bacteria; phylum Pseudomonadota; class Gammaproteobacteria; order Burkholderiales; family Burkholderiaceae_C; genus CAVUBY01. Next base: position 68,920 of record CAVUBY010000001.1, on the reverse strand, counting down.
CAATTCGACCAACACGCCTTCGCCGGCGATCGGGAACTGTTCGTTGCTCTTCGGGTGGACGAAACAGATGTCATGGCCCGCAGCACCTTTGCGGATGCCGCCGGGCGCAAAGCGCACGCCCTGCGCCGTGAGCCACTCCACCGCCTTGGGCAGATCGTCGATCCACAGACCGATGTGATTGAGTGGCGTGGTGTGCACGGCCGGCTTCTTCTCGGGATCGATGGGCTGCATCAGATCCACCTCGACCTTGAACGGACCGGCGCCCATCGCACAGATGTCCTCGTCGACGTTCTCGCGCTCGCTGACGAAGTTGCCCGTGACCTGGAGACCCAGCATGTCGACCCAGAAGCTGCGCAGGCGCTCCTTGCTCGGGCCGCCGATGGCCACCTGCTGGATGCCCAGCACCTTGAAGGGACGCTGGCTGCTGCTTGGAACGTTCATTGGAACTCCAGAATGACCTGATCGACCGCAAGGCTCTCGCCCTTGCTGGCCAGCACCTTGGACACCACGCCATCCTGCGCCGCGACCAGGATGTTCTCCATCTTCATCGCCTCGATGACGGCCAGCTTCTCGCCGGCACGCACCGCCTGGCCCGGCTGCACCGCCACATCGGCCAGCAGGCCCGGCATGGGCGACAGCAGGAAGCGCGAGAGATCCGGCGGCGCCTTGAACGGCATCAGCGCCTGCAGCTGCGCGGCGCGTGCCGAGACCACGCGCGCCTCGATCTGCAGGCCGTCGTGCGTGATGCGGTAGTGCAGGCCCACGCGTTCGATCTGGGCACAGAAGCGTTGCCCGTCCAGATCACCGTGCACGGCGATGTCGCGCAATGGCGTGGCAAAGCGCAGCGAGCAGGTCTTGCCAGCCATCGTCACGTGGTAGCGGCCGTCCGCTTTGCTCACCTTGACCGGCGTCTGCTGGCGTTGGCCGATGCCGTCGGTGAGCACGACCACGAACTCTTCGCCCACTTCCAGCTCGTGGCCCGGCAGCTGCCCCGTGATGCGGGCGGCCCGCTCGCGCATGCGGCGGTGCGCGGCACCTGCCAGCGCCAGCAGGAGCTCCGGCTCGTCGCTGGACACCAGCGCCGCAGAGAAGCCCTTGGGATACTGCTCGGCGATGAAGCCGGTGTTGAAGTCGCCGGACACGAACCTCGGATGCGCCAGCAGCGCCGCCTGGAACGGGATGTTGCTCGACACGCCGCGGATCACGAAGCCATTGAGCGCCTCGCGCATGCGGCGGATCGCGTCTGCCCGGTCGCTGCCGTGCACGATGAGCTTGGCGATCATCGAGTCGTAGAACATCGGGATCTCGCCGCCTTCGTAGACGCCGGTGTCGACCCGCACGCCGCCCAGGACGTTCGTCGTCGATGCTTCGCCGCCGGTGTCGGGCATCGGTGCGGCGGCTTCCATGGTCTGCGCCGGCGGCTGGTACTTGCACCAGCCGGCCGGTGGACGGCAGGAAGTTGCGGAACGGGTCTTCGGCGTTGATGCGGCACTCGATCGCCCAGCCGCCGCGCGTGATTCGGCCTGCGTGAACGGCAGCTTCTCGCCGGCCGCCACGCGGATCATCTGCTCCACCAGGTCCAGCCCGGTAATGCACTCGGTCACCGGGTGCTCCACCTGCAGCCGGGTGTTCATCTCCAGGAAATAGAAGCTCTGGTCCTTGCCGACCACGAACTCCACCGTGCCGGCGCTCTGGTAGTTCACCGCCTTGGCCAGCGCCACGGCCTGCTCGCCCATGGCCTTGCGCGTCGCGTCGCTGATGAAGGGCGACGGCGCCTCCTCGATCACCTTCTGATGGCGGCGCTGGATCGAGCATTCGCGCTCGTTCAGGTAGACCACGTTGCCATGCGCGTCGCCCAGCACCTGGATCTCGATGTGGCGCGGCTCCTCGACGAACTTCTCGATGAACACGCGGTCGTCGCCGAAGCTGTTGCGCGCCTCGTTGCGGCACGAGCTGAAGCCCTCGAAGGCCTCCTTGTCGTTGTAGGCCACGCGCAGGCCCTTGCCGCCGCCGCCGGCACTGGCCTTGATCATCACCGGATAGCCGATGCCCTTGGCGATCTCCACCGCCTGTCTCGGCCGTGTCGATGGCGTCGTTGTAGCCGGGAATGGTGTTGACCTTGGCCTCGCCAGCGAGCTTCTTGGAAGCGATCTTGTCGCCCATCGCGGCGATCGAGTAGTGCTTGGGGCCGATGAAGACGATGCCCTCTTCCTCGACCCGGCGCGCGAACTCCTCGTTCTCCGACAGGAAGCCGTAGCCCGGGTGCACCGCCTGCGCGCCGGTCTGCTTGCAGGCCGCGATGATCTTGTCCATCACCAGATAGGACTCGCGGCTGGGCGCCGGCCCGATGCACACCGCCTCGTCGGCCAGCTCCACGTGACGCGCGTCGCGGTCGGCCTCGGAATACACCGCGACGGTGGCGATGCCCATCTTGCGCGCCGTCTTGATGACGCGGCAGGCGATTTCGCCGCGGTTGGCAATCAGGATCTTCGTGAACATGTTCAGTGTTCCTTCACGAACGGAGTGCGCAGCGCCGCCAACATACAGGCACCCGCGGACCGGCTTTGCCCGGCCGCTGGTGGCGCCCCTTGGGGGTAAGAGCGAAGCGACAGGGAGGCACCATCACAGCGGAATGTTGCCGTGCTTGCGCCACGGGTTTTCGAGCTTCTTGTCGCGCAGCATCACCAGCGAGCGGCAGATGCGCTTGCGCGTTTCGTGCGGCTGGATCACGTCGTCGATGTAGCCGCGCGCGCCGGCCACGAAGGGGTTGGCGAAGCGGGCCTTGTATTCGGCCTCCTTCGCGGCCAGCTTGGCCGGGTCGCCCTTGTCCTCGCGGAAGATGATCTCCACCGCGCCCTTGGCGCCCATCACCGCGATCTCGGCGTTGGGCCAGGCGAAGTTGACGTCGCCGCGCAGGTGCTTGGAGCTCATCACGTCGTAGGCGCCGCCATAGGCCTTGCGCGTGATCACGGTGATCTTGGGCACCGTGCATTCGGCATAGGCGTACAGCAGCTTGGCGCCGTGCTTGATGATGCCGCCGTACTCCTGCGCCGTGCCGGGCATGAAGCCGGGCACGTCGACGAAGGTGATGACCGGGATGTTGAAGGCATCGCAGAAGCGCACGAAGCGCGCGGCCTTGATGCTGCTCTTGATGTCCAGGCAGCCGGCCAGCACCAGCGGCTGGTTGGCGACGATGCCCACGGTCTGGCCTTCCATGCGGCCAAAGCCGATGACGATGTTCTTGGCGTAGTCGGGCTGCAGCTCGAAGAAGTCGCCGTCGTCCACCGTCTTGACGATCAGCTCCTTCATGTCGTAGGGCTTGTTGGGGTTGTCCGGCACCAGCGTGTCGAGCGACAGGTCCAGGCGGTCGGCCGGGTCGTCGCTGCGGCGCACCGGCGGCTTCTCGCGGTTGTTCAGCGGCAGGTAGTTGAAGAGGCGGCGCAGCATCAGCAGCGCGTCGACGTCGTTCTCGAAGGCCAGGTCGGCCACGCCGCTCCGGGTGGTGTGGGTGACGGCGCCGCCCAGTTCCTCGGCGGTCACCTCCTCGTGCGTCACGGTCTTCACCACCTCGGGGCCGGTGACGAACATGTAGGAGCTGTCCTTCACCATGAAGATGAAGTCGGTCATGGCCGGGCGAGTACACCGCGCCGCCGGCGCAGGGCCCCATGATCATGCTGATCTGCGGCACCACGCCCGAGGCCATCACGTTGCGCTGGAACACCTCGGCATAGCCGCCGAGCGAGGCCACGCCCTCCTGGATGCGCGCGCCGCCCGAGTCGTTCAGGCCGATCACCGGCGCGCCGACCTTCATGGCCTGGTCCATCACCTTGCAGATCTTCTCGGCATGCGCCTCGGACAGCGCGCCGCCGAAGACGGTGAAGTCCTGGCTGAAGACGAACACCAGGCGGCCGTTGATCATGCCGTAGCCGGTGACCACGCCGTCGCCCGGGATCTTGTTGTCCTCCATGCCGAAGTCGGCGCAGCGGTGCTCGACGAACATGTCCCACTCTTCGAACGTGCCCTCGTCCAGCAGCAGCTCCAGCCGCTCGCGCGCGGTCAGCTTGCCCTTGGCGTGCTGCGCGTCGATGCGCTTCTCGCCGCCGCCCAGTCGCGCCGCGGCGCGCTTGTCTTCGAGTTGTTCGAGGATGTCGTGCATGGTCGGTCTCTCGGTCGTTCGTCAGTGATAGGTCTTGGGTTCGAAGAGCTGCAGCAGCGCGCGCGCCGCCGCGGAAGGCGGCCAGCGCGGCCGGCTGCACGTCGGCCAGCATCTGCGGCAGCAGCGTCGCGCACCGCGGGTGCTGCCGGAAGTCGCTGCTTGCAGGCCGGCCTCGATGCGCTCCCACATCCAGGCCAGCGCCTGCTGCTGGCGGCGCTGCGGCGAACTGGCCGCTGGCCGCGCTGCAGTTCGGTGAAAGCGCTGCACCGCGGTCCAGAAGCGCGTCCACGCCCTGCGCCCTTGCAGCGCGCTGAGCTGCATCACCTGCGGCTGCCAGACGTTCGTCGCGGTGCGCGTGGTCCGGGATGGCCGTGCGAAGCCGAAGCACGCGCAGCGCGCTGGTGATCTGCGCCTGCGCGCGCGTGGCGGCAGCGGCGTCGAGGTCGGCCTTGTTGATGACCACCAGGTCGGCCAGCTCCATCACGCCCTTCTTGATGGCCTGCAGGTCGTCGCCGGCATTGGGCAGCTGCAGCAGCACGAACATGTCGGTCATGCCGGCCACGGCGGTCTCGCTCTGGCCCACGCCCACGGTCTCGACGATCACGATGTCGTAGCCCGCGGCCTCGCACACCAGCATCGCCTCGCGCGTCTTCTCGGCCACGCCGCCCAGCGTGCCGCTGCGACGGGCTGGGGCGGATGTAGGCCGCCTCGTGCACCGACAGCTGCTCCATGCGCGTCTTGTCGCCCAGGATGGAGCCGCCCGAGACGCTGGACGACGGATCGATCGCCAGCACCGCCACGCGGTGGCCCTGTGCGATCAGGTACAGGCCCAGCGCCTCGATGAAGGTCGACTTGCCCACGCCCGGCACGCCGGAGATGCCCAGGCGCAACGCCTCGCCGGTGTGCGGCAGCAGCGCATTGAGCAGCGCGTCGGCGCGCGCGCGGTGATCGGGGCGGGTCGACTCGAGCAGCGTGATGGCCTTGGCCAGCGCGCGCCGCTCGCGGCGGCGCACGCCGTCGAACAGCGCCTGATCGGCGAGCCGCCAGGGCCATCGCGGGCTCAGGCTTCGCCTTGGAGGCAGGTTGGCCTTGATCTGCTCGAGCACGTCCTTGGCGCTCGCCGGAATCGGCGTGCCCGGGCCGTAGATGCCCTTGACGCCGGCCTCGTACAGGAAGTCGTAGTCCTGCCGCGGAATCACGCCGCCGACGAACACGATGATGTCGTCCGCGCCCTGCGCCTTGAGCGCTCTGGATGATGGCCGGCACCAGGGTCTTGTGGCCGGCCGCCAGCGTGCACACGCCCACCGCGTGCACGTCGTTCTCGATCGCCTGGCGCGCGCATTCTTCGGCGGTCTGGAACAGCGGCCCGATGTCGACGTCGAAGCCCAGGTCGGCAAAGGCCGTGGCCACCACCTTGGCGCCGCGGTCGTGGCCGTCCTGGCCGAGCTTGGCGATCATCACGCGCGGGCGGCGGCCCTGCGCCTTGGCGAACTCGGCGATCTCGGCCTTCAGCTGTTCCCAGCCTTCGGCACTGTCGTAGGCGGCTGCATACACACCGGTCACCTTTTGCGTATCGGCGCGATGGCGCCCCCAGACCTTCTCCAGCGCATCGGACACCTCGCCCACCGTGGCGCGCAGACGCATCGCCTTGATGCTCAGGTCGAGCAGGTTGCCCTGCGCCCGACTGCGGCCGCAGGCGGTCAGCGCGTCCAGCGCGGCCTGCACCTTGCCTGCATCGCGCGCGGCGCGCAACTGCCTTGCAGCCGCGCGACCTGGTTCTCGCGCACCGCGTGGTTGTCGATGTCGAGGATCTCGATCGGCGTCTTCCTTGGCGAGCTTGTACTTGTTGACGCCGACGATCACGTCCTGGCCCGAGTCGATGCGCGCCTGCTTCTGTGCCGCGCTGGCCTCGATCTTGAGCTTGGCCCAGCCGCTGTCCACGGCCTTGACCATGCCGCCCATGGCGTCGACTTCCTCGATGATCGCCCAGGCCGCGTCGGCCATGTCCTGCGTCAGCTTCTCCATCATGTAGCTGCCGGCCCAGGGGTCGACCACGCTGGTGATGTGCGTCTCTTCCTGGATGATCAGCTGGGTGTTGCGCGCGATGCGGGCGCTGAACTCGGTGGGCAGCGCGATCGCTTCGTCGAGCGCGTTGGTGTGCAGGCTCTGCGTGCCGCCGAACACCGCGGCCATCGCCTCGATGGTGGTGCGCACCACGTTGTTGTACGGGTCCTGCTCGGTCAGGCTCCAGCCCGAGGTCTGGCAGTGGGTGCGCAGCATCAGGCTCTTCGGGTTCTTGGCGCCGAAGCCCTTCATGATCCTGCACCACAGCAGGCGCGCGGCGCGCATCTTGGCCACCTCGAGATAGAAGTTCATGCCGATGGCCCAGAAGAAGCACAGGCGCCCGGCGAAGTCGTCGACGTCCAGGCCCTTGGCGATCGCCGTCTTCACGTACTCCTTGCCGTCGGCCAGCGTGAAGGCGAGCTCCAGCGCCTGGTTGGCGCCCGGCCTCCTGCATGTGGTAGCCGGAGATGGAGATCGAGTTGAACTTCGGCATGTGCTTGCGCCGTGTACTCGATGATGTCGCCGATGATGCGCATGCTCGGCTCGGGCGGGTAGATGTAGGTGTTGCGGACCATGAACTCCTTGAGGATGTCGTTCTGGATGGTCCCGCTCAGCTTGTCCTGCGCCACGCCCTGCTCTTCGGCCGCCACCACGTAGCCGGCCAGCACCGGCAGCACCGCGCCGTTCATCGTCATGGACACGCTGACCTTGTCGAGCGGAATGCCGTCGAACAGGATCTTCATGTCCTCGACCGAGTCGATGGCCACGCCGGCCTTGCCGACGTCGCCGGTCACGCGCGGGTGGTCGCTGTCGTAGCCGCGGTGCGTGGCCAGGTCGAAGGCCACGCTCACGCCCTGCCCGCCGGCGGCCAGCGCCTTGCGGTAGAAGTCGTTGGTGGCCTCGGCGGTGGAGAAGCCGGCGTACTGGCGGATGGTCCACGGCCGCACCGCGTACATCGTGGCCTGCGGGCCGCGCACGAAGGGCGCGAAGCCGGGCAAGGTGTCGGTGTGGGGCAGCCCCTTCAGGTCGGCCGCGGTGTACAGCGGCTTGACCGCGATGCCTTCCGGGTGTGACCCAGTTCAGCGCCTCGACATTGCCGCCCGGCGCCGACTTGGCGGCGGCCTTGTGCCACGCTGCCAAGGCCTCGGGAGCGATCGGGGTGGCGTTCGGCTTGGGATCGGACATGGGGTCGCTCCTCGGTGCTCGGCCAGGGTCCGATCGGCGTGGATCGGTGTCTTCTGGACGGACGGCCCGGATGTGGCCATAATTCAAAATTGAATTATAGTCAGTTCACTCGCACTTCAGCTTGCAAAGATGCAGCTCCTCCGGTACGTCGCGACCACGCTCTGGCCCAGCGCTCCCGTCATGAACTCCTGAAGCAGCCAGCCATGGCACTGCCCCGCGCATCGACTTCACGCTCGGCTTCTCCGTCGCTCGTCCCAGCGCGCCCACGCGCCGCTCGCCGAGCGCGCGCTCTACGAGCAGGTGGCCGAGCAGCTGCGCCGCGCATCCTCGCGCCACACCCTGGCGCCGGGCAGCTGGATCGACGAGCAGGCGCTCGCCGCCGAGTACGGCATCAGCCGCACGCCGCTGCGCGAGGCCCTGAAGGTGCTGGCCGCCGAAGGCCTGGTGACGATGAAGCTGCGCCGCGGCGCCTACGTCACCGAAGTGTCGGAGCGCGACCTGGCCGAGGTCTTCCACCTGCTCGCCCTGCTCGAGAGCGACGCCGCGCGGGTGGTGGCCGGCCAGCGCCACGCGCGCAGCAGATCGCCGAGCTGCAGGCGCTGCACCTCGAGCTCGAAGCCGCGGTCGACGACCGCGACCGCTTCTTTGCCGCCAACGAGCGCTTCCACATGCGCCTGCTGGAGATGGCCGACAACCGCTGGCGCGATCCAGCTGGTGGCCGACCTGCGCAAGGTGATGAAGCTCAACCGCCACCACTCGCTGTTCAAGCAGGGCCGGCTGAGGCCTCGCTGAAGGAGCACCGCGCAGATCATGGCGGCGCTCAAGGCGCGCAATGCCGAGCGGGCGCGGCGCTGATGCAGCAGCACATCGAAGCCGGACGCGAAGCCGCCTCGCTGGCTTGACACCGGGCGCCCCACCCGCGTGCACGGCGCTGCGACAATCGCGGCATGACCCGCCCGACCCTCAGCCTGATCGCCGCCGTGGCCCGCAACCGCGCCATCGGCCGCGACAACGAACTGCTCTGGCGCGAGCGCGCCGACCAGCAGCACTTCCGCCGCGTCACCATGGGCGCCCGGTGATGATGGGGCGCAAGACCTGGGAGTCGCTGCCGGCACGGTTCCGGCCCCTGCCCGGGCGCCGCAACATCGTCGTTGACGCGCAACCCGCACTGGCAAGCCGAAGGCGCGCAGCCCGCCGCGACGCTCGAAGCGGCGTTGTCCCTGGCCCGCTCCGTTTCACGCCGAGGCGCCCAAGGTCTTCGTGATCGGCGGCGCGGAGGTCTATGCGCTGGCGCTGCCGCTGGCCGACGAACTGGTGCTGACCGAGATCGATGCCCGCTTTGAGGCCGACCGCTTCTTTCCGGCCTGGAACCCGGCAGCCTTCAGCCTGGTCTCACGTGAAGCACAGGTGGACGCCAACGGTGTGCCTTTTGCGTTCTCGGTCTACCGCCGCCACCCGGAGCTACCGGCCACGCGCTGAGCGTGCGGCTCCCGAGCTCAGTCTGCGCCGTTCGCGGCGCTGCGCAAGAACGACAGCACCGGATCGACCAGCGAGCGGTCGCCGGTGTTCACCGCCATCACCTGGGAGAAGTGGTTGTGATGGCGGATCACCTTCAGCTGCGGCTGTCGGCCATGCCGGGTGACGAGCGCCGCGAAGAGTTCACAGGCTTGCACCTGCATCTGGAGCAAGTCCATCTCGGCAAAGGTGATCAGCAGCGGCGGCGGCACCTCGGTGAGATGGTCCACGGTGCTCATCGCTCCCCAGGCCTCGCGGTCCGGCCCGAAATAGGCCTCGTTGCGCGGATCGGGCGTGGGCACACCGAACTGGGCGCGCGCCAGGCCTTCGAGTCGCGCGTTGTAAGGGCCTGAGATCAGCACCGCACCGGCCACAGGCAACCCTTGCGCAGGCTGGCGCTCACGCACCAGAACCGCCCCGGCCACGTGCGCCGCGCCAGCGGACTCCCCCAGCAGAAACAGGCGCGACGGATCACCACCGATCTGCGCCGCGTACTCCTGCAACCACAGCGTGAGGCGCACCACGTCGTCGGCGCCGCCGGGCCAGCGCGTTTCGGGAGCGAGGCGGTAGTTGGCCACGGCGGTGATGAAGCCTTCGCGCGCGAAGCAGTGGCCGAAATTCTCGCGCTGGGACTTGTCGCCGCGTACGAAGCCACCGCCATGCAGCACGGCCAGCATCGGTCGGGGACCACCGCTGTGATCCGCGCGGGCGTAGAGGTCCACGCGATGCCGCTCGTGCGGCCCGTACACCCGATCGCGGTCGCAGTGCACGCCCTCGCGCGGCTGACGCGCCAGTGCGTCGACGTAGAGCGCTTCGACGGCGCGGACATCGCCGGTGGGTCCCATCGTGTGCAGGCGATCGAACAGTTCGTTCATCGGTAAACCGGCTTGCGCTTTTCCAGGCGCGCGCGAAGGCCCTCGGTCTTCTCCGGCGTGGCGAACGCGAGCGCGAACGATTGGCGCTCCAGCGCGAGCCCCTGCGCCAGACCGGTCTCCATGCTGGCCAGCACGGCCTGCTTGATGAGTCGTACCTGCAGGTCGGGCAAGGCGGCCACCTGGATGGCCAGCTGCAAGCTGCGCGCTTCCACCTGGTCGTCGGGAACCACCTCGCTGAGAAGGCCGATGCGCAGCGCTTCGTCGGCACCGATCGTTGCGCCGGTGAGCAACATCCGCATCGCCTGGAACTTGCCGACGGCACGCGTCAGGCGCTGCGTGGCCCCACCACCGGGCAGCAGGCCGATCAGCACCTCGGGCTGGCCGAAGCGGGCACCCTCGCCCGCAATGATGAGGTCGGCGTGCATGGCCAGCTCGCAGCCGCCGCCCAATGCGTGCCCCTGCACTGCGGCAATCACGGGCTTGCGGCAACGCGCGATCGCATCCCACAACCGCCCCATGTCGCGAGCGGCAATCTCCGTGGGCGTGGCGTCCACGTACTCGTGAAGGTCTGCCCCCGCGCAGAAAGCCCGCTCGCCGCCCGCCAGCACGATGGCGCGCACCGAGTCATCGGCGTCGAGTCGCTCGAAGGTCCGGGCCAGCGCGCGGCGCAGCGCGAGGTTGAGGGCATTGAGCACCTGCGGCCGATTCAGGTGCAGCAGCACCACGCCGCCCGACGGGCGCGACTCGCGCAGCAGCAGTTCGTCCAGGTCCGCGCCCTCTGCGCTTGCGACTGGCATCGTCACATCAGCCACGGCCGAACACCGGTGCACGCTTTTCGAAGAACGCGGCCACGGCCTCGGCGTGGTCCTGCGTGTGGTGAGCCAGGCCTTGCAGGCGACCGGCCGAATCCAGGGCCTCGTCGAGGGTGCCGTTGCGGGCCTGCAGCAGCAGCTGCTTCGTCCAGCGCAGCACCTGAGGGGGATTGGCGGCGATGCGATCGGCCAGTGCCAGCGCTTCGTCCAGTAGCCGGTCGCTCTCCACGACCCGCGACACCAGTCCGATGCGCAGCGCTTCGTCCGCATCGATGGTGTCGCCGGTGAGTGCCAATTCGGCGGCCCGTGACGCGCCCACCACGCGCGGCAGCAGCCAGCATCCGCCATCGCCCGGCACGATGCCCACCTTGACGAAGCTCTCGGCGAAGCGTGCATTGGTGGCGGCGATCCGGATGTCGCACATGCAGGCCAGATCGTTGCCCGCGCCGATGGCCGCGCCGTTCACCGCGGCAATGATGGGAACCTGCAGGCGCTGGAAGGCCCGCGGGATGCGCTGGATGCCCTCGCGGTAGTTCCGGGCGATCTCCTGGGGCGAGCCTGCGAACATGCCGGTGCGGTCGCGCATCTCGGCCACGTTGCCGCCCGAGCAGAAGGCGCTGCCGGCGCCGGTGAGCACCGCAGCACGCACATTGAGGTCGGTGTTGAGACGCTCGAACAGCTGCTCGAACGCCGCGAACATGTCCTCGCCGCTGAGCGCGTTGCGCGTCTGCGGCCGGTTGAGCGTGAGCAGGGCCACATGGCCCCGCTGCTCCAGAAGAATCGGATCAGACACGTTCGATCGCCAGTGCAATGCCCTGCCCCACGCCAATGCACATGGTGCACAGCGCCCTGCGTCCGCCGGTGCGTTCGAGATGCCGCCAGGCGGTGAGCGCGAGCCGCACCCCCGACATGCCGAGAGGGTGACCGTAGGCAATGGCACCGCCGTTCGGGTTGACGTGCTCGCCATCATCGGGCAAACCCAGCGCTCGCAGCACGGCCAGGCCTTGCGCCGCAAAGGCCTCGTTGAGTTCGACCACGTCGAAGTCGCCCATGCGCAGTCCGGTCTGCGCCAGCAGCCTGTTCACCGCGGGCACCGGGCCGATGCCCATCACCCGCGGCGCGACGCCGGCCGTGGCCGCGCCGATCACCCGGGCACGCGGCGTGAGTCCGGCTTGTGCCGCACCCGCTTCGCTGGCCAGCAGCAGTGCCGCCGCGCCGTCGTTGACGCCCGACGCATTGCCGGCGGTCACGCTGCCGCCGTCGCGAAACGCCGGCTTCAGCCGCGCCAGCGACTCCAGCGTGGTGTCGGCGCGCGGATGCTCGTCGCGCGTGACGAGCACGGTCTCGCCGCGCCGCGCACCTGGCGTGGACACCGGCACGAGTTCGATGTCCAGAAGCCCGGCCGCCTGCGCCCGGGCCGCGCGCTGCTGGCTGCGCCAGGCCAGCGCATCCTGGTCAGCTCGCGAGATGCCATGCTCCTGCGCCACGTTCTCTGCCGTCATTCCCATCGCGTCGGTGCCGTACATCGCTTCCATCTTCGGGTTCACGAAACGCCAGCCGATCGTGGAGTCATGGATCTCGGCATGGCGCGAGAACGCCGAGCTGGCCTTGGGCATCACCAGCGGCGCTCGGCTCATGCTCTCCACGCCCCCGGCGATGGCCAGGTCGAGCTGACCGCAGGCGATGCCGCGCGCCGCGCTCGCGATGGCCTCGAGCCCCGAGCCGCACAAGCGGTTTACCGTGGCCGCCGCCGCCGTGATCGGCAACCCGGCCAGCAAGGCACTCATGCGGGCCACGTTGCGGTTGTCTTCACCCGCCTGGTTGACGCAGCCGAAGTACACCTCCTCGAGCCGGCTCCAGTCCAGGCCCGGGTGCCGCGCCATCAGGGCCTGCAGGGGCACGGCCCCGAGGTCGTCGGTGCGCACACCCGACAAGGCACCGCCGTAGCGGCCGATCGGCGTGCGCACGCCGTCGCACAGGAAAGCGTGGCGCGTCACAGGCCGAGCACGCGTTCGGCGTTGCCGTGCATGACCTTTTCCATCACCGCGTCGGAGTAGCCCAGCTCCGACCATTCGCGCAGGATGCGCTCATAGGGCAGGCTCGGGTAGTCGCTGCCGAACATGATCTTGTCTTGCAACCGCCCGCGGATGTCGACCTTGAGGTTGCCCGGAAAGTGCTTGGGCGCCCAACCCGACATCTCCCAGTACACGTTGCCCTTGTGCAGCGCCACCGCCGTGGTCTCGTCCACCCACGGCCAGCCCGGATGGGCCATGAGGATCTTGAGGTTCGGGAAGTCGGCCGCCAGGTCGTCGATGTGGGAGGGGTGCGCATGCCGCACCCGCGCACCATGGCCGCCGGGCATGCCCGCGCCCATGCCGGTGGTGCCCACGTCGATCATCACCGCCGCGCCCAGGGCGTTGATCTCCTCGAACAGCGGGTAGTGGCGGCGGTCGTTGACCGCGAAGTGCTGCATGATCGGGTGGAAGTGAAAGCCGACGAAGCCGAGCTCCTTGACGGCCTTCTTCACCTGCCGGATGGCGATCTCGCCCTTGGCCGGCTCCACCGCGCCCCAGCACTGCATGCATCCGCTCAGGGTGGCGCTTCCACATGGCGTGCACGTACTCGTTGGTGCAGGGTGGCGTGGCCACGGTGGTCTCCAGGTCCAGCGCGACGAGGCAGGCCTCGACACCGGCGGCGGTGAACTCGGCGATGACCGTCGTCCTCGTCCTTGGCGACCCAGTCGCGCTTCCAGTAGGTGGCCAGTGCCTCGGGGTACGGCCCCTGGGCGTCGATCCAGGTCTGGGTGCCGGGGTAGCAATGCAGATCGATGATGCGCATGGTGGAACTCCTGGAAAGCAGCCCTCAGGCGGGCTGTGACAGCTTGGCGGCGACCATCTCGCCGAGGGCCTTCTTCGAGACCTTGCCGAAGGTGGACACAGGGAAGTCGGGCAGCACCTCCAGACGCTCCGGCAGCTTGAACCGGGCGATCTCGTGGGTGTTCAGAAACGCCACGAGCTCGGCCAGCGTGAGCGAGTGCGCCGACCTTGAGGATGACGCAGGCGCACATCTTCTCGCCCATGGCCGCATCGGGCATCGGCACGCAGGCCACGTTCTGCACCGCGGGGTGCATGAGGATGAGGTTCTCCACCTCCTCGGCGCTGATCTTCTCGCCGCCGCGGTTGATGAGGTCCTTCTTGCGGCCTTCGACGATGTAGTTGCCGCTGGGGTGCCTGCGCATCAGGTCACCCGAGCGATAGAACCCGTCGGGCGTGAACTGGCGCGCGTTGTACTCGGGCACGCCGTAGTAGCCGCGCAGCGTGTAGGGGCCGCGGCAGGCGAGCTCGCCCACCTCGCCGTCGGGCACCTCTCGCCCGTCGTCGTCGATCAGCTTCACCTCGTCGTCGGCACAGACCGGCCGGCCGCAGGTCTCGAGCAGCACCTCCTCCGGATCACCATGGCGCACGAACATCAGCATGCCTTCGCTCATGCCGAAGTTCTCCTGCACGAAGGCGTTGCGGAACAGCTCACGGGTGCGCAGCCGCACCTCGGGCTGCATGCGCTGACCGCCGCTCTGGATCAGGCGCACCGAGTCGAGGTCGAACTCGCCGATCGATGGGTCGTTGATCAGCCGGATCAGCAGCGCCGGCACCACCTTGAGATGGGTGACGCCGTGCTGCTGGATCAGGCGCGAACATCTCGTCGGGCCGCGTGTTCGGCGTGCAGCACCACGGTGGCGCCCTTGAACATGAACCCCTGGATGCCGGGGCAGGCCAGCGGCAGGTTGTGCGCGATCGGCAGCACCAGCAGCAGCACGGATTCGGCGTCCACGCCGGCGACATCGGCCGCCACCTTGGAGTTGTAGGCGTAGTCGTTGTGGGTGCGCGGGATCAGCTTGGGGATGCCGGTGGTGCCGCCCGGAGAGCTGGAAGATGCAGGGGTCGGTCGGCTCGATGCGGACGGCCTGCAACGCGCCGCTCGGCAGCGCCGCGGGCCGCTCGATCAGGTCCGCCAGCGAATGCTCGCCTGGCCCGGCGTCGCCCAGCACGATGCGCAGCTTGAGCGTCGGGTTCTCGGCTTGCACCCGCTCGATCATCGGCGCGAAGCGGAAGTCGCCCACCGCGGTCGGGATAGACGCAGCACCGGGCCTGAGACAGCCGGACGAACTGGCTGATCTCGGCGTAGCGGTGCGTCACCAGCGCCGCGATCGGGATGGCACCGATCTTCTGCAGCGCGAAGTACAGGATCACGAACTCGGCCACGTTCGGCAGCGTCGGCACCACGCGGTCCAGTGGCTTCAGCCCGAGTTCGCAGCAGGTTGAGCGCCAGGTTGTCGGACAGTCGGTCGACCTCGGCGTACGTGTAGCGGCGCGATCGCCGTCGATCAGCGCGGTGCGCTCGGCGAACCGGCTGAACACCTCGGCGAACTCCTGCGCGAGCGACCGGTCCTGCCAGTAGCCACGATCGCGGTAGCGCCGCGGCGAACTCGGGCGGAAAGCCCACGAAACCTTCGAGCATGGAGGCCTCCGATACGCTCAGGTGGAACTGGTGAAGCCGCCGTCGATGACGACGATCTCGCCGGTGACGAAGCGGTTCGCGGTGATGAGGCTGAGCATGGTCTCGGCCACGTCGTCGGCCGTGACGCAGCGACGCAAGCGGCGTCAGCTTGGCGCGCTTGCCCATCAGGTCGTCGTACTTGTCGCCGAGCATGCGTTCCATCCACTCGCCTTCCATCCAGCCCGGCGCCACGGCATTGACGCGGATCTCGGGGCCGAGGTTCCAGGCCAGCGTCTTGGTGAGATTGACCACGGCCGCCTTGCTCGCCGCATAGGGCAGCGGCTGCGGGCCGGGGCGCAGACCGACGATGCTCGCGGTGTTGACGATGCGCCGGTTGAGTGCCCTTGCGCAGCAGCGGCACGGCCGCACGGGTCACCTGGAACGTGCCGCGCACATTGACCGCGAAGATGCGGTCCCACTCCGCCATGTCCAGGCTCTCGAGGTCCTTGACCTTCCAGGTCGGCGGTCGTGCCGGCGTTGTTGACCAGGGCGTCGAGATGGCCGAACGCCTCGCCGACCGCGACCATCATGCGGCGCACGGCGGCATCGTCGCTGACGTCGCACTGCAGCAGCAGGGTGCGGGCACCGAGCGCCTGCGCTTCCTTGGCCGTCGCCTCGGCCGCCTTGGCGCTGCTGGCGTAGTTGATGGCCACGTCGTAGCCGGCGCGGGCCAGGGCCAGCACCGCACTGCGGCCGATGCCGGTGGCACCGCCGGTGACCAGGGCCTTCTTTCGATCCGTCATGTCAAGCTCCTGAAATTCGTAGGCGAACGCTTCCCCTTCCGTCGGTGCACGACGGATCGGGGAACTCGCTCCGTGAATGTCTGCGCGTCCGGCGCGCGAGAACTACTGCGGCTGCACGCCCAGGTCGGTGACCAGCTTCTTCATCGCCTTCTGCTGCGCCGCGAAGAACTCCTGCGCTCCGGCGACGCTGTCCTGGCGGGGGTACACGCCCAGTTCGTTCAAACGCGTCACGAAGTCGGCCTGTTGCGTGGCCTTGTTCACTTCGGCGTTCAGGCGTTCCACCACCGGCGCCGGCGTGCCCGCGGGCACCATGATCTGGAACCAGCCGATGGCCTCGTAGCCCGGATAGGTTTCGGCCACCGCCGGCACGTCGATGCCGGGCAGGCGCTTGGCCGAGGTCACGCCGAGTGCCTTGAGACGCCCCGAGCGGATGTGGGGCAGCAGTCCCGGCAAACCGTCGGCGGTGAGCGTGGCATCACCCGAAATCACCGCAGTCATCGCCGCCGGCGGTCCGGGATACGGCACGGTGAACAGGCCCATGTCGCCCGCCTTGCTGACCATCTCGCCGGCCAGGTGAGGCAACGAGTTGGGTTGCGGTGCCGCGAAGTTGACCTTGCCCGGGCTGGCCTTGGCCACCTTGGCGAGGTCGGCCAGCGAGTTGATGCCGTTGCCTGCCAGGGTCACGAGCACGAGCGGGCTCGTGCCCACGGTGGCGATGGGCTGGAAGTCGGTGTCGGGGTTGAACTGCGGGTTCTTGTAGACCAGCGGCGTGATGGTGGCCATGGCCGCCGGCGCGAAGCCGATGGTGTAGCCGTCGTTGGCCGAGCGAGCCAGGGCCGACATGCCCGGAATGCCGCCCGCGCCGGGCCTGTTGTCGACGATCAGCGTCTGGCCGAGCGAAGTGCCGAGCCTGTCGGCCAGCATGCGGGCCACCACGTCGGGGGCGGAGCCAGGGGCGGCCGGCACGATGAGGCGGATCGGCTTGGCGGGCCAGGCCTGAGCGTGCAACAGGCTCGGGGCCAGTGCGAGGCCGACGGCGGTGGCCAGCAAGGCGCGGCGCAAGGGTGTGAACTGCATGGTGTGTCTCCAGATTCGCATCTTGAAAGCGGTGCGTTGGAAGAGACTGTAGGCAGGCAGGCCGATTCAAGAAAGATGGCAATATTGCAACCGTGATTCGCTTTTGGCATCCCTCCAGACATCCCTCCGCCCAACCTGCCCCATGAAGCTCGATCAACTGCAGCACCTCGTGGCCATCGTGGAGCACGGCAGCCTGCGCGCGGCCGCGCGACGCCTGGGTTCGCCGCAACCGGCACTGACCCGCAGCGTGCGGGCGCTCGAGAAGGAACTCGGCGCCACGCTTTTCGTGCGCGAGACCACGGGCATGGTGCTGTCGCCCGAAGGCCGACGCTTCCACGTGCGCGCCAGCGCCATCGTCAACGAGGCACGCCGCGCCCGCGAGGAACTCTCGCAGCACGCCGGTGACGACAGCGGCACCGTCGTGGTGGCGCTGTCGATCATGCCGCACGTGGGCATGCTGCCGCAGGCGCTGCAGGTGTTCCGCCAGCGTTACCCGAAGGTGCGCCTGCAGCTCATCGAGGGCCTGTTTCCGGACGTGGAGAGCGCGCTGCGCGATGGCAGCATCGACTTCTACCTGGGTGCCGCTCCCCGGGTGGCACCGGCGCCTGGCCTGGCCATGACTCAGCTGTTCGAAAACACCCGTGCCGTCGTGTGCCGCCAGGGACACCCGCTGCAGAACGCGCGCTCCCTCAAGGCGCTGTGCCAGGCCGACTGGGCGGTGACGGCGGTGGACTACAACGTGGACGACGACCTCGCCCGCCTGTTCACTGCGCACCAGCTGCCAGCGCCGCAGGTGCTGCTGCGGGCACGCTCGACCATGTCGATCATGGTCACGCTGGCCTGCAGCGATCTGCTGGCGATGCTGCCGGTGCAGTGGGAAGAGTTCCCTCTGACGCGCGACACGCTGCGGGTCATCCGCGTGCGCGAGACGCTTCCGGCGCCGAGCATCGTGATGATCCGCCGACCCGAGATGCCCTTGACGCCAGCGGCCGAGTACTTCGGCGACGTGTTGCTGCGACAGCGCCCCGCCGCCGCCGGCGGCAAAGGCCGCGTCAACGCGGCTTGAACGCCGCCTCCATCTCGCGACGCAGCGTGTAGGCACGCGTGCCGGTGTCCATCGCCACGTCGCTCCAGCTCAGGCTCTGGCCCTTCCTGACCGGGCGAATCACCTTCGGCCCGTGGGCCAGGCCGAGCGGCAGACCGCCCATCGCCAGCGAAGTGGCCGAGGGCAGCAGCTTGCCCCACACCGTGTATCCGCCCTCGCCATCCAGCACCTCGCCCACGGCCAGATCGCGCTTGGCGGTGGCCACGACGTCGGCGTTCCAGCCCATGGCCACACCCGTGGCCTCGCGGCGCAGCATCACGCTCGCCACCGAGTAGCCGACCTCCAGGCCGATCAGATGCCAGCGCTTGTAGAGCGTGAAGTAGCGCCCGCTGGGATCGGTGTGCGCGTTGTATTCCTCGAAGCAGTTGCGGATGTATTCGGTCTCGCCTTCGACCGTGACCCACACGCCCATGCGGATGTCATAGGGAATCTTGCGGCCATCGGTTTCCAGCGACGAGATCACCTCGACCATGCCCTTGCGCTCGAGCACGCCGCCTTCGCTGCGAGGCCGGGTGACATACGGAATGTCTTCCACGCTCGCCGGCGGATACAGCAGACCGTTGCTGGGCACGCCCAGGCCGGTGGCATTGGAGACGGCTGTGCTCTCGATGCTGGGTTTGCTGCCGTCGAGAAAGCTGTTGAACATCTTCGGGTTGAGCCCGCCGCGCACGGCCTGTTCGGGTGTGAGGCCGTAGTGGCCCCACACCGTCTCGGGCGTGCTCTCGCTGAAATGCGGCAGCCACTTGTGGCCACGGCCCGCCGCCACCACCGGAAAGCCGCAGGTGCGCGCCCAGTCCACCAGATCGCAGATCAATGCCGGCTGGTCACCGAAGGCCAGCGAGTACAGCACCCCCGCGGCGGCGGCGCGCTGCGCCAGCAAGGGACCACAGAACGCATCGGCCTCCACCGTCACGTTCACCACCTGTTTGCCCTGCGCGAAGGCCTCGAGCATGTGGTCCACCGCGGCAATGGGCGCGCCCGTGCTCTCCACGATCACGTCGATGCCCGGGTGGCGCACCAGCGCCTGCCAGTCTTCGCCGACATGGGTGGTGCCGTCGCGCAGCGCGGCGTCGAGGCTGGCGGCCTGTACCCGCTGCGGCTCCCAGCCCACGCGGGCCAGGTTGCGGCAGGCCGCCTCGGGGTTGAGATCGGCAATGCCCACGACGTGCACGCCGGGCGTGCGCGGCACTTGCGCGAGGTACATGCTGCCGAACTTGCCTGCACCGATGAGGCCGACACGGATGGGCTGGCCAGCGGCGGCGCGCTGCGCCAGTTGGGTATGCAGACTCATGCGGCCTCCCGGATGGTGTCGAAGGGAGTCTCGCTGGTCACCAGCGCGCTGGGCGGCAGGCCGTTCTTCCAGGGCAGGTCCACCGGGTACTCGCGCAGCAGGCAGTCGTCGGGCAGGCAGGTGATGGGCGTGAAGTCGCGGTGCGCGATGTACTCCGGACGCTTGTGGCGCCGGATGTGGTTGCTGACCGCGCACAGGCTCAGGTAGACACTCACCCGGTTCCATGGGCTCAGGTTGCTGGTGCTCGCGTGCACCAGGCAGCTGTGAAAGAGGATCATCGACCCGGCCGGCCCCTTGGGGCTGACGATACCGCCAGGCACATAGCGGCCTTGCGCGTCGAAACCGCCCGGGCCGCCGGCGCGTTCGACCAGCTGGGCGATCAGCGCGTTGTCCACCGTCCACAGAGGGTAGCTGGTGGTCGAGAGATCGTGCTTGGCGTCGATCACGCCGCGCTTGTGGCTGCCGGGGATGAACATCAGTGGCCCGTTGAACTCGTTCACCGCGTCCAGGAAGATGGCCACGTTCATGGCGCGTTCGGTGGGCATCAGGTCGTCGTTCTTCCAGGTGCCGTAGTCCTGGTGCCACTGCCAGACGTCGCCCTCGAAGGCCATCTTGCCGTTGATCTTGAACTGGTGCATGTAGAGCTGTTCCTCGAACAGGTCTTCCACCGGTTCGATCATGCGCGGGTGGCGCGCCAGCGCGCGCGAAGGGCTCGCTGCAGAGATGCGCGGCGAATGCAGAGGTACTGCAACCGCGCAGCACAGGGTTTGGCCCGAGTGCTGCGCGTCAGGCATGGGACGCGAAGCCGCTACATCGCAGCGAGCTGTACGATGCACGGCCCATCCACTGTTCACGGACCTGCATTGAAACTCGCCACCTGGAACGTCAACTCGCTCGGCGTGCGTCTGCCGCAGTTGCTGGACTGGCTCGGCGCCAATCCGGTCGACGCGATCGTGCTGCAGGAGACCAAGCTCGACCGACGACAAGTTTCCGCACGCCGAGCTGCTGGCGGCGGGCTACCACGCGCAGTGGTTCGGCCAGAAGACCTACAACGGCGTGGCCTTGCTGTCGCGCGAGCCGGCGACCGATGTCGTCAAGAACATTCCCGGGCTTGCGACGATGAGCAGGCACGCGTGATCGCCGGCACGGTGGCCGGGGTGCGGGTCGATCGGCGCCTATTTCCCCAACGGCCAGGCGCCCGACAGCGACAAGTTCACCTACAAGATGCAGCTGGCTCGACGCGCTGCGCGAGTGGCTGGCTCGCCGAGATCTGCGCAACACCCGCAGCTGGTGCTGCTGGGCGACTACAACATCGCGCCGGAAGACCGCGACGTCTACGACCCGGTGGCCTGGGCCGGGCAGATCCACTGCACGCCGCAGGAGCGCGAGCACTTTCGCGCGCTGCTGGGCATCGGCCTGATCGATGCGTTCCGCCTGTTCGAGCAGCCGCCCAAGAGCTGGAGCTGGTGGGACTACCGCAACCTCGCGTTCCGCAAGAACCAGGGTCTGCGCATCGACCACATCCTGGTCAGCGAGGCACTGCGGCCGCAGGTCACGGCCTGCGTGATCGACAAGCTGCCGCGCAAGAACGAACGGCCGAGCGACCACGCGCCGGTGGTGGTGGACTGCGGCCTGAGTTCGACGCTGCGCCGCGGCGGCCTCAGTCGTCCAGGCCGAGTTCCTGGATCTTGCGGGTGATGGTGTTGCGGCCGATGCCGAGCTTCTGCGCGGCCTCGATGCGCCGGCCACGCGTGATCTCGAGCGCGGTGTGAATCAGCTGCGCCTCGAACTTGCGCGTCAGCGCGTCCCACACGTCGGTGAGCCGGCCTGCAAGCAGGCGCGCGCGCTTCACCCTCCAGGCCACCCAGCCACTGCGCGCCGGGCGAGGCCGCAGCAGCCGCCTCGGGCGCCGACGCCGACTGGCGGTGCGCTCGGCATGCGTGGCGGTCGACCGGCGCCGACGCCTGCGCGCGCGGCCGGCACCGCGCCAGCGATCGGCGCTGGCGCGACGCTGCTCGCGCCGACAGCAGCAGCTCCGGCGGCAGGTCCTTGGCCTCGATCACCTGCGCCGGCGCCATGACCGTCAGCCAGTGGCAGATGTTCTCCAGCTGGCGCACGTTGCCGGGAAAGTCGAACTGCATCAGCCGCGCCAGCGCGGCATCGGTGATGCGCTTGGCATCCACACCGAGTTCCTTGGCGCTCTTCTGCAGGAAGAACTTGGCCAGCGCTGGCACGTCCTCGCGCCGCTCGCGCAGGGCCGGCAGGCGCAGGCGGATCACGTTGAGGCGGTGGAACAGGTCTTCGCGGAATGCGCCGGCTTGACGCGGTCTTCGAGGTTCTGGTGGGTCGCCGCGATCACGCGCACGTTGCTCGCATCGGGCTGTGGCCGCCCACGCGATAGAACTGGCCGTCGGACAGCACCCGCAGCAGGCGCGTCTGCAGGTCGAAGGGCATGTCGCCGATCTCGTCGAGGAACAGCGTGCCGCCGTCGGCCTGTTCGAAACGACCGCGGCGCGTGGTCTGCGCGCCGGTGAAGGCGCCGCGCTCATGGCCGAACAGTTCGGACTCGAGCAGGTCCTTCGGGATCGCCGCGGTATTGATGGCCACGAACGGCCCGGTCGCGCGCGGGCTGTGCTTGTGCAGCGCGTTGCGCGACCAGCTCCTTGCCCGAGCCCGATTCGCCGGTGATCAGCACCGTGACGATGCTCTGGCTGAGCCGGCCGATGGCGCGGAACACGTCCTGCATCGCCGGCGCCTGGCCGAGCATCTCGGGCATCTGCGCGGCGCGCTCGTCGCGCACCTCCTCGCGCAGGCTTTCGTCGACCGCGCGGCGGATCAGTTCCACCGCCTTGGGCACGTCGAAGGGCTTGGGCAGGTATTCGAAGGCACCGCCCTGGAAGGCGCTGACGGCGCTGTCCAGATCGGAGTACGCGGTCATGATGATGACCGGCAGGCCGGGATGACGCTCCTTGACCTTGGTCAGCAGTTCGATGCCCGAACCTCCCGGCATGCGGATGTCGGAGACCAGCACCTGGGGCTCGTCGTCCTCCATCGCGGCGAGCACGTCGCGCGGGTTGGTGAAGCTGCGCACCGCGAGGTCTTCGCGCGCGAGCGCCTTCTCCAGCACGAAGCGGATGGATTGGTCGTCGTCAACGATCCAGATGGGTTTCATGCCCTGCCTGTGTTCTGGACCCCTTTGCCGGCAGCCGCCACCCACATGCGGCATGCCCGGTCTACGGCAGGGGAATCACGATCTTGAAAAGCGTCCGGCCCGGAATGCTCTCGCATTCGATCGTGCCCTGGTGCTGCTGCACGAACGTCTGCGCCAGCGTGAGCCCCAATCCGGAACCCCCGTCCCGACCCGACACCAGCGGGTAGAAGATGCGATCCCGGATGGACTCGGGGACTCCCGGGCCGTTGTCCTCAATATGCAATTCCAGTGCCAGACGGTATCGCTGCTTGCCCAGCGTGACCTGGCGCGCGATGCGGGTGCGCAGCGTGATGCTGGCATCGCCCGCGCGCAATGCGGTCGTGCCAGGGCCTGCGCCGCATTGTGGGCGATGTTGAGCACGGCCTGGATGAGCTGCTCGCGGTCGCCGCGGAAGTCGGGAATGGAGACGTCGTAGTCGCGCTCCACGCCCAGCCCGCGCGGAAACTCGGCCAGGATCAGCGAGCGCACGCGCTCGCAGACCTCGTGGATGTTGACGTCGCTCACCACGTGGGGCTTGCGGTGCGGCGCCAGCAGTCGATCGACCAGTGCCTGCAGGCGGTCGGCCTCGTTGATGATGACCTGGGTGTACTCGGTCAGCGCCCGCGACTCCACCTCCATCTCCAGCAGTTGCGCCGCGCCGCGGATGCCGCCCAGCGGGTTCTTGATCTCGTGCGCCAGGTTGCGGATCAGCTCCTTGGTGGCACTGGCCTGGCCGAGCGCCCGCTCCTCGCGGTCCTGCCGCGTCTGCTGTTCGATCTCGACGAGCTCGAGCACCACGTCCTCGCTGCCGTCGATCTGATTGACGATGGCATGCACTGGCAGCGCGTCGCCGCCGGCCGGGCCCGGGCGCCGCAAGAGGGCCTCGAGGCGGCTGGTGGAGAACTCGTTGCGGGCCACGGCCGCGACGGTGTCGCGCAGCATCTGGGGATCGATGAACCAGTCGAACACCGAGCCGCGCAGCACGCTGCGGCGCGACAGCCCGAGCACGCTCTCGAAGGAGGCATTGGCAAACAGGCAGCGGCCGTCCGCATGCAACACGGCCACCATGGTGGCCAGGTGATCGAACGCGGCGTACTCGGCGTTTTCTTCGCTGCGAGGCGCGGCGGCGTCGCTGCGCGGCGGCAGGGCGTTCACTTGGGCAGCTTTGCGAGCTCGCGCTCGATGGCCGCGATGTCGCTCTGCTTGCGGGCGATGGCCGCCTTCATCTCCGCGACACGGTCCATGTACTTCTGGTAGTTGCGCTCATCCCCGCGGCGCTCGGGCTCGCCGTTGTTGAACTCCTTCTGCAGCAGCGTCAGGCGTTCCTTCTCGGCGTTCAGTTCACCTTCCAGGATCCGGCGGGCGTCGGTGTCGCGAGCGCGCTGCTGACCCGGATCGACGCGCGAGTCGGCCGGTCGCGGTCCGCTGGCCGGCGGCACCGGGTTGCCGGTGCGTGGGCGCTGCCCCTGGATGATGGTGATGGGCGCGCCCTCGATGGTCTTGCAGCCCTTCTCGATCGCCTGCTTGGCAGGCAATTCCTGGTCGCTGGTGTACACATTGCCGGGACAGCGGTAGACCACCGAACCTTGCGCCGAAGCCGGCGCAGGCAACAACAAGGCCGCAGCTGCGGCGAAGGTGGCGATCGATCCGGAAAGACGCATGCAACGGGCTCCTGTGCCCTGTGCAACGCCCGACACCCCCAGGCTGCCGACAGGACCATCCCGATTGTCGCCCAGCCCCCGCAGCGTGCGTGTTTCGGTACCCGACAACGAAAAGGGACGGCGCTGGGCCGTCCCTTTTTCACACTCCAGCGCGGGCGCTCAGAGCGTGTAGTACATGTCGAACTCGACCGGGTGGGTGGCCATGCGGAAGCGGGTCACCTCCTGCATCTTGAGGTCGATGTAGGCGTCGATGTAGGCGTCGGTGAACACCCCACCCTTGGTCAGGAAGGCGCGGTCCTTGTCGAGGTAGTCCAGCGCCTGGTCCAGGCTGTGGCAGACGGTCGGGATCTTCGCGTCTTCTTCCGGCGGCAGGTGATAGAGATCCTTGGTGGCGGCTTCGCCCGGATGGATCTTGTTCTCCACGCCGTCCAGGCCGGCCATCAGCATGGCCGAGAAAGCCGAGGTACGGGTTCATCAGGGGATCCGGGAATCGCGCCTCGACGCGGCGGCCCTTGGGGTTCGCCACGAACGGGATGCGAATCGAGGCCGAGCGGTTCTTCGCCGAGTACGCCAGCTTCACCGGGGCTTCGAAGCCAGGCACCAGGCGCTTGTAGCTGTTGGTGCCGGGGTTGGTGATGGCGTTCAGCGCGCGGGCGTGCTTGATGATGCCGCCGATGTAGAACAGCGCGAATTCGCTCAGGCCGGCATACCCGTCTCCGGCGAACAGATTCTTGCCGTCCTTCCAGACCGACTGGTGCACGTGCATGCCGCTACCGTTGTCGCCGACGATGGGCTTGGGCATGAAGGTGGCCGTCTTGCCGTAGCTGTGGGCCACGTTCTGGATGACGTACTTCTGCAGCTGCACCCAGTCGGCGCGCTGGATCAGCGTGCTGAACTTGGTGCCGATCTCCATCTGGCCGGCATTGGCCACTTCGTGGTGATGCACTTCGCAGGGAATGCCCAGCGACTCGAGCACCAGGCACATCTCGGAGCGCATGTCCTGCATGCTGTCGACCGGTGGCGTCGGGAAGTAGCCGCCCTTGACCGCGGGACGGTAGCCGGAGTTGCCGTGCTCGTATTCCTTGCCGGTGTTCCAGGCGGCTTCTTCCGACTCGATCTTGGAGAAGCAGCCCGACATGTCGTTGCCCCAGCGCACGCTGTCGAACACGAAGAACTCGGGTTCCGGCCCGAAGTAGGCGGTGTCGCCCAGCCCGGACGACTTCATGTAGGCCTCGGCGCGCTTGGCCAGCGAACGCGGGTCGCGCTCGTAGGGCTTGCCGTCATTGGGCTCGACCACGTCGCAGGTGAGGATCAGCGTCGGCTCTTCGAAGAAGGGATCGATGTTGGCGGTGTTCGGGTCGGGCATGAGTTGCATGTCGGAGGCTTCGATGCCCTTCCAGCCAGCGATGGACGAACCGTCGAAGGCGTGACCCGCGGTGAACTTGTCTTCGTCGAAATGGGACACGGGCACGGAAACGTGCTGCTCTTTGCCGCGGGTGTCGGTGAAGCGGAAGTCGACAAACTTGACTTCGTTCTCCTTCACCATCTTCATCACGTCGGCGACGGTCTTGGCCATCAAGAATCTCCTGGCTGGGCTGGTGTGTGGTGGGGTTTTTTGGTGCAACAGACCACATCGAACGGGCCTTCGAAGACCCGAAAAATGCGCCCAGGAATGTAGCAGAAAGCGTGCCTGCGACTGGCGTTCTCGCACCGGGCGTCACCCGATGCACCGGCGTGACAACGGCGTGACAGCGCGGCCGTCGCAAGGTGCGCGCGCTGCCGGCGAAGCCCAGACTCACGCCCCGTTGAGGCGCATTCATTCGCACCTTATGGGTGCGGCCTTTCCAGGCCCTACCGCACCAACTCGGGGCCCAGCTGAGCCTCGCGGACGCGCAGCCCGGTCAGCAAGGCGGTGTAAGCAGCGTCGAGCATCGCGGGATCACCCTTCACACCGAGCTCGATGTGCTTGCCCCAGGTCGGGTGGTCGACGCTCGGCAGGCTGAACACCTTGACCGGCGCGAAGCGCGATTCGATGTCCTCCATGAGCGGCGTGAGCGCGGCTTCCATCGCGCCGAACACGATGACCGATTTCTCGCGCACGACCACACCGCGGCGCTCGCCCGCAAAGAGCGTGTCGAGCACCCACTCGATCATCGGCCAGGCCATCACCGGAAAGCCCGGCACGAAGAACACACCGCCCACACCGGCACCCGGCCGCAGGCTGAAGCCGGCGATCTTGTTGTAGGGATTGGGGATGATGCCTGCGCCCTCGGGAAAAACGCCCATGTTGAGGCGATGCACGTTGTCGGCTCGATCGGGCTCGAAGGCCACGCCCTGCTCGGCGGCCACGTCGCGCATGCGCTCCAGGATGAAGTCTCGCGCGATCGGGTGCAGCGCCAGCGGCACCCCCAGCGCACGCGGCGGCGGCCTGCCGGGTGTGGTCGTCGGGCGTGGCGCCGATGCCGCCGCAGCTGAACACCACATCACCCTGGCGCGCTGCGGCGAGCGCATCGCCCACATCGGCCGCGATGCGGTCGGGGTCGTCACCCACGTACCGCGCCCAGGACAGAGAGAGGCCTCGTGCGGCCAGCAGTTCGATGACCTTGGACAGGTGCTTGTCCTCGCGCTTGCCGGAGAGGATTTCGTCGCCGACGATGATCAGACCGAAGTTCATGGGGGTGGCAGGGCCTCGAAGGTCGTGGGGGTGCGTGCGCCGTCGGGCAGCAGGCTCGGCGGTGCCGGCATGGGGTTGCCACCGCCAGGGGCGGTGCTGGCTGCGGCACTCGCCGTCTCGGCGCGCAATGTCTGAAGCGCCGACAGCCCGTAGTGAGCGAACCACAGCGCCGCGAACGCAAACACCAGTGTGTAGATCCAGATCGCCACCGGCACCAGCACCGGCGCCAGTGCGATGAACATCACGCCCGAGGCCCACACCAGGCTCGGCGCTGCGCCCAGGTAGCCGGTCAGCACGCCCATGGCCAGCAGCATCGGACGGTGCTGGCGCATCAGCGTGCGGCGCTCGTCGCGACTGGCGTGGTCGGCCAGCACGTCGTAGGTCAGAACGCGGTAGGTGAGCCAGCCCCAGATGAGCGGCGGCAGCACCAGCACCAGCGGCGGCACGAACCACAAGGGCACCGACAGCAGCATCACCACCAGCGCGATGACGGTCGCCACCAGCGCCCCCAGCGTGCCCGCGAAGAACGACCCCCCGCGCTTGCGCTCCAGGTTCTGGAAGCGCCGCTCGGCCACCAGGCTGAGCATCGATGGCGTCATGAGCACCGCCACCGCCAGCAGCGACAGCATCACGATCACCGGGGTGGCCAGCACGACCACGACCAGTGGCGCCAGGACTGCCTTGAGCCCGCCCACCCCCGAGGCCTCCAGCCAGCCGATCAGCGTGCCCACCACCGACCAGCTCTCGAGCGTGGCGCGCACGCCGTCAAGGGCCGCGTCCCAGTAGAGGTAGCCCAGGCCCAGCGCGGCGGCGACCATCAGGATCAGGGGCAGGACCGACAGCGCGATCACGCGCGGATGCAGGCAGTAGGCCGCGGCGCGCCAGAACGAATCGAACAGCAGGTTCATGCGCGAGAGGATAGCCCCAACAGTCGCGCGAGACCGAGCCACTGCTGGCGCCAGAAGCCTTGCCCGTAGTCGCGCGCGCCCTCGCCTGGCAGCTGGTCGCGGATGCCGGTGGGGTCGTAGCGGCGTCGAAGTTGCGCGGTGCCGAACAGCATGTCCCACACCGGAAACAGCACCGCGAAGTTGTGCCCGCCCAGCGTGCCGCGACCGCCGCGACTCGTGGCCCAGGCCGATGCTGTGGTGCAGGCGGTGGAAACGCGGGCTGACCAGCACACGCTCGAACACCGGACCGAACCACAGCCGCACGTTGGCATGCGACAGGCTCTCGAGCAGCTGCGTGCAGGCCACCACCGCGACGAACTGCCCGGGCGCAATGCCGATGAGCCGCGCCACGAGCACGATGATGCAGTCGCGGATCAGATCGTCGAGCAGGTGGTTGCGGTTGTCGCTCCACATCGTCATCTGGCGCTGGCTGTGGTGCAGCGCATGCAGGCTCCACCACCAGTGGAACCGATGCTGCCCGCGGTGCAGCCAGTAGTCGACGAAGTCGAACACCAGCAGGTAGGCGATGAAAGCGAACCAGGCGGTGTCGCTCACCCCTGGCCACCATGGCGCCAGGGCGTGGTCGAGCTGCCAGGTCGAGATACCCGCCAGCCGCAGTTCGCCGAAGAGCAGGTCCCACAGCGGGTCGATGCTGAAGAACAGCGCCAGGCGGAACAGGCCCAGCCGGTGGATCAGGGTGTAGACGATGTCGATGCGCACGGCCGCGCGATCCACCACCGGCTCCACCGGCCGCCAGCGCTCCAGCGCGCCGATGCACCAGCAGCATCACCACGATCTGGAGCACGCCGACGAGCAACCAGCCGGTGCCGGCGAAGGCCATCTTCGAGCAGGTTGCCCAGGCCAAGCGCGAACGCGAGCGGCTGCACCACCGCCTCGAACAGCGCCTGCTGCGCCCAGCCGAAGGCCTGCGAGACGAGGTCGATGCCGGCGTCGATCACGTTCGCCTCAGCGGGTGGGCGCGCTGGCCGCGCCGCGACCGCAGCTGCGGGTGGCTCGCGCAGCGTGGCGAAGCAGAAGCCGCGCGACTTCAGCCCGGCGATCAGCGGCTCCAGCACCGCCGGCGCCCAGGGGTCCTGGCGCGACCAGATGCCCAGGTGCGCCAGCAGGATGTCGCCGCTGCGGATGTCGCGCAGCGCGCGCTGCAGCAGCTGGTCGTTGGGGTACTTGTCGCTCGGCAGCTCGTCGCCCAGAAAGCCGGCGGGGCTCCAGCCCACATGCGTCCAGCCGCAGCGACGCGCCGCGGCCAGCAAGGCCGGCGACGTCTTGCCGCCCGGCGCGCGAAACACTGCGGCCATGGCTTGCCCGGTCATGGCCTCGAAAGCGTGCTGCCGGTCGCTGCCAGCTCGGCACAGTACTGCGCCTGCGGTCCAGCTCGGACGTCTTGCCGGCCTGCGGCCCCGCGCTCGGCCGAACCCGGAAGCCGCCGGCCCGGTCGGCCCGCCAGTAGATCGTGATCGTAGGTGTGCGAGCCGAAGGCGTGGCCCTCCGGCGCGCGCGCCTTCCACCACGGCGCCCAGGTGTCGTCGAGACTGCCGCCGCCGGTGCGGGTCTTCTCGTTGGCGAGAAAGAACGTGGCCAGCACCTGCTGTCGCGCCAGCACCTCGGCCACCAGCGGCGCGATCGTCCATGTGGCCGGTGTCGAAGGTCAGGTAGAGCGGCTTGTCGCATCGGGCTGTCGCCGCAAGCGGCGTGCGCCGCCGAGCCGATCAGCAGGCCGATGGCGAGGAGTTCAGCGGCGCGGCGCATGGTCGAGCGTCCACACGCCATGCGGCGAGCGGCCCACGGGACCTGGCGCACCACCTGGCGCTTCTCGAGATCGATGAAGGTCAGCTTGCGCGCCCAGCGCGAGCTCACCAGCAGCGTCTTGCCGTCGGCGAGCATCTCCATGCAGTCCGGCCCGCCCGGCGCCGGGTAGGCTTGCGACCACGGCGAGGGTCTCCAGGTCGATCTGGCTGATGGTGTTGGCCACGCGGTTGCTCACGAACACATGCCGCCAGTCGCCGCGCGCACGGAATGCGTGAGCGCCGTCGCCGGTTTCGATGCGGCTGCACGAGCTTGGGCTGTTCGCCGCTCACGTCGTAGACCTCGACGAAACGGTCACCCGTCAGCCCCACCAGCAGCAAGCGGTCGTCCGGACTGAGGAACACGTCGGCCGGCAGCTTGCCCACCGGGATCGTCCAGCGCGGCTTCTGGTTCAGCAGGTCGATCGCCATGAGCTCGTCGCTGTCCTGCAGCGACACGTAGACCACCGTGCTCTTGCGTGTCGATGGACAGGTGGCTCGGGGTGCTGCGACGCCGGAATGCGCGAGGCCAGCTTGAGCGGCTTGTCGGCGTCGGCCGGTTCCCAACGGTAGAGGTCGACGTGGTTCAGGCGGTTGGCCGCCGTCACGAACCACTTCATGTCGGGCGAAAAGCGCAGGTGGTACGGATCGGGGATGCCGGTGATGGTGCGCTGCACGTCGCCGGTGGCGGGGTCGATGAGAGTCAGCGAGTCGCTCAGCGCATTGGCGACGATCAGCGACTTCTCGTCGGGCGTCAGGTAGAGATGGTGCGGCTCCTTGCCGGTGGGCATCGCGCCGCAGCTCGGTGAATGTCTTCGGATCGATCACGCTGACCGTGGCGTCCAGCGAATTGAGCACGAAGATGGGCCGCGACGGGACGTCGTTTGCGAGGGCTGGTGTGCCTGCGACCAGCAGACCGGCGATGCCGGCCAGCAGACCCCGGCGGGAGAAGGAGAAGATGGGCGTCAAGACAGGGTGATCCGGAGCGGGCAGCCTTCGAGTGTAAGAGCCCGCCTCGTGACCACCCGTGACACAAGTCACTCGTCGTCGCCGCCGAGCACGCCGCCGAGCAGGCCGCCCGCGCCGAAGCCGCCCAGCACCGAGCCCTCCTCGCGGCCGCCGCCGCCGCTGCGGCGCCGCCGCGAACACGCGCGAGGCCAGGCGCGAGAACGGCAGGCTCTGCAGCCACACCGTGCCCGGGCCGGTCACCTTGGCGAAGAACAGGCCCTCGCCGCCGAACAGCGCCGTCTTGATCTTGCCGACGTACTGGATCTCGAAGTTCACGTTGGGCGTCATCGCCACCAGGCAGCCGGTGTCGACCAGCAGCGTCTGCCCGGCCTGCAGGTCGCGCTCGCAGCACGGTGCCGCCGGCGTGCACGAAGGCCAGGCCGTCGCCTTCGAGCTTCTGCATGATGAAGCCTTCGCCGCCGAAGAAGCCGACCGACAGCTTCTGCTGGAAGTGGATGCCCAGCGACACGCCGCGTGCGGCGCACAGGAAGGCGTCCTTCTGGCAGATCAGCGTGCCGCCGAGCTTGCGCAGATCCATCGGCAGGATCTTGCCGGGGTACGGCGCGGCGAAGGCCACGCGCTGCTTGCCCGAGGCCTGGTTGGTGTAGACGGTGGTGAACAGCGATTCGCCGGTGACCAGCCGCTTGCCGGCGCCGAGCAGCTTGCCGAAGAGGCCGCCCTGCTGGCGCTGGCGGCCGTCGCCGAACACGGTGTCCATGCTGATGCCGGCATCCATGAACATCATGCTGCCGGCCTCGCCGACCGCGGCCTCGCCGGGGTCGAGCTCGACCTCGACGAACTGCATCTCGGCACCCTTGATCTCGTAGTCCACCACGTCCATGGCCATGTGCCATACCCCTCCTGATGGATCTGAAGCGGCGCGATCGTAGCGATTTCCGGCGGCGATTGCGCATCCCGCGACAATCCCCCCGAAGAGCGTTGTCGCTCCCGCATCGGTGGGCATCGCAAAGCGTCGGCATGCCGCAAGAATCGCCGATTGCCCATGAACCTGCATCTGCCCACCCTGATGTTCGCTCTGCATCGCCGCGCTGGCCACCTCGGCCGGGGTGATGACGCTGTTCGGCCCCACGCAGCGCATCTACCGCGGCTACTGGTGGTGGGTGGCTGCGCAATGGCTGCTGGCCCTGGGCCTGCGTGCTGCAGCTGCTGCGCGACAGCGTGCCCGCGGTGCTGCCGCTGGCGCAACCTGCTGCTGCTGCAGTGGCCGATCGTCGTGCTCGCGGGCATGCGGCGCTTCTACCCGCGCCGCGGCCGCGCATACCGCGTGCGCTCGACTGGGCGCTGCTCGCCCTGGCCTATCTGCGTGTGGCTCGCCAGCTGGGCGCCGCACGGCCGGCGTGCCGTCGCGCGTGGCCGCCTTCGCGCGTGGCGCCTGCGCTGCTGCACCTCTACGGCGCGCGTGCTGCTCTCGCGGCTGCGCGACTTCGGAACAGCAGCGCGCTGAAGGTGCTCGTGGTCGATCGGAACTCGCTCGGCTGCAGCGCGTGCAGGCGGTCCGGGCTGGTGCGCGGGCCGGCAAGGGCGCCGGTAGCGCGGGCCAGCGACAGACTGCTGCTCGCCAGCGGCCTGGTGATCGTGGTGTCGTCGCTGGTCATGGTCTACCTCGCACTGCTGCTGACCAACGAACGCACCGAAGCCAACCTGCGCGCCATGCACCGCAAGCTGCGCTTCCTGGCCGACATGGACGTGCTGACCCGCGTGCCCAACCGCCGCCACTTCCACGAACTGGCGGCGCGGGCGCTCGAGCCGGCGCCGGCCAGCCGCCGTGCGCGCTGATGATGTTCGACATCGACCACTTCAAGCGCATCAACGACCTGCTCGGCCACGCCGCCGGCGACGAGGCGCTGCGCCAGGTGGCGCGCTGCGTGCGCGACGCCCTGCGCACGCCAGGACGTGGCCGGCCGCCTGGGCGGCGACGAGTTCGCGGTGCTGCTGCCCGACACCTCGGTCAACGATGCGATGGCCGTCGCCGCGCGCATCGTCGCGCGACTGGCCGACCGCCAGGATCGCGGCCGCCACGTGCCGAACGCGCCGCTGAGCCTGAGCTTCGGCGTGGTGCAGATGCACGACGAGGAGTCGCTCGACGAAGCGCTGCGCCGCGCCGACCAGGCGCTGTACGAGGCCAAGCGCCAGGGCCGCAGCCGCGCGGTGGTCGCCTTCGGCCTGGAGGCCCAGCCGGTCTTCGGCGAGAGCCGCCCGCTGGGTCTGTCACTGTCGTAGTCGGGCCCCGGTCCGGCATGTCGAGCTGGCCCAGCGCACCGTGTCCGTGGCCCGTCGGTCTACCGACGATGGCCTCGCCAGTGCAGAACCAGTCGAGCTTGTGGATCGGATCAAAGGCACGCCTCACCCAGCCGCACGCTCCTCATCGCGGAAGTTCCCGAATATCGGCCGAAACTGCACCCTGTGCAGGCTTCGATCACTACGGTTTGGGGTACAAGTAGGGAATCACAGAAACCAGGTTTGGACTCCCGCTTGACCTGCCTCCCACGGGGCAAATGGAGAAGACACCTCACCTGACGCCCGAGAAGAACAATGATCCATCTGCTGAACCTGCTCGCCGCCATCGCCCTGCTGGTGTGGGGCACCCACATCGTGCGCACCGGCATGCTGCGCGTGTTCGGCGAGAACCTGCGGGGCGTGCTGGCCGCGCAGCTTCAGCAACCGCGCTCAGCGCGCTGGCTGGCCGGCCTGGGCGTGACGAGCCTCGTGCAGTCGAGCACCGCCACCTGCCTGATCGTCGCCTCCTTCGTCGGCAAGGGCCTGGTCGGCCACCGCGCGCGGCGCTGGCGGTGATGCTGGGCGCCGACGTCGGCACCGCGCTGATGGCGGTGGTCTTCTCGTTCGACCTGTCGTGGCTGTCGCCGCTGCTCATCTTCGGCGGCGTGGTGCATGTTCATCTCGCGCGCAGAACAGCGGCGCCGGCCGCGTCGGCCGCGTGCTGATCGGCCTGGGGCTGATCACGCTGGCGCTGCAGCTGATCGTCGGCGCCACCAAGCCGCTGACCGAGTCGCCGGCGGTGCGCGCGCTGCTGGTGGCGCTGCCCAACGAGGTGCTGCTCGACATCGTGGTCGGCGCGGTGCTCACCGTGCTGTCGTACTCGAGCCTGGCCATCGTGCTGCTCACCGCCACGCTGGCCAGCTCGGGCATGGTGCCGTCGACGGTGGCGCTGGGCCTGGTGCTCGGCGCCAACCTCGGCAGCGGCCTGCTCGGCGCTGCATCGCCACCAGCGGCGCCTCGCCGCAGGTGCGCCGGCTGCCGCTGGGCAACCTGATCTTCAAGCTGGTCGGTGCGGCCTGATCGCGGTGCCGCTGCTGCCGCAGGTGCACCAGCTGCTGCAGCAGCACATCGGCGGCGCGCTGCACGAGCAGGTGGTGTGGTTCCACCTGGGCTTCAACGTCGCGCTGGCGGTGCTGTTCATCGGCTTCACCGGCGCTGGTCGGGCCGGCTGGTCGACCGCTGGCTGCCCGAGCCCGCCGCCGCGCGCCGACTCCACGCGGCCGCGCCACCTCGACCCGGTGGCGCTGGCCACGCCGTCGCTGGCCATCAGCTGCGCGGCGCGCGAGGCGCTGCACCAGGCCGACGTGGTCGAGACCATGCTGCGCGGCATGCTGCCGGTGATCCGCCACAACGACCTCGCGCTGGCCGAGCAGCTGCGCAACATGGACGACACGGTCGACGAGCTCTACTCGGCGATCAAGTTCTACCTGACGCAGATCTCGCGCGAGGCGCTGTCCGAGCGCGAGAGCCGGCGCTGGACCGACATCGTCTCGTTCACCATCAACATGGAGCAGATCGGCGACATCATCGAGCGCGTGCTGCAGGACGTGGAGGACAAGAAGATCCGCAAGAACCGCAGCTTCTCCGACGCCGGCATGGCCGAGATCTGCCACCTGCACGAGCGGCTGCTGGCCAACCTGCGCCTGGGCATGAGCGTGTTCCTCGACGGCCATGTGCGCGACGCGAAGAAGCTGCTCGAAGAGAAGGCGCGCTTTCGCGACCTGGAGCACGAGTACGCCGCCAGCCACATCGCGCGGCTGCAGGACAACACCGCGCAGAGCATCGAGACCAGCTCGCTGCACCTCGACCTGATCAGCGACCTGAAGCGCATCAACTCGCACATCTGCTCGATCGCCTACCCGATCCTCGAAGCGGCCGGCGTGCTGTCGCAGACGCGCATCCGCAACTCGCGCCTGGCCGAACTGACCCCCGGACGACTCGGCGCAACAGCGGCCTCTGTCTGCACAGGTGGCCGCCAGCACGCGCAGGGCGCCACCGACCTCAACTGTGAACACGCCCCCGGCCTGCGCCAGCACCAGCGCGGCCTCCAGCGTGAACGCTTCGTCGAGCAGGCGCTGGCGCAGTGCCGCCGGCGACACGCACTCGAACTGCGCCACCTCGCCGTCCTGGTTGACGGGCACGGCGCCCGGCTTCAAGGTGGCCTCGAAGATGTGGATGTGTTCGACCATGTAGCCCTCGCGCAGCGGCCGCCGAACGGTCACGCGGCCGTGGGCACGCAACGCGTCGAGCTGCGACAGGCGCAGCCCGGCCTCCTCCCAGGTTTCGCGCTCCAGGGTCTGTTCGATGTGTTCGTCGGCCGACACCAGGCCGCCCATCAGCGTGTCCCACAGCCCGGGGTCGGTGGACTTGTCGAGGGCTCGCTGCTGCACCCAGTGACGGCCTTCGGGATTGCGGCCGATGAGGTGCACTGCATGCGTGGTGATGCCCAGCGGCCGCACCGCCGCGCGCTCGATGCGCGCCACCGGCGTGCCCTGCGCGTCGTCCACCGCGCAGCAGCTCGTTGCGCCAGCGGCTCGCGAGACCTTGCTCGTGCAGCCACTGCGCCATCCGCGGCCAGCGCGGCGTCGGCCTCGCCCTCGATCTGCCAACCGGCGTCGGCCGCACGCAGCGGCAAGCCGGCCTCACGCAGGCGCTCGGCAAGCGCGGGCTTCGATCGAGCCGATCTCGGCGCTGCCCGGGCGCAGCGGCCAGCCAGAGCGGATCGCGCGGCTGCGCGCCGGGCCGCGATGTCGGCGCGCTCACGCAGCCGTTGCAGCCAGTGTCGTGGCTTCGGTGGTCAGACTCACGGGTTGAGCAGGGCCTGCAGGCCCGCCTCGTCGATCACAGTCACGCCGAGCTCGCGCGCCTTGTCGAGCTTGCTGCCGGCTTCGTCGCCGGCCACCACGTAAGTGGTCTTCTTCGACACCGAGCCGCTGACCTTGCCGCCGGCCGCCTCGATCAGTTCCTTGGCCTCGTCGCGCGACAGGTTCGGCAACGTGCCGGTCAGCACCAGGGTCTTGCCCGCAGCGGCTTCGGGCCGGCGGCGTCGGCCGCGCCCTCGCCTTCGGGCCAGTGCACGCCGACCGCGCGCAGCTGCTCGACCACCTCGCGGTTGTGCGGCTGGTCGAAGAAGGTGCGGATGCTCTGCGCCACCACCGGGCCGACGTCGTGCACCTCCAGCAGCTGCGCCAGGCTGGCGTCCATGAGCGCGGTCGATGCGGCCGAAGTGCCGCGCCAGGTCCTTGGCCGTGGTCTCGCCGACATGGCGGATGCCCAGGCCGTAGAGAAAGCGCGCGAGCGTCGTGCGCTTGCTCTTCTCCAGCCCGGCCAGCAGGTTCTGCGCGCTCTTCTCGCCCATGCGCTCCAGCGCGCTGAGCTTGGCCAGGCCCAGCGTGTAGAGCTCGGGCAGCGTGCGGATCAGGCCCGCGTCGACCAGCTGGTCGACCAGCTTGTCGCCCAGGCCCTCGATGTCCATCGCGCGGCGCTGCGCGAAGTGCAGCATGGCCTGCTTGCGCTGCGCCGGGCAGAACAGGCCGCCCGAGCAGCGCCAGTCGACCTCGCCCTCCTCGCGCGCGATCGCGCTGCCGCACACCGGGCAGCTGCCGCTGCAGGCGCTTGTAGAGGTCGAAGGGTTCGCCGCGCGTCGGCCGGGCGGCGCTCCAGCACCACGCCCACCACCTCGGGAATCACGTCGCCGGCGCGGCGCACGATCACGGTGTCGCCGATGCGCACGTCCTTGCGGCGGGCCTCGTCCTCGTTGTGCAGCGTGGCGTTGCTGACCGTCGTGCCGCCGACGAACACCGGCTCCAGCTTGGCCACCGGCGTGAGCTTGCCGGTGCGGCCGACCTGGATGTCGATGTCGCGCAGCAGCGTCATCTGCTCCTGCGCCGGGTACTTGTGCGCCACCGCCCAGCGCGGT
The DNA here is from genome assembly GCA_963739925.1 of uncultured beta proteobacterium. GTDB lineage: Bacteria > Pseudomonadota > Gammaproteobacteria > Burkholderiales > Burkholderiaceae_C > CAVUBY01. Next base: position 32,044 of record CAVUBY010000001.1, on the reverse strand, counting down.
TCGCGCGATGACGAAGCCGAGGCGCTGCTGCAGGGCACGGTCGATTGACCTTGTAGACCACGCCGTCGATGTCGAAGGGCAGCGCGTCGCGCCGCGCGCCCATCGCGCGATGGAACTCCGCCAGCCCTGCAGCGCCCTGCGACCACGGCGCGGTCGGCGCACACCGGCAGGCCCATGGCGTGCAGCGCATCGAGCAAGGCGCTGTGCGTGGCGGGCATGTCCCAGCCCTGCACGTCGCCCAGGCCGTAGGCGAAGAAGCTCAGCGGCCGCGCCGCGGTCGACGGCCGGGTCGAGCTGGCGCACCGCGCCGGCGGCGGTGTTGCGCGGGTTGACGAAGGTCTTCTCGCCCTTCTCGCCGCTGCTGTTCGTTGAGGCGCCTCGAAGTCGTCGCGGCGCATGTAGACCTCGCCGCGCACCTCGAGCACCGGCGCGTCACGCCGGCCAGTCGCAGCGGCATCTGGCCGCCGGCACCTGCGCGGCCGCGCATGGTGCGGATGTTCTGCGTCACGTCCTCGCCGGTCTCGCCGTCGCCGCGCGTGGCGGCCTGCACCAGCACGCCGTGCTCGTAGCGCAGGTTGATCGCCAGGCCGTCGAACTTGAGTTCGGCGGCGTACTCCACCGGCGGGTCGGCGTCGGTCAGCTCGAGCTCGCGCCGCACGCGGGCATCGAAGGCCAGGCGCCGGACGGCTCGGTGTCGGTCTCGGTGCGGATCGACAGCATCGGCACCGCGTGCCGCACCGGCGTGAAGCCCTCGAGCACCTTGCCGATGACGCGCTGGGTGGGCGAGTCGGCGTCAGCAGTTCGGGGTGCGCCGCCTCGATCGCCTGCAGTTCCTGGAACAGGCTGGTCGTACTCGGCGTCGGGAATCTCCGGCGCGTCCAGCACGTAGTAGCGGTGGGCGTGGTGGTGCAGCTGCCGCGCATCTCGGCGGCGCGAGCGGCGGGGTCGGCGAGCGCGTGCAGCGATGTCGGCCAGCCGCGCTCGGCCCGTCCCGGCGCGGGCTTCAGCTGAACAGGCGCCGCGCGGCGCCGGAGCCGGCCGCCAGGTCGCGCGCTTCCAGCTCCTGGTAGAGCCGCCGAGCTCGTTGCCGATGGCGGCGAAGCCTGGCGGCGTCGAGCGGCTGGCCGTCGTCGTCGACGATGGCCGCGTCCATGCCCGATGGCCAGTGCCTGCGCACTCGCCTGCCAGGCGATGAAGGGCTGGCGCTGCCGGATCGGTCTGCGGCACGTCGAAGGCTCAGCGTCACCTCGCGCACCGCCGCCTGGTTGGGGTCGTCGGCCAGCGCCGCCTGCGGATCGAAGCTGAGCGTCAGCACCGGCGGCGCGCCCTCCTCGTCGGCGGGCAGCACCAGCCGCCCCGGCACCATGCCGGGCACGAAGCCATGGCGTGCGGCGTGCTGCTGGATGTAGCCCACGCTCCAGGCCGCTGTGCGGGCGTGCAGGTGCACGGCGAGCTGCGCGTCGTGGTCGCCGGCAAAGGCATCGAGCTCGCGTGCCCGCGCCACCACCTCCAGCATGTCGGGAAAATCGGCGATGCGCGCCGATGGCCTCGGCAAAGGCCTGATCTTCTGCACGAACTCGGAGTACTCGATCTCGTTGAGCGCGCCGCTGCGGTTGGCCAGCTGCACGCCGGCCTGGAACTCGCGGTAGCGCTGCCCGGCCGCCGGCGCCTCCCACTCGCCGGTGTCGGCGTTCAGGCCTTCGATGAGGAAGGGCTTGCTGCCGGCGCGGCGCGTGGGCGGCAGGTGGGCAGATGGCCATCTCGCCGCTGACCTGCACCTCGATCGCCAGCGTGGCGATGGCATCGATGAGCGCATCCATGCGCTTGGCACCACGCGGCGCAGCGCGCGTGCATCGGGCGGCCGGCACCGTCAACGCGTCCACGCCGACGTCGTCGCAGACCGGGGTCGATGCGATCGCTCGTCGAGCGACCGGCTCGCGCGCTTCGCCGGCTTGGGCAGGACGACCGCGGCGCGCTTGCGGCCGGCCTGGCGCGACGTGCCACGCGCTGTGCGCCACCAGCGCAGCCAGCACGACCCCGCCCAGGATGGCCAGCGCGACGCGTCAGGCTCATGCTCATCGGCCTGGCATCAGGCCGCCTCGGCCAGGCTGACCGCGGCTTCCATGTCCACCGCGACGATGCGCGACACGCCCTGCTCCTGCATCGTCACGCCGATCAGCTGCTCGGCCATCTCCATGGCGATCTTGTTGTGGCTGATGAACAGGAACTGCGTGCCCTGCGCCATCTCCTTGACCAGCTTGGCGTAGCGCTCGGTGTTGGCGTCGTCCAGCGGCGCGTCCACCTCGTCGAGCAGGCAGAACGGCGCCGGGTTGAGCTGGAAGATCGCGAACACCAGCGCGATCGCGGTGAGCGCCTTCTCGCCGCCCGAGAGCAGGTGGATGGTGCTGTTCTTCTTGCCCGGCGGCTGCGCCATCACCTGCACGCCGGCGTCGAGGATCTCGTCGCCGGTCATCACCAGCCTGGCCTGGCCGCCGCCGAACAGCGTGGGGAACATGCGGCCGAAGTGCTCGTTGACCTGGTTGAAGGTGTTGCCCAGCAGGTCGCGGGTTTCGAGGTCGATCTTGTGGATCGCGTCCTCGAGCGTGTTGATGGCTTCGTTCAGGTCGGCGTTCTGCGCGTCGAGGAAGGTCTTGCGCTCGCGCGCCGCGGTCAGCTCGTCGAGCGCGGCGAGGTTGACCGCGCCGAGCGCGGCGATCTCGCGGTTGATGCGGTCGATCTCGCCCTGCAGGCCCTAGCAGCTTGACGCCGTTCGCCTCGATGCCCTGGGCCAGCGCCTCGAAGTCGACGCTGGCCGCGACCGAGCTGCTCGAGGTACTGCGCGCCGCCGAGCTGCGCGGCCTGCTCCTCGAGCTGCAGCTTGGTGATGCGGTCGCGCAGCGGCTGCAGGCTCTGCTCGTGCGCCGAGGCGCTGCTCGTCGGCGCGCCGCATGCGCAGCGTCAGGTCGTCGTACTCGCTGCGCTTGGCGCCGAGCGCCGCCTCGCGCTCCAGCCTGCAGCGCCAGCGCGGTCTGCAGGCCGGCCTGGGCCGACGGCGTCGGTCAGGCGTGCCAGTTCTTCGTCGCAGCTGCGCGCTCGACTGCTCGTTGGCCGCCATCTGCTGCACCGCCGTCTCGATGGCGCGCTGCAGTTCGCCGCTGCCGCGCGGCCAGCGCGCGGGCCTGGAACTGCGCCTCCTGCGCCTGGCGCTCCAGCGCGCGCAGCTGCTCGCGCGCCTCGGCCAGCTTGCGCTCGGCGTCGATCACGGCCTCGTCGAGCTCGGCGTGGCGCTCCTGCGTGGTGGCGAGCTGCATGTCGAGTTCCTCGAAGCGCGCTTCGCCCGTCGCGCGGCGCTCGTCGAGCTCCTCGAGCTGCGCGTCGATCTCGGCCAGCTCGTCGTCGAGCTGGGCGCGGCGCGCTGCTGGTCGGCTCGGCCAGCTGGGTCAGGCGCAGCAGCTCGACCTGCAGCTGGTGCGCGCGCGTCTGCGGCTTCGGCGGCCTCGCGGCGCGCCAGCGTCAGGCGCTGCGAGGCCTCGGTGTAGGCGGCCTCGGCGCGCACCAGCGCGGCGCGCGCCTCGTCGGCGATCAGCGATCTGCGCGCGCAGCTGGCGCTCCAGGTTCTCGATCTCCTGCGCGCGGGCCAGCATGCCGGCCTGCTCGGAGTCGGGCGCGTAGAAGGCCACGGCGAACTGGCTGACCGCATGGCCCTCGCGGGTCATGATCACCTCGCCATGCGTCAGCTGGCCGCGCGCGGCCAGCGCCTCGTCCAGGCTCGGCGGCGGTGTAGACGCCTTCGAGCCAGTCGTTGAGCAGCGCCTTGCAGGCCGGCTGTCGCCGAGGCGCAGCAGGTCGCTCGAGCCGCGGCAGCGTCTGGTGCGTGCTGGCGATCGCGCGCCTGCGGCGGCGTGTAGAACGCCAGCTTGGCCGGCGGCGCGTCGTCGGCGAAGGCGCGCACGGTCTCGATGCGGCCCACCTCCAGCGCGTTCAGGCGCTCGCGCAGCGCGGCTTCGAGCGCGGTCTCCCAGCCGGCCTCGATGTGCACCTTGGTCCACAGGCCCTGCAGGCCGTCCAGGCCGTGCCGCGCCAGCCAGGGCTTGAGCTTGCCTTCGGTCTGCACCTTCTCCTGCAGCGCGCGCAGCGCGTCCAGGCGGGCGCTCAGATCGGCCTGCCTGCGCCGCTCTCGGCGTTGACCTGCTCCTGCCTGCGCGCGGCGCTCCTCGTCGAGCGCGGGCACCTGCTCGCTGCAGCTCGTGCAGGCGCGCATCGGCCACGCCGCTGCGCCTGCTCGGCGTCGCCGAACTGCAGCTTGCAGTTCGCCCAGCCGCGCGCGTGTCGGGCGCGGCGAGCTGCTGCTGCTCGGCCGCCAGGCGCTCGCGGCGCGCGTTGAGCTGGCGGCGCTGCTCGTCGACGTTGCGGCTCTCGGCGGCCAGCACCTGGATCTGCTGCTGCACCTGCGGCCACCTGCGTCGCGCTGCTCGTTGCTGCGCGCCTGGGCGCGCGCAGCGCGTCTTCGAGCGCGGGCAGCTGCGCCGGCCTGCTCTTCGGCCTGCGCGGCCAGCACGCTCGCCCTGCTCGTCGGCCTGCGGCGATCTGCTCGGCGATCTGCGTCGAGCTCGTCTCGGCCTCGGCTGCGGCGCTCGCTCCACTGCTCGCTCTGCGCCTTGCAGCTCGAGCCAGGCGCTGCTCGACGCGCTGCGCGGCCCTCGACCACGTAGCGGATGCGCTCCTCGAGCCGGCTCACCTCGAGCGCGGCCTCGGCCAGCGAGCCCTGCGCCGCGTGCAGCTCGTCGCCGGCCGCGTAGTGCGCCTGGCGCATGCGTCTCCAGCTCGGCCTCGACGTGGCGCAGCTCGGCCATGCGCGCCTTCGAGCGCGTTGGTGGCCTCCAGCACCGCCTGCTTGACGCGCTCTTCCTCGCTGGCCGCGTCGCGGTGCTTCAGGAACCACAGCTGGTGCAGCTTGAGCGCGCCGCTCTCCTGCAGCCCGCGGTACTGCTGCGGCCACCTCGGCCTGGCTCTCGAGCTTGTCGAGGTTGGCGTTGAGCTCGCGCAGGATGTCTTCGACGCGGGTCAGGTTCTCGCGCGTGTCCTTCAGCCGGTTCTCGGTCTCGCGGCGGCGCTCCTTGTACTTGGAGACGCCGGCGGCCTCTTCGAGGAACAGGCGCAGCTCCTCGGGCTTGGCTCTCGATGATGCGGCTGATCGTGCCCTGGCCGATGATGGCGTAGGCGCGCGGGCCCAGGCCGGTGCCGAGGAACACGTCCTGCACGTCGCGGCGGCGCACCGGCTGGTTGTTGATGTAGTAGCTGCTGGTGCCGTCGCGCGTCAGCACGCGCTTGACGGCGATCTCGGCGAACTGGTTCCACTGGCCGCCGGCGCGCGCGTCGTCGTTGTCGAACACCAGCTCGACGCTGGCGCGGCTGGCCGGCTTGCGCATGCCCGAGCCGTTGAAGATCACGTCCTGCATCGACTCGCCGCGCAGCTCGCTGGCCTTGCTTTCGCCCAGCACCCAGCGCACCGCGTCCATGATGTTGGACTTGCCGCAGCCGTTGGGGCCCGACCACGCCGACCAGCTGGCCGGGCAGCTGGAAGTTGGTGGGCTCGGCGAAGGACTTGAAGCCGGAGAGCTTGATCGAGTTCAGGCGCATGGGAGAGCGGCGCCGGTGCCCTGGCACGGCTGCGGACACGCGCCAAGTCTTTGATTTGTATGAGAAAACGCGCGCGTCTCGCGGGCTCGTCTGGCGGGCCGGATGATACCATCGCGCCCCTCGCGCCGACCCTCTCCGAACGTGACCGCCATGGCCAGACCGCAAGCCCCAGCCCGCGCACGCGCCCCGAAGCAGCGCCCGATGCCGCCCGAACCCGCCCACGCGCGCCGAGCAAGGAACTGCATGTGTTCCCCAACCCGGCGCCCGAGCGCGACTACGTGATCCAGTTCCAGGTGCCCGAGTTCACCTGCCTGTGCCCGCTGACCGGGCAGCCCGACTTCGCGCACTTCACGATCGACATCGTGGCCGACAAGCTGTGCGTCGAGCTGAAGAGCCTGAAGATGTACTTCTGGAGCTACCGCAACGAAGGCGCGTTCCACGAGAAGGTCACCAACGCCATCCTCGACGACATCGTCGAGGCCACGCGACCCGCGCTTCATCCGCATCACCGCCAAGTGGTACGTGCGCGGCGGCATCTACACCAACGTGGTGGCCGAGCACCGCAAGAAGGGCTGGAAGCCGGCACCGGCGGTGAGCCTGCCGGCAGCCGGATCGCAGCACGGCCTGGGCTGATGCCGGCCTGAGCACCGTGCAGCGCGCGCGCTGCGACGCGCCGCAGCCGCCGCGCCGCTGCCGCCTACCAGAAGTTCGACGTCGACGTGCAGCGCCAGCGGCATCGACGGCCAGGGCGTGTTCGCCGCCGAAGCCATTCCGGCGCGGCGGAAGATCGGCGAGATCCGCGGCGAGGCGCATCAGCGTGGCCGAGGCGCGCATCCGCGCCACGCGGCACGAGCGGATCATGATCGTCGAGGTCTCGCAGCGCAGAGCGATCGACTTCAGCCAGCAGCGCCGACCCGATGCGCTACACCAACCACACGCTGCCAGCCCAACGCGCGGCTGTGCATCCGCCAGGGCCGGGTCGAGTTCTACGCGCTGCGCGCCATCGCGCCCGGCGAGGAGATCACGCGTGAACTACGGCGAGACGCACCACGAAGGCCAGCTGGCCTGCCGCTGCGGCGCGCCGAGCTGCGCGGGCTGGCTGTAGCGGCGTGCATGCCGCGCGACGCCGCTCGCGCGATAATCGCGCGCATGAATCCGCTGCTGGCCAGCCTGCACCCCTACCCGTTCGAGCGCCTGCGCGAGCTGACGCGCGACATCACGCCCAACCCGGCCTTCGCGCCGATCAGCCTGGGCATCGGCGAGCCCAAGCACGCGACGCCGGAGCTGATCAAGCAGGCGCTGGTCGGCAGCGCTGCCGACGGCCTGGCCAGCTACCCGGCCACGGCCGGCGAGCCGGCGCTGCGCGAGGCCTGTGCGCGGCTGGGTGCAGCGCCGCTACGGCGTGACGCTCGACGCCGCCACGCAGGTGCTGCCGGTCAACGGCTCGCGCGAGGCGCTGTTCGCGCTGGCGCAGACGGTGATCGACCCGACGCGGCCCGGCGCCACGGTGGTCTGCCCGAATCCGTTCTACCAGATCTACGAAGGCGCGGCGCTGCTGGCCGGCGCCGACACGCGCCTTCGCCAACAGCGACCCGGCGCGCAACTTCGCCGTCGACTGGGCGCAGCGTCGACCGAGGCCACCTGGGCGCGCACGCAGCTGCTCTACGTCTGCTCGCCGGGCAACCCGACCGGCGCGGTGATGCCGCTGGCCGAATGGCAGCATGCTGTTCGAGCTGAGCGACCGCCACGGCTTCGTGATCGCCTCGCGACGAGTGCTACTCCGAGATCTACTTCCGCGACGAGCCGCCGCTGGGCGCGCTGCGAAGCCGCGCCAGCGCTCGGCCGCGCGCGACTTCCGCAACCTGGTCGCCTTCACCAGCCTGTCCAAGCGCTCGCAACGTGCCGGGCATGCGCTCGGGCTTCGTCGCCGGCGACGCGGCGCTGCTCAAGGCCTTCCTGCTCTACCGCACCTACCACGGCAGCGCGATGAGCCCGGCGGTGCAGCGCGCCAGCATCGCCGCCTGGAACGACGAAGCGCACGTGGTCGCCAACCGCGCGCTCTACCGCGCGCAAGTTCGCCGCAGGTCACGCCGCTGCTGGCCGAGGTGCTGGACGTGGCCCTGCCCGACGCCGGCTTCTACCTCTGGGCCGGCGTGCCGCCGCGGCGGCGGCAGTCGACGTCGCCTTCGCCCGCGACCTGCTGGCTCAATACAATGTGGCGGTGCTGCCGGGCAGCCTGCTGGCGCGCGAGGCGCAGCGGCATCAACCCCGGCGCCGGCCGCATCCGCCTGGCGCTGGTGGCCGGCGTCGACGAATGCCTGGAAGCGGCGCAGCGCATCGTCGCCTTCATCCAAGTCCCGCTGAACACCCCATGACTCCAAATCGACCCGACAACTGCAACACATCATCGACCTCGCCTGGGAAGGCCGCGCCAACCTCACGCGCCGTCAACGCGCCCGAAGTGCGCGACGCCGTCGAGCACGTGATCGCCGACCTCAACGCCGGCCGCCTGCGCGTGGCCGAGCGCCAGGGCGTGGGCCAGTGGACGGTGAACCAGTGGGTCAAGAAGGCGGTGCTGCTGAGCTTCCGCCTGAACGACAACCAGATCATGCGCGCCGGCGACCTGGCCTTCTTCGACAAGGTGAAGACCAAGTTCTCGCACATCGACGAAGAGGCCGATGCGCGCCGCCGGCGTGCGCGTGGTGCCGCCGGCGGTGGCGCGGCGCGGCGCCTACCTCGCGAAGAACGTCGTGCTGATGCCCAGCTACGTGAACATCGGCGCCTACGTCGACGAGGGCACGATGGTCGACACCTGGGCCACCGTGGGCTCCTGCGCGCAGATCGGCAAGAACGTGCACCTGTCGGGCGGCGTCGGCATCGGCGGCGTGCTCGAGCCGATGCAGGCCAACCCGACCATCATCGAGGACAACTGCTTCATCGGCGCGCGCTCCGAGGTCGTCGAGGGCGTGATCGTCGAGGAGAACTCGGTCATCTGCATGGGCGTGTACATCGGCCAGAGCACCAAGATCTACGACCGCGCGACCGGCGAGGTGAGCTACGGCCGCATCCCGGCCGGCTCGGTGGTGGTCAGCGGCAACCTGCCGAGCGCCGACGGCAAGTACAGCCTGTACTGCGCGGTGATCGTCAAGCGGGTCGACGCGCAGACGCGCGCCAAGACCAGCATCAACGAACTGCTGCGGGCCTGACGCAGCCATGACGCAACCCGAACTCGAGAGAGGACCGCATGAGCAGCGGCAACATGGAGCGCGTGCTGCGGCTGATGGCCGAGAAGGGCGCGTCCGACGTCTACCTGTCGGCCAACACGCCGATCCTGATCAAGATCAACGGCCAGATCCTGCAGCTGCAGCGACCAGCCGCTGACGCCCGACGCAGCCGCGCCAGTTGCTGGCCGAACTGCTGACGCCCAGCGCAGCTCGAGGAACTCGAGGACACCGGCGAGCTCAACGTCGGCATCGGCCTGCCGGGCGTCGGCAGCTTCCGCCTGAGCGCGCTTCAAGCAGCGCGGCACGCATGGCGGCGGTGTTCCGCTGCATCCCGCACGAGATCCCGTCGCTGGAGAGCCTGAACATGCCGCCGATCCTGCAGCAACCTGATCCTCGACAAGCGCGGCCTGGTCCTGATGGTGGGCGCCACCGGCACCGGCAAGAGCACCACGCTGGCGGCGATGCTCGAGCAGCGCAACCAGCAGATGGCCGGCCACATCCTGACGATCGAGGACCCGATCGAGTTCCTGTTCACCAACAAGAAGTCGGTCGTCAACCAGCGCGAGGTCGGGCGCGACACGCAGTCGCTGCAGGTCGGCCTGAAGAACGCGCTGCGCCAGGCGCCCGACTGCATCCTGATCGGCGAGATCCGCGACCGCGAGACCATGACCTCGGCGATCTGCGCTACGCGCTGTCGGGCCACCTGGTGCTGTCGACGCTGCACGCCAACAACAGCTACCACGCGCTGAGCCGCATCCTGTCGTTCTACACGCCCGAGGCGCGCCCCGCGCTGCTGGCCGACCTGGCCGCCGGCCTGCAAGCCGATCGTCTCGCAGCGCCTGCTGCGCGCCACGGCCGGCGGCCGCATCCCGGCGGTCGAGGTGATGCTCAACACCAAGCTGGTCTCCGAGCTGATCGAGCAGGGCGACTTCAGCGGCGTCAAGGAGGCGATGGAGAAGTCGCTGGCCGAAGGCTCGCAGACCTTCGAGCAGGACATCGCGCGCCTGATCACCGCCGGCATCGTCACGCGCGAAGAAGGCCTGGCCTACGCCGACTCGCCGACCAACCTGATGTGGCGGCTGCAGAACGACACTGACGCCGCTGTCGCGCATGCTGGCCGAAGAAGGAAGAGAACGACGACCAGCCGACCTTCACCGAGATCATGCTCGACGTGCACGCGACGACGACGCACGCTGCCGGGCAGCCTGCGGCCGATACTGACTCGATCGATGTCGCGCACGCTGCACCTGGCCGAACAGCTGATCGCCTGCCGCTCGGTCACGCCCGACGACGGCGGCTGCCAGGCAGCTGATCGCCGAGCGCCTGCGGCCGCTGGGCTTCGACTGCGAGACCACTGCGCTGCGGCCCGGCCGACGCGCCGGTCACCAACCTGTGGGCCGTGCGCCGCGGCAGCGGCCGGAGGCGCAAGCTGCTCGCCTTCGCCGGCCACACCGACGTCGTGCCCACCGGCCCGCTCGAGCAGTGGCACAGCGACCCCTTCGTGCCCACCCACCGCGACGGCAAGCTCTACGGCCGCGGCGCGGCCGACATGAAGACCTCGCTCGCGGCGATGGTCGTGGCCGCCGAGGAGTTCGTGCGCCGCGCACCCGGCCAGCGCCGGCTCGATCGCGCTTCTGCTCACCAGCGACGAGGAAGGCCCGTCGATCGACGGCACGGTCAAGGTCTGCGAGTGGCTGCAGGCGCGCGGCGAGCGGCTCGACTACTGCATCGTCGGCGAGCCGACCTCGGTCGAGCGCCTCGGCGACATGATCAAGAACGGCCGCCGCGGCTCGCTGTCGGGCAGGCTCGACGGTCAAGGGCGTGCAGGGCCACATCGCCTACCCGCACCTGGCGCAGCAACCCGATCCACCTCGCCGCGCCGGCGCTGGCCGAACTGGCGGCCATCGACTGGGACGCGGCAACGACTACTTCCCGCCGACCAGCTGGCAGATGTCGAACATCCATGCCGGCACCGGCGCCGACAACGTGATCCCGGGCGAGCTGGTGGTCGACTTCAACTTCCGCTTCTCGCACCGAGTCCACGCCCGAGTCGCTGAAGCAGCGCGTGCACGCCGTGCTCGACCGGCACGGCGCTGGACTACGACATTCGACTGGACGCTCGGCGGCGAGCCCTTCCTGACGCCGGTGGGCACGCTGAGCGAAGCGCTGCGCGCGGCGATCCGCAGCGAGACCGGCATCGAGCACCGAACTCTCGACCACCGGCGGCACCTCGGACGGCCGCTTCATCGCGAAGATCTGCCCGCAGGTGATCGAGTTCGGCCCGCTCAACGCCAGCATCCACAAGATCGACGAACATGTCGACGTGGCGAGCATCGAGCCGCTGAAGAACATCTACCGCAAGCACGCTTGCGAGCGCCCTGCTGACATGACCCTGATCGACCTCATCACCGCGCAGAGCGCCCGCCTCAAACAGGCGGGCGTTTCGTTTGGCCACGGCACGACCAACGCCTTCGACGAAGCCGCCTGGCTGGTGCTGTGGGCGCTGGGCCTGCCGCTGGACGAGCTCGAGGCGCAGGCCCGCAAGACCGCTCGGTGCGGACGAACAGGCCAAGGCCGAGGCGCTGGTCGACGCAGCGCATCGAGACGCGCCAGCCCGCCGCCTACCTGACCCGCGAGGCCTGGCTGCAGAACGTGCCCTTCTACGTCGACGAGCGCACCATCGTGCCGCGCTCGTTCATCGCCGAACTGCTCGCCGACGGCGAGGGCGAAGGCACGCTCGACGCCTGGCTGACCGACCACACCCACCGCGTGCTCGACCTGTGCACCGGCAACGGCAGCCTGGCGGTGATCGCCGCGATGGCCTACCCGGAGATCACGGTCGATGCCGCCGACATCTCCGAGGACGCGCTGGCCGTGGCGCGCATCAACGTCGAGCGGCACAAGCTCGGGCAGCCGCATCACGCTGTTCAGTCCGACCTGCTGAAGGCGGTGCGCGGGCCCTACGACCTGATCGTCTGCAACCCGCCCTACGTCAACGCCCGCAGCATGGCGGCGCTGCCCGCCGAGTACCGCGCCGAGCCGGCGCTGGCGCTGGCCGGCGGCGACGACGGCATGGACCTGGTGCGCCGCATCCTGCCGACGCGCCGGAGCACCTGAGCGACGACGGGGTGCTGGTGCTCGAGATCGGCAACGAGCGGCGCCACTTCGAGCCGCCTTCCCGCGCCTGAAGTCGCCTGGCTGGAGACCAGCGCCGGCGACGACCAGGTGCTGCTGCTGACGCGCGACGCGCTGCTGAAGTTGGAGCGGCGCTGAGATGATCAGAGTGTGGCTCGCTGCGCCGCCTCGCGTGCCACTGATTGAGCGGCAAAGGCTCGTGCGGGCAGACCGCGGCGCTCTGGTTCAGCGGTCGGCGCGTTGCGCCGACTGCGCTGCGATGCTCGGGCTCGTGTCGTGTCGCAGAACTCGCTGCGTTCACTTCGTTCACTGCGCTCAGACAACTGCGACAAGTCAGTTCACGAAGCGCGCTGCGCGCGCTGCCACGAGCCCTGCGCTTCTCGCCGCCGAACAGGCGCGCCGCCGCCCGTCTGCTCGCGCCTTTGCTGGGGCTTTGGTGGTGCGCGAACGCCGTGCATTTCACGGTGGTGGTTGTCGCGGCAGGCGGTCCCCGGTGGGGGCGATCTGTGGGGCGACGAGCAGCGCAGGGTCAGGGGCGTCTCGCGCCAGCGCGCTTCCTGAACTGACTTGTCGCAGTTGTCTGAGCGCAGTGAACGAAGTGAACGCAGCGAGTTCTGCAGCGCGCCCTCGACCCGAGCAGCAGAGTGCAGTCGCAGCAGCGCTGCGACCGCCCCGCTGGGAGTCCCCGCCGGGGACCGCCTGCCGCGACGCGCTCGAACCCGCGAGAATCGCCGTCCGCAAAGAACTACGAAGCAGCCACCCCACCTCATGCTCGTCCTGAACAACGTCTCCCTGCGCCGCGGCGTCAAGCTCGTGCTGGACCAGGCCAGCGTCACGCTGCAACCCGGCGAGAAGATCGGCCTCGTCGGCCGCAACGGCGCCGGCAAGTCCTCGCTGTTCGCGCTGCTCACCGGCAAGCTGCAGGCCGACGCCGGCGACGTGCAGATGCCGCCGCGCTGGCTGCAGCCCGGCGGCATGGCCGAAGTGGCGCAGGACATGCCCGAGACCGACCGACGGCGCCACCGACTTCGTGCTGAAGGCGACACGCCGCTTGATGCCTGGCGCAGCAGCGCCTGGCCGCCGCCGAAGCGGCCGACGACGGCCACGCGATGGCCGAGGCGCACCACGACATCCAGGACGCCGGCGGCTTCGACGCCCGCGCCCGCGCGCAGGCGATGCTGATGGGCCTGGGCTTCAGCACGCGAGCAGCTCGACGCGCCGGTGAACAGCTTCTCCGGCGGCTGGCGCATGCGGCTGCAGCTCGCGCGCGCGCTGATGTGCCCGGCCGACCTGATGCTGCTCGACGAGCCGACCAACCACCTGGACCTCGACGCGCTCGTCTGGCTCGAAGCCTGGCTGCAGCGCTACAGCGGCATGATGATCGTCATCAGCCACGACCGCGAGTTCCTCGACGCGATCACCAAGGTCACGCTGCACCTGGACGAGACCAAGCTGACGCGCTACGCCGGCAACTACACCGCCTTCGAGGAGATGCGCGCCGAGCGCATGCTGCAGGCGCAGGCCAGCTTCGAGAAGCAGCAGGAGCGCATGGCGCACCTGCAGAAGTTCATCGACCGCTTCAAGGCCAAGGCCAGCAAGGCCAAGCAGGCGCAGAGCCGCGTCAAGGCGCTGGCGCGCATGGAGAAGCTCGCGCCGGTGCTGACGAGCAGCGACTTCCAGTTCGAGTTCCGCGAGCCGCTGAGCCTGCCCAACCCGATGCTGGCTTTCGCCGACGTGGCCTGCGGCTATCGCGCCGACGAGCGGCACCGAGACCCGCATCGTCGCCGGCATCGACCGCTCGGTGCTGGCCGGCCAGCGCATCGGCATCCTCGGCGCCAACGGCCAGGGCAAGTCGACGCTGGTGAAGACCATCGCGGCGAGCTGCCCGCGCTCGCCGGCGCGCATCACCGAAGGCAAGGGCCTGGTCGATCGGCTACTTCGCGCAGCAGGAGCTCGACGTGCTCTCGCCCGCCGACGGCCCGCTGATGCACATGGTGCGCCTGGCGCGCGACGTGGGCCCGACAGGCGCGCGAGCAGGAGCTGCGCGACTTCCTCGGCTCCTTCCGCTTCGTCGGCGAGATGGTCACGCAGGCGGTGGGCACGCTCTCGGGCGGCGAGAAGGCGCGCCTCGTGCTGGCGATGCTGGTCTGGCAGCGCCCCAACCTGCTGCTGCTCGACGAGCCGACCAACCACCTCGACCTCACCACGCGCGAGGCGCTGTCGATGGCGCTCAACGAGTTCGAAGGCACGGTGATGCTGGTCAGCCACGACCGCGCGCTGCTGCGCGAGGTGTGCGACGAGTTCTGGCTGGTCGCCGGCGGCGTGGTCAAGCCCTTCGACGGCGACCTCGACGACTACCAGAAGTGGCTGCTCGAACAGTCGCGCGAGCATCTCGCGCGGCCTCGGCCTCCTCGCGCCGCGCCAAGGAAGAAGCACAGTCCGCAGCGGCCAGCCAAGAGCACGCCACTCGGCAGCGGCAACCGCAAGCAAGACCGCAAGGCCGCCGCCGCGGCGCGCCAGCACGCGCCGAAGAGGCCAAGCCGCTGCGCAAGGAGCTCACCAAGATCGACCACCGCATGGGCGTGCTGTTCGGCGAGCGCGAGCGCGCCGAGGCGCAGCTCGCCGGCACCGCCCTCGCGCCGGAGCAGATGGCCGAGGCCGGCAAGCGCCTGAAGGCCTCACGACGAGATCGAAAGGCTCGAGGGCCGCTGGCTCGAGCTGAGCACGCGCATCGACGAGCTGACAGCGGCCGGCTGACGCCGCGCCGCCATGACCTGGCGGCGGGCGGGTCATAATTGTACACAATTTAATTGCCATTTTCGAATACAGTTCGTACCATGGCTCCGCACCATCCCCGCCGACACCGCACGTCCGGCCGACTGGCTGCACCTCGACCATCAGCTCTGCTTTGCGCTGTATTCAGCTCGCTGGCCATGACCAAGCTCTACAAGCCGCTGCTCGAGCCGCTGGGCCTGACCTACCCGCAGTACCTGGCGCTGCTGGTGCTGTGGGAGCGCGACGGGCTCGGCGTCAACGAGCTCGGCGAACGCCTGTTCCTCGACTCCGGCACGCTCACGCCGCTGCTCAAGCGCATGGAAGCGGCCGGCTGGGTGCAGCGCGAACGCGATCGCGCCGACGAGCGCCGCGTGGTCGTCAGCCTCACGGCCGAAGGCCGCGCGCTGCGCAAGCAGGCGCAGAACGTGCCGCCGCAGGTGGCGCGCGCCAGCGGCTGCAGCGCGCCCGAACTGGCCGAACTCACGCTGCGGCTGCAGCGCCTGCGCGACCAGTTGCTCGCGCCTTCCGGCAACCCTTCTCCCACCGATGCGGCGCCGCCCGCCTCGGCCCACTGACCGGCGAACACGATTCGCCATCCGTGCCCTCGCGGCACATGCCCACAAGGATCGACACCATGGCTCTCGACAAAGTCCTCTACACCGCCCACGCCACCTCCACCGGCGGCCGCGACGGCAGCTCCAAGTCCGACGACGGCAAGCTGCAGGTCAAGCTGGCCCCGCCCAAGGAAATGGGCGGCAACGGCGACGGCACCAACCCCGAGCAGCTGTTCGCGGCGGGCTACTCGGCCTGCTTCCTGGGCGCGATGAAGTTCGTGGCCGGCACGCAGAAGAAGGTGCTGCCCGCCGACACGTCGATCAAGGCCGACGGTCGGCATCGGCCCGATCCCGGCGGCTTCGGCATCCAGGCCGCGCTCGACGTGAGCATCCCCGGCTGGGCCAAGAGCGACGCGCAGGCGCTGGTCGATGCGAGCGCACCAGGTGTGCCCGTACTCGAACGCCACCCGCGGCAACATCGACGTCACGCTGACGGTGGTCTGATGGTGCACCCGGCGTCGGTGTACCGACGCCACCCTCCGAGCGGGTTGCCCGGCCGCTTGGGCAGCCCGGCGCTGGCCGGGCGGGCGCTTCAGCTCATGCGCGCTGCATCAGCCGCAGCATCAGCTCGATGCGCGCCTGAGCGGGCCGCAGGGCGCCGGCCGAGGGCAGCTTGCCGTCGTCGCTGCCCAGCAGCACGCCCTCGCTGCACCGCGTGCAGCGCAGCACCGGCACGCCGCGGCCCATGCGCCTCGCGCAGCGCCGCCTCCAGATCGTGGTGCAGCGTGCCGTTGCCGGTGCCCGCCACCACGAAGCCCTGCGCGCCATCGGCCACCAGCGCGCGCACGATCGCGCCGCTGGCGCCGGCGTGGCTGGTGATCCATCTCCACCCGCGGCCAGGGCATGCCGGCCACCGGCAGCACCTGCAGACCCAGCGCCTCGCCCTGCGGCCACGGCGCGGTGCTGGCGCAGCCGGCCCTGCTCCACCTGCGCGATCACGCCGGCATCGCCCGAGCGGAAGGTGTCGATGCGGTAGGTGTGCGCCTTGCGCACATCGAACGCCGAGTGCACCTCGCCCGCGGCCACCGCCACCACGCCGCTCGCCCCGGGCGTGCGCGCCACCGCCACGGCATCGAGCATGTTCTGCGGGCCGTCGGGCACCAGCGCCGTGGCCGGCCGCATGGCCGCGGTCAGCACCACCGGCTTCGCCGGCGCGAGCACGCGCTGCAGAAAGTACGCGGTCTCTTCCAGCGTGTCGGTGCCGTGCGTGATCACCACGCCCGCCACCTCGGGTCGCGCCACGGCCTGCGCCACCTGCTGCGCCAGCGCCAGCCAGGTGGCGTGGTCCATGTCCTTGCTGTCGATCTGCGCGACGTTGTGCGACTCCAGCGGCATCTGCGCCAACGGCGGCACTGCGGCGATCAGCTGCGCGATACCCAACTGCCCCGCGGTGTAGCCGATGTGGTCGCCCGCGGTGGTGGCGGTGCCGGCGATGGTGCCGCCCGTGCCCAGCAGCACCACCAGTCCCGAGGCCGTGCCGCTCGCGTCCTGCGCCGTTGGCGTGTTGATTTGTCTTTGCATTTTTCGTGAAGCTGGATGAAAATACAGCCACTGGATAAAAGATCAGTTTGCTCTGGAGCCACCGTGCTGGAAAAACCCAAGCTCACCGACCGTCAGCAACAGATCCTCGACCTGGTGCAAAGCGCCATCGAGCGCACCGGCGCGCCACCCACCCGCGCCGAGATCGCCGCCGAGCTGGGCTTTCGCTCGGCCAACGCCGCGGAGGAGCATCTGCAAGCCCTGGCGCGCAAAGGCGTCATCGAACTCGTGGGTGGCACCTCGCGCGGCATCCGCTTGAAGTCTGACACACTGCGCGCGCTCAACGAGTCGCGCGGCAAGCAGTTCAGCCTGCCGCTGCCCAGCCTCTCGCAGCTCTCGCTGCCGCTGGTGGGCCGCGTGGCGGCGGGCAGCCCCATCCTCGCGCAAGAGCACGTCGATCAAACCTACCTCGTCGAGGCCAGCATGTTCCCGCGCAAGCCCGACTACCTGCTCAAGGTGCGCGGCATGAGCATGCGTGACGCCGGCATCATGGACGGCGATCTGCTCGCGGTGCAGAAAGCGCGCGATGCCAAGAACGGCCAGATCGTCGTGGCCCGCCTGGGCGACGAGGTGACGGTCAAGCGCTTCAAGCGCACCCGCACCACCATCGAGCTCATCCCCGAGAACCCCGATTTCCAGACCATCGTCATTCCCTTCGGCGATGTCGATTTCGAACTCGAAGGCTTGGCCGTGGGCCTCATCCGCAACAACATGCTGATGTAGCCGCTACCTGAAATCCCGGCTCCTCGCGATCAGCCCCTCCAGCAGATCGGAGTGATCGACGAGCTTGCTGGCCACGAGGTGGCGCACCTCGCCTTCGCATTGCCACTGGCCGTACACCGTGAGCAGCCGCGCGCCCACCATCGGGCGGCGCTGGGTGTCGGCCACGCGCGGCCACACGATCACGTTGACGGCGCCGGTTTCGTCTTCGAGCGTGATGAACACCGTGCCCTTGGCCGTGCCGGGCCGCTGGCGGTGCGTCACCAGCCCGCTGGCGCGCGCCAGGCGGCCACTGGGATAGCTCTGCAGCACCGCCGCCGTCTGCACCTTGAAGCGCGCGAGGTCCTGGCGCAGCAGCGCCAGCGGATGGCGGTTGAGCGTGAGGCCGAGCGAGCGGTAGTCGGCCAGCATCTCGTCCACCTCGGCCGGTGCGATCAGCTGCGCCGGCGCCTCGTGCACGCGCGTCTCACGCAGCAGCGCGGTGGGCCGCGTGTCCACGCCAGCCACCGCCCAGGCGGCCTGGTGGCGGTGCCCGGCCAGGCCGCGCAGCGCATCGGCCTGGGCCAGCATCTGCAGGTCGTGCGCGTCGAGCATCGCGCGGCGCGCCAGGTCTTCGGCGTTGATGAACGGCTGCCCGGCACGCGCCGCCACGATGCGCGCACCGGCCTCGCTGGACAAACCCGCCACGCGGTCCAGCCCCAGCCGCACTGGATGCAGTGAACCTCCCTCCTCCACCGCCTCCAGCGTGCTGTACCACTCGCTCACGGCCACGTCCACCGGCCGCACGGCGACGCCATGGGCGCGGGCATCGCGCACCAGCTGCGCCGGGGCGTAAAAGCCCATCGGCTGGCTGTTGAGCAGCGCGCACAGAAAGGCATCGGGGTGGTGCCGCTTGATCCAGCAGCTCACGTACACCAGCAGCGCAAAGCCCGCCGCGTGGCTCTCGGGGAAGCCGTATTCGCCAAAGCCCTGGATCTGCTTGAAGATGCCCTCGGCAAACTCGCGCTCGTAGCCCTTCTCGACCATGCGCCCCACCAGCCGCTCATGGAACGGCCCCAGCCCGCCCTTGCGCTTCCAGGCGGCCATGGCGCGGCGCAGCGCATCGGCCTCGCCGGGCGTGAAGTCGGCGGCGATGATGGCGATCTGCATCACCTGCTCCTGGAAGATGGGCACGCCCTTGGTCCGCTGCAGCGCGGGCTGCAGCGCCGCGGGGTAGACGATCTGCTCGTCGGGCAGCGAGCGGTTGCGCAGGTAGGGGTGCACCATGCCGCCCTGGATGGGGCCGGGCCGCACGATGGCCACCTCGATCACCAGGTCGTAGAAGCAGCGCGGGCGCAGCCGCGGCAGCATGCTCATCTGCGCGCGGCTCTCGATCTGGAACACGCCCACGGTGTCGGCTGCGCAAATCATGTCGTAGGTGGCCGGGTCTTCGCGCGGCACGTCCTGCACCTGGAACGTTTCACCCCGCTTCCACGCGATCAGCTTCAAGGCCCGCTGGATGGCACTCAGCATGCCGAGCGCCAGGATGTCCACCTTGATGAGCCCGAGCGTGTCGAGATCGTCCTTGTCCCACTGCACCACGCTGCGGCCTTCCATGGCCGCGTTTTCCACGGGCACCAGCTGCTCGATCTGGTCGCGCGCGATCACAAAGCCGCCCGGGTGCTGCGACAGGTGCCGCGGAAACCCGATGAGCGCATTGGTGAGCGCCGTCCACTGCTGCACCACCGTCGAGGCCGGATCGAAGCCGTTTTCTCGCAAGCGCTCGGGGTCGATGCTGCGGCCATCGAACCAGTGCTGGCCCTTGGCCACCGCATCGATGCGCTGCTCGTCGATGCCCAGCGCGCGGCCCACGTCGCGCACCGCGCTGCGCGGGCGGTAGCTGATCACCACCGCCGTCAGCGCGGCGCGGTGGCGGCCGTACTTGCCGTAGATGTACTGGATGACCTCCTCGCGCCGCTGGTGCTCAAAGTCCACATCGATGTCCGGCGGCTCGTTGCGCTCGGCGCTGATGAAGCGCTCGAACAGCAGCGAGGCCTGCTCGGGGTTCACCTCGGTGATGCCCAGGCAATAGCACACCACCGAGTTGGCCGCGCTGCCGCGCCCCTGGCACAGGATGCCCTGCGCGCGCGCCCAGCGCACGATGTCGGCCACGGTGAGAAAGTAGGCCTCGTAGGCCAGCTGGCGGATCAGCGCCAGCTCCTTGTCGATCTGCGCCGCAATGGCCGGCGGCAGCCCGCGCGGAAAACGCTGCGGCACCGCCTGCAGCGTGAGCTGGCGCAGGTGCGTGGTGGGCGTCTGCCCCTCGGGCACGATTTCTCGCGGGTACTCGTACTTGAGCTCGGCCAGCGAGAAGCTGCAGCGCCCCGCCACCACCAGCGTGTTCTCCAGCCACTCGGGCTCGTAGATCTGCACCAGGCGGCCGCGCGCGCGCAGGTGCTGCTCGGCATTGGGCTCGAGCTGCAGGCCGCACTGCGCCACCGGCAGGTTGAGCCGCGTGGCGGTGAGCGTGTCCTGCAGCGGCTTGCGCGAGCGGCGGTGCATCAGCACATCGCCCGCCGCCACGATGGGCAGGCCGGTGAACTGCGCCACCCGCCGCACGCAGGCGCGCAGATCGTCATCGCCCGCGCGGTGCAGCAGCTCCATGGCCAGATAGGCCCGATCGCCAAACCACACCTTGAGCCACTGCGCCTGCGCAAACACCGTCTCGAACGACTGCGTGGCATCCGGCACCAGCAGCGCCAGGCACTCCGGCAGCCCCGCCAGAAACGGCGCATGCGGCACGCGCCCTTCCAGATCGGTGGTGAGCGCCTGGTAGCTGCCCTTGGGCGAACGCCGCCGCGCCACCGTGACCCAGTGCGACAGGTTGCCGTAGCCGCGGCGCGTCTGCGCCAGCAGCACCAGCCGCATGGGCGCTGCATCCGCCCACGCCACGTCCATCTGCACCCCCACGATGAGTGGCAGCTTGCAACTCACCGCCTCCACATGCGCGCGCACCACGCCGGCCAGCGAGCATTCATCCGTGATGGCCAGCGCCGCATAGCCCAGCTCGTGCGCCCGCAGCACCAGCTCACCCGGGTGCGACGCCCCCGTGAGAAAACTGAAATTGCTGCGGCAATGCAGCTCGGCGTAACCGGGGAGCATGGGCGCAAATCAGGCCAGCGGCATGGCCGCCAGCCGCGGCCCGGGCGTACCCGCCAGCACATCGAGCGGACTGGCCGTGTGCCCGGCCTCCACCTTGAGCACGTGGGTGTAGATCATGGTGGTGCTCACGTCGCTGTGGCCCAGCAGCTCTTGCACCGTGCGGATGTCGGTGCCCGACTGCAGCAGGTGCGTGGCAAACGAGTGCCGCCTATGGACTTCTCAACATAGGCGGAACTATCTCCCGCAGCCGAACTATGTCCAGCAGCCCAGCGCCATGCCACGCTGGCGCCGATCGCAAGGCCGATCACAGGACATAGCTTCGCTCCTTCCACCTCAACCCATCTTGGAAGGAGCACCTCATGGAACGGTCCTACAACACTGCGCGCTCGATCAGCCGCTCGGCTCAAGGCCCCCTGGCGCCACATCTCGATGCATTCGTCTCGTGGCTCGTCGGGCAGCGTTACTCGGGCTGGTGCGCTCACCTCAAGGCCTATCGCGCCGCGGACTTCAGCGCTTGGCTGGCCCAGCGGCATACCGACGTGCGTTGCACCGACGAGCGCACCATCGCGCGTTACCACCGCGAGCGCACGCGAGGTCGCCACCGACCGTGGCGCAACGAGCTGTATGCCCTGCGTCAACTGCTGGCCTTCCTGCGCGCGCGAGGCATCGTGGAGGTGCCCGCCGCCGCGACGCCTGTGGCGCCGGCGGTGACTGTCGTTCATGGGTTTGAACAGCATTTGCATCACGTTCGAGGTCTGTCCGCCCGCACGGTCGAGCTGTACGCGGCATACGCGCGGCTGTTCCTGGACGCACGGTTCGGCTCTGGGCAGGTGAAGCTGCCCGACTTGTGTGCAGCCGATGTGATCGGGTTCGTGCAGCACCAGGCACAGCGCCTGTCGCCGCATCGGGCCAAGCTGTTGACCACAGCGCTGCGCTCGTTCCTCGGCCATGCACAGATGTGCGGCGAGGTCGATGCCGGCCTCGTGGCCGCTGTCCCTGCCGTGGCGAGCTGGTCGGTCAAGCCGCAGTTGCCTCGCGCGATCTCGGCCGAGCATGCACGCGCGGCGCTGCAGGCGTGCGACCGACACACCGCGGTCGGGCGGCGCGACCTTGCGGTGTTGCTGCTGCTGGCCCGCCTGGGCCTGCGTTCGGCCGAGGTCGCCACGCTCACGCTCGATGATCTCGACTGGTCCGGCGGCTTGCTGCGCGTGCGCGGCAAGGGCGCACGGCAGACGCTGATGCCGCTTCCCGTCGATGTCGGGCAGGCCATTGCCGCGTACCTGCAAGACGGTCGTCCGCAGGCAGACGATCGCCGGCTGTTTCTGCGCTCACGCGCTCCGATCCGCGGCTTCGGCAGCCCGGCAGTGGCGATCGGCTCGATCGTCATGCACGCGCTGAAGCGCGCCGGTGTGGATGCACCGCGCAAGGGCGCGCACCAGTTCCGCCATGCGCTGGCGGTGCAACTGCTGGGGGGTGGCGCCTCGCTGGCCGAGATCGGCGAGGTGCTGCGCCACCGCAGCCCGCAGGTCACGGCGCTGTATGCCCGCGTGGACCTGGGCGCTCTGCGCGAGCTGGCGCCGTGCTGGCCGGGAGCTGCAGCATGAACACCCTCCGACAGGCCTTGCACGACTACCTGCAACTGCGTCGCTCCCTGGGCTTCAAGCTGCAAGACGCCGGCTTGCAACTGCCGCGCTTCGTGCGCTTCATGGAACAACGCCAGGCCGAGCACATCACCGCGCGGCTGGCGCTGGAGTGGGCACAGCAGTCGACCACGGTGCAGCCAGCGGAGTGGGCACGGCGGCTGGGTTTCGTGCGCGGCTTCGCTCGCTACCGCAGCGCCACCGATCCCGGCACCGAGATCCCGGCGGCCGGGCTGCTGCCGCACCGCTCGACCCGGGCGCGGCCCTACCTGTACAGCGAGCGCGAGATCGAGCAACTGCTGGGCGCCGCGCTGCGCCTGCCCACCGCGTGGCCACGCACGCCGCTGCGCCCTCACCTGTACCACTGCCTGTTCGGCCTGCTCAGCGTGACGGGGCTGCGCATTGGCGAAGCGCTGCATCTGCGAGTGAGCGATGTGGACCTGGACCAGGCACTGCTCACGATCCGCGGCGCGAAGCGGGGTCGGGAGCGTCTGGTGCCGCTGCATGAGAGCACGTGCACCGTGCTCGCTCGGTATCTCGAGCAGCGCGATCAGGTGTTCGGCGAGCGGGCCTGCCCGTACCTCTTCGTCTCCAACCGCGGCAACCGGCTCGATGGCGGGGCTGTGCACCGCACGTTCTACGCGCTGTCGCGCCAGATCGGTCTGCGTGGACCCGACGACAGCTTTGGCCCGCGGCTGCACGATCTGCGGCATCGCTTCGCCGTGAACACCCTGCTGCGCTGGTATGCGTCGGGCGAGGACGCGGCACGGCGGCTGCCGGTGCTGTCGACGTTTCTGGGTCATGTCCATGTGGCCGATACCTACTGGTACCTGAGCGCCTGGCCCGAGCTGATGTCGCAGGCCATGGCGCGGCTGGAACAGCGCTGGGAGCCGGCACGATGAGCGCCGCATCGAGTTTGGCGAGGTTGCTCGAGGGCTTCTTCACGCAGCGCCTGATGCAGCAGCGCCGTGCCAGCGCGCACACGATCGCGTCGTACCGCGACACCTTCCGGCTGCTGCTGCGCTTTGCGCAGGACCATCTGCGCAAGGCGCCGTCGCGGTTGGCGCTGGACGATGTCGATGCACCGCTGGTGCTGGCCTTCCTGGACGCGCAGGAGCAGGTGCGCAGCGTGGGCGCGCGCACACGCAACCTGCGCTTGACGGCGATCCACTCGTTCTTCCGCTACGCGGCCTTCGAGGCTCCAGAGCATTCGGCGCAGATTCAGCGCGTGCTGGCGATCCCGGCCAAGCGCTTCGCCCGAACCTTGGTGAACTTCCTGACGCGCGCGGAAGTCGATGCTCTGCTGGCAGCGCCGGACCAGGGCACGTGGTCCGGGCGTCGCGATCACGCGCTGATGTTGCTCGCGGTACAGACGGGCCTGCGCCTGTCTGAGTTGACGGGCCTGCAGCGCGAGAGCCTGAGCCTGGGCGTCGGCGCCCATGTACGGGTGATCGGCAAGGGACGCAAGGAGCGCTGCACGCCGCTGAGCAAGAGCACGCGCGCGGTGATGATGGCCTGGCTGCAGGAGCCGCCGATCGTGCCCGGCCAGCCGCTGTTCCCGAACGCGCGCGGCGGCCGCCTGAGCTCTCACGGCGTTCACTACCTGCTGGACAAGCACGTGCGCGCGGCTGCCCACGGCTGCCCTTCGCTCAAGCGCAAGCGCGTGACGCCGCACGTTCTTCGTCACACGACGGCCATGGACCTGCTGCAAGCGGGTGTCGAGCAGGCGGTGATCGCACTGTGGCTGGGGCACGAGTCGATCGAGACGACGCAGATCTACCTGGACGCGAACCTGGCGCTGAAGGAGCAAGTGCTGGCCAGGACCACGCCGCCGGACGGCACGCCGGGCCGATACCAGCCTGGCGACAAGCTGCTGGCATTCCTGAACGGCCTGTAGTGCCGTCCGGCTATGTCCTGTCGCGGTCGCGGGTCGTGCACCGGCGCCGATCAAGGCGCTGGACATAGTTGGGCGCAGGACATAGTGCCGCAGCGTGTGCACCGAGGCCGGCTTGTGGATGTGCGCCTGCACGACCGCCTGCTTCATCGCACGCTGCAGGCGCTGCTCGGACAGGTGGTGGCGGCGCTGCACCTGCGTGCGCGGATCCACCGACAGCTCGGCCGCCGCAAACACCCAGTGCCAGGCCCACAGGTGACCCGCCTTGGGGTACTCGCGCTCCAGCGCAAACGGCATGTGCACCCCGGCCACGCCCGCCGCCCGGTCTTGCGCCCACAGCGCGCGAGACTGCTCGAACTGCGCGCGCAACGGCTCCACCAGCGACTGCGGCAGCATCACCACCCGGTCTTTGCCGCCCTTGCCATCGCGCACGATAATCACGCCGCGATCGAACTCCACATCCTTGACGCGCAGGCGCAGACCCTCGAGCAGGCGCATGCCCGTGCCGTAGAGCAGGCGCGCCAGCAGCCCCACCTCGCCCTGCAGCTGCGACAGCAGCGCCGCCACCTCCGGCATGCTCAGCACCACGGGCACGCGGCGCGGGCCCGAGGGACGGTCTAGCTCCGTCATCCAGGGCAGATCGACATCGAGCACCTGGCGGTACAGGAACAGCAGCGCTGACAGCGCCTGCTTGTGCGTGGCCGGCGACACCCGCCGCTCATTGGCCAGGTGCGACAGAAACGCCACCACCTCGGCCTGCCCCATCTCGCGCGGGTGGCGCACCCCGTGAAAGCGGATGAACGCCCGCACCCAATAGACGTAAACATCCTCGGTGCGGATGCTGTAGTGCAGGTAACGGATGCGCTCACGCAACTGCGCCAACAGGCGCGTGGACTGCAGCGGCGGCCTGACGTGTTGGGCACTTTGTTTAATACTGTGCATTTGTACAGTATTGCCAAGCCCATCCCAGGCGTCAAGCGGCTTTCAGCGGCATCTTCCCCCTAGAGTTAGACGTCACGCCGCCAAGTTAGATGTCAGAATGACGCGAAGGCGCGGCTTTGGGGCTGCGCCGACTTGATGTCGAAATTACGTTGAGACTGTGCAATAACCTGCCTGGAGCTGGTCGCCACTGGCGCGGCACTTGCATCACTCGCGCATCAAGGCCAACGCAACGAGGTGACCGATGGCGCGCTACAAGCCGGTCGAACGAGGCGGCATGTTGATCCCGGTGATGCTGCACGAGCAGATCCAGCCCGGCACCTTCGAGTTCGCGCTCGATCACCTCGTCGATCACGAACTCGACCTCGGCGCACTCGATGCGCGCTTCCACAACGACGAAGTCGGCGCCAGCGCCTATGACCCGCGCGTCATGCTCAAGATCGTGCTGCTCGCCTACAGCCGCGGCCTCATCTCCAGCCGCAAGATCGAGCAGGCGTGTGAGCAGAACGTGCTGTTCATGGCTGTGAGCGGCGACAGCCAGCCCAGCTACACCCACATCGCCAAGTTCGTGCGCGAGCTCGGCCCCGAGGTGCAAGCCTTGTTCGCGCAGGTGCTCATGACCTGCGACCGCCTGGGCCTCATCGGCAAGACCATGTTCGCCATCGACGGCGTCAAGCTGCCGGCCAACGCCAGCAAGGAGCGCAGCGGCACGCACGCCGAGTTGGCCCATCGGGCCGATCGCCTGGACAAGGCCGCCGCCAAGATCATCAGCGCACATCAGGCGCAAGACGAACACGGCCACATCGACCTCGACGTGCAGCGCCAACACCGCATCGCCGAGTTGCAGCGCGAAGCACAAGCCACCCGCGAGTTCATCGCCCGCGCACCCAAGCGCCTCAACGCCAAGGGCCAGGAACTCAAGAGCAACCTCACCGACCCCGACAGT
This sequence comes from uncultured beta proteobacterium, assembly GCA_963739925.1. Taxonomy (GTDB): domain Bacteria; phylum Pseudomonadota; class Gammaproteobacteria; order Burkholderiales; family Burkholderiaceae_C; genus CAVUBY01. The sequence continues at coordinate 5,837 of CAVUBY010000001.1, read as the reverse complement.
GCCAAGATGGCCACGTCCAAGGGCGTGATCCAGGGGTATGCCGCACAAGCAGCGGTGGACAGCGCGCACCAGATCATCGTCGCCGCCGAAGTGATCGGCTCAGGCTCCGAGCAGGCCATGCTGCTGCCGATGATCGACAAGAGCCAGGCCGTGCGCCACACCGACACCCTCATCACCGCCGATGCCGGGTATCACAGTGACGCCAACGTGGGTGCGCTCCAGGCGCAAGGCATCCCGGCCATGATTGCCGACAACCAAATGCGCCAGCGAGACGAGCGCATCGACAACGCGCACCACAAGGCCAAGGACGATCCCCTGTACGACAAGGCGTCTGTCAAGACGCTGAAGTTCTTCAGGCCCGAGGACTTCCGGTTCGAGAACGACAACACCGCCACCTGTCCGGCAGGCAAGACGCTCAGCGGCAACGGGTCTTGGTACCGCACGGCGCAAGGTCAGCGATATCAACGCTTCGAGGCGCAGCCACAGGATTGCAGTGGCTGCCATTTGAGAACGCGCTGCCAGCGCGACATCACGAGCACGCGAGGCCGGCAGGTGTCACGTTTCCAGGCCAAGCGCGCCGATGCGCACGACCCGAGCGAGCGCATGCGCCGGGCGATCGACTCGCCACGGGGCAGAAGGCTCTACAGCCAGCGCATCGCAACGGTGGAGCCGGTGTTCGCGAACATCCGCCACCACAAGGGCATGCGTCGCTTCACGCTCAGGGGCCGGGCGAAGGTCAGCACGCAGTGGAATCTGTTCTGCCTGGTGCACAACATCGAGAAGATGGCGCACTGCGGTTAGCAGGAGGGCGGGATTCGCGGACTATCCGCGCTCGAGGGGCCGCACCGGCGCGCATTGACGGCGCTCCGGCCTTCAGGGTCCAATCGGGTCGATATGAACGAAAGAAGCTACGCGGTTCACATCGCGCATTCGATGCTCGGCAACCTTCGCCAGGTTCAGTGCGCGGGTTAAAACACAGTCTCGTTAGACCGCACAGCCAAGCATCGTGACGGTCCAGCAGCTTGACATATGCACGCAGCGCGTTAATATCGCCGCCCGTGCCCATCAAGAACTTCAAGTGCAAAGACACCCAAGCCCTCTTCGAGGGTAAGCGCGTGAAGCGTTGGGTGAACATCGAACGACCTGCGCTCCGCAAGCTTGCACAGTTGGACTGGTCGGCAGTTCTTGACGATCTGAAGGTGCCGCCCGGCAATGGACTCGAAGCGCTGAAAGATGATAGGAAGGGACAGCACAGCGTCCGCATTAACCAGCAATGGCGCGTCTGCTTCGTCTGGACACCAGAAGGCGCCGAGAACGTAGAGATCGTCGACTATCACTGAAGGAAGAAGCCATGCGCATCGTTCTACCTGTCTCGCCAGGCGAGATGCTTGAAGAAGAGTTTCTCAAGCCACTTGGCCTTACGAAGTACCGCCTAGCCAAAGACATCGGCGTACCCCCACAGCGTATCGGCGAGATCGTTTCTGGCAAGAGCGCAGTCACGGCCGATACGGACCTTCGGCTTTGCCGCTACTTCGGGCTGAGCGACGGTTGGTGGTTGCGCGGGCAGGTCGCCTATGACACAGCCATTGCCAAGAAAGCGCTTCACAAGGAACTGGCCACCATCCAAAGGTGTTCACTCTTGGCCGCGTAGCGAGTGCGGTCCAACCCCTCGCTCAAGCTGAGCACCAACGGCGTGGCTGACGCTCAACCTGACCCGCTACGGCAGTCTCGATCCCGCGTCCTCCAGAGAACTCCACAGCTTCGGGGTTGGTCATGCAGGCCAACTGCGGAGTGAAGCCTTATCGCTCGAGCGGTCGCCGCCATCGGCGCTGCCTTGAGTTGATCCAGCGCGATGGCCCAGCGGACCGCGCCGCCCACCGAAAGGCAGGGAATTCGACCACTCAGTGCTGCACCTCGAAACGTCCCATCAGCGCGTTCACGCGCTGGGCCTGTGAACGCAGCGACTCGGCCGCCGCCGCTGACTGCTCCACAAGCGCGGCGTCCTGCTGCGTCGAGCGGTCCAGCAGCGTGATGTGGCTGTTGATCTCGGACAGGCCACTGGCTTGACCTTGGCTCGCCTGGGCGATGTGGGCCACCATCTCCGAGAGCTGTCGGATCGACTCGACGATGTCGTTCATGGTCCGGGACACTGTCTGCACACTGGTGGCGACATTGGTTGTGCTTTCCACGGACTCGCCGATCAACGCGCGGATTTCCTTGGCCGATGCCGACGAACGCTGGGCCAGGCCCCGCACCTCCGACGCCACCACCGCAAAGCCGCGGCCTTGCTCGCCGGCCCGCGCTGCCTCCACGGCCGCGTTGAGCGCCAGGATGTTGGTCTGAAAGGCAATGCCGTCGATGACGCCGACGATCTCGCCGATGCGCCGCGATTGGCCGCTGAGCTCTTCCATCCTCTGGATGACCCCAGACATGGCGTTGCCACCTTCGGTCACCACCGTGCTGGCCGATCGCACCAAGGTATCGGCGTCCTGCGCCGCGCGGGCATTGTCCTGCACGCTCTGGCTCAGCGTATGGATCGAAGAGGCCGTCTGCTGCAGGCTCGCGGCGCGCTGTTCGGTGCGTTCGGACAGATCGTTGTTGCCGTGCGCGATTTCGCTGGCAGCCAGCTCGACTTCATTCGTGACATTGCGGATGTCGATCACCATCGAGCCCAACTGCTGCGAGGCATTGCTCATGGCCTGAAGCATCTGCCCCGTTTCGTCGCGACCGCCGGGGGGCAAGGCAACCATCGCCAGCCGGCCCTGCGAGAACTCTTCGGCCAGCAAGCGCGCATTCTTCAATGGACCGACAATGAGCCGTGCGCAGACCACCGAGATCACCGCCGCCAGCACGAGGCCGGCCAATGTACCCAGCAGGATCAGGCGGTTGTTGCGCTGCGCCACGTCGTTGGCCAGGTTGCCATTGGTGACAGCCAGGTCATGCTGCACCAGGGCAAGTTCCGCCAATTGCTTGTCGAGTTTTTCATAGGATTTCTGCAGCGGCGCCAGAAAGGGCGCTGCGGTGCCCAGGCCCGCCTCTTTCATCTCAAGGGTGTCGGTGGCGGCCTTGCGCAGTTCGGCGAACGACGTCTTGATGGCCGCCAGCTGGGATGCCGCCTCTGGTGTCCAGTGCGGTGCGTTGACCTCCCGCTCGATGGCCTCGCCCAAGGCATTCAAGTCGCTGGCGATCTGCTTGTCGAGAGCGGCGATGCGGGTCTCCGGCACCTCGGCTCCTTGCCAGACCATGGAGCGGTTGACTTCGCTGTAGGCAGCAGCCACTTGGCGCTGAAATTGCGCCACCGCTTCCAGCGACGGGATGGTGACCTCTTGCATCCGTTGCAAGGTGCCGGTGAGCGAATGGTTGGCCAGCAGGCCCAGCGCGCTGACTGCGATCAAGCAGACCATGGTGACAATGGGTGCAAGTGCCACCTTGGCTGAAACGGGCCACGATCTCAGATTCACGCTGGACTCCCCTGCGAGTTTGAAAGAGCGGTCCTTACTTGGCGTCGGCGAAGATGCCCGCCAGGATGATCAGATCACCGGCGCGCTTGAAGTAGGTCACCTTGTGCTCGATCTTCTTGTTCTCCGGGTTCTGGATCTTGTAGTCCGTCCAGCCCTGACCCTTGCTCATGGCTTCGTTCACGATGTCCTTGCGGAAGAACTTGCCGTCGACATCGGGCACCTCGAGCACGCGCTTGCCCACCAGCTTGGGGTTGAACGGGTGCGCCAGCACAACGGCGTTGGCGTCGTACACAACGAGGTAGAGGTCCTTGTCCGACCATTCCGGCTTGGCCGAGTTGATCTCGGCAATCAGAGCAGGGCCGCCGGCTTTTGAGGCATGGCTGGCTGCTCGGTCGACGATGGCCATGGCATCCTTGCGGGTCGGCTCCGCGGCCTGGGTGGCCAGGCTGGATGCGAGCAGGGCGGCGACGACGAGGGAAGTTTTTTTCAACATGATCCGTCCTTGGTCTTGAAGAAGAAGTGAAGCGTTCAGCGCGGGGCGCCTCCGATGCAAGCCCGAGCCGTCTTCGAGGTTTGAACCGCCGGGACCAACGCAAGCCTGCTGGGGTGTTTATCGGAGCCTCTGGCGTGAACTTGAGACCGCTGCGCCGCAGCGACATCGCCAATCTCCCCGAGGGCCGCAGGCAGACAGTGGTTCACCGGCAGAAGGTCTCAGTGCCAGGGTGAAAGCCAAGGCCGAGCGCCCGCTTCGCGCGATCGAGCGCCAGGCCAGCGATTGGAACGCGTTCGCGTCTTCGACCTGTTCAGACCTTCCCTATAGCAATCAGTGCCCAGAGATGCGAACATCGTCACGAACTGGAGCAGCCGGCTCACCTTCCCGGCACCATGGAGAAGCAATGCCAAGAAAACAACTCGCTCTGATGCTTCTTTTGTGCCAGTTGTTTTGCGGCACTCTGCTGCTTGCCGTCCCGGCTGTCTCGTCTGCTCAAAGCTGCGCCGCAGGCCCGACTACTTTGCAGATTCTTGGCTCCGGCGGACCGGCCCTCAGCCAGGAGCGAGCGTCGACAAGCTATCTGCTGTGGATCGATGGCAAAGCACGAGTTCTCGTTGACATTGGTGGCGGATCGTATCTGCGCTTCGGTCAGTCCCAGGCCAAGTTGAGCGACCTAGCCCTGGTCGCCATCAGTCACCTTCACCCGGATCATGTGTCTGACTTGCCTGCCCTGCTGTGGCTCAGCCATCAAGTCCGCAAGGAAACGCTGCCCATCGTCGGACCGTCAGCCGGCAAGGGCTTCGCCGGACCGGCCGGAAACGACCAGGCACCGGATTTCTCGACATTCCTGTCTCGCCTCTTCGATATCAAGACTGGCGCATTCCCAGTGATGGGCGCAACGCTGGACGCTGTCACGGCCAACGGCGTACGCTTGAGTATCAATGTCGTCGATGCGCTGAAGTCCGAGCCCTCGGTGGTTCTTGATACTCAGGGACTGCGGGTCACCGCGCTCAGTATCCCGCACGGAAACATGCCGACGCTGGCCTACCGCATTGAAACGAGTAGCGGATCCGTCGTCTTCAGTTCCGACCAGATCGGCACCAACCCGAAATTCATTGACTTCGCCAAGAACGCCGATGTTCTGATCATGCATTTGATGATCCCTGTAGGCGCCAAGAATCCGCTGCATGCGGCACCCGAAGTTGTTGGACGCGTTGCGCAGGAGGCTGGCCCTGGGCGTTTGGTCGTCAGTCACATCGGACTGTCCGGCCCCGCCCTGGAGGCGGCCATCTCGGACCTGAAGAAAGCCTATGCTGGCCCGCTGACCATTGGGGCCGATCTGCAGTGCACACCGGTCGTACGATGACCGAAACCGGCGCCGCAAGCTGCGCGGCGCGCCAAGCCGAAAATCCAGGCAGACGTGCGGCAGCGAGCGCCGACGGACTCAGCTGCCGGTCGTGCCACATCTGCCGGGCGCTGAGGCAACCTCCGGCTTGAGGTGCGGGTTTGCGGCCCTTGGCGACCGAGTCGCAATGATCGGGTTGCACGACCCCCCCGGCCACAAGCTCTGCGCGCTCTTGCGGCCCACGTGATCGGGGCAACCAGGCCTCGGCGCGGCTACGACTGTAGTTCGGCCGCGCGCTGCTGCGCGATCCAGGCCGCGCCGGAACGCAGTTTCTTGGCCAGCGGGGACCGGGGGTCCACCACCCGCCAGAACGGCGCCACGGCGGTGGGTGGCATTCCGGCTTCGATGTCGTCCCAAGCGGCCTCGGCCACCGTGCGCAGAAACAGAGCCGTGGAGACGGGGCAAGCCGCGTCGGCACCATGCAGGGCGGCCAGCTCGCGACGCATCTGCTGGACCTCTCGGGTCTCGCCCACGGGCA